>NZ_JAEMHM010000060.1 GCF_016458275.1 Geomesophilobacter sediminis
GTGTAGATGGCCCTCCTGATCTCGGGAGCATACGAAAAGAAGGGGATGATGTTATCCCAATTTCTTCGCCACGCTTTCGATACCGATGGATATGTCGAGTCCCACTTCGACTCAAATGCCTCCAGATTCATCTCTGCCTGCTCTGCCGTCGGGGCCTGATAGATTGACTTCAAGTCCTCAGCAACTTCTTTCCAACGTTTTCTGGCAACGTAGTTCATGCTGTGACGGACCATATGCACGATGCAAAGCTGAACCTGAGTGCTCGGAAATACCGCTTCAATTGCTTCAGGAAAGCCTTTGAGACCATCGACGCATGCGATGAAGATGTCCTTCACTCCCCGGTTTCTCAG
>NZ_JAEMHM010000061.1 GCF_016458275.1 Geomesophilobacter sediminis
ACGTGAGCGGTATCAAGGCCGGCGATCTGGGCCGTGGTCATTGCCTTGACCTGGGCGGTGGTCAGCAGGGAGATGTTGTCGGTGCTGATCGCCGCTACCTCAGCGGTGGTCAGGGCTGCCACATCCTGGGTGCTCAGGGCGCGCAGCTGGTCAGAGCCAAGGGCACCTACCCCGGTTGCGCCGAGGGCCTGTGCCTGAGCAGTAGTCAGTGCCGCGATTTCCGCGGTGGTCAGGGTCGCCAGGTTGGTGGTGCTGATCGCCTGGATCTCCGCAGTGGTCAGGGCCGCCACATCGGCGGTCGAGAGGGCGCGGAGCTGATCGGAAGTAAGTGCGCCTACGCCTGCCGCGCC
>NZ_JAEMHM010000062.1 GCF_016458275.1 Geomesophilobacter sediminis
GTGGTCAGGGCCGCCACATCGGCGGTCGAGAGGGCGCGGAGCTGATCGGAAGTAAGTGCGCCTACGCCTGCCGCGCCGAGTGCCTGAGCCTGGGCGGTGGAGAGGACCGCAACTTGTGCGGTGCCCAAAGCCTGGACGTGGGCGGTGTCGAGTCCGGCGACCTGAGCCGTGGTGAGTGCCTTGATCTCGCTCGTGGTCAGGGTGGAGATGTTATCGGTGCTGATCGCCGCGATTTCTGCGGTGGTCAGCGCTGCGATGTCCGCGGTGTTCAGCGCACGGAGCTGGTCGGAGGAAAGTGCGCCGACGCCTGCCGCGCCAAGGGCCTG
>NZ_JAEMHM010000063.1 GCF_016458275.1 Geomesophilobacter sediminis
TTTCGCAGAGGGTCTCCTTAGTTTCGCAGAGGGTCTCCTTAGTTTCGCAGAGGGTCTCCTTAGTTTCGCAGAGGGTCTCCTTAGTTTCGCAGAGGGTCCCCTTAGTTTCGCAGAGGGTCTCCTTAGTTTCGCAGAGGGTTCCCTGAGTTTCGCAGAGGGTCTCCTTAGTTTCGCAGAGGGTCTCCTAAGTTTCGCAGAGGGTCACCTAAGTTTCGCAGAGGGTCTCCTTAGTTTCGCAGAGGGTCTCCTTAGTTTCGCAGAGGGTCTCCTTAGTTTCGCAGAGGGT
>NZ_JAEMHM010000064.1 GCF_016458275.1 Geomesophilobacter sediminis
TTGCTTCTGTTAATCGCGACAGGAATGTCGCTCCTACATTTTCGCGCCTGGAAAGGCGCTCCCACAGGGTAAGCACCCGCCTTTCCTTGAACTGGGGCCACCCCAGGGGCGCTTCAATCCAGTGCATCCTGGGTATCCCTGTCAAAGTTTCTCGGGCTTTTCCTCTGTGTCCCTCAGTGTCCTCTGTGGTATTGCTTCTGTTAATCGCGACAGGAATGTCGCTCCTACATTTTCGCGCCTGGAAAGGCGCTCCCACAGGGTAAGCACC
>NZ_JAEMHM010000065.1 GCF_016458275.1 Geomesophilobacter sediminis
TAATCGCGACAGGAATGTCGCTCCTACATGTTCGCGCCTGGAAAGGCGCTCCCACAGGGTAAGCACCGCCTTTCCTTGAACTGGGGTCACCCCAGGGCCGCTTCCATCCAGTGCATCGTGAGTATCCCTGTCAAAGTTTCTCGGGCTTTTCCTCTGTGTCCCTCTGCGTCCTCTGCGGTTTGCTTCTGTTAATCGCGACAGGAATGTCGCTCCTACATTTTCGCGCCTGGAAAGGCGCTCCCACAGGGTAAGCACC
>NZ_JAEMHM010000066.1 GCF_016458275.1 Geomesophilobacter sediminis
TGCTTCTGTTAATCGCGACAGGAATGTCGCTCCTACATGTTCGCGCCTGGAAAGGCGCTCCCACAGGGTAAGCACCGTCTTTCCTTTTGAACTGAGGTCACCCCCGGGGCGCTTCCATCCAAGGCATCCTTGGTATCCCTGTCAAAGTTTCTCGGGCTTTTCCTCTGTGCTCCTCAGTGTCCTCTGCGGTGTTGCTTCTGTTAATCGCGACAGGAATGTCGCTCCTACATGTTCGCGCCTGGAAAGGCGCTCCCA
>NZ_JAEMHM010000067.1 GCF_016458275.1 Geomesophilobacter sediminis
GGTGCTTACCCTGTGGGAGCGCCTTTCCAGGCGCGAAAATGTAGGAGCGACATTCCTGTCGCGATTAACAGAAGCAACACCGCAGAGGACGCAGAGGGACACAGAGGAAAAGCCTGAGAAACTTTGACAGGGATACCAAGGATGCCTTGGATGGAAGCGCCCCGGGGGTGACCCCAGTTCAAAAGGAAAGGCGGTGCTTACCCTGTGGGAGCGCCTTTCCAGGCGCGAAGATGTAGGAGCGACATTCCTGT
>NZ_JAEMHM010000068.1 GCF_016458275.1 Geomesophilobacter sediminis
GTGGAGAGGACCGCAACTTGTGCGGTGCCCAGCGCCTGGACGTGAGCGGTATCGAGGCCGGCGATTTGAGCCGTGGTGAGTGCCTTGATCTCGCTCGTGGTGAGCGTGGAGATGTTATCGGTGCTGATCGCCGCGATTTCTGCGGTGGTCAGGGCTGCGATGTCTGCAGTGGAAAGCGCACGGAGCTGGTCGGAGGAAAGTGCGCCGACGCCTGCCGCGCCAAGGGCCTGGGCCTGGCCGGTGGAGAGGAC
>NZ_JAEMHM010000069.1 GCF_016458275.1 Geomesophilobacter sediminis
TAATCGCGACAGGAATGTCGCTCCTACATGTTCGCGCCTGGAAAGGCGCTCCCACAGGGTAAGCACCGCCTTTCCTTTTGAACTGAGGTCACCTCAGGGGCGCTCCCATCCAGGGCATCATGGGCATCCCTGTCAAAGTTTCTCGGGCTTTTCCTCTGTGTACCTCTGCGCCCTCTGCGGTGTTGCTTCTGTTAATCGCGACAGGAATGTCGCTCCTACATGTTCGCGCCTGGAAAGGCGCTCCCACA
>NZ_JAEMHM010000006.1 GCF_016458275.1 Geomesophilobacter sediminis
TCAAAGCGAGATCGAAAAGAAACACCCGCTTAAGAAACAAGCGACGTAAAGCAAAAACCTAACCGGACAACGCTGGGGCCGGGGGGGATTTGCCTTTAGGTATCGATTTACGGCGTCACTGAGCGCCGCTTATTACGAACGGAAACGAGAGTCCCATGAAGAAGCATTTCCTCGCGCTGCACGATTTTTCCAAGGCCGAACTGGACGCGATGTTCGCGCTGACCGCCGAGCTGAAGCAGAAGCAGAAAAACGGTGTGGAACACCACCTGCTCAAGGGCAAAGCCCTGGCCATGATCTTCGAGAAATCGTCGACGAGGACGAGGATCTCCTTCGAGGTCGGGATGTTCCAGCTGGGCGGACATCCCCTTTTCATTTCCAACCGTGACTCCCAGATGGGTCGCGGCGAGCCGATCAAGGACACCGCCCGCGTCATGGCGCGCTACTGCGACGGGGTCATGATCCGGACCTTCGGCCAGGAGATCGTCGAGGAATTCGCGCAGTACTCCGACGTCCCGGTCATCAACGGACTCACCGACCTCTTCCACCCCTGCCAGATCATGGCTGACCTCTTCACCGTGATCGAGCACAAGGGCGGTTACCAGGGGCTCAAGTACGCCTGGATCGGCGACGGCAACAACATGGCCAACACCTGGATCGAAGCAGCTGCCATCTTCGGTTTCGACCTCACCCTGGCCTGCCCGGAAGGGTACGATCCGGACGCCAAGGTGCTGGAGTGGGCGCGGGCCAACGGTACGTCCCGCATCGAGGTGGTCCGCGACCCGAAGGTCGCTGCCGCCGGCGCCGATGTCCTCAACACCGACGTCTGGGCCAGCATGGGGCAGGAGCAGGAGCAGAAGACCCGGGAAAAGGCTTTCGCCGGCTACCAGCTCGACCAGCAGCTGCTGAACCTTGCGAATCCCGATGCCGTCGTGCTGCACTGCCTCCCCGCGCACCGCGGCGAAGAGATCTCCGACGAGGTCATCGAAGGGCCGAACTCCGTCGTCTGGGACGAGGCCGAAAATCGCCTCCACATCCAGAAGGCGATCATGGCCACGTTGATGAAGTAGCTTTGTCCATCACCTCGTTGGAAAACCCCCTCTCCTTCAAGGAGAGGGCCGGGGTGAGGATGGGGGTAAGTCGTTATTTTCGAAGAACCCCATCCCCCACCTGTCCTCCCCCTTGAAGGGGGAGGGACGTCCTACAGAAGATTGACACTAATGGAATAACAAAAGACTTAGATCTGCCGGCCCTGTCACATGAGCCGGCAAGCGTCATTACCAAAAGGAGACTCCATGGCCAAGAAAGAAGTGAAAAAGATCGTACTCGCCTACTCGGGCGGGTTGGACACCTCCATCATCCTCAAGTGGCTCAAAAACGAGTACGGGTGTGAGGTTGTCACCTTCTCCGCGGACCTGGGCCAGGGTGACGAACTCGACCCGATCCGTGAAAAGGCCTTCGCCACCGGCGCCGACAAGGTTTACATCGACGATCTCAAAGAAGAATTCGTGCGCGACTTCGTCTTCCCGATGTTCCGCGCCAACGCGATCTACGAGGGGCACTACCTCCTCGGCACCTCGATCGCCCGTCCGCTGATCGCCAAGCGCCAGATGGAGATCGCCGCCATCGAAGGGTGCGACGCGGTCTCCCACGGCGCCACCGGCAAAGGGAACGACCAGGTCCGCTTCGAGCTCGCCTACTATCACTTCAACCCGGCCATCACCGTCGTCGCTCCCTGGAGGGAGTGGAAGCTGAACAGCCGCCAGGCGCTGATCAACTACGCCAAGAGAAACGACATCCCGATCCCGATCACCAAGAAGCGCCCCTGGTCTTCCGACCGCAACCTGCTCCACATCTCCTTCGAGGGGGGCATCCTGGAAGACACCTGGATGGAAGCTCCGGAAAACATGTACGTCCTGACCAAATCTCCGGAAAAGGCTCCCAACAAGCCGCAGTACATCGAGATCGAGTTCGAGCAGGGTAATGCCGTTGCCGTCGACGGCGTCCGCATGTCCCCGGCGCAGCTGTTGGCCCACCTGAACACCGTAGGCGGCGAGCACGGCATCGGCCGCGTCGACCTTCTCGAAAACCGCTCGGTCGGCATGAAGTCCCGCGGCGTCTATGAGACCCCGGGTGGCACCATCCTGCGCGAGGCCCACATGGCGGTCGAGCAGATCACCATGGACCGCGAAGTCATGCACCTGCGCGACTCCCTCATCCCGCGCTACGCCGAGATGATCTACAACGGCTACTGGTTCTCGCCGGAGCGCGACATGATGCAGGCGATGATCGACGAGTCCCAGAAGACCGTCAACGGCGTCGCCCGTCTCAAGCTTTACAAGGGGCACGCCCGCACCGTCGGCCGCAAGTCCGAGTCGAACTCCCTGTTCAACCTCGACTTCGCGACCTTCGAGAAGGACCAGGTTTACAACCAGGCCGACGCCGAAGGGTTCATCAAGCTGAACTCGCTGCGTCTGCGTATCCGGTCCCTGATGCAGAACAAGAAGTAATTCCTTGGAAGGGGACTGGCTCCGCCAGGTGCCTGTCCCCTTCGTTAGGCCTAACCCCTCCCGCAAGAGGAGGGGATAAAACTGTTGAGCACGAACACCTTCAACGGGTGAGGAGGTTGTAGGGGCACGTTCGCGTGCCCCTACACGCATTTATGTCGAGCGCATCCTTCAAAGCACCGCACATCGTCACCTCGGTCGTCGCCGTCATCGTCGACGAGGAGGAGCAGGTGCTCCTTACCAAGCGCAGCGTTCCGCCGTTTCTGGGGGAATGGGTGATGCCGGGGGGGAAGATCGACCTGGGTGAGTCGATCGTGGAAGCCCTTGAGCGCGAGGTCCTGGAAGAGGTCGGGCTGGCGGTCCAGGTAGGGCGGCTGATCGACGTCTTCGAGCACGTAACGCCGGGCACCGACAACTACCACTTCATCATCATCTACTATCTCTGCACCCCGCTGCACTGCGACCTCAACCACAACCGGGACGAGGTCGACGAGGCGCGCTGGGTGCCGCGCAACGAGCTGTGGAACTACAAGATGCCCGCGGGTGCCCGTTTCATTCTGGGGAAGGTATTTCCCGAGCTGTCGGAATGTAACACCAAGGAATAGCCGCCGACCTTACCACACAGTCCAGCCGTACGGGTGAACGCCATGGTCAAGATCCTCGACAAACGCCTGCATCTCGACTTTCCGCTCGGCTATCACCTGCACTGTTTGATCGCCCAGATCCCCAATGTCCTCAAGCGCTCCGAGCGCTTCTTTACCTTGGGGAATCCGGAAGAGAAGTGGCGCCAGGTCAAGGCAACCCTGGAGATGGTGGCGACCGGCGCCCCGCTGCGCCGGCTCCATTTCCTGATGCTCCCGGAAAGCTCCGTTCCGATGGAGCGTTTCGATGAGATGCTCTCCTACATCGAGCAGAACTTCCGCAACAACACGGTGACCATGTTCGGGGTGGAGCACGTCCCCCTGAGCGAATACCGGAAGCTGCTGCAGCGGTTTTCCGCCGACAACCCGGAAGCGCTCGCCCTGGTGGAGACGGACATCGCTTCGGGAGAAATCCTGGGGATGCCGGTCAACTGGTGCTGCATTGCGGTGAAGGAGACCAACGGCAAGTTCCGGGTCTTTCTCGAGGCGAAGACCCACCCCTTTCGCGGGGAGGAGTTCCTCGACAAGGACCACGATCTGTACCGCGGGCGGCACTTCTACATGTTCAAGGGAGAGCCGGCCTGCTTCAATTTCATGACCCTGATCTGCCTGGATTATCTCTACCGGGATCTCTACTGTTCCAACATCAGGCAGATCGTGGATCACGCGAACCACCTCTACTTCACCAAGAGGCGGTTCCTCGATGCGCTGTTCGTGATCCAATGCAACCCGAAGCCCGAGCACCGCACCTACCGCGAGGTGCTCAGTGGCTTCTACGGGGAGTATCTGGAGGATACGCCGGGGGTGCGGGACACGGTGACCGTCTTTGGCAACTGTTCCAACGAGACGGAGATCGAAGGGGTGGAGAGCCACGACGGCTACGGCGTTTCGTTCGTGGCGATCAGTGCGCGGCACAAGATGGCGCGGGTGCGGGAGCAGGAATTCTCCACCGACGATTTCGACGGCGCCCCCATCTGCCGGCTCCGTTTCGGCACCGGGACGAGGCTCTACTTCTTCAACCTCCCCCTGCACCACGAGCTCGATCCGAGGAGTTCCCGCGTCCCGCTGAAACTGCATGCGGTGATGCAATGGAAAGAGCCGGGCAGCTGGGTCCGGACCGGCGAGGAGAAGGCGTACGAGCACCTGATTTAAGCGGGGCTTAACGGCAAATCCCCCCCAAGCCCCCCTTCGCAAAGGGGGGAGACTAAGGATTAATCGCGCCCGCAAGGGCGCTCCCACGGGGAATGGCTGCTTCATCTGCCAAGCCGCCCTCCCTGAAATATCGACAAGATCGGAGATTCAAGATGTCCAAGGACAAGCTGTGGGGCGGCCGCTTCACTCAACCCACCGACAAATTCGTGGAGGAGTTCACCGCCTCCATCAACTTCGACAAACGCCTCTACAGCCAGGATATCCGCGGCTCGATCGCGCATGCCACCATGCTGGGACGCCAGGGGATCATCCCCACCGAGGACGTCACCGCGATCGTCGGCGGTCTGAAGGAAATCCTGCGCCAGATCGAGGCGGGCGAGTTCGATTTCTCGGTCGCCCTTGAAGACATCCACATGAACATCGAGGCGCGTCTTTCCGCGAAGATCGGCGAGGCGGGCAAGCGCCTGCACACCGGCCGTTCCCGCAACGACCAGGTCGCCCTCGACATCCGCCTTTACCTGCGTGACGAGCTCCAGGAGATCGCCGAGTACCTCGACCGCCTCATCGACTCGCTCCTCTTCCAGGCCGAAGAGAACCTCGACGTCATGATGCCCGGCTTCACCCACCTGCAGACCGCCCAGCCGATCCTCTTCGCCCATCATATGCTCGCCTACGTCGAGATGCTCAAGCGCGACAAGGGGCGGATGCTCGACTGCTACAAGCGGACCAATGTCCTGCCGCTGGGCGCCGGGGCGCTGGCCGGGACCACCTTCCCGATCGACCGCGAGTACGTCGCCGAGCTCCTCGATTTCCCCGAGGTGACCCGCAACTCGCTCGACTCGGTCTCCGACCGCGATTTCGGGCTGGAGTTCTGCTCCGCCGCCTCGATCCTCATGATGCACCTCTCCCGTTTCTCGGAGGAGCTCATTCTCTGGTCCACCAGCGAATTCAAGTTCGTCGACCTCTCCGACGGCTTCTGCACCGGATCCTCGATCATGCCGCAGAAGAAGAACCCGGACGTCCCGGAACTGGTGCGCGGCAAGACCGGCCGGGTCTACGGCAACCTGATCGCCCTCCTCACCGTGATGAAGTCCCTGCCGCTTGCCTACAACAAGGACATGCAGGAGGACAAGGAGCCCCTTTTCGACACCATCGACACCGTCAAAGGCTCGCTCAAGATCTTCGCCGACATGATCCGCGAGATGAAGGTGCGCCCCGAGCGGATGCTGGAGGCGGCCGGCGCCGGCTTCTCCACCGCGACCGACGTCGCCGACTACCTGGTCCGCAAGGGGATGCCGTTCCGCGACGCCCACGAGGTGGTCGGGAAGGCGGTCCGCTACTGCGTCGACAACGACATGGACATCCCGGAGCTCTCCCTCGCCGAGTGGCAGCTCTTCTCCCTCATGATCGACGCCGACATCTTCGACGCGATCACCGTCGAGGCCTCGGTCAACGCCCGCAAGGCGACCGGCGGCACCGCCAAGGAGCGGGTGAAGGCCGAGATAGCACGCGCCCGGGCGGAGCAGTAGTCCTTGCGGCGGCTCTCGCTCCTCCTCATCTGCCTCCTCCTTGCCGCGTGCGGGAAGAAAGGGCCGCTGATCCCTCCGGAGGGGTTCGCCCCGGCAGCGGTGTCCAACCTGAAGGCGGAACAGAAGGGGACCACCTTCGAGCTGACCTGGTCTGCACCGGGTAAGGTCGAGGGGGGAACGCCGCTTCCCTACCGGGACCTCGCCGGGTTTGTCCTGCTGCGGCACGTGGTCCTTCCCCCGGCGGAAGAGTGCGACGAGTGCCGCAATGCCTATGCCGAGCTCAAGCACGTCGACGTGGACTTCCTGCGCGAAGTCCGCATCGTCGACGGCCTGTTCCTCACCGATGACCCGTTCCTTAAGGAAGGGGAGACCTACCAATACAAGGTCATCGCCATCAAGCGGGACGGCACCCGGAGCAAGGACTCGAACAAACCGCGCCGCAAGTTCGTGACCCCGCCCCCCACTCCGACGTTGCAGGTTGTTCCCTCCACCACCGCGATCGACCTGGAAATCACCGCCGCGCCGCCGGCCAAGGGCACCTTCCTCGGGTACAACCTCTACCGCTGGAAGAAGGGGGAGCCGGAGCCGATCCGGCCCCTGAACGGGGCCCCGCTCAAGGAGAAGGCCTACCACGACCAGCTCCTGCTGCCGGAAGTGACCTACCGTTACAAGGTCAGGACCGCGGCCGTGGTCGACGGTGAAAATATCGAGAGCGCCGGCTCCAATGTGGTGGAAGCGGCGCTCGTTCAGCCGGACTAGCGCCGCCTTGCGCTGGTCCCTACTTTCATGATAAGTATCGACTTTCAGCCCTAACTTTTAATACCAGGAGCAGTCATGAAGATCACGAGAGCCGAGGTAGAGCACGTGGCGCGGCTCGCCCGCCTTGAGTTGTCCGAGCCCGAGCTCGACACCTTCACCAGCCAGATGGACTCCATTCTCGCCTACGTTGAAAAGCTCAACGGCCTCAACACCGACGACATCGTTCCGACCTCGCATGCGGTGCCGATGGAAAACGCTTTCCGTGCCGACCAGCCGAAGGGTTCGCTGCCAGTGGAAGAGGCGACCGCCAACGCACCGGAGCACGCCGAGAGCTTCTTCCGCGTGCCGAAGGTGATCGAGTAAGAAGTTTTGTCCCATCGGGGCCGACCGATCGGTCCGATCCGACAGGACGACAAATATTGTTGGAATTTCGCCAACCCGGAGACCGGTACATGGAATTACACGAACTTACCCTCAACGAGCTGCACGGAAAACTCAAGCAGAAGGAGATCTCCTCGGTCGAGGCGACCAAGGCGCTCCTGGCGCGGATCGACGCCGTCGACCCCCGCGTCAACGCTTACATCACCGTCCGGCACGACGGCGCCCTGAAAGCGGCGGCCGACGCCGACGCACGGATCGCCCGCGGCGAGATCGCTCCGCTCACCGGGATCCCGGTCGGGCTCAAGGACATCTTCGTGACCAAGGGGGTCAAGACCACCTGCGGTTCCAAGATCCTGGAAAATTTCGTTCCTCCCTATGACGGCACCGCCGTTGCCAAGCTGAAGGCGCAAGGCGCGGTCCTGCTCGGCAAGCTCAACCAGGACGAATTCGCCATGGGCTCCTCCTCCGAGTCGAGCTACTTCGGCACCACCAAGAATCCCTGGGATCTCGAGTGCACCCCGGGCGGCTCCTCCGGCGGCTCCGCGGCGGCCATCGCCGCCCAGACCGCGACCGCAACGCTCGGGACCGATACCGGCGGCTCCATCCGCCAACCGGCGTCCCACTGCAGCTGCGTCGGCCTCAAGCCGACCTACGGCAGGGTTTCCCGCTACGGGGTCATCGCCTATGCCTCATCGCTGGACCAGGTCGGTCCGGTCACCCGCGACGTCACCGACGCCGCCATCATGCTGGGTGCCGTCGCCGGTTACGACCCGATGGATTCCACCTCGGTCGAGACCCCGGTCCCCGATTACCTCGCCTCCCTGGAGCAAGGGGTCAAGGGGCTCAAGATCGGCCTTCCCAAGGAATACTTCATCGAAGGACTCGACCCGGACGTGAAGAAGGCGATGGACGAGGCGATTGCGACTTACCGCGCGCTGGGCGCCGAGATCAAGGAAGTGAGCCTTCCCCACACCGAGTACGCCGTCGCGACCTACTACCTTGTCGCCACCGCCGAGGCGAGCTCCAACCTCGCCCGCTACGACGGGGTCCGCTTCGGGCACCGGACCGCGGAAGCCAAGGGACTCATCGACATGTTCGCCAAGAGCCGCGCCGAAGGGTTCGGCGCCGAGGTGAAGCGCCGCATCATGCTCGGGACCTACGCCCTTTCTTCCGGCTACTACGACGCCTACTACCTCAAGGCGCAGAAGGTGCGTACCCTGATCCGCCAGGACTTCACCAATGCCCTCTCCGAGGTGGACGTCCTTTTGACCCCGGTCGCTCCGACCCCGGCGTTCAAGCTGGGCGAGAAGGTTGCCGACCCGCTGCAGATGTACCTTTCCGACATCTTCACCATCCCGGTCAACCTCGCCGGCACCTGCGGGATCTCGCTCCCGGCCGGTTTCTCCGCGGCCGGTCTCCCGATCGGGGTGCAGCTGATCGGCCGCCCCTTCGGCGAGGACGCCATCCTGCAGGCGGCACGCGCCTTCGAACGCGAGACCGAGTGGCACAAGCGCAAGGCGGCGCTGTAAGCAACCACCTTTTACCTCCCTCTTCCTCCGGGAGAGGGTCGGGGTGAGGGATGCCTTTTCTGAACGGCACCCCCCTCGCCCGGCCTCCGGCCACCCTCTCCCCATCGGAGAGGGGTGATGAAATCATCCGAATGGAGTGCATATGAAATATCAGGTCGTTATCGGGCTCGAGGTTCACACCCAGCTCACCACCGCTACCAAGATCTTCTGCGGCTGCTCGACCCGCTTCGGTGCTCAGCCCAACTCGCAAACCTGCCCGGTCTGCCTCGGCTTCCCGGGTGCGCTGCCGGTTTTGAACCAGAAAGTCGTCGAATACGCGATCCGCGCCGGCCTTGCCACCAACTGCACCATCGCCGAGCGCTCGGTCTTTGCCCGTAAGAACTACTTCTACCCGGACCTTCCCAAGGGATACCAGATCAGCCAGTTCGACCTCCCGATCTGCGTGAACGGCCATCTCGACATCGACCTGGAGGGGGGGGGCACCAAGCGGATCGGGATCACCCGTATCCATATGGAAGAGGACGCCGGCAAGCTGGTGCACGCCGACATCCCCGGGGTCGGCGACGACTCCTGCGTCGACCTGAACCGCGCCTGTACTCCCCTTCTGGAGGTCGTCTCCGAGCCGGACATGCGCTCGCCGGACGAGGCAATCGCCTACCTGAAAAAACTGCATCAGATTGTGGTTTACCTCGGGATCTGCGACGGCAACCTGGAGGAGGGGAGCTTCCGCTGCGATGCCAACGTCTCGCTCATGCCGGTCGGCTCCAATGTCTTCGGGACCCGCGCCGAGCTGAAGAACATCAACTCCTTCCGCTTCATCAAGCAGGCGATCGAGTACGAGATCGAGCGCCAGGCCGAGATCCTCGACGAGGGGGGGCGCGTCATCCAGGAGACCCGCCTTTTCGACCCGAGCACCGGCACCACCCGCTCCATGCGCGGCAAGGAAGAGGCGCACGACTACCGCTACTTCCCGGACCCGGACCTGGTCCCGGTCATCGTTTCCCCCTCCTGGGTGGACGAGGTGCGTCAGTCGCTTCCCGAGCTTCCCGATGCCAAGCGCGAGCGCTTCGTGAAGGAAATGGGGCTTCCGGAGTACGACGCCGAGATCCTCACCTCGACCCGTGAGCTTGCCGAATACTTCGACGCCACGGTGGCGCTCTTCCCGCAGGCGAAGACGGTTTCCAACTGGGTGATGGGCGAAGTGAGCCGTGCCTTGAACGAAGACGGCAAGAACGTCACCGAATGCCCGGTCACCCCGGAGCTTCTCGCCGCGCTTTTGAAGCTGATCGAAAAAGGGACCATTTCCGGCAAGATCGCCAAGACCGTCTTCGACGAGATGTACAAGACCGGCAAGGAACCGGAAAAGATCGTCGAGGAGAAGGGGCTGGTGCAGGTTTCCGACACCGGCGCCATCGAGGCGATCATCGACGAGATCCTGGCCCGCGAAGCGGGGCAGGTGGCCGAGTACCGCAGCGGCAAGGATAAGCTCTTCGGCTTCTTCGTCGGCCAGGTGATGCGGGCATCCAAAGGTAAGGCGAACCCTGCGGTGGTCAACGACCTGCTGCTCAAAAAGCTCGCGCCGTAAGGCGCGGTTCAACGTTCAACGTTCAACGTTCGAGGTTCGAGGTTTGAGGTGGTTTCAAGCAGTAAGAAAGGGTTTTCGACTCTCAACGTAGAACGTTGAACGTTGAACCGGTTTTGCCGTTGGGAGGTGGCAATGTCTTTCAGAACGATCGAGTGGCGTGACAACAAGGTAATCATGATCGACCAGACCCGGCTCCCCGCCGAGGAGGTCTACCTAACCTACGAGGACTACCAGGGGGTCGCCGAAGCGATCCGCGGCATGGTGGTGCGCGGGGCTCCGGCCATCGGCGTCGCCGCCGCCATGGGGGTCGCCCTCGGGGCGCGCGAAATCATCGCCGACACCTTCGACTCCTTTTACCGGCAGCTCGAGAACGTCTGCGAGGTAATCGGCCGCACCCGGCCTACGGCGGTCAACCTCTTCTGGGCCATCGAGCGGATGAAACGGGTCGCCCAGAAGCACCGGGAGCTCAACCTTCCTTCGATCCGCGAACTCCTCAAGGCGGAAGCGATCGCCATCGAGACCGAGGACCTCGCCATCTGCAAGGAGATCGGCCGTAACGGTGCCGCCCTCATCAAGGAAGGGTCCACCATCCTCACCCACTGCAATGCCGGCGGCCTGGCTACCGCGGGGTACGGCACGGCACTCGGCGTGATCCGCGCCGCCCACGAGGCGGGCAAGGGGATCCGCGTCATCGCCGACGAGACCCGCCCCTGGCTGCAGGGGGCCCGGCTCACCGCGTGGGAGCTCATGAAGGATTCCATCCCGGTCACCCTCATCTCCGACAACATGGCCGGCTGGCTGATGCGCAAGGGAGAGATCCAGTGCTGCGTCGTCGGCGCGGACCGGATCGCCGCCAACGGCGACACCGCCAACAAGATCGGTACCTACAGCGTTGCGGTCCTCGCCAAGGAGAACCGCATCCCCTTCTACGTGGCCGCCCCCATCTCCACCCTCGATCTCTCGCTCAAAAGCGGCGATCAGATTCCCATCGAAGAGCGCCCCTCCACCGAGGTCACCGCCATCCAGGGGGTACCGATCGCCCCGGAAGGAGTCAAGGTCCGCAACCCCGCTTTCGACGTCACCCCGGCCAAGTACATCACCGCTATCATCACCGAGCGTGGGGTCGTCCGCGGGGATTACGAAGAGGGGCTGGCGGCCCTGGTTCGGCCATGACCCGCGCCGCGGAATTCAGGCAGGGGGTCGTTTCCTGCCTGGAAGGAAGCAGCGCGGACTTGGCGGGCTTCCTGGAGGGTGCCGGTTTCAGCTACGGCGCCCGTTCCGCCGAAAACCTGCGCCTGCTCGGCCAGATCCTGCCGGCCGACCTGGTAGGTGAAGTGGCCGCGGCGGCCCTCGCCACCCCCATTCCCGACATGGCCCTGAACGGGCTGGAGCGGCTCAGCATGATCGCTCCCGACGATTTCGTCCAGATCTGCACCCGTCGCGCCTTTCTGGCCCAACTCGTCAACATCTGCGGTTCCTCCCCCTTTCTCACCAATATCATCTGCCGTGATCCCTCGTACGTGCGCCGTCTCTTCATCGACCGCGAGATCATGGCCGGACGCAGCGAAAGCGAAATGCTTGCCGCGCTGCGCTCCCGGCTTCCCGAGGGATGCAGCTACCAGGATCTCTTCGCCCACCTGCGCCGCTTCAAGTACGTCGAGATGCTCCGCATCGCTGCGCGCGACTTGAACGGGCTCGCCCCGCTGGAAGAGGTCACCGGCGAACTCTCATCCCTGGCCGCCGCCTCCCTCCAGATCGCCTACGAGGCCGCCAAGCGCGAACTGATCGCGGAACATGGCCTGCCGATGACGATGGGCCCCAACGGCCCGATGGAAGCGGATCTGACCATCATGGGGATGGGGAAGCTGGGCGGCCGCGAGCTTAACTTCTCCTCCGATATCGACCTGGTCTACTTCTACACCTCCAGCAAGGGGGAGACCGACGGGATCGACGACGGCAAAGGGGGGCGGAAGGGGAAGGTCTCCCTGCACGCCTTCTTTGTGAAACTTGCCGAGATGATCAACCGGGCGATATCGCAGGTGACCGGGGACGGTTTCGTCTTCCGGGTCGACATGGGCCTGCGCCCCGACGGCAAGGCGGGGGACCTCGCCTGCTCGATCCGTTCCGCCGAGGTCTACTACGAGTCGTGGGGGCAGTCCTGGGAACGCGCCGCCATGATGAAGGGACGCCCGGTAGCCGGCGACCTGCAGCTCGGCGAGGACCTGCTCGAGGCGATCGAACCCTTCATCTACCGCCGCTACCTCGATTACAACCTGATCGAGGACATGATGTCGATGAAGCTCAAGATCGACGCCTCGCTGCAGCGCCTTCAGGAAGGGGAGATCAACATCAAGCTCGGCCGCGGCGGCATCCGCGAAATCGAGTTCTTCATCCAGACCCTCCAGCTCGTCTACGCCGGGAAGAACCCGAAACTGAGGGAGCGCAATTCACTCTGGGCGCTCGCCATCCTGCGCGATTCCCGGATCGTCCGCGAGTCCGACTGCTCCGCCCTGACCGAGGCGTATATCTTCCTGCGCACCGTGGAGCACCGGATCCAGGTAGTGCAGGAGCGGCAGACCCACAACCTCCCCAAGAAAGAGGACGAGATGCTGGCCCTGGCCCGTCGCTGCGGCTTCTTGCGCCCGGACGGCCTGGAGAAATTCAAGGAGACCCTGGAACGGCACCGCCAGGCGGTTTCCGCCATCTACGGCGACCTTTTCCTCTCCCGTGACGAGCGGATCAAGGAGGAAGTGCTCCCCGAGGTCTATTTCTTCTTCGACGAGAATGCCGATCCCGATCTGATCAAGGACCTATTGGCCGAGCGCGGCATCGAGAACCCCGACCTCGCCTACCAGAGCCTCCTGGTGCTGCGGGAGGGGCCGGCGCGGCTCAACCTCACCGAGCGGGGGCGCCGAACCCTGGAGAAGATCGCGCCGCTCTTCCTGCAGGAGGTCTTCGCCGCCCCGGACCCTGACCTCGCCCTGGCCAACCTGGAGCGTTTCCTGACCGCACTGCGCACCCGCGCCTCGATCTACGCCCTTTTGGCGGAGAACCGCGACATCCTCAAGCTCCTCACCTCGCTGTTCGGGATGTCCGAGTTCCTTTCCAAGATCTTCATCGGGCATCCGGAACTGCTCGACAGCATGATCACCCGCGGCTACGCCTACCTGACCAAGGAGCGGGCCGCGATGGCGAGCGAGCTGAACAAGCTTCTGACCCAGGCGGGGGATTTCGAGGGGCAGCTCGATGCCATGCGCCGCTACCGGCACGAAGAGTTCCTCCGGATCGGGATGAACGACATCTACGGCAAGATGGGGCAGCCCGAGGTGGCCCACCAGCTGACCGACCTGGCCGACGTCTGCCTGGCGGCGGCGTGCCGGATGGCGACGCAGGAACTGGTCCGCTTCGGCCGCCCCGCTTACGTCGCCGAAGACGGAACCGTCGGCGAGGCCTCCCTCGCCATCCTGGCGATGGGGAAAATGGGCGGTTACGAGCTCAACTACCACTCCGACCTCGACATCATCTACATCTTCGACCACCAGGGGATGACCGACGGGGAAAAGAGCATCACCAACCGCGAGTACTTCGCCAAGCTGGGCCAGAAGATCATCCTGATCCTCACCACCCTGACCCGCGAAGGCTACGTCTACAAGATCGACACCCGCCTGCGCCCCTCGGGGAACGCGGGTCCGCTGGTCACCTCGCTGGAATCCTTCATCAGCTACCACGACACCGAAGCCCAGATCTGGGAACGCCAGGCCCTCACCAAGGCGCGGGTTTCGCTGGGGAGCACGGCACTCAAAGCGGAGATCGAAAAGGTCATCGAACGGACCGCCTACGGTACCGGCGCCGACGAGACGGTGCGCAGCGAGATCCACCGGCTGCGGATGCGGATGGAAAACGAGCTCGCCAAGGAAAGCAGTGGCAGCTACAACATCAAGACCGGCCGGGGCGGGATGGTCGACGTCGAGTTCGTGGTGCAGTTCCTCCAGTTGAAATACGGGGTGGACCATCCGTCGGTCCGCACCTGCAACACGCTGGCCGCCCTCGAGGCGATGCGGGACGCCGAGATCCTTGCCCAGGATGATTACCTGGCGCTTGCCGAGGGATACCGCTTCCTGCGCCGCCTGGAGAACCGGCTGCGCATCATCCACGACTATTCCATGAACGATCTGGGGGGGCCGCGGAAATACCTCAACAAACTGGCGCGGCGCCTGGGGTACGATCCCAAGCTCAAGAATCCGGGCGAAGTCCTGATGGAAGATTACGAGCGAATGACGACCCAGGTGCGCGAGGTCTACGGCAGGATATTAGGGGGAGTGAGCTGATGGAGGTCCGGATTTACTACGAGGACACCGATGCCGGGGGGGTGGTCTACCACGCCAACTATCTGCGCTATTTCGAGCGGGCCCGGACCGAATATCTGCGGGGGAAAGGGCTTTCGGTCGAGCAGATGCATAACGACGGGATCATCTTCCCGGTCGTGGCGCTGGAGATCGCGTACCGTTCGCCGGCGCGCCTGGACGACCTGCTCGTCATCGAGACCGAGCCGGTGTCGGCGAAGAACACCTCGTTCGTGTTGAACCAGAAGGCGCGGCGCAAGGAGGACGGGAAACTGTTGGCCGAGGCGCTGGTGACGCTGGCGTGTGTGGGGGAAGGGATGAAGGCCCGGCGCATGCCGGAGGAAGTGCGGGCGCTTTTTCCTTAGGCCTTCGTGCGGCGTTCCTCGACCAGCATGTCGAGGGCGAGCAGGGCCACCCCGACGCAGATGGCGGAGTCGGCGACGTTGAAGGCGGGCCAGTAGTGCTCGTACCAGTGGAAGTAGAGAAAGTCGATCACCTCGCCCAGCCGGACCCGGTCGATGAGGTTCCCCAGGGCGCCGGAGAAGATGAGGGAGAGGGACCAGGCGGCGAGCTTCTGATCTTCGCGCAGCTTGTTGATGATGGTGAAGATCACGCAGACCGCGACCGCCGAGACCAGGATGAAGAAGGGGAGGCGAAAGGCGGAGGTGGCGAGGATGCCGAAAGCCGCTCCCTTGTTCCTGAGATAGGTGATGTTGAAGAAGTTCTCGACGACGGTGATGGAGCTGTGCAGCGCCATGGAGCGGTCGACGTAGATCTTGGTCGCCTGGTCCAGCAAAAGGACCAGGGCGGTGACCCCGAAGAGGATTTGGAATCTAGCTTTCATAGGGAAAGTCCAGTCAGAAGACAGTGATCAGTAGTCAGTAGTCAAAAAGACCCGGTTTGTATGAGCAGGGGCGCAGCATGCTGCGCCCCTTTGTCGTAGTGCTCCCCCCTTTGAAAAAGGGGGGCCGGGGGGGATTTGCCTTTAAAATCAAATCCCCCTAAATCCCCCTTTTTCAAAGGGGGACTTAAGACCCTGCCTTAGGTAGAGAGGCCTACTGCACCGCCTCGGTGCATTTCGGGCAGATGGTCGGGTGGTCGGAGGCGGTGCCAAGCTCCTCGCTGTAGCACCAGCAGCGTTCGCACTTCTCACCCGGAGCCGCGGTGACGGCAACCTCGACCTCTTCGCCTTGGTAGGCGCCATCGCCCAGGGTACCGGTAAGCTCCGCCTTGGATACGATGAAGATCCCGGCCAGCTCGTTCGCCATCTCCTTCAGGAGCTCGCCGGTCTCGCCTTCGGCCTTGATGGCGACCGCGGCATCGAGGGAATGCCCGATCACCTTCGCCGCGCGGGCCAGCTCGAGTGCCTTGGACACGTCGCCGCGCACCTTGACGATCTTTTCCCAGCGCTTCGCCAGCGCCTCGTCCTTGACTTCCGGCTGGAGTTTGGGGAAAAGCCCCAGGTGGACGCTCTCCTCGCGCTCGCCCGGCATCGCCTTCCATACGTCTTCGGCGGTGAAGGAGAGGACCGGCGCCAGGATGCGGACCAGGGTGTCGAGCACGGTGTACATGACGGTCTGGCCGCTTCTGCGCGATTTGGAGCCCTTCTTGCTGGTGTAGACGCGGTCCTTGAGGATGTCGAGGTAGAACGCGCTCATCTCCACGGTGCAGAAGCCGTTCACCGCATGATAGAGGATGTGGAACTCGCACTCGTCGTAGGAGGCAAGGACCTTTTCCTTCAAGAGTTCGAGCTGGTGCAGCGCCCAGCGGTCGATCTCGGGGAGCTCGACATAAGGCACCAGGTCGGTCGCGGGGTTGAAGTCGTTGATGTTCCCCAGGATGTAGCGGCAGGTGTTCCGGATCCGGCGGTACGCCTCGGAGAGCCGGGTCAGGATCTCCTGGGAGATGCGGAGATCGTCGCGGTAGTCCTGTGCGGCGACCCACAGGCGCAAGACGTCGGCGCCGAACTTCTTGACCACGTCCTCGGGGGCGACCACGTTGCCCACCGACTTGCTCATCTTGCGGCCGCTGCCGTCGACGACGAAGCCGTGGGTGAGGACGCTCTTGTAGGGAGCCTTGCCGCGGGTCCCGACGCTCGCCAGAAGCGAGGAGTGGAACCAGCCGCGGTGCTGGTCGCTCCCTTCGAGGTACATGTCGGCCGGGGTTCCCAGGTAGGGACGGTGCTCGCAGACGGCGGCAAAGGAGACGCCGGAGTCGAACCAGACGTCCAGGATGTCCATTTCCTTCTCGAACTCGCTCTTGCCGCACTTGGGGCAGGTGGTCCCGGCGGGGAGGAACTTGGCAGCTTCCCAGTCGTACCAGATGTCGGAGCTGTGCTCCTTGAAGAGGTCGGCGACGTGGTGCATCACCTTGGCGTCGGCCATGACCTCGCCGCAGCTGGAGCAGTAGAAGGCGGTGATGGGGACGCCCCAGGAACGCTGGCGCGAAACACACCAGTCGGGACGGTTCTCGATCATGCCGTAGATCCGCTCACGCCCCCATTTCGGGATCCAGTTCACGTTGTTGATCTCGGCCAGCGCCTTGTCGCGCAGGTCGTTCTTCTGCATGGAGATGAACCACTGCTCGGTGGCTCGGAAGATGATCGGCTTCTTGCAACGCCAGCAGTGCGGGTAGGAGTGGCTGATGTTGGCGGAGGCCAGCAGCGCGCCCACTTCGGTCAGCTTCTCGATCACGTTCTTGTTGGCGTCGAAGACGAACTGCCCCCCGAAGAACTCGATGTTCTCGAAGAAACGGCCGCGGTTGTCGACCGGGTTGTAGATCTCGAGCCCTTCGCGCAGGCCGAGCTCGTAGTCCTCCTGGCCGTGGCCGGGAGCGGTGTGGACCGCGCCGGTACCGGCATCGAGGGTGACGTGCTCGCCGAGCAGGATGACGGAGTCGCGGTCGTAGAAGGGGTGCCGCAGGAGCTTGCGCTCGAGCTTGGTCGCCTTGAAGGTGGCCTTCACTTCGCCTTCCGCGCCGATCGCCTTGAGGAAGCTATCCTTGAGCCCTTCGGCCACGATCAGGATCTCTCCGTTCACCTCGACGGCGACGTAATCGAGTTCCGGGTGCAGCGCGACGGCGAGGTTCGCCGGCAGGGTCCACGGGGTGGTGGTCCAGATGACGACCGAAGCCTTCTTGCCGGCGATCTCGGGGATCACGGCGCCCGGGTCTTCCTTGAAGGCGAACTTCACGAACACCGACGGGGAGACGTGGTCGGCGTACTCGACTTCGGCCTCTGCAAGCGCGGTGCCGCAGGAAGAGCACCAGTGGACCGGCTTTTTCCCTTTGTAGAGACCGCCGTTTTCGGCGAAGCGGGCCAGCTCCTCGGCGATGATCCCCTCGTAGCTGCTGTGCAGGGTGAGGTACGGATTGTCCCACTCGCCGAGCACCCCGAGGCGCTCGAATTCGGCACGCTGGATCGCGACGAACTTCTGGGCGTATTCCCGGCACAGTTTGCGCATCTCCAGTTTGGATATCTCGTGTTTCTTGGAACCGAGGTTCTTCTCGACCTGGAGCTCGATGGGGAGACCGTGGCAGTCCCACCCCGGGACGTACGGAGCGTGGAACCCGTTCATCCGCTTGCTCTTGAGGACGATGTCCTTGAGGATCTTGTTGAGTGCGTGGCCGATATGGATGTGGCCGTTGGCGTACGGAGGGCCGTCGTGCAGGAGGTAGCGCGGTCGGTCGGCACCGGCCGCCTCGGTCTTGGCGTACAGTCCTTCATCCTCCCACCGCTTCAGGAGTTCCGGCTCCCGCTGCGGGAGGTTACCTTTCATCGGGAATGCTGTTTCAGGAAGGTTGAGGGTATCTTTATAATCCATTGCTGCGGCCTCCGGCTTTTAAACAAGGCAACCCGCACGTAACCTGCACGAAATAAAAGCACTATCGGCGCTGGGGCCCGATCGTTCCGGCCCGGTTTCTGAGCCGATACTCATCGGGCTGCTGCGTGCTCTTTCTGGCGGGAGCCTTTCTGTCAAAAATCACGTGTGAAAAACGATTTAAGCTACAAGGAATGAACCTTGATGTCAAGATGAAACGGGTATTTCCAGTTGTATTGTCCGAAGGCAAGTGCTATAAATCGCGCTTGCTTAACTCCGGAGGTGTAATCAGCGCATGACGAGCAAACAGACGGAATCCTACTGGGGCGGTATCGTCAAATCGATGGGGCTGGTTTTCGGCGACATCGGCACCAGCCCGATCTATACCCTTACCGTTATCTTCGGCCTTACCAAGCCGACACCGGACAACGTCTTCGGTATCCTCTCCCTCATCGTCTGGACCCTGGTCATCCTGGTCACCGTGGAGTACGCCTGGCTCGCGATGAGCCTGGGGCGGAAAGGGGAGGGGGGGACCATCGTGCTCAAGGAGATCCTGGTCCGCATCCTCAAGGGGGGGCGCTACCTCGGTCTGGTGAGCTTTCTTTCCTTCGTCGGCGTGTCGCTGCTGCTGGGCGACGGCGTCATCACCCCCGCCATCAGTATCCTCTCCGCCGTCGAGGGCCTGGTGCTGATCCCGTCGCTTGCGGGACTGAGCCAGGGGACCCTGATCGCCATCGCGTCGGTCATCGCGGTGGTCCTCTTCATCTTCCAGTACAAGGGAACCGACAAGGTTGCCGGGCTGTTCGGCCCGCTCATGGTGGTCTGGTTCCTGGCGCTCACCCTTTCCGGGGTCATCTCCATCGCGGGATTCCCGGGGGTGGTCAAGGCGGCGAGCCCCTGGTATGCGGTGAAATTCTTCCTCAACAACGGGCTTTCCGGTTTCTTCGTCCTCTCCGAGGTCATCCTCTGCGCGACCGGGGGCGAGGCGCTCTACGCCGACATGGGGCACCTCGGACGACGGCCGATCATCCGTGCCTGGTACTTCGTCTTCGTCGCCCTGATCGTGAACTACCTGGGTCAGGGGGCCTTTCTCCTATCCCACCCCAGCGCCAAGAACATCCTCTTCGAGATGGTGCAGGGGCAGTCGGCGATGCTGTACATCCCCTTCCTGGTCCTGACCATCTTCGCCACCATCATCGCCTCCCAGGCCCTGATCAGCGGGGTCTTCTCCATCGTCTACCAGGGGATCACCACCCGGATCATGCCGCTCATGAAGGTGGACTACACCTCGAGCCACCTGAAGTCCCAGATCTACATCGGGTCGGTGAACTGGCTCCTGATGATTTTGGTCCTCTTCATCATGCTGTTGTTCAAGAAGTCGGAGAACCTGGCCGCGGCCTACGGTCTCGCGGTTACCGGCACCATGGCCATCACCGGGATCATGATGACGGTCATCTTCGCCCACACCAAGAAGAAGTGGAAGGTCCCCATCGCGGTGCTGGTGACCATTGCCGACTTCATCTTCCTGCTCGCCAACCTGAACAAGCTGCCGCACGGCGGCTACTGGTCCCTGATCCTCGCCGGGGTTCCCTTCGCCACCATCCTGATCTGGACCAAGGGGCAGCGCGCCCTTTACATGGCGCTGCGTCCGCTGGACGTGGACACCTTCCTCCTCTCCTACGAGCAGATCTATGCCAAGGGGAGGCTGATCCCGGGGACCGGGCTCTTCTTCACCCGCGAATGGAACGTGATTCCCCCCTACGTGATCCACTGCATCGTGCGCAGCAACATCATCTACGAGCGGAATATCTTCATTTCCATCGTGCGTACCGACGAGCCGTTCGGAGTGACTTCCAAGCTGACTACGGGATTGGGGAGCGGGCTGGAGGCGTTCGAGATCAACGCCGGTTACATGGAGGTGATCGACATCGAGGGGCTGCTGAAGAAACACGGCATCGCCGAGAAGGTCATCTTCTACGGGGTCGAGGACATCCAGACCAACAACCCGATCTGGCGCATCTTCTCGGTCATCAAGAAGCTCACGCCGAACTTCGTGCAGTTCAACAAGCTCCCCGCCTCCAAGCTCCAAGGAGTGCTCACCAGGGTGGAAATGTAAAGAACCGGGGCTGGGGATGGGGGGCTAGGGGCTAGGGAAAACCTTTTCGGTTTTGCCTTTGCCAGCCCCTAGTCCCCAACCCCTAGCCCCGGTTTTCACACCCTTCTACTTGCTTTTCCTCTCCAACTCCAGATCGAGATGCTTCAGCTGATCGATCTGCCGCCGCAGTTCCTCATTTTCCTTCCCCAGCGTCTCGTTGCTTCGATTGAGGGTCTCGTTCGCCCGGCTCAAGGAGCGGTTGCTTCCTTTCAGGCTCCGATTCTGCCTCCGCAGCTCATCCGCCCCACCGATCAGCTCCAAAAGCGGCTGCGCCTGCACGGTCCAGTTGCTGGCCGGAAAATCCTTTTTCAAGCGCCGCAAGAGATGCTCGGACGGCGCCAGCTCCGCCGGTTTCAGGTTCAAAAGGGCCAGGCGAAAGAGTGCCTCGTCGGTTATCCCCTTAACCGGGGGGGATTCGACGATCGTGGTCAGAATCACCTTGGCCCGCGCGGTCTCCCCTTGCCGGATCAGGGCTACCGCCGCTTCAAGTTGCCGGGGATGCGGCGGCGCCGGACGGCCGGGACGGCCTGGTGTCGCGCACCCGCCCAGGGCCAGGGTGAGCGCCAGGATGACGAAGGTTCTCTTCATTGCGCCGGATACCTCCTGATCAAGTAGCTGCTTCCGGCAGCCTCTTTGACTTCATCTTTGAGTTCGGCGGTGACTCGGGCCAGTTCCACGGCGGTGGAAAAGGCGCCGCTTCCGCAAATCACCACCGCGATCGAGACGCTGACGATGGGGAAGAAGCGGTGCACGCCGTAGCGGTCGACCCCCGCGATACCGCCGGCGGCCAGGTCCTCGGGGCTGTAGTGCCGGGCGATCTCGGCGTCCAGGGTGCGCAGCAGCTCCTGGCACATCGGTTCGACACCTTCCTCGGGTACGATCATGACAAAATCGTCCCCGCCGATGTGCCCGACAAAGCCGTCATCCCCTACCCGGCGTTTGGTCTCCTGGTAGATCGTGTCGCCGGTTACCCGGATCAGATCGCTCCCTTTGGAATAACCGTAATGGTCGCCGTAGGGCTTGAAGTTGTCGAGGTCGGCATAGCAGAAGGCAAAGGGCGCGCCGGCTTGGAGGCGCTGCTCCAGTTCCCGCTCGATGGCGGCGTTGCCGGGAAGACGGGTCAACGGACTTGCGTCCAGGTTCGCCCGCTCCAATTCCTTGAGCCGCTGCGCCATGGCGACGAAATCGGCGGCAAGGTCGCCGACCTCGTCGCCGGGGGGGATGCGGGGATCGAAGTCGAAGTCGCCCTGGGCGATGCGATGGGTCGCCCGCTGCAGCTTGCGGATGGCGCGGGAGATCCGGTAGATGAAGACGGCGGCGACCAAAAGCGCGAGCACGAATCCGGACAGGGAGATCAATACCGTCCCGCGCGCGGTGAGGCGGCGCTCTCCCTCGGCTTGGGCGACCTTCTCCTGGAGCCGGTTTTGCCGCTCGTTGCTTACCCGGTCAACCGCATCGATCAGCCGCAACGCGAGGGGGCGCAACTTTGCCGCATCGCTGCTCTTTCCGGAAAACAAGTCGTCGGCGGCACCGTCGTAGGCGCGGTAGAGCTGCTCGAGGTAGGCCCCGTCGTTGTGCAACCCTTTCTCTTTGAGCTCCTGCAACAGCTTGAGCGACTCTTTTTGCCGCTCGTTGAACAGGCCTTGGAACTCGCGGCTGCGCAGAATGGCGTAGCGGCCGGCATACCCCTCCTGAGCGAGAACGGCGGCGCGCAGCTTGATCAGGTTCCCGATGACCGGGACGTCGACTTGCGCAATGTTGCGGGCGGTACGGTTGAGGGAGAAAAGGCCGAGCAGGGAAAGGAGGAGCGCAGCAAGAGTGAAGAACGCCATTGCGGCGTAGCTGAGGACGAGCTTTTGGGCGATGGAGAACCGGGGGACAGGCTTCCGCCCGGGATCGGCATTTTTATCCATGCCTTATAGTAGGGGGGCCGCAAGGACAAGTCAATGTCTGCGGCACGATCCTTTCTAATTAATTGTGGAAGGAGTTAACTGCCACCCTTCTTGGAAGTGAGATGCGTCTTGTAGGTGGAAATGGCGCCCGACTGGTTGACCATCTGGGTAAAGAGGCCGCGGTAATTTTTCTCGCTCTCCCTCAGCGCCATTTCATCCTGGATTCGATCGGTTACGTCCGCCCCGGAGAAGAGGACGCCGGTGACCCGTCCGGTATGATCCTGGATGGCTCCGCTGCGGATCTCGAGGATCCGGATCTCGCCGCTTTTGGTGACCACCTTCTGGACCAACTGTTCCCGTCGTCCCTGGTTTCCGTAAAAGGCCTGGAACAGTATCTGCCGGGCCTCGGCACGGTATTCCTGGTCCAGAAAATCGTCGAACCAGTTCCGCCCCAGGATCTCGCTCTCGGGGTAGCCCAGGATCTCGCTCCCTTTCCGGTTGACCTGGGTGATGGCGCCGGCCTCGTTCAGGGCGATCAGCAGCACTCCGGCCACGTCCAGGCAAAGCTTGGCGCGGTTTCGCTCCAGCTGCAGCTCTTCCACGCGCTGGTTCAGCGCACTCTGCAGCTCGACGACGCGCAGTCCGACCTGGAGGCGGGCACGCAGTTCTTCCGCCTGGAACGGCTTGGTAACGTAGTCGTTGGCGCCAGCTTCCAGCGCGGTGACGATGTCGCGGGTATTGTCGCGGCAGGTGAGGAAGAGGACGTAAGGAGGGACGGGCGTTTTCTTTTCCCGCAGGCGCCGGCAGATCTCGAGACCGTCGAGCCCCGGCATCATCCAGTCCAGAAGGACCAGCATCGGGGCATCTTCGCCCTGCAGCTTGTCCCACGCTTCGTTGCCGTCGGCGGCGGTTACCACCTCGTAGCCCCAGGTAACGAGCATGTTGAGAATGACCGTGCGGATTCCGGCGTTGTCCTCGGCAATCAGTATCTTCATTGTGCGCCCCGTCGTTTTCCCCAATGAGAGGGAAACGCCCGTAAAAAAGATCGGTCCGGCGGTGCCCCGGTGTGAAACCCCGGCCTGAATTCGGCATGATAATACGTGTTTTATTGCCGCATTTCAACAATAGAGTCGGGGTTCGGGGGCTTGGGGCTTGGCACAGCCGGTGCCGGCGTCGCGGAGCGCTCGTCGCAGGGAGGTTCCCCGTGCCCGCCACCGATCCGCTAACCTGCAAATGAAAAGAGCCGGGGAAAATCCCCGGCTCTTCTGGTGTTACGGTGCTGGCTTAGGCCAGACGGCTTACATCATGCCGCCCATGCCGCCCATGCCACCCATGCCGCCCGGCATCGGCGGGAGCGCGCCTTCTTCTTTCGGCTTGTCGGCGATCATCGCCTCGGTGGTCAGCATGAGGCCGGCCACGGAAGCGGCGTTTTGCAGCGCGTAGCGGGAGACCTTGGTCGGGTCGATGATCCCGGCATCCAGCATGTCGACGTAGGCATCGTCGGCAGCGTTGTAGCCGAAGGAGCCGGTGCCGTTTTTCACTTTGTCGACGACGATGGAGCCGTCCACGCCGGCGTTCTGGGCGATCTGACGGATCGGCTCCTCGATGGCGCGCTTGATCACGTTGACGCCGAACTGCTGCTCGGTCTGAAGCTGCAGGCCGTCGAGAACGGCGAGGGCGCGCAGGTAGGCAACCCCGCCTCCCGGGACGATACCCTCGTCGACTGCGGCGCGGGTAGCGTGGAGGGCGTCTTCGACGCGGGCCTTCTTCTCTTTCATCTCGATCTCGGTGGCCGCACCGACTTTGATGACGGCGACGCCGCCGACCAGCTTGGCCAGGCGCTCCTGCAGCTTCTCGCGGTCGTAGTCGCTGGAGGTCTCTTCGATCTGGGCGCGGATCATCTTCACGCGGCCCGCGATGTCAGCCTCGGAGCCGTTGCCGTCGATGATGGTGGTGTTGTCCTTGTCGACGGTGACTTTCTTGGCCATCCCGAGCATGTCGAGGGTGGTGTTCTCCAGTTTGAAGCCGATCTCTTCGGAGATGACTTTGCCGCCGGTGAGGATGGCGATGTCTTCGAGCATGGCCTTGCGGCGGTCACCGAAGCCCGGAGCCTTGACGGCGCAGACGTTGAGGACGCCGCGCAGCTTGTTGACGACCAGGGTGGCCAGGGCCTCGCC
This sequence comes from Geomesophilobacter sediminis, assembly GCF_016458275.1. Lineage (GTDB taxonomy): Bacteria > Desulfobacterota > Desulfuromonadia > Geobacterales > Geobacteraceae > Geomesophilobacter > Geomesophilobacter sediminis. The sequence continues at coordinate 24,466 of NZ_JAEMHM010000006.1, forward strand.
CTCGATGTCCTCGGCGATGATGAGCAGCGGACGGCCGGACTTGGCGGTCTGCTCGAGGACCGGGAGGAGGTCCTTCATGTTGGAGATCTTCTTGTCGTGGATCAGGATCAGGACGTTTTCGATGTTGGCTTCCATCCGCTCCGGGTCGGTCACGAAGTACGGGGAGAGGTAGCCGCGGTCGAACTGCATCCCTTCGACGGTCTCAAGGGTGGTCTCCATCGCCTTGGCTTCCTCGACGGTGATGACCCCTTCCTTGCCGACTTTCTCCATCGCCTGGGCGATGATGTCGCCGATGGTCTTGTCGTTGTTGGCGGAGATGGTGCCGACCTGGGCGATTTCCTTGTGATCCTTGATCGGCTTGGAGATCTTCTTCAGCTCGCCGACGAGGGTCTCGACCGCCTGGTCGATGCCGCGTTTGATTTCCATCGGGTTGTGGCCGGCGGCAACCAGTTTGGAGCCCTGGCGGTAGATGGCCTGGGCCAGCACGGTAGCGGTGGTGGTGCCGTCACCGGCGACGTCGGAGGTCTTGGAAGCGACTTCCTTGACCAGCTGCGCGCCCATGTTCTCGAACTTGTCTTCGAGCTCGATTTCCTTGGCGACGGTAACGCCGTCCTTGGTGATCAGCGGTGCGCCGTAGGACTTCTCGATGACGACGTTGCGTCCTTTGGGGCCGAGGGTTACCTTTACGGCGTCAGCCAGAGTATTTACACCTTTAAGGATGCTGTTACGGGCATCCTGGTCGAATTTGATTATCTTTGCAGCCATCGTGTCGTTTCCTCCTTGAGAATATATAGTGCGTGGGCGGTGATTACTTCTCGATGACGCCGAGGATGTCGTCCTCACGCATGATCAGGTAGTCCTGGCCGTCGAGCTTAACTTCGCTGCCGGCGTATTTTCCAAAGAGGACCTTGTCCCCGACGTTGAGGTCGATCGGGTAGACCTTGCCGTCGTCGCCCCGCTTCCCTTTGCCGACCGCAACGACTTCGCCCTGCTGCGGCTTCTCTTTGGCAGTCTCCGGGATGTAGAGCCCCCCAGCGGTTTTCGTTTCTTCTTCAACCCTCTTAACGATGATACGGTCCTGCAACGGTCTCAGATTCATGCCTGCACTCTCCTTTCTTGTGAGATATTTGAGATCTCTTGATCGCAGAAAAATTATTAGCACTCAAGACTGCTGAGTGCTAATGCCTGCTAAATATAAACAGCATGGTCTTGAAAATCAAGGGTTACCCGGCAAAAAAATTTAACGGGGACGGCAGGGCAAAAAAAGCGGCGGGCACGGGGCTCGCCGCTTTTGCTAAGGGGCTGATGGGAAAGGGAATTTAGGGGGGGGAGGCGTGGCGGCTCGGTGGGGCAGCCGTTACCATTTCCGCCTGGCGAGCTCCTCGGCGTAGAACTTCTGGTAGAGAATCTCCCACTCGCGGCTCCCGGGGACCTTGGCTTTGCTGTAGGAGGAAAGCTTGTCCCGGACCGCCTGGTCGATCTGCTCGACCACCGAGAAGAAGGCGGAGATGGAGTCCTTGATCGCTTCCAGGGCGCGGCGCTCTTCGGGGAAATCGGCCAGGTCGTCGTCGTAGAGCTTGTCGTAGATCTTGTGGGCGAGATGGGAGATGCGGTCTTCCGATACCAGCATGGGGGACTCCTTCTAATCCTTCTAAGTATGCAGATCCTTGATAGCCCTCCCCTTTCGGGAGAGGGCGGCCGCAGGCCGGGTGAGAGGAGGGGCCACCGGCGAACCGCAGCCCTCACCCGGCGCAGGCCGCGCTCGTGCGCGCGGAGGGAGAGGGCATTTTTAGGTGACCGGTCAGAGCACGATCTTCCGCTCCTTGGCGAGCTTTTCCTTGATCATCCTGAGCATCTTGTGGCGATCGATATCGCCGGCTCCGCCCATGCTGCGCAGGGTTTGCTCCAGCAGCGCCTCGGCGTCCTTCTCCAGGTTATCCTCGGCCTTGACGTCCTTCGCGATCGCCGCCTTCACCGCCTCGACGAGCGCTCCCCGTCCCTGCTTGGCGACCATCAGCTTCTTCGCTTCCAGATCAGTCAGCACCTTCTCCGCCAGGCGCGCGATCTGCTCATCCTTGAGACGCATTGTGCCTCCACGAACTCGTTGTCCTCTAGTTACTCCCGCTTCCGTTGGGAGAGGGGAGATGGGTTTGGCGCCGCATTGTACGTAAATCCGGGAAAATTGCAATCGTTTCACATTGACCTCTTCTGTTCCCCCTGCTATGCTCAGGCCCTCATCCTAACTTGCGGGAGTCACACATGCTTATCGTCATGGGGTACAAAGCGAAGAAGTCGGATGTAGATGCCGTCGTCAAGGTGGTTCAGGCGATGGGGCTGCGCGCCGAGCCGATTCCCGGCGGGGAGCGCACCGCCATCGGGGTTCTGGGGAACACGGGATACGTCGATGACTCCCTGATCCGGGATCTCCCTGGGGTGCAGGAGGTGATCCACGTCTCCAAGCCGTACAAGCTGGTTTCCCGTGCCTTTCACCCGCAAGCGAGCGTGGTCACGGTCGGAGGGGTGCGCATCGGTGAGGGGGAACGCCCGGTCGTCACCGCCGGTCCCTGTGCCGTGGAGAGCGAGGAACAGATCATCAAGACCGCCCTCGCGGTCAAGAAAGCCGGCGCGAACCTTCTGCGCGGCGGCGCCTTCAAGCCGCGGACCGGCCCGCATACCTTCCAGGGGCTGCGCGAAGAGGGGCTTCTCTTGTTGAGCCAGGCCGGAAAGGAAGCCGGGCTGCCGGTAGTCACCGAGGTGATGTCTCCGGACACCGTCGGGCTGGTCGCCGAGCACGCGGACCTGCTCCAGGTCGGCGCCCGCAACATGCAGAACTTCGACCTCCTCCGGGAGCTCGGGCGCAGCGGGAAGCCGGTCCTTTTGAAGCGCGGCATGAGCGCCACCATAGAAGAGTTTCTCGCCGCCGCCGAGTACATCCTTGCCGAGGGAAACCCCAACGTCATCCTCTGCGAGCGCGGCATCCGGACTTTCGAGACCGCCACCCGCAACACCTTCGACCTCTCGGTGATCCCCCTGATCAAGGAGCTTTCCCACCTCCCGATCATGGCCGATCCTTCCCACGCCACCGGCAAACGGAGCCTCGTCCCGCCGATGAGCAAGGCGGCTCTGGTGGCCGGGGCGCACGGCATCCTGGTGGAGGTTCATCCCGAGCCGGAAAAGGCACTTTCCGACGGTCCGCAGTCCCTCACCTTCGAGGGTTTCGACCGTCTGATGGAGGAGTTGAAGCCGCTTTACGCCTATCTCGGTTTTTGAAAAAAAGCCTTGCCTTGTAAACGGTTACATCATATTATGCGAGCCACGTACGTTCTCTCTGCCGTGTCCGTTAGGTTTTAACGCCCCTGCGGAATAATCATTGAACGGGAGCCTGTTTCGACCGTGGTGTGCTGCCCCATTGCGCGGGAATTGCCTGAAGCGGTCCACGGGACCTCCCACCTGTTAGGGAACTCGCTGTGAGGCCCCCCAACCAACGACAGGGCGGAGAGACTTTTTTCGTAGGGAGCCTAATGCAGTGGCTCCCTTTTTTATTGCTTGCGGTCTCCCGGGCAATCGTTATATAGGTGAGCCGTGCCACCGTTGACCTGGGGCTTTTCCGCCCATCGGAGGGTAGGGTAATGTTGAAGCGGATGGAGGGTTTCCCGCCCTGGCTGCTCCTTGTCGTGGGCTATGTCATGGTCGCCCTATTGGGATATGTCGACTACCTGACCGGCGACTACTCCATGCTGGTTTTCTATTTCCTTCCGATCGCCTTCGCCGGCTGGTACCTCGGGCGCAGCGGCGCCTTGCTGATCTCCGTCGGCGCCGGGATCGCCCGGTTCGTTTCCGACTGCAACAGCTACTCCGGCTCGGCCGTCCGTTACTGGAACTCGTTCCAGGACACCGCCTTTCTGCTCATGGTCGGCATCCTGGTCGCGCTGATCAAGCGAAAACTGGCCGATGAGCCGGAGTCCCCGCCGGAGAGTTGATACCTCTTCAGGGAAGGGAGTCCCGGCCATGACACCGTACTTTCAGCCCCAGCTGGTCAATCCCCCTTTTCACGATCCCGGCCTCTACCTCGACTTCCTGTTCGCCCGCCGCGCCATCCTCTTCGACCTCGGGGAGATCAGGGCCCTTGCCGCCCGCAAGATCCTCCGCGTCAGCGATGTCTTCATCTCCCATACCCACATCGATCATTTCATCGGCTTCGACCACATGCTGCGGCTCATGCTGGGGCGTGACAAGACGCTGCGCCTGTACGGCCCGCCCGGCTTTCTCCGCCAGGTCGAGGCCCGGCTGGCGTCGTACAGCTGGAACCTCCTCGGCACCTATCCGACCGAGTTCGTGGTCGAGGCGTATGAGCTCGGTCCGGAGCGGACGGCGCGGTCCGCCCGCTTCAGTTCCCGGCGCACCTTTGAGCGGGAACCGTTGGGCGAGGTGGCGCTGGTCGACAATGTCATTCTGGAGGAGGAGAACTTCCTGGTCCGCTGCGCCTTTCTGGAGCACAGCATCCCCTGCCTGGCCTATGCCTTCGAGGAGAAGCTCCACGTGAACGTCCAGAAAAACCGGCTCGCGGAGATGGGGCTTCCGGTCGGTGCCTGGCTCGCGCAGGTGAAGCGGGCCATCGTCGCGGGGATGCCGGGAGAGACCGAGGTTGCCGTACCGGTGGGGGGGGAGATGCGGAGGCTGACCCTGAAGGAGTTGGGCCCGGCCCTGGAGGTGGTGCGTGGGGAGAAGGTGGCCTACGTCACCGACGTCTCCTACGCACCGCAGAACCGGGAGAAGATCGTGGCGCTGGCGTTGGGAGCCGACTATCTGTTCATCGAGGCGACCTTTCGGGCCGGAGAGGAGCAGCGCGCCCGCGAGCGGGCACACCTCACCACCCGGCAGGCCGGTGAGCTGGCCCGCGCCGCCGGGGTGGGACGGGTGATTCCGTTCCACTTTTCGCCGCGTCACGAAAAGGAGGAGGCGGAGATGCGGCGGGAGGTGAATGATGCCTTTAGCAATGAGCCGTGCGCAATGAGCGGGTAGGTCGCGTTGAGAAACGAAACGCGACGTTATCCCCGGCCAGGTAATGTTGCGATTCACCGTGAATCCGTTCCACGCAACTTACCGCAATTCGTGCCCCCCCGTGCCCACGCGGCTCGAGGGGGGTCCGCAAATCAAAAAGGGGCTCCGGATTCCGGAGCCCCTTTGCATTATCGGTAAATCTATAGAGTGCGTCCCCGCCTAGTCGACCTTCACCGCGGCGAAGAGCGACGCGTTGCCGCGGCGCAGGAGCACCTTCAAGAAGCTTCCCTTCTTGATGCCGGAAAGCGCCTTCTCGTAATCGGCGAGTTTCTCGATCCGTTGGCCGTTGACGTCGCGGATCACGTCGCCTTCGGCAATCCCGGCCTGCTCAGCCGCGCTGTCCGGCTTCACCGCCACGACGAGCACCCCTTTCTCATCCTTCGTGCCGCGACGGTTGGGCTGGTCGCCCAACTCGGCCACCTTCATCCCGAGCCGCTCGTTGATGACCCCCGCCTCTTCGGTATCCCCTTCCTTGAGCCGCTCGACCAGCACCTTCTTGGTTTCCTTGCGCCCCTCACGCATCAGGACCACGGAGACCTCCTTCCCGACCGGGGTCATGGCTACCACGCGCGGGAGCTCGCTGGTGTCGTGGATGGTGTGGCCGTCGAATTCGACGATGACGTCGCCGACCTGGAGCCCCGCCTTCTCGGCGGGACCACCCTTGAGGACGTCGGCGACCAGCGCGCCCTTTTCCCCGTCGATGTTGAAGGCGCTCGCGATGTCCTGGGTGACCGGCTGGATCGATACGCCGAGCCAGCCGCGGGTGACTTTCCCACTGTCTTTGAGCTGGGGCAGGATCGCGGTGGCCATGTTGATCGGGATGGCGAAGCCGATCCCCTGGCCGTTGGCGAGAATGGCGGTGTTGATGCCGATGACTTCGCCCTTGGCATTGAAGAGCGGGCCGCCGGAGTTGCCCGGGTTGATGGAAGCGTCGGTCTGGATGAAGTCGTCATACGGGCCGCTCCCGATTACCCGTCCCTGGGCGCTGACGATGCCGGCGGTAACGGTCTGGGCGAGCCCGAACGGGTTGCCGATGGCCATGACCCACTCCCCGACTTCGATCTTGTCGCTGTCTCCCAGCGGTGCGACCGGAAGTCCGTCCTTGGATTCGATCTTGAGCAGGGCCAGGTCGAGTTTCTCATCGCGCCCTTTCAGTTCGGCTTTCAGTTCCTTGCCGTCGGAGAGTTTCACCTTGATCTCGTCGGCACCGGCAACCACGTGGTTGTTGGTGATGATGAAACCATCCTTGCTGATGATGAAACCGGAGCCGAGGTTGCGCTGCTTCTGCGGGGCCTTCGGCTGCTGGTCGAAGAACCGGTCGAAGTACTCCTGGAACGGGTCGTTGCCTCCGCCGTGCGGGTTGCGCTTCTGGGGGGCGACCGTTTTGGTGGTGCTGATGTTCACTACGGCCGGTTTGAGTTTCTTGGCGAGTTCCACGAAGTTGGGAAGAACGGGTGCTGCCACTGCCACAGCGGAGAAGACGAGAGTGAAAAGGAGCGTGGAGAACAGGTAACCTACCGGAATGAGGCGTTTTCTCATGACTTCCTCCAAGGGGAAAATATGCGTAAAGCTAATACTGCCGTCTTTTTTTGTCAAGGTTCCTCATGAGGATAACAGGTTTACCCTGGTAATGGTGCAGTATCTCGTTCCCATGAGAGGAACGGGATAAGGGCTGTATCTTGTGGTAACGCCCGAGACGGAAAAAGGTTTACCGCGGCTTGGGCCGGCTGCGACCCGCATCTACCAGGGGGGCTCCGTTACCCGGTGGGAGCGCCATTCCTGGCGCGAACCGCCGCAGGCGGTAACCGCGGGTAGCTACCCCAGGGCCGGCAACCATGGCCCTCGTCGGCTAAGGCGTACGGTTGAGGTCCAGAAAATAAAAAAGGACCGCCTCCGGAGATCCGGAGCGCGGTCCTTTACATGCGGTCTCAGCAAACCGGGCGGGTAGTTACCGCCAGGATGCTAGTCCTCTTCCTTCAGGATGTAGCCCACGCCGCGGACGGTGTGGATGAGCTTCTTGTCTGCGTCGCGGTCAATCTTCTTGCGCAGGTAGTTGACGTAGACGTCGATGATGTTGGTGAAGCTGTCGAAGGTGTAATCCCAGACGTGCTCCGCGATCATGGTCCTGGTCAGCACCTGGTGCGGGTTGCGCATGAAGTACTCGAGCAGGCCGTATTCCTTGGCGGTGAGGTCGATCTCCTTGTCCTTGCGCCATACCTTGTGGGTGACCGGGTCGAGGCGCAGGTCGGCGAAGCGGATTTCGGCACCGCGGTCCAGCTCACTGCGGCGCAGCAGGGCGCGGACCCTGGCCAGCAGTTCGGCAAAGGCAAACGGCTTGGTAAGGTAGTCATCCGAACCGGAGTCGAGACCGGCGACGATGTCCTCGACGGAATCCTTCGCGGTGAGCATCAGGATCGGGGTGACGTTCTTGCGCTCACGAAGTTCCTTGAGGACCGAAAGCCCGTCTTTTTTCGGGAGCATCCAGTCCAGGATGATGAGGTCGAAAGGCTTTTCCAGTGCGAGCTTGAGCCCCTCCTCCCCGTCTGCCGCAGTGTGGACCTCATACTGCTCTTCCTCAAGACCGCGCTTGATGAAGCTCGCAACTTTTTTCTCGTCTTCGACCACCAGAATTCTCATGTCTGTTACCTCTCTCATTTTGAAGATACTTGTTTCTTGTTTAATCGTGTCGTATATCCCCGTGCAATCGGCTCAGGATTTCCGCCGCGGACTCCTCGACGGACCGGTTAGTGACGTCGATGATGTACCACTCGGGGTGTTGCCGGTAGAACCGGCGGCAATATGCTAGTTCGTCTTCGATCTGCTGGTAGTCGGCATAGCTCGCCCGCGGGTTTTGCCGCAGGTTTCTCAAGCGGGCGCTGCGGATGTCCACCAGGCGCTGGACGTCGATGATCAGGCCGACGATCCGGTCCTGGCGTACCTGCCAAAGCTCGGGCGGGGGATCGATCCCCTGTACCAGCGGGACGTTCGCCACCTTGTAACCCTTGTGGGCGAGGTACATGGAGAGCGGCGTCTTGGAGGTCCGGGAGACCCCGACCAGCACGATGTCCGCTTTGAACAGGTTGCGCGGCTCCTGGCCGTCGTCCTGCTTGACCGTGAAGTCGACCGCCTCCATCCGGCGGTAGTACTCGGAGTTCATCTCGTACTGGAGCCCCGGGACCTTCTGGGCCGGCGTTTCCAGGAACTCGGCCAGCTTGAAGAGGAGCGGCGTGATCAGGTCCACCGCCTCCAGACCCCGAAGCTCGGTCTCGTTTCTGATGAACTGGGCGAGATCGCTGTTGACCAGGGTGAAGAAGATCAGTCCCGGTTCCCGGGTTGCCTCGTCCAGGGCACGCTCGATATCCTCCCGGGTGCGGATCTGCCCGGCCCGGTGCAGGATGACGTCGATATCCTTGAACTGGTGCAGGGCCGCTCGGGCCACGCGTTCGACGGTTTCGCCGGTCGCGTCGGATAGTAGGTATACGTGTTTCATCATGTCCAAAAAAGTCCCTGCTGGTGGAGGGTTGCGCCCCTCATTAAGCTACTCATTAGATATAGCACTTTTTTTTAGAATAGGCAAAAGTTAAATTAATGGGAAAACGTTCCCCAAAACGTTGGCATGACACCGGTGAATTTTAATTATAGAATTAGGCCTTCACTTTTTATTATTGTCAAGTATCCCTTGCCATGTTACTCGCGATTCTGCTAGGTTATCGCCATATTTGTCCGAAAAAGGAGCTTGCATGCAGACCGATTGGGCCGAGATCACCTGTGAGGTGCCGGCCGCCCTGGTGGAAACGCTCGCCGATTTTCTCGTGGAATTGACGGGAACCGGCGTCGGGATCGACAACCTTCACGTCGACACCTTCTCCCTCGATACTCTCGAGGACACCCCCATTAAAAGCGTCAAGGCCTACCTTCCCGCCGATGCGGCGCTCGAGGAGGCACGGGGTCAGATCGAGGAGTTCCTCGCCCGGCACCGCGCCGAGTACGGCACCTGCCCGTTCACCCCGCCGGTGATCCGGGTGGTCAAGAACGAAGACTGGGCCAACAACTGGAAAGTCCATTTCAAACCGGTCCGGATCGGGACCCGGATGGTGATCAAGCCGACCTGGGAAGATTACCAGGAGCTCCCCGGGGACCTGGTGATCCAGATCGATCCCGGCATGGCCTTTGGCACCGGCGCCCACCCGACCACGCGGATGTGCCTGGAATCCATGGAAAGGATCTGCTACGACCGCAGTTGCGGGACCTTCCCCGCCCCCCTGCTCGACGTCGGCACCGGCTCCGGAGTGCTCAGCATCGCCGGGGCTCTCATGGGGGCCCAGGGGATTGTCGCCGTCGACATCGACCCGGAAGCGGTCCGGGTGACCGAGGAAAACGTGGAACTGAACGGACTTTCCGGCGCGATCGACGTCTCCACCACGCCGCTGGACCGGATTGCCGGCCAATTCGGGGTGGTGGTGGCCAACATCCTCGCCGAGGAACTGGTCCGGCTCGCCGAGGAACTGGTCGCCCGGGTCCGCCCCGGCGGCTGGCTGATCCTGTCCGGGATACTCACCGAAAAAGAGGATTTCGTCCGCAACGGTTTCCCCGGCCTTACCCTGGTCGAGTGCACCCACGAGGAAGAGTGGAGCTGCATTACCCTGTCCCGGCCCGCGGCATGAGGAACTTCTTTCTCGGGGATAACGCGGTCGTCGACGACGAGGCGTGCATCACGGGGGAGCTCTACCGGCACATGGCTCGCGTCCTGCGCCTGAAGGCGGGGGCCGCGGTTTCCCTCACCGACGGCGCGGGGCGCAGCTTTGACGGGGTCATCACCGAGGTCGGCGCCAAGAGCCTGACCGTCAAGGTATCGGCACCGGAAGCGGCAGCCGAGAGTTCCGGCTACCCGGCCATCACGCTTTACCAGGGGCTCCCCAAGGGGGAGAAGTTCGACCTGATCCTCCAGAAGTGCACCGAACTGGGGGTGGCCGAGGTGGTCGCCTTTCAGGCGGCACGTTCCGTGGTGAAGCTCAAGGAGGATCGGAGCGCGGGGCGCCTGGAGCGTTGCGAGAGGATCGTGCAGGAGGCGGCGCGCCAGTCGGGGCGTAAAACCATCCCGAAGGTCTCCTTCGCCGGGGCCTTGGGCCCCACGTTGCGGGGCAATAGCCACTCTGTTAAGCTACTGCTCTGGGAAGGGGAGCGGGTAAACGGCCTGCGTCAGGCGCTGGCCGGGATGCCGGCTCCCGAAAGCATCGCGGTCATCGTAGGCCCGGAAGGTGGGCTCACCGACGAGGAGGTACGGCAGGCGCAGCAGGAGGGTTTTATCCCGGTATCCCTCGGCAGCCGCATCCTGCGCACCGAGACCGCCGGGCTCGCCATCGTTTCGATACTCCAGTTTCATTGGGGGGATATCGGCTGAAGCAAAAGGAGTAACCCATGAAATGCCCCAAGTGCGGTTACAACAGCTTCGAGTTCCTGGACCAATGCAAGAAGTGCAGTACCGATCTCACCAACGTCAAGAAGCGCTGCGGCATCAAGCCGTTGCTGCAGCCTCAGCTCCCGCCCCCGGTTCTGGCGCTTCCCCAGGAGAAAAGAACCATAGAACCGCCCCTGGCACCTGCTGGGGAGCTGGTGCTGGACAGCGCACCGCCCAAGCCGACTGACCTGTTCGACTTGGGCGTCTTTGCGGCAACCGATCTGGGCCGGGCCGCTCCCGCAGCCGAGGCGGAGGAAATCGTCCTGGAGGGAGCTGTGCTCCCGCCGCCGACCGCCTGGGCGCAGCCCGGGGTGTTGGGGCGCCGTGAGGAGTTTGACGAGGGGGAGGAAACCTCGGCGCTGCTCCTGGAGGAAATGGTTACCCTGGAAGAGGTGACCGGCGCCGCGGAAGACCCGCCGCTCATCTTCGATGCCGGCACCTTCCAACCGGTGGTCGAAACCCTGCCGGAGACAGAGAGCCCGCCGCCGACAGATGCTCCGTAGTTTCCGCGCCCTGTAGGAGCGACATTCTTGTCGCGATTGAAAACGCTGATCGCGGCAGGAATGCCGCTCCTACCAAGAGCACATCAATAAGAAGAGGCTGGTCCCATCCCGGGGCCAGCCTCTTCTTTTACCTATGCATTGCGTTATTTACTTGAGCAGCTCCTCGATCTCGCTGCCGAAGGCCTCGTGCTGCCAGCGCTTCAAGAGCGAGAGCTTCACCGGGCCGGGCTCGGCCAGGGCCTCCAATAGAGCGTTGTTCGCCACCAGCCCGACCCCGAGGCCGAGCTGGGCGGCCTTCTTCTCGCGCCAGAACTTGAGCCGCTTGACCCGCTCCTCCACGTTGCGGTCCAGGACCGGGCGGCGCGACGATTCGAGCTGGGGCACCTTTTCCGGCGGCGTGGCAAGGCCGGTGACGATCGCCTGCAGGATTCCCTTGCCGTAACGGTCGATCTGCTTGGGAGTCAGGCTCTGCACCCCGACCAGTTCGAACATCGACCGCGGCTGCTTCTCGGCAAGCTCCCGGAGCAGGTCGTTGCCGAGCACCCGGAACGGCGGGACATCGGCACTGCGTGCCTTTTCGTCGCGGAACTTCAGCAGTTCTTCCAGGACCGCGAGCTCACGGGTTTTGAGGCGGCTCGCCCCCTTGAAGCGGACCACCATCGGCTCCCCTTCGCGCGAGCTGTAGCGGACCCGTGCCACGAGCTCCGACTCCTCCTCGACCCAGGCGAGGCGGCCCTTGGCTTTCAGCTCGCCTTCCAGCTGCCGGTACAGGCCGATCAAAAGCGAAGTGTCCTTCGCGGCATATTCCATCATCTCGGTGGAGAAGGGGCGCTTGCTCCAGTCGGCCTTCTGGAAGCGCTTGTCCAACTCGACCCCGTAGCGCTTCTTGAGCTGCGCCGCCAGGCCGAACTCGCTTTCACCCAGGAATTGGCTCGCGATCATGGTGTCGAAAAGATTCACCACCTCGATGCCGAAATCGCGGTAGAGGGAGCGCATGTCGTAGTCGGCGCCGTGGAAGACCTTCTTCACGGACGGGTCGGCGAAGATCGGGGCCAGGAGCCGTACGTCCACCTGGGCGAGGGGATCGACCAGCCAGGTTTCGTCTTCGGTGGAGACCTGGATCAGGCAGACCTTTTCCGTGTAGTGATGCAGGGAGTCCGCCTCCAGGTCGAAGGCGAGCACCGGCTGGTTGGAGAGGCGCTCTACCAGGCGGTCCAGGCTCGGCTGGTTGGTAATCAGGCTGGCTGTACTATGTTCGTCGATTTTTTTCTGCAATTTCCCACCGTTTCTGCATCTGCATGCGGTCAGTTAGAGTATCGGCGCCGCCGGTTACTGGTCCGGCCGGCGCGGAAGGTAAAACATTACAATCTTTTCATTCCTGATTCAAGGTTTTTCAGTCCCGGGGTCACTCTCAGGCAGCGGAGGAATAAGAGATGGCGGCAATCGCGGCCAGCGTCGTCTCCATCTCCTCCTGCGTCCCGATGGTGATCCGGACGCCATGGGCGATCACCGGGTCGGTGAAGTGCCGCACCAGGATCTTCTTCTCGTACAGCGCCTGGTAGACCCGGCCGCCGTCGCGGTCGGGGGGGGTGGCGAAGACGTAGTTCCCGCTGGAGGGGATCACGGTAAAGCCGAGTTTTTCCAGCTCCTTGGTGAACCACTCCCGGGTGGCCCGGGTTTTCTTGACCACGCTGCGGAGGTAATCCTGGTCCTTGAGCGCGGCAACCGCGGCGGCCTGGGCCAGTCGGTCCAGGTTGTAGTGGTCGCGGATCTTGTTGAGCGCGGCGATCACCTCGGGGCGTGCGATGGCGAGGCCGACCCGCATGCCGGCAAGCGAATAGCTCTTGGAGAAGGTGCGGGTGACCACGACGTTGTCGAGGGATTTCACCAGGTCGAGCGCGGTGTCGTCGGCAAAGTCGGCGTAGGTCTCGTCCACGACCAGGACGCCCGAGGAAAGCCGGCCGGCGAGGTCGATCATGAACTTCTTGCTGAAGGTGAAGCCGAGCGGCGCGTTCGGGTTGGTGAGGAAGAAAATCTTGCCGTCGTAGCGCTCCGGCAGGCCCTGCGGCTCGAAACGCTCGTTGAGCCCGAAGGTGCGAACCGTAGCGCCCTGAATCTCGGCGAGCGTTCCATAGTAAGAATAGGACGGGTGGATGAAGGCGATCTCCTCCCCCTCCCCGGCAAAGGCGCGGATCAGGTTGTTGAGGACCTCGTCGGAGCCGTTGGCCATGATGATCCAGGAAGGATCGAAGCCGTAGAGCTTGGCGGCCTCCTCGCGAGCCGAGGTGCTCCCCGCGTCGGGATAGCGGCGCAGCCCGTCGTTCACCTCGCGCGCGATCGCCTCGAGTACCTTGGGCGAGGGGGGATACGAGTTCTCGTTGGTGTTCAGTTTGATGTACGACGCCACGTCCTGGGGCTGGAAGCCGGGGACGTACCCCGCCATCTCGGCGATGTTTTTGCGCAACTGGGTCATTTCTCTACTCCGCTTTTCTGCCGCGTTCAGTACGTCTCCAATATCTTATAAAGCGTTGTTCTCCGCGCCGGGACAAAGCCGGCGTCGCGGATCAGGTCGATCATCTCCTGCTGCGACATCCGGAAGCAGCATCCGGCCGCGGCGACGACGTTTTCCTCGAGCATGGTGCCACCCAGATCGTTCGCGCCGAAGAAAAGGGCGACTTGGGCCATCTTGGCCCCCTGGGTTACCCAGCTCCCCTGGATGTTCGGTACGTTGTCCAGGACGATGCGGGAAAGCGCCAGCACCCTGAGGTATTCCGCGCCGGTGGCGGTCGCGCCGCCGAGCTCGGTGTTGCCCGGCTGGTAGGTCCAGGGGATGAAGGCGGTGAAGCTCCCTCCCTCCGCCTGCAGCGCCCGCACCCGGAACAGGTGTTCCACGATGTCCTCGAGCTTCTCGCGGCTGCCGAACATCATGGTGGCGGTGGTCGACATGCCGAGGCGGGCCGCCTCGATCATCACCCGCGCCCAACCCTCCCAACCGATCTTCTTCGGGGAGATCTCGGCCCGGACCCGGTCCACCAGGATCTCGGCGCCGCCGCCGGGAACCGAGTCGAGCCCGGCTTCTTTGAGCCGCTCCAACGCCTGGCGCACGGTGAGTCCGGAGATCTCGGCGACGTGGGTGATCTCCGCCGGGGAGAGGGAGTGGTTCTGGACCTGAGGGAACTGCGCCTTGATGGCGTGGAACAGTCCCTCGAAGTACTCGATCTTCAGGTCGGGGTGGAGCCCCCCCTGCATGAGGAGCTGGGTTCCGCCCTGCTCGACCAGCTCCCCGATTTTCTTCAGGATGACGTCGGTCGGCAGAATGTATGCGTCCGACGCCTCCTTGTCACGGTAAAAGGCGCAGAAGCGGCACTTGGACTCGCAGACGTTGGTGTAGTTGACGTTGCGGTCGACGACGAAGCTCACCAGCCGGTCCGGGTGCAGCCGGCGCCGCACCGAGTCCGCCAGCCGCCCCAGGCCGAGGAGGTCGGCGTCGGTGAGGCACCAAAGCGCCTCGTCGGCGGTGATAGCCGCGCCGGCGGTGAGTTTTTCGCGAAGTTTGTCCAGCATAGTGCTGCTATCTCCTGTGCCCTTGCGGCGGTCCGATCCGACCGATCTGACGGATCCGACCGATCTGACGGATCCGACCGATCGGTCGGATCGGACCCCGCTGCAAAGGCTCTTTCCTAGTAAACCTTCAGTTCCCGGTAGAGCGTGTCGCGCTCGACCGGCACCCGCCCGGCTTTGCGGATCAGGTTCAGGATGCCGTCCCGGCTCATCGCCTGGGGCGAATCCGCCCCCGCCTCGTGGCCGATCCGCTCTTCCACCACGGTGCCGTCCAGGTCGTTCACCCCGAAGGAGAGCGCAACCTGGGCGATCTTTGCGCCGAGCATCACCCAGTAGGCTTTCACGTTGGCGAAGTTGTCGAGGTAAATCCGCCCCACCGCCAGGGTCCGCAGGTCGTCGACGCCGGTGGTCCCGCCCCCCGCGATCTTCAGCTGGGAGTGTTCGGGCTGGAAGGCGAGCGGGATGAAGACCTGGAAACCGCCGGTCCGGTCCTGCAACTCACGCAACTGGCGCATGTGGTCGATCCGGTCCTCGATCCGCTCCAGGTGCCCGTAGAGCATGGTGGCGTTGGACTTGAGTCCGCTTTTATGCACCTCTTCCATGATGGAAAGCCACTGTTTCCCGGAGATCTTCTCCGGACAGAGCTGGTCGCGAACCTCAGGGGCGAAGATCTCCGCCCCGCCGCCCGGAAGCGATCCCAGACCCGCCTCCTTGAGCCGCCCCAGCGTGTCGGCGATGCTCAGCCCGGCAAGCTTTGCCAGGTAGGCGATCTCCACCGCGGTGAAGGCCTTGACGTGCAAGGTAGGCGAAACCGACTTGATGGTCTGCAGCAGCTCCAGGTAGAACTCGAACGGGAGATCCGGGTGGAGACCGCCGACCACGTGAATCTCGGTCGCCCCCTGCTGCAGTGCTTCCTCGGCCCGGCTCCGGACGTCGTCCAGGCTCATCAGGTAGGCGCCCTCGTCCTCCTTGGCCCGGAAGAAGGCGCAGAACCGGCAGCGGTTCACGCAGATGTTGGTGTGGTTGATGTGGCGGTTGACGTTGAAGAACACCTTGTTGCCGTTCTTGCGCCTATTAACCGCCGCAGCCAGCTCGCCCAGCTCGAGGAGATCCTCGTGCCGGAAGAGGACGAGCGCTTCCGCCTCGTCGATCCGCTGACCGGCCTGAACCTTTTCCGCTATAGCTGCAAAAGTAGTCATTGTTTGCAAAGTCCTTCTATTTCAGCACCGCTCCATTCAAAGAGAGCTATTCGTCAGTAAGAGCAACCGAGGTAACGTCCCGTCTCCTTAATGGAGAGGTTAGGATGGGTTCCCCCAGCGCCGAAACAGCGCATTTTCCACACCGAGCGCGTCGAGGATCTTCCCGACCACGAAGTCGACCAGGTCGTCGAGGGTCTCCGGATGCTGGTAGAAAGCGGGCATGGCCGGAACGATCCGCACCCCGAGGCGCGCGAGTTTAAGCATGTGTTCCAGGTGGATGGCGTTCAACGGCGTTTCCCGCGGCACCATGAGCAGCGGCCGGTTCTCCTTGAGCATCACGTCGGCCACCCGCTCCAGGAGGTTCCCGGAGTTGCCGCAGGCCACCCGGGAGAGGGTACCCATGGAACAGGGCACGACGACCATGGCGTCGGGAGCACGCGAGCCGCTGGCGATGGGTGCCAGGAGGTCCTTTTCGCCGTAATAGTTCAGTTCTTCGCCCGCGCCGAAATGGAGCCGGAGCCGTTCCGGCAGGGCCGGATCGTCAGCCCAGTCCAAGCCGCACTCCTCTTTGAGCACGGCGAAGCCGGCGGAAGAGATCAGGAGCGTCACGTCATGCCCGGCTTTGAGGAGCTCATCGGTGAGCCGCAGCCCGTAAATCGCGCCGGATGCGCCGGTCAGGGCAAGGGCGAAATGCCTTTTCACGCCACGCCTCGCAGCACGTCGGCCAGCGTCGCGAGGAAAAGGGTGACGCTGATGTAGCCGTTCATATTGAAGAAGGCCGCATCCAGCTTTTCCAGTTCGCCGTTTCGCAAAAGCCAGTGTTCGTAGCAAAGCAGGATCACGGTGACGATAAGGCCGGACAGGAAGAAGGGACCGAGTTTCATCACGGCGAAAAGCGCCGCCAGCAGGATGACCGTCACGATGTGGAACAGCCGCGCGGTGAGGATGGAGCCGCGGACACCGAGCTTGGCCGGGATCGAATGCAGCCCGCTTTTGCGGTCGAACTCGAGATCCTGGAGCGCGTAGAGAATGTCGAAACCGGCCACCCAGAAAAGGACGGCAAACCCGAGGAGGTAGGCGCCGGGCTCAAGCTCCCCCTTGATTGCGATCCAGGCGCCGAGCGGGGCACCGGCGAGGCAGATGCCGAGGACCACGTGGGCGAGGGCGGTGAAACGCTTGCAGTAGGAATAGAGCAGGATGAAGCCCAGCGCGACCGGGGAGAGGTAGAGGCAGAGCGGGTTCAGCATCCCCGCGGCGAAAAGCAACAGCGCGATCGAAATCACGCAGAAAGCCAGCACCGCGCCCCGGCCGAGGAGCCCGGCGGGAATGGCCCGGGTCGCGGTCCGCGGGTTGCGGGCGTCAATCTCGGCGTCGATCACCCGGTTCAGCCCCATTGCGGCGGTGCGGGCACCGACCATGGCGCACAGGATCCAGCCGACCTTCGAGACTCCGGGAACACCGCGCCCCGCCAGGAGCGCTCCGGTGAAAGCGAAGGGGAGGGCGAAGATAGTGTGGGAAAACTTGATCATTTCCAGGAAGATCCGCACCCTGGCGAACCAGGTGGTTTCCTGTCCTGCGGCGCTGCTCATATAAACCTTTCAACGGTTGGGTGGGCGGGATGGGGGTTGACCCGGGAGCCCGGAGCGCAAGGTGTGTCGTCGATGCTGCGGGCGATCGCAAAATGATAATTTTTAACACTTCCCTCTTTTTCTGACAACGTTTTTCTTGTCCTTAAGGGGGGGCTTGTCTTGACTATGAGGAGTATGCGAAGGGAGGTGTCGACCGCGACATCGATCTCTGAGTGTGGGGAGATGCCTTACGAAAAGGGGAGTCTGGCGTAGTATTGTATAGTTACGGCAGTTGGACAATGAAAAGCTGATATCCACGACCGGGAGAAGGGGACAATGCCATCTGTGTCATCCGCACCACAGGCTGATAGATTCCCGATCGGTACCAAGTCAGGAGAGCCGATGCGGATGTCGTCGAGACAGGAGAAACCGGAGTGTATTTTTGTGTTGACATTTGGACGCGAAAAAGCTAAACATACAGCTTCCCGAGACACACCACCGGAATGTAGCGCAGCCTGGTAGCGCACCTGCTTCGGGAGCAGGGGGTCGGAGGTTCGAATCCTCTCATTCCGACCATTTTAGAAAAAGGGCCTTGCCAAACGGTAAGGCCCTTTTTTCGTACCGGCCCCACCAAAGCATCTCCTTCCGACCGCACCTCCCCTGGCCTTTTGCCCACCTTGATCCCTAGCCGGAAAAGTTACACGTCCAACCGGGCCTTTTTTGTCTTTATGCCCCATTGACACTACCGTGGGGGCGGCATATATTCCTCATTAGGAAACGTAACTGCCCATTGGCATTAAAGGGAGGGCCTCTTCTTTTAGGTTATTGATAGCAGAACTGCTTTGGAGGGTATGGCCATGACCACGAACAGTGATGATATTGGTATCAAGCCTTCATATATTGTCGGCATCGGCGCATCAGCCGGTGGACTCAACGCACTGGAGCAGTTTTTCGACAACACCCCTGCCGATACCGGGATGGCCTTCGTGGTCATCCAGCACCTTTCCCCGGACTTCAAAAGCCTCATGGACGACCTCCTTTCCCGGCACACCTCCATGAGCATCCACCGGGTCGTAAATGGCGTCGAACTCCAGCCCGACCGCATCTACCTCATCCCTCCGAAGTCCCACATGACGGTCAGCAACGGGAAACTCTACCTGACCGAGAAGAACCTCAGCCAGCACAACGAGCTCCCCATCGACATCTTTTTCAACTCCCTGGCCGACGATGCCGGCGACAAGGCGATTGCCGTGATCCTTTCCGGTACCGGCTCGGACGGCTCGCGCGGCATCGTCTCGATCCGCACCAAGGGGGGACTCGTGGTGGCCCAGGCACCGGAAACGGCGCAGTTCGACGGGATGCCGCGCAACGCCATCGCTACCGGCGTCTGTGACTTCGTGCTTGCTCCGGGCAAGATACCGCAGGTACTCGACGAATACCGGAGAAGCCCCGTGGCGGTGCGCAGCCGGAAGGAGCACGAACTGGAGGTTTTCGAGGACCAGGGGGAATACGCGGGGGTCTTCGCCTTGCTGCGCCGCGCCTACAACCTCGACTTCTCCAAGTACAAGGCCTCCACCGTGGGAAGAAGGATCCGGCGCCGGATGGAGTTCCGGCAGATCCCCGAGGTTGCCGACTACGCCGCGATCGTCTCCGGAGACCAGACGGAGCTGGAGATTCTCTACAAGGACCTGCTGATCGGGGTGACCGAGTTCTTCCGTGATCCCAAGACCTTCGCTTTTCTGGAAAAGGAGGTGATCCCGAAGATCTTCGCCGGCCGGCACGACGGCGAGGACCTCCGGGTCTGGTCGGCGGCCTGCGCGACCGGTGAAGAGGCATACTCGCTCGCGATCCTCCTGGCTGAGCAGGCGCATAAAATCGGCTACTCCGGAAAGATCACCGTTTTCGGTACCGACGTGCACAAGAGCTCGCTCGAGTCGGCCTCCCAGGGACTCTACCTGCCGAGCAGTCTCGCCAACGTCAGTCCGGAGCGCCTGGAGCGCTTCTTCCGCAGGGAGGACAACGGTCAATTCCGGATCAACACGGACCTGCGCAAAATGGTGGTCTTCGCGCCGCACAACCTTTTGAGCGATCCTCCGTTCACCCGGCTCGACTTGGTCTGCTGCCGCAACCTCCTGATTTACTTCCAGTCCGAGGTGCAGGAGAAGGTGATTTCCCTGTTCCACTTCTCGCTGAAGCGGGACGGATTCCTCTTCCTCGGGAGCAGTGAAGGACTTGGGCCGCTGGTCGGGGAGTTCGATGCGGTAGCGAGCCAGCACAAGATCTTCCGCAAAATCCGGGACCTGAAGCTCTCCTTCAACATCGATGCGAGCCGCAGCGAGCGGCTCCAGGCGCCCCACCCGGTGACCGCGTTCCAGCCGGGGAGCAGCCGGATGGTGAGCCTGGACCGTCAGGTCCTCTCGGACTACGACAGCCTGCTGCGGCGCTACATGCCCCCGGGCCTGCTCATCGACCAGAACCGGCAGGTAATCCACTATTTCGGCAACGTCTTCGAATACCTCAAGGTGCCGGAGGGGCGACCCGAGAACAACCTGCTGGGAATGGTGGAAGGAAACCTCCACGTTGCCCTCTCCACGGCACTGCAGCGGGCTGAGAAATCCGGCCAGGAGATCCTCACCCGCAACATCCGGGTGCGGCAGGGCGAGAAAGAGCAGTTGGTCGACCTCGTGGTGACCCCGCTTCCCGACGAGAAGCGGCAGATAGTCCACCAGCACCTCTCTTTTGTGCGGGTGCGGGACGTGGAACTTCCGGCCGAGGAGGCGAAGGAGGAGTCGATCGGCAATTTCGAGCCGGAAAGCCAGTTCCGGCAGTACGTGGCCGACCTGGAACTCGAGCTTCAGTCGACGCGGGAGAGCCTGCAGGCGACCATAGAGGAGTTGCAGACCAGTAACGAGGAACTGCAGGCGACCAACGAGGAGCTCTTGGCCTCCAACGAGGAGCTGCAGAGCACCAATGAGGAGCTCCATTCGGTGAACGAGGAGCTCTACTCGGTAAACTCCGAGTTCGAGCGCAAAAACATCGAACTCAAGCAGCTCAACACCGATCACGACAACCTCCTCTCCAGCATCGACATCGGCACCGTCTTCCTGGACCGCGACCTGAGGATCCGCAAGTACAACCCGGCGGTCGCCTCCTTCTTCAAGCTGCTTCCCCGGGACATCGGCCGTCCCATCGACCACATCGCCTACCACCTCGCCAACCAGCAGGAGATGCTGGCCGACATCCAGCAGGTGCTGGCATCGGGAATCCCGGTCGAGAAGGAGGAGCGAACCCGCGAGAACCGTTGGCTTTTGAACCGGATCATGCCGTTTCGCACCGAAGCCGGAGAAATGGAAGGGGTGGTGATGACCTTCACCGATATCACCCGGGTGAAAGAAAGCGAGCAAAAGGTGACGCTGCTCAACGAGGAGTTGGAACAAAAGGTCGAGGAAAGGACCCGGGACCTGAAGCTGGAGGTCCAGGTACGGCAGCAGACCGAAGAGGAGCTGCGCGCGGCCAAGGAACGGGCCGAGGCGGCGGACCGGGCCAAGAGCGAGTTCCTCGCCAACATGAGCCACGAAATCCGCACCCCGATGAACGGAATCATCGGGATGGTCCGGCTGCTGGAGAATACCGAGCTGTCCAAGGAGCAGCACCAGTACCTGCAGGCGATGGACAAGTCGAGCCAGAACCTGCTGGCCCTGATCAACGACATCCTGGACCTTTCCAAGATCGAGGCCGGGAAGGTGGATCTGGAGGTGGCGACCTTTTCCCTGAAGGAATGCGTCGAGGAACTGGTGGCATCGGTCCTGCCTTCGGTTCGGGCCAAGGAACTGGAACTGGTCACCCGCTTCGCACCGGAACTCCCTGCGGCGCTCCTTGGCGACGAGCTCCGGGTCAAGCAGATCCTGTTGAACCTGCTCGATAACGCCATCAAGTTCACCCGAAAGGGGAGCATTACCATCGACGTTGCCCTTCTGGAGCGCGACGAGGGCCGGGTGCTCGTGGACGTATCGGTGGCCGATACCGGTATTGGGATCCCCCGGGAGCACCTCCGGCGCATCTTCGCCCCATTCGAGCAGGCGGACAACACCACCACCCGCCGCTTCGGCGGAACCGGTCTCGGGCTGGCGATCTGCCGGCGCCTCGCCGCCCTGATGACGGGGGGGCTCTCGGTGGAGAGCAGCCCGGGGGAGGGAACGACCTTCCACCTCCAGCTCCCGTTCCAGAGGGTGCCGCAGCTCGCGGCGATTACGAGACCGTCGCTGCTTTCGCGCCGGCCCAGCGACCTCCGACCGCTCAACGTGCTGGTGGCCGACGACAACGACACCAACATTTTGTTTCTGACGACCGTGCTGCAGCGGATGGGGCACCGGGTGCAGGCTGCCCGAAACGGTGCGGAGGTCCTGGCCCGGTGGCGTCAGGGGGGAATCGACTGCATCCTGATGGACATTCAGATGCCGGACATGGACGGGTTGCAGGTGACCGAAGCGATCCGGACCCGGGAAGCGACGACCGGCGGCCACACCCCGGTGGTGGCGGTGACGGCGCACGCGCTGCGAGGTGACCGGGAACGGCTGTTGGCGCAGGGATTTGACGGTTACGTGTCCAAGCCGATCGAGATCAAGCTGTTGATCGAGGAACTGGGACGCTGTTTGGCGCCTGCAGCGGGAGCGGAGCTGCTGATCCCCCGGCAACCGGGGCTCGGTGATGCCGACGAACCGGGGGGCCAGCCGCCGGGGAGATCCGCCTGATGGGAATGACAGCAGCGCCAGGCATCCTGGGGAATCCGCACGGCGGTCTCTGGCCCGGTAGTTTTCTCCTTGCAATATCTCTTTGGAATATGGGAGACTTTCGAACCGATCTCCGGACGAATCGGTGATCGAACGGGAAGGCCCGAAGCGAAAGCAGTGGGCCTTTTTGCGGTGCGGTGCCCCGGCGCCGTCACCAGCTACGACGCCCGGTCCGCCTTGCCACTGGAACAACGGATGCAATCAGCCTGACATGACTCAAGATCTGCGCTTCACCTATACACCGATTGGGGTATTGCGATCCCCTTATTCCCGCCGTATCGACACGCCGCATCAAAGTACCGTAGTTGCGGGCACGGAAACCGGTGCCTTCGCTACCGCCAGGCTGGAGCTGGATGACTGGCTGGATGAGAAAGTCATTCAGGACCTTGGTGGCTTCGAGCGGCTCTGGCTGGTCTTTGCTTTTCACCTGAGTGAAGGCTGGCGAAGCAGCGTGAAGCCGCCCCGGGGGGGACCCAAGCGGGGTGTCCTGGCAACGAGGTCGCCGCATCGTCCCAACTCCATTGGGCTGTCGGCGGTGGAACTGGTGAAGATCGAAGGGAAGACCCTCCACCTGCGCGGGGTGGATCTTCTGGACGGGACGCCGGTCCTCGACATCAAGCCGTACGTCCCGTATGCGGACGCCTTTCCCGACGCCAGGGCCGGGTGGATCGACGAGATGGATGCAATGACCGGGCGAAATTTCGCCCCCGGCCCGCGCAAGCCGAGATAAAGGCAGGCCGCGTTGCGGTACGAAACGCGACATCCTTTCAAAAGCGGAACTCCCTGGAAATGAAAAGAAGCCCTTGGCAACCGCCAAGGGCTTCTCTGTTTCCACACCAAAAAGGGGGACTGGCACCTGCGGAGCCAGTCCCCTTGCTTATGCCTGTTTCGCCCTCTCGTGGCACTGCCCGCACTGGGTACGTTCCGGGTGCTTGGTCTTGGGCGCGCCCTTGATCCCCGTCAGGTGGCATTTGTTGCAGGTCTTCGCGGCGATGGCGCCGCGCACCTTGTGGGGGATCGCCGGGGCGCTCACCTCTCCCTGGACGTGGCATTGGGTGCAGTCGAGTCGCTCGGGATGGGAGGTCTCCATCGCGCCGTTGGTGCCGGTCTTGTGGCAGCCGAGACAGGACTCGCTGGTGGCGCCGTCCGGGATCTTGTGCGGGACGGTCGGGGGCTCCCCGGTCCCTTGGGCGGCGTCACTGCTGAAGTTCTCCGGCTCTTCGGCATAGACGGAAGCCGTGGCAGCGAGGGAAAGTATCAAGCCGGCAAAGATCAAAAATCTGGCAAAGCTGTTCATCCGGAACCTCCTCTAGGCGGAAAAATCAAGCGCGAAAGAAAGATGTCTAGCGGTACGTAAGGTTGACGCGGAATGCCTTGGTTCGGCAACTGTCGAGGCAGCGCATACAACGGGTGCAGTGGCCGGAAACGACCTGACGCGCTCCCGATTCCAAGGAGGGCGCCAGGACTTCCTCAACGGGGCAGGCCTCCCGGCACACGCCGCAGTGGTTGCATTTGCTCGTCTCGAAACCGACCCGAAGCGGGCTGAAGCGCGCGATCAGGGAATAGAAGCCGCCCACCGGACAGAGCGAGCGGCACCAGATGCGCCGGGCCACGAAGAGCTCGACGATGAGGATCGCCAATGGAAGCAGCAGCGGCAGCCAGGCCCGGAACATGATCGCCCGGGCGGTGATCCCGAGGGGGGAGAGCACCTCGAACAGCGGGATGCCGGCGGCCAGGGAAACGACCAGGGTCACCGCAAAGGCCCACCGGGTGCCGTTTAACGAATAGCTCCGGTCGACCCCACCGAAACGGGCCCGAAGCTTCTCTCCGAGTTCGGTCAGAAGGTAGACCGGACAGATCCAGCCGCAGAAAGTGCGTCCCCCGACCAGGAAGTAAAAGGCGGTGACGATCGCCGCCGAGAGCAGAAAGGAGGGAACGAACTGCCGCGAGGCGAGCGTCGCCTGCAAAAACGCCAGCGGATCGGCGAGGCTCAACCCGAAAAGGTCGCCGGCGGCGAGGTTGCCCCGGAAGACGGCAAGGCCGGCCCACGGGGAGGCGATCAGCGCCAGGACCAGGAACTGTACGGTGCGGCGCACGGGCCACCACTTAAAACTCATAGGAATCCTTTTGCTCCGGGGGGCTCTTGATCACCACGATCACCGGCTTTTCCCGGACGCAGGCGTGCTCGCAGATGCCGCAGCCGACGCACTTATCCCGGTGGATCACCGGCTCCATGATGGTGTGGGTCCCGGTCCGCTCGTTGTGGCGGGGCTCGATGGTGATCGCCTTGTCGATCAGCGGGCATTCCCGGTAGCAGACCTCGCAACGCAGCCCGCGGATGGAGAGGCACGCCTCCCGGTCCACGATCACCGCGGTCCCCATCCGGACCTTTTCCACCTCGGTGAGCGTTTTGTCCAGAGCGCCGGAGGGGCAGGCCTTGACGCAGGGGAGATCGGGACAGAGGTAACAGGGGGTCTCCCGGGCGATGATGTGCGGGGTGCCGATGCCGATCCCCGCCTCCGCCCCGGCCATCCGGATCGAGTTGTTCGGGCAGGCCTGGGCGCACTTGCCGCATTTTACGCAGGCGGCGAGAAACCGGCTCTCCTCCAGCGCCCCCGGCGGCCTGAGATAGAAGCCCCGGGCGTCGGCGCGGCGCAAAAAGAGGGTCGAGATGCTCCCCCCGGCGAGCGCCAGGGCAAGCGGCACCGCCACCCCGTTTTTGAGGAAGCGGCGCCGGGTGATCCCGGTGGTTGGAGTTTCAATAGCCATGCGGACCTCTGTCGGTTACGCCTTCTCTACCCTGACCGCGCACTTCTTGAAGTCCGGTTCCCCGGAAAGCGGGCAGTAGGCATCGATGCAGAGCTCGTTGATCAGTTTGGTCTCGTCGAAGAACGGGACGAAGAGGTTCCCCCGCTCCGACTTGCCGCGTCCGTTCAGATCGACGGTGAGGACGACTGAACCGCGCCGCGAGGAGACCCGCACCTTGTCGCGGTTCTTGATCCCGAGGCGCTTGGCGTCCTCCGGGTGCATCTCGCAGACCGCGTTCGGGTTGGCGCGCTTGAGCTCCATCACCCGTCCGGTCATGGTGGCGGTGTGCCAGTGCTCCAGGACGCGGCCGGTGCAGAGCCAAAACGGGTACTGCTTGTCGGGAATCTCCGCGGGGGGCTCGTAGGGACGGGCCCAGATGACCGCCTTGTAGTTGGTCGCCTTGTTCTTGTAGAACTTGATCCCTTCACCCGCCTTGACGTAGGGATCGTGCCCCTCGACGTAGCGCCAGCGGGTCTCCTTGCCGTTCACCACCGGCCAGCGCAGGCCGCGTGCCTTGACGTAGGATTCGTAGGGGGCGAGATCCTTTCCCTGCCCTTCGCCGAACTTGCGGTATTCCTCCCAGATCTCCTTTTCCGGATGCTTGTAGGGGAAAAGGTGCCCGTAGCCCATCCGGTGCGCGAAGTCGATCAACTGCGCCAGGTCGCTGCGCCCCTCGCCGGGGGCGTTCACCAGTTTGTGGAAGTGGTGGGTGCGGCGCTCGGCGTTGCCCCACATCCCTTCCTTTTCCACCCAGGACGCGGTCGGCAGGATCACGTCGGCCTGCTCGGTGGTGCGGTTGGGGTAGATGTCGGAGACGACGATGAAGCGCCCCTCCTTGCGCGCTCCCTTGCGGTAGCGGTTCAGGTTGGGCATCGACTGGAAGGGGTTGGTGCACTGGATCCACATGCAGCGAATGTCGCCGCGGTCCAGGGCGCGGAACATCTCGACGGTGTGGTAGGAAGGCTTGTCCGGGATCTTGTGGGGATCAACCCCCCAGATCCGCGCCGCCTTCTCCCGGTGCTCGGGGTTCGTGACCACCATGTCGGCGGGGAGGCGGTGGGTGAAGGTCCCGACCTCGCGGGCGGTACCGCAGGCCGACGGCTGGCCGGTGAGCGACATCGGGTTCTCGCCCGGCCTGCAGATCTTGCCGGTCAGAAGGTGGACATTGTAGATCAGGTTGTTCACCCAGGAGCCGCGGCTGTGCTCGTTCACCCCCATGGTCCAAAGCGAGCAGACCTTGCGGCTCTTGTCGGCGTACAGGCGGGCGATCTCCACGATGGTCTTGGCCGGGACACCGGAGACCTTGGAGGCGTATTCCGGGGTGTACGGCTTGAGGAAGGCCTGGTACTCCTCGAAGGTCATCGGTTTCGGGTCGTCGGCGAACTTGAACTTGTCCTCCAGGCCGTAACCGATCTTCTCCTTCCCCTTCTTGAAGACCACGTGCTTGTTGATGAAGCCCTGGTCGTAGAGCTTCTCCTTCACGATCACGTGGGCGATGGCATTCAAAAGGGCGAGGTCGGACTGGGGGGCGAACTTGACGTACTGGTTCGCCATCTGCGAGGTTCGGGTGAAGCGGGTGCCGAAGTCGACGATCTTCACCTTGGGGTTGCGCAGCCGGTTGTCGATGAGGCGGGAGAAGAGGACCGGGTGGCACTCCGCCATGTTGGCCCCCCACAGGATGTAGGTGTCGCCCAGGTCGAGGTCGTCATAGCATCCCATCGGCTCGTCGGATCCGAAGGTGGTCATGAAGCCGACCACTGCCGATGCCATGCAAAGCCGCGCATTCGCCTCGACGTTGTTGGTGCCGATCCCCCCCTTGAAGAGCTTGGCGGCGGCGTAGCCGTCGGCGATGGTCCACTGCCCCGACCCGTAGATGGCGACCGAGTTGGGGCCGTGCTTGGCGATGGACTCCTTGAACTTGGCTGCAATGAGGTTCATCGCCTCGTCCCAGGAGGCCTCCACCATCCGGTTCCCTTTGCGGATCAGCGGCTTGGTGAGCCGGTCCTTGCCGTAGAGGATCTTGGAGAGGAAGTACCCCTTGATGCAGTTCAGCCCCTTGTTGACCGGCGCCTGCGGGTCACCCTTGGTAGCGACGATCTTCCCGTCCTTGACGCCGACCAAAACGCCGCAACCGGTCCCGCAGAAGCGACAGGGGGCCTTGCCCCAGGTGAGCCCCGAGGTGGACGCGGCGTCGGCATCTTTGGGACGCAGCGGGTTCAGTGCGGATGCTCCGGCTGCAGCAAAGGCCGCCGCGGCTGCGCTCGCCTTTAGAAAATCACGCCTGGATACGGTCATATCTTCCTCCTTGGTAATTGAATCTGAGGAGCAGGTAGTCCACCGTGACCGGTTCAGACCACGGGATTACCTGCTAGGCAACATCTTCGAAATTGTGATAGGCGAGCCGGACCGAGGCGACCCCCTCAACGTCGTGCAGGGCGGAGACCAGCGAGACCTCGCCTTCGACGGTGTCGGCTTCGACCACGGCAACGATCAATCCGTCCGGAAGCACGCCATAGACCTCGACTCCGTCAACTGCGGCCACCCGGGCGGCGACTTCGTCGGCAGCGGCGGAACATCCGAGCACGACTCCTGAAACTGGCATGGCAGGCTCCTTTTGCTTTGAAGTCCCCCTTTGAAAAAAGGGGATTTAGGGGATTTGCCTCTGAGGTTTCAGTCCGTTCGGTGGAGGTGCCAGAACCTCAAAGGCAAATCCCCCCCCGCCCCCTTCGCAAAGAGGGGAGTTGTCGGAATTTGGGATGCTGGCGGTCCTAATCCAACAGCATCGCGTCCACCATCGCGCCGGCTTCCAGCGCCGCATTGGGCGGCAGCAGAACCAGGGCGTTGCTCCCGGTCATCGACCCGAGATTGGCGGAACTCTGCTTGGCCGCGACTGTCACCGCAGCTCCATCTGCTTGGGCGACGACACTTCCCCGCAGCAGGTGCGGGCGATCTCCCCGGTTCGCCACCGCAGCGGTGACCCGCGCCCTGACCGACGCACGGAACAGTGCCCGGTGCCCCATCATTTTTAAAAGCGCCGGCCGGACGAAGAGCTCAAACCCCACCAGTGCCGCCACCGGGTTACCCGGCAGGGCGAATACCGGGGTGTTACCCACCATTGCGAAAGCGACCGGCTTCCCCGGCTTCATGTTGACCTTCCAAAAAAGGAGCTCGCCGCCCAGGCTTTCAATCGCCTCTTTCACATAATCGCGGTCGCCCACCGATACGCCGCCGGTCACCACGACCGCATCGGATTCCAGCCCGGCGCGCAGCTTCACCATCGTCGCGACCAGGTCGTCGCGGGCGATGCCGAGAAACTGGGGCGCCGCCCCCAAGGTGATTACCTGGGCCGCGAGGCTGATGCTGTTGCTGTTGACGATCCGGCCGGGCATCGGCGGGGCGCCCATTTCCAAAAGCTCGTCTCCGGTCGCCAGAAGCGCCACCTTGGCCCGACGGTAGCTCGGAAGGTCGATCATCCCGAGGGAGGCCGCCATGCCGACCTCGGGCCCCCGGATCACCCTCCCCGCAGCGACGACGCACTCGCCGCGACGGAGGTCTTCGCCGCGCTTTCGGACGTGACTCCCTTTGCGGACCTTTCCGGTCAACACGATCCCTTCCCCGTCGGGCGCGGTCTCCTCGATCGGGACCACGGTATCGCATCCCTGGGGGACCGGGGCGCCGGTCATGATCCGCACCGCGGTGCCGGGACGGACCGGAGTGGGTTCCGCTCCCGCGGGAAGGAACCCGGAAACCGGCAGTGCCTCACCGTTTAGGCTGTCGAAGCAGAAGGCATAGCCGTCCATGGCCGAGGTGTCGACCATCGGGAAATCGTAAGGGGTGACCAGATCCTGGGCCAGGACGCGACCGGCGGCATCCAAAAGCGGCACCCGCTGCGTCGGCAGGGGGGGCACCCTTTCCAGGATGATCTTTTGTGCCTGCTCTATGGTAACCATGTCGCTCCCGTGGATCGTTTCTGAAGAATCATCCCCATGAGAAGGCTCACTCTCCCTCCTTGTCCGACGCGGCTTCTGCTTTCTCCGCGGCCGGGGTGGCCGAGGCGGCCGGAGCGGGGGTGCGTCGAACGAGGGAAACGGCTTTGGGGGTGGTGGGGCAGACGAAAGTGCAACTCCCGCAGCCGGTGCATCGGTTGGGATCGATGGCGATGGCGGAACCGAGCGCGATGGAAATGGCTCCAGATTGGCAGTGGTCGACGCAGCTGAAGCAGCCGCAACTTCTCGCCAGGCAATGTGCGGCCGGGCCGGTTGCCACCGCCTCGGGGGAGGGGAGGATAGCCTCTTCCGCCTCGTCGGGAGGAGTCGACGGTCGAGGGATCTTGCCGCCGAAGAGGCCGACGAGATCGAGGGCGCCTTTGCCAATGGATAGGGCGCCGCGGCGCAGAAATTCCTTGCGGGATAGCGTCATGAGTCGGCTCGGCTGGTACTGCTTGGGAAAGGTTGGGGTAACGCCATTGTTACCTCGATGGTGATCATGGAGACCGGCCCTGCAGGCACCAGTTCCCATCAAATTCTCAGGAGGTTAAGGCGGACAGTATGACGACCGGTTTGAGTAGCGGCCTATACTGAAGTAAGCCGCGACGAAAAAATTTGACCAAAGTCAAATCGGGTCACTTTTGTCGGTGGAAAGGCACATGAGCCACCGTAGTTTGAGAGAGGGGCAAACGCACAAAGTTTAACCGGGAACATTGAAATGTCACAGCTGGGTAATATCTTCAGTGGTGCGGAGAGTCGTGACGCTGATGAATGGTGGAGGGAGTTAACTGAGAGCCCCGGCGCGATCTCTGTGACTGTGCCGGTTGTGATGACGACTCGGCGTAAGCCGACGTCCCCTGGAGGGGGGTAAGCCTATAGATTGACGTTGACCGAACTGCCATAAAAGTTGTATCTTGCAACTTATGAAGGATAAACCGAACGACTACCGGCTGGAGAAATCCCTCGGGCACCTGGCGGCGCGCTTCTCCCGCGCGGTGCTGCGGCGGCTGAACGCCGCCCTCGCACAACAGGAGCTGCCGATCACCGCGGAGCAGTACTCGCTGCTGGTGCAGCTTTGGGACAGCAACGGCCTCCCCCAGGGGGCTCTTGCGGAGAAGACCTCCAAGGACAAGACCACGATGGCCCGCCTCGCGGCGGGGCTGGAAGCGCGCGGACTGATCGTCCGCCTCCCCGGCCCCGGCGACGCCCGGGAGCGCCTCCTCTACCTTACCGACACGGGAAAGCAATTGATGGACCGGGCCACCGGGCTCGCCAAAGCGATCCTCGAGGAGGCCCAGCAGGGGATCTCCGAGGACGAGGCCGAACTTTGCCGCGACGTCCTGCGCCGGGCCTACGCCAACCTTTCCCGCTGAGCCTTTTTTTTTCGATATAGTTGTATGCTACAACCAGTTGGAGGCTTTACCGCAATGAAAACCGCTACGTCCGCACTTCCCGCCGAGATGTCCCGCGCCCGGCTCACCGGCTTCGTGCTCATCCTCGGCGCGCTGACCGCCTTCAGCGCCATGTCCATCGACATGTACCTTCCGGCGTTTCCCCAGATGGCCCGGGACCTCAACGTGCCGCTCAGCACGGTGCAGCTTTCGGTTTCCGCCTTTCTCTTCGGTTCCGCCCTGGGCCAGCTCTTCTACGGCACGCTCGCCGACCGGTGGGGGAGGCGGGCACCGCTGCTGCTCGGGCTTTCCCTCTACGTCGCCTCGACGATCGGCTGCGCCCTGGTGCACAGCGGCGCCGGACTTCTTTTCTGGCGGGTCGCCATGGCGGTTGGCGGCGGCGCGGGGATGGTGATCTCGCGGGCGGTGGTGCGTGACCTCTACGACACCACCGAGGCGGCCCGGATGTTTTCGCTGCTCATGCTGATCATGGGGATCGCCCCGATCCTCGCGCCGCTCGGAGGGGGACAGCTCCTCCTGGTGACCGGATGGCGGGGGATCTTCGGCTTTCTCGCCATCTTCGGCCTGATCTCGCTGGCGGCCGCGGCGGTCGGGCTTCCCGAGTCGCTTCCGGCGGAACGTCGCCACCGGCGCAGCGGGGCGGAGATGGTGAAGGTGTACGGCCATCTGCTCAAAAACCGCAACTACCTGCGTTACGCGGTGGCCCTTGGCTGCGTGGCCGGGGTCAACTTCGCCTACATTTCCGGCGCGCCGTTCGTTTTCATCGAGCTGCACGGGATTTCGCCGCAGCAATTCGGGCTGTTCTTCGGCGTCAACGCGTTCGGCCTGATCGGAGCCTCGCAGGTGAACCGGAAGCTCTTACACCGCTTTACCCCCCAGAAGATCGGGGCGGCCGCCTTCGTGGTCAATGCGATCTCCGGCCTTGCCCTCGCCGCAACGGCGGCAACCGGCCTCGGCGGCTTCCCGGCGCAGGCGGTGTGCATCTTCATCTGCCTCTGCATGACCGGACTTCTCTATCCCAACATGACCGCGCTGGCCCTGGCCCCGTTCGACAAAGCGGCCGGGAGCGCCTCCGCCCTGCTTGGCACCATCCAGTACACCCTCGGCGCGTCGGGTGGCGCACTGGTCGGCCTTTTCCACAACGGGACCGCGTTGCCGATGTCCGCCACCATGGCCCTTTGCGGCGTGGTCGGCACCTGCGCCGTACTTACCGCGAAGGGCGCCGCGCACCACGGTGGGTAGGCAGAACCGGCCGGGGCTCCGGGGCCGGTTCATTGACGGACCAATTTGCCGTTGCAGCAAACTCCTCTATACTTCACCCTTTACTTTCTGTGGGAGCGCCATTCCTGGCGCGAACCGCCGAAGGCGGCAACGACGGCG
This sequence comes from Geomesophilobacter sediminis, assembly GCF_016458275.1. Classification (GTDB taxonomy): domain Bacteria; phylum Desulfobacterota; class Desulfuromonadia; order Geobacterales; family Geobacteraceae; genus Geomesophilobacter; species Geomesophilobacter sediminis. The sequence goes on from NZ_JAEMHM010000006.1 coordinate 56,192, forward strand.
CTTATTCGCGCCTGGAAAGGCGCTCCCACAGGGTACGCTTCAGCGTTCTTAAAGACCGCCGCATTCCCTTTATTGGCAGCTTGTCGTCGAGCGCGGGCATCATCCCGCAGGAACATCCAAACCTAAAGGAGCACCGATGAAGATCGCACTGATTACCGGAGGAAGCCGCGGCCTTGGCCGCAGCATGGCCCTGCACCTCGCCGCCAGGGGAACCGACGTCATCTTGACCTATCAAAGCCGCCGCGAGGAAGCAGACGCGGTCGTAGCCGAGATCGAGCGCCTGGGGCGCCGGGCCCTCGCGCTGCCGCTCAACGTTGCCGCGCACGCAAGCTTCGATAGCTTCGGACAGGCCCTCAAAGCCACTCTCGAGCAGCGGTGGCAGCGCAGCGACTTCGACTTCTTGATCAACAACGCCGGGATCGGTATCAGCGTGCCGATTGCGCAGACCAGCGAGGAACAGTTCGACCAGCTGGTGAACATCCATTTCAAGGGGGTGTTCTTCCTGACCCAAAAGCTGCTCCCCTTGATCAAAGACGGCGGCAGGATCCTCAACATCTCCTCCGGACTGGCCCGTTTCTCCATGCCCGGAATGGCGGTATACGCCTCGGCCAAGGGGGCCATCGAGGTGTTCACCCGCTACCTCGCCCAGGAGCTGGGGCCGCGGCGCATCACGGTGAACGTACTTGCTCCGGGGGCGATCGAAACTGATTTCGGCGGCGGCCGGGTGCGTGACAGTGCCGACATCAACCAGCTCATCGCCGGACAGACCGCTCTCGGCCGGGTGGGCCTTCCGGATGACATCGGCGGGGCGGTCGCGGTGCTTCTTTCCGACGAAGCCGGGTGGATCAACGGGCAGCGGATTGAGGTCTCCGGCGGGATTCACCTGTAACCGCAGGATGGCTGGGAGTGCCTTCCCTGCTGCTGAGAACGGAAAACGAAAAGAGCCCCGGAACCTGGTTCCGGGGCTCTTTTGCATGATGTCTGTGGAGCGGGGTTCAGTAGGTCTCGAAGCCGTCGTCCAACAGGTCCTTCCCGAGGCTGAGGTCGACCCCGCTGGTGCGCTTGGTTTCGGTGGCTCCAGGTTTCCGGCCGGCCGGGGGGAGCGTCGGCCTCGGCGTTGCGGGAATCGCGCGGGGAGCGGCGGTGCGGGAAGCGCCCCTGCCGTTTTCGATCCGGAAGAAAGAGATGCTGCTTTGCAGCAGTTCGGCCTGGGAGCTCAGCTCCTCGGCGGTCGAGGCGATTTCCTCGCTGGCCGAGGCGTTTTGCTGGATGACCTGGTCCAGCTGCTGGATCGCCTTGTTGATCTGCTCGGCGCCGGTTCCCTGCTCGCGGCACGAAGCGCTGATTTCCTGGACCAGTTCCGCAGTCTTGAGGATGTCCGGGACCATCTGCTCCAGCATTTGGCCGGCTTTCTCGGCAATGCTCACGCTGTTGGCCGAAAGCTCCGAGATCTGGACTGCGGCGCCGTGGCTCCGCTCGGCAAGCTTGCGCACCTCGGCCGCCACGACGGCGAATCCCTTGCCGTGCTCGCCGGCCCGTGCCGCCTCGATGGCGGCGTTCAGGGCGAGCAGGTTGGTCTGGCGGGCGATCTCTTCGATGATCGTGATCCGGCCGGTGATCTCACGCATCGCCTGCACCGTCTGTTCCACCGCCTTGCCGCTCTCCTTGGCATTTTCCGCGCTGCGGACGGCGATCCGCTCGGTCTGGGCCGCATTGTCGGCGTTGTGGCTGATGGTTGAGCTCATCTCCTCCATGCTGCTGGAGACCTCCTCGGCGGAAGAGGCCTGCTCGCTTGCGCCCTGGCTCATCGCCCCGGAACTGGTGGAGAGTTCTTCGCTTCCCGCGGCCACGTTGGTCGACGCGCTCTGCACCCCGGCGACCACCTCCTTCAGGTTGGTCACCATCTCGTTCAGGGCCTGGGCCAGCTGCCCGACTTCATCCTTGGTATCGAGGTCCATGGTCTGGGTGAGATCCCCTTCCGAGACCGCGTGGGCGAAGAGGACCCCGCGGCGCAACGGTACCGAGATGATCCGCGCGATGAAAAGCCCGAGCAGCAAGGCGATCACCACTCCCGCGATGGCCACGCCGATCATGAACGCGGTCGCCGCATTGGCAACCTTGACGTTGTTCTCCGCAGTGACCTTGGCCTCCTCCAGCTTCGCGTTCACCATGCGGTCGAGGACTTCCTGGTAGTGCAGGGCGGACTTTTTGCCTTCGCCGGTGATGATGGCCCGCGCCTCGGCGTCCCGGTCCACCTCGGCCAGTGCGATGATCTGCTCGATGTAGCGCCCGTATTCGACCCGGACCTGCTTGTAGTCCTCCACCAGCTTGCGTCCCTCTTCGCTGGTCAGCGTCTTTTCGATGTCGGCGACCTTTTCGGCGATGCCGGTACGAAGCGTTTTGATGGTCTCATTGATCTTCCGCTTCTCGGCGGGATCGTTGGTTTCCACCAGATCGCGCAGGTTGATGCGGACCCGTTGAAAGGCTACCGAGATGGCACCCATGTCTTCCAGAGGCATCGTCACCTTCTCATAGAGAAAGGTATCCGCGGTCTTGATGGTGTGAATTTTCGAGGTACCGATCCAACCGATTCCCCCCGCCAGTACTGCCAGCAGCAGAAAGCTCCCGATCAGCTTCTTTGCAATGCCCAGATCCAAAAACCATTTCATGCGCCGTGCTCCTCCTTGAGATTGAAACGTTACTTCCACAGAAGCAACAGCTTCCCGGACCGGACCGCTTTGCCAGCATCCGCCTGGGAGACAGTGTCCGTACCGGTCGTTCCTGACGCGAAAACACTGTAAGGTGGCAGAATAGCAACTACTGGGCCAACTTGGTTGGGGGGGCGGAACCGCAGCTAAAGGATTGAAAACGTTGTTTTGTATACAAAAAGAGCGTCCTGGTCCAAAGACCCCCGAACCTCCAGGTCCGCGAAATTGTTGACGCCTTGGCATTGCATTACCGTACCAGGAAGGTCGTGGTATGCCTGTAACCGGTCATTTTCCTTAATGTTTCCATAAATCAACAAAAGATTGACAGCCGGTGTCAATTTTAATTAGAAGAGATAGGCGATCTTCTTGATCTCTTGCCGGCTCGGTCAGCTTCCGGTTGAATGAAGGGCGGTTTTCGTCTATCTTCAGGAGGTTACCCACGTAATTGAGCCGGTCAGACCAGAGCAGCCTGAGGAGTCGGCAATGCCCGAGCGAAAAGGACATCCCCCCACCACGAACGAAAAAGCGCCCAAGCCGGAGCCGCAGCGCAAGGAACCTTCCGACGGCGGATACTTCAATCCGGCGGCGGCGTCGATCCTGCTCTCGGTCTTCAAGCCGGGCTCGCCACCCGCCGCTCCCGGAAACGGCAAGCCCGGCGCCGGTCCGGACCGAGCTGCGGAACCACCGACGACCGCCAGCGTGAAGTTCATGATCACCACCCGGGACGAGCAGGAGCTGCGCGCACTCGGCTATGGCCAGGAGCAGATTGACCGCCTCAAGCCGGACCAGGTCGCGGCGATCCTGAAAGACCGCATCCCGCCCGGCGAGCAGGAATAACCGCCCACCAAAAAAGCCCCCGGCCTTGCCGGGGGCTTTTTTCCTGCCGGATCGATCGTGCCGGTGCGAAAAGGCTTTCACCGGGCGAGCAATCCCCGCTGCTGCATCTTCTTCACCATCGCCTTCACGTAGGACCGCAACGTCTTTTTTTCCGAGGGGCGCTCGAAAGTGTCCGATTCGGCGGTCCAGATCGGTTTGCCCCGCGTCACGTCGTAGAGCACGGTAGCGAAGACCTGGTACCGGTTTTCTACGTAATCGTATCCACCCCACAGCTCCTCATCGGGCATCATGAGCATCGAGTCTTCGCGCGGGTAGATGTCGAGCTGGGACTTCCGCTGCAGGAACCGGCTCACCAAAAGGCGTTCGACTCCCAACTGGCGGGCCCGCGCCAGGGCGTTGTCCCGCGAACTTGCCGACGCAATCGAACTGTGGCCGGAGGTTGCGGCGATCCCTTTTTCCTTCAGCTGCGTGATGAACTCATCCTCGCACTGCTTTTCCCTCGAGTCGGGGGGGAGGCAGAGCACCACCACCGATCGAACCGCCGGGCCGGCATAGGCCGGGTCCTTCCACTCCGTCTTGACCGTCGTCTGACTGCAGCCGGCAGCCAGGAGCGCTACAACCGCCGCCACGAACGCCTTTTGCATGATCGCACCTCCGGGTTATGTTTGCCGCGAACCGGGTAATTCTAGCCGAAGCGGGCGCGCTGTCTTGACCGGATGCCGCTTTTGCTCGCCGCGCCGGGAGGGGGGCATTTGAAGCTGGACCCTCACGAGGTTTGGGAAAAATACGAAGCCCGCGGTCGAAAGAGCCGCGGGCCATGAAACGGGGGAGTCCGGCCCCCCCCCCGCAGGAGGCGAGGTATTGCGCCTGCTCCCTTACCGGAGGGAGATCGGAAGGCGCAGGTCGAGCAGGTTCTCCGCGGTTCGTTTCGGTACCTGGGCGAGCGGCACCGGTTTCACCTTCACCTTGGCGCTCCCTACCGGCGCATCGGTCGGAACGAAGACGACGTCGACCCAATAGTTGGTACTGTGCCAGCCCTGGGACGGGAACGTGCTGGTCGAGCCGTAGGCATAGCAGCCGTTAGCGCCCGAGGCACCGAAGGGGAGGGCGTGCAGCGGGACGTTGTCAACACCCTGGTCGACGAAGGCCCCGCTCGTGATGCTGTAGTGCCCGGCCGGAGCGAAGTAGGAGACGACGTAGGTCTCGTTGGCCGTTATCGAAACCGGCGTCGACAGATCCGCCTGCTGCCAGCCGGAGGCAGTCTCGTTGGAGAAGGTGACGGTGGCCAGGAGGGTCCCGTTCTTGTCCCACAGGTGCCCGCTGTGCGGACCGGCATTGGCCGCCGCTTTATAGAAGCGGATCGCCGTCACGGTGCCGTTGGTGTCGGAGCGGAACCTCGTTCCCAGCTCAACCGGGCTGTCCGGCCCACCGTCCAGAGTCGCCGGTACCGAGCTCTGCTGCCACACGGAGTAGCCGGCCGGGCGGGTGGGCACCGTGGTGAAGGTCCAGGTGGCGTCACCGGCCAGGCGGTTCCCGGCGAGGTCGGCGATTCCCCCGCTCCCACCTTTGACGGTGGCGACGTACGTGGTGAGGGTGGCGAGCCGGTATTTCGGGATCAGCGTCGCGGTGCGGGTCGCCCGGTCCCAGCTCACCGTGGCCGGAACCGGGAGGTTGGCCGGGTCGCGCAGTTCAAAGCTGGAGCTGTTGACCGAGAGCGGGTCCAGGTCCTTGCTGAAACTTGCCTGCAGCACCGGCACGGTGTCGGCGCCGGTGGCATTGGGAGCCGGGGCAACTGCTGTTACCACCGGGGCGAAGGGGTCGGTGATGAACTGGACTTGGTAGGTTCCCGCCGCCGCCTGGAACAAAGCGTACTGCACCCCCTTGATTCGTGCGAGGTAGAAGGGGAGTAGGCCGTTGCCATCCTGGATCGACCCGACGGTCCGTCCGTTGGCGATCGGCACCAGGACGGTGAGCCCTCGGGCGTTCGGGTCGGCGGTGATGGAGAAGGAGAGGCTGTCACTGTTTCCGGAAATCCCGGAGAAGGCCGAGGCGTTGCGGCTGTCCAGCCATTGCAAAAGCTGCTTTGCGGAGATGATCGGCACCCCGCGGGAGACCGCCGACCGCAGCACCGCGTTGGCCACCTCGGAAGGGTTGAAATCGGTGTGGGCGTTCACCGTGAAGACGCCGTAGTACCCTTCCGCCCCCATGGCCCGGTCCAGGAAGGTGTCGATGGTGAAAGGGTACGGCTGCCCCGACTCGTCGGTCATCTGGGTCGTCGCCTGGTATACGTCGATCAGGTTGCCGCCGGCGTCGGTAAAACGCATCGGCATCCCCGAGCCGGTGAAGAAACCAACCGGATAGTCGACCCAGCGCGAGGAGAGATGATAGTAGGTGGTGTCGAGGCGGATGCCGTTGGCCAGTTCCACGAGCGGTTCGGTCGCGTAGTCGCTCCAGGCGATGCAATGGGTCCGGTTGGTTACCTGAGGGGCAAGCGAGGGGAAGTTGGTACGCCACGCGGTGAGCTGATCGGTGAAGACGGAGCGCAAGGTAGCCGGGGTCCAGTCGAGGCAGTTGGTGGTGATGTGGTCGGCGAGCTCGAAACCGGCGTCCTGGTAGCTTTTCGCCGCCGCATCGCCGATCGGGGTGTTCGCGTAGAGATACGACGTGCCCCGGACGCACTCCCAGTACTCCGCCCGGCATCCCTGCGGGCTGACCAGGTTGAACAGGTCGAAACGGCCCATGGTGCCGCCGTAGCCGTGGTCGTCGCCGGTAAGCACCACTGCCGCGGGAAGCGCCTTGGGCAGGTACCAGAACCGGGGGAGCGCCTTGCGGTCCTGGTTGGCGAAGATGAGCAGGTTGGCCAGCAGACGCTGCAACTCGTCGGCCTGGGGAATGGTGATCCGGTTCCGGTCGACCCAGTCGTTTTGGGGGTCCGCCGCTGCGGGGCCATAGAAGAGGTCGTTGGAACGGATGGGGGGGTAGCCGTCGCGCTCCTGCCCGGCCCACGCCGGATTCCCCTGGCGGGTGTAGACCACCGAGCGGGCGAGATCGAAGGTGAAGGCGGCGGCCTTGCCGCCGTTGGTGCCCACCGAGCGCAGAGTCACCGCCGGTTTCCCGGACGGGGTGACGGCGTCGGCAAAAAGGGCGGCCACGCTGGCGGCGCCGTCGAGGCGGTAGCCGTCCGCGGCGCCGTGGAACTGGATGGTCTGGCCGACGATGCCGGCGCCGGGAGGGGTGGTGGTGTCGATCTGCAGGTACGCGTCGGAGAGAACGGTGCCGTCGGCAACCAGCCCCAGCAGCGGGGCGAGCTTCGGGTCGGGGCGCATGGCGATGAGCTTGCCGCCGGCTCCGACCCATCGAGTGAGGATGCCGACCTGATCCGTGGTCAGCGGCATTTCACCAACCACGACGACATCATAGTTGGCGAGCCAGGCATCGGTCAGGGCCGCGACATCCAAAACGGTGAATTCGTTTAACCCCTCGTTTCGGAAGATCTCAGGATAGTAGGAGCTGAAGGGGTTGGCCGAGGAGGTGAGCAGAAGGATCGGCGTTCCTCCGGCATCGGTTATCGTGACCGACGCTGTCAGGCTCGCGGAAACCTTCCCGGAGGCGTCCTTGGCCCAGCCGTAGAGCACTTTGCCGCCCAGTGAGGAAAAGGTATAGGAGGGGGGCGGGGTGACCGACCACCCGGCAGCCGTTGGGTCGGGGGAGGCCGGGGATTCGGTGACCAGGTAGCCGACGACGCCGACGTCATCGGTGGCCGTGAAGGAGGAGATAGGGACGGTGAGCGAGGATGAGGTCGCGGGAAGGGTGAACGCGGTCACTACCGGCGCTTGCGCATCGGCAGGGGCGGGTTCGAAGACCAGATCGACCCAGTAGTTGGTCCCTTTGTAACTGCGGGTTGGGAACGTACTGTTCGACCCGTAGCTGTAAACACCGTTGCCCCCTGAGGTACTGGGGGGAGCATGCAAGGGAGCGTTGTCGGTGCTCGTGTCGAAATAGTTGTAGTCGGCGCTGTAGTGCCCGACGTTGGTGTGGTACGAGGCGACGTAGACGGTGTCCTTCAGGATCCGCACCGGGGTTGGAAAATTCACCTGCTGCCATCCGGAGGCAGTTTCTCCGTTGAACTCGGCCGAGGCGAGCAGGGTTCCGGTGCTGCTCCAGAGGTTGCCGACGTGGGTCCCGCTGTTACCGGTCCCCTTGTAGAACCGGACCCCGGTGACATATCCGGCGCTGTCGGAGGTGAAGCGGACCCCCAGTTCGACGGGGCTGTCCGCGCCGGAATCGGCCACTACCGGCGCGCTGGAAGGAGCCCACAGCGTGGCCGCTTCCCCGGCAGGGGCCAACCCGAGAACGGTCCAGAGGACAAGGGAAAACATGGTGACTCTTCGTGATGCTTGGGTAATCATGCGGTACCTCCTGAATTCTTTTCGATCCGCGCCAGTGCAGCTATGAGGAGCCGTGGTTCCAGGTGCGACCTGACCTTGGGCTGAACGCAGGGGTGCGTTCTCTTCAGGAAGGCTTTCAAAAGAGGTGCCAAAAATTAAAATCTACTAATTGTAGGCCGATGGCAGGTATTGGCAGGAGCTATGGCTGAGAGAGGGGGATAGGGCTGGTGAGCTTTTGAACAGGGGCTGTTCGACGGTTGAACACGGGCCGCCCCCGGGAAAACGGTGAGCCGGTTGATGGGTGCAGAAGGAGTGCGGTGGTGACGCGAAAACGGCCGCCGATTGGTTTCGGTGGCCGTTTGGGAAAAGGTTATTATTCCTGGCTCTTTGCTACCAACGATGCATAGGTGGATTTATCGAGAGCTTGGTGCTGCGGGTTCAAAAGGAGGCCTCAACCTGCAAACGTGTGCGCACGCCGGCTGGAGAGTTGGTGCAGCGCATCGGCGAAATCCATGCCTTTTGCGTTGGCGTCGAGGGCCGCAAAGACGGCCGTCTCATCCTCAACCACACTTGTTGCAGGGACAGCAGTTTTCGAAGCGACTCATTGACCTGCTTGGGGGCGAGTCGGTAAACCCCGCGCAAAACCCACTCAGCTTCCAAAACGACGCTCTTGGCAATGAAGATGTCGTTTGCCTGAAAAAGTTCGACCGCCCTGGACGTCTGGGCCGGGTCGTCATTCACCAGCAGGCGGACCGCCACGTTGGTGTCTATCGCGACCATTTTTCTGCCTGCCTTCGGGCCTCCTCGAGGACACCCGCATCCATCTCGGCCAGGCTTTTCTTCTCGCCGCGATATCCGGCACAGCCAACCACTTCGGAGAGGTCAACTCCCTTCTTTGCAACCAAGGGCCTCAATATCAGGCTGTCCCCGTCTTCGACTATCGTAAATGCGACACCGGGTTCCCATCCGTGGTTTTGCCGAATCCTTCGCGGGATGACGATTTGCCCTTTGCTGGATAGCCTCGTTTCCACTGCCGTATTTCCTCCCTGGTAAGATCGGGTAAGACGAGATTGCCCTGGCCGACAAGAAACTTCAACATGCCAAGGATTACAGAAGGTCGCGTTGAGGGACGAAACGCGACGACGTCAGCGGTCATGGTAGACGTTGCGCACGATGAATCCGTTCAACACAACCTCCGTTACCGATGATCCCGTGCCGTCACGCCGGCGTGAGGTACTGCTCGAACATCTTCTTGTCCACCGCGCAGCGGTAGGCTTCCTCCGGCGCGACCTTCTTGGTCTTGAGATGGTCCATGACGTGCTGATCCATGAGCTGCATGCCGTCTTTGCGGGCGGTCTGCATGATCGAGGGGATCTGGAAGGTCTTCGCTTCGCGGATCAGGTTCGCGATCGCCGGGGTGCCGATCATGATCTCCAGGGCGGCGACCCGCCCCTTGCCGTCGGCGGTTTTCATCAACTGCTGGCAGATGACCCCCTTGAGCGATTCGGAAAGCATCGCCCGCACCTGCTCCTGGGCGTCTTTCGGGAAGACGTCGACGATCCGGTCCACGGTTTTCGCGGCGGAACTGGTATGCAGGGTGCCGAAGACGAGGTGGCCGGTCTCCGCGGCGGTCATGGCGAGGCTGATGGTCTCCAGGTCGCGCATCTCGCCGACCAGGATCACGTCCGGGTCCTCGCGCAGGGCGGCCCGAAGCGCCGCGGAAAAGGAGTCGGAGTGCTCGCCGATCTGGCGCTGGTTGAAAAGGGACATCTTGTTTTCGTGGATGAACTCCAGCGGGTCCTCGAGGGTGAGGATGTGCTCCTGGCGGGTGGAGTTGATCAGGTCGATCATGGCGGCCAGCGTGGTGGACTTGCCGCTGCCGGTCGGGCCGGTAACCAGGACCAGTCCCTTTTTGAGCATAGTGAGCTTGCGCACCCCCTCCGGGAGGTTGAGATCGTCCGCGGTGAGGATCTTGCTCGGGATGATGCGGAAAACGGCGGCGATGCCGCGGTGCTGCATCAGGTAGTTGCCGCGGAACCGGGCCAGCCCGGGGACGCTGTAGGCGAAGTCCAGGTCGTGGCGCTCCTCGAATTCGGCCTTCTGTTTCTCGGAAAGGATCTCGAAGAGGATCCCCTTGAGTTCTTCGTGCTGCAGCACCTTGAAATTCTGGCGCTCCATCTCGCCGCGCAGACGGAAGATCGGCGGCGAACCGGTTGAGAGATGGAGGTCGGACGCCCCTTTGTCGGCCATCATTTTGAACAGTGCATCTATCCTAGCCATAGTTTCTCCTGCTTTTTGTGATCGTAACCGTATAATCCCCGCTCCCTCAGGAGAGGGGGGCTTTGCGGCAGGTTAGTTTCCTCCACCTACCGCCGCCAGAAACTCCGCTGCCGAGATCTCGCCCTCCACCAGGAGCGCGCGCCCCTGTTCGGCGACTCCGCGATATCCCTTCTCCTTCAACCGCGCCAGCAGGTCGGTCGCCGAATGCGCCTGGCGGAAGAGTTCACCGGTACTCCCCTGGAACAGGACCAGTTCGACCAGATACTGCCGGCCCCGGTACCCGCTTTGGCCACAGGCGGTGCAGCCGCGGCGGCGAAACAGCCGCTCCGGCGGGGAAGCGAGCCGCAGCAGGGCGATCTCGTCAGCGGCAGGGGGGTATTCCTCGCGGCAGTAGCGGCAGAGCGTGAACGGCGCGGCAACGAAAAGCGCCCCCTTGAGCACCCCCGGAACCAGGTGCTGCTCGCGGCGCAGCTCATACAGGCGCTCCAACAATGGCATCATCCCTGCCGCCGAGATCCCGGCGACTACGGCGCTGCCCCGCAGAGCGGCACTCCCTGCCGCGACCACCGCGGCCGGATCCGCCAGATCCTCCACCGCAAGGAGATCGATCTCGTGCTCGCCGGATGCCTGGATCACCTGCCGGGTCTCGTCCACCCCCTCGCGCAGCGCGGCAACCTGGGGAAAACGCCGGGTTCCCGCTCCGATCCCTTCGCCGACTACCAGCACCGACTTTCCTTCCGTGTCGGCCTGGTCCAGGAACAGGTCGAGAAAGGCGTTTCGCGCCCCCGGATCCCGGCCGCCGACCAGCAAAAGTCCTTCCGGGACCGCCGCGAGGATGCGGAGTTCCCGCTCGATCTCGGGGGCGAGGGTAAGGTCGGCGAGGGAGTTGAACCGGGGTTGTATCGAGTACGGCTTGATGGACAGGATCTGTTCGCGGAGCAGGAGCACCTGGAAGGTGACCTCCCTCTCCTGCCGGGAAAAGACCAGGGTTCCCCTTGCCGCCACCGGCGCCGAATGCTCCAACCCGGCGCGGTTGCGCACCCGCGCCAGGAGCGCCGCGTACCCGCTCAAACCGAGGATGCCGATTTCTACCGTGCAGCCGGCTGAGCGCGCGGTGACGAGGACCCGTTCGCCGGCCGGAGCCAGGCCAAGCTGCGTCACCTCACGCTGGAGCGCCAGGTTGAGCAACTCGTCCAGGAGCCTTGCCGCGGACGGGTCGGCGTTGATCGCGCTGAGCGCGTCCGGGCCGAAGACCCGGGAGCCGAAACCGAGATCGGCCACGCCGTAGCAGAGATCGAGCATTTCCCGGATCTCGCGCCGCAGCGCTACCGCCACGTTGATGCGGCACCCGGTCTCCCGCGCTAGAGCTGCCCGGGCCTCCTGGTCCAGCGGATCTTCCAGGGCGACCGAGAGTTCGTCGCCGGAGAGAACCACCGGAATGACCCGGTAGCGGCGGGCGAGCTCGGCCGGGACCCGCGCCAGCGCCGCCGGATCCAGATCATCCTTTTTCAACCGCACCCAGGGCAGATCGAGCTGGTTGGAAAGCGCCCAGTCGATGTCCTCCTGGTCCACGATACCGAGCTGTACCAGCGCCTCGCCGATACGGCACCCCGATGCCTGCTGTTCCTTGAGGGCGGCCTGCAGTTCCTCTTCGGTAATGATCCCGGAGCTGCACAGCACCGCCCCGATCGACCCTTCTCTCACCAGTTCGCTCATCCCCGCCTCCCGATCCCTCCGCGGTAAATATCACGCTACTTCAACAACCTTTGCATTCGAAGGGGATTGTGTGGTACCCTGCGGGACTTGTCCCGGCCCCCCGGCACCGTTGCCGATAAGGTCCGGGACCAGCTGGGCCCGCTTTGGCTCCATCTGTTTTAGCAGCTATTGCGGAGGGCGCCACCCGGACACCGGGGGCGCGATGGAAAAGGAGAACTACATGCAACGCAAGGCAATCGCCCTCCTGTCGGGGGGGCTGGATTCTACGTTGGCCGTCAAGGTCATGCTCGAACAGGGGATCGCGGTCGAGGCCCTGAACTTCACCTCCCCCTTCTGCACCTGCACCGGGAAGAACGCCGGCTGCAAGTCGGAGGCGGTCCGGGTCGCCGAGGAGTTCGGGATCCCGATCAAGGTGATGAACAAGGGGGTCGACTACCTGGAGATCGTCCGCAACCCCAAGCATGGCTACGGCAAGGGGATGAACCCCTGCGTCGACTGCCGGATCTTCCTTTTGCAAAAGGCCAAGGAGTACCTCGAGGAGTCCGGCGCCGACTTCGTCATCACCGGCGAGGTCCTCGGACAGCGCCCGATGAGCCAGCGCCGCGACACGCTCCGCATCATCGAGCGGGACAGCGGCCTGGAAGGGCTTTTGCTGCGGCCCCTCTCCGCCAAGCACTTCAAGCCGACCATCCCCGAGCTGGAAGGGTGGGTGGACCGGGAGAAGCTGCTCTCCATCCAGGGGCGCTCGCGCAAGGAACAGTTCGAACTGGCCGAGGAGCTCGACGTCAAGAACTACCCCTGCCCGGCCGGCGGCTGCCTGCTGACCGAGCTCTCCTTCGTCGGCAAGATCCGGGACGTTTTCGACCACTCGGACGAGCTCAACATGCGGGATTTCCGGCTCTTGAAGCTGGGCCGGCATTTCCGGATCGGCGAACGGACCAAGGTGATCGTCGGGAGAAACGAGGCGGAAAACGCCCTTTTGGAGACCGCCGTGCAGCGCGGTGAGGCGACCCTGCGCTGGAGTGACGGTCCGAGCCCGCTGGCCGCGGTGATGGGACGTACCGACGCCGACCTGCTCCGGGTGGCCGCGCAGGTCCTTCTGCGCTACACCAAGGCCCCGTTCGGGGAGACCGCGACGGTCGGGGTGACCGTGCAGGACGAGACGGCGCCGCTTAACGTGGAAAACACCCTGGACGAGGCGGCGGTGGAGCGGCTCAGGGTTTAGGGACGGGAGTAGGGAGCAGCGGGAAGTAGACGGTGAAGGTGCTCCCCTGGCCGAGAGCGCTTTCCACCTCGATGTACCCCTTGTGCTGCTTCACGATGCCGTAGACGATGGAAAGTCCCAGTCCCGGTCCGCGTCCCACCCCGTGCGTGGTGAAAAACGGCTCGAAGATCCGCTCCCGCGTCTTTTCGTCGAGCCCCGGGCCGCAGTCCGATACCCGAAGCCGGGCGTAGCGTCCGGCGACCCCGAAACCGCAGCGCTTGAGAAAGGCCTCGTCGAGGGTGTATTCGTCGGTGGCGATGGTGAGGGTGCCTTTGCCCGACATCGCCTCGGCGCCGTTTCGGGCCAGGTTCATCAGGATCTGCTCCAACTGGCCGGAGTCGGCATAGATGGTGAGCGGCTCCCCGGCTACCGAGGTGACCAGGGTGACCTCGTCGCCGATGACCCGGTCGATGAGCTTGGAGACCCGGGCCACCAGCCGGTTCAGGTCGACCGGTGCGGGATTGATGGAATGGCTTCTGCTGTAGGTGAGAAGGCCGCGGGTGAGCGAGGCGGCCTTTTCCGCGGCGCGGACCACCTTGTCCAGAAACTCCATGGACGGGTCCCCGGCGGGGAGCTTCATCTGGATCAGGTTGGCGTAGCCGATGATCGCGGTGAGGATGTTGTTGAAGTCGTGGGCCACGCCGCCGGTCAGCGTTCCGAGCGCCTCCATCTTCTGGGCGTGGTTCAGGGCCAGGGCCAAGGCCCGGCTCTCGGTTACGTCCTCCATGAGGGCGATGTAGTGGCTCACCTTGCCGGTGTCGTCCTTGATCGGCGAGACCGTCGCCGCCTCCCAGTAGACGTCCCCGTTTTTCTTCCGGTTTTGCAGTTCCCCGCGCCACTCTTCCCCGGCGGTCAGGGTATCCCACATCTCCTGGTACGTCTCGTCCGGCATGACCCCGCTTTTGAGCAGATGCGGGTTTCCCCCCAGCACCTCCTCCCGGCTGTACCCGGTAACCTCCTCGAACTTCCGGTTTACGTATTCGATCTGCCCGGTCGTGTCGGTGATGACCACGATGGTGGGACTCTGCTCGACCGCCCAGGAAAATTTCCTGAGCTGGTCCTCGCTGTGGTTCGCCGGGAGTTCCTCCAGTTGCGCCTTCGGGAGCAACCTCCCCAGACAGAACCCCAAAAGCAGCGCGGCCGGCACCAGCGCGGCGGCGCCTTGGGTGAAGGCGGGCGCGGCCGCGGTTGCCGCCAGCAGCGCGGCCCCGGTCGCCAGGGTCGCCTTGGTATATTGCACAGGCTTTGTCGAGATCATCCTCTTCGCATCCCTTCGCTCATCAGGAGTTTTAGAACTGATCTTCCGGCTACACGTCCCTCCCCCTTTCCAGGGGAGGCTTTGGAGGTCATGCGGAAGCTACCAATCCCTCACTGCGCTCCGACCGGGATGCCCGCGGCTGCCTCGTCGCGGTGGACCGGGTCGTCCTGCTGCGAGGCGAAGATATCCTGGAAGTCCTGCTCCACCTCCTGGAACGCCTTCAAGAGCGCAGGATCGAAGTGTTCGGGGAGAGTCCGCCCGTCCCCTTCGAGGATGATCTTCATGGTCTTCTGGTGGTCGAAGGGAGGTTTGTAGACGCGCCAGCTGCGCAGGGCGTCGTACTGGTCCGCCAGCATGACGATGCGCCCTTCGATCGGGACCTCCTCCCTCTTGAGCCCGGCCGGATAGCCGGTGCCGTCCCAGCGCTCGTGATGGGTGACGGCGATGGAGGCGGCCATCTGAAGCACTTCGTGGGTCGATCCGGCGAGGATCTTGCCCCCGATGATGGTGTGGCTCTTCATGATCTCGAACTCTTCCCGGGTGAGCGGGCCGGGCTTGAGCAGGATCGAGTCCGGGGTGCCGATCTTGCCGACGTCGTGCATCGCCGAGGCGATCCCGATGGTCTCCACGAACTCCTCGGGGAGGTTGAGGGCGCGCGAGATCCTCTTGGCGTACATCCCGATGCGCATGATGTGCTTGCCGGTGTCCTCGTCGCGAAGCTCGGCCGCGGCGGTGAGACGCTCGATGGTCTCCCGGCTCATGCTCTTCATCCGGGCCAGGGCGTCGGCAAGCTCGCGGGTCCGCTGCATGACGGTCCGCTCCAGCTCCATCTTGTAGTTCTTTTCGATCAGGACCAGGCGCTTGTAATTGGCGCCCTTCTCCACGGAGTGAATCAGGTAGGGGGGCTTGAACGGCTTGATGATGAAGTCGAAAGCCCCTTTCTTGATCGCCGAAACCGCCATCTCCAGCTCGGCGTATGCGGTCATCAGGATGACCGGGATGTCGCGGTCGATCTCGTGGATCTTCTCCAAAAGCTCGATCCCGGTGATCTTGGGCATGTTGACGTCGGTAAGCACGACGTCCGGGGGGCAACGGCGCAGCTCGTCGAGTGCCTCGAAGCCGTTGGAGAAGGGATGTACCTCGAACCCGCCGACGGAGAGGAGCATGGCCACGCTTTCGAGGACATAGGGGTCGTCGTCTACGACGATGACGATCCCTGACGCTGTTGATTCCATCCGTCCTCCTTTTTACGGCTTAACGCAATGTGACACCTCTTTTTGCGTTTCGGCATCGTCCGTCGGAACTTGAGCACGATTTTCTTAGCTATTTCTAAGGTTTGACCTCTTGCGGAGCGGTCGCCGGGGCCGGTTCCTTGCTCGGTTCGGCGGGCGGTTCCGCCGCCGGTTCCTTCTCCCCTTCCTCCGGCTTGGCGGCACCCGGTTCTTCCTGGACCGGACCGCGGGCACTGGAGAGGTTGGGCATGACTTCCACCTTCCGGATGCTTTCCTCGACCTTCTTCTGCATGCGCCCTACGTTCGGCATTTCGGCAAGCGCGCTGTGGTACTCGGCGGAGGAGAGGACCCCCTTTTCCGCCAGAAGGCGCAGGATCATGTCGGAGCGCTTGAGCACCTTGTTGAGGTTCTTGTACGGGTTGTAGGCGACCCGCGGACCGGGGAGCATGGCGGCGAGAAAGGCGCATTCGCGCGGCGTGAGGGCGGAGGCCGATTTGCCGAAATAGTAATGGGCGCCGTGGCCGATGCCGTAGACCATCGGGCCGAGCTCGATCACGTTCAGATAGAGTTCGATGATCCGCCCCTTGGTCAGCTCCTGTTCCATCCGCTTGGCGAGGTAGACCTCCTTGACCTTCCGGGTGAGGGTCTTTTCCCGGGAGAGATAGAGGTTCTTGGCCACCTGCTGGGTAATCGTCGAGGCGCCCCGGGCGAGACTCTTCTTCTCCAGGTCGTACTTGATCGCTTCCTTGATCGCCTTGACGTCGATCCCCTCGTGCTTGTAGAAGGAGGCGTCCTCGGCGAGGATGACCGACCACTTCATCTCGGCGGGGATGCGCGAGGAGGGGGTCCAGTAGCGGTTTTTGGGGCCGACCACGAAGTCGTGATAATCCCCGTGCCAGTCTTTGACCTGGATGGTGACGTTGGTCTTTTTGTCCTTGAGCTGGGCGACCGGCGGGAGCATCGACAACGAGACGACGACGTAACCAAAATAGATGATGGCGAGAACGATGACGGCGACGACTCCCTTTTTCATTGCTGCTCCTTGAGTTCGGCGTCGCGCCGGGCCATCTGGGCGGCCATCAGGATCGCCTGTTTCATGCTTGCTGCCGAGGCCTTGCCGGTGCCGGCGAGGTCGTACGCGGTGCCGTGGTCGACGGAGGTGCGGATGATGGGGAGCCCCAGGGTCACGTTCACCCCGTCGTCGAAGTGGAGGAGCTTGAGCGGGATGAGCCCCTGGTCGTGGTACATGCAGACCACCCCGTCGTAGTCGCCCCGGGCGGCGAAATGAAAGAGGGTGTCCGCGGAGAGGGGACCGACCGCGTCGATGCCGCGCTCCCGGGCCTCGCGGACCGCCGGGGTGATGATCTCCTTGTCTTCCTTGCCGAACATCCCCCCCTCGCCGCAGTGCGGGTTGAGGGCAAGGACCGCCAGGCGCGGCGCCGGGGCGAACCAGCGGGTGAGCGCGCGGTGGGTGATCTCGATGGTGGAGAGAATCCGTTCGCGGGTGACCAGCCGGGGGACGTCGGCGAGCGCCTCGTGGATGGTGACCAGGGTGACCCGGAGCTTGTCGCCGGCGAGCATCATGACCACCTCGTGGCCGCCGGTGATCTCGGCCAAAAGCTCGGTGTGGCCGGGGTAGTGGTGGCCGGCGCTGTTCATCGACTCCTTGTTGATCGGGGCGGTCGCCATGGCATGGGCTTTTCCTTCCAGGCAAAGACGCGCCGCTTCCAGGATGTACTTGAAGCAGGCGTTGCCCCCGGCGGGGGTGGGGTGCCCGTAGGCCATCTGGTCCGGGGAAAGGGAGGAGAGTTCGCGCAGCGGGATGACCCCTGCCGCCGGTGCGGTGAAGGGGACCGCGTCAATCGGTTCCACGCGCAGCTCGGTGCCGGAGACGGCGATGCCGCGCTGCATGGCGCCGAGGTCGCCAAGGACAAACGGCGTGCAGCAGGAGGTCACTTGCGGGTCGGCGAGCGCCGCGGCGATGATTTCCGGTCCGACCCCGCTCGGGTCCCCCATGGTGATGGCAATGACAGGTTTGTCCACCTGGATCTCCTTTTCTCGAGCTTCCCTGGAAGTGCACCGCGGAAGCCACGTCATCAAACTCGTTCCCAAGCTCCAGCTTGGGAAGGTACATTTTCTCCGAAGCTCCAGCTTCGAAAAGCCCGTGACAAAGCCGAAGCTTTGAACATCATTGCGTTCCCAAGGTGGACCTTGGGAACGAGGTCGGAACCGGGGCGCCTGACGTTGTAAGCGACATTCTTGTCGCGATTCAGCCGATGATCGCGACAGGAATGCCGCTCCTACCGGGATGGCGCTGCTTTACCAGCGGCGCGGCCGCTGCCTTGCTGCGGAGAGAAACGTGTTTCCCAAAATTATTTGAAAGGTTTTCCTCCGCGCCCCTCAGCGCCCTTTGCGGTGAGCTTTCCTACGACCGATCAGCACCGCTCCAGGCCGGCGAAGCGGACCATGAGCTTTTTGGGCCCCACCGAGCCGAACCAGACGATCACCTTCTGATTGTCCCCTTCCCCTTCGATCTTGCGGATCGTTCCCACCCCGAACTGGCCGTGGCGCACCTTCATCCCGATTACCACCCCGTCCTCGGGCTCGTCGGGGACCATCCGCACCTCGTTATCGAGCTCCGGCTCCATCTCCTCTTCGAAGAGGGCGGCCAGGTTGTGGCGCCACGGCGTCGGGGCTGCGGCCGGACGGGGCTCGAAGGCGTCCTCGACGTCCAGAAGTGCCGGGGGAATCTCGGCGAGAAAGCGGGCCGGCGGGTTGGTCTGCTCCTGGCCGAAGATGTGGCGTCGCTTCACGTTCAAGAGGTAGAGCTTCTGCCGGGCGCGGGTCATCCCCACGTAGCAAAGCCGCCGCTCCTCTTCCATCTGCTCGGGATCTTCCAGCGCGCGCAGATGGGGGAAGAGCCGCTCTTCCATGCCGACGATGAAGACCATCGGGAACTCGAGACCCTTGGCCGAGTGGAGCGTCATCAGGGTCACCGATGCCTTTTTCCCCTCACCCTCTTCCTCGAGGTCCATGACCAGGGCCACCTGCTCCAGGAAGGCCGCGAGCCCCTTCTCCTCCGAGCCGGTCTCGAACGCCTGCATCGCGGTGATCAACTCTTCCAGGTTGTCCAGGCGGTCGCGGGCATCGTCGGTCCCGATCTCCTTCAGCCGCTGCACGTACCCGGTCTCCAGCATGACGGTCTGCGCCAACTGGTCGATGGGGAGAGTCTTGGAGAGCTCCCGGAAGCGGTCCAGATCGCCGGCGAAAGCGGCCAGCTTGCCCCGGGCCCCGGCGGCGAGCAGCGAACCTTTAGCCGCCTCGCGCATCGCGGCATGAAAAGAGACCTGCTTCTCCGAGGCGAGCTCCGAGATCTTCTGGACGGTGGTGTTGCCGATGCCGCGCGGCGGGGTGTTGATGATCCGCTTCAGCGAGACGTCGTCGGAGGGGTTTTCGAGGACCTTCAGGTAGGCGAGGATGTCCTTGATTTCCAGCCGGGCATAGAAACGTACGCCGCCCACCACATGGTAGGGAATGCCGGCGGCGACCAGGGCGTCCTCCACCGAGCGGGACTGGGCGTTGGTCCGGTAGAAGACGGCGACGCCGGAGTAGGAACCCCCTTCGCGCGCGAAGGCTTCGATCTCGCGGCAGACGAAGCGCGCCTCCTCCCACTCGTTCAGCATCCGGCGGTAGATGATCTTCTCCCCGGTCGGATTTTCGGTCCAAAGCCGCTTCGGCTTGCGCCCGCGGTTTTTTTCCACCACGTTCCACGCGGCGTCCAGGATGGTCTTGGTGGAGCGGTAGTTCTGCTCCAGCTTCACCACCTTGACCCCGGGAAAATCCTTTTCGAATTCCAGGATGTTGCGGATGTCGGCGCCGCGCCAGCCGTAGATGGACTGGTCGTCGTCCCCGACCACGCAGAGGTTGCGCCGCGAACCGGCCAGAAGACGCACCAGGTGGTACTGGACCGGGTTGGTGTCCTGGTACTCGTCCACCAGGATCCACCGGTAGCGCTCCTGGTATTTGCGCAGCACCTCGGGGTGCTCCTCGAAAAGGCGCACCGTGACCAGGAGGAGATCGTTGAAATCGAGCGCGTTGCAGCGCTTGAGCCGCTCCTGGTAGAGCCGGTAGATCCGCGCCACCGCCTGCTCCTGCAGGGTGCCGGTCCGGACGTCGTCCGGCAGGATGCCGTTGTTCTTGAAATCGTCGATGGCGGCGCCCATCGCCTTGGGAGGGTAGCGTTTTTCGTCCAGGTTCAGCTCGACGAGGCAATCTTTGAGCAGCCGCTCGCAATCCTTGTCGTCGTAGATGGCGAAGCTGCGGTCGTAGCCGAGGTGCTGGATTTCGTGACGGAGGATGCGGGCGCAGAAGGAGTGAAAGGTGGAGATCAGCGGCGTCTCGTCCCCCTCGACGATCCGCTGCACCCTTTCGCGCATCTCACCGGCTGCCTTGTTGGTGAAGGTGACCGCGAGGATCTGCCAGGGGGGGACGCCGCGCTCGGCGATAAGGTGGGCGATGCGATGAACGATGACGCGGGTCTTGCCCGAACCGGCGCCCGCGAGAACCAGAAGGGGGCCTTCGCCGTGGAGGACCGCCTCCTTCTGGGGAGGATTGAGGTTGTGCAGCAGATTCATGAGATTTCCTCGGCTGGGATTTGCCGGCAGGATTTCCGGACAGCCACCCTTTATAGCACCGAGGCGCGCTGTTGGTCAAAAAAGAATGAGCAGGGCCTTCGTGGAATGCGGGGGGGACTAAATATGTAGGAGCGACATTCTGGTCGCGATTTCAGCCGGGAATGCTGCAGGAATGTCACTATGCCTGGGGAGAAAGGAAAATGTCTGGGGAGCAAGTGTCTTTACTGTGGGAGCGCCATTCCTGGCGCGAACCGCCGAAGGCGGAAACACCCGAGTGACCAGCTTCAGCGTGCCAGGATCCGCAATTGTAGGAGCGCCATTCCAGGCGCGATTGATCCGTACCGTTGTTACGGTGTTGGTCAAAAAGAAACGGACCTGCCCCGACTCGCGGTCACAGCTGGCAACCCTGTGGGAGCGCCATTCCTGGCGCGAATACTCCGCACCGTTACCGCCTTCGGCGGATCGCGCCTGGAAAGGCGCTCCCACAGGGAAGGCGCAGACGGCAGAGTTGACCGACATCGTCAATAGAATGCCGTGCGACTGCGGTGTCTGGGATGCGCCCGATAACGCGGTTCCTGCCCCCGGTGCCAGAGCAGATTGTCGAGCCGCATCGCATCGGCGGCTACGCCTTGGCCGCGCAACTCCTCGACGATCAGCTCGCAGGCGTGCACCGCGGCGGCCCGGATCTCGGCCTCCTCCGGCGAGCCGGCTGGGATCGGCGCGCCGGCTTGAATTCGCGCCAACAATTCCGGCCGGTACTCCAGGATTCCATCCAGACGCAGCACATGCGGGACCAGGTTGTCGGCGCAGGCGGTAAGGCGGTCCAGATCGTCGAACCGTCCCGGCCCGCCACCCCCAAAGGCAATATGCAAGTCCACTGCAGCCAGCTGGGCGCGCTTGAAAAAGGGGACTTCAATCCCGCCATAGGCCACTGCGTCATGGAACAGCGGCATGCCATCCAACAGTTCGACCAGTCGCTCCGCCGAGTTTTCCGCAGCGGCGACCAGCGCGGTAACGTCCCCGCCGAACTTCTCCTCCACCAGAGTCCCGAGATCATTCAAGGCCCGCGCGAACAGTTCCATGAGTTCCGTTGCCGCTTCATTGTCGACGCCGGGGAAGAAGATTTGACTGCAGTTGGCAGGGGTGAGCCGGCGCAGCGCAGCGGCCCGAAAGGGACCTTCTGCCTCGAAATGCCGGTTCAAAGCCGAGGCGACGACCCGGTAGCCGGAGCGGCAGGGATCGCCGAGGATGTCGGGAAAGTATCCCGAGCCGAAGTTGATGGTATTGAGCGTGAGGAAGAAAGCGACGGTGTCGGCACCGTGCCCGAGGTAGTGGATAGCGGGGTCCATCGTCGGGAGGGACAGGCGCTCCTTGCAGAGCGCGGCGGCGTATTGTGGGATCACGCTGGTGACGATACGAACCGAGGTCGCCCGTTCACAGACATAACGGCACCCCTGGCGCACCATGTTCAAGAGATCGGACATTTGTTGCTCTGGTGACATATCATCTGCTTCTAAACCTTTCCCGGAACGCACGCAATAGAAAAGGCACCCGTACCATGGGTAACCGGATGCCCTTCCTACGCCGACCGGGCTCGCCCAGCCGTCTGCAACCGCCTAGAACTTCTTCGGGAATTGTTTCACAATCCCTCCGGCAAGCGCGTCGGCGATCAGGTACATGTGATTCTTCATCGCTTCCCAGGTCTGTGCTTCGGCGGTGTAGTTCTTGGCGGCGAATTCGTCGATCTGGGCCATGTGATGGCCACCGTGGGCGAAGAGGAGCGATACCAGGGTCTGTTTCGGCCAGTTCGGGTTCGCTCCGCTCAGGAAGGTGGCGATATCGATCGCGTTCGCCTTGATTTTCTCCACCGCGGCGTCTTTGCCCTCCTTGTTCCCGGCATACGAGGCGGTCATGTATTCCTTGATCGCTCCGTAGTGCCCGGCAAGCAGGCCGAAGAGCTTATCCGAAGCCTTTTTCCCATAGAGCGGGCTCACCGAGTCCGCGAGGGCGCGGGCATTACTCACCACGTTCTGTTCGGCAACCTTCGCCGCTTCCATGTCGCCGATCCGGGTGCTGTACGCGACGTTGCGGACCCAGAAGACGTGGCCGATCCAAAGGTCGCGCAGCGTTTCCCTGAGCTGGACGCTCTTGGGCGACTCCTTGGTCATCCTCATATGCTCGTGAGCCAGTGCGGGCGGTGCTGTCAAAAGAACCGCTGCGGTAACAACTGCCAGGTATTTGAGGGCTGTCCTTAACATGATCATTCTCCTTGCTCATACGAAGAATCCGTAATCTCCCTCTCCCTCCGGGAGAGGGGCGGGGTGAGGGAAATCGCCACCGAGCACCTTCCCACACCCGGTCCATCGGGAACCCTCTCTTTGGGGAGATAGGACTCTTCAGCTATTCGTCAGGCGGAATCTCCCGGCGGGAGGCCCAGCCTGCCGAGTACCCCGGCGACGATCCGGTCACAACGTGCGCCGTCGAAGGGAAACAGCTCGCCCGCCGTCGCGTCGACCAGGCTGGCGAGCTGTTCCTGGAGGATCTTTCTCGCCCGATGGTACCGGGTCTTCACCGTCGCGGCCTCGACGTCGAGGCATTCCGCTGTCTCGTTGACCGAGAGCCCTTCGACGGCAAAGAGCATGAAGACCATCCGGTAAGCATCGGGGAGGGCATCGATTGCCGTTTCCAGCAGCCGGCGTACTTCTCCCCGGGCGGCGTTTTGTTCCGGTGTCGGAAAATTCGCGATGACATCAGCCATGAAGTTCGCCTCCTCTTGTGCCTCCGGATCGTCGAACGATATCCCTTCGGTCCCGGCACCGGAACTCCGCAGGCGACCCAGGGCGACGTTCGAGGCGATCTTTGCCAGCCAGGCCGAAAGCGGCCCCTTTCCCTCGAACCGGGCGAGGTTTCGGTAGGCATGGAGGTAGGCGTCCTGGACGGTGTCCTCGGCGTCGGCGTCGTTTTTGAGAAAGCCGCGGGCAATGCGGTACAGGCGCCGGTTGTAGCGCCGCATGATGAGCTCGAAGCTCATCCCGTCCCCGTTCAGCACCCGCTGGACGATATCCATGTCCGACGCTGCACCGGAGGCAGCGATTGTCTCTGTCATAGCCATGTCCAACCTCCGTTTACTATCCCATTCATTACCTTAGATGCAGGAACAGCCCAAAAGGTTCCCAGCTTTTTCATTTTCATTATAAGCAAAAAGGGCCGCGTCTCACGACACGGCCCTTTAACTAGGCTGGGTTCCGGTAGTTATGGCTATTGGTTCAACTTGGCGCTTGCCAGCGGCTCCGCATAAACCAAAGGCGCCTCAACGGGTTTGTTGAGGCGCCTTTTATGGTTCGGTTTCGCCACGAGGCCGACATCCTGCCGACCCGGGACAGCCCTTGTTAAGCCATTACTCCACCGTCACGCTCTTGGCGAGGTTTCTCGGCTGGTCGACGTCGGTACCCTTGAGGACCGCCACGTGGTAGGCCAGAAGCTGCATCGGGATGGAGAGGATGATCGGGTTGACGTCATCGTCGTCTTCGCAGGCTACCTCGAGGGCAACCTCGACCTTCTTCTTCACTTCTTCGTCGCCGGCGGAGCAGACTGCGATCACCCGCCCGCCGCGGGCGATGACTTCTTCCATGTTGGAGAAGACCTTCTCGTAGTTGTCCCCCTCCGGTACCAGGACCACCACCGGCATGTTCTCGTCGATGAGCGCGATCGGCCCGTGCTTCATCTCGCCGGCGGGATACCCTTCGGCGTGGATGTAGGAGATCTCCTTGAGCTTGAGGGCCCCTTCCAGCGCGATCGGGTAGTTCATGCCGCGCCCCAGGTAGAGGAAGTCGCGGGCGTGGAGGTAGTTGCGGGCCACCTTCTCCACCTGCTCGTTGAGCTTGAGGGTCTCTTCCATGAGGGCCGGGACCCGGACCAGGGCCGCGATCATCTTGCGCCCGCGCTCCACGTCCATGATCTGCCGCGCCCGGCCGAGCCGGATGGTGAAGAGATACAGAGCGACGAGCTGGGTCACGAACGCCTTGGTCGAGGCGACGCCGATCTCGGGGCCGGCATGGGTGTAGACGACGCCGTCGGCTTCGCGGGCGATCGAGGAGTCGACTACGTTGCAGATGGCGATGCAGGTGGCGCCGCGGCGGCGCGACTCGCGCATCGCGGCGAGGGTGTCGGCGGTCTCCCCGGACTGGGAGATCAGCATGACCAGGGTCTTGTTGTTGATGACCGGGTTGCGGTAACGGAATTCGGAGGCGATGTCGACATCGACCGGGACCCGGCAATGCTCCTCGATGAGGAACTTGCCCACCAGGGCCGCGTGCCAGGAGGTCCCACAGGCGATGATGCAGATCCGCTCGACGCCGTTTAGCTGCTCGTCGTTGAGCGACAGGTCCTCGAGGTAGACGTCACCCGCCTCCTCGCGCAACCGGCCGGCGATGGTGTCACGCACGGCGCGGGGCTGCTCGAAGATCTCCTTGAGCATGAAGTGCTTGTAGCCCCCTTTCTCGGCCATGTGGGCGGACCAGTCGATGTGGCGCGGCGTCTTCTCGATTCCCTGGCCGTCGATGGTGCTGAAGCTTGCGTTACCACCTTTGAAGACCACCATCTCGCCGTCTTCCATGAAGATCATGGAACGGGTGTGGGAGAGGATGGCGGGGATGTCGGAGGCGACGAAGAATTCGCCCTCCCCCATCCCGATGACCATCGGGGAGCCGAGCTTCGCAGCGATCATCACCCCGGGCTCCGCTTCGCAGAGGATGCAGACCGCATAGGCACCCTTCAGAAGGGCCAGCGCCTCCCGGACCGCCGCCTCGAAGCCCAGGCCGGTCTTGCGCCGCTGCTCGATCAGGTGCGAGATGACTTCGGTGTCGGTGTCGCTCCTGAATACGTGCCCGAGGCTCTTCAGCTCTTCGCGCAGCTGCAGGTAGTTCTCGATGATCCCGTTGTGGACTACGATGACGCTCCCGGCCTGGTGCGGGTGGGCATTGATCTCGGAGGGGCGGCCGTGCGTGGCCCAGCGGGTGTGGCCGATTCCGACCGATCCGGCGATGGGCTCGGTCTGGAGCAGGCGCTCCAGGTTGACCAGCTTCCCTTCGCTGCGGCGGATGCTGGCATTCCCCTCACTCAGGGTGCAGATGCCGGCGGAATCGTATCCGCGATACTCAAGCCTTCTCAGCCCTTCGATGATGATGGGGGTCGCGTCCTGCTCCCCGATATACCCGACGATTCCGCACATATGATGAGCTCCGTAGTGGTGGCGTTGAAATCAATAACGGTTGAGTTTAATACATTTGGCGGGATTAGAGGAGAAAAGAATTTTCGGTATTCATCCGCAAAAGAAGGGGCTTTGATTCCCCCCTTTGACAAGGGGGGAGTTCAAAGCACTGCCTTGAGCAGGAACCGGTCAGGACTTCTTCTTCAGCTTCCACCCTTCCTTGTTCACCTGGGGCGCTCGGGCGATGGCCAGGGAGTCGGGGGGGACGTCGGTGGTGACCGTGGTCCCCGCGGCGATCAGTGAGTTTCTCCCGACCTTCACCGGGGCGACGAGCTGCACGTCGCTGCCGACAAAGACGTCGTCCTCGATCACGGTGCGATGCTTGTTCACGCCGTCGTAGTTACAGGTGATGGTGCCGCAGCCGATGTTGACGTTGCTCCCGATAGTGGCATCGCCGAGATAGGTGAGGTGCGAGGCCTTGGAGCCTTCCCCCATCACGATCTTCTTGGTTTCCACGAAGTTGCCGATCTTCACCTCGCGCATCAGCTCGGTTCCCGGTCTGAGGTGCGCCATCGGTCCGATCGCCGCCGCTTCGTGGACCACCGACTCCTCCAGGACGCTCCCCGCTTTCACCTGCACGTCGTCGGCAATGCGGCAGTCCCGGATCACGGTTCCCTGGCCGATCTTGCAGCGCTCGCCGATGACGGTCGTCCCGGTGATGGTCGTCCCCGGCTCGATGACGGTGTCGCGGCCGATCCGCACCCCGCGGTCGATGTAGGTCGCCTGCGGGTCGATCATGGTGACGCCGGAGAGCATGAGTTCCCGGTTGATGCGGCAGCGCAGCACGCGGGCCGATTCGGCAAGCTGTACCCGGTCGTTCACCCCGCTGATCTCGACGGCGTCGGCGACCTGGTGGCTCCGGCAGGTGCAACCCTTCTGGGCGGCGTACGTGATGATGTCGGTCAGGTAGTACTCCTTCTGGGCGTTGTCGTTGTTAAGATGGGGGATGGCCTCGGCCAGGAAGGGGGCGTCCACGCAGTAGACCCCGGCGTTCACCTCGCGGATGGTCCGTTGCTGCGGGGTGGCGTCCTTCTCCTCGACGATGGCCCGCACGTTGCCGTCGGCCCCGGTGACGATCCGGCCGTAGCCGAACGGCTCGGGAAGGGTGGCGGTGAGGACGGTGATGCAGGCGCCGCTGTTCTGGTGGTCGTGCAGCATCCCCTTGAGGGTCTGCGCGGTCAAAAGCGGCGTGTCGCCGCAGAGAATGAGAACGGTCTGGCAGGAAGGATCGAGAGCGGGGAGGGCACAGCGGACGGCGTGCCCGGTCCCGAGCTGCTCGCCCTGGAGCGCATAGGCGATCCCTTCACGATCGGCGAAATAGCCGCGCACCTTTTCCTCCTGGTGGCCGACCACCAGTACGCAGTTGCCGACGCCGGCCTCGAAAGCCGCCGCTACCGGCCAGGCGATCATGGGCGAGCCGACCAGCGGATGCATCACCTTCACCAGCCCCGATTTCATCCTCGTCCCCATCCCGGCCGCCAGGACGATCGCTCCGATTTCCGCCATGTTCCACGCTCCTTAGGTGCCCAAATCTTACAAAGTGCTTATGTCTAGCAAATTATGGGAAGGGGGTCAAGGTGTTTCACGTTACAATCTGGTAGCTTATCCCGTATCGTTTCCCATTTATCATTTACAGGTGCAGACGTAACCGCTATAGTCAGTTGCCAAAGGAGAAAGCATGGCGCTGCCCGAAGACCTGATACGTCTGGAACAAAACCTGCGCGAGCTGATCATCAAGTACGAGCAGTACTTCATCGGAATCGAGAAGCGTGAGCCGATGCAGCTGCTGGACGAGGTGGAGCGGCAGGTCCGGCAGTACCAGAACGTCACCATCTCCAACACCATGCTCAAGTTCAAATACCAATCCCTCGCCGCGAGCCTCAGCACCCAGAAACAGAAATGGACCCGGATTACCCGGCTCATCGAGGAGGGTAAATACTCGCGCGACCGGTTCCGGATGGAGCGCCGCCAGGATGAACCGCGCCGCCCGGCCTCCCCGCAGGAAGCCGCCGAGAACCAGTTGGAGCGGATCTACCAGCAGTACCTGGAGGCGCGCCGCTCCTGCAACCTCCCGGTGAAAAACGTCTCCCGCGAGAAGATCGCCGCCGCCATCGCCCAGCAGCGTCCCGCCATCGCCGACCGGTACCGTTGCCGGAACATCGACTATTCCGTCGTCATCGAGGACGGCAAACCCCGCATCAAGGCCCATCCCAAGCAATGATCAAGCTTTTGCTCGTCGCCGTTCATCCCTACCGCTCGCCGCAGTCGGTTCCGCTCGCCCCTGCCTTCCTGAAGGGGGCCATTGCCGCCGCTCCAGAGCTGCGCCGCGCCGTAGCGACGGAGATCCACGAGTTCGTGATCGGGGACCCGCTCGCCGAGGCGGCCGAGACGCTTCTCACCGGCGATCCCGACGTGGTTGCCTTTTCCATGTATGTGTGGAACCGCGAGGCGATCGTCACCCTGGCGGGGATGCTGCGGGAGCGCCGGCCGGAACTGCTGCTCGTTGCCGGGGGGCCGGAGCCGACCGCCAATCCGCTCCCGCTCATCGACTGCGGCTGTTTCGATGCTCTGATCCGTGGCGAGGGGGAGGTGAGCTTCGTGGCGTTGCTCGCCGCGCTGCGCGATAGGCGCCCGCTGACGGGGATCGCCGGGGTCGTGCCGTGCGCGGCGGCAAGCGCCGTCGCCGCCGGGGGCGCAGCTTGCGAAACCTATTCGCCCTCCCCGTCCCCGGAGGCAATCCCCTCTCCGTACCTCGATGGGACCCTCAACCCGGTGGAAGGCGACGGGGCGCTCTGGCAGATATCCCGCGGCTGCGATTTTTCCTGCTCCTTTTGTTTCGACCATCGCGGCGAAAAGGTGCGCCGCTTCCCGATGGAGCGGCTGGAAAAGGAACTGCGCCTTTTTGCGGCGGCCGGCGTCTCCCAGGTGTTCGTGCTCGATTCCACCTTCAACAAGGTCCCGGCCCGCGCCAAGGAGATCCTGCGGCTGATCGCCCGGGTCGCCCCCGAGATCCATTTCCATTTCGAGGTGCGCTGCGAGTTCCTCGATCCCGAGATGGCCGAACTCTTCGCCTCGATCACCTGTTCGCTCCAGATCGGGCTGCAAAGCTCGGATCCCGAAGTGCTGGCCGGGGTGGGGCGCCCGTTCGACGCGGAGCGGTTTGCCTCCCGCATCGATCTTTTGAATCAGACCGGGGCCATCTTCGGGTTCGACCTCATTTACGGCCTGCCCGGCGATACCCTGCCGCGCTTCCGGAACTCCCTCGACTTCGCCCTGTCGCTCTACCCGAACCACCTGGACATCTTTCCGCTGGCGGTCCTTCCCGGAACCCGGCTCGCCGGACAGGCGCAAGCCCTGGGGGTGCACCACCTGGACGCGCCTCCCTACACCGTGGTCGCCACCCCGGAGTTCTCCGCCGACGAACTGAGCCGCGCCGCCGCGCTTGCCCTGGCCTGCGACGTCTTTTACAGCCGGGGGAAAGCGGTTGCCTGGTTCAACTCGGTGGCGCGCGCCCTGAAAATGCCCCCGTCGGCATTTCTCGCGGCCTTTGCCGACTGGCTCGGAGAGCGGTCGGGGGCGGCGGAAGAGGGGATCGGGGACCACGAGATCCTGCCGATGCAGTGCGGCTTTCTGGAGGAGATCTTCCGCGCCCGCAGGAAGGAAAAGCTCCTGCCGCTCGCGCTCGATCTTGCCAACTACCACCACCTTTTCGCCCGGGCCCTCCTCGATCCGCCGACCGTGCCGCTCACCCGGCGGCAAGCCAAGGGAATCGACGTGCTGCAGGTGCCCTTGCGGCGCTCGCCGAGCGCTGCTCCCGCCTCTTTTCAGTACGACATTCTGGAAATCCTGGAGTCGGGGGAATGCGAGCTTGCCGCCTTCGCCGCGGAGTTCTCCCGCTCCGGTTCGTACGCGGTCATCTATCCCTGCCGGGGCGAGGTCCGCACCGAGGCGCTTTCCCGCCCCCTGTTCGAGCTTCTCTGGTCGCTGAACGGCACTACCCAGGTCAAGCCTCTTCTCGGGCGCTTCGCGATTTCGCAGACGGAAGCTCGCGACTTCCTTGACTTTATGCTGACCGAAGGGGTCGTCGTCCCCTCCCGCCCATCGCCCTAAAACCTTGCCCTGTCGCACCCTTCGCCGTACCTTCCCCTGTTTGAGCCCCTTTTTTCCCCGCCGTTCCGGGTCTCCCCGCCTGCTGTGACAAAACCGCTATCTGACGATTTCGTTACCTAATCGATACCGCCGCGCTGCCCGCCTTATTAATTAATAAATTGAAATTCGCACTCCGTTTTTATTAATGAGTGCTTTTTCTATTGATTTTAATGTCCTGTCATACTAGAGTGTGCGCGCTCATCGGCACGTTTTCGGGATATCTGCCCGTTTGTAAAACAATGTTTTTTCATTACAGGAGTTCGTCATGCCACGTGTCACGCTGCGCCTCTTCCCCCTCCTCCTATTTCTCCTCCTCGTGTCAGCTCCTTCCGCGTTTGCCGCACAGGGGCTGGCCATTGACCCGGCCACCTGTCTCGGGTGCCACGGCGACAAGATCTCCATCCCGTTGATGGCAGAGTCCGTCCACGGGAGAAACGGCTGTACCAGCTGTCACGTGGAAATCGTCGATCTCACCCGCCACATGAAGGGCGAGGTGAAAGTTGGGAAGGTACAGTGCGTGCGCTGCCACAAGAAAGAGGCGGCGGAGCATGCCAACAGCGTGCATCTGGCGAAGGGTGTCACCTGCGTCGGCTGCCACAGCGACATCCACCGCATCACCCACTGGAACAAGGACAAGCGCCGGGTCCTCGCGATCTGCGTGAAGTGCCACAAGGACGAGCGCGGTTTCCGCGAGTCGGTCCACGGCAAGGCGGTCCTCGCCGGGAACCAGGATTCGGCGGCCTGTAACGACTGCCACAACCTCCATGAAATCAAGCAGGTCGGCGACGCTACCTCGCACGTCAACCGTGAATTCCACACCAAGGTCTGCCTCAAGTGCCACGCCAACAAGGAGCTGGTTAAGCGCAACCACCTCCCCGAGACCTCGGTGGAAAGCTACATGTCGAGCTACCACGGCAAGAACTACCGTCTCGGCTATCCGGAGAAGGTCGCCGGCTGCGCCGACTGCCACACCGCCCACAGCATCCTCCCCCCGAACGACCCGCGTTCCTCGGTCAACGAGGCGAACCTGGTGGCGACCTGCGGCAAATGCCACAAGCACGACTCGAAGCTCTTCACCAAGTTCTACGCTCACGGCGAGCACAACGACCGCGAGCACTACCCGATCCTCTACTACACCTTCATGGCGATGACCGGTCTTCTGGTATCCACCTTCGCCGTGTTCTGGCTGCACACCCTGCTCTGGATGGTCCGCGGCTTCGTCGAGAACCGTGAGAAGGCCGCCGCACTTGCCGAAGGGCACCAGCTGCACCAGGTAGAGGAAGGGCACAAGCAGTACCGCCGCTTCCAGCCGCGCCACGTCTTCCTGCACCTGTGCGTGATCGTGAGCTTCCTCGGTCTGTCCCTGACCGGTCTCCCGCTCAAGTTCAGCGACCAGGGGTGGGCGAAGGTCCTGATGGGGATCATCGGCGGCGCACCCAACGCGGCCTTCATCCACCGCATCTGCGCGGGGATCACCTTCTTCTACTTCGGTTCGGCGATCTTGCTGAGCATCCACTTCCTCTTCATCCGCAAGGACCTCAAGGGGAACTTCTTCCAGAAGCTGTTCGGGCCGGAATCGCTCTGCCCGAACCTGCGTGACATCAACGACGTCGCCGCCATGGTCCGCTGGTTCTTCTTCAAGGGACCGAAGCCGACCTTCGAGAGATGGACCTACTGGGAGAAATTCGACTTCCTCGCCGTCTTCTGGGGTATGTTCGCCATCGGCGGCTCCGGTCTCATGCTCGCCCTCCCCGAACTCTTCGGCTCCTTCCTGCCGGGATGGGCGTTTAACGTAGCGACCATCATCCACTCGGACGAAGCGCTGCTGGCGACCGGCTTCATCTTCTCGGTCCACTTCTTCAACACCCACGGACGGCCCGAGAAGTTCCCGATGGACTTCGTCATCTTCAACGGACAGATGTCCAAGCACGAGTTCGTCGAAGAGCGTGGCGATCAGTGGGCCCGGTACGAGCAGGAAGGGATCACGGAGAAGTTCGCTGCCAAGCGTTCCTCCGGCATCGTGTACGACTTCCTGCTGAAGACCTTCGGCTTCACCGCGGTCTTCATCGGCTGCGCCCTGATGGCGCTCATGATCTACGCCTTCATCAATCCGGGCTAGTAGGTCAGCTAGAACCGGCAACGCAAAAGGGGCTCCCGAAAGGGGGCCCCTTTTTTTGCTGCGCGTCCGTCGGCGCTGGAGTGGGGCGGACTCTGCAGGTGCCAGCCCCCCCTTCGGTACCAGATTAAAAGGTGCCTGTCCCCCTGAACTGCTTGCAGGAGGTTACTTTAGGCAGCGAATAAATTACTTCCTGCCCGGCGTAAGTTGTCTCCTCCAGGAGTAGCCTTCTTCAGGCCGGAAGAACGTTAACTTTATGCTCGAAGCGAACAACTTCCCGCCCCAAAAAGGTTACTTTGGACTTGAAGTAACTACGTTCACGCAAACAATTAATTACTTCATGCCGGGAAAAAGTTACTTCACGGGCGAAGCAAGTTACTTCCTGCAGAAAGCAAGTTCCATCTTGCAGGAAGGAAGTTGCTCTTCACCTTATGTAAATGACTGGTAGGGAATGGGATGGGTTGTTACCCGAGAGGGAGGGGGCGTCCGTTACTCGGTCTGGTGCGGAGCAGACGCGGTCTTGCGAGGAGAAGAGAGACAAAGAAGGGGTTACCCGGAGGGGAACCCCATGCTTGCGCTACGTCCCGGTACTACCGAAGGATGCCGTCGCCCTGCCTTTTACGGGCTCGATTGCTCCGTTGCCACATCATCGCTGGCAGCCTCGACGGGAAAGGGCGTCGCGTCCGGGGGCTGCGTAGCCCGACTCCCAGCCCGGCGTTCCTTCGCCAGATTGAATCCCGAGGTGGGAAGGACCTCCGGGTTCAGGATTGCCGCCGCCTCGAGAAGCGCCGCGATCAGGTCCAGGTAGCCGATCACCTCCGTCTCGATCACCTCACGCGCGGCAATCGAGACGATACTGCGCAAACGGGACTCGTGGTACACGATGTCCAGCTTGTCCGCCGCTGCGAAAAACAGCGCCAACAGGTCCGGGTGATTCACCCACACCGACATCGGGATGTTCGGATTGTCGGTCAGGGCCTTCCGGATCCGCTGGGTTATCGCGTGAAGCTTGCTGCACTTCCAATACCGATAGTCACGCAAGATTCTACGGCTCCGCGGTGCCACATCACACCTCCTTCACTTCGAGTGTCGAAGTAGGCGTTTGCCAGCCGGTCTTGTCTGGGGTATTGACGCAAGCAGATAAAGGCGAAAGCATATTGGGTAACGGGGGAAAATGCAAGGAGCCGGGCAGGGTTTTTCTGGCTCCGCGATCCCCTATCTGCTTAAAGGCACCCATTAAAAAAGGGGCTTCCCCGGAAGGAGCCCCTTTTTACGTCACAAATGCAGCGCTGGCGCTACCCCTAACCCTTAAGACACCCTTCCAGTATCTCGAGAAACTGCTTCAGGATCCTCCCGGTCAGCCCCCAGATCTCGTCGTCGCCGTAGGTGTAGAAGTAGACCTCGTGGGTGGTGCCGCGGCGCTCCCACAGCTCGGTGCGGAAGATCTCCGGACGGCGCAGCTCGGAGAGGGGGGCCTCGATGATCCGCTCGATCTCGGAGTGGTTCACGGTGAGCTGGTAGCCGGCGGGGAAGCATCCCACCACCGGGGTAACCAGGTAGTTGTGGATCGACTCGCAGTCGTCCAGCTCACCCAGCACCTCGATGTCCTCCTGCCGGATCCCCACTTCTTCCCAGGTCTCCCGAAGCGCGGTCTCGAAGCTGTCTTTGTCCCCGGGCTCCCGCACCCCGCCGGGAAACGAGATCTCCCCGCGGTGGTGGGTGAGGTTCGCGGTCCTCTTGGTGAACAGAAGGTGGTATTCCCCGTCTTTGAGGTAAAGGGGGATCAGCACGGCGGCCGGGACCGGTCCCGGCGCCATGGGAACCCGGCTGCGGTTGGCCAGGGCCTTGCGCAGCCGCTCCTTGAGCTCCCCGGATTCGACCGGGGGGGCCAGGAGATCTTCTTCGTTCGGGTATTTCAGAGGACGGGCTCCTTGGCGCGCCGCTTCAGTTCGCCGATGGTGGCGGCGTAGTCGGGGCTCTCGAAAACGGCGCTCCCGGCAACGAAAACGTCCGCGCCGGCGTGGGCGATGCGGGCGATGTTGTCAACCTTCACCCCGCCGTCCACCTCCAGTTCGGCCTCCACCCCGCGCTTGTCGAGCATGGCGCGCAGCGCCTGGATCTTCGGAAGGCATGCCTCGATGAACGACTGGCCGCCAAAGCCCGGGTTGACGGTCATCAGGAGCACGAGGTCCAGATCGCCCAGGATGTATTCCAGCGTGTTCAACGGCGTCGCCGGGTTCAGGGATACCCCCGCCTTTTTCCCCAGCGATTTGATGAGCTGGACGGTCCGGTGCAGGTGGTTGGTCGCCTCGGCATGGACCACGATGATGTCCGCCCCGGCCTTGGCGAAGTCGGGGATGTAGAGGTCCGGGTTCTCGATCATCAGGTGGACGTCGAGGGGAAGTTGGGTGACCTTGCGGGCCGCCTTCACGATCAGCGGTCCGATGGTGATGTTGGGGACGAAGTGGCCGTCCATGACGTCAACGTGGACGTAGTCGGCGCCGCCGGCTTCGATGGCGGCGATTTCCTCGCCGAGGCGGGAAAAGTCGGCGGAAAGGATGGAGGGTGCGATCTTTTTCATGGCTCTCCCTTACGTGGGTATTCCGGCACCAAGCGCGGGGAAGGGTGGGGGAGCGCCGCCGGGGCTTTGGAAGCGGCAATGCCGCAAACATGTTACCGGGTGATCGGTGTTAATCCTGGTAGGCGCCCGCTCCCTTCGAGAGTTGGTCCTTGAAGGGGGTGAGGGGATGTGCCTAGGGTCACGCCTTGCGCAGCCGGGCGGCGAAGAAGCCGTCCATGCCGTCCCGGTGCGGCCAGCTCCGGAAGAAGCCGCGCTCGGTGCAAAGGGGGGCGTAGGCAGGGAAGAGCTCGCGCAGATCCTCCACCTGGAATTCGGGATGGTCGGCCAGGAAGGCATCCACCACCGCCTCGTTTTCCTTTACCGTGGTGGAGCAGGTGGCGTAAACCAGGGTGCCCCCCGGCTCGAGGCTCCCGGAGAGATTCTCCAGGATGGCGAGCTGGGTGCGCGGCAAAAGATCCAGGTCCACCGCAGCCTTCCACCACTTCCCTTCCGGGTTGCGCCTAAGCACCCCGAGCCCGGAGCAGGGGGCGTCCACCAGGATCTTCGGGAAGGTCGCCCCCTTGAGGGCATCCGGGTCGGTCGCGTCCAGCACCTGGGTGCGGACCGAGGTGACGCCGAGCCGCTCGCAGGTCTCCCGGATCATCCTGAGCTTCTTGCCGTTCACGTCGCAGGCGGTGATTTTCCCGCGGTCGCCGATCAACTGGGCGATCTGGGTCGTCTTCCCCCCCGGCGCGGCGCAGGCGTCCAGCACGTGCTCCTCCGGCTGCGGGGTCAGGAAGAGGGGAGCGAGCTGGGACGATTCGTCCTGGACGGTGCACAGCCCTTCGCGGAAGGCGGCCAGTTTGGCGAGCCCTCCCGCGTGGGTGATCCGGATCCCGTCCGGGGAGTACGTGGTCGCCTCGCAGCTGATCCCGTCGGCGGTCAGCCGCTCCAAAAGCGCATCGCGGGTGATCTTGAGGGTGTTGGCGCGAATGGTCAGCGGGGGGGGCTCGGCCATGGCCCGGGCGAGCGCTTCCGCCTCGTCCACCCCGAGCTGCTCGCACCAGAGCGCGGTCAGCCAGGCCGGATGCGACCAGCGCGCCGCCAGGTACTCCGCGGGACGGCTTTCCCGGTCCGGGTAGGTGATCTGGTCCCGTCCCCGGTCGGCGCTGCGCAGGACCGCGTTCACGAATCCCGATGCGCGCGGCGCGAGCTCCTTGGCGAGGTTCACCGTTTCGTTCACCGCCGCCGAAACCGGCACCCGGTCCAGGTAGAACTCCTGGTAGAGCCCGAGGCGGAGCAGGATGAGGACGTACAGCTCAAGTTTTTCCGGGCGCTGCTTGGAAAACTGGCTGATAATGTAGTCGAGGTTCCCCCTGCGGCGCAGCACGCCGTAGACGAGCTCGGTCAAGAGGCCCCGGTCGGCACCCTGGAGCATTCCCTTGGAAAGCTCGACGTCGATGAGGATGTCGGCGAAGGAACGTTCCTTCTCGATTCTGAGCAAAAGGTCGAAGGCGGCGCGGCGAGGATTCTTACTGGACAAGGGACTCCCGGTTCTGCGTTGGGTTCTGGTACGGGCAGACCCCGCATTATAGCCAGTTTGCCCAAAACCGCAAGGGTTTAGCCAATTGACAAGGGGGACGCTGCAGTTATCATTAAGTTAGCACGCAACATCAAAAAGGAGGAGTCGCCATGATCTCGTGGGAGTCGGATATGGGAAAGGCCCTGGCCAAGGGCAAGGCCGAGCAGAAGAGCATCCTGGTTGAATTCTTCAGTCCCGAATGCATCGGCTGCAAACAGATGGAGGAGGTCACTTTCCCCGACCTCTCGGTCGCCAATTTCATGATAGACAAGCTCGTCGCACTCAAGGTCCCGGTCGCCTCGACCGCGCTGGCCGGGGACTTCCGGGTGATGTGGACCCCAACCCTCATCATGCTCGACTATTACGGCCGGGAGCATTTCCGGTCGGTCGGTTTCGTCCCCCCGGAGGATATGGTTCCCCTGATGCTGCTGGGGCAGGCGAAAGTGGCCTTTGACGCCGGGCAGTTCAACGAATCGGTCATCCAGTTGAACACCCTTTTGAACGGCAATTCCCAGAGCATCTTCGCGCCGGAGGCGGTTTTCCTGCGCGGGGTGAGCCGGTTCAAGGAAAGCCACCAGGTGCAGGCTTTGAAGGATGCGCAGATCCAGCTCGCCCGGGAATATCCCGGGACCGAGTGGCAGAAAAAAGCGGAGCCGTATCGGCTCCTGTAACCCCCTTTGGGGGACAACCTCCGGAGCGGCGCCAGCCGCTCCTTTTTTTTGCCGCAGCCGGGGGCGGATCGGAGCGATCGTTCGGATCGGACGGATCGGTCCCCGCCGGAACCAAAAAAGATTGGCAAGAGCACCTGAAACCTGCTTTAATGGGCGCCGCCTGACCTTTGTGATGTAGTACCGGCACCTCCCGCAGTTGTCGCCGAGCCGACCGAAGCAGCTTAAACCCGCAGCTTCCCTCCGGCGCGCCATAACCACGAGCTGTTTGACCGGAGCTTCTTTGGACCATCTCTTCTGGGCACTGCTATTTGCACTTCTCGCCTTCATTTCCCTTGCTTCGGCGGGGCACGCGCTGGTCAACAAGCGCGACCCGCGCGCGGCGATGGGGTGGGTCCTCGCCTGTATCACGATCCCCCTTTTCGGGGCGCTCCTCTACTGGAGCATGGGGGTAAACCGGATCCAGGACCGCGCCCGGAGATGGCACCGCGAAGCCGCCTCCCATCCCTTCTCCCCCCCGGTTCCCGAGCCCAGACCGCACATCGCCCTCCCCCAGGAACTCCGCTACCTCGAAGAACTCCGCTCCCTTTCCGACCATGTGGTGAGTACGCCGCTTTTGCCCGGAAATTCCCTGGATCCCCTGGAAAACGGGGAACAGGCCTACCCGTGCATGCTCCAGGCGATCGAGGAGGCGCGCCATTCGATTCACCTTTGCACCTATATCTTCGACGGGGACGAGACGGGGCGGCAGTTCACCGACGCCCTGATCCGGGCCGCCAAGCGCGGGGTCCGGGTGCGGGTGATCGTGGACAGCCTCGGGGAGATGTATTCGCGGCCGACGGCGCGCCGGCTTTTGAAGGGATCGGGGGTGCACTTCGGCAGGTTCTTGCCGCTGCGTCCGGGAAGGTATCTCAACCTGCGCAACCACCGCAAGATCCTGGTGGTGGACGGGCGCATCGGGTTCACGGGAGGGATGAACATCGGCAACCGGCACATGGCGCAGGGGACCCCGCCGGTGGTGCGCGATCTGCATTTCAAGGTGGGGGGGCCGGTAGTGGCGGACCTGCAGCGGACTTTTCTGGACGACTGGCGCTTCGTCACCGGCGAGCGGCTCCAGGAGAGCCTCTACGTGAATTCGTTCCGGCCGCGGGCGGGGAGCGCCCTGGTCCGGGCGGTGAGCGACGGCCCGGACAAGGAATTCCGCAAGCTCAACTGGATCATTTTGGGGGCGATCTCCTGTGCGAAAGAGCGGGTGAGCATCGTCACCCCGTACTTCATCCCGGACCGTCCCCTGGTGAGCGCCCTGGTCACCGCCGCGTTGCGCGGCGTCTCCATCACGATGGTGCTGCCGGGGCTGAACAACCTCCCCTTCGTCAAGTGGGCGACCTGGGCTTACCTGTGGGAGCTGGTGAGCTACGGGATCAAGGTCTACGCCCAACCCCCTCCCTTCGTGCATACCAAGTTCATGGTGGTCGACGGCAGCTGGACCCTGATCGGGAGCGCGAACCTCGATCCGCGCAGCCTGCGGCTGAACTTCGAACTCAACCTGGAGGTCTACGACCTGGCGTTCGGCCAGCTCATGGAAGGGCGCTGCCGGGAGGCGGTGGCCGCCTCAACTGGGATCACCCTTGCCGACCTCGACGGGCGGAGCGTGCCGATCAAGCTCCGCGACGGCCTCGCCAAACTGTTTTCCCCCTACCTCTGACCCCGCCACCGGGGTGTCGCATTCCTCCGGGTCGTACAGCGACACCCGGTTCTTGCCCCGCCGTTTGCTCAAGTACATCGCCTCGTCCGCCTTCTTGATCACCGTTCTCAGGTCGTCGCCGTCGCACGGGTAGCAGGCGATCCCCGCCGAAAGCGAGGAGCGG
The DNA here is from genome assembly GCF_016458275.1 of Geomesophilobacter sediminis. GTDB lineage: Bacteria > Desulfobacterota > Desulfuromonadia > Geobacterales > Geobacteraceae > Geomesophilobacter > Geomesophilobacter sediminis. Next base: position 94,721 of record NZ_JAEMHM010000006.1, read on the forward strand.
AGCAGCTTCCCTTCGAACGGGAAGGGGGAGTTCTCCATGGCGCGCACGATCCGGTCCACCGCGAGGAAGATCTGTTCCTTGTGGTGGCCGTTGTACATGATGACGAATTCGTCCCCGCCGAAACGGGCCGCGATGTCGCTTTCGCGGATGTTCTGGCTGATGATGCGCCCGGTCCACTTGATGAGCTCGGTACCGGCAAAATGACCGTGCCGGTCGTTGAGCTGCTTCAGGTTGTCGGTGTCGAGCATGCAGATCGCGTAGGCCTCCTGGTTCCGCTTGGCGATCTTTTCCTGGTGGTCGGCCAGGATGTAGAAGCTGCGCATGTTGTTCAGCTGGGTCAAATCGTCGGTGAGCGAGAGGCGCTCCACCTCGATGCGGGCGTTTTCCGCCTCGCCGGAGAGAACCGTCCCGAGGTAGGCGATCAAAAGAAAGGGGATGAACTGGAGCAGCCGGGAGAAGTCGGGGGGGCGGTTTCCCGGCGCGCCGTAGGCCAAAAGGGCGTAGGAGGCGATGGTGAGCAGCGCCATGAAGTAGGCGTTGCGTTTTCCCTGGGTCAGGGAGGCGATCATCAGGATGAGGTAGATGGCCGGGAGAAAGGGACTCGTCTCCTTGCCGGAGAACCAGCACGAGGCAACGGCGAAAAAGAGCAGGAGCATCAGGTCGACCAGCCCCTTGGCCTGCCCCAGGGGGCCGAGTCGGCGCTCCAGGGCACGGTAGAGGCGCAGGAAGACGGCGCAGGTTCCGAGGAAGAACACGTCCTTCGCGTCGATCGGGTCGATCGCGATGTCGAGGGCGACCAGCGCGATCAAAAGCCAGGAAAGGCTGTCGACGGTTTTTTCGAAGCCGGGATACTTCACCCCCGCCTCTGCTGTGAGCCACTGTCTGAGGTTCATCGTCTGTGGCAGATCTCCCTTGGAATCCGGATGCAGCCTGCCCTGATCTTTTCGGCTGCTCCGGCGGGAAGTTTAATTAATTTGCAGGAAAAAGGTTGGAGGGAACGGAACTTGTGGCAGTCCGCGGCTCACCCCCGGCGCAGGAGGGTGCGGGCGCCGAAGGCGCAGGCGAAGAGGGCGAAGTTGGTGATGACGATGGTCGCACCGGTGGGGAGGTTTAAGACGAAGGAGACGGTAATTCCCGTGATGACGGTGATGACGCCGAAGGCGGCGGCGGAGACGATGGCCGTCTTGAAGCCCCGCGCCAGTTGCAGCGCGGTGGCTGCGGGGAGGATCAAAAGCGCGGAAATCAGCATGATCCCGACCACTTTCATGGCCAAGACCACGGTCAGCGCGGTCATCAGGACCAGGACCGTGTTGATGCGATCGGTGTCGATCCCCGAGCTCTTGGCGAGTTCCTCGTCGAAGGTGCTGGCGAAAAGGTCGTTGTAGAAGGTGGCCACCCCGGCGATCACGACCACGAAGAGCGCCGCGGCGATGCCGAGCTCGCTCGTGCTGATGGAGAGGATGTTGCCGAAAAGGTAGCTGAAGAGGTCGACGTTGAAGCCGCCGGCCACGCTGGCGAGCATGACCCCGGTGGCGATGCCGAGCGCCGAGACGATGCCGATGGCGGCGTCGCCGAAGATGCGCGCCCGCTGCGCGAGCTTCAGGATCCCCATCGAGCATCCCATGACGATGGGGATGATGGCGAGGGTGTTGTAGACCGACTGGAGCCGGAACAAAAGGGCGATGGCGACCGATCCGAAGGTGACGTGCGCGAGGCCGTCGCCGATCAGGGAAAGGCGGCGCAGCACGAGAAAGACCCCGAGGACGGAGCAGAGGATGGCGATGAGCGAGCCTCCGAGGAGCGCCCGTTGCATGAAGCCGTAGCTGAGCATGTCGGTGATGTTCATGTAGTTTCCAAGTAGCGAGGATTACTGGTGGATGCCATGGGCGAGGTGGACGGGATGGACCGGTCCGACCGTTCAGACGGCTTTTGGCTCATTGATCTAGTGTCTGTGGCATACCAGGTGCTGCCCGTGCGCGCCGAAGAACTCGGTCATGTCGGTCGAGTTGCAGAAGGCGTCGAAGTCGCCGAAGAAGATCACCCGCTTGTCGAGGTAGAGCAGGTGGGAAGCGTATTTGCCGATGGTCGCGGTGTCGTGGGTGACCAACAGGACCGTCGCCTTGTGCTTCTGGTTCATCTCGTAGATCAGCTGGTAGAAGGTCTCCCGGGTCTCGGGGTCGAGCGCCGTGGTCGGCTCGTCCATCACCAAAAGTTCCGGATCGTTTACCAGGGCCCGTGCCAGGAGCACCCGCTGCCGCAAGCCCCCGGAGAGGTCCCCGATCATCTTGGACCGGATGTCGGCGATCCCCATCCACTCCAGGGTCCGGTTTACCGCAGTCGCGTCCTCGGCGGTGAAGCGCTTGGGAAAGCGCTTGCCGGCCAGCCGCCCCAACCGGACCACCTCATCCACCGTAGCCGGAAAGTGCGGGTTGAAAAACTGCAGCCCCTGCGGCAGGTAGCCGATCCGGTCCCAACTGCGGAAGCGCTCCCGCGGCGTCCCCAGGATGGTGATCTCCCCGCCGCGCGCCGGAACGAGCCCGAGGATCACCTTGATCAGGGTGCTTTTCCCCGAGCCGTTGGGGCCGACGATGCCGAGATATTGCCCGCGGTCCAGCTGGAAACTGACGTCGCGCAGTGCCTCGGTGCCATGGTAGCCTGCGGTCAGGCCGCTGATCTTCAGCGCCGGGCTCATTGCGGCGCCCCGCTGCGCAGGCAGGAGCCACATACGCCGTTTAACTGCAGGATGTGCGACAGCACCCGCCCACCGCTTTGCTGCTGCACCACTTCGGCCATCGCCTCGATGCCGCAGGACGGCACGTCTTCCACCTTCCGGCAGGAGAGGCAAACGAAGTGATGGTGATGGTCCCGGTTGTGGCAGAAGTAATAGTAAAGCTGCCGGTTGGGGTGGATCACCTTGGTGATAACCCCGCTTTCCGCGAGCTCTTCGAGGTTTCGGTACACGGTGGGGAGCCCCAGCCGGTCGAAGCGGGCGCGCAGCTGTTTCCACAGCTCCTCGGGACTGGCGTAGCAACTCAGGCCGTTCAGCGCCTCGAGAATCGCCAGTCGCTTGGGGGTTGCCTTCATCCCCGCCTCCTTCAATGCCGTCACGTGCTGGTGCTCCATCTTCTCTCCTAAATAGAAATGAATTCGTTTTAGAATAGTCACCGCCCCACCAAAGTCAAGCGCTAAATCCGCGGCAACGGTCGAGGAGCCTCGGCGCGCCGGGTGCGTCAAAGCGCCGCGTGGCTGCGGCGATCAAGCGAAAGCACCGGACCCGGGAATGCCTCGTCCCGGGCATACCTTCTCAATATCAGCTACTTGCTGGCCGCCGGTCCCGCGGTGTAAAAATTGCATCTCCTGAGGCCGCCAGCTCTTTCTCCCGGCAGGTTTTCGCTGCTGCGGGGGGCGGTCCGCCCTGCGACGCGGTGGGACCGGGGAGCGGCCGTCAGCGCGGCTTTTCGCGCTCGCTGCTGATGTTTGCAATGAAATTGACTGTTTTGGTGGGTGCTGCAATGCCGAGAAATTACCAAGAGTATTTCCAGGTCGGGAAACGGGCGAAGGTCGAGATGCTGCTGAGCGACGGCGGGACCTTCAGCGACGGCGCCGTCATCACGGCGCTCTCCGGAGACCGGCTCTCGGTCCGTCTTTCCCGGGACGAACTCCCGGAAGGCGCGCTGCTTCACGAGAAGGCGCCGGTTTCGGTGCGGGTGGGGGCTCGCGGCAACGGGTACACCTGTCGCGCCCTGGTCCTCTCGTGCCGGGAGGGGGAAGACCTCCTGATGGGGCTGATCGAGGGGGTGGTTGCCGAGGATTCCCGCGCGTACTACCGGCTTCAGGCGGAAATGCCGGTGACCCTCTACAAGATGGCCACCGGTTGGAAGGACTGCAGCGTCAACCGGCCGCTCTTTCCCCGCGAGGATTACCTGCCGAGGATCGTGAACATAAGCGGCGGCGGCCTGCGGGCCGAGACCGAAATGGAGCTCACTCCCGGAGACCTGGTGCACGTGGTATTTCATCTCCCCTTGCCGGAGCCCAAGACGGTACCGGTAGTGGCGGAAGTGGTGCAGAGCGAGAGTCGTGAGGACGGCTACCGCCCCTGCTACAGTGCCGGGATGAAATACCGCGAGATCAACGAGCGGGATCGCGACGCCGTGGTCGCCTACGTCTGCAACGAGGAGATCAAGCGGCTGCGCCTCAACCGCAAGGAGTACCTCTCGCTGGTCAACAACTAGCCGTCCCCTCCCTTTCCGTCCAACAAAAAACGGCCCCTGCAAAGGTACCTGCAGGGGCCGCGCTTGTTTGCCGTTTAGCTGCGGCTACATCCCTTCCTTGATCTGTCCACCCTTTCCGTCCCCGCCGGCGCCGACGCGCGAAGCGATCTCCTTGGCGTTTTTCAGATGATCCTCCAGGATCGGCAGGGTCTTGCCGATCCACCCCTGCAGGTCGGAGTCCTGGGCATTCTTCTGAGCCTTCTTGAAGGTCGCCACGTCCTTCATGTGCTCCTTCACCATTTCCCGCATGTAGGCTCTGTCGAAGGCATCCCCGGTGAGCTTGTTCAGCTTGTCCGCAAGCATCTTGTGTTTCCGGTTCACGGCCGACGGAAGGGTCAGCCCCTTCTGCTGGGCAATGGCGGTCAATTCGTCGTTGGCCTTGCCATGGTCGGTAACCATGCGGCTGCCAAAGTCCTTGACTTCCTGCGTCTTGGCATTGGTTTGTGCCAGTTGCCCCAGCTGCATTTCCGCCACCCCGTCGGCCGCGGCCTTCTTCATAAAGGCCTTTTCTTTTGCGGTGAAGGTACCGGCGGCTAGGGCGGATGCGACGACGCCGACGACCAGCAGCAGGGTAATGCTCACGACTGCGATGATGGATTTCCTCATGTGTTCCTCCTCCCTGTCAGTTTGATTAATGTTAACCAGAATTAATAACCATCCAAAAGTAGCGTTCATCACCCCGTTGTCAACGGGACCGGATTCAGATTCCCGTGCAGGAGGCGGATCCGGTGGCAGATTTAATTAAAGTGGCGGGGGCCAGCTTCCGATAGCTTACCCACAATGGATACGTGAGCACCAGCAGTGGAGGCCATCCGTCCTCGCGCTGCACCAACTTTACGTCAGGAGCTATGCATGAAAATCAGCAAGTACATGAGCCCCAAGGTCATCACCGCCCATCCCGCTGACGGCATCCGGAAGACGTTTTTCCGGATGAAGGAGAACCGCATCCGCCACCTCCCGGTGCTCGACGACAGCAACCGCCTGGTCGGCATCCTCAGCGATCGCGACCTGCGCCGCCCGGAATGGGTGGACGAGGACATCGAGGTTGCTCACGTCTACAACCTGGACGACGACCTGGCGGTTGGGGACCTGATGACGACCGAGGTGAAGGTGGTGTACACCTACGACAGCATCCGGAAGGCGAACCGTTACCTGATCGACACCCGTTTCGGCGCGCTGCCGGTGCTGAATAAAGAGGAAGAACTGGTCGGGATGCTCTCCGCGATCGACGTCATGCGGGCCTTTGACGATTTCATGACCGAGCACCCGCCGAAGTAGGCCGAGAACAAAGGGAAGCTGGCGAAATAGATAGGGCCGGGACCGGTGCAGTAGACCGGGACCCGGCCTTTTTCTTTAAACCATGATCACCGCCTGCGGCGGATGGCGTCAGGAATGGCGCTCCCACAGAAAATGCTGTCGGTAGGTATTGTGGGTGAGCTATTGGCAAGAGGGTTGGTGGGTGTATGCTAATGTGATTTTGCAGCTTCCCTTTTAATAAGCCTTGCAAGGTACTATGATGAGGCTGGGAGGAACGCCATGAAGAACGCTCTGGTCACCCTGCTGCTTCTCAGCCTTTTTGCCGGTTGCGGTGGCGGAAACGGCTCCCAACCGGGGACGCTCTCCACGATCACCGTCACCGCGTCGGCCCCGACCATCGCACCCGGTACCACCACCAGGCTTTCCGCCCTCGGGCATTACAGCAACGGCAGCGTAGCCGATCTCACCGGCACCGCCTCCTGGAGTGCGACGCCCCCGGGAGTGCTCGACGTCAGCAGTGTCGCCGCCACCGGCTTTGCCACGGCCGGAACCAGCACCGGCACCGCGACGGTCACGGCCACCTTCGGCGGGGTCTCCGGGAGCACCACGGTAACCACGGCGGCGGTGCAGTCCCTGAGCGTCGGGCGCGGCAACGCGACGATGATCGTCGGCACCTCGCAGAACTTGAGCCTGACCGCCACCCTTGTCGGGGGCGCGACCCAGAACGTCACCTCGCTCGCTACCTGGTCCTCGTCCAATACCAATGCCGTCACGGTGAGCAGTACCGGAGTGGCCACCGCGACCGGGGTCGACGCCGGGGGGACCGGAACGGCAACGATCACCGCGAGCTTCCAAGGTGTCTCCGGCTCCACCTCGATCAGTACCGTTGCGGTCAACTCGATCGCGATCACCCCGGCCGGCTCCACCATCGATCTCGGGTCGACCCAGCAGATGACGGCAACGGCCACCTTCTCCAATGGGTCGCAGCAGGATATCTCCTCACTGGTTTCCTGGAGTTCGAGCACCCCGTCGGTAGCCTCGATCAGCGCGACCGGTTTGGTCACGGCAAAATCCGCGGCGGCTCCGGGCTCGACCACCATCGGTGCCTCTTTTCAGGGGGTTACCGCCATCCCGGTGGTGCTGAACGTACTGGCGCCGACCTCGATCGCGGTCACACCGACCAACGTTTCGGCCATCGCCAACTCCACGGTCCAATTCACCGCCACCGGGACTTTCAACCACGGCGGGGTGCAGAGCTCCGAGGACGTGACCCGCCTGGTCACCTGGAGTTCCAGCCCCACGGGTATCTTCCTTAACCCCTCCGGTGCTCCGGGCCTGGGCACCATCGGCGGTACCGGACCGATCACCGTGACGGCAGCCGTTTCCGGAGTCAGCGGCAGCACGACCCTCACCGTGCTTACCGTCTCGGCGCTGGCCATCCTGCCGGCGAACCCGGTGGTGGCGCTCGGCGCCAACCTGCAGTTGACCGCCCAAGGGACTCTTTCCGACGGAAGTACCGTGGACCTTACCAACAGCGTCACCTGGAATTCCAATACGGCGGCGGTGGCGACCGTCACCAACACCGCGCCCAAAGGGACCGTCCATGGCAGTGCTCAGGGCACCGCCGGGATCACCGCCACCTTCGGCAGCGGCGCCGGCTTGGCCACCGCCTCCACGACCGTAACCGTCTCCACCACCGGCGGCACCGGGAACCGCGCCTTTGTGACCAACTTCGGGCAAAATACGGTCTCCGTGATCAACACCGGCAGCAACACGGTGGTAACCAACATCGCGGTAGGTCCCGGCCCGCAAGGGATAGCCCTGAACAGTGCCCAGGGAAGACTGTATGTAGCCAATAGCAATTCCAACACGGTGACCATCATCAACATCGGGGCGAACGACACCTTCACCACGACAACCGCCACCGTCGGCACCGCACCCTGGAACATCGCCGTCAATCCGGTGAACAACAACGTCTACGTGACCAACAGCCAAAGTAACACCCTCTCGGTACTCGATGCCAACGGCGCCCTGCGCACCAGTATCCGGGTCGGCGCGGCGCCCAAAGGCGTGGCGGTGAACTCCACCGGCAGCCGGGTCTACGTGGCCAACAGCAACGACGACACCCTTTCGGTCATCGATACCGGGAGCAACAGCGTTATCAGTACCGTCTCCCTCACCCAGGTCGGAGCCGGGGTGAACGATGTCGCATTCGATCCCGCCAGCGGAGAAATCCTGGTGGTCAGCAGTAACAATCAGACCCTGGCGGTGGTAAATCCGGCCAACAACCTGCCGCCGACCGTGGTGACCGTGGGAATAAACCCGCAGCGGATCACCCGGGACCTGAGTGCCGGGTTTGCCTACGTGACCAACCGCAACTCCGGGAGCGTGTCGGTAATCAATACGGCAACGCCGAGCGTGGCCGCAACGATTTCATTGGGAGGGCAGCCGCAGGGGATCGCCTTGAGGCAGGCAACGGGCCGGCTGTATGTGGCCAACGCCGGAACCGGCACCCTCGACGTCATCGACACGAGCAACAACAGCGTGGTCGGGCATATTAGTGTGCAGAGCCAGCCGACCGACGTGGTGGTGCTGCCGTGAAGGGGGGGCGGGGGAAGAGACCACGGAGCGTAAAGCGCTTTAGTTTTCTGTGTTTTGAAGCCCTCACCCCGACCCTTTCCCGGAGGGCGAGGGAGACACGGTCTTGACGCAACAACCGGACCGGACAGAGCTGCCCGAATCCCTCTTTTCCAAAGGGGAACTTCCAACCCTGCCGTACGGCGGTTCTTGCTGTAGGGGCGGGGTAACCCCTCCGCCCACCGGCCCTCGGCGTGGGGACGGGGTCCCCACCCTGCGCGCAGTCTCTTCTTGGTTGCTTTGACCGACATGTTGTGGCATTGACTCATTGTCTCATTATTTAAGGGAGGGCTTCATGTCCCGCATCACCATCCTCTGTGACAACAGCGTCGGCCCTTTGAGCGGCACCCTTGGCGAGCACGGCTTTGCCGCCCTGCTGGAACACGAGGGGGAGGCGATCCTCTTCGATACCGGCGGCGGTGACACGCTGCTGCACAACGCCCACCGGATGAACCGCGACCTGCGTTCGGTCCGGCGGGTCGTCCTTTCCCACGGCCACTACGACCACGCCGGCGGGCTGTGGCCGCTTTTGAAAAGCTGCGGCCCGAAGATCATCCACGCCCACCCGGACATCTTCCAGCGGCGCTACTCGCTGCGCGGCGGCAACGTCAACTCGGTCGGCATCCCCTATGCCGAGCCCTTCCTTGCCGGGATCGGCGCCACCTTTTCCTACAGCCACGCTCACCGCGAACTGGCCCCGGGGGTCTTCCTCACCGGGGAGGTGCCGCGGGTGACTCCGTTCGAATCCGGCGATGCCGGCCTTTGTTGCGACGAGGCCGGATGCGCGGGGGATTCCGTCCCCGACGACCAGTCCCTGGTCCTCGTCACCGAAAAGGGGCTCGTCCTGCTGCTGGGCTGCTGCCACGCCGGCGTGGTCAACACCATCCTGCACGCCCGGAAGCTGACCGGCGTGACGGAGGTCTATGCCATCATCGGCGGCTGCCATCTCGGCTTTTGCGGCAAGGAACAGCTCGAGGGGACGATTGCCGCCCTGAAGCGATTCCGGGTGAAAAAAATCTGCGGCAGCCACTGCACCGGATTTGCCGCCTCGGCACGCCTGGTCGCGGATTTCCCCGGTGGCTTTCATCCCGCCCACGTCGGCTATACCCTCGAAGTTTGATCGATTTTTTGGCCTTTCCCTGAAGGTCCCCGCCCGCACCGGGATCAGCAGCCCGGGGTGCTCCCCGGCGCCTCCCCGGCGCACCGTCCGTCCCCCGGCCAATCACCCGGTAATTTCCACTCAAGAATCGGAAAAGTGTTCCGATAAGGCACAATGCATGGAGAACCGTCAGGTTCGAACGGAGGGTGGGCGTGGAACAAAACGACATCGCAGTGATGTTGCTGGAGCAGGTGGAGATCGGCGTGGTCTACGTCGACAACACCGGTAAGATCCTGCGCGTCAACAGCACGGCAGAGCGGATGCTTCGGACTTCGCGCGCCGATGTTGTCGGCAAGCGCGTGGACATGCTCCCCTTGCGCACCCCGATCTACCGGGTCTTGAGCGAGAACTGCCGCGATCTCCCGATGGAAATCAGCATCGACGGCTCCATGGTCAGCGTGCGCTGCAGCGAGATCAAGAACGAACGCGGACAGAGCTGCGAGCTCTTCCAGATCCGGGACATCACCGCCGAGACCAAAGAAAAGCGGCAGCGGGAGGAGTTCGTGGCCATGATGACCCACGACCTGAAATCCCCGCTCACCGTGATCATGGGCTACATCCAGGCTCTTTTGGGCGAGATGGGGGAGAAGGTCGATCCTTCGCTGCACCTTTTCATCCGGGAGATGAACAAAAGCTCCAGCAAGATGCTCACCATGATCGAGGACGTCCTCGACGCCTACCGCCTGGAGGCGGGGCTTTTGCAGATCGACCGGGCGCTTTGCAACGTGAGGGCGATCATCGAAGGGGCCTGCCAGGACGGGGCCCGCGAAGCGACGGTCCACGGCTCCACCTTCACCGCAACCATCGCGCCGGATCTCCCCAACATGGAGCTGGACGGCAAGCAGATCGGCCGGGTCTTCGCCAACCTGATTGGCAACGCGGTGAAGTTCACCCCGCGCCGCGGCAGCATCAGCGTCGAGGCTGCGGTCCGGGACGCATCGCTCCAGGTGGTGGTCACCGACACCGGTATCGGCATCCCGGCCGAGGAGCTCCCGAAGGTCTTCAACAAGTATTTCCGCTCCTCGGCGGCCCAGGGGTTCAAGGGAACCGGCCTCGGCCTCACCATCAGCAAGGCGATCGTTGAGGCGCACGGGGGAACCATCAGCGTGGAGAGCGGTGCCGGCCAGGGGAGCCGCTTCACCGTCGTGCTCCCGCTCACGGCTCCGGCGCATTTGCACTAAAGTTTCGTCTTTACGCACCGATGAGCTACCTCAAGGCCATCGGCTGACTATGCCCGGCAATCCGCGACCTACGTTTCCGGAGGCGGGCAAACACATACAAAAACCAAGGAGGATTCCAGGATGGGTAACGTATTGATCGTCGACGACTCTTCGACCATGAGGAAAATCATCTCCCGCAGCCTGCGTCAGGCGGGCCTTGCCGTGGACGATATCTACGAGGCAGGTGACGGGATCGAGGGGCTGGCCGCCATGGAAGGAAAGACCATCGACCTGATCCTCTCCGACATCAACATGCCGAACATGGACGGCCTCGAGTTCATCAAGAACGTCCGCGCCAAGGGGTGCACGGTTCCGATCGTCATGATCACCACCGAGGGTGGCGAAGACATCCTGAAAGAGGCGGTCAACAACGGCGCCAGCGACAGCATCAAGAAACCGTTCACCCCGGAGCAGCTCAATCAGAAGCTGGGAGGCATCTTATGATGTCCCTGAACGAAACGATCTCGGAGGCAACCCACCTCGAAGAGGCGGAACTCGCGGGATACGTCATCAACGCGACCAAGGAGGTCTTTGACACCATGGTCATGATGGCGCTGGAGGACAGCTACCCGCTCAAGGAGCCGGTGACCTCGTTCCACTGCTCGGTCACCGGCATGGTGGGGCTCGCCGGCACCTACACCGGGATCCTTTCCATCCATTGCCCCAAGCCGCTCGCCCTGCGCATCACCTCGAACATGCTCGGCATGGACGTCGATGAGGTCGGCGAGGACGTCAACGACGCCCTGGGCGAGATCGCCAACATGCTCGGCGGCTACGTCAAGCAGATCCTCTCCAAGGGGGGACTGGACATCAACCTCTCCATCCCGACCGTCATCTCCGGGGAGGATTACACCATCAACTCCATGTCCGACAGCGACTGCGTCGTCATCCCCTTTCTGAACGAAGGGGAGCGTTTCCTGGTCGGGCTCAAGCTGCGCAAAGAAGAGTAGGCAACGGGTAACACACCATGGCATACGCCAAGCTACAAGCGATGTTGGACGCCGCGATGAGGCAGGCCGGGGAGGAGAGCAGCATGCTCCTCGGTCAGGATCTCACCGTGGAGGAATCCGACATCCTCAACACGGACAAGAAAAGCTACTGCTGCGACATGGACTACGGCGTCTATTCGGTCGTCGTCGAGTCGCGCGAAGCTTACCAGGGGAAGTTCTACCTCTTGTTCGAGCTCGGCGACGCCATCACCATGAGCAGCATCCTCCTGGGGATCCCCGACCCGAGGATCCGGGAGAAAAGGCGCCTGAACATCCAGGAGCCGGACGACGTCGACGCCTTCGGCGAGATCGCCAACCAGATCATCGGTTCCTTCAACTCGGTCTTCCAGCCCAAGCTCCCCGAGAAGGTGCACCTAAAGCTCCTCACCCCGGTCCGCTACATCCCGGAAATCGACCAGTTGACCGACGACATCCCGTTCCCGGAGGGGAACTACGTCATGTACCGGGTCCCCCTGGCGATCCCGGGGCAGGAGATGAACCGGCTCGACATCATGGTCCCCCGCGACCTCGCCAAGCTCTTCGATCCGGAAGGTGATGCGGAGGAGGCGGCCGCGGCCGAGGCCCAGGCGGTGGTCCCGGTGGAGGAGAAGGCGACTCCCGGGGTGCTCCCCCAGTCGATCCTCGTGCTCGGCGACGAGACCGAGCGCGGGGAGATCATCGAGAACCTGGGCTCCTGCGGCCTGAAGATGATCGACGCCCCCCTGAGCGCCGACATCCCGGCCCTGTGCGCCCAGTCCGAGGTAAAGATCGCGGTGATCACCCTCAAGCACACTGCCGACCGCGACCTCGCGGTCTGCAACCGGATCGTGCCCTTTCTGAAGAAGCGGGGCGGCTCGGTCATCCTCTGCTCCCCCGAGTGGACCCGGACCTCGCTTTTGAAGGCGCTCAAGGCCGGCGCCAAGGAGGTTCTGCTCCGCCCCTTCGCCGCCGACGAGCTGAAGAGTAAGATCGGGAGGATGCTCAACGCCTGACCCCCACCGCGCCGCTTCCCGGACCGGACCCGGCCTCGGGGGAAGCTGCGTCAAAAAATCGACCCGCCCCAGTTATTTTTGACGATGCGGCACGCCCCCCTCCCGCCTCGCTCGCGCCAATCCGCGCCTGGCACCGCTTTACGCCCCACCCCCCGCGTTACGTTTTCGACGGCACACCTTTTGCCTTAACCCCCTTCATGGCCCATCACCGACCCAAAGCGTTGCCGCGCCTGCTGCGGCTTTTGTGCTGCGTTCTGTTGCTCTCCCTTTTTCCGGCCCTGGTCCGGGGCGAGGAGGCGAACCGCCTGCTGCGCATCCGCGTTGCCCCCCATTCCGGAGGGAGCCGGGTGACGCTTCTCTTCAGCGACACCCCCGACTACACCGTCACCAGGCTCGCCGGGCGTCTCAAGGTCAGCGTCCGCAATGCCGACTCCCCGCTGTTCCGGAAGTACCGCACCCTCTCCGGTCCCCACGTGGCCGGCATCGTCTGTTCCCAGCACGGCGACGAGCTGCAGGTGGTGGTCAAGGTGCAGTCGGGGAACGAGCCGCGGCTGATTCCCGGCGGCAATCCCCAGTCCCTCATCGTCGACGTCGCCCCGGCGACGCGCCCGGCGGGCAAGGTCGACATCATGCCCGGGCGGGAGAAGATCCTCCAGGGTACCGAAAAGCTGGTGCGCGAGTTCGACGCCCCGTTCCGCGCCGGACTCCCCTTCGCCCCCACCGACGACAAGAAGCTCCGCCAGTACCTCCCCGAGAACGAGGCGCTCCTTTTCCAGCGTGCCGAGGATGTCCTTTACAAGGAGCAGGCGGGCGACGTGGTCCCGGTTTTCAGCCACTTCCTGACCCAGGCTCCGGCGGTGCGCGCGCTCGCCTGCTACCGGCTGGGGCAGGCGTACTACCTGCTGGGACGGATGGACGACGCCCTGAAGTCGTTCCAGGAAGGGGAGCGGCTCGATCCGGAGTACCTGGAACGGGTGCCGGACGTCATGGAATGCTATGCGGAGGTCAAGGCGCGGACCGGCGACTTCGCCGGGGGGCGCGCCTTTCTCACCCGGCTCATCGTCCAGCAGGCCGGGAGCCTCTACGCCGGGCCGCTTTTGAACCATCTCGCCCAGATGCAGAGCCGTCACGGAGACGACACCGCCGCCATCCACACCTACCGCAGCGTGATCGCCCGCTTCCCGGGGAGCGCCGCGGCAGGGAGGGCCCGGATGAAGCTCGTGGACCGGGAGGTCTTCACCCTCTCCCCCGAGACCTACAAGCCGGTCCAGGAGCGCTACCAGACCCTCTACGACAACCCGGGCGAGCAGCCCCTGCGCGACGAGGCCCTGTTCAAGATCGCCCTCCTCGAGGCGCTCTACGGACCGGCCGCCGACGCCCTCGATGCCGTGGTGACCTACCAGCGGCGCTACCCGCACGGGATGTTCTTTGCCGTGACCCGGCAGATGCGCGAGGAGCTCCTCCTGCCGGTCTACAAGCAGATCTTCGCCACCCACGACGACAAGAAGCTGGTGCAGTTCGCCCTGGACCACAAGGAATACCTCTCCGTCACCCTCACCGACCCCGACTTCGCCCGCCGGTTGGGCGACGCCTGCCACCGCTCGAACCAGGTGTCGGTGGAGCTTGCGCTCTTCGGCTACCTCGCCGAACGCCCCTGGGCCGGAGCGGCCGCCCCGTACCTTCTGGAGCGGATGGTGGAGGACGCCTACGCGCTCGGGAAAAGGGACACCGCCGAGCAGGCCGGCAAGGCCTACTTGAGCCGCTTCCCCAAAGGGGCGCAGGCCCAGCACATCCGGGAGCGGCTGGCCGGGTTCGCCTTCGAGAAGGGGGACCAGAAGGGGGCGGCGGCCCAGCTCGCCTTCCTGGGCGGGAAGAAAGCGACCAAAGCCCAGATCGCCGACAGCGACTACTACCTCGGCAAGGGGCTCATCGCCTCCGGCGACCACCGCGGCGGGGAGCGGGCCCTGGCCCGCTTCGCGGCCGCAGCCCCGGCCGGCTCCCCGCTCCTTCCGGACACCTACTTTTCGCTCGCGGCGGCGCGGGTGCTCCTTCGGGACAACGCCGGCGCCATCAGGGCATACCAGGAGGGGCTCAAGTTCGCCTCCGGGGAGACCGCGGACCAGTTCCTCTACAAGATGGGCGAGCTCTACCTCAAGCTGAACCGGGTCAAGGAGGCGAGCGCCTCCTGGAACCGGGTCGTCAAGGAAGGGAAAGACTCGACCTGGAAGAAAATGGCCGCCGAACGGCTGACCGACATCCAGTGGCGGTTGAAAATGTCGAAGGAGCTGCCCGCCCGGTCAAAATTTTGACCACAGGTACGGGAAAAGCCGCGCCGCGCCCCGTTACGCGGGATGGTACGGCTTTTGCTTTTTCAGCCGCAGGCTTAAAAAGGAGAACCTTCATGGCGCTGCAAATTTTCGGAAATACGGTGGAACTGCTCGGCAAGACCCTCGACCTGAGGGCCAAGCGGCAGGGACTGATCTCCTCCAACCTCGCCAACGTAGAGACCCCCAATTTCACCCCTTCGGACCTCTCCTTCGAAAAGGAGCTGAAAAACGCGGTGAGCAAGGGGAGCTCGGCACGGCTCGACGTGACCAATCCGCGCCACATCCCGCTCAAGGGGGGGACGCAGCAGCTGGACCGGGTCCAGGGTGACGTGCTGGAGACCCCGGACAAGGCGGAAGGCCCGGACGGCAACTCGGTGGCGATGGAGACCGAGATGGGGCGCCTGGCGGAAAACCAGATCATGTACAACGCATCGATACAGCTTTTGAACAAGAAGTTTGACGGCATCAAGCTGGCCATCAAAGGGAGCTAACTATGGACTTTTTCTCTTCCATGGACATCAGCGCCTCTGCGCTCGCCGCGCAGCGGACCCGGATGAACCTCATTTCGAGCAACCTCGCCAACGTGAACTCGACCAAGACCGCCGAGGGGGGGCCCTACAAGCGCAAGGACGCCGTCTTCACCGCGACCGACGCCCCCGGCTCCTTCGGCGACGCCCTGGGCAAGGCCGCGGCGCGCGGCGTCGAGGTCACCCAGATCATGGAGGACCCGAATCCTCCCCGCCTCCAGTACGACCCCACCCATCCCGACGCGAACCCCCAGGGGTACGTCGCCTATCCGAACATCAACGTCGTCGAGGAGATGGCGGACATGATCACCGCCTCGCGCAGCTACGAGGCGAACGTCACCGCTTCCAACGCGGCCAAGAATATGGCGCTCAAGACCCTGGAACTGGGTCGTTAGCAAAAAGGAGAGCTAAGAGATGGTCATCGAGAAAATCGGCGCCGCCACCGCCGGATCCCTATCCCTCAACCCCACGTCGGCGGCAACCGAAGCGGCCCAGCAGCCGGCCTCGGTCGAGTTCGGGAAGTTCTTCCAGGATTTCGTCGGCAAGGTGAACGACCTGCAGGGCCAGGCGGACAAGTCGATCCAGGACCTCGCCACCGGCCAGAGCAAGGGGCTCCACGAGGTGATGCTCGCCGTGGAGAAGGCGAACATCTCCTTCCAGATGCTCACCCAGGTACGCAACAAGGCGGTCGACGCCTATCAGGAAATCATGCGGATGCAGGTGTAGGCGAAAGATAGCGCGGACCGCGACGTGGAGTAGGTATGCCGGAAGGCCTTAAAAAACTTTTGGAACCGTTTCTCGCCTTGAGCAAGGCGCGGCGATTGATCGTCGGTGGGGTGGCGCTCGTCTCCCTCATCGCGTTCGGTGCGCTGATCATGGTGGCCAACAAGACGGATTACCGTCCGCTGTTCACCAACCTCTCCACCGAGGATGCCGGGGAGATCGTCAAAAAGCTCAAGGACCAGAAGGTTCCCTACCAGATATCCAACGACGGGAAGGCGGTCCTGGTCCCGTCCGACAAGGTGTACGACCTGAGGCTCTCGCTGGCCAGCGACGGGCTCCCCCAGGGGGGCGGGGTCGGCTTCGAGATCTTCGACCGGAAGAACTTCGGGATGACCGAGTTCGTCCAGAAGCTCAACTACCAGCGCGCCCTGCAGGGTGAACTGGGGCGGACCATCGCCCAGCTGGGCGGGGTGGAGTCGGCCCGGGTGCACCTGGCCCTTCCCGAGAAGACCCTGTTCAAGGAAGCCGAAAAGCCGGCCACCGCCTCGGTGGTCATCAAGATGCGCTCCAACGGCCTTTTGCGCGACTCGGAAGTGCAGGGGATCGTGCACCTGGTCGCCTCCTCCATCGAGGGGATGGACCCGGAAAACGTCACCGTGCTCGACTCCCGCGGCAAGGTCTTATCCAAGAACAGCCCCAACGACGCCGCCTCCAAGATCAGCGGCGTGCGCCAGGAAACCCAGCACAACTTCGAGCGGGGCCAGGAAGAGAAGCTGCAGACCCTTCTGGACAAGGTGGTGGGAAGCGGCAAGTCGGTGGCGCGCGTGTCGGCCAGCTTCGACTACAAGCAGGTGGAGAAGTTCGAGGAGCGCTACGATCCCGATTCCGCGGCGGTGCGCAGCGAGCAGCGCAGCGAGGAGAAGGGGGCGACCAGCTCCACCCAGAGCGGCGTGCCGGGCGTGCAGAGCAACATCAACCGGGTGACCCCGCCGGGCGCAACCTCCGGTGGGGGGAGCAAGAGCGACGAGACCTTGAACTACGAGGTGAGCCGTTCCACCGCCCGGATCATCGAGCCGGTAGGCGCCCTGGCCAAGGTCTCGGTGGCCATCCTCGTGGACGGCAAGTACGAGCCGCCGGTGGGGGGCAAGCCGGGAGCGCCGCTTAAGTACCAGCCGCGCTCCCCGGACGAGATGCAGAAGATCGAGGCGCTGGTGAAAAGCGCGGTCGGCTTCAACGCCGAGCGCGGCGACCAGGTCACCGTCGCCAACATCCCCTTCCAGGAGACCGGCGAGGGGACCGACGAAGGGGCCAAGTGGTACAACGCGCCGATCCTCCAGGCGCTCATGAAAAACGTCCTGATCGGGCTCGGCTTCCTGGCCCTGGTGCTCTTCGTGGTCCGCCCGCTGATGAAGCTTCTGCACGTGGAGAAGCAGAAGGAAGTGCTGCAGGTGAACGACCTGGAGGCCCAGAAGCTCATCGAAGAGCAAAAGCGCGAGGCGGCGGTGGAGCGCCAGACCCAGCTGGAACTGGTGGAGAAGGTCAAGCAGGACCCCTACCAGGCGGCGCAGATCATTCAGAACTGGTTGACCCGCAAGGAATGACCGGAAAACCGAGGAGAGCCTTAGCATGACCGGAGCGGAAAAAGCCGCCGTTTTGATGCTGTACCTGGGGCCCGAGGCGACGGCCAGGGTCTTCGAGCACCTGGAAGACGGCGACATCAAGAAGATCAGCCAGAGCATGTCGAAGCTGGGGCACGTCCCCCGGCAGCAGATCACCGACGTCATCGCCGAGTTCACCGACATCACCAACCCCGAGACCGGCTTCTTCGCCCAGGGGGAGGATTTCGTCAAGAAGATCCTGGAGCGGGCCTTGGGCCCGCAGCGCGCCGAGCTTTTGCTCCAGGAGATCCGCACCTCGGGGATCGGGGACATGACCGACATCCTCTCCTCGATGGACCCGCGGACCATCGCCAACTTCTTTTCCCAGGAGCACCCGCAGACCATCGCGGTGGTCCTGGCCAAGCTCAAGCCCAAGCAGACCAGCGAGATCATCTCGCTGCTCCCCCAGGACCTCCAGGCCGAGGTCGTGATCCGGATCGCCGAGGTAGACCAGGTCTCCCCGGAGATCCTGAACGAGATCGACGAGGTGATCCGGGTCGAGCTGACCGCCCTGGGCGGGGTGCAGCGCTTCAAGGTCGGCGGGGTCGAGAAGGTCGTGGACGTCTTCGGGCATCTGGACCGCTCCCGCGAGAAGAAGATCCTCGACAAGCTGGATACCCTCAACCCGCCGCTGGCCGAGGTCATCCGCAAGCACCTGTTCACCTTCGAGGACATCTTCAAGCTCGACGACCGCGCCATCCAGGTGGTCATGCGCGAGGTCTCCAACGACACCCTGACCCTGGCCATGAAGACCTCCCCGGACGACGTCAAGCAGAAGATCTTCCGCAACATCTCCAGCCGCGCCGCCGAGATGATCAGCGAGGACCTCGAGGTGATGGGGCCGGTGCGCCTCTCCGACGTGGAGAAGGCGCAGTCCGAGATCATCAAGATCGTCCGGAAGATGGAGGAGGACGGCAAGGTGGTGATCGCCGGCAGAGGCAGCGACGATGTCCTCGTCTGAGAACTTCCCCGAACCGGTCGCGGAACGCGTCTTCGTGCGGGACCAGCTCGGGGCGGCCCCGAAGTCGGAGGAAAAGGCGGCCTTCCAGCCGATCTCCTTCGGCCTGCCCGAACCGGTCGAGGAAGCGGTCGCGGAGCCCGAGGAGGAGATCCTCCCCCCGCCCCCGCCGGGGATCCCGGAGGACGAGGTGGCCCGGATGGTCGAGCAGGCCTACGAGGACGGCGCCCGCGACGGGAAGCTCCAGGCGCAGACCGAACTTTCCTCGCTGTGCGAGGCGCTCGGCGAGGCCCTGGTGACCCTGGGGCCGCTTCGGGAGCAGCTGATGCAGGAGAGCGAGGAGGAGCTTTTGAAGCTCGCCGTCGCCGTCGCCCGGAAGGTGATCCTGCGCGAGATCACCCTCGATCCGGCCATCCTGGCGGGGATGGCGGCAGCCGCCGTCGAGTTCGCCACCCGGGAGGACGAGATCGTGGTCCGGCTCAACCGGGCCCAGTACCAGCAGCTGGCGGAGGACCCGGAGTACGTCCGGCTTTTCGCCGACAACCGCCGGGTCTCCTTCAAGGGGGATCCCGCGCTCCCCGCCGCAAGCTGTCTCGTCGAGACGGTCCGCGGCAACATCGACGCCGGGGTCGACAGCCAGCTCGACGAGATCCTGCGCCGCCTGATCGAGGAGCAGCACACCCGGCACGAAGAGGAGCCTGAACCGTGATCGAACTTTCCCGCTACCGCAGCCTCGTGGAGACCGTGAAACCGGTCCGTTTCCACGGCAAGGTGACCCAGGTGGTGGGGCTCGTGATCGAGGGCTTTTGCCCGGACACCGCGGTGGGGAGCCTGTGCGAGGTCCACTCGGAGGGGCAGCCGCCGATTCCGGCCGAGGTGGTCGGTTTCCGGGACAACAAGACCCTGCTCATGCCGCTGGGGGAACTGCGCGGGGTGGGGCTGGGGAGCCTGATCTCGGTCCGGCGCGAAAAGGCGTCGCTCGGGGTGGGCCCGGCCCTTTTGGGGCGCGTGGTGGACGGGCTGGGGCAGCCGATCGACGACAAGGGGCCGATCCAGGTCACCGAGGAATGCCCGATCTACGCGACCCCGGTGAACCCGATGCAGCGCCGTCCGATACGAAAGCCGCTCAACCTGGGGATCCGGGCCATCAACGGCCTTTTGACCTGCGGCGAGGGGCAACGGGTCGGCATCATGGCCGGCTCCGGGGTCGGCAAGTCCACCCTCTTGGGGATGATCGCCCGCTACACCGAGGCCGACGTCAACGTCATCGCCCTGATCGGGGAGCGCGGCCGCGAGCTCAGGGAGTTCATCGAGAAGGACCTGCAGGTGGACGGGCTCAGGAAATCGGTGGTCGTCGTCGCCACCTCGGATCAGCCCCCGCTGGTCCGGATGCGCGGCGCCTACATCGCCACCACCATCGCGGAGTACTTCCAGGCCCGCGGCAAGAAGGTCCTCCTGATGATGGACTCGGCGACCCGTTTCGCGATGGCGATGCGGGAAGTGGGGCTCGCCATCGGCGAGCCGCCCACCACCAAGGGATACACCCCGTCGGTCTTCGCGGCGCTGCCCAGGCTTTTGGAGCGGACCGGGAACTTCCAGGAGGGGTCGATCACCGGGCTGTACACGGTGCTCGTGGAAGGGGACGACTTCAACGAGCCGATCTCCGACGCGATGCGCTCCATCCTGGACGGGCACATCATCTTGAACCGCGACCTGGCGGCCCGCAACATCTACCCGCCGATCGACATCCTGAACAGCGCCAGCCGCGTCATGAGCGACGTCACCACCCGCGACCACCAGCGGGCCGCCGGCTACTTCAAGGAGATCCTCGCCGCCTACCGGCAGGCCGAGGACATGATCAACATCGGCGCGTACAAGGTGGGGAGCAACCACAAGATCGACCTGGCCATCGCCAAGATGGACCAGATGATCGCCTATTTGAAGCAGCACGTGACGGACGGGGTCGGGGTCGAGGATTCGATCGCGGCCTTGAGCCGTATGTTCGAAGACGGCCAGGGACTGTAGCCTAAGGAGGCGATAGGAAATGGCAAAGCAACCTGAGTTCAGACTGGAGCAGATCCTCAAGTACCGCAAGGAGGTCGAGCGCCTGCACCAGCTGGAGCTGGCGGCCGCGAAGGTGCAGCAGGAAAACACCCGGGCGCAGCTCAAAAGCGAGAAAAACGCCCTGGACGAGCTGGCCAAGGTCTACAACCAGCGCCAGATGGAAGGGATCGACGCGGCGGAGCTGCAGCTGTACGGCAACTTCAGCATGCGGAAGAAGAAGGAGATACGGAACCTCGGCGAGACCCTGGTCGGCCTGGAGAAGGTCGTGAAGGAGAAGCACGAGGCCCTGATCACCGCGGCCAAGGAGAAAAAGGCGCTCGAGGTGTTCAAGGAGAAGAAGATGCGGGACCTCAAACATGACCAGCTCATCAAGGAGCGGGACTTCATGGACGAGATAGCGGTGCAGAGCAGGGGAGGCAAGAAGTGAACAAGCTGGTGTTGGTCCTATTTCTCATCACGGCGGGGTTCGGGATCTACGAATGGCGCAGTCCGGCCCGCGACGCCGGCGCCGCCGAGCCGGCAAAGCTTGCGGCCCGGGCGCGTACCCTGGCCGACGACGCCGCGGCGCTCGACCTCAAGCGCCAGCAGCTTTCCGAGAAGGAAGCGGCGCTTGCCGCCAAGGAGGCCGAGCTGCAGCGGCTTTCCGCCTCGCTCGACGCGCGGATCAAGGAGCTCGACCAGGCCAAGAAGAACCTGGACACCTCGCTCGCCGGCAAGAAGAAGCTCGACGAGGAGAAGTTCAAGAAGACCATGACCATCTACAAGAAGCTGAAGCCCGCCGACGCGGCGGCGCTGATGAACAAGCTCGACGAGCCTTTGGTCATCGAGATGCTGGACAAGATGGACCAGAAGACCGCGGTCAAGCTGATCCCGTTTTTGACCCAGCCGAACGTGATCCGCTGGACCAAGGAGAACCTGGCTTCCAAGTAGCCAATCTCCGAAGCGGCGCCCCTGCGCCCCCTCCCTTTCAAGGGGAGGAACAGGGTGAGGATGGGGTTTGGTGATCGCGACAGGAATGGCGCTCCTACGGGGGGGCCGCCTTACCGTTAGAACAATTCGCTTCCCTTCGGGACCGCGAATCGAAACGCTTTGCAGCACACGGGCAGCCCCCGTGCATTCTGGAACGAAAGGAGGTGAAAAACCATGATTCCAAACGTTTTACTGTTTCAACCTGAAGCCGCACCAGCAGTCCTGCCCTCGACCGGCAGGGGGGCGGCTCCTCTTTCCTCGTCCGATTCGGGAAGCTTCGCCGGTATCCTCCAGGTGAAACTCCCCGGCCAGGGGGATTCCCCCGCGCCGACAGCAAACGGGACCGACGGAGGCTCGGCAGCACCGACGCTTTCCGCTTCGCCCCAGGCCGCGCCGGACCAGAAAGAGAACTCCGCGACAAAAGCCGATCCCGCCACCGCCAACGCGGGTGGGGCGTCTGCCGCGGCAGCGGATTCCGCCACCCCTGCCACAACTCCGGCGGCTCCGCAGCCCATCCCGCAGTTTGCGACGGTGGGGATGGGGAACGTCATCCGTTTCCCGTCGCAACAGGTCGTCGTAACGAACCGGCAGGAAGCAATCAGGCAGGCCGCAACTCCCGACGCCGAGACCGCTTCCGCAGCTCAGCCGGTGGTCGATGCCGAGATCGCTGTCCCGGCGAAACCGGCGGCCAACGACGACCCGACCCCGGCAACCAAGCAAAAAAACGGGGACAAGGAGACCGCAGCCGATGCGGCTTCCAACCAGGCGGCACCGGTAATTCCGCCTGTAGCGGCGATTCCCGTCGCGCCGGCACCCCAGATGGCAGCGCTTGCTGCCGCTTTGGCGGTACCGGTTTCCGCCACCACGACGGCGCCCCAGCAGGACGGTAACGCAGCCACTGCGGCTACCGAAACCGTTGCGGCGGCATCTCCGTCGGCAATGACCCTTCCGGCATCGAAAAACGATGTCCCGGCGTCCGGCGCGGCGCTTCCGCAAGATACGTCCGCAGCCACCGCAACCGCTCCCACCGTCCCGGTGGCCGGCGCCGCGCAGCCCGTTGCCGCATCCGCTTCCGCCCCGGGCTTCATCCCGGCAAACGAGGCGCGTCCGGTCGGGCAACCGTCGCTTCAGGAAGACCGTCCGGTCCCCTTCTTCCCAAAAGCGGCGCAGTTCCAAGGCGAGCGCACCGTCAGTTCGGCAGCGACGTCCGGGAACGGCACGGGAAAGGTCCAGTCAGTACAAAACCCGGATGCCACTTCCCTTTCCCAGATGATCCGGGAGCCGCGCGCGGAGCAGGCAGCCGCACCGGCACAACCCGCAGTCCAAACCGCTACCCCCCTTGCCAACCAGGCGGTTTCCGACACCAATGCCGGCGTCGGGATGGCGGCGGGAGGTCAGGTAGCAACGGGTGAGGAGGTTTCTCACCAAAATCGGCAGGTTGCGGCCCCGGTACCGGAGAACTCCGGCACCAAGATTGCAGCCTCCGGGGCAGCGCGGGTGGAAGTAACCGCGGCATCGGCCCCGGTTGCCGATAGCAAGCCGATCGTGGCGGCACCGGTGACGGTTTCGGTGCAGCAGACGGCAGCGCCGGCGGCTTCGCAAGAAGCGGCGGCGACCACTGCGGCGGCGCAGCAGCAGGCGGCAGTGACCACAGCGGCGGTGCCCCAACCGGCGGCGCAGCAGGCCGGACCGGCACCGGATGCGGTTCGGGAAACGGCGGTGACGGCACGCGAACAGCGGTCGGCCCGCATGGTGCGGGATATCTACGGCTCCGGGTTCCGCGCCAGCAAAGCGCAGCAGGATGACAGCGCGCAGCACCAGGCGACCCAGGAACTCAGGGACACCGGGGTGCCGGCTCAAAAGGCCGACGCCACGGCCGCCGAGGTGTCAAAAAATCCTGCACCGACCGGCAACGCAGAGGCGACCGCCCCGGCGCCGGCCCAGATCCAGACCGTGAAAGCGCAACCGGTGGTTGCGGGTTCCGCGGCGCTGCCTCAGGCCGACACCGAGGTTCGGGAAAGTGCCGAAGCGGCGGCCAGCCAACCGGTGGAAACCGGGAAAGCGGCCGAGGCAACCGGCGGCGTAACCCAGGCGAAGGGAACGGTTCGCGACACCGCCACCGCGGCAGCGGTTGGGGGGGGGCGGGGCGAGCTCAAGCAGGAGGAGCGCAGCCAGGAGCAGCCGGAGGTGAAAGTCGCTCAGGCGGGGACCGCCAACACGACCGCAAAGCCGGAAAACGGCTCCAACGGCGGTTTTTCCAACCCCGAGCAGAAGGAGCAGCACGATCAGAAGCACCAGGTAAAGGAGCAGACCCAGGCCCAGCAGCCCCTGGGGATCGCGACGCCGCAGCAGCAGGTCGAGGCGCCGGCTCCCGCACCGAAGTCCGCAGCAGCCACGACCACGCTGCACGAAAGCATCCTTTCCCAGATCAAAGACGGCGTGGCGGTTCACGATGGCAAGGGGAACGGCCAGATCAGTATCCGGCTCAACCCGGGTGAACTGGGGGAACTGAAAATCCAGGTCCGGATGGACGACGGCAACAAAGTCCGGGTGGAGGTTCAGGCGGACAACAAGACGGTGAAGGATCTTCTGCTCAGCAACGTGCAGAGCCTGAAGGAGACCCTTGCCGCGAAGAATTTCACCATGGAGGGATTCGACGTATCCACCGGCTCGCGGGACAGCTTCAACAACCCCAACAACAACCCGCTGGCGGACGACCGGCAGCAACAACAGCAGCGCTCCACCACCCGAAGCGCCAGTCTGAGCTACTCCGACGGCGTGGAGCCGGTCCGTGTCAACTATCTGACAGGGGACGTCAACAACCTGCTTGACGTGAGATTTTAACCAGGAGGCAACATGATCACCAACGTAAACAGTGCAACAACAACCAATACGTCCGCCGCTGATGCTTCCATGAAGCAGACGGCGGGGCTCAACAAGGACGACTTCCTGAAACTGTTCATCACGCAGTTGCAGAACCAGGATCCGTTGAACCCGCAGGACAGCACCCAGTTCCTCTCCCAGCTCGCGCAGCTGACCCAGGTGGAGCAGGCCTACAACACCAACAGCAACCTGTCCAACCTCCTCTCCCAGGGGAACAACAGCACCACCCTCGCCGCCGTTTCCCTGGTCGGGAAATCGGTCGAGGCAAACGGCACCCAGGTGAACCTCACCGCGGGGAGCCCGACGGCGGTCAACTACTACCTCGCCTCGTCCGCTGCCAACGTCAGTGTTTCCATCACCGACAGCACCGGCGCGGTCGTCAAGACCCTCACCGGCGGGTCGACTGCGGCGGGCAAAGGGTCGGTATCCTGGGACGGTACCACCAACGGCGGCGCGACCGCTGCCGCCGGGGTCTACAACGTCGCGGTCACCGCCACGGATGCCGCCGGCAACAACATCACCGCCACCCCGTTCGTCAAGGGGTCGGTCAACAGCGTGGACATGACCGGGACCGTCCCGACCGTCTACGTGGGCCCCATCGCCGTCAGCCTCACGGACGTGACGTCGGTAGGAGGGTAAGGTGAACATCGACAACACCATCCTGTTTCCGCAGCCGATAACCCCGACCAAGAGGCCGGAGCCGGCAGCGCCCCAGGGAAGCAAGCAGGTCGGCGGGAACACCCCGTTTGCCCGTACCCTGGACCAGAAGCTCACCGGCCAGCCGGTCAAGCTTTCGCAGCACGCACAGGACCGGTTGAAGTCGCGAGGGATCACGCTCACCGATGCGGACATGCAGCAGTTGGCCGGAGCGGTGGACAGCGTGGCACAAAAAGGTGGCAAGGAATCCCTGGTCATGATGGGAGATGCCGCCCTGGTAGTAAGCGTCAAGAACCGGACCGTGGTAACCGCGATGGACCGGCAGGGAATGAAAGGCAACGTCTTCACCAACATCGACTCGGCGATCGTCCTCTAAACCGGACCGAGGCTTTTAACCTAGAACTTGGAACCTGGAACTTAGAACTGACTTTTTAGGGCTGGCCCTCCAGAAGGAAAGCCCGCGGGACACCGACCGACTGACGTGTCCCACAACCAAACACGGACTTAGGAGGCAAAATCATGTCTGTTACTTCTGCTCTTTACACTGGCGTATCCGGTCTTCTGGCTAACGGCGATGCGATGAACGTCATCGGCAACAACATTTCCAACGTCAACACCGTCGGCTACAAAGAGGCGCGGACCAACTTCTCCGACCTGCTTTCCGCCAACATCGGCAATAACTCCCAGATCGGCAAAGGCGTCCAGATCCAGAGCGTCCAGAACATCTTCACCCAGGGCTCCTCGAATACTTCGGAAAACGTCACCGACCTCTCCATTCAGGGTGACAGCTTCTTCATCGTGAAGAATCCTTCCGCTCCCGACCCGACCACCCCGGCCGAAGGCCTTCTTACCAGGGCCGGCTCCTTCCACGTCGACAAGAACCTCTTCTTGGTCAACCCGGATGGTTACCAGGTGATGGGGACCGACGGGAAGCCGATCCAGTTCCTGAACAGCAACTCCGACACGACCACCGACTTCGGTCGGGTCACCAAGATCGACAGCCAGGGGATCATCACTTACCTCGCCCAGGACGGCATCACCCAGTGCTACTACAACGGCAGCGCCGCGACCGGTCAGAAGGTGACTGCCGGCGTTCCGTCTCCTCCGATCACCATCGCGACCGCATCGGCCCTCGATCCGACTGCCCTCAAAAAGGCCGGGAACTCTCTTTGGACCCCGACCGGCGATTCCGGCGTTTCCACGGCCCTGTTCTCTGCTCAGTCCTTCACGCCCAACGGCACCAGCGAGCAGATCCTGTCCAACACGCTGGAGGCGAGCAACGTCGACATGGCGACCGAGTTCGTCAAGATGATCGTCACCCAGCGGGCCTATTCCGCCAACTCCAAGACCATTACCACCACTGACCAGATGACCCAGGAAGTTCTCGGCCTGATCAGGTAATAACTGCTGCCCTCGGATTCGGCGGGCGCGCCACAAACGCGCCCGCCGACAGGCACCGCACTCAAGGTGCATCCTGCGTCCAGAGGTTGAACGGAGATGAGTATGAGGGGAGTCCTTCGAAAATGCCTGGGAATGCGGACGGTCCTTTTCTGCATTGCCCTTCTGGTTACGTGCATCGTGTCGGCGCAAGCGGCCACCGTTCACGACCCCTTGGCGCAGTGGATCTGGAAAAATCCGCTCCCCCAGGGGAACTCGCTGAACTCGGTCGCCTACGGCGTCAACCAGTTCGTGGCGGTCGGCGCCACCGGCACCATCGTCACTTCCTCGGACGGGAGCACCTGGCTCACCCACAAGCCGACCGGGAACACCAACGACCTCTCCGCGGTGATCTACGGGAAGAAGCTCTTCGTGGCGGTCGGCGCGTCGGGTACCATCCTCACCTCGCCGGACGGGATCATCTGGACCGACGTTTCCGCCAAGATCACCTGGAAGACGACCGCCCGTCCCGACCTGACCTCCGTCGCCTTCGGTAACAACACCTTCTACGCGGTCGGGGAAGCGGGAACCATCCTCTCCTCCGCCGACGGCGCCACCTGGAAAGAGGTCACCGACACCACGGTCACCTCCCAGAACCTGAGCGGCGTCGTCTACAGCAACTACACTTTCGTCGCGGTGGGGGCCAACGGGACCATCGTCACCCTGTTGAACAACGGGTCGTGGCAGGTGGTCGCCTCCGGGACTACCAACGCATTGAACGGCATCGTCAGCAACCGCAGCGTCTTCGTCGCCGTCGGCGTCGCCGGCACGGCCCTCGTCTCCCAGGACGGGGTAACGTGGACCAAGGCGAACACCGGAACCACCGCCACCCTCTCCGCCGTCGGCTTCGGCTCGACGAGCTTCGTCGCGGTAGGTCTCACCGGCGTGACCCTCACCTCCACCGATGGGATGAACTGGATCCCGGGGGTCTCCGGCACCGCCCAGAACCTTACCGGGGTCGCCTTCGGCAACAGCACCTTCGTCGTGGTCGGCGCGGACGGGGTCATCATGACCGCGACCAACCCGACGCAGGCCTGGACCCAGATCATCACGGCACCGACGCCGGCGCTGAAAGGACTCGCCTTCGGGAACAGCGCCATGGTCGGGGTCGGCTCCGCCGGACAAATCATCTTTTCCGGCGACCTCGGGACCACCTGGACCACCAAGGTCTCCAGCACCGCGGTGGACCTCAACGCCATCGCCTACGGCAACGGCACCTTCGTCGTGGCCGGCGACAGCGGCACCGTGCTTTACTCCTTCGACGGCGCCAACTGGTTCACCCGCACCGCAGGGACCGCCAACCTCAACGGCGTGGTCTTCGACAGCAGGGGCTCCGGCCAGTTCGTCGTGGTAGGCGATGCCGGCGCCGTCTTCACCTCCACCGACGGGATCAACTGGAACCCGGTCACCCCGCCGACCGCCAAGAACCTCACCTCGATAACCCTCGGGGTCAACCTCCTGGTTGCCGTCGGGCAGGGGGGAACCGCACTGTCCTCCGTCGACGGGGTCACCTGGACCGCCAAGGCCGCCGGGAGCAAGGATCTGAACAGCGTCACCGTCGCGTATGCGCCGAGCGGCACCCCGACCTACGTGGCGGTGGGCGCCGCCGGAAGCATCTACTCCTCGGCCGACGGGGCGAAGTGGACCGCGGGCAAGGTCCCGACCACCGACAAGAACACCACCTTCTACGCGGTCAACTGCGACTTCGACTCCACCTACTCCACCTACGTTGCGGTCGGCTCGGGCGGCGTGATCGTCAGCTCCTCGGATGGGGTCACCTGGACCGATCGGACCCACCTGACCTCCAACGACCTGACCGGCGTCGCCTACATCAACAAGTCCTACTGGATCGTCAGCCGCAACGGGATCATCCTCAACTCGAGCCGGCTGGACAACTACATCGTGGTCACCGCGGTTCGGAAGGACACCGGCGCCTCGGTCTCCACCGAGCCGGTCGATTTCTCCTACGTCGACCTCGGGAAGAGCTCGTTTTCGTACCAGATCACGGTCACCAACACCGGCCAGACCTCGAATCTCGTCGTCAGCAACATCAGCGCCCTGGACAGCCTGGCGGCCCCGAGCACCGAGTTCGTGCTCTCCAACTCGTCCTGCGGCACCATTCCGACCGGCGGGGTGCCGGCTCCGCTCACCATCCGCCCGGGCGGCTTCTGCACCTTCGACGTGACCTTCCTGCCGGTCGCGCCGGCCGGCGCGAAGAGCGCCGTGCTGCACATCGACTCCAACGACTCGGCGACCCCAAACCTGACCCGGCAGATGATCGGTACCGGCGGCCTTTACGTACTGGCCCAGCCGGGGGCGAACGGCACGATCAACTTGGTGAACGGCGGCGGTTCCAATCCGGTGGTCGCGCCGCTATTGGTAAATGTCGGTGACACTCCGGCCTTCTCAATGGTCCCCGCGGGCGGCTACTACGTCCAGGAGGTGATCGTGGACGGGGTCTCCCTCGGTGCGCTCCCCAGCTACACCTTCGCGCCGATCTCGGCGACCGGGATCCCGCACCTGATCGAGGCTTCCTTCAGCAACGCGCCGCACATCATCACCCCGAGCGTCACCGTCGGTGGTACCGTCGATCCGCCGGCAGCGGTCCAGGTTGCCGACAAGGGGACCCAGTCGTTCGCGATCCGTCCCAACATCGGTTACCACCTCGACACGCTCCAGATCGACGGAAAGACGGTCCCCTCGACCATGCTGTACACCTTCCCGACGGTCACTTCGAACCACACCCTGGACGCCTCCTTCGCCATCGACACCTTCACCCTGACCACGGCGGTGGAGACCAACGGGGTCGCCGACACCACCGGGACCGGGGGGACCATCACCGCCGGTGCGGCCACCACCGGGATCTGCGTTTTCCCCTCCGGGAGTTCGGGGACCTGCCAGTACGGGAGCTCCTTCACCTACAGCATCACCAACAAGCCCGGGTACATCCTGAGGAACGTCTTCGTCGACGGCGCCTCGGTCGGGGCCAAGACCAGCTGGACCTTCACCGGGATCGCAGGCAACCACAGCATCAAGGCGGTGTTCACCAATCAGCGCCATGTGACCATCACCTTCGGCGGCGCCAACCCGCCCAACGGGACCATCTCCCCCGCTCCGGATCCGCTCACCGGCATGGTGGCGACGACTACCGGCAAGGACGTGACCTTCAAGATCACCCCGAGCGTCGGCTACCTGGTCCAGGACGTGAAACTGGATAGCGCCTCCCAGGGGGCGGTCACCAGCATCACCATCGCCAACGTGCAGGCCGACCACACCCTCGACGTCACCTTCACGCCGATCCAGTACGCGATCAACGTATCCGCCGACTCCAACGGGACCATCCAGGACGACCTCGGCAACACCATCTCCGCCCAGACCATGGTCCCCTACGGCAACACCAAGGTTTTCAACATCGTGCCGAGCGGCAACTACGAGGTGGCCGACGTCAAGGTGGACGGGACTTCGGTGGGGGCCGTCAAGCAGTACATATTCACCAACGTTGTTCAGGGACACACCATCGAGGCCCTTTTCCGCGGCAAGCCGTACACCGTCGACCTCTCGGTCGCCTTCACCAGCACCCCGGTGGCGCCGGCGATAGCGAAAATCGGCTCCCTGGAGTTCGAACTCGCCCTTCCCCCTGGCGGGGGGCTCCCCGGCGACCCGAATACCGCCCAGGCCCTTTTGGGCAAGATCGATCCCGCCGCCTTCGTGGCTCTCAACGCCGCCAAAGGAACCACCTTTACCGGAAGCCAGCTCCCGGCGTCGGCGACCCCGGCGATCGCGGTGGGAGCGGTGCGGATCGTCATGGCCAACGGGACCGGCTTCACCCCGGACCCGATCACCGCGCAATTCCTGAAGATCGCCTTCACCGATTCGCTCGTTCCGGTCTTCGGCGGCGCTCCGCTCACCCTGCTCAAGGCGACCGATACCGGCGGCAACGACATCAAGGCCAACCTGAGCGTCACGGTGGGGAGCCCGACCGCCGTCCCGGCGACCATCGCCACGCCGGGGGCGGGACTCTACACCGCGGCCCAGACGGTGGCGCTCACCTCGGTCCCGAGCGGCGCGATCATCCACTACAGTACCAACGGCACCGACCCGGCGATTTCCGACATCTCCACCATCTACAAGTCGGACAACTCCGCGCCGATCCAGATCAAGACCAACACCACGCTCAAGTACTACTCCGTCGACGCCAACGGCAACAAGGAGCCGACCCGCACCGCCGTGTACCTGATCGACAGCAGTGCGCCGACGGCAACCCTGGCCGGGGTGCCGCCGGCACTGACCAACTCCACCGCCGCGACGTTGAACGTCGTCGGCAAGGATGTCGTTGCCTACAAGTACCTTCTGGACAGCGGCTCCTACCCGGATGCCGAGACCGCGGTCGGCACCCCGATCGTCCTCACCAATCTCCCCAGCGGCTCCCACACGCTGCAGGTCATCGGCAGGGACACCGCGGGCAACTGGCAAAAGACCGCCACCAAGGCGACCTGGACCGTGGACACCACGCTCCCGGCAACCACCTTTGCGCCGCCGGCCGGGCTGTACCACGCCCCGATCTCCATGACCCTGACCAACAAGAAGTCCGGGGTCAACATCTACTACACCCTGGACGGCTCCGTCCCGACCGACGCGGCGCTCCTCTACACCGCGCCGATCCCGATCGCGCAGGGGACGACGGTCCGCTTCTTCGCCAAGGATTCGGCGGGGAACGTGGAGCCGCCGACCACGGTCCGCTACGACCTCTTGGGGATCTTCGTCTATCCGCCGCTCACCCCGACCGACGGGACCATCCCGGCGAACCTTTCCCCGACCATCACCGGGACGGTCCTCCCCGCCAACGCCACGGTCAACATCTCGGTGAAGCGCGGTGTTTCCACCAACCTGGGCAACTGGACCCCGGCGCCGCCGGCCTCCTACACCTTCGCCGCGCAGGGCGGCCCCTACAACCTCCACGGTTGGGTCCGCGACCGGGAAGGGAACGTCTCGTCCCAAAGCGTGGCGGTTAATGTCCAAAGCGACGTGAATCCTCCCAGCGTCGACACCTTCAACGTCCCGGACCCGTATGCCGCCCTGACGGTGCCGATCACGAGCTTTACCGCCTCGGATGCGGGCGGGGTGACCGGGTACCTGGTTACCGAGAGCCCGGGAACGCCGAGTGCGTATCTTTCGAGCTGGAGCGCGACCGCGCCCACCAGTTACACCTTCGCCACGGCTGGGCCGAAGACGCTGTACGCCTGGGCCAAGGATGCGACCGGCAACGTTTCGGCGGCGGGGCCTTTTGCCAATGTCACCGTCAGCGCCGACACCACGCCGCCGGTGGTTACCGCCTTCACCCTGGCGGCGCCCAACCCGTACCCCTCCTGGACGGTACCGATCACCGCGTTCACCGCGACCGACCTGAACGGCAGCGGCGTTGCCGCCTACCTGGTGACCGAAACCGCCACCCCGCCTGCGGTCGGGGATGCGCGCTGGACCAGCACGGCCTGGACCAGCTACACCTTCAGCTCCGACGGTGCCAAGAACCTTTACGCCTGGGCCAAGGACCGCGAGGGTAACATCTCGGCCGCCATAGCGCCGGTGGCGGTGACCGTGGCCGCCGACGTGACTGCGCCGGCGATCGCTCCGGGTGCCTTTACGGCGCCGGCTTCCTATTCGGCGCTGACCGTGCCGATCACCCTGGCGGCGACCGATGCCGGCGGGGTTACCGGTTACCTTTTGACCGAAAACTCGATCCAGCCGCTGATCAACGACCCGCGTTGGACCTTCCCTGCGCCGACCAGCTACACCTTCAGCTCGGGCGGAGTAGGCAAGCATCTCTACGCCTGGGCCAAGGACGCGAGCGGCAACGTTTCTGCCGCCGTTTCCATGGTGACCGACCTCACCATCGACGTAAGCTCGGACACCACGGCGCCGGTTATCACCGGGTTCACCGTCGCTGGGCCCGATCCGTATCCCTCCCTCACCGTGCCGGTCACCAGCCTGACCACCGACGGCGACCCGGGAGGCAGCGGCGTCACCGGGTACATGGTTACCGAGTCGGGTGATACCCCGGCCGCGGCGATCGTGAACGGCAACGACTGGAGCTACAACTTCGCCAAGGGGAGCCAGCTCGCCCAGGGGCTCAACACCATCACCGCCACCGTGGTTTCCGGCGGCAACAGCTTCTCCCAGACCGTCTACATCCGGGTGGGCGGTGCCACCTGTGTGGTTCCCGACGGCGACATCGACCGCGACGGCCAGATCACCATGGCCGATGTCGACCTGGCGATGCGTATCGCCACCGGTCTTATCCCGGCTTCACCGGCCGCCATCTCTTGCGGCGATGTCTATCCCTCCCCGGCGCTCCACGACGGCGCCATCGACGTCCGGGACGCGCTGTTCATCCTGCAGAAAGTCATGGGGATGAATCCCTACCTTCCCTAGCGGTTCGGGAAGGCAACCCAGCGCCGGGTTTGCCGGCGCACGAGGTTTTGCACCATGAAGAAACACCTTCGGAGCCGCCGTCCAGGTCCCCTCGGGGTCCTGGCGGCGCTTCCCCTCATACTGAATACCTGCTTAGGCAGTGCATTCGCAGCTGTCCCGGCACCTCCTTTTGAGACCGGCCAGCAAACCTGCTACGACACCTCCGGAAACCTGCTCTCCTCCTGCGTCGGGAGCGGGCAGGACGGCGAAGCCCTGGCTGGGACCGCCTGGCCTCTCCCTCGCTTTCAAAACAACAACGACGGCACCATCACCGACCTTTTGACCGGGCTGCAGTGGACGCAAGACGGCAACGCTCCGGGGCCGGTGGCGTGCCGGCCGAGCGGCTACCAGATGAACTGGCAGGCCTCGCTCAACTACGTGAAGTGCCTGAATACCAACAGCTTCCTGGGAAGGTCCGACTGGCGTCTGCCCAACGTGAAAGAACTCCGCTCCCTGTTCAACGCCAGCGGTGACGTCACCAACCAGGCGACCTGGCTGATCAACAACAACTTCGCCAACGTGCAGGCAGGCTACTACAAGACCTCTACCGCCGGAGTTGACAACAATGCCACTACACCTTGG
This sequence comes from Geomesophilobacter sediminis, assembly GCF_016458275.1. Classification (GTDB taxonomy): domain Bacteria; phylum Desulfobacterota; class Desulfuromonadia; order Geobacterales; family Geobacteraceae; genus Geomesophilobacter; species Geomesophilobacter sediminis. The sequence goes on from NZ_JAEMHM010000006.1 coordinate 128,499, forward strand.
GTGGTGAACATGCTGGATGGCAGCGTCTTGACCTACAGTCTTGACGCTGCCAGTTCCGTGTGGCCGGTGCGGACCGATGCATCGGTGGGGGGAGACCTGCTGCCCGCGACCGGTCAGACCCTGTGCTACAACTTCTCCAACGGAGTGACCAGCGCGGCTAGCTGCCCGAATTCCGGACAGGATGGCGAGAAAAAAGCGGGGATCGCCTGGCCCAGCCCCCGGTTCACCGTGCCGACCGGCGCTACCGGCACCGTCGTCGACAACCTGACCGGGCTGCAGTGGGTACGGGACGGCGTGACCGCGCCGCTTGCAACCTGCCAACGCGGCATCGATGGTTCGATGACCTGGCAGGTCGGGATCGACTTCGTGACCTGCCTGAACAGCAAGAACTACCAGGGGCACAATGACTGGCGGATGCCGAACGTCAACGAGCTCCTGACACTTTCCAACAACTCGCAGGTCGACCCGTACACCTGGCTGACCACCCTGACCCAGGGGAACTTCACCCTGGCAGCCGGGACCTCCCCGTACTGGTCCTCGACGACCCGCATCTTTACCGACAACTCTCAGGCATGGACCGTCCTTTTGAAGCAGTTCGGCTCGACCGCCTTCGGGTCCAAACTGACCAACACGAACTACGTCCTTCCGGTCCGCACCGCGCAGACCGGCAGCACCACGACCTACAAACCCGGTGACGTCAACCAGGACGGCTCCGTCGACATCGCCGACGCGCTGCTGATTTACAAGTACCTCCTGGGACAGCAAACCCTGACCGACGCGCAGAAGGCGCTCGCCGACGTGGCCCCGCTCGACAGCACGTACAAGCCGGCCGGAGACAGCGTGATCGATTACACCGACGTGATGACCATCCTGCGCAAATGCGTCGGCGTTTTGAGCTGGTGAGGAACGATATGAAAAAAAGCTTTTTCGGGTGGGTCGTGATGCTGTTCGCCCTGCTGGCCTTGGCCGGCTGCGGCGGCGGATCGAACTCGCTGTCCAACAATCAGAACAGTGGCGGCAACGGGGGCAATGGCGGTAACGGTGGGAACGGCGGCAGCGGGGGAACCGGCACGTCGGTGACCCTGAAGATCTCCTCGACCGGGACCACCCAGCCGATGTCCGGGATCATCGTGAACCTGACCCTGCCGGCCGGGGTGACGGTATCTACCAACACCGACGGGACCGTGAAAAGCGGCGTGATCACCCCGTCGGGGGTGAATACCACCAGCAACGCTACCGTCTACACCCAGATGACCAACTACAACAGCACGACCCGGACCCTCCAGTTTTTCGTGGTAAGTTCGCTGACCAATACCACCACCGGTAACCCTTCCGGTTTCAGTGCCGGCGAGTTCGTCAGCGTGGTCTGCCAGTATTCCGGCAGCACCGCTCCGGTCGCCACCGATTTCAGCGCCACCTTTACCGCGCTCGATGTTTTCAGTAACCCCATTACCGGAGTCACGCCGATCTTCCAGATCGGGACCTGATCTGGGGCGAGTCAGGATACCGACAGCGGGATACCCTGCGCTGCTGCCGGTAGCATAGGCAATAGTCCGCGCGGCATGTCAAGCTTTTGACGTGCCGCGTTTCGTTTTGGGCCGCGCAGAGCGAAGATCCGTCGCTGTGGTGGCCCCGGCAGAAAAAAAAGACCGCCGATCTGCAGGCAAACGGCCGGTATCATAGGTGATTGCTCTTGTGGATTGCGGGGTTCGGTGCGGGCTGGCGCCACTGACCCGTTTTTCCCGGTCCCGTACTGTTCTTTCTGGCATTTACGTTGCAGAAGTAGTATGTTCATACGAATCCAGTCGGCAAAAGGAGATTTGTACATGGCCGAACAGGCAAAAGAAGAGGCTCCCGCCAAGAACAACAAGAAGCTCTTCATCATCATCGGCGCCGCGCTCGCGGTGGTCGCCGTAGCCGGCATCGCCGCCATGCTCCTCATGGGCGGCGACAAATCGAAGAAAGCGGCAGGCGGCCATGGCGAAGAAGCCAAGGTCGAGAAGAAGGCCGAAGGTGGCGAAGGCGGCAAGGAGGGTGGCAAAGAGGGTGGCAAACCGGCCAGCTCGGTCTACGCCCTGGAGCCTTTCATCGTCAATATCTACGACGGGCAGGAGATCCGCTACCTGAAGCTCAAGGTGGAATTCGAGCAGGCGGACCCCGCAGTCAAAGCGGAACTCGACGCGAAGGTCGCCCCGCTGCGCGATGCGATCCTGGTTCTTCTCACCACCAAGACCATGCAGGAAATCTCGGATCTGCAGGGCAAGAACCAGCTGCGCGATCAGATCCTTTCCGCAGTCAACAAGATCATTCCCCCGGGCCGGGTGCTCAAGGTCTACTTCACGGATTTCGTCGTCCAGTAGGAGTAGGGGCTTTCCATGGAGAAATTCCTTACTAAGGAAGAAATCGACGCGCTCGTTGCGGCGGTCTTCGACGGGACCATTGTCCCCGAGAAGGAGCTCCAGCGTTCGGCGGAGCAGTTCGACCTCCTGGACATGGAGGCGCACCGCGTCGTCCCGAACCTGGACATCGTCTACGACAGCTTCATCCGGTACAACCGGGTGACCATGTCCAACCGGCTCGGGCGCATGGTGGAGATCAAGAAGGAGGAGGCGCGTCCCTACGCGTTCGGGGATTTCCTCGATACCCTCCCGTCCCCGATCTGCCTCGCCATCTACAAGATGGACCCCCTGAAGGGGGCGGCCCTGATCACCCTGGACAGCAACCTGGTCTTCACCATCGTCGATTCCATCCTCGGCGGCAGCGGCGGCTCCGGCTCCGCAGTGGGGGGAAACCGGCTCTTCACCTCGATCGAGCTCAGGCTGACCGAGAAGATCGTCCGGGACGCACTGGCCGACCTGGAAAGGGCTTGGGCGCCGTTGAGCCCGATCGTAACGAGCCTGCTCCGGATGGAGGTCAACCCGCGCCTGGTCAACATCGTTCCGCCGGAGTACCAGGTCCTCTCGATGTCGCTTCGGATCCAGATCGAAGAGACGGTCGGCAACATGTCCATCGCGATCCCGCTGATGACCATCGAGCCGATCCGCGACAAGCTCAAGCGCGGCATCCAGTCGGACATGATGGTCGTCGACCCGCTCTGGTCCTACCGCCTTTCCGAGGAACTCATCCAGGCTCCGCTGGAAATCGCGGTGGAGATGGGGAGCGCGACCATATCGATGGCGGAGCTCCTGAACCTTGCTTCCGGAGATACCATCATGCTAGAATCCTACGGGAAAAATGAATTAGCCGTCAAAGTCGGGGGGGTCACCAAGCTGATGGGGGTCGCCGGGGTCAGCGGCGGTAACAAGGCAGTCCAAATCAGCCGCGTGCTGGGTGGGGGTGGCGATTGAAAGAGATGGTTCTTGAGGATTTCAAAGATGATGCTCCCCAGATGAAGAATCTGGATTTCATCATGGATATTCCGCTGCAGCTGACCGTCGAGCTGGGGCGGACCAAGCTCCTGGTGAAAGACGTCCTTCAGCTGAACCAGGGGTCCGTCGTGGAGCTTACCAAGCTCGCCGGGGAGCCTTTGGACGTATTCGTGAACTCCAAGCTGGTGGCGCGCGGCGAGGCGGTCGTGGTGAACGAGAAATTCGGCATCCGTCTGCTCGACATCGTGAGCCCCAACGAACGGGTTGACAAGGTGTTATGAGAAAAACCCTTCTTGCCGGCGTCCTTTGCGGTCTCCCGGCAACCGCCCGCGCGGCGGGCAACGCCGGTCCCGACGTCGGGGCGAGCGTAGTGCAGGTCTTCGGTTCGCTCGTCCTGGTAGTCGGGATCATCCTCGTCCTCTACTACCTGGCGCAGCGTTACCTGAAGCTCCCCCAGAGCGGGAGCTCCCGTTACATCCGGGTGGTGGAAACCCGCTACCTGGCTCCCAAGAAATCCCTGGTGCTCGTTGAAGTTGGGGGAGAATACCTGCTTTTGAGCAATTCCGGCGAGGGGGTGAACCTGATCGCCAAGGTAGACATGCTGGAGGAGATCGAGGTCGTCGAGGAGCCGCCGCAGATCGCGGTGCAGCTCTCGCAGCGGCTCAAGTCGCTGGCCGGGGCCCGGCGCCGGTTCCTCCGCAGAAATTCCGGTGGTATATGACTAAATCCCTTAAGATGCTCGCCCCGGCGTTGCTGCTCCTCCTGGTCTTCGGAGCGGTCGCCCACGCCGAGCCCCTTGCCTTGCCCACGGTCAGCGTCGGCGTCGGCAAGGTCTCCAAGCCCGCCGACGTCACGGTAATCCTCCAGATCTTCTTCATGATGACGGTCCTGTCACTGGCTCCCAGCCTGCTGATGATGACCACATCCTTCACCCGCATCGTCGTCGTCCTCTCCTTCTTGCGCAGCGCCATCGGGACCCAGCAGGCCCCGTCGAACCAGATCGTGATCGGGCTCTCCCTGTTCCTGACCTTTTTCATCATGGCGCCGACCTGGCAGCAGATCAACACCCAGGCCCTGCAGCCGTACAAGGCGCAGACCATCAGCCAGGAAGAGGCGGTCAAGCGGGGGATGGCGCCGTTACGCAAGTTCATGCTCGCCCAGGTGCGCGAGAAGGACCTGGCGCTTTTCCTCTCCCTATCCAAGCTCCCCCGGCCGCGCAACGCCGACGACATCCCGACCATGACCCTGATTCCGGCCTACGTGGTGAGCGAGCTGAAGACCGCCTTCCAGATCGGCTTCCTCATCTACATACCGTTTCTGGTTCTCGACATGGTGGTGGCATCGGTCCTGATGTCGATGGGTATGATGATGCTCCCGCCGGTCATGATCTCGCTGCCGTTCAAGATCCTGCTGTTCGTCCTGGTCGACGGCTGGGGCCTGGTGATCGGCTCCCTGGTCAAAAGCTTCGGATAAAAGCTGGAAGCACACCGCAGAGGACGCAGAGGGGCGCAGAGGAAAACCTCCTCTCTTCCGGGTCATGTCCGACAAGTCCCCCTTTGAAAAAGGGGGATTAGGGGGATTTGCCTCTAAGGTTCCCTTCCCCCCCCTCGGTCAAAGGGGGGATCAAGGTTGACAGCGTCGGCATCTTCGCGGTGGTGCTCCAGGGGATGATTCCCCCAGATAAACAGGTTTTTCCTCGGCGCCCCTCAGCGTCCTCTGCGGTGCGCTTTTAAGTAAGGAGTTAAATTTATGACCCCCGAACTGGTCGTTCAGCTTGGCAGAAGGAGTTTCGAGGCGGTGCTCATGCTCTCGGCACCGCTGCTCATCTGCGCCCTCATCGTCGGTTTGTTGATCAGTATTTTCCAGGCGGTAACCTCCATCAACGAGGCGACCTTAGCCTTCGCACCGAAGATCGCCGCGGTCATGATCGCGATGGTCGTCTTCTTCCCCTGGATGATGAGCTACATGAGCGACTTCACCCGGGAAATCTACGGGATGATCGCCAACATGAGGCACTAGCCGGTGCAGCTTTTCGATTCCTTCCCGATCGGTGCGCTGGACCAGGTGGTACCTTTCCTCCTGGTGCTCACCCGGGTCGCCGGGCTTTTCTCCGCGATCCCGATGTTCGGAGGGCGCATCGTCCCCAACCGGGTCAAGACCCCGCTTTTCCTCACCCTGGCGATCCTCATCTACCCCATCGTCAAGCCGCTGGTCCACGTTCCGCCCGCCAACGACGTCATCTCGCTCGGGCTTTTGGTCATCAGCGAGATGCTCATCGGGATCACCTTGGGCTTTCTCGCCCAGATCATCTTCGCCGCCGTCGAGTTCTGCGGCAACCAGGTCGGCATGCAGATCGGCCTCTCCATGGCATCGCTCTTCGATCCCAACACCCAGGCTTCCGTTCCCACCATGGCCGTATTTCAGGGCGCCCTGGCGACCTTGGTCTTCCTGGCGCTCGACGTGCACCACGTCTTCATCCGCGGCATCGTGGAGAGCTACCGCCTGGTTCCGATCGGCAGCTGGCATACCAGCCCCAACCTCTACAAGATGATCGTCGAGGCGAGTTCGGGCGTGCTGGTCATCGCGGTCAAACTCGCGGCGCCGGTCGCGGTGGCGCTTTTGGCGACCAGCGTGGTGCTGGGGATCGTGGCGCGCGCCTTCCCGCAGATGAACGTCTTCATGGTCAGCATGCCGCTCAACATCGGGGTCGGCTTGCTGATTCTCGGGCTGTCCCTCCCGGTCTTCTTCCGCGTCTTGCAGGGCGCCTTCGGCACCCTTTCCCAGCAGATGATCGCGCTCTTCCGCCTGCTCGCCTGAGGTCTTCATGTCCGACGAAGATAAACATTCCAAGACAGAGAAACCTACAAGCAAGAAGATCGAGGATGCCAAGAAAGAGGGGAAGATTCCGCGCAGCCGGGAGATGACCTCGGCACTGACCCTGATCGCCGGCATGATCGCCCTGTACGCCTCCTCCACGGTCATGCTTTCCACCCTCAAGCATAACGCCCGCGACATCCTCTCCTCTCTTGCCATGCACGACCTGACTGCCGCCGACGTGCAGACCCTTTTCGTTAAAGAGGTCGGCTACCTGGGCGTGATGCTCCTTCCGTTCGTCGTGGCGGTTGCCGTGGTGGGGGTCGGGGTGGAGGTCGCCCAGGGGGGAATCCGTTTCACCACCGAAAAGCTCGGCTTCGACCTGGGCAAGCTGAACCCGATCCAGGGGATGGGCCGGCTCTTCAACAAGGATTCCATCTTTGAGGTGGCGAAGTCCTTCGTGAAGATGGGGATCGTAGGGTACATGGCGTACCGGATCCTCTCCGAGGAGATGGATTCCCTCATTTATCTCGTGGACCAGGACCTCCCCGGGATCATGGCGTTTATCGGCCATCTATCGTTCAAGATCGTGCTTCATACCTGCGGGGTGCTCATCATCCTGGCGACCATCGACCTGGCCTTCGTCAAGTGGCGCTTCCTGGACAGTTTGAAGATGACCAAGCAAGAGGTGCGCGACGAGCACAAGGACCAGGAAGGGGACCCGGCGATCAAGGGGAAGATCCGCCAGAAGCAGTTCCAGATGGCCCGGCGCCGGATGCGCCAGATCGTACCCACCGCCGACGTCGTGGTCACCAACCCGACCCACTATGCCGTGGCTCTGAAATACGACCGGTTCAAGATGGGGGCCCCGCTGGTCATCTTCAAGGCCGTGGACCAGATGGCGCAGCAGATGAAGATCATCGCCCGCGAGAACAACGTGACCCTGGTGGAGAACCGTTTCCTTGCCCGCGAACTCTACAACCAGGTCGAGGAAGGCCACGAGATCCCGGAAACTTTGTACGCCGCCGTCGCCGAGATCTTAGCCTACGTCTACGGCCTCAAGGGGAAGACCTGAGCCTGGTAATGAAATAACGAAACCAAAAGCGGCCCCGGAGCATTGTTCCGGGGCCGCTTTTGTATGATTCTTCCGGGAATACCGGGGTGCTAGGGCGGTCTCCCCGCAAAAGAGTAGGTGATACGATTACGATCCCCTCTTTGTGAAGGGCCAGGGGAATGTGCTTTTGCGTGGAAATTTATCGTTTAAGGGAACAGACATCTCATTCCCTAGCTCCCGCTTGGGAACGTCCGTGGTTCGGGAAGCTCCAGCTTCGCAAAAAGCGTACAAAGCGGGAGCTTTGAAGATAATTTGCGTTCCCAAGGTGGACCTTGGGAACGAGGTAATCAGATACCCCCTGTAGGAGCGACATTCTTGTCGCGATCACGTCCGTTCCAATAAAAAGAGCGCACCTAACTCCGGAGTACCTCTCCAGGGGCGATCATACGTACCATTGAGATGCGTGTTGAGTCTCGACATGGGTATGGTTGGTCCTAAGCTTCCCATGGTTAGTATTGTGATGGCCGTATCAGAACCAAGACGTCCCTTACTCCATACGCCGGTAACGTCATTTCTCAGCGTGCGGTTCCCAGGCAAACTCTTTTGATGCCGACCGTTGATGCCGCTGGCCCGCATCATCGGCAGAAAATACCGACGTATTTTGTCTCGAGACAAAACTATTTAGTCGCAGGCATGTGCATGGGGGGGCGAAAGATGCCCTGCCGGTGAAACAGTGCAATTCGTCTCCGGTCGCGTAATCCGCGTCTTTGGTCTCAACGGGTCGATTGATCCGTCTGAAACCAAGCATCACGAGACTGGGCATAGGCATCTCAAGACTGACCACGGCCATCCGTAGACTGACCATGGGCATCGCAGGACTGACCATGGACATCCCGAGAGTGAGGACGGGCAGCACCAGACCAAAGGACGCGCATCACAAGACAGGATGTCCCCTTGGTCGGACTGGTGATGCCGACCTGCGCCTTCAAGTACCGGTGTCGCAAGACCCCGCTCACGTTATGCATCGGCTGCGGATGAGCGTCTCAGCTCCAACCGGGCGCACCGAAGAAGTGAAGATGTCGATATTTTCGCCAGGCATCGCCACCGCAAGTTCAAACAAAACCATCCCAGCCAAAAGCAGTCGTTGGGTTCGGAATAGACAGACGGAAGGGAAGACCTGAAGGAGTTTTGCTGCGGAGAAAAACACCCTGAGCGGGTGGCCCATAGAGGGACCCCGCTCAAGGGAAAGAAGTGATGAGGAAACATTTTAGGCCGGTAAAGGTTGGGAGGAGTTCTGGCAACTGTCTGGAAGGCTCGTCACGCTGGCGCTGGAACCACTTTTTTCCGGTGACCGAACTGTCGCACGCCGAACCCCGCCTGAATGAGGGCCGGGATATCATCCTCCGTTGCCACACACTGAAGGTAGTGGAGGATTTTCTTGAACATCTCCGTGACCTGTTTGCGGAGCGTCTTGCGCAGACGTATCTGCGCGTGGTTACCGGTCTTACCCCCTTCGAATGCCAACTGCAGCCCGTCAATCGCCACCTTCAACGGGCCCGTTCCCAGCTCCGCCGGAGCATCGTGGTAGATGGCCAGGGTGGACAACCCGCTGTGGTAGCGGTAGGAATTGCTGATGAAGACGGCATCTTTTCCCGTGAGATCAAGCGTTAAGTATACAGGCATCGATACCTCCTTTCCGGGCGTTCCCGGTTCTTAATCCCTTTGCCGGCTCAGAATTGGGAAATTCTAATCGTTATTTGTACCAAGTCAACAATGGTCACCACTCCTCTCCGACCTCGTCCGGCAACACAGGGACGAGAAAGGCCACTGCAAGCGGTGTCAATTTAAGATGAACTCGATAGTTAATCAAACTCGGGAAATAATCTAATAAGCTTAAAATAATCTGGCAAAAATGTGCAAATATGGCTTTGATATTACAAGAACGTAAGACTCCTCCGTTGGTGTCAGTCATTGTTGCTACCGCTGCTGTAAAAAAATGGACATGTCCATTTTTTTACACTTTTGACTCCAACTGATTGAAGTGTAAACGAATGCTATTCAGTCAAGAGAGGTGCTGTAACAAAATGGACACCCCCTTTAACCTTATTATGTCACACCTCTTTCAGTGATATGGCTAAGTTATGAGTCCCCGTAGTAGGGCACGAATATTGATAGCCTGACGCGAAGCATTTATAGCACGAATATTCTTTTTAATGAGCTTGCAGGGCTTGATGAGAAGTATTTGTTCTTCAGAAAAACTATCTGGAATGACTAAGTCAATCAGCCAGACACAATGTTATTTTTTATGACAATAGGGGTGGGGAAGAATGGTTGTAAACAGAGTTCTGAGCTGTCGGGTCTTCTGTGTCACCGTGATGTTCTTGTTGACGTTGGTGTCCTCGGTAAGCGCTGCTGTTGGTGAGTGGAGCAGTAACGGTCCTTACGGGGGAGGGATCAGAGGTATCGCTATTGACGCGGCGACGCCCTCGACGGTTTATGCCGTGGGGGGGGCAGGAGTCTACAAGTCGACAGATGCTGGGGCAAGTTGGACCGGAATAAATACCGGTCTCACTGGTCACAACATCAATGTCGTGGTGATAGATCCAACCACTCCGTCTACTCTCTATGCTGGTTCTGGTGTAGGGGACGGGACGGTCTTCAAAAGCACCAACGGAGGGGCGAGCTGGGCTCCGGCCGGAACAACTCTTCATTATTCAAGTATCCACTCGATTTCAGTCAATCCGACGGATTCCAACTCGGTATACGCCGGCACCGACGAAGGCGTCTTTAAAAGTGAAGATGCCGGACAGCACTGGACTCACCTGACACTACAATTTTCAGTTTCATCAGTGGCAATAGATCCTGCGACACCGACCACCCTTTATGCCGGGTCCATGGGGCAAGGGATCTATAAAAGTCTTGACGGAGGCACGAGTTGGACTCTTACCGATTTCCCGGTTCTCTGGGTAAACCGGGTTGTCCTGGATCGTAGCACTCCGTCTACTCTCTACGTCGGCACGAGTGGATACGGGATTTATAAAAGCGCCGACGGCGGCGCCAGTTGGACCAAATTGTTCGACGATGGTGGCATCAATCTATCGGTAACCGACATCGCCGTCGACCCTGTTTCTCCTGCAATGTTGTATATCTCCACCCTGGCAGGACCATATCGCAGTGCAAACGGAGGTCAGACTTGGACGCACCTCAGCGCAGGAGCGACCTTTCCCTCTGCCGTGGCGACCGACGGCACCGGATCCGGCACCGTCTATTTGGGCGATTCTTACGAGGGGATGCGTAAAACGGTAAATGGCGGGGATAGCTGGGTTCCGATCAACACCGGCCTCAACAGCACCAACATTCATGTCATTGCCCTCGACCCAGCCTCTAACGGCACCGTCTATGCGGGGGGCGAAAACGGTGCTGCGTATCAAGGGAGCGTCGTGAATGGATGGAGTCGGATTGACATCGGGTCCGGGGGGGCATTTTCGGGGAACGTCACTTCAATGGTTGCCGCACCGACCACCCCGACGTCCCTTTATGCCGGGACTGCTGGGGGCGGACTTTACAAGAGGACCACGGATGGCAGCGCCTGGAGTTACGTCAGCAGTGGTTTCGCCGATCAGCATGTCTACGGGCTCGCGCTTGACCCAACCGATCCTACCAAGATATACGCCGGTTCACTTGCGGGAGTTTACAAAAGCACCAACGCAGGAGCAGGATGGACCCAGAAAACTAACGGCCTGACTAATACCTTGGTTTACTCCTTGGCCGTTAATCCGAGTAATCCGGCGGACCTGTATGCCGGAACTGGTGACGGGGTCTTCCGAAGTAGTGATGGCGGCGAAAATTGGAACCAGCTTCCCTTTCCTTCCAACGTAACTGTCCTGGCCCTTGCGCTCGACCCGGCCAATTCGACCATTTATGCAGGCACCACTGGGCTTTATAAAAGCACCGATAGCGGCGGCACGTGGACTCTGCTTCAGAGCGGCACCAGGTTCAACGCGATTTTGATAGACCCGCGCAACCGTTCGTTTCTGTACGCTGGGACTGACACGGGTGTGTTGGTCAGTACCGACGCCGGAGCCACCTGGAGTCCTTTGGGAACGGCCCTGACTGGCGTGTGGGTAAACGCACTAGCTCAGGATCCCTCTTCGCCGAATACCATTTATGCCGGAACCACGGCCGGAGTGCAGAGCATCACCCTGGTAGCCCCGACCACCACTGCGAGTCTGGTCGGCGGTACCTATGCGGCCGCTCAGAATATCACCCTTGCCGCCAGCGCACCGGCGACCATCTACTACACTACCGACGGCACCGATCCGACCACCAGCCTGACCAAACAAACCTACACGGGGCCGATCGCGATCTCGGCTTCAACTGCACTCAAATTCTATGCCTTTGATGGCCTGCGCAGCGAGGCGGTAAAAACGGTGATTTACACCATCGACATGGTGCCGCCGTCCCTTACGGCATCTCCGGCACCCGGTGCGTACTCCTCGGCACAACAGGTCATTCTTTCCTCCAACGAACCCGCAACCATCTACTACACCCTCGATGGCACTGACCCGACCACCAGTGCTACCAAGACCACCTTCGCCTCCGCCATCTCCCTCACCCGAAATAGTACCCTCAGATACTATGGCATCGACACGGTCGGGAATGCATCTGCGGTACAGTCGGCAACCTACCTGATCGATGCTTCGCTTCCTTCCGCGCTCTGGCACCCGACACAGGGGCCCGAAGGGGGCGACGTCAGCGCCATCGCCATAGATCCGCAGCATAGCCAGAACGTTTATGCCGCCACAGGTAACGGGGGACTCTTTAAATCCACCGATGGCGGCGCCACGTGGAACGTAGCGAAGAGCGGGCTTTCCGGAGCGAATATCGATTCCATCGCCATTGATCCGGCCGATAGCCAGACCATCTACCTGGGATCATGGGCTGGGGTGTTCAAGTCCACCAACGGCGGCGCCACCTGGAACTTGGTGAACCGAGGGACTCCCACGTCGACCATAATCTATACCGTTGCCATTGATCCGCAAAATAATCATACGATCTACGCCGGGACCGGTAATGGCGTGTTGAAGTCGATCGACGGAGGTGACAACTGGACCCTTGCTAACACAGGATTGACCCGACCGGTCAATGCCCTGGCTTTCGGTCCGACCAACAGTCAGACCATTTTTGCCGGGAGCTCGGGCGGTGGGGTATTCCAGTCAGTGGATGGCGGAGCCAGTTGGAACGCGGTGAAAAGCGGCCTGACCGAAAATCAGGTCAAGTCGATTGCCGTGGACCCGGTGGACGGTCAGACCATTTTTGTCGCAACCTCGGATGGTGGGGTGTTCAAATCGGTAAACGGTGGAGGGACCTGGACAGCGGCTAACAGCGGCCTCGCCGGGTCGGCGAATGCGGTGGTGATCGATCCGACGAGCCGCCAGACCGTATATGTCGGCAATCTACATGGAGCGTACAAGTCTACCAATGGTGGGGGGACTTGGAGTCGGTCCAGCACCGGATTGCCGAGCATGGCGGTCAGCTGCCTGGCCATTGATCCGCTCAACAGCCAGACTTTTTATGCGGGAATTTCGCGTGGCAGAGGCGTTTATAAATCCAGCAATGGTGCTAACACCTGGAGCCCTGCCCAGAGCGGGCTGGTTAGTTCGATCATCTACTCCGTTGCCATCGATTCCACAAACCCTTCGACCGTCTATACGGGAACCAGCAACGGCGTCTTGTTCAAGTCGACTAACAAAGGCGGATCCTGGCAGGCGATTTCTTCTATACCTACCACCACTGCCATAACCGCCGTCCTATTTGATGCACGTAACAGCCAAATTATCTACGCAGCGACAGAGAACGAAGGGGTATTGAAGTCGACTAACGGCGGCGGTTCCTGGACTCGGTTGATCAATGGGTTGACCGCTTCTAACCTCATTTCCCTTGCGTTGGACCCAAATAACAGCCAAGTCTTGTACGCTGGGACCAATGATGGAGTCTTCAAATCCAGCGACGGCGGAGGAAGTTGGGCACAGGTCGGGTTGGCCGGCTTGTTCCTCTACTCCATCGTCGTCGATCCGAACAACAGTCAGACCGTCTACTCTGTCGAACCCGGGACTGGCGTATTCAGATCGACCGACGGAGGAGGTAGTTGGAGTTTAGTGAACAATGGCTTGACCACGGTCTATGTTCAGGATTTGGCCATCGATCCGAACAGTCAGAGCCTCTACGTCGGATCGACGGTAGCGGGGGTATTCAAGTCCACCGATGGCGGTGACTCGTGGACTCAAGTCAACAGCGGGATAACGAGCCCGAAAGTCTGCTCCCTGGCAGTCGCGCCGAGCAGCAGTCAGACCATCTTCGCCGGTACTCAGGACGGTATGCTGTTCCGTTCCACCAATGGCGGAAGCACTTGGAGCAGAATGGACACAGGCGCAAACAGTGCAGCGTTGACGCTCGCCATCGACCCGACCAACAGCGACACGATCTATGCAGGGACCTATAATGGCGTCCAGAAAGGGTTATATCCCGGCATAAATGGCACGCCTGCTACCAATGTCACTACCGGCCTTCCCTACAGTTTCACCCCGACGACAGCGACTACCGCCAGCTTCAGTATCAGCAACAAACCATCCTGGGCGAGCTTCGACACCAACACTGGTGCGCTTACCGGCACTCCTATGGATGCCCAGGCCGGTGTTTACAGCAACATCGTTATCAGCGCAACCAACGGAACCGGTACCGTTTCTCTTCCAGCTTTTTCCATCACGGCCGTGCTTCCCATGCCGACCATCGGCGGCACACCGGCGACCAGCGTTAGCACCGGAAACCTCTATAGCTTCACTCCGACGGCCACCACCGCCACCAGTTTCGGCATCAGCAACAAACCGTCCTGGGCAAACTTCGACACCAGTACCGGCGCACTCACCGGCACGCCGAACAATGCCCAGGTCGGTGTCTACAGCAACATCGTCATCAGCGTAACCAACAGCACCGGCACCGTTTCGCTGCCGGCTTTCTCCATCACGGCCGCTTTGCCGATGCCGACCATCGGCGGCGCACCGGCCACCAGCATAACCACGGGAACCTCGTACAGCTTCACCCCGACGGCCACCACCGCCACCAGTTTTTCCGTCAGCAACAAACCGTCTTGGGCGAGCTTCGACACGGCTACCGGCGCACTCACCGGCACGCCGACCAATGCCCAGGTCGGTGTCTACAGCAACATCGTCATCAGCGTGACCAACAGCACCGGCACCGTTTCCCTGCCGGCATTCTCCATCACCGCCGCACTGCCGATGCCGACCATCGGCGGCACACCGGCGACCAGCGTTACCACGGGAAACCTCTATAGCTTCACCCCGACGGCCACCACCGCCACCAGTTTTTCCGTCAGCAACAAACCGTCCTGGGCGAGCTTCGACACCGCTACCGGCGCGCTCACCGGCACGCCGACCAATACCCAGGTCGGTGTCTACAGCAACATCGTCATCAGCGTGACCAACAGCACCGGTACCGTTTCGCTGCCGGCGTTCTCCATCGCGGCCGCTTTGCCGATGCCGACCATCGGCGGCGCACCGGCCACCACGGTCACCACCGGAACTCTCTACAGCTTCACCCCGACGTCAACTACCGCCACCAGTTTCGGCATCAGCAACAAACCGTCCTGGGCGAGCTTCGACACCGCTACCGGCGCGCTCGCCGGCACGCCGACCAATACCCAGGTCGGTGTCTACAGCAACATCGTCATCAGCGTGACCAACAGCACCGGCACCGTTTCCCTGCCGGCATTCTCCATCTCCGCCGCACTGCCGATGCCGACCATCGGCGGCGTACCGGCCACCAGCATAACCACGGGGAACCCGTACAGCTTCTCCCCGACGGCCACCACCGCCACCAGTTTTTCCGTCAGCAACAAACCGTCCTGGGCGAGCTTCGACACGGCTACCGGCGCACTCACCGGCACGCCGAACAATGCCCAGGTCGGTGTCTACAGCAACATCGTCATCAGCGTGACCAACAGCACCGGAACCGTTTCTCTTCCGGCATTTTCCATTACCGCCGCGTTGCCCATGCCGACCATCGGCGGCGTACCGGCCACCAGCATAACCACGGGAACCCCATACAGCTTCACCCCG
Source organism: Geomesophilobacter sediminis (assembly GCF_016458275.1). GTDB lineage: Bacteria > Desulfobacterota > Desulfuromonadia > Geobacterales > Geobacteraceae > Geomesophilobacter > Geomesophilobacter sediminis. The sequence goes on from NZ_JAEMHM010000006.1 coordinate 143,870, forward strand.
ACGGCCACCACCGCAACCAGTTTTTCCGTCAGCAACAAACCGTCCTGGGCGAGCTTCGATACGGCTACCGGCGCACTCACCGGCACGCCGACGAATGCCCAGGTCGGTGTCTACAGCAACATCGTCATCAGCGTAACCAACAGCACCGGCACCGTTTCTCTTCCGGCATTTTCCATTACCGCCGCGTTGCCCATGCCGACCATCGGCGGCACACCGGCGACAAGCGTTACCACCGGAACCCCGTACAGCTTCACCCCGACGGCCACCACCGCCACCAGTTTTTCCATCAGCAACAAACCTTCCTGGGCAAGCTTCGACGCCACTACCGGCGCGCTTACCGGCACGCCGAATGCCGCCAACATCGGAACCTATAGCAACATCGTCATCACCGTCTCGAACAGTACCGGCAGCCTTTTCCTGCCAGCGTTCTCAATCACGGTCCTCCCGCCGCTGCCGACGATTGTCGGAACTCCGGCAACGACTGTATTAATGGGCTCGATCTACACGTTCACTCCAACTGCCACCGATGCCATCGGTTTTACCATCAGCAACAGACCCACTTGGGCCAGTTTCAACCCCACCACGGGAGCCCTTACCGGAACTCCGGCCGCCAGCGATGCCGGCACAACGAGCAATATCGTCATCAGCGCCACCAACGCCAGCGGGTCTGCTTCTTTGGCGCCATTCTCAATTGCCGTAACTTTTCCCGCACCGTCGCTGACCGTTTCAACCCTGTCGGACAACTCGGTAACGAAAAACGCCACCCTAAATATCAGTGGCGTCGTTACCAGCGCTAACGTCATAAAAGGGCTCACGATCAATGGCTCGAACGTACCGATTGGAAGCGATGGCAGCTTTAACTATGCCCTCATCCTGGCAGAGGGGGCAAACACGGTACGTATCATCGCGACTGACGCGGACAATTCCACCACCGACAGCAGAACCATCATCCTGGATAGCTCCGCGCCTGCAATAAGCCTGGCTGCGCCGCCGGATCACGTTGTGGTGGGAATGGATTCGATTTCGATAAGCGGATCGCTGAGCGAGACAGGTACGGTCCAGGTAGTGGTGGGCGATAGTTCAGCCCAATTTGCTGCCATGGACGGCAACCAATTCAGCTTCGTCGCAAACCTCAAGCCCGGAAGCAATACCATCGTCATTTCAGCCAGCGATCTGGCCGGCAATATCAGCACCGTCAAGCGCACCGTCGTTTACGACAGGTCCAAACCGAACCTTGCCATCACCGACCCTGCCCAGGACCTCGTCGTCACCCAAGGCCAGTACCTGATCAAGGGGAGTGCCGGCGATGCCGACTCTCCGATATCGGTGAGCATCGCCGTAGATGGCCAGACTCTCACTCCCACCGTGAAGGATGGAACATTTGAACAGCAGATCGCGTTGCCGACCGAAAAACAATACGCCGTGGTGGTCACTGCGACCGATCAGGCAGGTAACAGCACCACCACTCAGCGCAATATCATCTTCTCACGGGCTCTGACCGGCGACATAAATGGCGACAGCACCGTGGATATTTCCGATGCCTTGCTCGCCATGCAGATAGCGGTGGGTGCCAAAATCCCGACCGCCGACGAGTTGGCACGTGGAGATGTCGGACCTCTTGTCAACGGTAAACCGGTGGCAGACGGCAACATAGACATATCCGACGTCGTCCTGATTCTGGAAAAATCGGTTGGCTTGCTGAACTGGTAAAAAAGACAGGTAAAACAGAGTAACTACGATGGGAGAGGTTGGCATGAAGATACTGAAGTTCATTGCTGTTTCGTTGTTGGTCGCAGGTGCCCTATCTGGCTGCGGAGGGGGGGGGGGAGGTGAAACGGCCGCGACAACGAATCCGACGGTGGTAAGCGGGATTGCCTCGAAAGGTCCCTTTGCTGAAAACAGCGTCGTGAACATTTACGCCGTCACGAACGGTGCGAAGGGCAGGCTCATTACCCAAACCCATACCACCGACAACAACGGCAGCTACCGTGCCGATCTTGGGAGCTACAGCGGCCCCATTCTCGTCGAAGTCAGCGGGGCGTATAGCGACGAAGCGACCGGCCACACCGTTTCCGTATCGGCCGCTGCTCCGATTCGCGCCGTTTTGCCCCAGGCTCAGGGGAGTGTCTCCCTGCCGGTTACGCCACTAACGGAACTTGCGGTGCAAAATGTCGGCGGAGCCCTGACGTCCGGCAATATTTCCGCCGCAAATGCCTTGGTTTCCTCAATCTTCAAAGTGGACATCATTGGCACTTTGCCGGTTGTGCCAACGGCCTCGGCAGTTGCCGATGCTACCCAGGCTCAAAAGGATTACACGCTTGCTCTGGCGGCCGTTTCGCAGATGGCCAGCACCGCCGGCGGTGCCAGCGATTCAGACAAACTGAAGAGTGTGTTGAGCACACTGAATGGGGCGATATCCTCATCCGGATTGGCTGAAAGTGCCGCAACCGCTTTTAAGACCGCTCTCACTGACTTTGTGACGACCAATGCGAACAACCAGACAGGGATCAACGACACCTCGTCAACAAGTCTTGTGAATGCGGGCACTTTGTCCAAGGGTTACACCTTGGCGTTGCACAGTAATCTTTCCACTGGCTCGATCAAAGGGATTCAACTCGAACTTGTGCTGCCGGTAGGATTAACGGTGAACCTCAATAGCTCCAATGCTACCGTGCTCGCAAGCAGCTTGGCTGCCTCGGGAAACGTACCATCCGGTGCAATTCTTTATTCGAGATACGCCTCCGGGGTGATCACCCTCACCGTTACGGCTGCCCAAGGTTTGACGGCCGGACCGTTTGCGGTCCTCAACTGCAACGTACTTCCGGGCGCAAGCGCCCCGGCGGGTTCATCGTTTGCAATCAACAATGTGAAGGTCGTCGATCTGAACGGCTCCCCATTGGCAGCTCAGGTGACCATAGAATAGCGGTCGTCTCATCCAGCTCATCTCAAAGGAAAGTAAACGGGCAGGCTCCTCTGGAGGAACCTGCCCGTTTACTTTCGCTTTCCGAGGGTACTTCCCCGGGCGCAATGTCAATAATTGCACCACACATCAGCGTTGTAATGCCGGAGCAAAAGGCGGGAGCCGTGACATTGGTGTCTATAGGTACAACGCTTCAGGAAAGGTCGCAGGTTGGTGCACCTGTACAAGTCCCGATTTTATAGGGATTTGTTTTATGGGACAAACGCGGCAGGCAAATGAAAGCAGAGAGGTAGGTCTGGTTGGGGGATCAAGCAACGGCTTGGCTTCATATGGAACGCAGTCGCGTTTCGTGCATCAACGCGACCTACGGACTCTGTTGCCGCGATCAGCGGGCTTAATCGCGACAGGAATGTCGCTCCTACACGTCAAGATGACAGCGCACTCTAGCGAACCCGCCCTCACCCCTCCATTCTGGATGCTTCGACGAGAGCACAAGCCGGCAACGCGGAGTGAGGATGGGGTTGGCAATGCGCAATAATAAAGGCAAATCCCCCCATCCCCCCTTTGTCAAAGCGGGGTATCAAGGACTGATCTTTTTTTTCTTGCCTGGGGGACTCTGTTGCCGCGATCAGCGGGCTTAATCGCGACAGGAATGTCGCTCCTACACGTCAAGATGACAGCGCACTCTAGCGAACCCGCCCTCACCCCTCCATTCTGGATGCTTCGGCGAGAGCGCAAGCCGGCAACGCAGGGTGAGGATGGGGGTGGCAGGGGGCTTGCCCGTAGGGCGGGTGTCGGTAGGTGCTCCGTGGTAAATCCCCTCACCTCGCCCCTCTTCCTCTGGGAGAGGGAGGTTTCGGCTTCTCGATATTAGATTGACGCTCATCAGATTCAGTAATGAAAAAGGCACCCGCGGTCTATACCGGGTGCCTTTTCCTGTTCCAGTGCTCTGGTCGGTTTTCTTATGGTGCTCCGTCAGATGGCCCGTCTGCCCGCTTCGCCTACCCCCACAGCACGAGTCCTGGATCGTAGACCGTCCCTAACGTCGGATGCCGCGGCATGACGCGGAGCATGAAGCCGTGGCGGCCGCAGAAGCGGCATTCCAGCTCGCCGCCGAACTGCCGGACCGGCTCTTCTTCCTTGCCGGCCGGCAAAAGCGAAAGCGGCACGATCTCGCCTCCCATGATGCTTCCGCGCGAGTCGAGCACGCCGAAGTAGACCTCCACCGCGATCTCGGTAATGGGGATTTCCCCGGTCACCAGCTTCACGTTGATCGGGACCCGGTCCCCTGCCGCCACCTCGCGGTGCACGGCGGTCTCGATGGATTCGATGCGCAGATCCCCCCACTTGCCGTGCAGCCGCTCCTTCCAGCGCGCGAGTTCGACGGCGAGCTTCTTGCCGTCCCGGTTCAACTGCTCCCAATGCTGGAAGGCGGGGGTGTAGCAGCGTTCGGTATATTCCCGCACCATCCGGCTGGTGGAGAACTCGGGGCAAAGGGTCTGCATCGACGCCTTCATCCGGGCGGTCCAGCCGCGCGGCACCCCGTCCACGGCGCGCTCATAGAATAAGGGGACGATCTCCTTCTCCAACAGGTCGTAGATGGCCCGGCTCTCCACTTCGTTCTGGTATTCCAGGTCGTCGTACACTTCCCCGTGTCCGATGGACCAGCCGTTGTTCCCCCGGTACCCCTCGCACCACCAGCCGTCCAGGATGCTCGCGTTCAGCCCGCCGTTGAAGGCGACCTTCATCCCGCTGGTGCCGCTTGCCTCCTGGGGGCGCAGCGGTGTGTTGAGCCACAGGTCGACCCCCTGGACCAGGTGGCGTGCCACCGACATGTCGTAGTCCTCAAGAAACACGATGCGGCGCCGGAAACGCTCCTCGCGGGAGAGCTGGACGATCTGCCGGATCAGCTCCTTCCCCTGGTGGTCGGCCGGGTGCGCCTTGCCGGCAAAGACGATCTGCACCGGGCGCTGGGGATGGTTGAGGATCGCGGTGAGGCGCTCCTTGTCGTGCAATAGCAGCGTCCCGCGCTTGTAGGTGGCGAAGCGGCGAGCGAAGCCGATGGTGAGGATCTCGGGATCCAGGACTTCGCCGGCCTCGATCAGTTCGCGGGCCGAGGATTCCTCGCGGCGCAGCTGTTCGCGCAGCCGGTCCCGGGCGTATTCGACGAGCTCCACCCGGCCGCGGCGGTGGGTCCGCCAGAGTTCCTCGTCCGGTATGCGGGAGATGCGGCGCCAAAGCGCGGGAGAGGTGGGGTCCTCGATCCAGCGGGTCCCCAGGTAACGGATCAAAAGGTCGGCCATCTCGTCGGAAAGCCAGCTCCGGTCGTGCACCCCGTTGGTGATCGAGGAGAGCGGCAGCTGTTCCTCGGGAAGGTCGGGCCAGACGTCCGCCCACATCTTCCGGGAAACTTCGCCGTGCAGTTGGCTCACGCCGTTGGTATGGCCGGCAAGTTTCATGGCGAGGATCGCCATGCAAAAGCTCCCACCGGCGCGCCCCTGGTGCGGAATCCCCAGCGCCATGAACGATTCCCGGGTCAGCCCCAGGCCGCGGTAGTAGCTCCCCAGGTATCTTTCCAAAAGCTCCTGCGGGAAATGGTCGATTCCGGCCTGGACCGGGGTGTGGGTGGTGAAGATGTTGCCGCCGCGCACCGCCTCCACCGCTTCGTGGAATCGGAGCTGGTCCTTTTCCATGAGCTGGCGGATCCGTTCCAGGGTGAGAAAGGCGGCATGTCCCTCGTTCATGTGGCAGATGTTCGGTTCCAGGTCGAGCGCCTGGAGGGCCCGGATGCCGCCGATGGCTAGGACGATTTCCTGGCGGATCCGCATGTCCTGGTCGCCGCCGTAGAGCCTAAGGGTGATGTCGCGGTCTTCGGGAAGGTTGTCTTCGAGGTTGGTGTCGAGAAGGTAGAGCGGTACGCGACCGACCTGCACCCGCCAGACCCGGGCCTTGACCGGCCTTCCGGCGATCTCGACGCTCACCGAGACCGGCTGGCCGGCCTGGTCGCGCTCCTGGTGCAGGGGGAGGTTGTAGAAGTCGTTTTCCGGATAGAACTCCTGCTGCCACCCCTCCCGGTTCAGGTACTGCCGGAAGTAACCCTGCCGGTAAAGAAGGCCGACCCCGCAAAGGGGCAGCCCCAGGTCCGAAGCGGATTTGAGGTGGTCGCCGGCGAGGATCCCCAGGCCGCCCGAATAGAGCGGGAGCGACTCGTGGATGCCGAATTCCATGGAGAAGTAGGCGATCCGCATCCCGGGAGCCCCCGCCTTTTCGAACCAGGTGGGGCCGCTCAGGTATTCCTTGAGCTTTATCTCGACCTGGGAGAGGTGGGAGAGCAGCCCCTCGTCCGCTTTGAGGGAGTCGAGGGAGGCCTGCTGCAGGGTGCCGAGCAGCTCCACGGGGTTGTGGCGGCTTTGTCTCCAGAGTTCGGAGTCCAGCCGCTGGAAGAGCCGGATCGCGTCCGGCTCCCAGCACCACCAGAGGTTGTAGGCGATCCGCTTGAGCGCGGAAAGCTCGGCGGGGAGAGAAGGTACCACGGTGAATTGGTGCGGCGTCTTGGTGGGATACATTGCCGGCCCCCGTGTACCGAGAACCCGTTCGACGTTCGGCGTTCGACGTTCGACGTTATAAGCCGGCGGCTGATGGCCTGTCACGTACCACGCAAAAACGTAAAACGAGAACGGCCCTTCGGTTTGTAATCGTGAACCCGTTATGCGCTGGACGTGTTACGTTCGACGTAAAAATCCGGTGGTTGATGGGCTCTCACGTCGAACGTCGCACGCCGAACGTCGAACGGTTTTACTCCGGTTTGGTGATGCCGAATTTCTCCAATCGGTACTGCAGGGTCTTGTAACTGATGCCGAGCAGCGGCGCGGCTTTGCTGATCACCCAGTCGGCGCGCTGCATTGCTTTCACGATCAGGTCTTTTTCGAGCTCCTCGATGCAGATCCCCTCGGCGGGGAACTCGAAGGGAAGCTTCCCGGCCAGGGCACCCTCCTGGTGCACCTCGGAGGGAAGGTCCTCGGGCTGGATCATGTCGCTTTCCGCCATGAGGACGCCGCGCTCGATCACCGATTCGAGCTGCCGGACGTTCCCGGGCCAGCTGTAGTCGAGGAGGATCTTCAGCGCCGCCTTGGAAATCCCTTTCACCGGGAGCCCAGTGGCCCCGCTGTACTTCTTGAGGAAGAAGCTCGCCAGCGCGGAGATGTCGTTACCCCGCTCCCTGAGCGGCGGGAGGGTGATCCGGATCACGTTGAGCCGGTAGAAGAGGTCCTCGCGGAAGTGCCCCTTCCGGGTCTCCTGCTCCAGGTCCTTGTTGGTGGCGGAGATGATCCGGACGTCGACCGGGATGTTGACCTTCCCCCCGACGCGCCGGATTTCCTTTTCCTGGATCGCACGCAGGAGCTTGGCCTGCATCGAGACGTTCATCTCCCCGATCTCGTCGAGGAACACCGTTCCCCCCTGGGCGGCCTCGAAAAGGCCGATCTCGCGGGTGCCGGCGCCGGTGAAGGATCCTTTCTCGTGCCCGAAGAGTTCGCTCTCCATGAGCGAATCGGGGATCGCGGCGCAGTTGATGGCGAAAAAGGGCTTGTCCAGCCGCGGGCTCCCGTCGTGGATCGCCCGGGCCACCAGCTCCTTGCCGGTCCCGGACTCGCCGTAGATGAGCACCGTGGTCCCGGTCGGGGCGATCTTGTTGATCATCTTGACCACCTCCATCATCTTGGGGTGGTCGCCGATCATGTTGGGAAGCGCCTTGGTTTCGGCGAGCTTGCGGTGCAGCGCGCGGTTTTCCTTGAGAAGGCTGATGTGCTCGAAGGCGCGCTGCACGGTGAGGATCAGGTCGTCGCGCTCCAGCGGCTTCTCCAGGTAGTCGAACGCGCCCATCTTGATCGCGGTCTTGACCGTGTCCAGCGTCCCGTGGGCGGTCATCATGATCATGCACTGGCCCGGCTCCTCGGCCAGGACCCGCTCCATCAGCTCCATCCCGGACATCCCCTGCATCTTAAGGTCGGTGAGGACGAGGTCGAAGCTCCCCTTGTCCAGCTCTTCCAATGCCTCGCGGGCACCGGGGACCGAGGTGACCCGGTACCCTTCCTTCTCCAGGATGGCGCAGAGGATGTCCCGCTGCCCTTTTTCGTCGTCGACTATCAGGATGCTGCCACTCATCGATTGCTCCATGTAAAAAAACGTCGGGGGAACCGTGTCCCCCCGCAAACGTTGTTAATTTACCTCCCTCTGCTTCCCGGAGAGGGGCAGGGGGAGGATGGTGAAGAGGGGGACTGGCACCTGCGGAGCCAGTCCCCGGCGACCGCCAGTCCGAAGCACTCCATCTCTTACCGCCAGCGAAGGAGGGGGACAGGCACCTGCGGAGCCAGTCCCCGGCGTCAGATCGTGGCCGCGCCGGGAAGGACGACGGTGAAGGTGGTCCCGGCACCGGGGGTGCTCGCCACCGTCAGGGTCCCGCCGTGCTCCTTGATGATCCGCTCGGTGATGGCGAGCCCGAGGCCGATCCCCGCTTCCTTGGTGGTGAAGTAGGGCTGGAATACCTTCCCCAGGTCCTCCTCGGCGATCCCTACCCCCTGGTCGCTGAAGGTGAGGGAGATGTTGCCGTTTTCCTGGTCCACGCTCGCCCCGAGGACGATCTTCCCGCCGTCCGGCATCGCCTGGGCACCGTTGGTGATGAAGTTGCACAGGCAGTTGCGCATCAGCTCCGGGTCGACGTGCAGCTCCGGGAGCTTTTCCGGCAGCTCGCGCGCCACTTCGATCCGCTGCTCGGCCAGGCGGTCCTGCATGAGCTGCATCGCCTTGTCCACCAGCTCCGGATAGCTCACCCGCTGGCGCCGAAGCTTGAGCGGCCGGCCGTAGTTCATGAAGTTGAGGACCATGTAATTCGCCTTGCGGACCTCTTCCTTGATGTTGTCGGCGATGGAGCAGAGCTCCGCCCCCTTGTCCTGGCAGGCCGGCAGGACCTCGCTTTTCAGGTGGTCGATGGCGAGGCTGATGTAGTTGAGCGGGTTGCGGATCTCGTGCGCGATGCCGGAGGCGAGTTGCCCTACCTTGGAGAGGTGCTCCGCCTCGTAGAGCCGTTTTTCCAGCGTCTCCCGCTCCTTGAGCTTTTCCACCATCTCGTTCAGGTTCTGCGCGAGCTCTCCGATCTCGTCGTCGGTCGCCGCGTGGAAGGTGACGGAGAGGTCCCCTTCGGAGACGTCCTTCACCCCGGTGGCCAGACGGTGGATCGGGCTCGTGTAGCGCCGGGCCAGGAAGATGGTGAGGAGCATCCCGATCAAAAATACGAGGCTCGTGGCGACCAGGCGGCGCACGAAGTTCGCGTGCTGGATGTCGCGGATGTTGTCAAGGAGCAGGTTCACCTGGACGTAGCCCAGCTGCTCGTCCCCGACGATGACCGGCACCACCAGGTCGTAGGGGCGCAGCGATCCGGCACCGGGGCGACGCGATGCCTTGAGCTTCTTCTCCAGCTTCTTGATCTCGCGCTTCTTCCCGACCAGCGCGGGATCGGAGGAGTTGATGATCTCCCCTTCGTTGTTGATGATGTTGATCTGGTTGATGCCCTTGTTCTTGGCCCGCTGCAGGTATTCCTTCAACCTCGACGAGGACTCCACGTCCGTTTCCGAGGTCAGGTCCTCGACGCTCAGCTGGATCGCCTTCGACAGTTCGGTGGAGCTTTCCTGGATCTCCTGGACCAGATCGTTCTGACTCAACTGGTTCAGCAGGAACAAGATGAACATGGCGATGACCAGCAGGGAGAGCATGATCATCACCAGCTTTGTATTAAGTCTCATGTTGCAAAGCCTTTATTAAAACGTTAGTGCGAATTAATTCGCGAAGTATACAACAGTGCCGGTCACGAGACAAGGGAAGGTTCCGGTCCTGCGCCAGGGAGAGAAACGGGGCGTGCGGGCTGCGGTGGAAGGGCGCGCTGCGGCGGGAAATGAAGCAGCGGCGGAAGCGGCGGTCCAACGGACCACGCTTCCGGCACGACTCAACCGACGAAGAGGGCTCGGTCTGCCTCGAACGCGGTGCTGAACTCCTCCATGAGCCGGTCGATCCGCGGCTGGTTGAGGTTCAGCAGCTGCGCCGGCGTCGAACCGGCGAGGTCGACCTCTTCCGGAGCCCGGAAACCGATGCCGAGCCGGTGGCAGAAAAGGTCGGCCAGCGCGGTCACCGCGGCGAGTTTCACCACCATGGGATCGGTGGTCTCCTCGAATTCGAGGGTGTGGTGCAAAAGCGTCGAGGCGATCAGGACCTCGGGAAAGTTCCATTTCTTGATGACGTAGGAACCGACCTCCTCGTGGCTGAACGGGTAAATGCTCCGCTCGGCCTCTTCGAAGGAGATCCCCTCGTTGTAGCAGTGTTCCATCACCTCCTGGAATTTCTTCCGGTCCAGGGTGTTCATGATGATCTTGCCGATGTCGTGGAAAAGCCCGGCGAGGAAGGCCTCCTCCTCGTTGGTGGAGCGGGTTTCGACGGCGATCATCTTCGCGGCGAGGCCGGCGGCGAAGGAGTGCTCCCAGAGCATCTTCTCGGTGAGCCCGTAGGGGCGGTACACCTGTTTCACCGAGGCCGCGACGACGAGGCTGCGCAGGGTGCTGAAGCCCAAGATGACGATGGCGCTGGAGAGGGTCTGGATCTGCCGTTGGCAGCCGTAGAATGAGGAGTTGGATATCTTCAGGACCCGCGCGGCAACGGCGGGGTCGGAAGCTACGATCTTGGCGAGCTCCTCCGCCGTGGCAGTCTCGCTTTCGATGAGCTGCATCACCTTGATCGCCACCACCGGGATGGTGGGGAGATCGGCGGCCGTCATGATCGCGGTTTCCAGTTCTTTATTCATTCACGAAAGCCCTTAATCAGAGGGGGAAATTCCAAGACAAAGATAGCTTTAAATTATATCAGAACGTTAGCTTTTATCAAGGAAGATTTAGCGATTGTACCGGGGCGGTCCGGCGGGTTATACTGGCCGAAATTTTTCCGGAAAAGAGCTCCAGTGATCGTAAAAACGACCGAATTCATCAAAAGCGCCACCCGTCCCGCCCACTACCCGGAGGGGGATCTCCCCGAGATCGCCTTCGCCGGACGTTCCAACGTCGGAAAATCCTCGCTGGTCAACGTTTTGGTTAACCGAAAGAACCTGGTACGCACCTCGTCGACCCCGGGGCGGACCCAGCTGATCAACTTCTTCCAGGTGAACGACGACTTCATGCTGGTCGACCTTCCCGGCTACGGCTACGCCAAGGTGCCGCTCGACGTCAAGCGCCAGTGGCGGCCGATGATGGAGACCTACCTCTCCAAGCGGGAGAACCTCCGCGGCGTGGTGCTGATCCTGGACATCCGGCGGGTACCTTCCGAAGAGGACCGGCAGATGCTTTCCTGGCTGCGCAGCTTCGGCATCCCCCCCATCGTGGTGCTCACCAAGTGCGACAAGCTCTCCAAGAACGAGCGGGCCCGGCAGGGGGCGCTCATCTGCAAGAACCTGGAGCTGGACAAGGGGGAGGTATGCTTTTTCTCCGCCCTCTCCAGGGAAGGGAAAGACGGGATCTGGGCCCGGATCGACGCGCTGCTCGGGGTCGGCGCCGAGCCGGAGGCCGGGGCAGTAATTGATTGACTTTGCCCGGCGCCTCTGTTAGAAAAACAGCTCCAAATCACATATTTTCGTTCGGGTGCCCCTGACGGGGTTAAAAGGGAAGAGGGTGGAAATCCCTCGCTGTCCCGCAACTGTAAACGGTTATGAAAGCCGCAACTAAGCCACTGATGCGACCATCGGGAAGGCGCGGTGAGTAAGCTTTACCCGTGAGCCAGGAAACCTGCCGGAACGAACGCTGAACAGAACCTCCGTGGCAGAGGGCTCAAGCACGTCGCCGTTCATCCGACTTCTCGAACCCGCCTTCCGCCCGGAAGGCGGGTTTTTTCATGGGAAAAATCGTGTTGGTGACCGGTGGCGCGCGCAGCGGCAAGAGCCGTTTCGCAGAGCGCCTGGCCGAGGGATATTCCGGGACGTGCGGCTACCTGGCGACCGCGGAGGCGGGCGACGCAGAGATGGCGGTGCGGATCGCGCGGCACCAGGCCCGGCGCGGCGCCGGATGGGCGACCATCGAGGAGCCGCTGGAGGTGGGGCGGGCGCTCTCCGAGCACGACGGCCGCTATTCGGTGATCCTCATGGATTGCCTCACCCTCTGGATCTCCAACCTCCTCTTCCGCCACCCCGCCGGCGCGGCTGGCGTCATCCCCGAGGTGGAGCGGCTGATTGCCGGCTTCCCCCGCCTGACCACCCCCCTGATCATGGTCACCAACGAGGTCGGGATGGGGATCGTCCCGGAGCACCCGCTGGCGCGCAGTTTCCGGGACCTGGCCGGGGAGGCGAACCAGCTGGTTGCCGCCGCAGCCGACCAGGTCTACGTCACCATCTCCGGTATGCCGCTGAAGCTGAAGGACAGCACCACTTCAGAAGATATCTTGGGCCCCTTCAGTCCTTAAGCATCCTTTAGAGCCCTTCCTTACTATTTATATTAGGAGCAGTCATGACCCTCCTGCAATCCGCCCTCGACCGCATCACCCCGGTTTCCTCCGACCTCATCGCCCAAACCCAGGCGCGGCTGGACAACAAGACCAAGCCCCTGGGCGCTCTGGGCCGCCTGGAAGAGATTGCCGCCCGCTACGCCGCCATCGCCGGGAACTTCGCCCCCGAGACCGGCCCCAAGGTGATCTACACCTTCGCCGGCGACCACGGCATCGTCGAGGAAGGGGTTTCCGCCTGCCCGAAGGAGGTGACCACCCAGATGGTCTTCAACTTCCTGCGCGGCGGCGCCGGGGTGAACGTCCTGGCGCGCCATGCCGGCGCCGAGGTGCGGGTGGTGGACATCGGGGTGGACCACGAGTTCGAGCCGGCGCCGGGGCTCCACCTGTGCAAGGTGGCGCGCGGCACCCGCAATTTCACCAAGGAGAGCGCGATGACCCGTGAGGAGGCGATCGCCGCGCTGGAAGTCGGGATCGCCCTGGCCGACCGCGCCAAGGCGGAGGGGATCGCCATGCTCGGCACCGGCGACATGGGGATCGGCAACACCACCCCCTCTTCCGCGATCATCGCCGCGCTCACCGGCTGCCCGGTTGCCGAGGTCACCCATCGCGGCACCGGCATCGACGACGCCGCCCTGCAAAAGAAGATCGGGCTGATCGAGGCCGGGCTCGCGCTGCACCGTCCGGACCCCGCCGATCCGGTCGACCTTTTGGCCAAGGTCGGCGGACTGGAGATCGGGGGCATCGCCGGGCTGGTGCTGGGCGCCGCCGCGAACCGGATCCCGGTCGTCGTGGACGGCTTCATCTCCACCGCCGGGGCGCTCATCGCCTGCGAACTCCATCCCAACGTAAAGGATTACGTCTTTGCCGCCCATGCCTCGGTGGAGATCGGCCACCGCCGGATGCTGCAGCGCATCGACGCCGAGCCGATCCTCGACCTGCAGCTGCGGCTGGGCGAGGGGACCGGAGCGGCGCTGGCCATGGGGATCATCGAGGCTGCGGTCAAGATCCTCAAAGAAATGGCGACCTTCGCCGAGGCCGGGGTTACCCCCTAAAGCATGCGGCTGATCCCCCTCGCCTGGCAGTTTCTCACCATCGTCCCGTTCCCATTCCCGTTCCCCTTCCGGGACGGCGACCTGGGACGGTCGATGCGCTGGTTTCCGCTGATCGGGCTCCTTTTGGGGGGGCTCCTCGCCGGGGTGGACTACCTCCTTGCCCTGGCGCTGCCGCGCCCGGTCACCGACCTTATCCTGATCGCCCTTTTGGCCGCGGTGACCGGGGGGATGCACCTGGACGGGCTGGCCGACGTCTGTGACGGGATCGCCGCCCGCGGCTCGCGGGAGCGGTTTCTCGACGTGATGAAGGATTCCCGGGTCGGCGCGGTCGGCGCGGTCGCCTTGGTCCTGGGGATCGCGCTCAAATACCAGGCCCTTGCCGCCATCCCCCTGGCCGGCAAACGGGAGGCGCTCCTCTTCTTCCCGGTGGCCGGACGCGCCGCGCAGGTCCTCTTTGCGGTAGGCTCCCGGCGGGCCCGGGTCGACGGACTCGGTGCGGCCATGGTCGACGGGGCCGGCAAGACGGAACTCGCCTTAGCCGGCCTCTCGGCGCTCGCCGTCGCCTGGTTCCTTTTTGGCTGGCGCGGGGTCGGCTGCCTGGCGGTCCTCGCCTGCGTCACCCTGGCGATCAAGGCATGGTCCCACGGCCGTCTGGGGGGGATCACCGGCGACGTGATCGGGTGCGTCAACGAACTGAACGAAATTCTGGCCCTTTTGCTCATCCTGGCGTTGCCCGGAAAGGGCTGAGGCGAAACGGGGGACCCATGACCAGCAAGACCCGCATCCACCTGATCCGCCACGGCGAAGTGGAGGGATCGAACCGCTACAACGGGCACCGCGACGTGAACCTCACCGAAAAGGGGGTGGAACAGTACCACCTTCTCAAGCACAAGCTCGATCCGGACTGCATCACCGCATGCTATACCAGCGACCTCATCCGGACCGTGCGCGGCGGAAAAATTCTCGGGCCGTACCTCGGGGTGGAGCCGGTCCCCTTGAAGGCGCTGCGCGAGCTCAATATCGGTGCCTGGGAAGGGATGTCGGCGGCCGAGATCCAGGCAAGCCGTCCGGAAGAGTGGCAGGCGCGTTGCGCCGATCCGGTCGGCTTCCGGGTTCCCGGCGGCGAGAGCGTCGGCGATCTCGCCGCCCGCGTGCTGCCGGCGTTTCGCGAGATCGTCGAGCGGCATCGGGGTGAAGAGGTCCTCGTGGTGGCGCACGGCGGGGTGAACCGGGTGATCCTGTCCGATGCCCTGGGGGCGCCGCTGGCCAAGCTCTTCAACATCGAGCAGAACTACTGCTGCCTCAACGTGGTCGACTGCTACGCGGACGGCAACCACGTGGTGAAGCTGGTTAACGGGTAGGGGCGCGACCGCGGTATGAAGCGTATCCTCATCGCAGCGCCGGCAAGCGGCTCCGGAAAGACCACCCTGACCCTGGGGATCATGCACGCCCTGAAGCGGCGGGGGCTCCAGGTCGCGCCGTTCAAGGTGGGGCCGGATTTCATCGATCCCGGCTACCATCGCCTGGCAACCGGAGCTGCGTCGATCAACCTCGATGCCTGGATGTGTCCGGCCCCGTTCGTGGTGGACACCTTCGCACGTCACGCCGCAGGAAGCGACGTGGCGGTCATCGAAGGGGTGATGGGGCTTTTCGACGGGATGGATGGGGCCAGCGACGCGGGGAGCAGCGCCGAGATCGCAAAGCTGGTCGGGGCGACCGTGGTCCTGGTGGTCGATGCGGCGCGGGCCGCGCGCAGCGCCGCGGCGCTGGTGCACGGCTTTGCCACCTTCGATCCGGAGTTGTCGGTGGGCGGGGTGATCTTCAACAACGTGGCGAGCGAGAACCACGAGCGGATCCTGCGCGAGGCCGCCGCCCAGTTGCCGGGGATCCGGGTCATCGGCTGTTTTCCGCGCGCTGCCGCGCTGGTGCTGCCGTCGCGCCACCTGGGGTTGGTGACCGCCGAGGACAACCCGCTGGAGCCCGCGTTCTGGGACGGGCTGGCGACTGCGGTGGAGCGGCACCTGGACCTGGAGGGGTTATTGGCCCTTGCTGCGCCGGCCGATCGGACCGATCGGACGGCGCAGACGGATCGGTCCGATCGGACGGGCGCTAAGGATGTGCGCCTCGCCGTAGCCCGCGACGCCGCCTTCTGCTTTGCCTACGACGATAACCTGCGGCTCTTGCAAGAGGCCGGGGCGGAACTGGTCCCGTTTTCGCCGCTCGCCGATGCAGCGCTGCCGCCGGGGATTTCCGGCATCTACCTCCCCGGCGGGTATCCCGAGTTGTACCGGGAACAGCTCGCGGCGAACGAGGCGCTGAAGGAAGAGATCCGGCAGGCGATCGAATCGGGGCTCCCGGTGTACGCCGAATGCGGCGGGTTCATCTACCTGACCCGCGGGGTGCGCGACGGGAAGGATCTCGCCCCCTTCGCCGGCGTCTTCCCGGTGGCGACCACCATGCTCCCGCGCCGCAAGGCCCTTGGCTACCGCGAGGTCGAGCTGACCGTCGACGGCCTGCTCGGCCCGGCCGGGCTTCGTGCCCGCGGCCATGAGTTTCATTACTCCGAGATGGAGCCGATGCCTCCGGAAGTCGCCCGCATCTACCGGGTGACCCGGAAAGGGGTCGCGCTCGATCCGGAAGGATTTTGTTATCAAAACTGCCTCGCTTCCTACGTTCACCTCCACTTCGGGAGCTCTCCCGCGGTGGCGGAGAATTTCGTCGGAAAATGCCGGGCATATCAGAAAAGGAGTGGTGCATGAAAACGCAGATCGAACACGCCCGTGAGGGAATCGTAACTCCGCAGATGGCCCAGGTGGCCGCTGATGAAGGGCTTACCCCGGAATACGTGAGGGAAAAGGTCGCCCAGGGGCGCATCGTCATCCCCTGGAACCATGTCAGAAAACCGCGGGTGGCCGGGATCGGTGAGGGGCTCAAGACCAAGGTCAACGCCTCGATCGGGACCTCGTCGGACATCATCGATTACGCCGCCGAGGTGCGCAAAGCCAAGGCTGCCATGGAGTCGGGGGCGGACACCCTGATGGAGCTTTCCGTCGGCGGCGACCTGGACCGGGTGCGTCGCGAGGTGATCGCCGCCGTCGACCTGCCGGTGGGTAACGTGCCGCTCTACCAGGCGTTTTGCGAGGCGGCCCGCAAGTACGGCGACCCGAACAAGCTCGACGAAGAGATGCTCTTCGACATCATCGAGCGCCAGTGCGCCGACGGCATGGCCTTCATGGCGGTGCACTGCGGCATAAACCTCTACACCGTGGAGCGCCTCAGGAAACAGGGGTACCGCTACGGCGGCCTGGTTTCCAAAGGGGGGGTGAGCATGGTCGCCTGGATGCTCGCCAACAACCGGGAGAACCCGCTTTACGAGAAGTTCGACCGGGTCATCGACATCCTGAAGCGCTACGACACCGTCTTGTCGCTGGGCAACGGCCTGCGCGCCGGAGCCATCCACGACTCCAGCGACCGCGCCCAGATCCAGGAACTCCTGATCAACTGCGAGCTTGCCGAGCTCGGCCGCGACATGGGGTGCCAGATGCTCGTCGAAGGTCCCGGCCACGTGCCGCTGGACGAGGTGGAAGGGAACATCAAGCTGCAGAAGCGGATGAGCGGCGGGGCGCCGTACTATATGCTCGGGCCGATCTCCACCGACGTCGCCCCCGGCTTCGACCACATCACCGCGGCGATCGGGGCCGCCCAGTCCTCGCGCTACGGGGCCGATCTCATCTGTTACATCACTCCCGCCGAGCACCTCGCCCTCCCCAATGAGGAAGACGTCCGGATGGGGGTCAAGGCGGCGAAGATCGCGGCCTACATCGGCGACATGAACAAGTACCCGGAGCGGGGCCGCGAGCGGGACAAGGAGATGAGCAAGGCCCGCCGCGACCTGAACTGGGAGCGCCAGTTCGAGCTCGCCCTCTACCCCGAGGACGCCGCGGCCATCCGCAAGAGCCGGGTTCCCGAAGACGAGAACACCTGCACCATGTGCGGGGATTTCTGCGCCTCCCGTGGCGCCGGCAAGCTCTTCGCCGCCGACCTGCGCGGGGACAAGATCTAGTGCTCCGACTTCTTGCCGTAACAGCGCTCCTGGTCATGGGCGCCACCCCGGCCTACGCCATGCACATCTCGGAGGGGATCCTTCCCTTCCCGTGGGCTCTCTTCTGGTATGTGGCGGTCGTGCCGTTTGTTGCCCTCGGGGTGAAGCGGGTGAATGCCCTCTCCCGCGACGACCTGTCGTTGAAGCCTTTGGTCGGCCTGATGGCGGCGGTGGTCTTCATCATCAGCTGCCTCCCGATCCCGGTGCCGACCGCCGGCACCTGCTCGCACCCCTGCGGCACCGGGATCGCCGCCATCCTGCTGGGGCCGCTGGTGAGCGTTCTCATCGCCGCGGTGGCGCTCTTGATCCAGGCGCTCTTTCTCGCCCACGGCGGGCTCTCCACCCTCGGTGCCAACACCTTTTCCATGGGGGTGGTCGGTTCCTTGGCCGGCTGGTTCGTGTTCCGCGCCCTGCGCCGGATCGGCGGCGGCCTGGTGGTCTCCGCGTTCGTCGCCGGCATCGCTGCCGACTGGGCCACCTATGCCGTCACCGCGCTCATCCTTGCCCTGGGAATCCGGGGCAACGCGCCGTTTCTGCCGCTCTTTGTCAAGGTGGTGGTCGCCTTCATCCCGACCCAACTCCCGCTCGGCATCCTGGAGGGGGGCATCACCGCCGGGATGGTCTCGCTGCTCTACCGGCGCCGCCCGGACCTGTTGGTGAAGATGAAGGTGATCGAGGAGATCTCCGGACATGCATAGACGCTGGGTTTATCAATTGCGGCCTGCCGTAGCGGCCGCGGCGCTGCTTCTTTCGACCGGCTCCTGCCTTGCCGAAAACGGCAAGTGGAGCGGGGTCGACGAAGCGGTGGTGGAGAAAATCGCCAAGGAGCACGGCCGGGAAGCGCACGCGCCGCTGCTCGATCCCGGTAACGGCGACCTCCTGCTGTTTGCGTTTCTCCTCGCCGGGGCGGCGGGCGGTTTTGCCGCCGGCTACTACTGGCGCACGCTTTTCAAGGGGAAAGGGGAGTAGCATGGCGGCCCATCGCCTCGCCATCGAAATGCCGCACTCCAGCCACCGGCTCACCCGGGTGGATGCCCGCCTCAAGGTCGTCTGCGGCGCCGTGCTCCTGGGGCTCGTGACCAGCTCCTCCGAGATGATGTTCCCGCTCTTGGTCGCGCTCCTTTCCCTCACGCTCTGCCTGGCCCTCGGCGTCTCCCCGAAGACCCTCCTGTTCCGCTTCTCCGAGCCGCTGCTCATTGCCACGGTGGTATTGCTGCTCAAGCTTTTTTCCGCCGCAGGCGCGCCGCTCTTTACCCTGAATCTCCTCGGGCACCAACTTGTCGCCCACCGCGACGGGCTCCTTGAGGGAGGCCGGATCGCCAGCCGCATCGCCGGCGCGGTGACCGTCATGGCCGCGGTCGGCTTCGCCACCCCCTTCACCGAACTGATGGCGGCGCTTTCCTGGTTCAAGGTCCCCCAGGTGCTGGTCGATATCTCCCTTTTCGCCTGGCGCTACCTGTTCCTGTTGTTCGAGGATGCCCAGGTGGTCTACCATGCCCAGAAGAACCGTCTCGGCTACGTCGGCTATGCCCGGGGGCTCCGCTCCATGGGAACTCTGGCCGGGGTCCTGGTGATCAAGGCGTTCGACAACAGCCAGCAGATCACCACCGCCATGGTGCAACGCGGCTACGACGGCGACCTGCCGCTGCTGCGCCACCGTCCCTTCGTTCCCCTGGAGGTATTTTTCTGTCTGCTGTTCCTCGTGGCGATGGCGGCGGTGAGGAGTCTTTGATGCCGAGGATTTCGGTAGAGCTGGAACAGTTTTCTTATCCGGACGGGACGGTGGCGCTCGCGGACATCCACCTCCAGGTGGCGCGGGGGGATTTCGTCGGCATCCTCGGCTCCAACGGCTCGGGAAAGACCACGCTGCTGCGCATCATGGATGGCCTGATCAAGGGTTACCGCGGCAAGGTGCTGCTGGACGGGGAGGACGTGACCCGGCTGCATCCGCGCGACATCTACCGGAAGGTGGGGCTCGTCTTCCAAAACCCGGACGACCAGCTCTTCGCCTCTTCGGTCTTCGAGGACACCGCCTTTGGCCCGCGCAACATGGGGTGTGCCGAGCCGGAAGTGCGGGGCCGGGTCGAAGAGGCGCTGGCCAGCGTGGATATGGCGGAGTATGCGGGGAAGGGAATCCAGCAGCTGAGCTACGGCCAGAAGAAGCGGGTCTGCATCGCGGGGCTCCTTGCCATGGGACACGAAATCCTGCTTCTGGACGAGCCGACCGCGGGACTGGACCCGATGGGGGAGTACCGGATGATGGAGCTTTTGACCCGGCTGAACCGGGACCAGGGGGTGACCGTGGTGATGGCGACCCACAGCGTCGACCTGGTGCCGATCTTCCTGCACCGGCTCCATATCTTGAGCCGCGGCCGGCTGGTGCGCGGCGGGACTCCGGAGGAGGTCTTCACCGCCCCGGAAGAGCTCGAAAACGTGAAGCTGCGCCTGCCCCACATCGCCGAGCTGATTTACCGCCTCAAGCATGAGGAGGGGGTGCCGTTTTCCCGGATCCCCCTTACCATCGGCGCAGCCCGCCGCGAAATTGTCGAGGCGATGGGACGGTGAGATTCCCTCTCCCGTCGGGAGAGGGTGCCCGAAGGGCGGCTGAAGCGTCTGCGCTGGGACGTCCCCTCACCCCGACCCTCTCCCAGAGGGAGAGGGGGATAGAGCGGCATTCCTGGCGCGAAAAAAAAGGAAAAGGTCCCCAATCGGGACCTTTTCCTTTTTCTATATGTTTGCGGTAGGTGCCCCGGCAGCATGCAACCCGGGCCTATTTCATCAATATGCCTGCTCCACGACCTTCCCCTTCAGTTTGCCGATCACCCCGGCCAGCCGCACCAGGTCGTCCTGGGTCTCTCCCTCCACCAGCTTGATGTGGGTAAGATCCGCCGGATCCTGTCCCAGCGCCGGGTCGACCGGTACCCAGCTGCCGCCGAGGTAGCTTTCCGCCCAGCTATGGAAGAGAAAGCCCTGCTTGGGGAAATAGACGATGCCGGAGACGAACCGGGTCGGAATCCCGGCGCTGCGGGCGAGCGCGGTGTAGAGACGCGCCTGGGCCGGTGCACTCCCCTTCTTGTCCTTCAACGCTTCCAGGGCGGCCAGTCCGTCGCCGTTGCTTCCCTTGATCTCCTTCGCCACCCAATCGACCAGCATGCGCGCCGCCTCGACGGGCTCTTTGGTGTCGGCGACGATCGCCTTTTGCTGCGTTACGACCTGCGGCGCATCGCTCGGGATGCCGGCGGTGGCCGCGGTGTCAGCGGGGCGGGGCGCCGGAGGTGCCGCTGCACCGGTGGGGCGCGCCATGGTGAAACGGACGGCGTCGCCGGAGCGCTCGGCGGCCTGCTGGGCCCCCTCCGGGAGGGTGAAGCCCGCCGGTATGCCGGTGAGCTCCAGCACGAGCTTCTTCAGCGTCTCGGGATGGGCGATCGGCTCGGTGCGGACCGCGCTGTAGTTGATGATCAGATCGCTCTTGGCCAGCGCGGTATTGGCAATATAGGTCTGCGCGGTCTTTTCGTCCTCGGCTACCGTCAGTACGAGGTCGTCGCGCACCGACTCCTTGATCGTATTCCCCTTAAGGTCCACCCA
This sequence comes from Geomesophilobacter sediminis, assembly GCF_016458275.1. GTDB lineage: Bacteria > Desulfobacterota > Desulfuromonadia > Geobacterales > Geobacteraceae > Geomesophilobacter > Geomesophilobacter sediminis. The sequence continues at coordinate 165,057 of NZ_JAEMHM010000006.1, forward strand.
GATGTCGTTATCTACCACCGGGAAGAGGTTGTTCTGCAGGTGGATGGCAGGGATATCGGGGGGGAGCGTTTCGGCCCCGATCACCTCGATCTTGATCGTTTTCACCTTCAGCTCTTCGGTGTCGAGCATCTGCACGCGGTACTTCTTCCCCTTGGCGGGATCGTGTAATAACGGGAAGATGTTCAGCGCCTGGGGCGGATAGACCGCTCCCTTGGCCCTGATGGTCCGGTCCTTCTTTTTGCCCCCGCTTTCGGAGCTCGTCTTGATCCCCTTGGGGGTCCACTCCCCGGTCACCTGCATCGGGGCGCCTTCCAGGTACTGTTCCACGGCAAAGGATTTGAGTGAGAGGTCCGGACCGACCAGGTAGGACTCCTTGGAGGCCGAATCGCGGGAAACCCCCATCACCTTCATCTTCACGCTACCGTCGCTGAGGATGCGGTAGCCGTCTTTTTCGCGGGCGATGGACTGGTGGGCGAAACCGGCCCGCTCGCTGCCGACCACGATGCTGAACCACCGCTCGCCGAGGGGCGGAGCGGTGAGTTTGGGGATGGTGACGGCGCCGGCAGTCGGAATGCCGACCGCCAGCAGGGCAGCCAACGCAATAACGAGGCGCAGTGCGCGCATGGGGAGACTCCTCCCTCGGTGAAAATCGGCCACTACCTGTTCCGGTTTCCTCGAGGCTTCAAAAAAAATTTCGATGACGGTTCGCTCTACGATGGAGAGTCTCACGTCCTTCACCTTAGTAGATTCCAAGCCATATATAGCACAGCCCGAACGGGCGAGGCAATCGCCGAAGGGGCTCCGGACGCCGCCCCGAACTTTCCCGAAAAATTTAGATAGTTGCATGGAAATTTCGAGAGCGATATAATGAATGGAGAAAAGAGTTGCGGAGGATCATAGGATCCTCCTTCCCCTAGTTGACTTGCCCTCCTAGTCGCTAGGGTTTTTTTCTGCCCAAAATCCGGTGTGCCAAATGTTGCACAACTCCCCTTCTTTGGTTTATACTGCATCCTCCTGTTGAACTCGCCCCGGTCCCCGTCGCATTTTTCCCAAGCCCAGAGGTCCCATGTATCCCATCGTCACGCGGACGGAACGTTGCCGCAAATGTTACTCCTGTGTCAGAAGCTGTCCGGTCAAGGCGATCAAGGTCGAAAAGAGCTACACCGAGATCATCTTCGAGCGCTGCATCGGTTGCGGCAACTGCCTGGGGACCTGTCCGCAGCAGGCGAAAGTCATTGCCGACAACGTCGCCAACACCGAAGCGGTGCTGGCCGGGGAGGCGCCGGCGGTCGCGGTACTCGGCTGTTCCTTTCCGTCGTTTTTCCACTACGCAGCGCCGGGGCAACTGGTGGCGGGGCTGAAAAAGCTCGGCTTCACCCAGGTGCATGAGGCGGCGACCGGCGTCGAGTTGATCGCGGGGGAATATGCCCAGGCAATCCGGGAGAACAAGTCCACCTTGATTACCTCGCACTGCCCGGCGGTGGTCGACCTGATCGAACGCCATTACCCGCAGCTGGTGGACAACCTGATCGGCGTGGTGACCCACATGGTGGCGATGGGGCGGTACCTGAAACAGGTCCTGGGGGCGGAGACCAAGGTCGTCTACATCAGCTCCTGTATCGCGGGAAAGTTCGAGATGCAGGCCGAGGAAACCCGCGGCGCGGTGGACGCAGTACTCACCTACAAAGAGCTGGAGGGGATCTTCAAGTCGCGCGGGATCGATCTGACCGAATGCGAGCCGCTGCCGTTCGAGGGGAGGGAACCGCACCTGGGGCGGGTCTTTTCGCTCCCGCAGGGGCCGTTTCGCGCCTTCGGGGTGGAAGTGGACCCGCTGGACACCGAGGTCGTCACCGCCGAGGGGGAAGTCAACGTCATGGGGATCGTCAAGGATCTCGCCGCCGGCAGCATCTCCCCCAAGCTCGTCGATCTCCGCTTCTGCTACGACGGCTGCCTGGGGGGGCCGGGGAAAAAGACCGACCTCACCGTCATTTCCCGACGCAACCTCCTGATCCAGCACTTCAAGAACAAGCCGCCGTACCACACCGACCCGGTATACCGCTCCGCGCCGGTCGTCTCCTACGGACGTTCCTTTTCCAACCGCTTTTCCAAGCTCCCCAGCCCGAAGGGGGGCGAGGTGAAGAAGATCCTGCAGGCGACCAACAAGTTCACCCACAAGGACGAGCTCAACTGCCGCGCCTGCGGCTACCGGACCTGCCGGGAATACGCGGTCGCCGTCTACCAGGGGCTGGCCGACCTGGAGATGTGCCTGCCGCACAACCTGCAGCAGCTCGAAGAAGACCGCGGCCGGCTGATCCAGAAGTACGAACTCGCCAAGCGCGAGCTGGAACGCGAATACGCCGACGAGTTTATCGTCGGCAGCGACACCAAGACGCTCGAGGTCCTGGACCAGATCAAGCAGGTGGGGCCGACGCCGACGACGGTCCTGGTCCGCGGAGAGTCCGGGACCGGCAAGGAGCTCGCGGCGCGCGCCATCCACCGGTACAGCAAGCGCAACGATAAGCCGCTGGTGACGGTCAACTGCACCACCATCACCGATTCGCTTTTGGAAAGCGAGCTCTTCGGGCACAAGAAGGGGGCGTTTACCGGCGCGATCGCCGACAAGAAAGGGCTTTTCGAGGCCGCCGACGGCGGCACCATTTTCCTCGACGAGATCGGCGACATCACCCCGAAGCTGCAGGCGGAACTCTTGCGCGTCCTCGACCAGGGCGAGGTGCGGCCGGTCGGCGGGACCGCCGCCAAAAGGGTCGACGTCCGCCTGATCGCCGCGACCAACAAGTCGCTCGAAGACGGAGTGCGGGAGGGTTGGTTCCGCGAGGATCTCTACTACCGGCTCAACGTCTTTTCCATCACGATGCCGCCGCTGCGGGCGCGGGTCGAGTCGGTCCCGGAGCTCGCCCACCACTTCCTGGGCAAGGCCCGCAACAAGCTGAACAAGCACATCATCGGCATCGAAGAACGCGCGGTGAACGCGATGCTGCGCTACCCCTGGCCGGGGAACATCCGCGAGATGCAGAACGTCATCGAGCGGGCGGCCGTCCTCACCCACGACGACATCATCAAGCTCGGCAATCTGCCGCTCGCCTTCGCCGAGAGCTACGCCGAAGAAGGGGAGAACGTATTCGACCTCCGGTCCTTCAAAAAGGAGCGGGAGCCGCACGTGATGCGGGTTGAGAAAAAACTCATCCAGCGTTATCTTTCCGATGCCGGCGGCAATGTGTCAAAAGCGGCACAACTCGCCAACATCCCGAGGCGCACCTTTTACCGTCTTTTGGACAAGCATGGTCTCAAAGGAAGGGCAATTCGGGGGCAAGAGTAAAAAAATGACCCATCGGGCCACTTTTTTCATGAGGGAAATGGGCGTAATGGTACAAAATTGTAGCAAGGTGGGTCGTTTTGTGCCAAATGTGGCCCACTTGTATACAGTACAATATAACAGGCCCTAATGCTGAGGGGGGTAAACTCAGGAAAAACGGGCATTTGACCGTCCGGTTGCTCTAAAAGCATGGTTGGCACGCTAATAGCAATAGGTATGAGCAAAACGCTTATTGCCAGTAATGTCACGCATTAGCTGCAGGTACAACCAAAAAAGGAGTGAATCAGATGGGCAGAATGAGAGAGAACCCCAGGTACAATGTCATTTCCATGAGGATCAGCGACGAGGAGCGCGAGGCGCTCGAAATGATCATGGACACCACCAAGAAAAGCATCTCCGACATCATGAGGGAAGCGATGGAGCTGGTAAAAGCCCGCGCTACCGTCTCCGGAAGCATCCAGAAGGCGGCCTGATCCCCGCTCAAAACCAGAACCAAAAAAAATGGCCGCTTTGTTGAGCGGCCTTTTTTTTATCTTCGCTCCACCGGTGGGTGGATTTCCTCTTTTTTTCCTACCTTGGCTTTTCCCGCCTTATTTGATCTTCCAGCTGGTCCCCTGGGCGCTGTCGAGCAGGATGATGTTGCGCTCGGCAAGGTAGTCGCGGATTTCGTCGCCCCGCTTATAGTTCTTGGCCTTGCGCGCTTCGGCCCGCTCCTCGATGAGCTTTTCGATCTCTTCCGGAGCGATCTCCACCCCCTCGCTCTTGCGCTGCATCAGGCGGCCCAGGAACTCGGCAGGAACGGAGTCCATCACCCCGAGGATGCCGGCGATCGCGGCGACTTCCTGCTTGGTCTTTAAGAGCAGTTCCGCCGGGGCCGACGGGAGCGCCTTGTTGATGCTGCGCACCAGCTCGAAGATGTGCCCGAGCGCGAGGGCGGTGTTGAAGTCGTCGTCCATCGCCTCGCGGAAGCGGCCGGGGAGCGCCGCGACCTTTTCTTCCAGTTCGGCCGCCTCTTCCCCGGCGGCCGCCGTGGCTGACCCCAGGAGCCGTTCGTCGATCCCGGCGAGCGAGTTGTAGATCCGCTCCAGGCCGGCCTGGGACTCCTTCAGGTTCTGGTCCGAGAAGTCCAGCGGCGAGCGGTAGTGCGAGGAGAGGAGGAAGAAGCGGAGCACCTCCGCGTCGCAGTGTTCCAGCACCTGCTTGATGGTAAAGAAGTTCCCCAGCGACTTGGACATCTTCTCGGCGTTGATGTTGACGAAGCCGTTGTGGATCCAGTATTTGACGAACGGCTTGCCGGTCGCCGCCTCGGCCTGCGCGATCTCGTTCTCATGGTGGGGGAAGATGAGGTCCTTCCCGCCGCCGTGGATGTCGAAACTCTCCCCGAAGTACTTCATGCTCATCGCCGAGCACTCGATGTGCCACCCCGGCCGCCCCTGGCCCCACGGCGACTCCCAGTACGGCTCGCCCGGTTTGGCGCCCTTCCACAGGGCGAAGTCCATCGGGTTGCGTTTGCGGTCGTCGACCTCGACGCGCGCCCCCGCCTGCATGTCCTCCAGGTTCCTTTTGGAAAGCTTCAGGTAGGTGCTGAACTTCTCGACGCTGAAGTTCACGTCGGAGCCGGCCTGGTAGGCGTATCCCTTCTCGATGAGCCGCTCGATGAGCGCGATGATCTCGGGGATGTGCTCGGTTGCCTTGGGCTGGACCGTGGGGAGCTGGATGGAAAGGGACTCCATGTCGCGGTCGAACTCGGCGATGAACTTCTCGGAGATCTCCTGGTAGGGGACCCCCTCGCGGTTGGCGCGGTTGATGATCTTGTCGTCGATGTCGGTGTAGTTCCGGACGTACTCGACCTCGAGACCGGTGGCCTGGAGGTAGCGGTAGATCATGTCGAAGACGACGTAGGCGCGGGCGTGGCCGATGTGGCAGAAGTCGTAGACGGTCACCCCGCAGACGTACATCCGGGCCTTGCCCGGGGTAAGGGGCACGAACGGTTCTTTGGAGCCGGAAAGAGTGTTGTAGACGCGTAATGCCATGGAGCCCTCGTTGTAAGGTGTTCTCTGCAACGGTGCCCGCCTTCAGCGGGAACCCCATCCTCACCCCGGCCCTCCCTGTGAAGGGAAGGGAGGGGCTGGGGGTGAAGGGGAATAAAAAGAAGGTGCCCTAGCGTTTGCCTTCGGTCCAAGAGTCGCGCAGGGTGGCGGTCCGGTTGAAGACCGGGGCGCCCGGGGCGGAGTTTTTGGAGTCGAGGCAGAAGTAGCCGAGCCGCTCGAACTGGAACCGGCTCTCCAAGGAAGCTTTGGCAAGCGACGGTTCCAGCTTGCAGTCGCTCAGGATCTCCACCGATTTCGGATTCAGCGCGCTGCGGTAGTCCGCCTCGTTCTTGCCGCCCGGATTCGGGTTCACGAAGAGCCGGTCGTAAAGCCTGACCTCGGCGCTCTCGGCATGCTCGGCGCTCACCCAGTGGATGGTTCCCTTGATCTTGCGGCCGTCCGGAGCGTTCCCGCCGCGGGAGCCGGGATCGTAGCTGCAGTGCACCTCCACCACTTCGCCCGCCTCGTTTTTCACGAAGCTCTCGCACTTGACGATGTAGGCGTAGCGCAGCCGCACCTCGGCCCCCGGGGCCAGGCGGAAGAAGCCCTTGGTCGGGACTTCCATGAAGTCGTCCCGCTCGATGTAGACGGTGTTGGAGAACGGGACCTTGCGGGTCCCCAGGGACGGGTCGTTGGGGTGGTTCGCCGCGTCGAATTCCTCGGTCTGCCCGTCAGGATAGCCGTCGATCACGAGCTTCAGGGGGCGCAGCACCGCCATCGCGCGCGGGGCGCGGCGGTTCAGGTCCTCGCGGACCGCCTCCTCCAGGATGCTCATGTCGATGATGCTGTCGCTTTTGCCGACCCCGATGGTCTCGCAGAAGTTGCGGATCGACTCCGGTGTGTAGCCGCGCCGCTTCAGGCCGACCAGGGTCGGCATGCGCGGGTCGTCCCAGCCGTCCACGAGCTTTTCCTGCACCAGTTCCAGGAGCTTGCGCTTGCTCATCACGGTGTAGCTCAGGTTCAGGCGGGCGAACTCGATCTGCTGCGGGTGGCAGGGGACGGCGAGCACGTCGAGCACCCAGTCGTAGAGGGGACGGTGGTCCTCGAATTCAAGGGTGCAGATCGAGTGGGTGATCCCCTCGATGGAGTCGGAGAGGCAGTGCGCGTAGTCGTACATCGGGTAGATGCACCAGGTGGCGCCGGTGCGGTGGTGCTCCACCTTCTTGATCCGGTAGATGACCGGGTCGCGCAGGTTCAGGTTGGGCGAGGCCATGTCGATCTTGGCGCGCAGCACCAGGCTCCCGTCGGCGAACTCGCCGTCGCGCATCCTCCGGAAGAGGTCGAGGCTCTCGGCGACGGGGCGGTTGCGCGACGGGCTCTCCTGCCCCGGCTCGGTCAGGGTGCCGCGCATGGCGCGGATCTGTTCCGGAGGGAGGTCGTCGACATAGGCCTTGCCCATCTCGATCAGGCGCACCGCGTAGCCGTAGAGCTTTTCGAAGTAGTCCGAGGCGTAGTACATGTGCTCGCCCCACTCAAAGCCGAGCCAGTGCACGCTTTCCCGGATCGACTCCTCGTACTCCACCTCTTCCTTGGCCGGGTTGGTGTCGTCGAAGCGGAGGTGGCAGCGCCCCTTGAACTCGCCGGCCAGCCCGAAGTTCAGGCAGATCGACTTGGCGTGCCCGATATGGAGGTAGCCATTGGGCTCGGGCGGGAAACGGGTGACGATGCTCTCATGCTTGCCGCTGTTGAGGTCGTCGATGACGATGTTCCGAATGAAGTTGGTAGCTTTTTCCGACTGATTGTTCTCGGTACCGTTCATTGATGCCGTCCTGACGCCGCAGCACGTAGAGACTGCGGACTAAAGGGAAATAATGGTATGCGCCCCTTCCTCATAAAGAGGAGGGACAAGGTCATTTTAATGTAAAACGGTCTCGCTCGGCGAGCTAATTCGAACCAGCAGCGCCACGGCGTAGGCGGCAATCCCCTCGCCGCGGCCGGCGAAGCCGAGCTCTTCGGTAGTGGTCGCCTTCACGTTGACCTCACCTTCGTAGCACCCCAGCGCGGTAGCAATGTTGGCGCACATATGGCCGATGTGCGGGGCGAGTTTGGGCCGCTGGGCGACGATGGTCGCGTCCAGGTTGCCGATCCGGTACCCCTTCTGGCGGGCGAGGCTCATGACATGCTCCAGGAGCTTGATGCTGTCGGCCCCTTGGTACTTGGGATCGGTGTCCGGGAAGTGCTTGCCGATGTCCCCTTCGCCGATGGCGCCGAGGATGGCGTCGCTGATCGCATGCAGCAGGACGTCGGCGTCGGAGTGCCCGAGGAGCCCGAGGGTGTGGGGGATGTCGACCCCGCCGAGAATGAGTTTTCTGCCTTCGACCAGACGATGAACGTCGTAGCCGTGTCCGATACGCATGGGCATGACAATTTCCTTTCTGAACCTACCCCTTCAGGAAGGCCTGGGCGAGGACCAGGTCCTCGGGGGTGGTGATTTTGATGTTTTTGTAGTCCCCGGGCACGATGGTGAGTTTCGCCCCCTGACGCTCCAAAAGCGAGGCGTCGTCGGTGCCGAGGAATCCCTCGTTGACGGCGGCCTCGTGGGCGGCGCGGATGATGGCGTAACGGAAGGCCTGGGGGGTCTGGGCGAGCCAGAGCGTTTCCCGGGGCGGGGTCTGGGTGATGAGGCCGTCCACGGCAACCTTGACGGTGTCCTTGACCGGCACCGCGACGACGGCGCCGCTCCCTTCCCGGGCGGCTGCCGCGGCCTGCTCCAGCACGGCCTCGGAGATGAAGGGGCGTACCCCGTCATGGATGAGGACCACGTCCTCGGGGTCGAGGTCGTCCATGGCATACAGGCCGTTCCGGACGGAATGCTGCCGCTCGGCGCCCCCCTTGACGATCGCCCGGACCTTGGAGATGCCGTAACGTTCCACGACTTCGCTGCGACAGAAGGGGATTTCCGCTTCCGGGGAGACGACGTAGATCCCGGAGATGAAAGGCGCATCCTGGAAGACCTTCAGGGTGTGGGCCAGGATGGGGATCCCGTCCAGGAGCAGATACTGTTTGTTAGTGTCTGCGCCCATTCGTTTTCCCATGCCGGCGGCAGGAATCAGGGCAAACGTTCGGCTCAAGGGGGACCTCGCAGGAAGCTCAAGGCAGGTTGAAAAGCAACAAATAATACAGAGGTGCGGGCCAGAAGACCAGAAAAAACTGCCGGCCCCGGTCTACCCGGCCAGCGTGGCGAGTGCCGCGGCCAGGTCGTCCAGGTCGCGATCGAGCAGGGTGCGCGGATCGAGGAGGTAGCCACCTTTGGAAATCCGCCCCAGGACCGGTACCGCCGCGTTGCGCAGCCGGCGCTCGATCTCCTGCTCGGAAAGCCCGTCCACGGTCACCCGGATCAGGCGGGTGGGAAGCTCCAGCAGCGGCAGACTTCCGCCGCCGGCCTGGGAGACGCCGTCTTCCATCTTGAGCGTGACGGCGGGCGGCAGCCGGCGCCGCAACCGGCGTACCAGCCCCGTCCCCCGCTCGGCGATCGCCGCTACCGGTTCGGTCAGCATGCGCAGGGTCGGGATCTCCTGCAGGGCGTTTCTCTGGTCGCGGTAAAGGGCAAGGGTCGCCTCCAGCGTGGCGAGGGTGAGCTTGTCCATCCGGACCGCGCGCAAGAGTGGATGCATCTTCATCGGCTCGACGAGTGCCTTCTTCCCGACGATGATCCCCGCCTGGGGCCCGCCCAAAAGCTTGTCCCCGCTGAAGGTCACCACGTCGACGCCGGCCTCGATGTACTGCTGTACCGAAGGCTCGCGGTAGGGAAGGAAACGCCCGAGGTCGATCAGCGAGCCGCTGCCGAGATCCACCAGCACCGGGAGGTTGCATTCCGCGCCGAGCGCAACCATCTCCTCAGGTTCCACCTCCGCCGTGAAGCCGAGCACCGAGAAGTTACTCCGGTGCACCTTCATCAAAAGCGCCGTTTCCGGGGTAACCGCCTGGCGGTAATCCTTGGCATGGGTCCGGTTGGTGGTCCCGACCTCGGTGAGGGTGACCCCGGAAAGACGCATGACGTCCGGGATGCGGAAGGAGCCGCCGATTTCGACGAGTTCCCCGCGGGAGACGATCGCCTCCCGGCCCGAAGCGAGGGCCCCCAGGGCAAGGAGCACGGCCGCGGCGTTGTTGTTTACCACGAGGGCGGCTTCCGCGCCGGTCAGTTCGCACAAAAGCGGCTCCACGTGGGTGTAGCGGCTCCCCCGCCCCGAAGTTTCCAGGTCGAACTCCAGGTTGGAATAGGAAAAGGCGACTTCGAGGGCGGCGCGCGCCGCTTCGGGAAGTACGGAGCGGCCGAGGTTGGTATGGATGACGATGCCGGTGCCGTTGATGACCCGTTTCAGGCTCGGGGCCGCCAGGAGGGACAGTTCGGAAACGATCTCGGCGGCGACCGCGGCCTCGGCCAGCGCCGCCGCAGGCAATCCGCCCTGGCGGGCACGGCTACGCAATCGGTCCAGGACCGAGCGTACCGCAGCCAGTACCAGCTCCCGCGGGTGCCCGGCCAGGAGATGCTGGACCTGGGGCCAGTTGAGCACCTTGTCGACTTTGGGGATCAGTTTGAGCGTCTCCACGTCCGGCTTCCCTCCTGTTAAATCTCGTTCCCCAGGTCCCCCCTGGGGAACGCCTGTCTTCAAAGCCCCGACTTGGGAACATGCGTAGCATCGGCGAGTGGCCGCTTACCCTGTGGGAGCGCCTTTCCAGGCGCGAATATCCGATTGCCGCCTTCGGCGGATCGCGCCTGGAAAGGCAATCCCCCAGTGAAATCCGGGTCAGATACCAAAGACGGCCATCGCCAGGGTCAGGTTAAAAGGTTTTCGCGAATGTAGCTTAAAACTGAGGCCGGAGGCAAAGAAAAAACGGTCGTAGGTGCGGTAAGGGTGGCAAAGGCCGGGGGAAGAAGGGCGATTCGGCGGGCGCGCCGGCAGGATGCCGCACTGGAGCGGCCCCTGCCGGCCGCGAGCGACGTCGGGAGGACTGGGGGAAAAGCGATGATTACCAGAAAACGATGGGCGCTAGAGGTCCATCTCCGGATAGGATGCGTTGGAGGCGCTGATGCGGTCCTCCTCGATGAGCACCTTGCCGCCGTATTCGGCGTTTTTCTGCACCAGCATCTCGGCCAGGACCGCATCGCGCTTGCGGAACGCCTCGATGATCTTTTCGTGTTCCTCGACGGAAATCTGCATCCGCCCCGGTTTGCTCAGGGAGGCAAGCCGCAGCCGCTGGAACTTCTGCAGCAGGGCGGCGATCATGTCGTGGAGTTTGTCGTTGCCGGCGCCGCGGATGAAGAGGTCGTGGAAGTTGTTGTGCACCTTGAAGAAGTGGCGCACGTCCCCTTCGATGGCAATCTCGCGGAGCTTCTCGTTGATCCCCTCGAGGCGGTCGATTTCCTTGGTGCTCAGCCGGCTGCACGCCTTGCGGGCCGCGTAACCTTCGAGGATGCTCTTGATCGCGTAGAACTCCTCGACGTCCTTGGCCGAGAATGCCGCAACCAGCGCCCCTTTGCGCGGTATTACCGTCAGGTACCCTTCCGACTCGAGCTGCCGGAACGCTTCCCGGATCGGGGTACGGCTGATCCCGAACCGCGCCGCAAGTTCCGGTTCCGCCACCTTCTCGCCGGGCCTGAGGGCCCCAGACATTATGGCATCCCGGATCGTCTCAAGTATCCGTTCCCTAAGGGTAAGGTGTTTCTCGACGGCTCTTTTCATACGGTGCCCCCCGGTGATGGGGAAAGTGTATACAGTATCCAGAAGGGTTTTGTCAAGGACTTCCAATGTTTTCGACGTTTGCACCGGCAAAAGCTTGTATTTTTCTGCGCATAACGGTATGTTGTCGCGCGAAAGGGGCTCATCGACCACATGGATCCGGTTCGGCACTTCAAGATTTCAATAGGCGTTTTGCTCCTGCTCCTCTCCCTGGGGACCGTGGGGTACATGACCATCGAAGGATGGCGCGCCCTCGACGCCCTCTACATGACCGTCATCACCCTCGGCACCGTCGGTTTCAAGGAGGTGCACGAGTTAAACGATGCCGGCAAGGTCTTCACCATGATCCTGATCTTCTTCGGGGTCGGGGTGATCGGTTACATCGTGGGCAGTTTGGCCCAGATCATGTTCGAGGGGCAATTTCAACGGATCATCGGGAGGAAGAAGGTGGAAAAGGCGATCGCAGCGCTCGAGGATCACTACATCATCTGCGGCTTCGGACGGATCGGCGCCCTGATCTGCCGTGAGTTCGCCGCCAAGCCGCTCCCGTTTGTCGTCGTCGAGAAGGAGGCCTCGACCATCCAGCGGATGGAGCAGGACGGCCACACCTACCTCTTCCTGCACGGCGACGCCACCCAGGACGACACGCTGCTCAAGGCAGGCATCAAGAAGGCGAAAGGGCTCATCTCCGTGGTCACCTCCGACACCGAGAACGTCTACATCACCCTCACCGCCCGTGGGCTCAATCCCGGCCTCTTCATCCTGGCGCGCAGCGGCGAGGAGGGATCCGAAATCAAGCTCAAGCGCGCCGGGGCGAGCAAGGTCGTCTCCCCGTACCTCATCGGGGGAAGCCGTATGGCGCAGGCGATCCTCCGTCCGACGGTGGTCGACTTCATCGAGATCGCGACCGGCCGGGAGCACATGGAACTGCAGATGGAGGAGATCCTGATCCCGGACCACTCCTTCTTCATCGGCGAGACCCTCGCCAACTCCGGGTTTCGCAAGGAGACCGGGGTCATCATCGTGGGGATCAAGAAAGAAGACGGCAAGATGGGGTTCAACCCCGGATCGCATACCAAGATCGCGGCTGGCGACACCCTGATCGTCCTCGGAGAGCCGGCGGCCATCAACAAGCTCGACATCCTGATCAGTTGCAGCGACGAGGCGGAACTCGCCACCAAGGATTACCAACCGAAATGAGTAAGCGCTACTTTGTTCACGTCCCCTATCCCCAGCTCAACCAGCGTCTTCCGTACCTCCTGGAGCGGCACCTCAACCCCGAAATCTTCTTCTCCGCGCCGGCGCTGGAGGCCCTGGTGCCTGCGGAGCTTGCCGCACAGGCGGAAACCCTGCGCGAGGCCGGGCTTTCCTGTACCATCCACTCCCCGTTCATGGATCTGAATCCCGGCTCGTTCGAGGCGAAGCTCAGGGAGGCGACCCGGCTCCGGTTCGACCAGGTGCTCGACGCGGCGGATCTGCTGGATCCCGAGGTGATGGTCTTTCACCCCGGTTTCGACCGCTGGCGCTACGGCGAGACGCGCGATCTCTGGCTCAAGGAGAGTCTGCCCATCTGGGAGGGGGTGCTGGCCCGGGTGCAGGGGAGGCGGACCATCATCGCGGTGGAAAACATCTTCGAGGAGGAGCCCTCGACGCTGAAGGCGCTGCTCGGCGCGATCGACCACCCGCAGTTCCGTCACTGCTTCGATGTCGGGCACTGGAATCTCTTCAACACGGTGGGGATGGAGCAGTGGTTCGCGGAGCTTGGGGACCAGATTGCCGAGGTGCATATCCACGACAACCACGGCGACAAGGATCAGCATGCGCCGCCGGGGGAGGGGGGGATCGATTTCGAGCTCTTCTTCCGGCTCATGGAGCGCTACGCGCCGAACGCGGCGTACACCATCGAGGCGCACAGCCCGGAGAACCTGGAGCGCTCGCTCGTCGCGCTGCAGCCGTACCTGTTCTAGTCCTGCAGCCGGCGCCGGTGTCTTCCGGTCCGGGCCAGGGTGAAGGCGAGATAGCCGACGATGACGAGGTTGACGGCCAGGACGGTCACCCGGGGCCAGGTCACCTGCCGCGCCACCTCGAAGAGCTCCATCGGGATGTAGATCGCCCCGCTGAGAAAGCCGAACCACTCCGCCCACTGGTACCCTTTCCACAGACCGTACGCCTCCACCAGGCGGATCGCCGAGTAGACCACCGCGGAGAAGGCGAGCACCCACAGCTGCAGGTCGGTCACCTTGTCCGCCGCGTCGATGAGGATGCTCGGGTAGTGGTGGGCGGGGTTCATGTGCAGCACGCGGACCAGCTGCTCGGCGGCGTGGTGCAGGTCCTTGTGGATGAAGGCGAGGAGGCCGCATCCGACCAGGAGTACCAGCACTCCCTTGGCCGCTTCGAAGCAGGCGACGAGATGCAGGCCTCTCCGGCTCGCCTTGCGTCGGTCGATCTCCGGTTGGGGCATGGGCTTCTCCGATTCAGGCACGGAAGATGAAGAAAACGGCGCCGGCGAGACAGCATCCGGCCCAGAGGTAGTCGAGCTTGAGCGGCTGTCCCATGTAGAAGATGGCAAACGGGACGAAGACGGAGAGGGTGATGACCTCCTGCAGGATCTTCAGCTGGCCCAGGGTGAAGGTTCCGTAACCGGCGCGGTTCGCCGGCACCTGGAGCATGTACTCGAAGAAAGCCAGTCCCCAGCTCGCCAGGATGGCGACGTAAAGCGGCGCGGCGCGCAGGTTCTTAAGGTGCGCATACCAAGCGAAGGTCATGAAGACGTTGGACATTACCAGCAGTACGATCGTTCTCATTGCGGTTCCTGATCCCAGCGCCCGGGCGGCGTCGGAGGTTGTTAGCTCATCCGGTTCAACATAGCATGTTTGGCTGTGAGTGTGCAAAACGGATGTTGTATTCATAAAAATGCGGAAAAATTTCACGGTATTCCGAGTATTTGCCGGTTGAATGTGCGCGGCGGCGTGTTTTGTATTGATCTTGACGGTCCAAATCCGGTATATAAACACCGATTTATCCGCTCGAAGGTAGCCCCGAAACGCCCCCTCTCGCACCATCCTCAAGCGTCAAAGAGCCCCCGGCGATATCACCCCCTCTTTATTCCGGCTATTTCGCCGCTTCTCGAAGCGACGTCCTCAGCGATATCCAACTTGGAAGGGAAGCAACATGAAAACGAAACAGGAAGTCCACTTGAAGGAATGGCAGAACTACGAGGAGCTTGCCGAACAGATGCTCCCCATCATCGGCCACCTGTACCGCGACAACAACGTCGTGACTACCGTGTACGGCCGCACCCTGGTCAACAGCACGACCATTGACCTCCTCAAGGCGCATCGTTTCGCCCGCCTCCTCCTCGACGGCGAGCTCACGGTGCGGGAAACCTACCCCGTTCTCTGCGCCATCGGCAAGCTCGACCTCGCTCCGGGCCGTATCGACATCGGCAAGCTGACGGTCCGTTACCAGGCACAGGCGGGCAAGCTCTCGGTCGATGACTTCGTGGCCCAGGAGCTCGCTTCCATCAATACCGGCCGGGCTCCCCTTCTGAGTGAGCCGCAGGACGTCGTTCTCTACGGGTTCGGCCGTATCGGCCGTCTCCTGGCCCGCCTGCTCATCGAAAAGCAGGGGAGCGGCGGCAAGCTCCGCCTCCGCGCCGCCGTGGTACGCAAGGCCGGTCCGGACGACCTCGTGAAGCGCGCGAGCCTGCTGCGCCGCGACTCGGTCCACGGTCCCTTCAACGGCATCATCACCGTGGATGAGGAAGAAAACGCCATCATCGCCAACGGCACCATGATCCGGATCATCTACGCCGACAGCCCGGAGAACGTGGACTACAGCCAGTTCGGCATCACCAACGCCATCCTGATCGACAACACCGGCAAGTGGCGCGACCGCGAAGGGCTCAGCCGTCACCTGAAGCCGGGGATCGCCCAGGTTCTCCTCACCGCCCCGGGCAAAGGTGACATCCCCAACGTCGTCGCCGGCATCAACAACGAGCTGATCGTCCCCAACGAGACCGTCTTCTCCGCCGCGAGCTGCACCACCAACGCCATCGTTCCGGTGCTGAAAGCGGTCCACGACAAGTTCGGCATCGTGAGCGGCCACGTCGAGACCTGCCACTCCTACACCAACGACCAGAACCTCATCGACAACTACCACAAGGCGGACCGTCGCGGGCGGAGCGCCCCCCTGAACATGGTCATCACCGAGACCGGCGCCGCCAAGGCGGTTGCCAAGGTCCTGCCGGAGCTGACCGGGAAACTTACCGGCAACGCCATCCGCGTCCCGACCCCGAACGTCTCGATGGCGATCCTCAACCTGCAGCTGGGCCAGGATACCAGCAAGGACGAGCTGAACGGCTACCTGCGCGACATCTCCCTGGAGTCGCCGCTGCAGAACCAGATCGACTACACCAACTCCCCGGACGTCGTCTCCAGCGACTTCGTCGGTTCCCGTCACGCCGGGGTGGTCGATTCCCTCGCGACCATCGTCCAGGGCAACCGTTGCGTCCTCTACGTCTGGTACGACAACGAGTTCGGCTACAGCTGCCAAGTCATCAGGATGGTGCAGAAGATGGCCGGCGTCGAGCTCCCGAGCCTCCCGGCGTAACCTGAATAGTGCTATCTCGTTCCCAAGCTTCAGCTTGGGAACGAGTAGGTCTGCCTTATCTGAAAGGGGCATCGAAGTCTCGGCACCTGCCGCAACTTCGGTGCCCCTTTTGCTTTCCCGTAAAAACCGGGAGGCGCATAATATTGACATTGGTTTGCCAAGTGAAGGATCTTTGGGCGGTTCTTTCTCTAGAAGAAGACGCGGTCATCACATTGAGAGTCAGTTGATATCGGTTAAAGTTTCCCACCTGAGGAGCGGGGAATGAGCGAACGGGAATACAAGAAAGGGTGGAGAGCACGGAAACCTCTGCTGATAGCGGCAGGGGCCTTTCTGTTGTTGATCCTTTTCTTCGTCGCCGGCATTTCCCTATTCCTCTCCACCTCTCTGGCACGCGACCAGGTAGCGCGGCGCCTCTCCGATTACCTGCAGGAAAAGGTTTCCATCTCCGATCTTTCCGCGTCGCCTTCCGGCATACGTGCGCGAGGCGTTTCGATTGCCAACCCGGCCGGTTTCCCTGGCGAACTCGCTACGGTCCGTTTCCTGGAGATTGCCCCCAACTGGGGAGACCTCATCCGTGGGAAACGGACCTTCCGAGTGATCGCGGTTGACGGGGTGACTCTCGACTTGGCGAAAAACCGGGAAGGGACCTGGAACTACGCCCACCTCCAACGCGTGCTGGCCGCGAAGAAGCCCTCACCGAAGGAGACCTATATCGACCGCCTGTCCGTGGATAACGGCGCGATTCGCTTGCAGGGGAAGGAGTGGCACGGCATTTCGGTAAAGATTCGGAATTTCGCCGCGAAAGGGAGCCTGGAATCGCAGTTGGCAGTGGTGGGGGAGGATGCCGGCGGCAACCGCTACTCGATCGCAGGAAAGCTGAGACCGGGGAAGGAGCCGGTGGTGGACGTGCGGGTCACCGCAGCGGACCTGGCACTGAAGGCCTTTGTAGCACAAGGGGCCAAGAAAGAAGACCGGCTCCTGCATGATGCCCGGGGCAACCTCGATGTCCGCTGCACCTTTCAGGAGGGGGCCGCCGGGGTGGACGGCACCCTGTATTTCAGCGGGATAAGAGGGGCGCGCCGCGAGATCGCCGGGAAACTGACCGCCAACCTTTCCTATGCCACCAAGGGGGACGAGGTCCGTATCGTCCGGTCCGCGCTCACCATCAACAAGGTCGGTGACATTAAAGCCGCCGGGGCGCTTAACGGCCTGAGAAAAGAGCGCAGCTACGACCTTGTCCTGACCACCGGCAACATTGCGCTCGCCCCGCTTTTGGAACTGATCCCCCAGTGGGAGCGGATGAAATTGACGGTAGCGGGTTCGGGACAGCTCTCCTCCCTGCACCTCAAAGGGCGGTTCGGGCAAGGGATGCCGGCGATCGCGGGCCGCCTCAACCTTGCCGAGGTATCGCTGCAGCGGGAAGGAAAACTGTTTTTCGCCGAGGCCGATGCGGCGATCGATCTCACCGGCTCCGCCCATGGCTTCGAGGGAAAAGGTTTGCTGACCCAGAAGGAGAGCCGATCGGCCGGGATGGTGCAAAACGCCCGGCTCCCGGTCCGCTTCGTGCTCTCGGAGAAATTCAAGCCGGTGCGTGCCGAGGCATCCGAGCTCCGGGCGACCGTGCTGGGAATTCCGCTCACCGGGAACATCAGCTTCGATACCCGCCGCTCCGGACCGCTCGCGGCAAAGCTGCAGTCGGCGTCGGTGCCGGGTCCGGCCCTCAACCCCTGGCTCGCCAGGGTGGGCACCCGCCTTGAAGCCGGTACGGTGGCCGCGGCCGCCGACCTTTCCGGTCCTTCCCTCAAGGAGTTGCATCTGAGCGGTTCGGCGCGCCTCTCGGCGATCACCGGAGCCCGGCAGGGAACGCGGTTCGAGCTTCGGCAGGGGAGCCTGACCGCACACCTGGACCGGATCACCCGGACGACGGTGGTCCGCGGTACGGCTGAGCTGCACGATGCCGGTTATGCCGGGAAGAAAGGATCTGCCGCTTTTGCCTTCAATTACCGTGACCGTCGGCTTACCATGGATAAGTTGCGCGGAGACTGGGCGGGGACCTCGGTTGCGGCGGCCCGCCTGGAGATGGACCTGGCCCCGCGCAGTGGCACTCGGCTTCCGCTGCAACTGCGGGTCAGCCAGTGCGACGTGAGCCGGGGCAACCTGGCGGTGAGCGGACTTTCCGGGACCTTGCGGGGGGGCTACAACTCGGCACCGCGCCGGAAATGGCTCGACGGGAACCTCGCCTTGACCGCCGGGGCGGTGTCGTGGCAGGGAACGCGGATCGACAACGTCCACGCCGACGTCGCCTTTTCCCAGGACGGTGCCCGGGGCAACATCAATGCGGTCGGATACGGGGGGGCTGCTACGGCGACAGTCTCCTATGATCCCTTCCGTCCCGACTCCGATTGCGGCTTCGATCTTGCGCTCCGGGGGGGCTCGCTACCCCAGCTCTATGCATTGGCCGGCAAGGGGAAAGGGAAGGGGGCAGTCCCCACGGCCGGCAGCGTCGATGCGGCGCTCACCGGAACCTATCGGCGCGGCACCGGACTATCCTGCATGTTCCGAGGCGCCGGCAAGGACGTCGCCCTGGCCGCCAAGGGAAAGACCATCGTGAGCCACACAGCGCTGACGATACAAGGGGGACTGGACCCGAAACGCCTGACCCTGGAACAGGCGACGGCGCAGTTGGAAAGCGGTGCGCGACTCGAAGTGAAGGGTACGCTTGAGGACCCGCTGACGCCGGGGCGAAAAGGGGTGATCTCGCTGCAGATCCCCCAAACCGCGGTGAACGCCATCTTCGACCCCCTGGCAAACGCGCTGCCCCGTTTTCTGCAGGAAGGAACCGTCACCGGTTCCGTGGGGGGCTCCGGTACGGTTACCATAGCTGACGGGCGACAGATGCTTGCCGCAAGGCTTTCGCTCAAGAACGTGGGCCTTGAGTTTCCCTCCCAGAAGTTGGTCGTGACGGGGGTGGATGGCGAGGTGCCGATCTCTCTCGACCTTTCCGGGAAAACCGCTATCCAGCTGAGCGGGGGACTGAGTTACTCACGCGCCAATTTCAAGAAGCTCCTTGCCGATCTCAAGGCTAAGGCGGGAGGGGGGGCCCCGTCCCTGGTCGTGGAAAAAATCGCGCTGGGTTCCCTGGAAACCGGAAAGATCGCGCTGCGCCTCGTGGCGCGGGAAGGGACAACCGAAATTTCCTCCCTCGCCACGACGTTTTACGGCGGCCCGCTGGTAGGCACCGGATCGTTCTCCATTCAAAACGGCATCAAGTTCCGCAACGACCTTTTGGTCGACGACCTGAGCCTCAAGCAGCTGTGCGGCGCTTTGCCGGCGATCCAGGGATACATCTCCGGAAGGGTGAACGGCATCCTGAGCGTGGCGGAGACCGGGCGGGGCGCCGAAGGGATGATGGGCTTCATCGATCTGTGGGCTCACAAAGGGGGCGGGGAAAAGATGCTGGTGAGCCGGGAGTTTCTGCAGCGCCTGTCGAAAAGGAAAATAAGCGGCCTGTTCCTCACTCGCGACCGTCCCTATGATCAGGCCGAGATCAAGGCGACCCTGGAGGAAGGCTTCCTGACCTTCGATGCGCTGACGATCAAGCACACGAATCTGCTGGGGGTGCGCGACATCCAGGTTTCCATCGCGCCCACCCAGAACCGGATCGAGCTCCAGCATCTGTTCAGCACCATCAAGGAGGCCGCCTCGCGCAGCAAGGCCAAGGCGGGCAAGACGCAGCAAACGCCGAGCGAGACGCCATCAGAGGCGCCGGCGACGGAGTTCAAGTGGGCCGAATAGATCGCCCGTCACGGCACAGGGATGAGGAAAGCCACGAAGAAACGTAGCAGGTTAAGACGGGCCAAAGGGCAAAAGCAAAAGGCAAATCCCCCCCGGCCCCCCTTCGCAAAGGGGGGAGATCAAGGAGCGAGGGATAAACTGGCTCGAAACCGTAGACCGTAGGATGGGCAGCCTCTGCCCACCGCTTAACTTTGAATGTTTTCGCGTGGGCACGGGGTGCCCTACAACGTTCAAGGAGCGGGACAGGGCGAGGATGGGGTTGTACTATTGGCAACTGAATCCAGATCAGACACCAGGGAGGAAAAGATGAAAAGGATAATGACGCAGTGGGCTGCGGTGGTGGGATGTCTCCTGCTGACCGCCTGTGCGGTGATCACGGTGAACGTGTATTTCCCGGAAAAGGCGGCGAAAGAGGCCTACAAGTCGCTGGACGAGATGCTCCTCAAACGCGGTGACGGCAAGAGCACGCCGGCCGGCCCGCCCGCCCCTCCACCAGAGCAGACTCCCCCGCCGGTAGGGCCGCAGAGCAGCCTGATCCGGAACCTCCAGGCCAGCCTTTCCTTCGTCGGGACCGCGTACGCCGAGGAGAACGAGGCGGATACCCTTGCCGTCGAGCTCTCGTCGATGCCCGAGGTGATCAAGGCGTACGACGAGATGAACAGCCGCCTGCCGCAGATAACCGCCCTTTACAACAGCGGTGCCGTCGGCCTTACCAACCAGGGGCTGGTGGCGGTGCGGGACAAGTCGAAGGTCAGTCCCCAGGATGAGGAGACCCTCGCCGCGGAAAACAAGAGCCGGAAGGTCGTCGTTACCAGCATGGCGAAGGCGATTCTCAAGTTGAACAAGCAGAAGGTGACCGATGCGGCGATGAAACAGGTAATGGGCAAAGCCGCGGCGACTTTTGCCGAGGCGCGGCGTGAAGACGCCAAGCCGGGGTGGTGGGTGCAACTGGAAAACGGGCGCTGGACGCAGAAATAAAAAGATCTCAAGTCGGAAGCGCCCCGGGACGAAGAGTTAAATACAAAACAGTTGCGCCGTGAAGGAGTTCTCCTCTCCTCACGGCGCTTTTTTTATTTCGGAGCCGGCGGCGACGATACGGTGGGAGCACCCTTCCTGGTGCGAATTATCCTGAAACCCGCTGTCACCGCCTTCGGCGGATCGCGCCTGGAAAGGCGCTCCCACAGGGTAGGCGGCTATCTTGCTATTGAACGAGACCCGATCGCAACAGGAAGGTCGTTCCTGCAGGGTAAGCGGATTACGCTAGTCTCAGCTGTTCCAGCGAGGCTAGGTGCCGGCGTTGCTGGTCCGGGATGATGATCAGTTCCACGCAGGAGACGTCGCGCATTTCCACCCGATACTCTTCGATCTCTTCCGTCGTCGCGGGAGGGCTGAAATTGAACTGCTGCCGCAGCGCTTCGCGAAACACCACCCCGTCCGAGGACCAGCGGATTACGAACTCCTGGGTGCGGTCGACTTCGGTTTCCCGAAAGAACACCCGGATGTTCCGGATGGTGCGGGGGTGATCGAACAGCACGGAAATGTACTGCTCCCCCGGCTCGGTGGCCCGCCACCCGCCTTCCCCTCCCTCCACCAGCGCCTGCTCGATCGGGTGTTCGGGGTCCTCGGTGCTGACCTCCACCTTGGCGAGATCCTCCAGGTCGAGCCATTCCCCCTGATGGACATGGCTGCGTCGCACCTTGTTCCCCACGATCCGTTTCCGCATGTTTTCCTCCCCGATGGTTTTGATGTGACGACGTCGCCCCGTCAGCGCCCAGCGCCGGGACCGCTCAAGGGTGCCAAAGATCCAGGGATAGTCAATGCAAGGACGCCGTGCGGAGTCGGCAAAGAAAAAGCGCCTTCCGGTAACGGTCCGGAAGGCGCTTTTGTATCCATGTGGAACCAATGCGAGGGGGACAGGCACCTGCGGAGCCCGTCCCCTGCTGTTACAGGCTGAATCCGGCCATCTTCTGCTGCAGCAGTTTGACCTGCTTGCTGAGGCCGGCGACGGCGCCGTCCATGACCCGGGTCGCCTCGACGTTGCTGTGGGCGGAATGCTGGATGTTCTCCATCGCCTGGACGATGAGCTTGCTGCTTTCGGCTTCCTCTTCGCAGGCTTTGCGGACGTTGCCGATCATGGTGGTGATGTCGGAGGTCGCCTGGACGATGTGGTTGCTGACCTCGCTCTGCGCCATGGTGGTGATCCGGACCTGGACGGTGAATTCCTTCATCCGTTCCACCGCCGAGATGATCTGTTCGCTGCCCCGGCCCTGCTCGCGGGTCGCCTTGCCGATCTGGCGCACCATCTCGGCCACCTGCTCCATCGCCTGGCGCATGTTCTCGGAGGCCTTGGACTGCGCCTCGGTGGTGCCGGCGATGTCCTTGACCCGGGTGGTCGCCTGCTGGACACCGGCAACGATCTTCTGCAGGGCCTCGCCGGAGCGCTGGGAGAGGAGCTCTCCTTCCGCGATCCGCTGCTCGGAAAGCTTGATCGCCGAGACCACCCGCGCGGTCTCTTCCTGGACCCCTTTGGTGATGCCGGCGATCTCGCGGGTGGAGCTGCTGGTCCGGCGGGCGAGTTCCTTGATTTCGTTGGCGACGACGGCAAACCCCTTGCCGTGTTCCCCGGCCTGGGCCGCGATAATGGAGGCGTTCAGCGCGAGGAGATTGGTCTGCTCGGCAACTTCGTCGATGACCGAGAGGATCTTGCCGATGTCGACGGCGCGCAGGGAGAGGTTTTCGATCGCCTCAACGGTCGAGCGCGAGGAGCGGCGGATTTCGCTGATACCGGAGATGGTCGCGTCGACCGCCTGGCGGCCCTGTTCGGCGTCCTGGCGGACCGTCTCCGAAATGGAAGCCGTTTGCAGTGCGTTTTCGCCGACCTGCTTGATGGATACGTCCAGCTCCGCCACCAGCGCCGAGGCGGTGGTCGAGTTTTCCATCAGGCTCTGCACGCTTTCCCCGATCGCTTTCTCGGCGGCGGTCATCTCGAAGATCGAGGCACTGACCTCCTCGACGGCACGGGAAAGCGCCTCGACGTGCTGGTTGATCTCCTCGATCCCCGCGGAGAGTTCCAGGATGGACGAGGCGTTTTCGGTAGCGGAACCGGAAAGGATGTCCACCCATTCCGAGACCTGGGTCACGGAGCGGTTGATTTCCACGACGGCCTGCGACGCCCCGGAAACTCCGTCCGATTGCAATTCCGCGGCGTGTACCCCCTGCTTGGCAACTTCGTCGATGTCGCTGGCGATCTGGCGCAGTTCGGCGATTGCCTCCACCACGCGCCCGGTTACTCCCGCCAAGCGCTCCATCATCACGTTGAAGTTCTTGTTGAGCATGCCGAATTCGTCTTCGGTCGCATCGTCCAGGCGCGTCGCGAGGTCCCCCTCGGCGCCCCGGTTCAACGCGGTGGCGAGGACATTGACCCTTTTGGTGAGGTTTCGGGCGGCGATCATGGTGAGGACCGAGAGCAGGGCCAGCCCGTCCAGAAACAGCGCCAGGACGGTGCCGTAGGCATAGACACGCTGCGCTTCCGACAATCCCCCGGAGAGGAGATGGAAGGCGCAGTAGACGCCGATGACGGTGATGACGATGCCGCTTACCAGGGAGATACGGATAAAGTTGTAGCCGTGACGCAGGTTCTTGGACATGACTCTTCCTTCACCGGGGGGTATAGGCAAAAACGGCGTCAGGATAACACGAATTATCGCGAGAATATAGAGTAATCTGGGGGGATTAGGGCGAAGACGGCGGCCTGGTCAGATGACGCCGTGCTCGGTGAAGCTGTAGTAACTGCCGTCGCCGAGAACGATGTGGTCCAGGACCCGGATCCCCATCAGCTCTCCGGCGTCGCAAAGTCGCCTGGTTACGTCGAAATCTTCGGGGCTTGGGGTGGGATCGCCGCTTGGGTGGTTGTGCAGCAGGATGATGGCCGCGGCCGAGTCGCGGACCGCGAGATTGAAGACCTCGCGGGGGTGGACGATGCTTTGGTTGAGCGAACCTTCCGAGATCTGCACCGGCTTGATGATCCGGTTCTTCCCGTCCAGAAGCAGCGCCATGAAGTATTCCTTGCGGCGGTCCCTAAACTCGTAGTGGAAATGCTCGAAGACCTGCTGCGCCGAGGTGAAACGGGTCTCGTCGGCCAGGCCCCGGCCCAGTCCCAGGGACTTGGTGGACAGATAGAGCGCAGCCTTGATGCAGGCCGCTTTGGCGGGGCCGATCCCTTTCACCCGCTGCAGCTCCGCACAGGAGGCGTCGGACAGGGTCCTGAGGCTTTTGAATTCCGCCAGGAGTTGTCGCCCCAGGTCGATCGCGCTCCGGCTGCTCGCGGCGTCGCCGCTGCCGATGATCAGCGCCAGAAGTTCCGCCTCGGTAAGTGCTCCCGGACCGTGCAAAAGGAGCTTCTCCCGCGGACGTTCTCCTTCCGGCCAACTCTTGATCCCGCTCATGGCGCACCTCCTTCCCTTGCTTGAAAGAACACGGCGGTAGGGCATCATACCCTCTCCCCTTGCGAGAGGGTGCCCGGAGGGGGGGTGAGGGAACGTGTGGCGAGCCAGGCGGTTGCTCTTCCGGCACGGCCCTCACCCCGACCCGCTCCCGGAGGGAGAGGGAGGATCACGGTACAACCTGGAAAATTGGAAGCTGAGATGATACCGCAGGGCGAGGAGGTTGCCAGGATGGGGGAGACGGTTCCTGGGGTAAGACGCAGCATGCTGCGCCCTTGGCGCTGGATGGGGAAATGGCCGGTTTTCGTGAGGGATGAGCCAAAAGGGGGGCAGGCACCGTTGGTGCCTCTCTCCTCCTAATACCCCATGAAGATGAAGGCGAAGGCGCCGATGCCGGCGAAGAGCCGGTACCAGACGAACGGATAGAGCGATTCGCGCTGCACCAGCTTGAGCAGGAAGGCCACGCTGAGGAAGCCGAAAATCGCCGAGGTCGCGATTCCGATCACCAGAGGGACCGTTTCTCCGGGAGGTATGCCGACTTTAACCAGGTGGCCGACCTTGAGCAGAGCGGCTCCCGCGACGATGGGGAGGGAGAGGAGAAACGAGAAGCGGGCCGCCGCTTCACGGCGAAAGCCGAGCAGCAGCGCGGCGGTGATCGTTATTCCGGAACGGGATACCCCGGGGACGAGGGCGAGACACTGGGCAATGCCGATGATCATGGCCGCCTTCAGGTCGATCCGGTCAATCTTGAAGCGCTTGGCGCCGGTCGTGTCGGCAAAAGCGAGCAACAGGCCGAACGCGATCAGCAGTGCCGCGATGGTCAGCGGGCTCTTCCGGAAGATCTCTTCCACCGGACCTTCGAGGGTCTTGCCGACGATCGCAGCCGGTATGGTCGCCGCAACGATATAGAAGGGGAGCCTAATTTCGGGAGTGTGCAGGCCGCCGCGCAATCCCATGAGGAAGTTGGCGAAAAGGGAGAGGATATCGCGGCAGAAGTAGATGGACAGGGCGAGGAAGGTGCCGATATGCAGCGCGACGTCGAAGGTGATGCCGGACTCGGGCCACTTGAGGAACCTCGGGATCAGGATCAGATGGGCGGAGCTGCTGATGGGGAGTACTTCGGTGAGCCCCTGGACGATCCCCAGGACCACGGCATGGAGCGGATTCATGTAACGGGTACCTCTGCCTGAAAAAGTGGCGCTAGAGTATGCGAATTGCAGACATAAAGCAAGGCTTTAAGGAGACTTTTTTCACATAGCGGCGAGCGCAGGGCTCATTTCTCCCTATGAAGTTGGTTACGGTTGTGTTATATCTTCACAGTTTTGTAACGGGCCCGTCGGGGCTCTCTCAACGTGGAGGACGTAATGTTCGGTCTTATTCCCAAGGATGAAAAATTTTTCGCGCTTTTCCGGGAGATGTCCCACAACATCATCGAGGGAGCGGAACTCCTGAAACAGATGCTGGACGATTTCTCCGATCCCATGGCAAGCCAGCGCCGGATCAAGGAGATCGAGCACAAAGGTGACACCATCACCCACGACATCGTGAAGAAGCTGAACAAGAGTTTCATCACCCCCTTCGACCGTGAAGACATTTACGCCCTCGCCTCCGCCCTCGACGACATCCTGGACCTGATCGACGCCTCGGCCAGCCGCATCGTCATGTACAACGTGGACAAGCCGACCCCCGAATCGAAGGAGCTTGCCTTCCTGATCCTCAAGGCCTGCCAGACCATCGACAAGACCGTCGCGGTCCTGGGCGGCAAGCTGGAGCCGATCAGCGCCTACTGCATCGAGGTCAACGCGCTGGAGAACGAGGCGGATCGGGTGTGCCGCGAAGCGATCAGCCGGCTCTTCGACGAGGAGAAAGACCCGATCCAGCTCATCAAGTGGAAGGAAATCTACGAGACGCTGGAGACGGCCACCGACAAGTGCGAGGACGCCGCGAACATCCTGGAAAGCGTGGTGGTAAAAAATGCCTGAGGCGACTCTCGTTCTCCTGGTCCTGGTCGTCGGAGCCGCACTGATCTTCGACTACATCAACGGTTTCCACGACACGGCCAATGCGATAGCGACCTGCGTCTCCACTCGAGCCATCTCCGTACGCGGGGCGATTTTCATGGCCGCCGGCCTCAACTTCCTCGGGGCGATGATCTCCACCAAGGTCGCCGCCACCATCGGCAAGGGGATCGTCGACGCCAGCAGCATCACCCAGATGGTGGTCCTGGCCGGCATTCTCGGTGCGATCATCTGGAATCTCATCACCTGGTACTACGGACTTCCGTCGTCCTCTTCCCATGCCATCATCGGCGGTCTGGTCGGATCGGTAATCGCCCATGCCGGGGTGGGAGCGCTGCACTGGGCCGGCCTGAAAAAGATCATCACCGTGCTCATCGTGTCGCCGATCGTCGGGGCCTTTTTCGGGTTCGTGTTCATGGTCGCCATGTTCTGGATCTTCCGGAATACCGCACCCTATGGGTTGAACAAGAATTTCCGCAAGCTCCAGATCGTTTCCGCTGCGGTCATGGCCTTTTCCCACGGAACCGCCGACGCACAGAAATCGATGGGGGTCATCACCATGGCCCTGGTCAGTTACGGAACCCTCGCCACCTTCGAGGTCCCCACCTGGGTCAAGATCGGCTGTGCCGTCGCGATGGCGCTGGGTACCGCCGCCGGCGGGTGGCGCATCATCAAGACCGTCGGCCACGACTTCGTGAAGCTGCAGCCGATCCACGGTTTCTGCGTCGAAACCGCCTCCGCCGGCGTCATTCTGGGCGCTTCCGCGATGGGGCTTCCAACCAGTACCACCCACGTCATCACCTCCGCGATCCTGGGGGTCGGGCTTTCCAAGCGCATCTCCGCGGTCAACTGGATGGTCGCCTACCGCATCGTCACCGCCTGGATCATCACCATCCCTGCGGCGGCCACCGTCGGCTACCTCGGCTACATCATCCTCAACCCGTTCCTCGGGAGATAAAGCGGGGGCAGACCCCGCGCAGGAAACGGCGGGTCCGAGCCGCCGGGGCAGCCAACCCGTGATGGGAGCCCCCTTCCGGGCGCGATCCGCGCAAGCGGTAAGGGCATGAGACAAAGGGAAAATGAAAAGCGCCGGAGCGGTCAACCGCATCCGGCGCTTTTTCGTTTATTCAGATGACAACCCATCCTCACCCCGATCGTTGCGAGCTTGCGCTACCGCGCGCGACCCTTGAAGGAGAGGGGGGGGATGGTCCTGCTGCTGATTGTGCTAACGGGCTGGTTCAGTGCTCATTGCTCCAAGTCTTCTCCCGTTTCCTCCATCTCCTCGGCCAGCGATGCCTGGGTGGCGTCCTTGGCCCGGAAACGCAGGACCAGGTAGTAGCAGACGAAATAGGCAACGATGGCGGCGAGGAACCCGAGAATGGAGGAGCCGAGAATCAAGGACTTGGCGTATTTTTCCAGGTTGTGCCATTCCAGCCCCGTGGGGAGCGGCAACTCGCTCACGGTCTTGCCCCGCAGAAACCGTCCCAGCTTGAAACTCAGGCCAAGGATGGGAACCACGGTGAGGGGGGTGTTCACCCAGGCGCCGGTGACGCAAGTCAGTTTGTTGAGGCGGAAGATGAAGGCGGCCGCGATGGCCAGGGGGGTGTGCAGTCCGAAGAAGGGGGTGAAGCTGATGAAGACGCCGACGGCAAAGCCAGCAGAAATGTGGCCGGGATGGCTGTCCAGGGAGAGGATGCGATAGAGTCTTTTTTTCCACAGTTCCTTGTTGAGCAAATATCACCTCGAAGTCGGCACAGTCTAAAGACACCCCCCGTTTTTGTCAATCCATTTAAAGCGGCTTAAGAATCAATAGTTTGCTATGCATTTGGAAACGTGCTAGTATTCCTTCTTTTAAAAAACTATCATAATGAGTACAATGAGCTCATGCGGAAGGGTCTTCTTAAAAAAGTACGGCGTATCGTCGTCAAAATAGGGTCCGGCGTCCTCACCAGTGAGGACAACGGCATCGATCCACTGTTTCTGTCCCGGCTCGCCGGGGAACTGGCACAGTTGCGTGCCGATGGAATAGAAACCGTAGTAGTATCCTCCGGGGCGGTTGCCGCGGGAAGACCAGCACTGGGCCTGACTGATCGGCCCAAGACACTGCCCCAGAAACAGGCAGCCGCTGCGGTTGGCCAGTCCCGACTGATGCGGGCCTACGAGGAAGCATTTTCTCAGCAGGATCTGACGGTAGCCCAGGTGCTTTTGACCCGCGACGACCTGGTCAACCGGCGCCGCTTCCAGAACGCCCGGAGCACCCTGGACACCCTGCTCGCCTACGGGATCGTGCCGGTCATCAACGAGAACGACACGGTCGTGGTCGACGAGCTGAAGTTTGGCGACAACGACAACCTCTCCGCGCTGGTGACCAACCTCGTCGAAGCGCAGCTCCTGATCATCCTTACCGACATCGACGGGCTCTATACCGCAGATCCGCGCACCGATGCCACCGCGACCATCATCCCGATGGTGCGGGGGATCACCAAGGATCTGGAGCGGGCGGCCGGCGGAAGCGGGACCTCGGTCGGCACCGGCGGCATGGCGACCAAGCTCGCCGCGGCGAAGAAGGTGATGCGTTACGGGGTGGCGGCGATCATCTGCGCCGGCAAGACACCCGGGACCCTTACCCGCGCCATGGCCGGAGAAGAGGTCGGCACCATGTTCGCACCGGCGGAGCGGAGCCTGAACCGGCGCAAGCACTGGATCGCGTTTACCCTGCGGCCCGCCGGGTCGATACGGGTCGATGCCGGAGCACGGGAAGTCCTGGCACGGCACGGCAGAAGCCTGCTGCCGTCGGGAATCGAAAAAGTGGAAGGTCGTTTCGAGCGGGGAGCTTGCGTCCGGGTCCTCGCTCCGGACGGTGCGGAGTTCGCTCGCGGGATCGTGGATTACTCCAGCCAGGAAATCGAGCGTATCTGCCGGCACAAGAGCAGTGAAATCGAGGAGATCCTCGGTTTCCGTTACGGGGACGACGTCATTCACCGGGACAATCTGGTCCTCTTATAGCCATGTACTACCTACTGGTAAGCCTGAGTGACGACATAATCAGCCTGATCCGGGACCTGATCAACGTCTTCAAGTAGGAAGGTTGTTGAAGACACCCAAATGGCGGCTGACTCGACCCCCTCGCTGGGGGCACACTCCAACTGCGGCCTGTTGTCGCCTGGCTGTGGAGCGAAGCTGGTGGGAGCGCCTTTCCGGACGCGAATAATCCCAGCCCTTGTCACCGCCTTCGGCGGATCGCGCCTGGAAAGGCGCTCCCACAGGGTAAGCATTGCCCTGTGGGCACACCCTCCTCACCGCGACCCTCCCCCTGAAGGGGAAAGAGACTGACGCAACTGCACCGACTCCTGGTGCTTTTTGTTTTTATCGGAGGAATGCACATGACGACCGTAGCAGAAAAGATCCGCGCCATCGCCGCCAAGGCCAGGGAAGCCTCCTTCGCCATGGCAAAGCTTTCGACCGCTGCCAAAAACGAGCTCCTGATCGACATGGCCCTGGCGCTCGTCAACAACGCCGAGCACATCATCGCCGAGAACCGCAAGGATCTCGAAGCCGGCGAGAAACGCGGACTCTCCTCCGCGATGCTGGACCGCCTCATGCTGGACCACTCCCGGATCAACGGAATGGCGGAGGCCATCCGCGAGGTGGCGGCGCTCCCGGACCCGGTCGGCGAGGTGACCGGCATGTGGAAGCGCCCCAACGACCTCATGGTCGGCCGGATGCGGATCCCGCTCGGCGTCATCGGGATCATCTACGAGTCGCGCCCCAACGTCACCTCCGACGCGGCCGCCCTTTGCCTTAAAAGCGGCAACGCGGTCGTTTTGCGCGGCGGCAGCGAGGCGATCCATTCCAACGTGGCCATCGCCGAGATCTGCGCCCAGGAGCTCAAGAAGCGGAACATCCCCGAGGGGGCGCTTTCGCTGGTGCCGTTCCCGGAGCGGGAAGGGGTCACCGAGATGCTCAAGCAGGAGGAGTACATCGACGTGATCATCCCGCGCGGCGGCGAGAACCTGATCCGCTTCGTCGTCGAGCATTCCAAGATCCCGGTCATCAAGCATTACAAAGGGGTCTGCCACATCTTCGTCGACGCGAGCGCCGACTTCGAGATGGCGCGCAACATCATCGTCAATGCCAAGGTGCAGCGCCCCGGCGTCTGCAACGCGCTGGAAACCCTGCTGGTCCACCGGGAGATCGCGCCGACCTTCATCCCGTTCATCTACGATGCGCTTTCCGGGCTCAAGGTTGAGGTCCGCGGCGACGAGGCGTTCCGGCAGTTCGCTCCCCAGGCGACCGCGGCGGTCGAGGAGGATTGGGAGGCGGAATACCTCGATCTCATCCTGGCGGCCAAGGTGGTGGACGGCCTTGACGGCGCCATCGACCACATCAACCGTTACTGCTCGCTGCACACCGAGTCGATCATCACCGGCAACTACGCCAACGCGCAGCGCTTCATCCGCGAGGTGAATTCGGGGGTGGTGATGGTGAACGCCTCCACCCGCTTTTCCGACGGGAACCAGCTCGGGCTCGGCGCGGAAATCGGGATCTCGACCACCAAGCTCCACTCCTTCGGGCCGATGGGACTCGAGGACCTGACCACCAGGAAATTCATCGTGTACGGCGACGGGCAGATTCGCCCCTAGTCCGGAGGCGCCGTTCCATGAAGATTGGCATCCTGGGGGGGACCTTCAACCCCGTTCACAACGCGCACCTGCGGATCGCCGAGGAGGCGCGGGACAACTTCGGCCTGGACCGGGTGGTGTTCATCCCGGCCGCCACCCCGCCGCACAAGCCGACGATCGGCGAGCTCTCCTTTGCCGACCGTCTCGCGATGGTACAGCTGGCGGTGGCGGACAACCCCCACTTCACGGTGTCGGACATGGAAGGGGTGCGGGGGGGCCGCTCCTACTCCATCGACACCATTCGTGAGCTGCGCCGGCTGCACCCGGACGACGATTTCTATTTCATCATCGGCGGCGACTCGTTTCGGGACATCTCGAGCTGGCGGGAATACGCCGAGATTTTCGCTACCTGCAACGTGATCGCCGTGCAGCGGCCGGGCGCCACCTTCGAGAGCCTGGCCCAATCCCTCCCTGTTGCTATAGCAAATCAGTTCTGCTATGATGAGCCCGCTAAAATGTTAAGCCACAGCTCCGGCTGTGGCGTTTTTGCTCTTCACGGGGTACTTTTGGACATTTCGTCCAGCGAGATCCGCGCTCTGGCGCGGCAAGGCCGCTCGATCCGGTATTTGGTACCCGGACCGGTCGAGCAGTACATCAAGGAACATAGGTTATACATCGATGGAAGGTAATGAAGTACTTACGGCGGAAGAGCGCGCGGTGAAGTGCGCCGCGTTCGCCCTCGACAAGAAGGCGCTCGACGTCAAGATTTTCTCGATCGGCAAGATCTCCAGCATCGCCGATTACCTCGTGCTGGCCAGCGGCCGGTCCGACAAGCAGGTTCAGGCGATTGCCGAGTCGGTCAAGGTAGGGCTCAAGCCGTGGGACCGCCCGATCGACACCGAAGGGGTGGACGAGGGGCGCTGGATCGTCATGGACTACGGCGACATCATCGTGCACGTCTTCCAGGAAGAAGTGCGCGCGATATACAACCTGGATGAACTCTGGGGGCGTGCCGGGCAGGTAGCGATTCCGGAGGAACTTCTCTGGGACAAGCCGGCCCGTGAAGCTTAAGGTCCTTTGGGTCGGTAAGACCCAGGAACCGTGGGTGCGAGCCGGGATCGACGAATACAGCGGGAGGATCAAGCGCTATCTCCCGCTGGAGATCCAGGAGGCGCGCGAGGAAAAAGGAGGAGTGCCGCAGGTCATGCGGGAACGCGAGTGCGAGCGGCTTGCGAAGATTCTTCCCAAGGGGGGGAGACTGGTGCTGCTCGACGAGCGGGGGGATGCGCTGACCTCGCCGGAATTCGCGAACTTCATCGGCAAAAACCGCGACCAGGGGACCTCGGATCTGGTTTTCGCCATCGGCGGGGCCTACGGGTTCACCGACGAGTTCCGTAGCCGGGCCCACAAGACGATCTCCCTTTCCAAGATGACGCTCACCCACCAGATGGTGCGGGTATTTCTGCTGGAGCAGATCTACCGCGGCTTCACCATCTTAAACGGCGAGCCGTACCACCACGAGTAGTTGGCAGTTACAAAAAGGTGAAGTTTTCTCTTCACCTTTTTTTGTCTAAAAATTCCGTCCGGCATCTCCTTTGTGGCAGCTTTTACTGTGGGAGCGCCATTCCTGGCGCGAATAACCAGTGCCTTCGCGCCAGGAATGGCGCTCCCACCGGAGAAGGACCAGCCCCGCCGGGGATGGAGATTTTGCTTCACCTGTGTCGATGACCATTTCACTGTGATCTGTTCCCCAACGAGGGAACAACAAGGGGGGGAAGCCATGGCAAACAAGAAACCGCTGCTTTTGATGATCCTCGACGGCTGGGGAATCAATCCCGACACCAAGAACAACGCCGTCGCCCAGGCGAAGACGCCCAACATGACCCGGCTCACCGCCGAGTACCCGTTCGTCGCGATCGACGGCTCCGGGATGTCGGTCGGCCTCCCCGAAGGCCAGATGGGTAACTCGGAAGTCGGCCACATGAACATCGGCGCCGGCCGCGTCGTCTATCAGGACCTGACCCGGATCAGCAAGTCGATCAAAGACGGCGACTTCTTCGAAAACCCGGTCCTTTTGGACTGCCTGCACAAGGTAAAGGCGGGGAGCGGGCGGCTGCACCTGTCGGGACTTCTGTCCGACGGCGGCGTGCATTCCCATGAGACTCACCTCTTCGCCCTCATCGAGCTCGCCAAGCGCCGGGGCATCAAGGAGATCTACGTCCATGCCCTGATGGACGGGCGGGACACCCCGCCGCAGAGCGGTGCCGATTACCTGCAGCGCCTGGAAAACGCCATCGCCCGGATCGGCGCCGGGAAGGTCGCCACGGTCATGGGCCGCTACTATGCCATGGACCGCGACAACCGCTGGGAGCGCGTCGAAAAGGCCTACCGCGCCATGGTGCTGGGGGAGGGCAACGCGGTGGCTTCCTCCGCCGAGGCGATCCAGAACAGCTACCAGGAAGGCGTCGTGGACGAATTCGTGCTGCCGAGCGTGATCGTTTCCGGCGGCGCGCCGGTTGGCAAGATCGGCGACGGCGACGGCTTCATCTTCTTCAACTTCCGCTCCGACCGCGCCCGCGAGATCACCCGCGCCTTCACCCGCGCCGACTTCGACGGTTTCAAGCGGGAGGTCTGGCCCAAGCTCGCCTCGTATGTCTGCCTGACCACCTACGACGAGACGTTCGGGCTTCCGGTCGCGTTCGGGCCGGACGCGCTCACCAACATCTTCCCGGAAGTGATCGGGCGGGCGGGGCTGACCCAGCTCCGTATCGCCGAAACCGAGAAGTATGCTCACGTGACCTTCTTCCTGAACGGCGGTCGCGAGACGCCGTTTCCCGGCGAGGACCGCGCGTTGATCCCGTCTCCCAAGGAGGTCGCCACTTACGACCTTAAGCCGGAGATGAGCGCTTACCTGGTGACCGAGGAACTTTTGAAGCGGCTCAGCGAGGACAAGTACGACGTGATCATCCTGAACTTCGCTAACGCCGACATGGTCGGCCACACCGGCATCCTGGAGGCGGCGGTCCGCGCCGTCGAGGCGGTCGATTCCTGCGTCGGGAAGATCGTCGACCGGGTGCGCGAGCTGGGTGGGGCGGTTCTGATCACCGCCGACCACGGCAACGCCGAGATGATGGTCGACGAAAACACCGGCGGCCCCCACACCGCCCATACCACCGATCTCGCTCCGTTCGTCCTGGTGGACGACAGCCGCAAGAACGTGAAGCTGCGAAACGGCGGCGTCCTGGCCGACATCGCGCCGACCATGCTGCAGATGCTCGGCATCCCGCAGCCCGCGGAGATGACCGGCAAAAGCCTGATCGCGGAGTAGGGGGAACCTCCCACGAGGTTATGCCTGAACCCCATCCGCACCCGATCCCTCCCCTTGAAGGGGAGGGGACCTGATGTCGGCGGCAAAGGCAGAATAACTGAACACGATTATCCAGTGCATCCAGAGTACATAGGGGCGCAGCATGCTGTGCCTAAGAATCAGATTAAAAATCCATGAGTGGGCGAGGTAGGAAGGTATTTGCCCCAGCGTCCCCACTCCTTCAAGGAGAGGGACAGGGTGAGGATGGGGGACTCTTACCGTCAGCCGAAGCATCAGGAGGCCGTAATGAAAATCATCGTCATCAACGGAAGTCCCCGGGGCATGAAAGGCATGACCGGCCGCCTTTTGGAAGAAGTTGTCGCCGGGGTGTCCCAGGCGGGCGCCGAGGTGGAAACCGTTCTTTTGAACGACATCACCATCAAGCCCTGCACCGCATGCGATGCCTGCCACAAGATCGGCCATTGCCCGGTGCAGGACGATTTCGAACCGCTCAAGAAAAAGCTCCTGGAGGCGGATGGTTTCGTCCTCGCCAGCCCCAATTACATCTTCAGCGTGACCGCGCAGATGAAGGCGTTTTTCGACCGCTGCTGCGGCATCATCCATTGCCACGAGCTGGAAGGGAAATACGCTGCCTTGGTGGAAACTTCCGGTGGCGGCGGGGATGACGAGGTCCTCGGGTACATGAGCCGGTTCGTCACCTCGCTCGGTGCCGTCACGGTCGGCGGAGTCGGTTCGGTCGGCGCCGGTTGGCGGACCTTCCCGGAGCAGGATACCCTGTTTGCCAAGGCGCAGGGTCTGGGCCAGGATCTCTGCGCGGCGATCAAAGAAAAGCGGGTATTCCCGGAGCAGGAGGAAGCCAGGCTGGCGTTCAAGGCCCGGATGGAGCAGCTGATCGGCTACATGGGCGAGGTCTGGACCTACGAGAAAGAGTTCTGGGTAAGCAGGAACCGCTAAGGGAACTGAACCCCATCCTCACCACGTCCCTCCCCTTGAAGGGGAGGTACGTGGGAGGAACCTTTCTCAGAAGAATCCCCTTTCGGGAAGAGAGGGCGTTATCAAGGGAGGAAATAGATGAGTCGAACCGATGAACTTAACGACTGGGCCTTCGCCCAGAAGTGCGAGAAGGCCGTTCAGGGATTGAAGAAGAACGGGTTTGACGCCGTCTACTGTCACAGCGGCGAAGAGGCCTTCCATTACATCATCAATGAGGCGGAGACCGCCAAAACGGTCGGCTTCGGCGGTTCCCTCTCGGTGGCCGACCTGAAGCTGACTGAGAAGCTGAAGGCAATGGGGAAGGAGATCATCGATCACGGGCTCCCCGGACTGACTCCGGAGCAGAAACTGGAAGCCTGCCGCCGCGAACTCACCTGTGACCTCTTCCTCACCAGCAGCAACGCGGTAACCCTCTCCGGGACGCTGGTCAACATCGACGGCAACGGCAACCGCGTGGCGGCGATGTTCTTCGGCCCCAAGAAATGCATCGTGGTCGTCGGCCGGAACAAGCTGGTCGATGGCGGCACCGATGAGGCGGTCAGGCGGATCAAGCAGTACGCGGCCCCGGCAAATTCCCGGCGCCTCAACCTCGCCAACCCCTGCGCCACCACCGGTTTCTGCCACGACTGCGACTCACCGACGCGCATCTGCCGGGTGACCACCGTGGTCGACAAGAAGCCCCGCAACGCCGACATCCGCGTCCTGCTGGTCAACGAGGACATGGGGCTGTAATCCCACCTCATCGGACCGATTGGTTAAATCCGGCTGATCGGTCCGATGAACCACGAAGGCCGGGAGTCGCTCATGATTCGCGCCTTGCTGGATCTCCTGTTCCCGCCGCTGTGCCACGCCTGCAAGGGCTTCATTCCCGATCGCCGCAGCATTAACATCTGCGACGCCTGCCTGGCTGACGTCTCCTTTGTCGTTTCCCCCTACTGTCCCGTCTGCGGCATTCCCTATCCGATGGACGGCGGCCTGGACCATCTCTGCGGCGCCTGCTCCAACGATCCCCCCTTCGATGCCTGCCGCTCGGCGGCCCTTCTGGACGGTCCGGTCCAGGAACTCATCCACCGCTTCAAATACTCCGGGCAGGTCCACCTGGCAGTGCCGCTGGGGCGGCTGGTCGCCGAATGCCTGAAGTCTTTCTACGTGCAGGCTCAGCCTGAGGTCATCTTACCGGTGCCGCTGCATCGCAAACGTTTGCGCCAGCGCGGTTACAACCAGTCGCAGATGTTGGGGAAGGTGATCGGAAAGGTGTGGGGGATACCGGTGCTGCCGACGAACCTGCGTCGGGTCCGTTGGACCGACCCGCAGACCGGCATGTCGGCCGGGGAGAGGAGAACGAATGTGGCGGGGGCGTTTGAGGTCCGGAACCCGGCGCAGCTGAAGGGAAAGCGCGTTTTGCTGGTGGACGACGTCCTCACCACCGGCAGCACCGTCCGCGCCTGCGCGGCGGCGCTTTACTCAGCCGAGGTCGAGGCGGTATTCGTGGCGACCGTCGCCAGGGGGATTCCGCCGTGAGTTGATCTCAGGGGACCGATGAAAAGGGTTAACCGTTGCCGAAGAACCCTTCCAGCGCCTGGCAGATCACCTCTTCGTCCCCCTTCACCGGCTTTACGCCGTGCAGCGCGCTCAGGAAAACCTTCCCGTAGTTCTTGGTCAATACCCGGGAGTCGAGGATCAGGACCGCGCCGCGGTCCTCCTTGCTTCGGATCAGTCGCCCGAAGCCTTGCTTGAACTTGATCACCGCCTGGGGAACCGTGTAGCTCATGAACGGGTCGCCCCCCAGCGCGGAGATGTGCTCGGAACGTGCCTCCAA
Organism: Geomesophilobacter sediminis; assembly: GCF_016458275.1. Taxonomy (GTDB): domain Bacteria; phylum Desulfobacterota; class Desulfuromonadia; order Geobacterales; family Geobacteraceae; genus Geomesophilobacter; species Geomesophilobacter sediminis. The sequence continues at coordinate 201,790 of NZ_JAEMHM010000006.1, forward strand.
TATCGGCTCGGTGGGGACCCGGAATGGTAGACGGGTGATAACCACGAGTTCCAGCCCCTTCCCCTGGACGTCCACTCCCTCCCAGAAAGAGTCGGTCCCGAAGAGCACCGGGTTCGGTGCAGAACGGAATTTTGACAGCAACAGGTGCCGGTTGGTTTCCCCCTGGCGCATCGGCGTCAATCCCGCCGCCTTCAGCGGCTCGTTCAGTCGGTTGGCGATGCGGGTCAAGAGATCGTAGGAGGTGAAGAGGACAAAGGCCCGTCCCTGAGAGATCTTCAGCGCCTTGAGCAGGTGCTGCGCCGCCCGCATCTCGAACTGCGGCGAGTTCGGCTCGGGCATGTCGGACGGCACCCCCACCAGCGCCTGCCGCTCGTAATCGAAGGGGGACGGCAGGAGCAGCTCGGTCACCTTTTCCTTCGGCAAGAGATCGATCCCGGTCCGCTTCTTCAAAAAGTCGAACTTCTCCCCCACCGCGAGGGTCGCGGAGGTCACCGCCACCGTCTTGAACTTGTCCAGGACCGCGCTCTTGATGGTCTCCGCCACCTCCAGCGGCGAACAGCAGAGCTTTACCGCCGGCCCCTTCTTCAGCTCGAACCAGCGGCAATGGTCGGTGTCGCGGTTGGTAAAGAAGAGCAGCGCCTCGACGGCGCTCTCCATCCTCGCCTTGATCCCCTTGAAATCGGTGAGCGGGCCGGCGAGTTTCTCCAGCACCTTGTCGGAGAGCCGCTCGCATGCCTTCAGGAAGGCCTGCATGGAGGCGACGTAGTCGGAGAGCTCCTTGCACATCTTCTGGATTTGCCCGCCCACCTCCGGCCACACCGACGACCCGTACAAAACCGGAGTCAGGCGCAGCTTCTGGTCCGCCCCCACCTTGTTCAGGTATTTGAGCAGCGCCTCGGCGATCGCATCCATCCCCTTGGTCAGCGTATCCGTCAACGCCACGCGCCGGGGGATGAGTTTTCCTTCCAGGATGTCCGCTATCTGCAGGTAGAGGTCGTCCTGGTCTTCCGGGACCAGCGCGGAGAGTTGGGTGGAGAGCTGCGGCAGGGCGCCGCGGTGCGCCTTGCGCGGGTGCTGCAGCTTGCCCATCAGTTTCACGAGCATGAGCCGGGAAACCTGGCTGGAGAGGAAGTTGGTCGCCACGTCCTCCATGTGATGCCCTTCGTCGAAGATGAGCCGGGTGAAGGGAGGGAGGATGGCGGTCGAATCGTAGCCGGTTTCCTGGCGCACGGCCAGGTCGGCGAAGAGAAGGGCGTGGTTCACCACCAGCACGTCGGCGCCGGCAGCCTCGCGGCGCGCCTTGTAAAAGAAGCAGCGCGGGTAGTCGATGCACTTCACCCGCCCGCACTGGTCGGCCTCGCAGCAGATCTCTTCCCAGATCTCTTCCTTGGGAACGAAGGAGAGATCGGATCGGCAGCCGTTTTCGGTCTGCTTGCTCCAGGCGACGATCGCGTCGAGCTCTTCTGCGGTCTCGTCTTTGAAAAGAGAGGGATCGGCGGCGTTGACCTTGAGCTTGCGGAGGCAGAGGTAGTTGCCGCGCCCCTTGACCAGCACGGCACGAAACTGCACCCCGGCGTGCTCCTGGAGAAACGGAATGTCCTTGAGGATGAGCTGTTCCTGGAGGTTGATCGTGTTGGTCGAAACGACGACCCGTTCCTTGTTCCGCACCGACCAGAGGGCGGCGGGGTACAGGTAGGCGAGCGACTTCCCGGTGCCGGTGCCGGCTTCGATCACGGCAACCCGTCCTTCGTTGAACGCCTCGGCCAGCGCCACCGCCATCCGGGTCTGTTCCGGGCGCGGCTCATATCCTTCCAGCGATCGGGAGAGTTCGCCCTCCGCGCTGTAGAAATCTTCTACTTCGGAATAGGAAAGGGACTGGACCGTCTTTCGTTTGAAGGGGGGAACCGACTGGTAGCACTTGTCGGCGGTGTTGTCGATGATGTAGAAGCCGACCCCCTGGTTCCCCATGAGCGATGCGATTTCGATATCGGCGCCGGAGGGGGTGAGGTGGCCCGAGGGGTGGTTGTGGACCACCACGTCGCCGAAGGAGGTCGCGATCATGATCGCGGCGACCGAGTCCTGGTTGCCGCGGGCGAGGACTTCGACTTCGACGACCATCAGTGCTTCGTCGGTACGTCCGAGGAAGAAGACCTCGTTCCCCCCCGCGTCCGCGATCGCGGCCCGCATCTGGGCAATGGCCTGTTGGGTAAAGTGTCGTTGAGTAGATTGCATGGATCGTTGAAGATACAGGCATTTGCCGGTTCCCGTCAACGAGGAAAGGGTGAGAGGAGGACAATGAAGCCGGGGCTAGGGACTGGAGGGAGAAAACCGGGGCTAGGGACTGGGGGGTCTGCGGACTTCGGACTTGCTGTGTCGATGATCCGTGCGTCCCCTCTCCTTCAAGGAGAGGGACAGGGTGAGGATGGGGTAGCAGTTAATCCTTTACTTTGCTGCGACGCCCTATTTATATATAGGGCGTTCGTTGTCCCCCATCTCCGCGAGGTTCCATGCATCGTTACAACTCCTTTTCCGACGAGCTCAAGCGGGTGTTCGGCTGCCGGGTGCAGCGGCTCTCGGTCGACGCCGGCTTTACCTGCCCCAACCGGGACGGCTCGCTCGGCACCGGTGGGTGCATCTTCTGCGGCGGCAAGGGCTCGGGCTCCTTCGGGATTCTCCACGGCGCCTCGGTCACCGATCAGCTGGAACATTCCAAAGAGGTCATGACCCGCAAATACAAGGCGGTCCGCTTTCTCGCCTATTTCCAGTCCTATTCCAATACCTATGCGCCGGTCGAACGGCTGCAAGCCCTCTATGACGAGGCCCTTGCCGTCAAGGACGTGGTCGGGCTCATCGTCGGCACCCGGCCCGACTGCCTCTCGGAGCCGACCCTGGACCTCTTGGCCGAATACGCCAGACGGACCTATTTCTGGCTGGAGCTCGGCCTGCAGTCCCCGCTGGACCGGACGCTGGAGGTGATCCGGCGCGGACACGACGTCGCGAGCTTCACCCGGGCGGTTGCCGCTTGCCAGTCGCGCGGCATCCGGGTCTGTGCCCACCTCATCCTCGGTCTCCCCGGCGAAAGCCGGGAGGAGATGCTGCGCGGGGCGGATTTCTGCAACGAGCTCGGGGTGGACGGCGTGAAACTCCACCTCCTGCATGTGATGCGGGGAACGCCGTTGGAGGCGATGTACCGCGCCGGGGAGGTCCGGGTGATGGACCGAGACGAGTACGTGGGGCTGGTCTGCGATTTCCTGGAGCGGCTCGACCCGCGGATCGTGGTGCAGCGACTGACCGGCGACGGCAACCGCCGGGAACTGGTCGCCCCGCTCTGGTCCCTGGCGAAGTTCGAGGTCCTCAACTGCATCGATGGGGAACTGGAGCGGCGCCAGCGGGGGCAGGGGGGGCGATGGTAGGGGGGGCAGCCCCCTCCCCACCGGAACGCTCGGCTGGCAACTGTCGCGTTTCGTTCCTCAACGCGACCTACGCGGGCGAACGCACCCAGCGCTCCCCGTGGTGCCGAGTTCACGTCATATTCTTGACTGTCGAATGATTTCAGGTGGTTGTCCGAGAGGTCTCAAGGGTCGCCTCAGGGATCCGGCATCGATGCAACGGCTTCCCCTCCCGGGGGTAGGGGCATTTCCTGTCCAGGTTAAAAAGTATCAACGTTTTTTTTAATGTTTTGGGAAAAAACCCCTAAACTTCCCGTCGATTCTGCCGAAATGTATTAGGTCAAAAACTTGACCGTCTTCGGCAAAAATGACGGCTCCTTCCACCTTTCCCACCGCAGCTCTCGCAGCATCCCCCGGAAAATAAGCAATAACCGCGGCTTTCCAGCACTTTGTCGGGAAATGTTTATCCTCTGGCATAACGGTTGCAAATAGCCCGTTGCCGGCTGGCATTATCAACACCGACAAGGAACGAGCTGCATGTCCAATTCCGCGACGGGGTCCCTCGCGATCCTCGCACCGAACAAGAAAAATTCGGACATTTACATGGCGGTGGCCCTCATCGGGATTCTCTCCCTGATGATCATCCCCCTGCCTGCGTTCCTGCTCGACGTTTTCCTGGCCACCAACATCACCACGGCCCTGGTAATCCTGCTGGTCTGCCTCTACACGGTGCAGCCCCTCGATTTCTCGGTCTTCCCTTCCATCCTGCTGGTGACCACGCTGTTCCGGCTGGCGCTCAACATCGCATCCACCCGCCTCATCCTGCTGCACGGCTCCGAAGGGACCGAGGCGGCGGGGGCGGTCATCAAGGCCTTCGGCCAGTTCGTGGTCGGCGGCAACTACGTGGTCGGCGCGGTAATCTTCCTGATCCTGGTCATCATCAACTTCGTGGTCATCACCAAGGGTGCCGGCCGCGTCGCCGAGGTCGCCGCCCGCTTCACCCTGGACGCGATGCCCGGCAAGCAGATGGCCATCGACGCCGACCTCTCCAGCGGCCTGCTCACTGACAAGGAAGCCAAGGCACGCCGCCGCAAGATCGCCCGCGAGGCCGACTTCTACGGCTCCATGGACGGTGCCAGCAAGTTCGTCCGCGGCGACGCGGTCGCCGGCATCATGATCGTCCTGGTGAACATCGTCGGCGGCTTCGTGATCGGGGTCTGGCAGAAAGGGATGCCGCTGGACCAGGCGCTCGCCAACTACACCCTCCTCACCATCGGGGAAGGGCTGGTGGCGCAGATCCCGGCCCTGATCATCTCCACCGCGGCCGGCATCATCGTCACCCGCTCCGCCGACGAGAACAACTTCGGCACCGAGATGGCGGGGCAGCTGCTCAACTACCCCAAGGCGTTCAAGGTCGCCTCCGGCGTCCTCTTCGCCTTTGCCATGATCCCGGGGCTGCCGCACTTCGCCTTCCTCCTCCTCTCCGGCGTCGCCTACATGGTGAGCAAGATGGCGGTGGAGAAGGCGGTCGAGGCGGATGAATCCGCGATCACCGCGGTGGCCGAGGAAGAGACCGACCAGATCAACACGATTCGCCCCCTCGACATGCTGGAACTCGAGGTCGGCTACGGGCTGGTCCCGATGGTCGACGCGAACCAGCAGGGGGAGCTTTTGGACCGGATCCGCTCGATCCGCAAGCAGACCGCGGAGCGGATGGGCTTCATCGTCCCGCCGATCCACATTCACGACAACCTGCAGCTGCGCCCCTACGAGTACAACATCCTGATCAACGGCGCCAAGGTCGGCGGCGGGGAACTCTCCGGCCAGTACCTGGCGATGGACTCCGGCGGCGCGATGGGGCAGCTCGAAGGGGTGAAGACCACCGAGCCGGTGTTCGGGCTCCCGGCGGTCTGGATCAAGGGGAAAGAGCGCGAGCAGGCGCAGATCAACGGCTACACGGTCGTCGACAACACCACGATCCTCGCGACCCACATCTCCGAGATCATCAAGAAGCACGCCCACGAGCTGGTCGGGCGCCAGGAACTGCAGCAGCTTCTGGACGGTGTGGCGGCGACGCTGCCGAAGGTGGTCGAGGAACTCGTTCCGTCGCTTTTGAGCCTGGGCACCGTGCTGCGGGTGGTCAAGAACCTGCTCAAGGAAAACGTCTCCATCCGCGACTTCCGCTCCATCCTCGAGACCCTCGCCGACTACGGCGGGATCACCAAGGACCCGGAGATGCTCACCGAGTTCGTGCGCCAGAGCCTGGGCCGTTACATCGTGGAGCAGTACAAGCGCGAAGACGACACCCTCTGCGTGATCTCGATGGACCGGGAGGTCGAGGAAACCATCGCCGACGCGGTGCAGATCTCGGAGCAGGGGAGCTACCTGGCCATCGAGCCGATGACGGCGCAGCGGATTCTCGCTGCGGTCCGGGAGCACGTCGAGCGTTTCGACAGCTCCGGCGCGCTGCCGGTGCTCATGGCTTCGCCGACCATCCGGCGCCATGTCAAGAAACTTACCGAACGATTCATGCCGAACCTCGCGGTTATCTCGCACAACGAGATTCCGCCCAACATTAAAATCCAATCTTTAGGTGTGGTGGGGCTCAATGCTAGTTAAAACTTTTCAGGCAAGTGAAATGTCGGAAGCGTTGCGCATGGTGAAGGCCGAAATGGGGCTGGACGCGATGATCCTGTCTTCCAAGAAGGAGCGCCGCAAAGGGATCCTCGGCTGGTTCACCAAACCGTACTTCGAGGTGACCGCGGCGCTGGAACCGCGCCCGCAAAGGCAGAACCCCTACCGGGAGACCCAGCCGGAGCCGGAGCCGGAGCGCGAGATGACCACCAAGGAGGCGTTTCAGAACTCCATGCTGGTCCCGCTGGTGCGCGAGGTGAAGGAACTCAGGGAGCGGGTCGAGGCGATGTCCAAGAAGGATGCCGCCGCCGCTGCCGCCGCCCGGGAAGAGGGCCGCACCTTCGGCAAGGAGGATCTCGAGGAGATCAAGAAGCTCCTCTACTCCGCGGTGAACAAGGAGAAGCAGGAGCCGGCAGCTGCCGCGGCCCCGGAGAAATTCGGACCCCGGCCGGTGAGCTTCCCGCTGGCAAACCCGGAACCGGTCGTCCCGGCCGCCCCGACCCAGCTCCCCCCGGCCCTGGCCAAGCGGGTGGTCCGCGAAGAGGCCCGCGAACTCTCCAGCGACAAGAATTCCCACCTGGAAATCCTGACCCGCGAGCTTCAGGCCGAGGAGCTCGGCCCCGACGCGATCGAGCGGCTCATGGAGAACCTCCGCCCCGCGGCCGAGGAAGGCGCCGGGATGGACGAGCTGCGTGAAATGCTCTCCGAGGCGCTGATCGGGATGGTCCGCTGCGCCGGCCCGGTGCGGATGAAGAAGAACGGCCCCCGGATCATGGCCATCGTCGGCCCCACCGGGGTCGGCAAGACCACGACCATCGCCAAGCTCGCCGCGATGTACGCCCTGACCAAGGGGTCCTCGGTCGCCATGGTCACCACCGACAACTTCAGGGTCGGCGCCATCGAGCAGCTGAAAACCTACGCCAAGATCATGGACCTCCCGCTGGAGGTGGTGGCCACCTCCCAGGAACTGGCCCGCGCCATCTCCAAGCACGAGGACAAGGACCTGATCCTCATCGACACCGCCGGCCGCTCCCAGAAGGATTCCGAAAGGCTCGAGGAACTCCGGGGTTACCTGGAGTCGCAGCAGGGGATCGAGGTGTATCTCTGCATGGCGGCAACCACCCGGGCCCGCGAGATGGATGAGATCGTCGCCAAGTTCGGCGTCCTCCCCATCAACCGGCTCCTCTTCACCAAGGTCGACGAAAGCGAGAGCTTCGGCTGCCTCGTGGACGCGCACCTGCGCCACAAACTCCCCCTTTCCTACTTCACCACGGGACAGAAGGTCCCTGAAGACATCGAAGTCGCGACTCCCCGCAAGATTGCGAACCTCGTCCTCAAGGAGTCGGCACGATGAGCTTTTCCGGCACCATGCAGGACCAGGCCGATACCCTCCGCCAGCTCGCCTTCTCGGCGAAGCGGCGCAACATGGAGGGGCAGCTGGAACTCCGCGAGGGGGTCCGGGTGATCTCGGTCGCCAGCGGCAAGGGGGGCGTCGGCAAGAGTTCCGTCGTCATCAACCTCGCCGTCACCCTCTCCCGCCTGGGGCAGCGCGTCCTGGTCGTGGACGCCGACCTCGGGGTGGGGGACATCTGCCTCCTTTTGGGGGAGTCCCCCCGCTACACCCTGGACCATGTCCTCACCGGGGAGCGCGGGCTGGAGGAGATCGTCATCGGCACCGAAAGCGGCATCCACGTCCTCTCCATGGGAATGACGCCGCAGCAGTACGGCTCGCTCACCCCGCACAAGCGCAATCTCCTTTTGGAGGGGATCGAGCGGCTCTCCGACGAGTTCGACTACATCCTGATCGACACCGGCGCCGGGATCTCCGGGAACGTGAGCTCCTTTGCCGTCGCCGCCAAGGAGATCCTCCTGGTGGTGACCCCCGAGCCGACCTCGATCATGGACGCCTACGCCCTGGTGAAGACCCTTTCGGCGCGCCACGGCGCGCTCCCCTTCAAACTCCTGGTCAACATGTGCCGGGACACCGAGGAGGGGAAGGGGCTTTACCAGAAGCTCTCGGCGATCACCGGACGTTTCCTCGAGGTTTCCCTGCAGTACATGGGGTGCATTGTCAAAGACGATATGCTGGTGGATTCGGTGCGGCGGCGCCAGCCGCTGTGCCGGCTTTACCCGGACGCCAAGGCCACCCTTGGATTCCGGGCCCTGGCCCAAAAAGTGGCGTCAGAAGGTGCGCCGACCGACGACGGTATCAACGTCGAAGCGGCCGGCCGGCGCAAGGAGTGGAGAAACCATGAACTGTCTTCTTAAGGCGTACGAGCAGGAGGCGCACCGCAGCGTGCCTCTGTCCCGGGATGAGCTGGTGGTATCGCATCTCCCTTTGGTTAAGTTCATCGTGGACCGGATCGCCTCGTCACTCCCTCCACATCTGGATCGCGACGATCTCCGCAGCGCTGCGGTCATCGGGCTGATCTCGGCGGCCGAGCGCTTCGATCCCGCCCGCGGGGTGCAGTTCAAGACCTTCGCCGAGCAGCGGATCCGCGGCACCATCATGGACGAACTGCGCGCCCAGGACTGGCTGACCCGGTCCCTGCGGGACAAGTTCAAGAAGCTGGAGAAGGAGTTCGCCCTCCTGGAACAGCGTCTTGGCCGCAATCCCTCCTCGGAGGAGGTGGCCCAGGCGATGGGGCTGGAGTTGAAGGAATATTTCCGGCTCCTGGAGGAGATTCACCTCCTCTCCTTCGTCAGTCTCGACGACGCCTGGCACGACGAAGACGGCGCCCCGTTCGGCCTTCTGGACGTTCTGGAGGACAAGGGGACCGAGAGCCCGCAAAACCAGATGATCGCGCGGCAGACCGTGGAGCGGCTTGCCGAGGCGATCGACACCCTCCCCGAGAAGGAGCGGATCGTCATCACCCTTTACTACTACGAGGAGCTCAACCTCAAGGAGATCGGCGCGGTCCTCGACCTCACCGAGTCGCGCATCTCGCAGCTGCACAGCCAGGCCATCGTCCGGCTGCGCGGCAAGATGAAAAAGGTCGCCTAGAGGCGGGAGGAACCAGATGAACAGCGGCATGTACGCGGCCCTTTCCGGCAGCATCTCGGCGCAGAAGCGGTTGGAGGTCCTCACCAACAACCTGGCCAACGCCAACACCACCGGCTTCAAGGCGGACCGGATCGAATTCCAGAGCCTTCTGGCCCAGAAAACCGGCGCCACGCCCAACAGCGAGACTCCGGTCTTCTCCACCGAGACCTTCTCCACCGACTTCACCTCCGGGACGCTGCAGCACACCGAAAACCTGCTCGACGTCGCCCTCCAGGGGGACGGCTTCTTCGTGGTCAACACCCCCAACGGCCCGGCCTATACCCGGCAGGGGAACTTCCACCGCGCCGCGTCCGGGCGCATCGTCAATGCGGACGGCTACGAGGTCCAGGGGACCGGGAACCTGAGCGTGAACGCCTCGCGCATCGAGATTACCGGCAAAGGCGAGATCATGGCGGACGGGGTACAGCAGGGGACCCTCACGGTAGTCGACTTTCCGAAGCCGTACCAGATGAACAAGGTCGGCAACGGCCTCTTCGCTCCGGCCAACGCCCAGGCGGCGCCGACCGCGGTGACCACAACCGAGGTGAAGCAGGGGTACCTGGAAGGTTCCAACGTCCAGGTGGTCCGGGAGATGGCGCGGATGATCGAGGCCTCGCGCTACTTCGACATCTGCACCAGGGCGGTGCGCAACTACGACGACATCTCCTCCAAGGCCGCCAACGACCTCGGCAAGATCTAACGAACAAGCATGCGTCACTTCAAGTTCTGAATACCGCGTTGGTTTTGGAATGGAGTTTGAATAGATAGACAGGGCGGGGTGATAACCGCGCTGCAGTTCAAACTTTTGACACCCGGCGCGGGACCTCGGAACTTTTTTTTTGATCTCATCGCCGTTCAACGTTGAACGTTGAACCTTGAACGTTGAACCCCAACAAGGAGCGAAAACATGATTAGGGCCCTCTGGACGGCAGCCTCAGGGATGCAGGCGCAGCAGTTGAACATGGACGTGATCTCCAACAACCTCGCCAACTCGAACACGACGGGATTCAAGAAAAGCCGCGCCGATTTCCAGGACCTGATGTACCAGAACCTGAAGACCACCGGGGCTCCGGCCACCAACTCCACCACCACCCCGACCGGGATCCAGGTGGGTCTCGGGGTGAAGCCGGCATCGGTCTCCAAGGTCTTCACCGCGGGGTCCATCACCCAGACCGGCAACGAGCTCGACATCGCCATCGAGGGGGACGGGTTCTTCCAGGTCCAGCAGGCTGACGGCACCACCGCCTACACCCGCGCCGGCACCTTCAAGAAGGACGGGACCGGCCGCATGGTGACTCCGGACGGCCAGCCGCTGCTCCCGGAGATCATCATCCCGAGCAACGCCACCAAGATCAACATCGGGACCGACGGCACCGTGTCGGTGCAGCAGGCGGGGCAGAGCGCCCCGACCACGGTCGGCACCATCCAGCTCGCTTCGTTCCAGAATCCTTCCGGCCTCTCCGCGATCGGCCGCAACCTCTTCCAGCAGAGCGACTCATCCGGGACCGCCACCACCGGCACCGCCGGGTTGAACGGCCTGGGGACCCTGGACCAGGGGTACCTTGAGCAGAGTAACGTGAGCGTCGTCGAGGAGATGGTGAACATGATCGTCGGGCAGCGCGCCTACGAGATCAACTCCAAGGCGGTGCAGGCCGCCGACGAGATGCTGCAGCAGGCGGGCAACCTGAAAAGGTAAGTAAAGCTATGCGTATCGTAACGTTGATTGTCCTTTGGTGCTGCCTCGCCCTCCCCGCCTTCGGGGAGCCCCTCCAGACCATTCCGGAGGCGAAGCTGCGCGGCGTGGTGCAGGATTTCCTGCTCAAAAAGAGCCAGGGCATCAACGCCGAAGTGAAGGTCAAGAAGGCCGTGGTCCCCGCGGAGCTGAAGCTCCCTGCGGGGACCGTCACCTACGAGGTGATCGCGCCGGAGCGCTGGGAAGGGTGGGGGAACACCAGCCTTGCCGTCGTGATCCGGGTCGACGACCAGGTGAAGAGAAACCTCACCGTTCCGGTGGAGGTGGAGGCGCTGACCGACATGGTCATCGCCAACCGCACCCTGGAGCGGGGCGAAGTGGTGCAGTCCTCCGACGTCTCGGTCGCCAAGCGCGACCTGGCCAAGGTCGGCGGGCGCTTTTGCCGCGACGTCTCGGAAGTGGTCGGGCTCCAGGTGAAAAGCGCCATCGGTGGGAACTCCCCGATGCGCCGGGATTACTTGGAGCGGGTGCCGCTGATCAAGAGCGGCCAGATGGTGACCATCGTGGCGGAAAACGCGGTGGTCCGGATCACCGCGAGCGGCAGGGCCAAGACCTCGGGCGCGGCCGGCGATCTCATCGCCGTTTTGAACCTGAGTTCGCAAAAAGAGATCGCTGCGCGGGTCGTGGACTCGTCGACGGTCCAGGTGGATTTCTGACATGCAGACGACAAAGATCAAAGTTTTGACGCTGGCGGGGTGCCTGGCGGTGCTGGCCCTTTGCGGGTGCTCGCATACCGAGACCGAGGTGCGGACCCCAAGCTTCGACCAGCAGATAGCCGCGCCGCCGGTGAACTACAACACGGGCTCCATCTGGCAGGCGAGCTCCACCGGGATCGCCGAGGACGTGAAGGCACGCCGCCGCGGCGACATCATCACCGTGGTGATCTCGGAAAACGCCACCGCGAGCAAGCAGGCCTCGACCGGGACCGCGCGCTCCTCCTCGCTCGGTGGCGGGATCAACAACCTGTTCGGGCTGGAGAAGACCGGGATCAAGAACTGGCTCGACCTCGCCAACCTGATCAACGCGACCTACGACTCGAAGTTCGCCGGCAGCGGCTCCACTTCGCGTCAGGAGACCCTGAACGCGACCATCTCCGCCAAGGTGGTGGAGGTGATCCCCAACGGGAACTTCATGATCGAGGGGCGGCGCAGCGTGAAGGTGAACAACGAGGACCAGATCATCGTGCTGACCGGGACGATCCGGCCGCGCGACATCAGCGCCGACAACAGCGTGAGCTCCGCGCTGATCGCCGACGCGAGGATTGCCTACTCCGGCAAGGGGGTGATCAGCGACCGGCAGAACCCGGGCTGGCTGCTGAACCTCTTCGACAAGATCTGGCCGTTCTAACCAAGGCTTAAGAGTCCTCCCTGCGGCGGGTCGGATCGGTCCCGCCGCAGGGGAGAAAGATGACAGGATGTTGCCATGAAAGCTAAAACCCTACTCGCCATCGTTGCCCTTTTGCTGGCCTTGCCGCTGGCGGCGCAGGCCGCCCGCATCAAGGACATCGCCTCCTTTGACGGGGTGCGCGACAACCAGATCATTGGCTACGGCCTCGTGGTCGGGCTCAACGGCACCGGCGACTCGCAGCAGACCTTCTTCCCGGTCCAGTCTCTGGCGAATGCCCTGGAGCGGATGGGGGTCACCATCAACAAGGGGAGCATCACGGTCAAAAACGTGGCCGCGGTCATGGTGACGGCAAACCTCCCTCCGTTTGCCAAGCAGGGGAACAAGCTCGACGTCCTGGTCAGCTCCCTGGGCGATGCGACGAGCCTTGCCGGCGGGACGCTGCTCATGGCGCCTTTGAAGGGTGGCGACTCCCAGATCTACGCGGTGGCGCAGGGAGCGGTCCTGACGAACTCCTTCTCCTATTCGGGGCAGGCGGCTTCCGCCCAGAAGAACCATCCCACCGCGGGCACCATCCCGGGGGGCGGTCTCGTGGAGCGCGAACTTCCCAACGTCCTCGCCGACAAGCAGAACCTCCGTCTCAACCTGCACCAGGCTGACTTCACCACCGCGGAGCGGATCGCCCAGGCGGTCAACACCGCCTTCGGCGCGCAGACCGCGGCGCTAACCGATCCCGGCTCGGTCCAACTCGCCGTCCCGGCCGCCTACCGCGGCAGGGTGGTCCAGTTCGTCGCCGACCTGGAGCGGCTCGACGTGAACCCGGACGTCCCCGCCCGGGTGGTCATGAACGAGCGGACCGGCACCATCGTCATGGGAGAAAACGTCCGCATCTCTACCGTGGCGGTCTCCCACGGCAACCTCACCGTCGTGGTCAAGGAGACCCCGCAGGTCTCCCAGCCCGGCCCGCTTTCCAGCGGGACCACCACCACGGTCCCGAGGACCAGTATCAAGGTCAAGGAGGACCGGGTGAACCTCTCCCTGCTTCGGGAAGGGGCGAACCTGGGCGACGTGGTCCGGGGGCTCAACCTCCTCGGGGTCACCCCGCGCGACCTGATCGGGATCATGCAGGCGATCAAGGCGGCCGGCGCGCTCAACGCCGAGCTGACCGTCCTCTAAGGAGCAGCGATGGATCTCAAGGCAGTCCCCAACGCGGCGCTTCCCCAGCAGGAGCTGCCGGTTACGAATTCTCTCAAGGTTTCCCCCCAGTCCGCCGAAAAGGAACGTGTCGCCATAAAAAAGGCGGCGCACGAGTTCGAGGCCATGTTCGTCGAGATGATGATGAAGTCGATGCGGGGCACCGTCGGCAACGACCCCCTGACCGGCGGCGGGCACGGCGAGGAGACCTTCCGCTCCATGCTCGACCAGGAGTACGCCCAGTCGGCAACCCGGGGGCAGGGGCTCGGCATCGCGACGGCGATCGAGCGGGAGCTGATGCGGCGCAACGTAGCCGCCAAAGGGGGTAACGGTGCGGATTGACTCAAACCAGCCCTACGTGGTGAACATTTCGGGGCCCAAAGCCCCCAGCGCGGTAACCGGCGCGGCGGCCGCCAGCAAGAGCGCCTCCGCCCAGCAGGCCACCGCCACCCGCGGTGGCGACCGCGTGGTTCTTTCGGCGCAGAGCCGGGAAATCAGCCGCCTGACCCAGGCCCTGGACCAGTTGCCCGAGGTCCGGGCGGACCAGGTGGCCCTGGCCAAGCAAAGGATGCAAAACGGCAGCGACCGGGTCGATGCGACCGCGGTGGCGCAGAAATTCGTGGACAGCTTCAAACGGGGCTAACCCCGTCGACACCTGGTACCCGCCACCGTTCCCCTCCAAGGAGGGAGGGCGCGGCAAAGGGAGATGACTCATGGCACACGTGCTGGACCTATTGACCACCCTCTCCGAAAAGGAGCGCCTGCTGGAAGAAATGCTGGCGGTGCTCGAAGCGGAAAGAAACTGCATCCTCACCCGCGATCTGGACGGCCTGGACGAGCAGGTGGAGAAGAAGATCGCCCTGTTCGCCTCGCTCGAAGAGCTCGGTGAGCAGGCCCGCGGACTGGTTTTCGAGATGGCGGCGGATCTTCAGATTCCCGACGCCAAATCCCTTTCCCCGGTCATCGCCCGGCTCGACGAGCCGCAGCGCGAGTCCCTGCAGGGGGTGCAGCGGGTCCTTCTGGACCGCGGCGCCGTGGTTCAGAAGATGCTGACCGCCAATGCGGACCTATTAAACGGGGCGCTGCAGACGGTCACCCAGTCGCTCAACTTCTTCGCCAACATCTTCAACCCGGGCAATACCTACGGCAATGCCGGGAAGATCGTCGGCAGCGGCGCCCGTCCCGCCATGATCTCCAGGGGGGCGTAAGATGTCGATCAACAGCCTGCTCAATACCGCCCTCTCCAGCCTCAACGCGCAGAACATCGCCATCGAGGTCTCCGGCGAGAACATCACCAACGTCAACACCGACGGCTACTCGCGTCAGACCGCGGTCATCGAAACCGCGCCGACCTCCCTGGAGAGCGGCTTTCCGCTGGGGAGCGGGGTGAAGGTTTCCACCATCCAGCGATCCTACGACAGTTTCCTGCAGGCCCAGCTGATGGCGGCCAACTCGACCAGCGGCCAGGGCCAGACCATCAGCGATGCGCTGCAGACGGTCCAGCCGCTGTTCAACGACCTGACCACCGACGGTCTGGGTAAGTCGCTGCAGTCCTTCTTCAACTCCTACCAGGATCTTGCCGCCAACGCCCAGGGGGTGCCGGAGCGCGAGGCGGTCTTGTCAAACGCCCAGCAGTTGGTCGATGACTTCCACCGGATCAACACCAACCTGACCGACCTGAAGAACAACATGAACCAGTCGTTGATCCAGATCACCTCAAACGTCAACGACGACCTGAACCAGATCGCGTCGCTCAACTCGACCATCATGCAGACCGAGGCCAACGGCGGCACCGCCAACGAGATGCGGGACCAGCGCGAGCTGATCATGCGCCAGCTCTCCGAGCAGGTGGGGGTGAAGTTTTCTGACAACTCCGACGGGACGGTGAGTGTGAGCCTCCCCACCGGCCAGGCGCTGGTCACCGGGAAGCAGGCGGCGCAGCTTTCGCTGCAGACCAACGCGACGACCGGCTATTACAACGTCATGCTCACCCCTCCGGGGGGGGGCGGGGCGACCGATGTGACCGCCACCATCGGCGGGACCAACAACAGCCAGGGCAACATTGGCGGGACGCTGCAGGTCCGCGACGTCGTGGTGAACAAGTACCTCTCCCAGCTCGACGAGCTCGCCTCGACCGTCGCCAACCAGGTGAACGCGGTCCAGTCCACCGGCTATGGTCTCACCAGCGCCTCCACCGGGATCAACATGTTCACTCCTCCCGCCGCGGTATCCGGATACAGCGCCTCGATCGCGGTGAACATCACCAACACCGACGACATCGCGGCGGCCAATGCGGACCCGGCCACCGGCGGCACCGGCAACAACAACAACGCCCAGTCGCTGGCCGCACTCTACACCAAGAGCCTCTCGATGAGCACCGGGACCACTACGCTGGGCGATTTCTACAACAGCGTGGTCGGCGGTATCGGGGTCGACGTCCAGAGCGCCCAGCGTTCACAGACCCAGGCGGGCCAGATCGTCACCCAGCTCAACAACCAGCGGGAGTCCCAGTCCGGCGTTTCGCTCGACGAGGAGCTGGTCAACCTGACCAAGTACCAGAAGGCCTACCAAGGCGCGGCCAAGGTCATCAACGTCGGCGCCGAGATGTTCGATACGGTGCTCAGCCTGATCCAGTAACAACGCGAAAGGGGAAAAAGCCATGCGCGTGACGCAAAATACCGCCGCCAACCAAGTGCTCAACAGCCTGCAGATCATCCTGCAGCGCCAGACCGACCTGCAGGAGCAGGCGTCTTCCGGGTACAAGATCAGCAACCCCGGCGACGATCCGATCGCCGCCCAGCAGATCCTGCACTTGAAGTCGCTCAGCAGCGCCAACGACCAGTACTCGAAGAACATCACCAATGCGAACTCGGCCCTCACCATGGCTGATTCCACAATGTCCTCCATCGGCGACGTCCTGGTCCGGGCCAAGGAGATCGGCCTCTCCATGTCCAGCGACACCAACAGCTCCGATTCCCGGGCCGCCGCGATCAACGAGTTGCAGCAGCTCCGCTCCCAGGTAATCACCCTCGGGAACACCCAGTTCAACGGGAAGTACATCTTCGGCGGGTTCAAAAACGACACCGCCCCGTTCGACCCGACCACCGGCGCCTTCTCCGGCGACAACAACCAGATCAACATCCAGATCGACCAGACCTCGTCGGTTGGGATCAACTATTCCGGCGAGAAGCTGATCTCCGGCGGGAACCCTCCGGGAAGTACGGGGACCGACATCATCGGCACCTTCGATGCCATGATCGCCGGGCTGCAGGCTGGGA
Source organism: Geomesophilobacter sediminis (assembly GCF_016458275.1). Classification (GTDB taxonomy): domain Bacteria; phylum Desulfobacterota; class Desulfuromonadia; order Geobacterales; family Geobacteraceae; genus Geomesophilobacter; species Geomesophilobacter sediminis. Next base: position 218,425 of record NZ_JAEMHM010000006.1, read on the forward strand.
GTACCACCGCGGTCCAGGGACAGTTGGACAACCTGGACAACGCCCGCAGCCAGGTCCTCAACGCCCGGGCCGACATCGGGGCCCGGATCAACCGGCTCACCAGCGCAAGTTCCGTGAACGACAACATGAACCTCGGCGTGACCAAGGTCCTTTCCAGCGTTCAGAACGTCGATTTCGTCCAGGTGGTCAGTGATCTGGCCAAGCAGCAGACCGCATTCCAGGCCGCCGAGGCCGCCTCGGCCAAGGTGTTGCAGGTTTCGCTACTCGACTACCTGAAGTAGGTCCACCGGGACCAAAGGTTCTTTTATGCTGGTTCTCTCCAGAAAAGTAGGTGAAGTCATCGCCATCGGCGACCAGATCTCGGTGACCGTCGTCGAGGTCAAGGGGGGGACGGTCCGCCTTGGCATCACGGCCCCCCAGGACATGACCATCTACCGTCAGGAGATCTATCTTAAGGTGCAACAGGAAAACAAGCAGGCCGCGGACTGGAACCTCGATGATCTGGAACGGATCGCGGCCCTGGCCGGCACCGGAGAAAAAGAATGAGCTTGATCAAGGTACCGTCGACCCGTTTCGGGGAGCAGGAGATAGAAGAAGAAAAAGTCATCCGGATGCCGGAGGGGATGCTCGGCTTTCCGGACAAGCGCTTCGTGCTGCTGACTCCCCCAAAGCCGGGGCCTTTCCTGTGGTTCCAGTCGGCGGAGGATCCGAACCTCGCCTTCGTCGTGGTCGATGCCAAAGAGTGCGTGCCGGAATTGACCTTTCCACTGACATCGGACGAGTTCCAAAAACTGGAGCTGGACCCGGAGCGACCGGACCTGATCTTTCTCCTGGTCGTCACGATGGCTCCCGACCCGTTGGATATCACCGTCAACCTGCAGGGCCCGATCGCTCTCAATGCCGAAAAGCTGATCGCCAAGCAGATCGTCCTGGACGGTGTCAATTACACGACGCGGCACCCCTTTTTCGCCCCTGCGGCCCGCCAGGCGGCGGGACGCGACACCGCGTAATCAAGGTTTCAGGCCGTGGTTTGAAGTCCCCCTTTGCGAAGGGGGATTTGCCTTTAAGGTTTCATGAACCTCAGAACCAAATCCGCCCGCCCTCCTTTGCCAAAGGGGGGATCAAGGCCCGACGTTTTCTCAGGGGACAATTCTGAAGACCAACGAAAGAGGGCTCCCGCCGCAGCAGGAGCCTCTTTTCATTTGGTAACGAAAAAATATCTGCCCCGTGAATTTTTTTTCTAAAGTTCTGCGCAGCCAGGGCGATAAGTGCAGTAAATGCGTTTCCGAGCAAACAAAGACGACCGGTGATCCGGAAAGGAGGTCGGTGAATCTAGCAGTAAAGACGTCTTTAGTAGTTTCGGCAACAACCAACCAACCAAAGGGGTAAGGAAACCCCGAAGACACTCAGGGAGGAAATCACCATGTTAACCGTCAACACTAACATCCAGTCGCTCAACGCTCAACGTAACCTCGTAGGTTCCCAGAACGCTCTCAACACCGCCATGCAGCGTCTCTCTTCCGGTCTGCGCATCAACAGCGCCGCGGACGACGCAGCAGGTCTCGCCATTTCGGAAGGCATGAAGGCCCAGGTTCGTTCCATGAACCAGGACGTTCGTAACGCCAACGACGGCGTTTCCATGTCGCAGGTCGCTGAGGGCGCCCTCAACGAGGTCAGCAACATCCTGAGCCGTATGCGCGAACTGGCAACCCAGTCGGCTACCGGTACCGTCGCCCAATCGCAGCGCTCCTACATCAACAGCGAATTCGGCCGACTGGCATCTGAGATCACCCGTATCGCTTCCGCTACCACCTTCAACGGGATTCACCTGCTGCGTTCCTCCAAGACCGTCACCATCCAGGTCGGGACCGGCAACAACGCCTACGACCGCATCAACATCAACCTGTCTCAGATGGATGCCGGTACGCTGGGCGTCGGCGGCAACATCGATACTTCCGGTGCTGCTCAGACCATGTTGGACAGCATCGACACCGCGATTTCCAAGGTCTCCTCTTCCCGTGCGAACCTTGGTGCGGTGCAGAATCGCTTCCAGTCGGTCATCAACAACCTGCAGGTTGCGGCACAGAACACCACCGCTGCCCAGTCCCGTATCGCGGATGCCGACGTGGCTTCCGAGACCGCAAACCTGACCCGGGCCCAGATCCTGAACCAGTCCGGTATCGCGATCCTGGCGCAGGCCAACCAGCTGCCGCAGTCCGCGCTCAAACTCTTGGGCTAGGATTGACAGTAGGTAACTGAACGGAGGGGGAGGGCGCAAGCTCTCCCCCTTTTTCTTTACAAAAAATGACTCAAGGGAGTTCTCGGCGCCGCCGATAAGTAGAGTGAGTCCAGAGACGGGACTGTCGGTTATTTGACCCCGACGAAAGGCACGCGCCTTGCAGCAGGAAGTAGATGGGAGGATCACATGTCATCAATAACCTTTAGCGGTCTGGCAACCGGCATCGACACCGCATCGATCATCTCCAAGCTGATGGACGTGGAGCGTGCGCCGGAAAAGGTGATGCAGCAACAGCAGTCAACCTACCAGTCCCAGTCGGATGCCTACTCCAAGCTGGAGACTGCGCTCAACAGTCTGCAGACCACCATGCAGGGTATGAACAGCCTCTCCGGTCTGAAGGCGATGACAACATCGGTCGGCGACAGTACGGTCGCCTCGGTCACCGCATCGAGCACCGCGGCGGCGGGGAGCCACACCCTGACTGTCAACACTTTGGCGCGTTCCCAGCGTCAGGTCTCCGTGGGGTACGCTGACGGCGCCACGTTCGGTACCGGAGCTTTTACCATCGACGACGGCTCGGGAAACGTCAAATCGGTAAACATCGACTCAAGCAACAACACCCTGCAAGGCATCGTATCGGCCATCAACAGCTCTGGGGCCAACGTCACCGCCTCCATTATCAATGACGGGTCTTCGACACCGAACCGGTTGGTGATTACCGGCAACGACACCAAGAACTACACTGTCGACTTCTCCGGCCTCGGCACCGGTCCCACGCTCCTCGACTCGAGTGACCCCAGCTACCAGGCCGGGGTTAACGCCTCCTTCACCCTGGACGGTGTCAGCATGACTAAAACCTCCAACACGGTGACCGATGCGCTGTCCGGCGTCACGCTGAACCTTCTCAAGGAGGGAACGACTACGAGCTTCAGCGTGGCGAACGACACCACCAGCGTGACCAATAAGATCAACGCCTTCGTAACCGCCTACAACACTGCCATTACCCAGATCAACGCACAGTCCACGTACAACAGTGACACGAAGACCGCTGGCGTACTCTCCGGCGACTCCACTTTGCGTACCATCCAAAACACGTTGCAAAACTTGCTTACTTCGACGGTCTCCGGCGTGAGCGGTCCTTACACTAACCTGGCGCAACTCGGCATCACCTCCGATAAGTCAGACGGCACCCTCTCCGTGGATTCCACCAAGCTTTCCGCCGCCCTGTCCAACAACTTTAACGGCGTAATGGACCTCTTTACCCACAACGTCGGCACCTTCGCCAACCATGCCACCAACGAATACGGCATTGCGGAGCAGTTCAACAAGGCCATCCAAGGTATGGTGGACACAGCGACTAACAATGGGCTACTGGAAACCAGAATTCAAGGGCTACAGAAGAGCATTTCGGGCATCGACGATCAGATCAGTTCTATGGAAGTCCGCATCTCCGCAATGCAACTCAACCTTCAGACTCAGTACAGCAACATGGAGAGCATCGTCAGCAGCCTGAAGAGTCAGGGGAGCTACCTCACCTCCGCGCTCAGTAGTTCCAGCAGTACCAGCGCTTAACCAATCACCGTGCCCTAAGGGCACTGGAGGATAGCAATGCCGGCCAACTTCAACCCCTACAAGCAGACCCAGATCACTACCGCCTCTCCGGAGAAACTCCTCCTCATGCTGTACGATGGCGCAATCAGCAACTGTCGCCAAGCTCAGGACCGGCTTTCCCGAAAGGACCTGGCTGGCAAAGGAGTCTACATCGGAAAGGCTCTTGCCATCGTCGGAGAGCTGCTGAGTACCCTCAATCATGAGGTTGGCGGGGACATTGCTGTAAACCTGGAGCGTCTCTACATGTACGTGATGGATGAACTGACGCGGGCGAACGTCGAGGGCCGGGCGAAATCGTTGGACGACGCAATGCAGGTGATGTCCACCCTCCGCGAGGCGTGGACTCAGGCGATCGAGCAACAGCGGAATGAGCGGTGCCTGGCGTCGGCGCCGGCACCGGTGGGCAGGATGGCTGCTGCGGGGTGATTGTGGACGAGACGAATCTTCCCTATCTCGTTGGACGCTGTAAGGAGGAGTACCTCCGGCTGCTGAATGCCGCCTCGGAACTCCTTCGCGACTTCGATGTCTACACCGAAGGAGGCCCAGGCGATTTGCTGGCTCGACGTCAGGAGATCGTCGCGTCTCTGCAGCGGATCGATGGCGCTCTGAAACGGCGCCAGACGCAAGCCGGAGATCAGCGGCTGTTAGAAGAGTTGACCGAGTTTCGCAAGGCGACCACGGAGCGGATCCTGGAACTTGACGCGATGGTAATGGCGCTGGCAAGGGAGCGACAGGCGACGATCCGGACCAAGCTTTCACGGGTTTCCAACAGTAAGAGTGCGGTATCCGCGTACACGGACCACGCTGGAGGGCGTCGGCACGCTCGGTAAGGAGAGCCTCGGCACGGAAGGCTGGTGAGAAGGAAGCAACAGAGACGGGCGGGATCGAAAGATCCCGCCCGTTTTTTTTATTGATAGAAAATGACGAATCGCTCTGGTGATTAAATTGTGGTTATTAACTGTTAAAAATTGACGTATCCCACTGCTGTCCAATGGTTGATTCATAAAAGAAGAGGCTCGAAGAGCTACTTGTGTCATATTGACTTCGCCAAAAGAGCAATTCAGGCAACCAACAATCACTACTGCACAAAAACTAGCACAGTGCATAATGTAAATTATTTCTATCGCGAAGTAACCTACTTCGAGCATAGAGTCACTAATTCAGAGCATGGAGTAACTTACATCATGCATGAAGTAAGTTATTCCATGCATGATGTAATATTTACCGAGTACGAAATGAGTGTTTTTATAATGAGCTGAAATGCATTGAACGTTGTGTTTGTTGGTTTTTAACTCTAAGCAAATTACTTACAGTACGAAGCGAATTATTTTTCGAGAAAGGTAAATTACTTCGAGCATGACATAACTTACTTAAAACGAACAAGGCATGTTATTTGCGAGAGGAAGCTTCAGCCTATCGAAGCCATGACAGCAGTGGGGCTGGAGGCATAAGTACGGACACCGGGAAAGATGGCGCTGTCTCGGTAAGTTGGTAAATCGGTCGATACGAATCGGCTAGTTTATTTCTCCTGATGAAACTGGAAAGGCGGCTCTCGAATACGAGGGCCGCCTTTTTTTGTAGACACGGTGAAGTTAAAAGCAGGGCTTACCAAGCACAAGCATCACGTGTTGATTGGAGCTGAAAGATTCAGTTCGTCAAGGAACCGCTGGGCGGCGCTGTTTTGCGGGTCCTTCGCCAGGATGCGCTGGAACAATTCGCGGGCCCCGTCGGTAATGCCGGCTTCCTGGCAGAACATCGCGAGCCTCATCATGGCGCTTGGGTCGTCCGGGACCATACCCAGATAGCGGTTATAGCAGTTGAACGCATCCTCGAAACGTCCGATGGCTTTAAGGAGGTCGCCATACGGCGGGAGATAGGCCGGCGAGATCCCGGAGAGGCAGTCCAGGGCAAGGATGGCGTTGTCAACGTCGCCGGCATTGAGGGAGAGCGACGCGATCTGCAGCAGCGCGTCTTCGGTTAGGGGGCTTCCTTCCTCGAGCAGGGGTTGGTAGTTATCCATCGCTTCGGTCGGATTTTCCCGGAGCTCGGCGATCAGCCCTCTGATGAAGTTTAGATAGGGACGTGCCTTTTCTGGGTCCGGATGTTTTGCCAACCCCTCCGCCATGTTTTGCAGGTCATCGAGCTTCTTTCGGCCGAAGAGAAGCTGGGCCTTCGAGCGGGTGTGCCGCACGTCGTGAATCTGCTCGAGTGTAATAACCTGCTCGGTCCGCTCTTCGGTCATCATCATTTCGAAGGCGTTTTCCAATTCCCGGGCGCGGTCTCGCTCCTCGCCCGACATGACGGCGTCTACCTCCGGATGCTTCTGGCGCAGGATGCGTAGCCGTCCGGGTTGCTCATCTTTCTCCCACTGGGTGAAAACAAGATCGAATTTAGGATGGCTCTTATCCTCTTCAATCCTTGCCGCGACCCGATCCAAGGTCTCGTCCATGAGTTTGATAAGAGTCTCGGTTCCCTCGATGTAGCTTTCGTAGTAGTCCCGCGTCGCTGTTTCGATTTGTTCGTCCGTCCAGTCGGCAGGCTCAGTCGGGGCTTTCAGGATGCGGAGAAATTTCTTCAGACCGAACTGCTTCACCAACAGAGTGAATTCAGCGTATCGCTGGTCCAGACGGCGTTCGATCTTGTCCATCCGGATCTTGTGCCGGAAGTCGCGCTCGCGGCCGTTGGTGCCGAAAAGTCCGTCCGCGCATTGGAGCGCCTCGCGGGAGAGGTTGAGGATCTCCTGAAAGGAACGGCGGGCCCGCGAGAGTTCCTTTTGCACCAGGCGGTAGTGGCTCAACCGGTTTTGAGAAGTTGGCTCGGGAACCATGCGGTTGATCAGCGCTGCGGGAGTTTCTTCGGCTGGAGCGACGACAAAATCGTCAATGGCGACGAAATCGATGAGGGGCACTTTGGCAGCGCTCTTGGCGCAGTTGTAGAGTTTATGGCCATGTGCCTGGGCGAGGCGCGCTTGGACGGTGAGTGCGCGGAGTGCTTCGGCGTATCCGGGGTTGGTATCAGCATGCCAGCCGCCATATGTTTCGATCCGCTTCGAAACCCGGCTCAGGTCGGGTCCCACCTTGTCTTCGTTGCTCCCGGCGGCGTGGGTCTGCCCTTGGGGGGTGAAGCAGAGATCGATGCCGGCGAGAATGATTTCGGAACAGCCGAGGTTCATCGCAATCGAGAGCGCAAAGTTACCGACGGTAGGGCCGGTATAGAGGAGGGTGTCAGCATTGAGCGGCGTTTTCCAAGGGAAAAGCGATGAGGTATACACGCTCCGACCATGCCACTGGCTCACTAGGAGCTGCGAAGCGTGGTGACTGTTGACGAGGAGCGGGCCGTCGCTTCCCCCGGGGAACCGGAGCAATTCGCGGCTGACTTCAAAGCTGATTCGCTGGGGGTCAACGGTTGCCACGATGTGGGGGACGATGCCGTGGGCAAGGAGGATCTTGCTGATGCGCGAGACGGCGATGATCACGACCCGGTCCCGATTTTCCCGCACCCACGGGAGGGCTTCGAGCAGCGAGGGCCCCCCCGCCAGCACAATGGCGGTTCTCCCGGCAAAAGCGCCGGCGAGGGTCTGGGCGAAGCCGATCTTATTGTCGGCCACGTTTTGAACTTGCCGGATGATAAACAGCTTGCAGTTGATCGAAGCCTGGATCATGTGCAGGCGCTTGTTGAGCTCCAGACCGAGATCCCAAGATATAACCTGGTAGTCGGGAAGGTAGGCGTCGCTCGAGGCGACCGAATTCTGAAGCCGGACCGCGTCCAGGAGGACGTATTCCTCGAACTGGAGCTGTGCCGCTTCCTCCTCCCATCGATCCACGGTGGTCACGACGATCTCTTCCGGCAGTCCAACGAGGGCTCCCCCCGCAGTGATAGTGGCCAGTACCTCGGGGAGTTCGACGAAGAGGTAGCGGGTCCCTATCGGGATCCCTTTTTTAGCCAGGTACTGCGGGAAGACGCCGGAATCGGTGCCGACGACCACGTAGAGCTGGTATTCGAGAAATAGGGAATCCCCGAACAGGGATTGGTAGAGCGACTCAGATCCCACTGAGTTGAAAGCCGAACGGTTAACCGCATAGAGGTAGCGGTCACCGAATCGGTTGACCATGAAGACTCCCAAGGGATTTTCGACGTTTTCCATGACACTCCTTTTGTACAACTCACTGCCCAGCTATTCGCTCAGCAACAGATCCCAATCAAGTGGTGTTCCTTTCTTGACGTCCCGTACTACCTTCTTGCCCAGAAACAGTTCCAGAAATTTCGGGGCAAGCCCTAGTCCAGGTCTGATCGCCCGGAGATTGTCAGCGCAGAAGGTATCCCCCTCGCACATATCCTGTATCACGTAGAGGGAGCGGCGGTACCTCAGCGAGGGAAGCTCCTTTTCGGTGGGGCCGTAGGCGACTTTTCCCAGCGACTGCCAGGCACGCAACGATTCCTCGACCAGGGACCTGGTCTCCTCCGGTTCCAGCGAGAAGGTGGAGTCGACCCCGCCGTCGGCGCGACGCAGGGTGAAATGCTTCTCGATAACCGTGGCCCCAAGGGCTACCGCCGCCACCGCAACCCCTACCCCCATCGAGTGGTCGGAAATGCCGACCTCGCAGTCGAACAGCTCACGCAGGTGGGGTATGGTCCGGATGTTGGTGTTCTCTGGCGTAGCGGGATAGGTGCTGGTGCACTTGAGGAGGATGATGTCGCGGCACCCGCCGGCTCGGGCGGTGCGGACGGTCTCGTCAAGTTCGGCTAGGGAGGCCATGCCGGTCGAGATAATCATCGGTTTTCCGGTGGCAGCTACCTTGCGGATGAGCGGCAGGTCCGTGTTCTCGTACGAGGCAATCTTGTAGCAGGGGACCTCCAGGGCCTCGAGAAACTCGACGGCGCTCTCGTCGAAGGGGGTGCTGAAGCAGATTAAGCCAAGTTCCCGGCAGCGCTCGAAGATCGGTCGGTGCCATTCCCAGGGGGTGTGGGCCTGCTGGTAAAGATCGTAGAGCGAGTTCCCCTTCCAGAGGTTATTGGGGTCGCTGATGAAGAACTCCCCCTCTTTCAGGTCAAGAGTCATGGTGTCGGCGGTATAGGTCTGCAGCTTCAGGGCGTGCGCCCCCGTTTTTGCCGCTGCCTCGACGATGTCCAGCGCCCGTTCCAGCGACTGGTTGTGATTGCCCGACATTTCGGCGATGACGAAGGGGGGATGGCTTGCGCCGATCTCGCGGTTGCCGATCTTCATAGTAGCTGCTCCTTTATGCGGAGAGGGCATCGGCGGCGCCTCGCACCAGCTTTCCCGCCGGACCAAAACCCAGATTTGCGACGACGTCTACGATCGAGAGGTAGGGTACGAACTCGGCGGCACCCCTTTGCGGGTAGGGGGACGGGTGGTAGTCGTGGTATGCCACGTCCACGGTAGTTCCGCTGAAAACCTGTTCCTCTTCGATATATTCCCTCGAGCCCCGCGCGCTCAGGTAGGTGGTGGCGCCGACTTCACGGCATAGCGCGAGAAGGTGCTCAGATTTCTTCCCATGTACTGCGAGGTCGCTGCTTCGCCTGAACGGAGTGGTGATTCCGAAACGACTGCAGAAAGCGCTGATGATGGTGATGTTGAGCTCGGCGAGCCCCGCCCCACAGCCGGCAAGTGCGTCGGTCACTGGGGCGATTGCCTCGGCACCGAAAGGATGCTTGCGGTAGGCGTGGGCCAACGTGTTAACGTGCTTTTCCCGCCACTGCTGTGAGTCATCCACCAGCACCTCCCAGATCAGCTGCTCCCTTTTTCCCTTGCACTGAACCGGGACCGAAAGAAAGTGTTCACTTCCCGAGAGCATGATCCGGTTTCGTTGCTGCCACGATCTTTTCGCGAACTGGACGTCGTCCAGAAAGATGAATAGATCAGCTTGGTGAATCATGTTGAAGTAGCCGGACCAGGGGAGATAGGTCGGCTGCATTATAGCAACCTTCATGGATTTCCTTTCGGGCAGAGGGCGCGCCAGCGGTCCGCCGGCAGCTCCATGTGCAGGATTTTGATGCTGCGGTCCCCCCATTCGAGGCAGCCGTCGCAGGGGGTGACCTGGAAACCCGACCTCTGGTAGAGCGCAACTGCCTTTTCGTTGAATTCCGCGACGTGCAGATAGATCAGCTCCAGGGAGAGCTCCCCGAACCCTTTCTCGATCAAGAGAGAGGTCGCGCTGTTGCCGATCCCCTTTCCGTGATGCTGATAGCTACCCAGGTAGATCCAGAGCTCCGCGCGCCGCCGGATCGGGTCGAGGTGCTTGAACCCGCAGTTCCCCACGTGGGTCCCCGCGAAGGTAATGGCGTAGAGGGCCTGGGTCTGGTCGGTCAACAGCTTGGCAAAATATTGCCGGTGCCCCTCTGGGGTGATCTCCCCCCTGAGGAGAAAATCGTGCCGCAACTGCGGGTTGGTCACCCAGTCATAGGTGGCATCGATGTGGCGTGGCTCGAAGGGAATCAGTTCAGTCCCTGCTCGCGTCGGCGTTTGCGGGGCCTCGATCATGGCGCATCCTCGTTACTGGTTCGAAACTATCTTAGGGGTAAACCTCTTGTTGTAGCCGGTCATGATCTTCCATTCGCTGCAAGGTCCGCACAGCGGATGCTTTAGCAGCTTCTCGCCACACTCCTTGTGCATGGCGACGAACTCCGCCCACTGCGGAGAGTCGAAAATCTCCTTGATGGAGCTCTGCGTGACGTTCCCCATTTTGGTGTAGCTCGCGTTGATGTCACAGATGCAGGGGACGACGTCGCCGTTTACGTAGATCATGGCGCGCCGCCACACTCCGCGCGGGCATACCAAACGGTCTCCCCCGTCGCCGTCGCCCAAAATGTGCTTCTCCACGTAGGCCGAGTTCTGTTTCAGCTGGCCCCCAAAATCCTCAAGTGACGAGGAGATGACGATATCGCAGGAGTCGATGTACTCCTTGACGAATTCCTCGAGCTTGTCGTGGGTTCCTTCCTGCTCGACGAACTGCAGCATGATGAACGGGGTCCTCTTAGTCCGGAACCGTTTGAGATTCTGCAGCGCCTTGATCGTCTGGGAAAGTTCGGCCCCCCCGGTTACGTTGCGATAGGTCTCGGCGTCCTGGGCATTGAAGGAAAGGACGAGATAGGTGAGGCTGGAATCCATGATCTTGCGGATCATCTTCTCGTCGAGCCGGCTCCCGTTGGTGGCGAGCTGAGTTGGGAACGGCGTGTCTAGCTTCCCGATGTAGTCGAGCATGAACCCGAAGTCGGGGTGCAGCGTTGACTCTCCGAGGCGGTACAGGTCGACCTTGTTCACCGCCGTTACCTTGGAGAACTCATGGATCTCATCGACGATCTTGCAAAAAAGCTCCCGGCTCATGAACTCCTTCTTCCGGGTCATCACCGACCGAGGACACATCTTGCACGAGAAGTTGCAGTGGTTAGTGAGCTCCAGCGAGAAGCGGTCCGGGAAAATCATGTCGTTGTTAATCACGGTCATGAACTGCCCGAAGACGCCGGGAAGCCCGAGCTTCCGGGAGGCGTAGTAGACCTCCGGCTTCTCCACGATCTCGCAATTGCTATTGAGGATCGCCATGCTGGTCTTCCCTGTTTCGGCCTGCTTCTTCATTTCCTGCTCAATCAGCTCTTGCGGGATCGTGGCAAGAGGGGGAGCGACGATGGCGTCAAAGTTGAAGTAAATCAAGGGGGACTCCTTTTTTCGTTACTTCTTGAAATAAGCGATTAGCTCGCGCCCGATGCCGAGCTCGAAGAAGCGGGCGTAAAGGTCCCGCTTCAGGTCCAGCTTTTCCGCATCCCTGAAGACGTACTCGAAGTTGACGCGCTGAGAATGGATCGATTTACCCACTGCCGGTTCCTCGACATAGTTCAGCCCCATCATGAGGTACATCTCAAGGGGGAACGTGACCGTCCCGCCGATGAAGGTGAAGCCGGCCTTGCCCACCAGTCGGAGCAGGCTCTCCCGGTCGAAGTAGTTGATGTGGTCGGGGTGCGATATCCAGTACGGGCGGAAGTTCCGGCTTTCCTGAAGCATCGTCTGCAGCGGGCTGAAATCGTTAGGGACCTTCACCTGAAGGATCCCGCCCTCTTCGAGCAAGTGGTCATAGATCTCACGGCAGACCGATTGCGGCTCGATCACGTGCTCCAGCACGTTGTTCAGCGTGACGACGGAGAAACGCTTCCCGGCGAAGAGTCGGTGGTCGAACTCCTGCTCGTGGATCGTTATGCCGTGCTGGCGCGCGAAATCGCTGATCCCGGAGAGGCTAGGCTCGACCCCGGTTACTTCCCATCCCGCATCGTGGCAGTACTTGAGGAAAAGCCCGCTGCCGCACCCAATGTCCAACAGACTCCTGGCGCCGGACCCGACGTGCCTGCCGATTTCCGCGAGGTACTCAGAGAAACAGAAGTTCAGGTAGTCGTTGTCGGCCAGCTGCTTCTCGTAGTAGTCGTCCTGCGTGGTGACGAAATACTGTTTCTTATAAAAGGAGGCGATGAACTCCTTGTCGGGGACCGGGAGTAGGTGGCGGTACCCGCACACCGTGCAGTCGATCACCCTCACGTCATCCTTGCTGCAGATGATTTCTCCTGAATGCATTTCGCACCTCATTGCAACGAAAGTAAGGCGAGTTGTTCAGCGCAGCGTTCGGCTCCCTTGCCGTCGACGAGCTCCATGGATTTCGTCGTAAAACCTCTGAGGAGGGGGGCGTCGGCCATTACCCGCTGAAGGAGCTCCGCCAGTTGCTTCTCCGTTAGCTCGCCTGCATGCCCCGCGTGAAGCAGTACTCCGCATCCCGCGAGATGGTTGATCGGCTCAATCTGGTTTGCCGCAGTGGTGATCACGACCGAAGGGAGGCCCAAGCAGCATCTTTCCCAGGTGGCAGATCCGGCGGTTCCGACAAAAAGATCCGCCTCACTCATCAGCTCCGCCATGTTTTCCACGTAGAAAAAGGTGCGTCCGGCTGGAAACTCCGCGACCAGTCTCCCGATCTCTTCCTTCAGGGGGGTGTGCCCTCCGACGACGACATCGACGGCCAAGGATTTACTGTTCCTTGCCAGCGCCCGCAGCGCCTTCGCTGTCTCGCCGGTCGTGTCGTTGCCGCCGAAATAGATCAGCACCCTCTTCACGCCTCCACCCCGCTCACGCAGGACGGCCCGCGCCGCAGCGAATTGTGGTCGCAAGAGGGCGAACCGGGGGCCTAGGAGGTTGACGCACCCCTTTGGGAGGTGTGGAAGGTAACGTGCCTCGGCGTTGGTAAAGAAGTTCTGGTCCAGCAGAAGGTCACAGTCGTGGTCGCGGTCGGCCAGGTCGTCGATCGCCATGATCCTTGCGGCGTTGCAACGCATGGCAGTTTCCCACCCTTGGCCCAGTCCGTAATGGTCGACGATCAGCCAGTCCAGCTTTTCAGCTGCCAAACGGGCCGACGTTTGCGCGGCGTCTTCCTCAAACGAAGGTGCCGCAGCGGCAAAATCCGGCAGGCGTATCGTCGGGTAACCGCAGTTTTCCACAACGTCACAGAGGTGGCCGGGGAACTCCCTGGAGATAAAACAAACAGTGGCTCCACCCGCACGAAGCACATCGGCAAGGGTCAGGGTGCGGATCACGTGCCCTGAGCCAATCTTGGCCGATGCATCGGCGCGCACCGCGACTTTCATAATGTTTCGGCTAACTGGCGCCATGCCCGGAACATCAGCTCCGCCCTTGTCCAGTCCTCAGGCGTGTCTATGTCTTGGACAAGGTGGCGTGGCAGGATCACCGGAACGGAGGCGGGAGAGAAAGCGACTGTGCCGTTCAGGAAAGCATCGGATCGTCCCCACAGAAATTGTCCGGCATCGTGGTAGGTCTCCTCCAGATCCTGTGAGCGGGTGAAGACGTGTTCAGGATAGAGCGGTTCCACCGTCCCGTCGGGACGAAGCCGGATCGCGCGCTGAACCGGGAACGCGAACGAAGTGACGGCAAAGGCGTAGCTCTTGCCGGTGGCGACCAGCTTCTCGTAACCTTCCTGCAAAAAGGAGGGCTGGAGGAACGGCGCAGTTGCATAGATGCAGCAGGCGTGGCTGATGGGAGTCCCCTGGGTCGCAAACCACTCGATCGCATGCTTTACCACATCGCTGGTCCCGGTGTGGTCGTCGGCCAGTTGTTTCGGGCGCAGGAAAGGGATGTCGGCTCCGAAAGACCTTGCCACCTCCGCTATTTCTTCATCATCGGTTGAGACCACGATACGATCGAACAGCCCGCACTCCCGTGCCGCCTCAATGGAGTAGCCGATGATCGGTTTGCCCGCGAAGGCTCTGATATTCTTGCGCGGAATCCGCTTGCTTCCGCCGCGGGCGGGTATCAGTGCCAAATTCATCGCACTACCTCCTTTACCGCCTTGATGACTTGGTCCTGCTCCTCGTAGGTGAGTGAGTAGTAGAGGGGGAGGGTGATCGCTTCGGCATAGTACGCTTCGGCCTGCGGGAAGTCACCTTCCCGGAAACCGAGCTCCCGGTAGTACGGCTGGGTGTGCACCGGGATGTAGTGCACGTTCACCAGGATGCCGCGGGCGCGCAGGGCCTCGAAAACCTCGCGGCGCCCCTTTCCCGGCCGCTGCGGCACTTTGATCACGTAGAGGTGGAACGCCGAGTAGCTGTCGGGGTGCTGCCAGGGAAGGGTCACCGGGAGCTCCCGAAGGGCGTCGTCGTAGCGCCGCACCAGCTCGTGGCGGCGTGCCACGAACTCGTCGAGACGGGTCATCTGGCTGGCGCCCAGGGCCGCCTGAAGGTCGGTCATGCGGTAGTTGAAGCCGAGCTCGATCTGCTCGTAGTACCAAGGTCCCTGGGATGCGCCGTGCATCAGGGAGGGATCTCGGGTGATGCCGTGGCTGCGCAGCCGGACCAGGCGCTCGTTGAGCTCGGCGCTTCTGGTAAGGACCATGCCTCCTTCGGCGGTGGTGACGATCTTGACCGGGTGGAAGCTGAAGACGGTCAGGTCGGAGTAACGGCAATTGCCGACCGGCTCACCCCGGTAGCGACCGCCGATGGCGTGGGAGGCATCCTCGATGACCTTGAACCCGTATTGCTTGGCCAACGCGTCGATCCCGGCCATGTCGCAGGACTGCCCGGCGAAGTGCACCGGGATCACCACCTTGGGGAGCTTTCCCGCCGCGGCGGCCTGCGCAAGCTTTTCCGCCAGCCGCTCCACGCTCATGTTGTAGGTGCGGGGATCGATGTCGACGAAATCGACCGAGGCGCCGCAGTAGCGGGCGCAGTTGGCCGAGGCGACGAAGGTGTTGGGAGAGGTCCAGAGGGTGTCCCCGGGGCCGAGTCCCAGGGCGAGACAGGCGATGTGCAACGCGGAGGTCGCGCTGTTGACCGCGACGGCGTGGGGGACCCCGCAGTAGGCCGCGACGCAGCTTTCGAACCGCTCCACCGCGGGCCCCTGGGTGAGCCAGTCCGATTGGAGGACTTCGGTCACTGCGGCCACGTCGGCGGCGGAGATGCTCTGCCTCCCGTACGGTATCACAGCAACTTCGCCTTGAAGCTGGGATCGACGTGCTCGACCATGAGCTGGCGCAGCTCATCGACGGTGAGCCACTGGTCGTTGGTGCCGCTGTTGTAGGCGAAGCCGGGCTTGCAGGGCGCGCCGTTGAAGGTGCGGGCGAATTCCTGGGCGTCCCACATCGGGATCGACGGGAGGATGACGAAGTGCTTCTCGAACTCGATGGAGCTGATGGCATCGGTGGCGGTGATCATCTCCTCGTGGAGTTTTTCGCCGGGGCGGATGCCGATGATCTCGTGCTTGCAGCCCGGCGCGATCGCTTCGGCGACGTCGGTGATCCGGTAGCTCGGGATCTTGGGGACGAAGATCTCGCCCCCCCACATCTGCTCCAGGGCGTGGAGCACGAGGTTGACGCCGTCGGTGAGGGTGATGTTGAAGCGGGTCATCCGCTCGTCGGTGATCGGGATCACCCCCTCGGAGCGCTTGTTGAGGAAGAAGGGGATGACGGAACCGCGGCTCCCCATGACGTTGCCGTAGCGGACCACGGCGTACTTGATGTCGCGCTTTCCCTTGAAGTTGTTGGCGGCGACGAAGAGCTTGTCGGAGCAGAGCTTGGTGGCGCCGTAGAGGTTGATCGGGGCGGCGGCCTTGTCGGTGCTGAGCGCCACCACCCTGCTGACCCCCTTGTCCATGGCCGCTTCGATGACGTTCTGGCCGCCCAGGATGTTGGTCTTGATCGCCTCGAACGGGTTGTATTCGCAGGCGGGAACCTGCTTCAACGCCGCGGCATGGACCACGACGTCGATTCCCTCCATGGCGCGGGTGATCCGGTCTCGGTCCCGGACGTCGCCGATGAAGTAGCGGATCTGGCGGAATTTATCGGGCGGGAACTGCTGAGCCATCTCGTGCTGCTTCAGTTCGTCCCGGGAAAATACTACGAGGCGGTGGACTTCCGGGTAGCGCTGCAGGATGAGTTCGACGAACTTCTTGCCAAACGAACCGGTCCCGCCGGTGACCAGAATCGACTTTCCTTTGAGCATCTGTCAGATACCTCCGAAATTGGACCGCAATGGGTCGGAATTCAGGGAAGCAACTGCCATGCCAAAGGCCGAAGGGGTTGAATATAGTGGAAAAACATCGATTTGAGGGGTGTTTGGGGGCGTCGGGGAACCAAGGGGGCGAGGAAATGCGGGAAGGGGTCAAAACTTTGAACGATAAAACTATGACAGAACCGGAGAGAATCAAACAATGAGGCCATGAGCCACTGAGCTCAATGAGGCAAGGCACATCCCGTGCGTGGGCCGCGTTGACAAACGAAACGCGACGGCTCCTGCACGACAAGACCCTGCGATCACGGAAAAAGGAGGGTGGTGGACCGCGGGCTGTCCGCCACTACGAGTTCGCATCACGAAAAAAGCCGGTCCGCTTGCGCCGACCGGCTTCTTCTATTCTTTCTTGGGCTCGGGGGTGATCGGCCCGCTGCCCAACGGTGCGCTTACCGGCCGCATTGCCGTCGGTTCCCGTCGCTCCTCCTGCTCGGAGAGGAGCACGATGTCCACGCGCCGGTTCTTTTTCCGCCCCTCCGCGCTGTCGTTGTCGGCGATGGGGCGGTATTCCCCGTAACCGGCGGCGGAAAGATGGTCCGGCTCGAAATCCTCTTTCATCATGTAGCGCAGCACGTTGGTGGCGCGTGCCGTGGAAAGCTCCCAGTTGGAAGGGAAGGCCGAGGTGCTGATGGGGATGTTGTCGGTATGCCCCTCCACCCGGATGTCATTGGAATACTCGGACAGGGATTCGATGACGTCCTTGAGCAGCGTGACCGCGGAGGGTTTGATGGTGGCGCTTCCCGAGTCGAAGAAGCCTCCTTCCTTCAGGCTCACCACGAGACCGCGTTGATTCTGGGAGACGCTCACCTTGTCCTGGGCGCCGCTTTTGATCAGGAACGCCTCGAGCGAGGCCTTGGTGAGCTTGAATTCCTTGGTGGACCCACGGGTCTTGCCGCGCCGCATGGGGGTGGAGGTGGCCTTGCTGGGGGCCTGGGGGATCAGGTTCATCGCCCCGGACTCGATGACGCTCGGGGTGGGGGCCGAGGACTGCGTGAACCCGAAGGAGTCGCGCATCGACGCCATGACTTCCTCGATCTTCTTCTTGTCCGTCTGGCTCATCGCGTACAGGGTGACGAACACGGCGAAGAGAAGCGTGATGAAGTCCGCGTAGGAGACCAGCCACCGCTCGTGGTTAGGTTCCTTCTCGTGCTCCTTTTTTCTGGCCATCTATTTGCCCTTCTTTTCGCCGCTGTCGCCGTGCACGTAGGCCCGAAGTTTCTGCTCGATGAAGTGCGGGTTCTCACCGTTTTGGATGGCGATGAGACCCTCGATCACCATCTCCTTCTGCAGCAGTTCCTCTTTCAGCCGGTGCTTGAGCTTGGAGCCGAACGGGAGACAGAAGATGTTGGCGGTCATGAGACCGTAGATGGTGGCGACGAAGGCGACCGCGATGCCGCCGCCCAGCTTGGACGGGTCGGAGAGGTTGCTCATGACGTGAATGAGACCGAGTACGGCGCCGATAATACCGATGGTCGGGGCGAAGCCGCCGGCGGCCTCGAAAACCTCGGCGCTCCCTTTGCCGTGCGATTCGAAGGAGGAAAGCTCGATCTCCATCGTTTCCCGCAGTTTTTGCGGGTCGATGCCGTCGACGACCAGCGAGATCCCCTTCTTGGTGAAGGAGTCCTTGACCGTCTGGGCTTCCTGTTCCAGGGAGATGAGACCGTTACGGCGGGCCTTGGCGGCGTAGTTGATGATGTTCTTGATCACCCCTTCCGGGTCGTCCTTGGGGGGCATGAAAACCCGCCCGACGTCCTTGAACGCCTTCAGGATGACCGGGAGCGGAAAGCTGACGAAGGTCGCGCCGAAGGTGCCGCCGAGAACGATCATCGCCGCGGTCGGCTGAATCAGCGCCCCGATGTGGAGGCCTTCCAGGAGCGCGCCGCCGAAAACGGCACCGACCCCCATTACAATTCCGATTATGGTTGCTAAATCCATGGTGGCTCGCTTGAGTTAAGTTACGGTTTGCTCGCGGGGAGGTACCGGCTCGGGGTCGTCTTCCCCAGGTACTTCTTTGTCGGGGGAGTCGCGGCGCGCCTCAGGATGCGGGCCCGGTAGGCGACGATCCGGTCGATCACTACGCAGGCGGGCTCCCGAAAGAGGTAGTTCTTGCCGTTGGAGAGGGTGACGTGGGTGTCCGGCGTCTCTTCCAGGATCTCGATGTGGTCGGGGTTCAGGAAGATCTCTGCCCCGTCCAGTTTGGTCAGCTTGATCATAGGCACCTGCCTTGGATGATTGGGTAGCTGTTAGTTGTCTTCGGCAGCAGCTTGCGAAATCTTTAGCGGGTAATTGGAGAAATGCCGAAAAAATCAGGACCCTCGCCACGGTGCGACACGCCGCGCCAAGGGTGAGCAAAGATGGTCCCCGGTATTGGTAAGCAAGGATTGAGCCTTCTTTACTGCCTGTCGGGAAAGGCTAATAAAAACAGTTGCCTGTAGAACCGGTGGCGGGGCGCGGACCGTTTTGTGCCCACCGTTGGACCGGCCGGTCCGGGCTGCCGGAGTCAACTTTTTGAAGCTGCCCGATGAAAAAAAATAGCGTGTGGGGGAAGCTTGATTTTTTTTTGCTAAAGTTTCGCCCGGAAGCGCCGAAAAGTGGAACCATGAGAGGCAGTAGAAGGACTTAGGAGGAAACGCCATGGCCCTTGAAGCAATCAGTGGATCGCCCGCTGCATACGTTCCCGCCCCGGGAACGCAGCACAATTCGGCAACGGCGCCGACCCCCACCGCTACCGACGCGGGCATCAAGAAGCAGGCACAGGAATCGATAAAGCTCCAGCTCGCGACCAAGGTACAGGACGCGACGCAGGTAAAAAAAGCTGCAACGGTGGAAGATCGCGTCAAGGAAGCCACCCAGGCGCTCAACGATTTCATGAAGCACTACGGGATCAAGCTGCAGTTCGATATCGACGACAAGCAGACGATCGTGAAGGTGCTGAACCAGCAGACCGGTGACGTGATCCGGCAGATCCCTTCGGAAGAGGCAATCCGCATCTCGAAGGCGCTGGATACCCTCCAGGGATTGATCATTCAAAAGAAGGTCTGATACCTCTCATCCCAGGACGAAATCTGTACAAACAGCAGCGTCGGCCCCATGCCGGCGCTGCTGTTTGCGTTTTCGGAGGTAAGGCTATCTCCTGCTACGAGCGACTTTCCGGCCGCGACGACCTTTACTGGGGGAGCGCCTTTCCAGGCGCGATCCGCCGAAGGCGGTGACAGCGGGTTTCGATCAATCGCGACAGGCATGTCGCTCCTGCACGGTAAGCCGGCGCCGCTCCCCTCTATCCATTTGTCAAACTTTTGAAAACTGCCCGCCCCTTTCTGCGGTCATTATTTTGACGACTTATCCTTCCCACACGATCAGCAGCACGCCAATCAGCATCAGGATGGTTGCCAGCATCCGTCCCGTGGTTCCTTCCTCGTGGAAAAGGAGCCGACCGTACAGCACTCCGAAGAGGAGACTCGTTCTTTTTACCGCGATCATGTAGGCGACGTTGGCGACGTTGATGGCGTAGACGTGGCTGAGCGCCTGGACCAGGTAGCAAAGGGAGGGGAGGACGGTGGCCCGTACCGTGCCGTTTCGCCCCATTTCCCGGATCTCCCGGCGCCCTTTCCACAATGCCACCGGGGTCACGATCACCGCCAAAAGCGGCAGGTAGACGGCGGCAAAGAAGAGCGGAGAGGAGGCGGCGATGGCGCGTTTGCCGAGGACGGACGTGACGCTGTAGATCACGGCGACCGCCAGCATGCAGAGCGAGCCCCGGTCGGAGAGCAGGGCGCGGATCGGGGTCAGCCACCCCTGCCGGGCCTGGGGGAGATGCAGCAGGTAGCTCCCCGCCGCGACCAGGAGCACCCCCGCCGCACCGGTGGGGGAGATGGTTTCCCCAAGGATGAGAGACGGCACCACCAGGAGGAATACCGGGGTGAGGGAAAGCAGCGGAAGCGTCAGGCTCAGCGGGGAGAGCTTGAGCGCCTTGGTATAGAGAAACAGGGCGACCGTCTCCAGGGGGAGCGCCCAGAGGGTGCTCGGCAGGAATTCCGGCGCCAGGGGAGGGACATCGACGAATAGAAGCAGGGCGAGCAGAAACGGCAGGGCGGGGAGCGTCCTGGCCCAGGTGACCAGGTACTCGTTGCGACCGGAGAGGGCCTTCTTGAGCAGCGCGTCACTGGTCGCGAGCATGAAGGCGGAGAAAAGGGTAAGGGGAACCCAGAACCAGAGCATCTGCCAATCTTACCCGGCGGGGCGATCATTTGCAGCAGTTCACATTAGCCGGGGTTGACTCTGTTGCAAAAGCGGGCTTAATTAGTTCTTCAGGCAGGTGATTATCATCCTGAGGGGGGCCGGGAGATGGGAGAGAGCAATCTGATCGCGTCGGTGGAGAAGAGGCTGGAAACCCTGATCGAGATCAACCGGAGAAACCTGCGCGAGCACGGCATTACCAAGGGAGACCGGATCTTTCCGACGGTGACCCTGACCCGGGAGTACGGCTGTGCCGGTTTCCCCGTCGCGCAGCGGCTTCAGGAGATCATGGAAAAGCGGAGCGGGCTCCCCTGGCTGGTGATGGACAAGGAGCTTTTCCGGGCCGCAGCCGAGAACCATCACGTTTCGGAGGAGGTTTTCAGCAACCTCGGCGTGAAGCATCGGTTTTTGGATGAGGCGCTCTCCACCTTTTCGCCGCGTTGGAAAAGCGACAAGGATTACTACCGGCTGCTGGTGCGCCAGATCGCGGCGCTGGCCCAGGAGGGCAACGTGATCCTGGTCGGCCGCGGCGCCGCCGGGCTCACCCAGGAACTCGGCAACTGCTTCCACTTCCGGATCGTTGCGCCGCTATCCTACCGGATCGCGGCCATTTCCAGCCGCCACGGCGTTGATGCCGAGGAGGCGGAACGGATGGCGATCAAGCATCAGCGCCAGCGGGAGGCCTTCATCGCCGACTTCCTCGGGCGCGATCTTGCCGACCCGACGCTGTATCACCTGGTGTTCAATAACGCCCGGGTCACCGTGGACCGGATGGCGCAGATCATCGCCGATTTCGTCACCGGCGGGCAGTAGCTCGCAGCGTTCGGGATCGTCGGGTGCGACGGGGGCGGCGTCCATTGGGGGCGGCCCACCCTGCGGGAGCGCCATTCCTCGCGATCCGCCGCAGGCGGTAACCAGCCTTTGCCGGTTCAATCGCGCCTGGACAGTTTTCCCCACCGCGGGGGGGCGGCGACTTCGGCGTTTGATGCTCTCTGGGATTTCGGCAGGATCTTGCGGGGCGGTTTCACGAGGCGACCAGGGTGACCAGGGTCACCTCGGGGGGGATGTTCCAGCGTACCGGGAGCCAGCTCTCGCCGAGCCCGGCGTTTACCACCAGCGCGGACGTGCCGTGGCGGAAGAATCCGTAGTCCCAGCGGGGGAAAAAGCCGAGCTTGGGAACATAGACGGCGCGCAGGCCGGGAAGGCGGATCTGGCCCCCGTGGGTGTGACCGGCCAGCACGAGGTCCACCGAGGCCGCCGCCGCGCGCGGAAAGATATGGGGGGAATGGGCCAAAAGCAGCCGCCGCTCCCCGGAGGGGATGCCGGCCAGCGCGTGATTCAGCCGGTCCTTGCCGGTCACCGGGTCGTCCACCCCGGTGATCCACAACCGTGCCCCGTCCCGTTCCAGGCAAACCCCCTGGTTGGAGAGGACCCGGGCACCCGCTTCCTCCAGTGCCTGCTTGATACGCATGCCGATGCCGTGGTCGTGGCCGCTTTCCCCCCAGTCGTGGTTCCCCGAAACCGAGAAAACCGGCACCCGCGCAAGCCCCTGCACCAGGTCCAGGGCCGGGGTGAGCCGGTAGCGCGGTCCCAGCACCAGGTCGCCGGTGAAGACGACGAGGTCGAACGGCTCCCGGGCGAGGAGCTCCAGGAGTGCCTTCCCGCCCGCTTCGAATTCCTTGTCGTGCAGATCGCTCAATTGCAGGATGGTGAACCCGTCGAAAGCCGCCGGCAATCCCGCGACCGGGACCCGGTAGCGGACGATGCGTACGGAATAACGTTCGCGGTCCAGATAGGCGGAGATCAGCATTGCCGGTCGTTTCGCTGTCGTCATGGGGGCCACCTCCGAGTCGTGAATTATAACCAAGGAAATGCCGGAGACAGCAGACGCCGGTTGAATCCTCTTTCCTTGTCCGGGTGGTTCGGGTTACAAGGGAGCTATGGTCGATTTTTCGGTAAGCGCAGAGAAGAACCGGTGGCTCAAGGAGCGGATGGAAGCGCTCGGGGTGCGGGATCAGGACCTGGAGGAGCATTTCGTACATGCCTCGGGGCGCGGGGGGCAGCACGTCAACAAGGGCTCTTCCTGCGTCTACCTCAAGCACCTTCCCACCGGTATCGAGGTGAAGTGCATGGAATCGCGCAGCCAGTCGCTGAACCGCTTCCTGGCCCGGCGCTACCTCCTCGAAAAGCTGGAAGCGGCTTCCGGCGCGCCCACCAAAAAGGACTTGGCCGTCGAAAAGCTCAGGCGGCAGAAGGCCCGGCGCAAACGGCGCAGCGGTACCAAATATGCCGCTCCGGCCGAGGGGAGCGTGCCGGTGGAAAGGGATCCTGTCACAGAAAATGATCTGGAATGACACAGAGGAAAGCGCTATGATGCTTGGTAGGCGTGCAAAAACAGCGGGTTACAAGAGTTTGGTCAGCGTAAAAAAATATTGACAAGGCACAAGAGTCAAGAGTATAAATTTCCAATATCCTCAATATTACCTTTGCAACTGCCTCTGCTCCTTTTCATACCGGATCCGTACCGACACACCCAGCACCCTAAATCCAGGTCATACAACCAAAGCGCCCATCCGCTATAGATAGTCCAGATTGTCCATACCCACTCCATCCATGGAAGATTTCTCAAACCCCATCCACGCTTGACCCTTACCCCTACACCTGCGTCAATGCCAGGAGAACAGATGAACTTACAGGAACTCAAAGAAAAGAAGATTAACGATCTGACAGCTATCGCCAAGGGTCTAAACATAGAGGGTGCGTCCAGTCTGCGCAAACAGGATCTGATCTTCGCGATCCTGAACGCCCAGACCGAGAAGAACGGCATGATCTTCGGGGAGGGGGTTCTGGAGACCCTTCCGGATGGCTTCGGTTTCCTTCGGGCGCCGGACTACAACTACCTGCCGGGGCCGGACGACATCTACGTCTCCCCGTCGCAGATCCGCCGTTTCAACCTGCACACCGGTGACACCGTCGCCGGGCAGATCCGTCCTCCGAAGGAGGGGGAGCGCTACTTCGCCCTGCTCAAGGTCGAGACCGTCAACCACGAGTCTCCCGACGTGGCCCGCGAAAAGATCCTCTTCGACAACCTGACTCCGCTCTACCCCGAGGAAAAGCTCAAGCTGGAGACCGCTCCGGACAACATGTCCACCCGCGTGATGGAGCTGATCGCTCCGATCGGCAAGGGGCAGAGGGGGCTCATCGTCGCGCCGCCGCGTACCGGCAAGACGATGCTGATCCAGAACATCGCCAACTCGATCGCCGAAAACCATCCGGAAGTCTTCCTCATCGTTCTGCTCATCGACGAGCGTCCCGAGGAGGTCACCGACATGCAGCGCTCGGTCAAGGGTGAGGTCGTCTCCTCCACCTTCGACGAGCCCGCCTCCCGTCACATCCAGGTGGCCGAGATGGTCATCGAGAAAGCCAAGCGCCTCGTGGAGCACAAGCGCGACGTCGTGATCCTGCTCGACTCGATCACCCGTCTGGCCCGCGCCTACAACACGGTCATTCCCCCCTCCGGCAAGATCCTCTCCGGCGGTGTCGACTCCAACGCGCTGCACAAGCCGAAGCGCTTCTTCGGAGCGGCCCGCAACATCGAGGAAGGAGGCTCGCTCACCATCATCGCCACCGCGCTGGTCGACACCGGCAGCAAGATGGACGAGGTCATCTTCGAAGAGTTCAAGGGTACCGGCAACATGGAGCTTCACCTCGACCGCAAGCTGGTCGAGAAGCGGACCTTCCCGGCGATCGACATCAACAAGTCCGGGACCCGTAAAGAGGAGCTCTTGATCGACAAGTCGGCCCTGAACCGGATCTGGATCCTGCGCAAGGTGCTCCACCCGATGAACGTGGTCGACTCCATGGAGTTCCTGATCTCCAAGCTCACTGGGACCAAGACCAACCAGGAGTTCCTGGACTCGATGAGCAAGTAGAAAAAAGGGTTGAAATAGTATCGCCAAAATGTTATTGGTGAATACTTTCTGGCTGATCACATGCCAAAGGTAAACGGGCGCGCCCCGCGAGGAGGAAGATATGAGAGAAGGGATTCACCCCAAGTACAACGAGATCACCGTTAAGTGCCTCTGCGGCAATACGTTCCAGACCCGGTCCACCAAGGCGGAGATCTCCACCGAAATTTGCTCGGCTTGCCACCCGTTCTACACCGGCAAGCAGAAGCTGATCGACACCGCCGGCCGCGTCGAGCGCTTCCGCAAGCGGTACAACCTGGAATCGAAATAGCGATTCTCATGACCGAGCATCCGTTCGAGGGGATTTTGTCTATGGCGAAATCCCCTTGTTTCGTTTTTTCATGATTCACGCAGTACCCCCGCTCGAAGGTTCTTCATGAACGTCGCTCTGCTGCAACACACCCCCGAACCAGAACAGACCATCGCGCTCGCCGCCCGCCTCTGCTATTCGAAGGTCGACATCGAAGCGCTCAAGGAACGGATCACCGGCGCGGACATCAAGTCCTTCCTCGACAAGATCATGTCGCTGGGGCACCAGTCGGTGCTGGAGCACGCCAGCTTCACCTTCGGGATCGAAGGGATTTCCCGGGTGACCACCCACCAGTTGGTCCGGCACCGGGTCGCCTCGTATTCCCAGCAGTCCCAGCGTTACGTATCCCATACCGAGCAGTTCGATGTGGTGACGCCGCCGTCGATCGCCGCAAACCCCGAGCACGCCAAGGTGTTCGGGGCCCAGATCGCCGCGGTTCACGCGGCCTACGCCGCGCTGGTCGAGGCGGGGGTGCCGGCGGAAGACGCCCGCTACCTGCTTCCCAACGCGACCCACACCAAGATCATCGTCACCATGAACGCGCGCGAGCTTTTGCATTTCTTCGGGGTGCGCTGCTGCGAGCGGGCCCAGTGGGAAATCCGGGCGATGGCGATCGAGATGCTGAAACTGGTCCGCCCGGTGGCGCCGACCGTTTTCGGTTCGGCCGGTCCGGGATGCCTCAGCGGCCCGTGCCCGGAAGGGGCGATGTGCTGCGGAAAGATGGCGGACGTGAGGGAGTTCTTCCGGAAGCTGTAACGGAGCTATTGCCTGGTTCCTTTCCGGGCCCTCCCCTTCACGGGGCGGACGGAGGGGGATGAGGTTTTTCGGGGGTGACGAAGCCCATCCCCACCCCGACTCTCCCCTCGATGGGGAGGGAGGTCGTTCGCAGGTTTCGTTTCAGTGGTGAGCAGTACCAGAGGTGAGCATGTCCAAGATCAACATCGGCGGTCAGGCGGTTCTTGAAGGGGTCATGATGCGGGCACCGCGTTCCCTGGCCATTGCCGTCAGGCGTCCCGACGGCGAGATTTCGGTGAAAAGCGAGACCGTGATCCCGCTTTCCGAGCGGTTCCCGGTCGTGAAACTCCCCATCGTGCGTGGCGCGGTGGCGCTTTTCAGTTCGCTCATCATCGGCATCAAGGCGCTCAACTTCTCCGCCAACGAGGCGATCGCCGAGGGCGAGGAGAAGGAGGAGCTGAGCTCCATGGCGATCGGCGGCACCATGGCGGTCGCCTTCGGGGCCGGCATCCTGCTGTTTTTCATTCTCCCCCTGTACCTGACCAAGCTGCTGGTCCCGATCATCGGGCAGTCCAACCTGGTATTCAACCTGGTGGA
The DNA here is from genome assembly GCF_016458275.1 of Geomesophilobacter sediminis. Lineage (GTDB taxonomy): Bacteria > Desulfobacterota > Desulfuromonadia > Geobacterales > Geobacteraceae > Geomesophilobacter > Geomesophilobacter sediminis. Next base: position 244,685 of record NZ_JAEMHM010000006.1, read on the forward strand.
CGGCGTGATCCGGGTGACCGTCTTCCTCGTCTACATAACCGCCATCTCCCGGATGAAGGACATCCAGCGGGTCTTCCAGTATCACGGGGCGGAGCACAAATCGATCTTCACCTTCGAGGCGGGGGAGGAACTGACCGTCGAGAACGTGCGGAAGTACAGCTGCCTGCACCCGCGCTGCGGGACCAGTTTCCTGCTCATCGTCATGCTGGTGAGCATCCTGATCTTCTCGCTGATCCCGAAACTGTGGCCGTTTTATTTCAAGGCCGGGGCGCGCATCCTGCTCCTGCCGATCATCGCCGGCGTCTCGTACGAGGTGCTGAAGTGGAGCGCGAAGCACGACGGCAACCCGCTGGTGAAGCTGGTGATCGCCCCCGGGCTTGCCCTGCAGCGGCTGACCACCCGGGAGCCGGACGACAGCCAGATCGAGGTCGCGATCCGCTCGATGAATACCGCCCTGGAGCTCAACGGCGGGCACAAGGACGACCGGCTGGTCGTTTAGCAGTGAGCAAAGAGCAATGAACCGGTTTGTGCCTGTTCGCAGCTAGTTTGAATGACTATTAAGTACAGGGTGTGGGAGTGGGGAAAGGGTGATCGAGCAGACGAGACTGCTCAGTGCTCTTGGCTCACTGCTCATGGCCCGCGGAGTTTGGATGTTTGAAAAAATTGCAGATCTGGAGCGGCGGTTCGAGGAACTGGAGTCGCTCTTGGCCGATCCCGAGGTGCTGGCCAACCAGCAGGAATTCCGCAAGCTCTCCAAGGAGCATTCCGGCCTCACCGAGCTGATCGCCGCCTTCCGCGAATACAAGAAGGTCCTCTCCGACATCGAGGACAACCAGGAACTGCTGAAAGAGCCGGACCAGGAGATGCGCGAGATGGCCCAGGCGGAACTCGAGGACCTGGCGGAGCGTCGCGAGAAGCTGGAAGCCGAGATCAAGGTGCTGCTCCTGCCCAAGGACCCCAACGACGACAAGAGCGTCGTTTTGGAGATCCGCGCCGGAACCGGCGGGGACGAGTCGGCCCTTTTTGCCGGCGACCTTTTCCGCATGTACAACCGTTTCGCCGAGACCAACCGCTGGCGCGTCGAGATGATCTCCTGCTCCGAGTCGGAGAAGGGGGGGTACAAGGAGGTCGTTGCGCTCATCGAGGGGACGGGGGTCTTCGCCAAGCTCAAGTACGAGTCGGGGACCCACCGGGTCCAGCGCGTTCCGGAGACCGAAGCGCAGGGGCGGATCCACACCAGTGCCGCCACGGTCGCGGTCCTTCCCGAAGCGGAAGACGTTGACGTCGACATCAACCCGGCGGACCTGAAGATCGACGTCTACCGTTCCTCGGGGGCCGGCGGCCAGCACGTCAACACCACCGACTCTGCGGTCCGGATCACCCACCTCCCGACCGGCACCGTGGTTGCCTGCCAGGAAGAGCGGAGCCAGATCAAAAACCGCGCGAAGGCGATGAAGGTTCTGAAGTCCAAGATCCTCGACACCATCGTGACCGAGCAGAACGCGAAGCTGGCAGCGGACCGGAAGAGCCAGGTCGGCAGCGGCGACCGGAGCGAGCGGATCCGTACCTACAACTTCCCGCAGGGAAGGATGACCGACCACCGGATCGGGCTGACCCTGTACCGCCTCGATGCCATCATGGCCGGCGACATCAACGAGATCACCGAGGCCCTGCGCACCCACTACCAGATGGAAGCGCTCCAGGCGCAGAGCGAAGCTTAGAAACCGGGGCTAGGAACTGGGGGCTAGGGGCTAGGGAATCGAAATCACAGGACACTTGCCCAAAGCGTCCCCTCTCCTTCAAGGAGAGGGACAGGGTGAGGATGGGGTTTGCCGTTGGAACGATGGGACGTGCTCAAGGTCCTGAACTGGACCAAGGGATACCTTGCTGAAAAAGGGGTGGAAAACGCCCGTTTGGAAGCGGAGTGGATGCTGTGCGAGGTCCTTTCCCTGGACCGGGTCGGGCTCTACTGCAACTTCGACAAGCCCCTGTCCGACGCCGAGCTCACCGCTTACCGCTCCATGGTGGCCCGCCGGGCCAAGCGCGAACCGCTCCAGTACATTCTCGGCACCCAGGAGTTCATGGGGCTCGAGTTTCGGGTCACCCCGAGCGTCCTGATCCCGCGCTACGACACCGAAGTACTGGTGAACGAGGCGGTGCAGCGGGCGCCGAAGACGGGCGCCATCCTGGATATCGGAACCGGCAGCGGCTGCGTTGCCATATCCCTGGCGCACCTTCTTCCCGAAGCGAGGGTCACCACTGTCGATGTTTCCCCGGGAGCGATCGAGGTCGCCCGGGAAAACGCGGAGAAAAACGGTGCGACCGTGGAATTTTGCGAAGGATCGCTCTTTGCTCCTTGCGCCGGCCGTCGCTTCGACATGATCGTTTCCAATCCGCCGTACATCCGCAAGGACGAACTGGCCACCCTGCAACCCGAGGTCCGCGATTTCGAACCGATGGGAGCACTGGATGGGGGGGCGGACGGCCTTGATTTCTACCGCACCATCGTAGCCCAGGCGCCTGCGCACCTGGTCGATGGCGGATGGCTTCTTTTCGAGGTGGGTGCCGGACAGGCACCTGACGTGCTCGGCCTGCTCCAAAAGGGCGGTTTCGGTGATTCATCGTTCACCGCGGCCGACCCTGCGGGAATCGACCGCGTCGTCGGAGCCCGGCTCGGGCGCGCCTCCTAGCCGCGACGCGGCGCTAAAAATACAACGAGGTATCGAGTGGACAAACTCATCATCAACGGCGGCAAGAAACTTTCGGGCGATGTGAGCATCAGTGGCTCCAAGAACGCCGCTCTCCCCATATTCATCTCCACCATCCTGGCCCCCGGCTGCCACGAGATCAGCAACGTTCCCTTCCTCCGGGACATCAACACCACCATCAAGGTTCTGGAGCAGCTCGGCGCCAGCGTCGAGGGGCGAGGGAACCTGGTCAAGATCGACACCACCAACCTGAACAGCTACGAGGCCACCTACGACCTGGTCCGCACCATGCGTGCCTCGGTGCTGGTGCTCGGGCCGCTGCTGGCCCGCTTCGGCCAGGCCCGCGTCTCGCTCCCCGGCGGCTGCGCCATCGGCGCCCGTCCGATCAACCTGCACCTGAAAGGGCTTGCCGCTCTCGGCGCCGAGATCACCTTGGAGCACGGTTACGTCGAGGCGAAGGCGAAGAAGCTTAAGGGAGCCCGGATCAACTTCGACATCTCCACCGTCGGCGGGACCGAGCAGCTCTTGATGGCTGCGGCATTGGCCGAAGGGGACACGATCCTGGAAAACGCCGCTCGCGAGCCCGAGATCGTCGATCTTGCCGAGATGCTCATCAAGATGGGGGCGAAGATCGACGGGGCCGGAACCGACACCATCCGCATCACCGGCGTCGATTCCCTTACTCCGGCCAAACACTCGGTGATGCCGGACCGGATCGAGGCGGGTACCTTCATGGTGGCCGCGGCGATCACCGGCGGCGACGTCCGCATCCACAACATGCGCCTGGATCACCTCGACGCGCTGGCGTTCAAACTCCAGGATGCGGGGGTGCAGATCACCAACAAGGACAACGTGGTCCGGGTCAAGGGGCCGGCGAAGGTCCGCAGCGTCAATATCAAGACCCGTCCGTACCCGGGTTTCCCGACCGACATGCAGGCCCAGTTCATGGCGCTCATGTGCCTGGCCGACGGGGCCAGCGTCATCAGCGAGAACATCTTCGAGAACCGGTTCATGCACGTCTCCGAGCTGCTCCGCTTCGGTGCCGACATCGTGGTCGAGGGGAACACCGCCACGGTCAAAGGGGTGAAGAAACTCTCCGGCGCACCGGTCATGGCGACCGACCTTCGCGCCTCGGCCTCGCTGATCCTGGCCGCCCTTGCCGCGGACAGCACCAGCGAGATCACCCGCATTTACCATCTGGACCGCGGCTACGAGTTCATCGAGAAGAAGCTCGCCGGTCTGGGCGCCGACGTCCAGCGGGTGAAGGACGAGACCGGGGTTTAGCGGCGCAGCGTGCTACGCCGCAAGGTCCCAATCGTCCCCCTTTAGCAAAGGGGGATTCAGGGGGATTTGCCGTTAGGTTTTGCTTTTCCAACGGCTTAACGGAAACCTCAAAAACCGAATCCCCCCCGACCCCCCTTCGCAAAGGGGGGAGCACAAGGGTTATAGGAAGGGCTTTTTTATGAGCGATTTCATCACCATTGCCATTCCCAAGGGACGCATCCTGCACGACTCGGTGGCCCTTTTCAAGAAGATCGGGATCGACTGCGAGGAGCTCCTTTCGGATACCCGCAAGCTCGTCTTCGAGAACGCCGAGCAGAAGATGCGTTACATGATCGTCCGGGCCACCGACGTTCCGACCTACGTCGAGTACGGCTGCGCCGATCTGGGCATCGTCGGCAAGGACACGCTGATGGAGCAGGAAAAAGACCTCTACGAGCCGCTCGACCTGAAGTTCGGCTATTGCCGCCTGATGGTCGCCGAGCCCGCGGGCCTTTCCGCCCAGGACGATCCCGCCGCCTGGAACCATATCCGGATCGCGACCAAGTACCCGCATGTGACCGAGAAGTATTTCGCCAGCAAAGGGGTCCAGGTCGAGCTGATCAAGCTCTACGGCTCGATCGAGCTTGCGCCGCTGGTCGGGCTTTCCGAGCGGATCGTCGACCTCGTCTCCACCGGTGAGACCCTGAAGCAGAACGGGCTGGTCGAGGTGGAGACCATCGCCGAGATCACCTGCCGGCTGATCGTGAACCGGGCGAGCCTGAAGACCAAGCACGAGCGGATCTCCGAGATCATCTCCGGGCTGGAAAAACATATTTAGGGCCCTTTCGGGGCTGCTGAGGATTGCAGAGAAAAGGAATCTCGTTCCCAAGCTCCAGCTTGGGAGCGGCATCACTTTTCGAAGCTCCAGCTGCGCGAGTCCTTTCACAAAGCTGGAGCTTTGAACATCTTGCGTACCCAAGGTGGACCTTGGGTACGAGGCTTGAGTGCCGAACGTAGAACCCGCTGGAGGGCGCGACACATGCAGTTCCTCGACATACGTGAAGAAGGTTTTCAGGCGAAATTCGACGCCATCGTCGAGCGCGGCGAGGAGAGCGGCCGCGAGGTCGAAGGGGTCGTGCTGGATATCATCTCGGCCGTCCGCAGCCGCGGCGACGAGGCCCTCTTGGAATACACCCGCCGCTTCGACCGGCTGGAGTGCGCTGCCGCCGGGCTTGAAGTGACCCAGGCGGATTTCGACCGCGCTTTTGCCCAGGTCGAACCGCAGGACCTGGCCGCCCTTAAACTCGCCGTCGAGCGCGTGGCTCGCTTTCATGAAAAGCAGAAGCAGCAGAGCTGGATCTCCACCGAGGAGCCGGACATCATGGTCGGCCAGAAGGTGACGCCGCTCAGCAAGGTCGGGATCTACGTCCCGGGGGGGAAGGCGTCCTATCCCTCCAGCGTCATCATGAACGCGGTTCCGGCCAAGGTCGCCGGCGTCGGCGAGATCGTCATGGTCGCCCCGACCCCGGGGGGTGAGGCCAACCCGCACGTCCTGGTTGCGGCCAAGCTGGCGGGCGTCGACCGCGTCTTCCGCATCGGCGGGGCCCAGGCGGTCGCGGCCCTGGCCTACGGGACCGCAACCGTCCCCCGCGTCGACAAGATCACCGGCCCGGGCAACATCTACGTCGCCACCGCCAAGAAGCTCGTCTTCGGCCAGGTGGGGATCGACATGATCGCCGGTCCGAGCGAAATCCTGGTCATCAACGATGGCAGCGGCAATGCCGCCCACATCGCCGCCGACCTTCTCTCCCAGGCCGAACACGACGAGCTGGCTTCGTCGGTCCTCATCACTACCAGCCGCACCTTTGCTGAGGCGGTGGCCGAAGAGGTCGAGCGGCAGCTGAAGATCCTGCCGCGTGAAGGTATCGCCCGGAAGTCGTGGGAATCCTTCGGTGTCATCATCGTGGCCGGAAACCTGGCAGAGGCGATTTCCTTCTCCAACCGGATCGCTCCGGAGCACCTGGAACTCGCCGTGGAGAACCCCTTCGAGATCCTGCCGCTCATTACCAATGCCGGCGCCATCTTCATGGGGCACTACACCCCGGAGGCTTCCGGCGACTACCTGGCCGGCCCGAACCACACGCTTCCCACCGGCGGAACCGCCCGTTTCTTTTCGCCGCTGTCGGTGGACGACTTCGTGAAAAAGAGCTCCATCATCCATTTCACCCAGGGGGGCTTGCAGCGGGTCGGTAACGAGATCGTCCGCATCGCCGGGCTGGAAGGGCTGGACGCCCACGCCCGCTCGGTGAGCCTGCGCCTTAAGTAATTGCATTCAATGCCATCCAAGGAGGGCGAACGTACATGAGATCGGCAGTCATCGAACGGATCACCAAGGAGACCCAGATCAAGCTCTCCCTTACCATCGACGGCAAGGGCGATTCCAAGATCTGCACGTCGGTCCCCTTCCTCGACCACATGCTGGACCTCTTCGCCCGACACGGCCTGTTCGACCTGCAGGTCGAGGCGCACGGGGACATCGACATCGATTTCCACCACACCGTGGAGGACATCGGGATCGTGCTCGGGACCGCCTTCAAGGAGGCGCTGGGCGACAAAAAGGGGATTCGCCGCTACGGCCAGGCCACCGTCCCGATGGACGAGACGCTGGCTGCCGTTGCCACCGACCTTTCCGGCCGTCCTTTTCTGGTGTACAACGTGCGGCTGCCGAAGGTGAAGATCGGGGATTTCGACGTCGAGCTGGTGAAGGAGTTCTTCCAGGGCTTCGTGAACCACTGCGGGGCGAACCTCCATGTCAACGTCATGTACGGCGACAACGTTCACCATATCGTGGAGGCGTGCTTCAAGGCCGCGGCCCGGGCGCTGGATCAGGCGACCCAGCACGATTCGCGCATCGAAGGGGTCATGTCCACCAAGGGCAAGCTGTAGGGAATGGGGCGTATGATAGCGATAATCGATTACGGCATGGGCAATCTGCGCTCGGTGCAGAAGGGTTTTGAGAAGGTGGGTTTCGACGCGGTGGTGACCACCGACCCGAAGGTCCTCTTCGAGGCGGACCGGGTGGTGCTTCCCGGCGTCGGGGCGTTTCGCGACTGCATCAAGAACCTCGAAGAGGGGGGCTTCGTCGAGCCGATCCTGAAAGTGATTGGGGCCGGCAAGCCGTTTCTCGGGATCTGCCTCGGGCTGCAGCTTCTTTTCACCGAGAGCGAGGAGTTCGGGCTGCACAAGGGGCTCGACGTCATCCCGGGGCGCGTGGTCCGTTTTCCCGAGGGGATGAAGGAAGCCGACGAGGAGCTGAAGGTCCCGCACATGGGTTGGAACCAGATTGCCCTGAAGAAGCCCGCACCGCTTTACGGGGGGATTGCCGAGGGGACCAACGTCTACTTCGTGCACTCTTACTATGTGAAGCCGGATGATGAGGCGGTGGTGGCCTCCACCACCGGCTACGGCATCGAGTTCTGTTCCTCGATCTGGCGGGACAACGTCATGGCGACCCAGTTCCACCCGGAGAAATCCCAGGACAAGGGCCTGGCCATGCTGAAGAACTTCGCGCAGCTGAAATAACCTACGACTTGGAGCTGTAAATGATAGTAATTCCCGCGATCGATCTCAAAAACGGCTGCTGCGTCCGCCTGGAGCAGGGGCTCATGGAAAAGGACACGGTTTTCAACGAGGATCCCGGTGCCCAGGCTGCCGAGTGGCAGCGCCAGGGGGGCGAACTCCTCCACATCGTGGACCTGGACGGCGCCTTCGCCGGCGAACCGAAAAACCGTGCGGCCATCGAGTCGATCGTGAAAAACGTCACCATCCCGACCCAGCTCGGCGGCGGGATCCGCGACATCGCCACCATCGAGTCCTACTTCTCCCTCGGGATCGGGCGCGCCATCATCGGCACCGCCGCCCAACGGAATCCCGACCTCGTCAAGGAGGCCTGCGCCCTCTTTCCCGGCCGGATCGTGGTCGGCATCGACGCCAAGGACGGCATGGTCGCGGTCCAGGGGTGGGCCGAAGTGACCGGCATCACGGCGACCGAGCTGGCCAAGAAGTTCGAAGGCTACGGCGTCTCCGCGATCATCTACACCGACATCAGCCGCGACGGTATGATGCAGGGACCGAACATCGCGGCCACCAAGGCGCTTGCCGAAGCGATCAGCATCCCGGTCATCGCCTCGGGCGGTCTTTCCTCGCTGAAGGACATCGAGAACCTGATGGCGATCGAGTCCTCCGGGGTGACCGGCGTCATCACCGGCAAGGCGATCTACAGCGGCGCCATCAACCTCGCCGAGGCGATCGCGCTGACCAAAAAATAGTTCGGAGTTCCAAGTTCCAGGTTCACAGTTTCCTGTGCTCCGGCACTCAGGACTCTGAACCTCGAAATTGGAACTCGTTTTCGGAGAAAACCACATGCTGACGAAAAGAATCATCCCCTGCCTCGACGTGAAAGGCGGCCGGGTCGTGAAGGGGGTCCAGTTCCTGGAACTGCGGGACGCCGGCGATCCGGTGGAGATCGCGGAGCTCTACGACCGCCAGGGCGCGGATGAGCTGACCTTCCTCGACATCACCGCCTCCTCGGACGAGCGCGACATCATCATCGACGTGGTGCGGCGCACCGCCGAGCGGGTCTTCATGCCGCTCACCGTCGGTGGCGGCGTGCGCGTCGTGGAAGACATCCGCCGCCTGCTGAACGCCGGCGCGGACAAGGTCTCCATCAACACGGCCGCGGTGCACCGCCCCGAGTTCGTCAACGAGGCGGCGGAGCGGTTCGGGTCCCAGTGCACCGTCGTCGCCATCGACGCGCGGAGCAGGGTCGGCGGCGGGTGGGAGGTCTACACCCACGGCGGGCGCAACCCGACCGGGATCGACGCGATCGAGTGGGCCGCCAAGATGGAACAGCTCGGCGCGGGAGAGATCCTGCTTACCAGCATGGACCGCGACGGGACCAAGGACGGCTACGATCTGGCTTTGACCCGCGCGGTGGTTGACGCGGTCAACATCCCGGTCATCGCCTCGGGCGGGGTGGGAAACCTTTCCCATCTCTACGACGGTTTTACCGATGCGGGGGCCAGCGCCTGCCTGGCCGCTTCCATCTTCCACTACCGCGAGCACACCATCCAGGAGGCCAAGGAATACCTCCGGGATCGGGGCGTGGCGGTCCGGCTCTAGCGGCCGGCGGGGTGAAAACCCCGCTGGGTCGGGAGTTTGCTTTTTCCGATAGGATAGGCGTACAATAAGAAGCTACGCTGGGAACAGCCGGAAATCCCTGGGGATTGGCCGCTGACCGGCAACCAGTTTAGATCGAGGAGTTGCGATGGAACGCGGAGGGGCGGAAATCATAAGCGCGGTTTACCGGGTGATCCAGGAGCGCAAGGCGCAGCCGACGGAATCCTCCTACACCGCGAAGCTTTTCGAGAAGGGGATCGACAAGATCCTCAAGAAAGTCGGGGAGGAGGCCACCGAGGTGGTCATCGCCGGCAAGGGCGGGAAACGCGAGGAGATCGTCTACGAGACGGCGGACCTCATCTTTCACAACCTGGTCCTGCTCGGATTCTATGACATCGACCCCGAAGAGGTCTATGCCGAGCTCAGAAGACGCTTCGGAATGTCAGGGCTCGAGGAGAAGGCTTCCCGCCAGGAGTGACCTCTCAGTCAAGTTATAGAAAATTATTGACAATTGCATCTATAGTGCTATGATGCGTATTCCTTGAATAGTGTCTGCCGGCCCGATCACCCACACAAGTTAGTAAATCCAGTAGAGAAGGGGGGGGAATATGAATGCCGGGAGTAAAGGTAAAAGAAGCTGAGCCGTTTGAGCTTGCACTGAAAAAGTTCAAGAAGCAGTGCGAGAAAGCTGGGATCCTTTCCGAGGTTCGTAAGAGAGAACATTACGAAAAACCCAGTATCAAGAAGAAGAAAAAGGCCATTGCCGCGCGGAAACGTGCTCTGAAAAAACAGCGGAAGATGGCTGACTAGTAGAGGGTAGTATGCAACTTATGGAGAAACTGCAGTCCGAGATGAAACTGGCCATGAAGAGCCGCGACGCTCTCCGTTTGTCCACCATCCGGATGATGATCTCCACGGTGAAAAACCGCGCCATCGAGCAGCGTCGCGAGCTCAACGACGCGGAGATCACCGAAGCCATCTCGACCCTCTGCAAACAGCGCCGGGAATCCATCAGGCTCTTTAAGGAAGCAGGCAGACAGGAGCTGGTGGATAAAGAAGAGGCGGAACTGGGTGTCATGCTCGAGTTCCTGCCTCAACAACTGACCCGGGAAGAGCTGGAATCCCTCGTGGAAAAAGCTATTGCCGAGACTTCCGCCTCCGGCGGCAAGGATATGGGAAAGGTCATGAAGTACCTCGCCCCCTCGGTTTCCGGCCGTGCAGACGGCAAGCTGGTTAGCGAAGTTGTGAAGCAGAAACTTGCGTAAATGGGTATCCCCGGGACCTCCCGGGGATGCTTGCAGGTTTCCGGTGCAGTTGAGGTGGGGGCGATTCTTGCGATTGCCCCTACTTTTACTTTGTAGCTGCTGCCAGGTGTTTACATGATCCTTCTCGACATCCTCATTTGGGCCATCCTTTTATTCTTTGTCGCTAAAGGATTCTCAAAAGGGCTGGTCCGGGAAGCATGTTCTCTCCTTGGGCTCGTATTGGGCGGCTGGGCCGCTTTCAGGTATTACCCCTCCGTAGCGCAGGGGATCAAGTTCTTCATCAATCTCCCCCCGCAGGTGGCGCAGCCGCTGTCGTTTCTCCTCGTTTTTTTGCTGCTCGGCATCCTCTTCTATTTTCTCGGTCATCTCTTCACTGTCGTCTTCAAGATCATGCTGTTGGGAGGGATCAACCGCATCGGCGGCATCGTTTTCGGTTTTCTGGAGGGTGGCTTTGTCCTTTGCGTGCTGCTCTACCTGGGGACGACGAAGCCGGTGCCGGACAAGCTGAAGGGATGGATCTCGCACTCGAGGACGGCACAATCTTTTGCGGCGACCGGGGCGAGCATAGCGGCAGGGTGGGAGCACAGCAAAGTGGCAAAGGGGCTGACTGAAGCGCAGAAACGATAAGGTTTACCAAAAATGATAGCGGATGAGAAGGTCAGGGAGGTACGGGAGCGGGCCTCGATTGTCGAGGTGATCTCGGAGTACATGAGCCTCAAGAAGTCGGGCTCGAACTACCAGGGACTCTGCCCGTTCCACGGGGAGAAGACACCCTCCTTCAACGTGAACCCGGCGCGCGGCATCTTCCACTGCTTCGGCTGCGGCACCGGCGGCAACGTGGTGACCTTCGTGATGCGCATGGAAGGGATGAACTTCCCTTCGGCGGTGAAATTTCTCGCCAAGCGGGTGGGGGTCGAGATTCCGGAACGGCCGCTCTCCCGCGACGAAAAGCGGCAGATGGACGAGGCGGAGATCCTCTACCGGGTCAATGAACTGGCCGGGGAATTCTACCAGCAGGTCCTCTCCACCGACGAGGCGGGGGAAGCCGGACGGAGCTATCTCAAGGGTCGCGGCGTGGACCGCACCATCGCCGGAATCTACCGGATGGGATTTGCGCCGGCGGGCTGGGACAACCTGGCCAAGCACCTGCAGCGCAAGGGGATCGCGCCGGAGCAGGCGGAAAAACTTGGGCTGTTGCGGCGCCGCGACGGGGGCGGGTTCTACGACACCTTCCGCAACCGGCTCCTCTTCACCATCGCGGACCTGCACGGCAGGACCATCGGTTTCGGGGGAAGGGTCATGGACGACTCGCTCCCCAAATACATCAACTCCCCGGAGTCCCCCATCTATCGCAAGAGCGAGGTCCTGTTCGGGCTCGACATGGCGAAGAAGGGGATGCGGGAAAAGGGGAACGCGATCATCGTCGAAGGATACTTCGACCACCTCGCCCTCTACCGGGCCGGGTTCACCAACGTGGTCGCCACCTGCGGCACCGCGCTGACCCCGGGGCACCTGCAGCTGCTGAGGCGCTACGCGGAAAAGGCCTACGTCCTTTTCGACGGCGACTCGGCCGGGCGCAAGGCGACGGTCCGGGCGCTGGACCTGTTTCTCGAGGCGGAGTTTCCCGCCGCGGTGGTCCGGGTTCCCGTCGAGGACGATCCGGATACCTTCCTGCGCCGCGAAGGCGCGGCAGGGTTTGCACCGCTTCTGGACCAGGCGGTACCGATCTTCGAGTTCTTTTACAAGGACCTTTTGACCGAGCTCGACGTGCGCAGCGTCGAGGGGAAGCTCGCCTTCGACCGCGAGGTCAAGCCGCGCCTGATGAAGATGCGCAATTCCCTGGAGCGCTCGCTCTACGAGAAAGAGATCGCGAAGGTGCTCGGCCTGGATCAGGGAACGATGCGGCGCACGATGGGACCGGCGCCCAACGCGCCCAGACCGGAACCGCGGGTAAAGCGCGAGACGGCGGGGCCGCGGGAGGTACTCCTCTCGCTCATGGTGAAGTTCCCCGAAGTAACCACTAAGGTTATGCAGCATGGGGCCGATAGACTTTTCAGCGGCAGTGAGCTTGCGGTCGCGCAGGCCATCGTCGCGCAGACCGCCCAGGAAGGGGTGGATATTCCGGCGCTGCTTGAAAACATCGAGAGCCCGGAGGAGCGGACGAGGCTCTCCTCGCTGTTCGTCGAAGACGAGCACCTGGAGGACATCGATCCGCTGAAGGCGTTCGAACAATGCCGCCAGACGCTGGAGCGTGACTACCTGAAGCGGGTCAAGACCCTGGCCAGGGAGCTTGCCCAGGTCGACCCGGAGTCGCCGCGCTACCGGGAGCTTTTGGCTGAGATCGAACAGTTGCGAAATATCAAAGCGAAATTACTATAGAGTATCTGCGGTAGCGGGGTGTGCTTAATGGCAAAGAAAAGTATGGATGAAGTGAAACAGCTGATCGACCTCGGCAAGGAGAAGGGGTTCCTCACCTATGAAGAGGTGAACGACCTCCTCCCCCCCGATATAGTCTCGTCCGATCAGATCGACGACGTTATGAGCATGTTCGGCGATATGGATATCGAGATCGTCGACTCCGCGCAGAAGGTGAAGATCCCCAAGATCAAGATGGATCTTGAGGAGGAAGAGGAGCACGAAGGGGAGCAGGACGAAGTCGAATTCGAGCCCGGCACCCTGGGGCGCACCTCGGACCCGGTCCGGATGTACCTGCGCGAGATGGGCTCCGTATCGCTTTTGACCCGCGAAGGGGAAGTCGAGATCGCCAAGCGGATCGAGGTGGGCGAGCGCGACGTCGCGAGCGTCATCCTCAATACCCCGATCACCGTCAACGAGGTCATCAACCTCGGCGAGCGCCTCCGCAAGGGGCAGATCGGGGCCATCGAGATCTCCAAGGATGTCGAGGAAGAGGTACTGGAAGAGGGCGAAGAAGATCTCCAGGCGCTGCGCGTGCTCGGCATCATCGACGAGATCAAGGAGCACCAGCAGCGGATGGACGAGATCCAGACCCAGCTGGAATCCGACGCCACTCCTGCCGACCAGCAGGCGCCGCTTCAGGAAGAGAGCACCGAGCTCAGGGCCAAGATGGCCGAGCTCCTCAAGTCGCTGCGCCTGAAGGACCGCCACATCGAGAAGATCTCCCTGCGCCTCAAGGAGCTTTCCCTGAAGGTCGATCACGCGATGCAGGAAATCTCCGACCTCGAAAAAGAGAGCGGGGTCCAGAAGGAAGTCTTCCTGACCGCGGTAGAGGAGTTGCGCGGCAGCTCCGACGACAAATTTCAGAAGCGGGTCGGCATGGCTGGTGAGCCGGCCCAAAAACTCGAGAAAAACTTCCGCGCGGCGGAGAAGAAGCTCTCCAAGATCGAGCAGGAATCGGGCTTCAAAGCCTCCGAACTCGCCAACGCCCTGCGCGCGATCGAGGAAGGGGAACACAAGGCGAAGCTGGCCAAGAGCGAGCTCGTCGAGGCGAACCTCCGCCTGGTCGTTTCCATCGCCAAGAAATACACCAACCGCGGCCTGCAGTTTCTCGACCTGATCCAGGAAGGGAACATCGGCCTGATGAAGGCGGTCGACAAGTTCGAGTACCAGCGCGGCTACAAGTTCTCGACCTATGCCACCTGGTGGATCCGCCAGGCGATCACCCGCGCCATCGCGGACCAGGCCCGGACCATCCGGATCCCGGTCCACATGATCGAGACCATCAACAAGCTGATCCGGACCAGCCGTCAGCTGGTGCAGGAGATCGGTCGCGAGCCCTCGCCGGAGGAGATCGCGGAGCGGATGGCGCTGCCGCTGGACAAGGTGCGCAAGGTGCTGAAGATCGCCAAGGAGCCGATCTCCCTGGAGACCCCGATCGGGGAAGAGGAAGACTCCCATCTTGGCGACTTCATCGAGGACAAGGGTGTGGTTTCCCCCCTTGAGGCGGTCATCAAGGCGAACCTTTCCGAGCAGACCTCCCGGGTCCTTTCCACCCTCACCCCGCGTGAGGAGAAGGTCCTCCGGATGCGTTTCGGCATCGGCGAGAAGAGCGACCATACCCTTGAGGAAGTCGGCCAGGATTTCGAGGTGACCCGCGAGAGGATCCGGCAGATCGAGGCGAAGGCGCTCAGAAAGCTGCGCCACCCGAGCCGGGCGAAGAAGCTCAAGAGTTTCGTCGAGTAGCCCTAGCAAAGGGCCGCACCGGACACCCGGCGCGGCCTCTTTTTTCCCGGGTCGTTTTCTCCGCACACTTACTGTTACGTCCCCTCTCCTTCAAGGAGAGGGACCGGGTGAGGATGGGGTAACAGACAATCGGTTTTGCGGGCGCAGCATGCGGCGCCGCTACATTTGTCGGTAACTATGGCCGGTGACGGCGGGCAGATTAGCCGAGGCAAAGCAGGAAAAGCAAGACGAGGTGTTTCATGCAGAAAAAAGCGGTGGTACTTTACAGCGGCGGACTGGATTCCACTACCTGCCTGGCGATTGCCAAGGCCGAAGGGTTTACCCCGTACGCCTTGAGCTTCAGCTACGGGCAGCGGCATCGCCACGAACTGGAGGTGGCCAAGCGTAACGCCGGCCCGATGGGTGCCGCGGATCACCTGCTGGTGGAATTCGATCTGCGCAAGATGGGCGGCAGTGCCCTCACCTCCGACATCGCCGTGCCCAAAGACGGCGTGGGGGACGACATCCCGGTCACCTACGTCCCGGCCCGCAACACCATCTTTCTCTCCTTCGCGCTCGGCTATGCCGAGACCTTGGGAGCCTTCGACATCTTCATCGGCGTCAACGCCCTCGACTACTCCGGCTATCCCGACTGCCGTCCCGAATTCATCGCCTCCTTTCAAGCGATGGCCAACCTCGCCACCAAGGCCGGAGTCGAGGGGACCGGAAAGTACCAGATCCATACCCCGCTGATCGACCTGACCAAGGCGCAGATCATCGAGAAGGGACTTTCCCTCGGTGTCGACTATGCCTTCACCCATTCCTGCTATGATCCGGCCGAGGATGGAACGGCCTGCGGCCTGTGCGACTCCTGCCGCCTCCGTCTCAAGGGATTTGCCGAAGCCGGTGTCACCGATCCCATTCGCTACGTGAAACTGTAGAGGAAGAGCTTTGATGGAAGATACCAAGCAGGCCGCTGGGGCTTCGGTCCCAGGAAAAAAACCGTTCCCCGACGTGCAGCTTTCCCGGGACACCCGCAACATCCCCATCGGCAAGGTCGGCGTCAAGGACATCTCCTACCCGATCGTCGTCATGGACAAGAACCGCTCGTTCCAGAGCACCGTCGCCCGGATCAACATGTACGTGGATCTCCCGCATCATTTCAAGGGGACCCACATGAGCCGGTTCGTGGAGATCCTGAACACCTATCGCGAGAAGATCGCCCTGGACAAAATGGAGACGATCCTCGCCAAGATGAAGGAAAAGCTCGGCGCTTCCAGTGCGCATCTCGAGATGGAATTCCCCTATTTCATCGAGAAAACCGCGCCGGTCTCGGGGGCCAAGAGCCTCATGGAATACACCTGCACCTTCTCCGCTACCCTCTCCGACCACTTTGACTTCGTCCTCGGCGTCAAGGTCCCGGTCACCTCGCTTTGCCCCTGCAGCCGTGAGCTTTCCGCTTATGGCGCCCACAACCAGCGCTCGATCATGACGGTACAGGTCCGCTACAACGAATTTCTCTGGATCGAGGACCTGATCGAATGCATCGAGGCCTGCGGTTCCTCCCCGGTCTACTCGCTTTTGAAACGTGAAGACGAGAAGTTCGTCACCGAGCGCGCCTACGAAAATCCCCGTTTTGTCGAGGATATGGTGCGCGATGCGACGGTGCGCCTGCTGGCGATGGATAACATCTCGTGGTTTTCCGTCGAAGCGGAAAATTTCGAATCGATCCATAAACACTCTGCCTACGCCGCGATAGAGCGGAGTAAAAATATCTAATGCGGGTTTCCCCGGCGAGTGGAAAGACTGTGGATAACCATGTTGAAAACTCGGAAAACTGTGGACAACGCTAGGTATTTTACCTTCATTTGTAATGATTAAGGTGGTTTAGCTAATGCAACGCGCCCTTGCTGTTTTTGCAAAATCACCATCTCCGGGTTTCGTTAAAACACGTCTCTCCCCCGATCTTCTTCCCGACGAATGTGCCGAACTCTACCGTTGCATGCTCCTCGACACTTTGGGGCGGCTAAGGCAACTGCCGATAACTACATACGTTTTTTTCGATGGGGACGAAGCTTTTTTCGAGGAGACCGTCCCTGACGTGCCGCGCATCCGGCAGCATCCGGGTGGGCTGGGTGAGCGTTTGGAGCAGGCGTTCACGGTTCTTCTGGAACGCGGTTTTACTGAGCGAGCCGCCATCGGGACCGATGCTCCCGATCTCCCGCTGCATTTTATAGCCGACGCGTTCGCCGCTCTGCGCGGTGGGGCGGACGCGGTATTTGGACCGGTTGAGGATGGCGGATACTACCTGGTGGGGGTCCGCGACTGCAATTACCAGGTCTTTCGGGATATCCCCTGGTCGACGTCTGCCGTTTTAGCGACCAGCCTGGAACGCGGACGCGAGGCCGGGCTGACTACGGCGCTGCTCCAGCCGTGGTACGACGTCGATACCTATGAGGACCTGTGGCGCCCCGGGCTTGCCGATCCGGAAAACGGAGCTCCGCTGACCCGCGCATTCCTGGCAAGGTTAGGCGCCAAGCGGCGCGATTTTTCAGGCGTTCCCGGTTGACAGCCTAGTCCCGCGTGCTTTTCTTTTCTGGTTTTCATTTCCCGTAGCGGTCCCGTTTCAACTCCAGGTGAGCGATGGAATCCCCCGATAAAATCCTGCACGAGGTCTTCGGCTTCAAGACGTTTCGCCCGCCCCAGCGGGAGATCGTGGAGCAGGTGCTTTCCGGGGGGGATGCTTTCGTCCTCATGCCGACCGGGGGCGGGAAATCGCTTTGCTACCAGGTGCCGGCGCTTTGCTCCCCGGGGACCGCGCTCGTCGTTTCGCCGCTTATCTCCCTCATGAAGGACCAGGTGGATGCCCTCAAGGAAAACGGCGTCCCCGCTGCCTGTTACAACTCCGCACTCACCGAGACCGAGGCCCGCCGCGTCCTTGCCGAACTGCACGCCGGTACCCTCAAGCTCCTCTACGTGTCACCGGAGCGGCTGCTGAGCGACGGCTTCCTGGACCGGATCAAACCCCTCGACATTTCCCTCTTCGCGATCGACGAGGCGCACTGCGTCTCGCAGTGGGGGCATGATTTCCGACCGGAATATGCCCAACTGGGGCAGCTGCGGGAACTTTTTCCCTCGGTCCCGATGATCGCCCTCACCGCTACCGCGGACGCCCAGACCCGCGGCGACATCCTGTCCCGGCTGGGGCTTGCCGATGCGGCTCAGTTCATTGCCGGCTTCGACCGTCCCAACATCCGCTACACCGTTGCCGACAAGAACAAGCCGTTCCAGCAGTTGCAGGCCTTCCTCCAGAGCCGAAAGGATGAGGCGGGGATTATCTATGCACTGTCGCGCAAACGGGTCGCGGAGGTAGCCGAGAAACTCCGCGCTGCCGGGATCAAGGCGGCCGCCTATCATGCTGGGCTCCCCGACGCCGAGCGGCATCGGGTGCAGGACCAATTCTTGCGGGACGACGTGAAGGTGGTGGTGGCGACGGTAGCGTTCGGGATGGGGATCGACAAGTCCAACGTCCGTTTCGTCGTTCACTACGACATGCCCAAAAGCATCGAAAGTTACTACCAGGAGACCGGGCGCGCCGGGAGGGACGGGATGCCCGCGGATGCGCTCCTGCTCTTCGGCTACGGCGACATCGCCATAGCCAGGGGGCTGATCGAGAACGGCGGCAATGCCGAGCAAAACCGCATCGAGTTGCACAAGCTGAACTGCATGATCGGCTTTGCCGAGGCGACCACCTGCCGAAGGCGTGTGCTGCTCGGCTATTTCGGGGAGCGGCTGGAAGAGGATTGCGGCAACTGCGACATCTGCGAGAACCCGCCGGAGCGCTTCGACGCGACCGAGGATGCCCGCAAGGCGTTGTCGTGCGTGTACCGGGTGGGGCAGCGCTTCGGTATGGGGCACGTGATCGAGGTCCTGCGCGGCTCGCAGAACCAGCGGGTTCTGGATTTGAGGCACGATCGGCTCACCACCTACGGGATCGGGAAGCACCTCTCCCAGGATGCCTGGGGAACGCTGATGCGCCAGCTGATTCACTTGGGCTATCTGGAGCAGGACGTGGCGAACTTCTCGGTTTTGAAGCTGACCGAACGGGCCCGACCGCTTTTGCGCGGCGAAGAGCAGCTGGTGCTGGCGCGACACCGCGATACCAAGGTCGTGGAGAAGAAAGCGGCGAAGAAACCTGCCTACGAAGGGGCGCTGTTTCAGAAGCTGCGGGAGTTGCGCAAGGAGATTGCCGACGAACAGCAGGTGCCGCCGTTCGTGGTCTTTGCCGATGCGACGCTGGCCGAAATGGCGGCACAGCGTCCGAAGGACAAGTGGGAACTGTTAAAGATAACCGGCGTGGGCCAGCACAAGATGGCCCGTTATGGGGATGCTTTCCTCCGCGTTATCAAGAGCCAGGAAGCAATCGATTGACAATGGACAGTTGACCACGAAACCCCCGGTTTGCTCATACAAGAACGGACAACCAGTCTAGTTGACGACCGGTTGTCCGTTCTTTTTGGGTTCAACGATCATTGGTCATGCCGATTAGCGTCTATCTTCAGCATCACGTCGCTCCCCCTTCAAGGGGGGCGCGCGTAAGCGCGGCTTGCAACGATGTGGGGGATGGGGGGGCGAAATCAGCGACTTAACCCCATCCTCACCCCGACCCTCTCCTTGAAGGAGAGGGAGGTAACGGTCCTGCTGAAGATGCGCGCTAATCGAATTGATCAACGATCATTGATCATTGAATCAACTTGTACCCCTTGCTCTCCAAATGGCTGATGACCTCGCGGATATGGTCCGGGCCACGGGTTTCCAGCTCTACGAGCACCTCCGTCTTGCCGATCGGCAGCGATTCGGAGCGACGATCGTGGGTGATGATCGAGATGTTGGCCCGGGCCTCGGCGATTTCCGTCGACAGCCGCGCCAGCGCCCCCGGCACGTCGTCCAGTTCCACCTTCAGCTTCAGGTAGCGCCCCGCCGCGAGCATGCCTCGCTCCACGACCACCGCGATCGTCTTCACGTCGATGTTCCCGCCGGAAAGAAGCGCCACCGTTTTCCCTGAAATCTTCGCCACCTTCCGGTTCAAAAGGGCAGCCACCCCGACCGCTCCGGCCCCTTCCACCATCAGCTTGTTGCGTTCCAGAAGGGACACGATCGCCAGGGCGATTTCTTCTTCTTCCACCAGGACAATCTCGTCGACCAGGTCCCGCACCACCGGATAGGTTTCGCTGCCGGCCGTTTTCACGGCAATGCCGTCGGCAAGGCTCGCCCGGATCGGCACGGTCACGACTTTCCCTTTCTTGATCGCCGTTTGCATGGATGGCGCAGCGGCCGACTCCACGCCGATCACCCTGACATGGGGATGGGTCTCTTTGATGGCCATGGCGATCCCGGCGATCAGTCCGCCGCCACCGATGGGGACCAGGACGTTGGCGAGGTCGGGAAGGTCTTCCAGAAGTTCCAAGCCGATGGTTCCCTGCCCCGCCATCACCAGCGGGTCGTCGAACGGATGCACGAAGAGCGCCCCGGTCTCCTTGCTTCGTGTCAGCGCGGCGCTGCACGCCTCGTCGAAATTTTTCCCTTCCAGCACGACCTCCGCGCCGTAGTCGCGGGTGGAGAAAACCTTCTGCGGCGGGGTGGTTTCCGGCATGTAAACCGTAGATTTGACGCCCAGCAGGTCGGCAGAAAAGGCAACTCCTTGGGCGTGGTTGCCCGCCGAGGCGGTAATGACGCCGCCGGCCAGCGCAGAACGCGGCTGGGCCGCCATGAAGTTCATCGCTCCCCGGATTTTAAAGGCGCCGGTTCTCTGAAGGTTTTCGCATTTAAGGTAAAGCGGCAGGCCGAGACGTTCGCTGAAGTGGTGGGCGTGAATCAACTCGGTGCGACGCACCCGCTTTTTAAGACGGGTGGCCGCATCGAGGATCAGATCGTAATCAAGCATGTAGTACCTTTCCGGAGGGATTAATGGGCGTGGTCGTGGCCGCAACAGCTATCGCCGTGCGGATGCCGGTGCGGGTGGGTGTGGCCATGCGCGTGGCTGTGAGCCCGGGGACGGTGGCGAAACTGCTTGGCGCCCGGGTCATCGGTGCAGCGGGTGCTCTCCAGCTGCAGGGTCGTGTGGGAGATATGGAACCTCTCGAAGAGGGCCTGCTCGATCTTCCTGAGCATGCCGCCCTGTTCGCCGCGGAAGCTCGGCGGCACCACGACATGGGCCGAAAGCGCCAGGATATGGGAGCAGATGGTCCAGATGTTGACGTGATGCACCTCTGACACTCCCTCGACCTCCCGGATCGCTGCCGCCACCTCGTTGACGTCGATACCTTTGGGGACACCTTCCAGGAGGATGTGCACCGATTCCCGGATGACGCGCCAGGATCCCCAGAAGATCACCGTGCCGATCCCTACCGAGATGATGGCATCGAGGAGGTACCAGTTGCTGAAGTACATGATGATGCCGCCGACGATGACGCCGATGGAAGCCGCGGCGTCGCCGATCATGTGGAGAAACGCGCTGTGCACGTTCAGGTCGTCGTGGGAGTGGGAATGCAGTGCGCTCGCGGCGAAGACGTTCATCGCGAGGCCGACCCCGGCAATGATCATCATGGGGAGGCTTTTGACCTCTTCCGGGTGCTGCATCCTGCCGAACGCTTCATAGCAGATGATCCCCGCGATCACGAAGACGGTCACCCCGTTGATGAAGGAGGCGAAGACCTCGGCACGGTGCCAGCCGAAGGTCCGGGTATCGGAAGTCGGGAAGGTGGAGAGCTTGATGGCACCCAGCGAGAGGAGCAGCGCGAACAGGTCGAGGAATACGTGAGCGGCGTCGGAGAGGAGGGCCAATGAGTTGGTCCAGATCCCGCCGGCGAGTTCCGCGACGAGGGTGGCGGCGGTCAGGAAGATGGCGTATTTGAAGCGCCCGGCAATGCTTTGGTCCAGATGATGAGATTCGGCGTGCATGATCAACCCCGTCGGGAGGGGGGCTGGGCCCCCTCCCCAAGTCCGTGGTTAGAAATTCAGCGCAGCCTTCAGCGAGTAGATGGGTCGCACCTGGTATTCCGCCTCCGCGGTGATCGCAAAGAGCGGCAGGGGCGATATCTTCAACCCTGCGAAGAAGCGCGGCTGATAGATGGTTTCGTTCGAAAGATTCGACAGTTGCTGCAGATGTCCTTCAGCTTTGCTCTGAATCCAGACAGCACCAGCACCGACATAGGGAGTCAGGAAGAGAATCCCCTTGCTGATGGAGGTATCGATGCCAGCGGTTTTAAGGCTGAGATCGTTGACTCCGGCCAACTGGGAGTAGGTCGCCCGGATGCCCCAGGCCGGAGTGGCCATGGTCCCGTCCAGGATCGCCTTGCTGACCTCAACACCCCACAGCTTGATGTTGGAGTCGGGCACGTAAGAGTACATCGCGCCGACGTCGATGCTGAAGGGAAGACCCTTTCTGACACGGAGTTTCGGGAGGAGCAGGAATGAGGGAGCGTCGTTACCGAAAGCCTTATTCCAGTAGGAACTGCCGCTATTGATGTCCATCGCTTCGAGCTCGACTCCGGCGTCAAAACCGAGAATTCCTAGCGGTTCGGCAGGAGCGGTGTTCTTGTAGGAGATCGCGGCGCCGGCCTGCTTGCTCAGGTCCCTGAATTCGCTTTGTGCCAGACCGGAGGAGAACCTCAGGTCCCTTGCCATTGCTTGTGACGCAATTAATAGAGTCAGGGAGAGTGCTAGAACTATTAGTTTTTTCACGTTATCCTCCTTGTCATTGTATACCAGATTAATTTTAATCTTAACAGAGCCGCTATGACGGGTCAATGAATAAGGAAGGTTGCTACCCTTGCAATTTTGCTTGTATGCTGCTACTTTCAGCCAAAATCCAGTGGGAGGATGTTCATGGAAGTAAAGCACCGCCGACTCATCATTCTCGGCTCCGGTCCTGCCGGCTACACCGCAGCCCTCTACGCTGCCCGGGCCAACCTCGAGCCGATGCTGATCACCGGATTGCAGCAAGGGGGACAGTTGATGACCACGACGGAGGTGGACAACTGGCCTGGAGACCCGGACGGGGTGCAGGGACCCGAACTGATGGAACGGATGCTGCGCCACGCCGAGCGTTTCGGAACCGAGATCGTTTTCGACCATATCAACAAGGCGCAGGTCACCAAGCCCCCCTTCGTACTGGAAGGGGACAGCGGGACCTACAGCTGCGATGCCCTCATCATCGCGACCGGCGCCTCGGCCAAATACCTCGGCCTCCCCTCGGAGGAAGCCTTCAAGGGGAAAGGCGTCTCCGCCTGTGCCACCTGCGACGGGTTCTTCTACCGCGGCAAGCCGGTTGCGGTCATCGGCGGCGGCAACACTGCCGTCGAGGAAGCCCTCTATCTCTCGAACATCGCGAGCCACGTGACCGTTGTGCACCGGCGGGACCGTTTCCGCTCGGAGAAGATCCTTGCGGACCGGCTCATTGAAAAGACCAAGGGTGGCAACGTCACCATCGAATGGAACCAGCAATTGGATGAGATCCTGGGTGACGAGAGCGGAGTTACCGGGATTCGTCTTCTGCATCCCCAGAGCGGCTCCGACAAGGTGATCCCGGTCCATGGCTGTTTCATTGCCATCGGCCATACGCCGAACACCCACCTCTTCGAAGGGCAGCTCGAGATGGAGGACGGCTACATCCAGACCGCCGGTGGGTGCGAAGGCATGACCACCTGCACCAGCGTGCCGGGGGTCTTCGCTGCCGGCGATGTGCAGGACAAGATGTACAAGCAGGCGATCACCTCCGCCGGTACCGGCTGCATGGCCGCCCTCGATGCCGATCGCTACCTGGAAATGCTGAAAATCGTCTAGGCAAGAATTGAGAAAGATCCGGATGTTGATACGCTGAAGGCTTCCTTACGTTCCCTCCCCTTCAAGGGGAGGGGGCAGGCTTGGAGGATGGGGTTGAAGTTCTGGTCACCACGCATGATCAGGAGTTTGCCATGCTTGCCAAGGTCCTTTCCAGCGCAGTCGTCGGCATCGACGCGATCATCATCGATGTCGAGGTCGATATAGCCCAAGGGCTGCCGCAGCTGGCAACCGTCGGGCTCCCCGAGGGGGCGGTCAAGGAGAGCAAGGACCGCGTCAAGGCCGCCCTCAAAAATTCCGGCTACGATTTCCCCAACCGCAAGATCACCGTCAATCTCGCCCCCGCCGACGTCAAGAAGGAGGGGGCTTCCTTCGATCTCCCCATCTCCATCGGCATCCTTGCCGCTACCGGCGCCATCCGCAAAGAAAAACTCAAGCACTACCTCCTGCTCGGCGAGCTCTCCCTCGACGGCGGCGTCAAACCGATCCGCGGCGGCCTCCCGGTTGCCGTGGCCGCCAAAGAAGGCGAGCTCACCGGCATCATCATTCCCAAAGAGAACGTGCCGGAAGCGGGAGTGGTCGAAGGCGTTTCCGTCATCGGCGTGACCCAGCTCTCCGAAGTGGTCGATTTTCTGAATGGCGCGCTGGAGATCGCACCCTTTCAGGCCGACATCGGGGACCTGTTCAGCCAGCTCGGGGAGGGGGGCGACGACTTCTGCGACGTGAAAGGGCAGGAGCACGCCAAGCGCGCCTTGGAAGTGGCGGCGGCGGGAAGCCACAATCTGTTGATGCTCGGCCCGCCCGGTTCCGGGAAGACCATGCTGGCCCGCCGGATACCGTCCATCCTTCCGCCGATGCTGTTCGAGGAGTCGATCGAGACGACGAAGATCTACAGCGTGATGGGGCTTTTGGAGCGGGACCGCGCCCTGATCACCAGCCGCCCCTTCCGGGCGCCACACCACACCATCTCGGACGTCGGCCTCATCGGCGGCAGCAACACCCCCAAGCCCGGCGAGGTGTCGCTTTCCCACAACGGGGTGCTCTTTCTGGACGAGCTCCCGGAATTCAAAAAGCACGTCATCGAAGTCCTGCGCCAGCCGATGGAGGACGGCCGGGTCACCATCTCCCGCGCCCTTTCCTCCGTTACCTATCCTTCGCGAATAATGTTGGTTGCCGCGATGAACCCGTGTGGGTGTGTGCACCTTTCTCTACTGGCACAAAAGAAGGGATATAATAGAAGACAAAATGGAGGGATTCCTCGCCGACATCTACCCGGTCCAAGACTTCCTTCACAACTTGCTGCCTAGCCTCGTAGCTAAGCATTCCCCAAAGCGATGTAAGCGTGGTAGCTCTTTCGATTACGTATGATCTGCCAATTTCGTTCGTCTTGATGAAATCGATCTCCGCCTGAAGGCGGGGGATCTCCGCGAAGATGCTTTCCTTCCTGTACTTGAGAGGATCGAATCTCTCCCGAAATTCGTTCTGATCGAGGGCCTGCTTCCCGTACAGATCGATAAGAACGTCAATCTTGCTGTTCACATCTTTCTGTTCCTTCTTCAAAAGTTCCAGCCGTTCCTGTTTCTCCAGGAGCTCCTTTTCCAGGTCCTCATTCGCCCCAAGCTGTTCAGGTGAGACAACTATGCCTTTCAAGGCATCGTGAAAATGCTGCTCAATGATGTCTTCATTGATCTTTGTCCGGCATTTCTTGCAGGCATAGCGCGGAATCTTCATAGAGGGGTACGGTGCGACATAGAGCTTGGAACCGCATTGGCATTTCAGCAGGCCGGAAAAGAGAAACCTTCCGTTTTTCGGAACCTCTTTGAAGTTGGGATATCGGCTCGCCGTTTCCTGGAATATCTTGTTGACGGCCTCCCAGTCTTCTTCTGACACCAAGGGTTCGACGTTGAAATATACCCAGTCTTTCTCGGGCTTCAGGACCCAGTTCTTCTTGTTCCCTAGGCTTTTCGCATAATTCGCCCTTCTGATTCCCTTATAGACTGTCTCAGAGAGCATCCGCTTGAGCGACGTGGGGCGGAAGACGCACTTGTTCCTAGAATAGAGCCCTTCTTCCTTGAGAATGTTGCAGGTGGTGAGTAATTTGCCAGTTCCGAGGAAGAGCTCGTAAGCCCTCTTTACGATGGGAGCCTCAGATGGATTGGGAACAAGCTTCCCTTCTACCCAATGGTAACCAAAAGGTCCCTTCCCACCGGTGTTCTTCCCCATTTTTGCACGAACGGGGATCGAAGCTGCAACGCGAGCAGATATCTCTTCTCTTTCCCACTGGGCCAAGGCGCCGATCACTGTGTAGAGAAGACGGCCCGCAGGCGAGGACGTGTCTATGCTTTCTTCCAAGCTGACGAGGGCTGCATCGTGTTTCTGGAAATAATCAGAGATTTCGAGGAGCTGCTTTGTGTTGCGGGCGAGACGGGCGAGTTTTGAGAAGATCAGCGCCTTGATGCGGCCTGCTGCCACATCTTCGAGCATCCTCTTCGCTTCGGAATTATCCAGAACGTCTTTACCGGATACTCCTGACAGGTCGTACAGCTCAACGACTTGCCACCTCTTGAGTTCGGCGTACATCCTGGCGCGCGCTTCATGATTTTTCGGGGACTCCCCCCGGGCCTGATCCTCCGTTGATACCCTTATCCAGATTCCAACATGCATGACAGCATCCCGCCTAGATTACTCCGCCAGCCCAGACAACCCTTCCGACGATATTCAGTTTTTCAGTATCATCACCGTGCAATATCTCAGGTTCGTACAACGGATTGTCACTTCTGATGACCACAGAACCGTCGAACTTTTTCTGAAGGCGTTTGACGAGCAGAGCGTCATCAAATTGCAGAACATAGATAGCACCATCTTCCACCCTTGATACTCGGGTATCAACCAGTATCAAATCTCCGTTGCTCAGGGTCGGTTCCATACTGTCGCCATGAACGGCAATCAGTGCAAGGGAGTCTCTCGGGATACCCAGCACATTCTTGACCCAATCAGCCTTGAAATAAAGATGGTCGACGATCTGTTCGCTATGAATGATGGCGCCGCCACCGGCGCTCGCATGCACTTCATATCGCGGTACCCGAATATACCCTTCCTTCTCCATTACGAGATGCTTCCCCTCCAATTTCTCCGTTGAGACATCACCTTCCTCTGCAAACATCCACTCCAAATCGATGTGGTTCTTGATGCACAGGCTGATGATCCTTTCGTACGGGATCGTGTTGCGCCCTTTCCAAACCCCCAACAGCCTCGGGTCCACATCGAGAGCCCTTGCGATATCAACATCCCCTTTTACGTCGAGGGCAGTTTTCAGCTTTTCGATGATTTCAGAGATCTTGAAGTCTTCATGTTGTGCATTTTTTCTTGACATGTTATCATCCTTATGTGATAATAATCATCATGATGAAGATTTCGATGAAAATAAAGATCCTGATGATGGAAAAAGGGATATCAGGATCGGATATCGCCAGGATGGCAGGTGTCCATCGGACGGCCGTCTATCATGTAATCAGCGGGAGGGCAAGATCTCAGCGGATTCAGAGAATTATCGCCAGAGAGCTAGGTGTCCCATACGAGAGTTTGTGGGCTCGATGAAAGCTGTTGAGATATCATCAGCTTGGATTTCTTGCGCCTCAATTACTCATCATCTTATAACACAAAAAATTATACAATTCATCAAAATGTTTTTCATCTCTTCTTTATGTTGCAAGAGACGCCGTGAAAGTCACCGTAGAATACATAAATTCGTGTGATCCGGAGGCAAGATTTGAGCGTCTGATGAATATCATCCGACGCGACCTCGAACGGCAAGCCTTTGAGAGGAGTGCAGGAAAGGAGATCGTTCCCGCGGTTCTGCCTTCCCCCGTGACGGAGGTGGCCATTGCACTGTAATACTCAGGCCATCCCGGGTTCCTCTTCCAGATTGCCCAAGGAAACCGAAGTCGACTCTTTCGAGCGAATCCTTGCGAGCCTCGCAGCAAAACCCAAATACCTCCCAGAGTGGCCGGATGGTCAACGAGCCATACCGAACGAGGTTCTCCGCTCAGCCCTCTTTAATTGCCGAAACAGAAATCAGAAACGCATCTTCCTCAAAGACATTGAAATAGCCGTCATCGGCGACGGGCAGATCATGTACCGCGGAGAAGAGCTGCGCCAGGATGACGAGCTTGTCTGGCTCCATCTCATTCACTTGGCAAAGAAAGTCGCCCTCGGAGAATGCGTAGAGTTTACGCCCTATTCTTTCGTCAAGGCCCTTGGGTGGCCAATCAAGGGGCAAAGCTATGAGCGTCTCCGCACCTGCCTCAGCCGGATGCAGGCTACCGCGATCCGCATCCATTCCAAGCGGCTCGGATGCTTTATCAGCGTATCGTTGATTCTCAAGTTCAAATCAAGGGACGAGAACAACGAAAACATGTCGCGATGGCAGGTTTGGGTAGGCGAGGAAATGCGGCTGCTGTTCGACGATGACTTTCTTACGAGGGTGAACTGGGAAACCAGAAAATCATTGCCGGACGGGATCACGTCAAAGCTCTTCGGATATTGGGCGAGTCACCGGCAGCCATACCCGGTAAAAGTCGAGACCCTGGTCAAGCTATGCGGCTCCGAGATGGCGCAGAAAAACTTCAAGATCGAACTCAAGAAGGCCCTTGGCGAGCTCGTCAGGATTGAGTTTCTTGACAGTTGGGAAATCGTGGAGGACCTAGTTGCGGTCAAGAGGAGGTATTGACCTTTGACTTACCAGCTATTGACCTATGACCAACCAGCTATTGACCTTTGGCTTACCGGGCATTGACCTTTGACCAACCGGTATTGACCTATGCCAAACCAAAACATTGACCTTTGACTTACCGGACTGTTGACCTTTGACCAACTGCATGTCCGGAGAATCGCAAGCAATGACAGTGCATTGCGGGGTTTTCAACAACCCGCTAACCATATTCTAACCCTTTTTAACCAAATAAGGGGAGCAAGCCAGGAGGAGAGACGCATGAACTGCCAATTTCCATACGATGCAATGGCCATCGTCATAACTCACTTGCGACGGTCTGGAATGACGATCTCCAAAGCCGGTGATTCCTACCGGATCGTAGAAGGGATCTTAAATCTCAACGTCGTCAGCGAAGCTGTACGGGACCGGGCAATAACAATTGCCGAAGACGGTTCTATCCAGATATGCGGGGCGTATATCCCCACAGGATGGGACATCGTTCGGATTCGCCGGAAAGTGGAAGATCATTTGCGGAAATCTGCCTCCACAGAAGAAATCATCCGTATCGCCTCATGCCTTGGCGTCACGCTGATTTCTAGCGACAGGGAGATCGCGAAGCCAGACTTCTCGGTTCCAGGCATTTAGCAGCTGTTTTCATAACCGCATATTTCATTGCTGGCACGGCCAAGCGCTTTCAGGCGCGGCAAAGCCGGTCTTCGGAGCTCGACTCCGTGGCCGGCTTTTTTTGTTTTTCGGAGGCAACATGGATTTCCTGATGGCTGTCGAGTGGGTTCAAGAAAACAGGGAGGGCATCAAGTTGATGATCTCCCAGTATCGCAAGTTCTCGCCCTACGAAGAGAGCGACTACATCCAGGAAGCCTATGAGGCGGCAATGGTGGCGACCTTGCGAAGCGAATCGAAGGGGATACCGTTCGAGGCCGCCTTCTGGACCATTTTTCGGAACCAGATCAGCGTCATGACCCCGAACCTCAACCACCACGGCTCGAACTCGATCTCATCTCACCTGTGCTCTTTCGACATCGACAACGTGTCAGCCAATGATCAGAACGGTGAAAGCGATATGGTCATAGAGGCGGTATTCGAGGCGATCCAGCAGCATCTCACCAAGAAGGAGCAAGAAATCTTCTCCTTGTCTCTCGGCTTGACCGAAGCGGGAGCGTTGTCCAGCTATGAGATTGCCAAGCTCCTCGGTTGCTTGCCGACCAACATACGCAACACGTTCAGCAGGGTCTTCAGCCGATTGAAGAAGCTGGTCGCCGAAGGCGTTGTCGATCCGGCGAGGATCAGAAATGAACAGTTCAACTCCAGGCAGAGAAGTTCGGCAGGTGCCTGCATGTGAAACCTCCCGAACACCAGCCCCAAGGACAACCCACTATGGATCTCAAAACCGCCGTGAAGACCTTCAAACCGGTCACCGGCAAGGTCATGAGGAGATTGTCGCAGGACAACATCATTTCCTTCCCTCTCGACGATGCCGATCAACGCCTTCTGTCTTCTCTCAGTCACATCTGGAGGCACGACTGGTATGTCTCCCAGATGAACAAATCGTTCAGGCCAGACAAGAGAGCGGCAATGCTGGCTTTCCCGGAATTCGGAAAGATCGAGCGCTACATCCTCAGCACTTATCTGAATCTGAAACCCCGCATGAAGGTATCGGTGACCGAGATGGCCGACAGGATTCACGAGTTCTTCGAGGTCGAGTATCCGCTGAGCAAGATAAAGAGGGTCAGACAGATCGCTTACAACCTCCGCCGCAGATCGAGGGAGGAGTCATGCAAGCGGACCATGATCCAACTGGCTCTGCTGGAGGAATCCAAGGAAAAAAATTCGCGGGAACGTCTGTCATTTTCACCAGATAAACTTTCAAAATGAACGTAGTTCATTATGAAAGTTATTGTTGCGCCCTGCTGCGCATGGCATCGAACGGAGGTGGACATGGAACGGGAAGACTTGATTCAGGATATCAGGGGGCAGATCGTCGTTGCGTTTCTCTCTGGAATGAGCGTTGTGGAAATCACCAGGGCACTCAAGAAAGGCAATGTCGAGTTCGTGCACAGCTTCCTCAGAAGTATCGGTCACATCAAGAGCATGGACAAGGAGTCCTATCATCAGTCTTTCGATATCGACTGGCCTCTCGAAGCGGCGCTCCGAAAGATCGGATACACATTCGCCAGATGGTGTAAGGGATGGGGATTCGATCCAGCCGTTGCGGAATTGGTCCTCAAGGACCGGCCCAATATTGACCATACCCCGAAGGAGCATGAGGCCATGAAACGGGACTTCCCGGAAGCCTATGCCAAGGTGTTCGGCAAAGATGCCGAACAAGCATCTGCAGCAGTGAAAGCGAAAAAGCAGTATCCAACGATATGCCTTACGAGGGACAGCTTGCGGGAAGCCTACCTTGCCGAGATCCCCGGCCCGCCGGTTCTGAATGCGTGCGGTGCCAGCCTGGATCATGCGTATGAACGGATCAAGGAGGTATGGAAACTTTACGAAAGTCTTTTGAGGCTCAAATCCGCGATCGAAAACCACATCGCCAGAGAATCCTTTTAGGGCGCCAAATAGGTCGCTGTTTTGGCTGATAGCCAGGCGACACCCCGAATATGGTTGCCAAATCTCCGCCATAATCGTCACAGTTCGGACATATCCCCATTTTTTTCTCCATTTTCCTCCCCAATAGATGTCCCCCCGCTAGATATGGGGGTAATGGGGAACATTTGTTCCCCATTAACGACACCATAAGGGAGGCAAACATGAACGTGCTGGTCTGTGATCTGGGGTTTTCTTCGGCCAAATGGATCTACGGGGAGAGGAAAGGCAGGATAATCTCCGCTTTCCGGTATGACGGAGACAATCTTCTCATCGGGGAAGAGGCGCTGCTCTCTTCCGGCTCCTCCTACCTTAAGACAATGGAGGAACTGGGAAGGTACTATCCTGTTTTCGTGGAACATTGCCAGCAAATCGCGGAAACTTCCGGGGAACTGGTACTGGCTGTCGGCCTGCCTTACTCCTACTGGCTGGAGCAGAATAAGCCCGGGGGGGCGGTACCCGCCATAGCCAAGGCTCTTTCCGGCGGCGCGATCAGCGATGTCGCAGTTTTTCCGCAGGGGCTCGGCGGCATCAGGGATTACCTTGACCAGGCCAATGAACGTCCTGACGGCAACGTCCTCGGCATCGACATCGGGTTCAATACCGTCATAGTGACGCTTTTCTCCCCGGCCAGGAGGCAAATCATCTACGGCAAGACGCTCAACAAGCGCGGGGTCCATCAGATGGCGACGAGCTTCCTGCTACCCCGCATCAAGAACCTCGCTCCGTCAGGGACGTTCACTCCCGTCGAGATTGCGTTTCTCATCGAGAAAGGATACCTGCAATACGGCTTTGAGCGCCATGACGTGACCAGGGAAATCCATGAAGCGGGGGTAACCTACATCGAGCACATCCTGAAAGATGTCCAGGGGGAATTGCAGGCCCACGTCGGAATGCATGCCGACTTCAACCGGGTCCTGCTGTTCGGCGGAGGGGCAGCACTTCTCAAAGACGACTTTCCGGCAAAGAACATCGAGGTTGTCATCCTGCCTGAGCCGGAATTCGCTAACGCCCGGGGATTCCTGTCGCTCGCCGGCGGAAAGTGAGAGTGACATGCCACAGTACACGATCAAGATCAACACATACGATCCGGTCATCATCGAGGCTTTCGCCCGCTTACGGAAGAGCCGGAAGCAGGCGGCGTTCACGCAGGAGGCGCTGAAACACTTCATCGCCTCCGACAAGGGGGCTCAGGTCATCAAGCTCATGAGCCAGGAAACCCGGCCGTCACCAGGGTCGGACTCGCCTCAGCCACTGAAGGTTCATCATGAAACGCGGCCTCCGGCCTCATCGGCGAATGATGTCCGCAAACCATCGCTGGAACCCTGCAGCGATGTCCTGGAAAAAATTTTGAAATAGCCGAATGCCCCGTTTTCCGCGGGGCATTCTCATTTTCCCGCCTCGTTTCTGTCCGAACAACTGTCCCCCCCATAGATATTACCCGTGAAAGAAACAATTCGGAGGTCCCATGCCCGGAAGATACATCGCCATCGGATTGGCACTCCTTGTTCCCGTCGCTGCCGAAGCCGCAGTCATCAAGCAGAGGCCCTTTGACTACTCCTTTGAGGTGGCAGACGTGAGGGGAAGCGACGTCTTCGTGGTCTGTACAAGCTCTCCCGATGATCGGCTCTCCGTGCTGCCAGCTCCCCCACCACTGGCAGTACGGTCGAGTCGTGACGAAATCCCGGTGAAAGAAGTGCTGAAGACGGCGCCGCCGGCAGTTGATGCCCGCAAGGATTGCGTCAATTGTCTCCTGGGAACGGTCAGGTTTGCCTTCGACAGCTGGGAGATAACGAAGGATCAGCGGGCAAAACTCGAGGAGGTGATCAAAACGGTTCCGGAAGGTGCGGTCGTCAACATTGACGGTTACACCTGCGATCTTGGCAGCGCGTCCCACAACTTGCGCCTCTCATACAAGAGGGCGAACAAGGTCGCTGCGTATCTGCGCGGAAAGGGCGTTCCCGTGGGGAGAGTGAATGGCCTGGGCGAGTGCTGTCCCGTGTCCGACGACAAGCCGCAAAACAGACGTGTCGAGATAAGCACACAGCAAAAGGAGGAGAAGTGAGAGTTCTGACGAAGAAAAAGCTCAAGATCGGCGGGATCATCCTGGTCATCGTCACCACGGCGGGTCTTTCCGCGGCGAACGAGAGCCTGAAGTCCGAGGAGAAAAACCTGAAGAAGAGCTTTCCGAATCTGAGAGTAGACAATTTCAGGGAATCACCCGTGAAGGGGCTGTACGAGATCGTTGCCGGAAACCAGGTTTTCTACTTCAGCCCGGACGGCTTCCTGATGTTCGGCGAACTGTGGAGCAAGGACGGGAAAAACCTGACCGCCGAGACACGCGAGAAGGTCCTGGCCGAGAAACTGAAAAGCATCCCGCTGGACAAGGCCCTGAAAATCGGCTCCGGCCCGCACCAGGTCATCGAGTTCACCGACCCTGATTGTCCCTTCTGCCGCAAAGTGGACGAACTCCTCGCGAAGAGGACCGACATCACCCGCTATGTGTTCTTCTTCCCGCTTCGGAGAATTCATCCTGATGCGGAAAAGAAGGCCCGTTACATCCTGTCGCAGAAGGAGAAGGAGAATGCATTCCGTGAGGTTCTCAGCGGCACACTGGACGGCAAGCCGATACCGCAGGATGAAAACAATGCCTCGCAACTGGAGGAGATGGAAAAAGTCGCCCAGAGCATTGGCGTGCAAGGGACGCCGGCCATCTGGATTGACGGCGTTGCGATCAACGGGGCGGACATCCCGCGCATAAAGGCGCTTCTGGACGGAAAGGGGGTGAATGTCCCGAAATAACGTCAGACGAGTCACGAGGGTAGCAAGTCGTCACACCACAACAAGGAAGGAGAACAAAATGAAATTTAACAGGAAAAAGATGTTGATACTGTTCGGGCTCGCTGTGGCGGTCACCCTCGTGGCATCACAGGCCATGGCCCTCACCGCCCCCGTAGCCGGATCGTTCGGTTACGAGGCCTATGACTTTTTCATCAACAAGCTGGTGAAGGGGCCCTTCGGGGCGATCGCCTCGGTCCTCCTCATCCTCACGAGCATCATCTTCTTCGTCAAGCAGACCCTCGCACCGGCAATTACCTGCATCCTGGCCGGGGTCCTGCTCATCAACGCAAGCGCCATCGTGACCTCTCTCGGCTGCGTAATGTAACTGTAACAACAGACGGAGGGGGGATCACTCCCCCCTTTTCAAGGAGAACGCGGGATGGTCCGTTTCCCCCAATATCTTAGCCAACCCTTCCAGATCCTCTGGTTCGAGCCCGACGACATGGCTTTTATGGCGGTCGGCTTCATTTTCGCGCAGAAGTTTGGCGGCGTCTTCTGGTTTTTGATGTTCGTTCTTCCCTGGATATATGGCCGCATGAAGAAACGGTATCCCAGGGGCTTTCTGCGCCACACGCTTTACTTCACGGGGATCGCGCCAATGAGGGGTTATCCCCATTTCTTCCAGAAGCATTTCCTCGATTGATCGCCTGACAGGGAGACAGACAGTGAAACTGGATATTTTCCTCCAACGCAATTCGAACATCTTTGCCGAAAACCGACTGCTCAAGTTCGCCATCATCATACTGGGGGTGGCGGTCGTCATAAATACCGTCGGAGTCTTCACGGCCCTCGACAAGCAGAGGGTCATCCTCGTACCGCCGGTCATAAACTCGAAGTTGATGGTTTCCGGCGACAAGGCTTCGGACGAATATCTGAAGGAGTTTACCAGATATGTTCTCGGACTGGCCCTCACCTACAACCCGGCAACCGCCCGGACCCAGTTCAGCGAGATCCTGGCTGTCTACGATCCTTCAGAGTTCCAGAAGGCGAGGAAGGAACTGTACGAGCTGGCCGACAAGATCGAGAATGCCCGCGCCTCCAGCGCTTTCTATATCCAGTCGATCACCAACGATGCAGACAAGCGTCGCATCGAGGTCGCAGGCACAAAGAACACCTACATGGCCGAGCAGAAGGCCGATTCCGTCCAGACCACCTACATCATCGAATACCGCTTCGACAGCGGAAAATTCATCCTCACTCGTCTCTACGAAAAGACGGCGCAGGGTGAGAACAAGGGGGCATGATGCACAAGGTCGCTTTTCTGGTCGCCGTTATGGCGCCGATGATGGCGTTCGCAGCCGACCATGGCAAAACTGAGCAGACAATAAAGCAGCGGAGTGTGGCGCCGGTCGAGAAACAGGCAGAGCAGTTCCCTCCCGAAGGGGAGTTTCCAGTCGTGATTCCCCCGGAGGTCACGACGACCATCCGACTCTCGAGCTCCGATCTTAACCGGATTTCCTGCACTGCGGAGATCAAGGAGGCCCTGACATCTACCGAGAAGGGGGTCACCATCAAGATCACCGGGAAGGACGCCTTCGTGAAGTTCAAGGTTACGAAGCGGGGCGACAGGATGGTCTACTCCACCACGCCTACCGAAGTCTATGTCGTGTGCGGGGATGAAACCTACAGCATGATCGCCTTCCCCCAGCGTATTCCTTCCCAGACCATCCGGCTTTCCTCCGGCAAGGAGAAGAGGATCAAGGAAAACATCTCCCTCTATTCCGGCCTGCCTTTCGAGAAGAAACTGCTCAAGATCATCAAGGAAGTTTTCACTGAGCAGATCCCCGACTCTTACACGGTCACAAGGGAAGTAAAGCGATTCGACGCGTACAAGGAAATCAGGCTGACCCTCCGGAGAACGGTGGACATCGAAGGTGAGGGACTCCGGGTGAAGGAGTACGAGGTTGCCCTCAAGGATGGTATTCCCCAGTTCAAGATGAACGAGAAGATGTTCATCCGCACGGAGCTCGCGGAGAATCCGGTTGCGGTCTCCCTTGAACGGCATCTTCTCCGGGGAGGGGACACTTCCAGGCTTTTCATTGTCGAGCAGCGTGCCACCAGGCAAGGGATGAAAAGACTCGACGGAGAGCTCCCGGTCATGGACGCCAGACCCCACGAAGCTCGCCAGCCCCAGAGGAAGGGACTGGAGCACGAAGCGGGCTTCAAGGCACAGGAGGCAGACGATGAAAAATAGGCTTCTGTCCTACTGGAACAGTCTGAACTCTGGGCAACGCCGTACCGCGGTCATATTCGGAATCGGGATTTTCACCGTCTTGCTGAGCGTTGCCATCTACCTGACGAGCAGCAGGAGCGATCAGAAGACAGGAGAGGAGAAGAAAAGCTCGCCTATCAGCCTTGAACCGAAGCTGCTGGAGAAGAACCAGTTTCTGGAGAGCCAAAAAGAGATTACCCGGCGCGACGAAAAGGTGGCCGAGCTGCAGAAAAAGCTCGAGGAGATCTCCCAGCAGAAAAACAGCCAGGTGGCGATGAATGTCCAACAGCCGGCTCCAATGCCTGCGAGCGGGCAGCCGGCCACTACCGCAGCCCTGCACCAGCAAAGCCCGTCTGACGCAAGCGGCGCAAGGCCGATCGGCGGCAGACAGCGTGTTCCTCAGCCTCCGCCGCTTCCCCAGAGTGCCATCCCGCCACCACCCTCCATGCCGAGCAGTGCGCAGGGGCAACCGATTCCGCCGCCCGAAACGGAGGTGGGCGACATCAATCTTGTCGTTGGTCCTGCGCAAGGCGCTCCGTCCAGAGATACCGTGGAAGATAAAAAAAAAGAGAACGTTACAGTCTATCTTCCACCATCTTTCATGGAGGCGACCCTTCTTTCCGGATTGGACGCACCAACCGCCTCGGAAGCGAAAGGTAATCCCGTGCCGGTACTCCTGAAGGTGAAGACCCCCGCGGTGCTCCCCAACAGCGTCAAGGCAAACCTGAAGGGGTGCTTCGTCATCGCGGATGGGAGGGGAAACCTCGCCACCGAAAGGGCGGAGCTGCTCCTAGTTTCCTTGTCGTGTCTGGACAGGAAGGGACAGGCAGTCATCGACCAGAAGGTGAAAGGCTTCGTCGTTGACGAGGACGGCAAGATCGGTCTGCGTGGCAAGGTGGTGGCGAAGATGGGAGCGATGGTCGCCCGGAGCATGATCGCCGGCTTTTTCGGCGGCGTCGGCGACGTCCTCAAGGCTTCGGCAACAACGACTTCGGTCAGCGCCCTTGGGACTACACAGTCGATCAACGCCAACGACCTGGCGGTTGCAGGAGTCGGTAACGGGCTTTCCAGCGGCTTCAAGGAAATCCAGAAATTCTACATGGAACTGGCCCGGCAGACGCTGCCGGTCATCGAGGTGGGCGCCACCAAGCCGGTCACGCTTGTGGTGAGCGAAGGAACGAACCTGGAGATCAAGAAGATCTCGAAGGGAGGGGCTAAGTGAGAAAGGCCGCATTACTTTTCAGCGCGTTTTTCCTTGGAGGATGCGCATTCTTGAATCCGTACGAGAGCGATTTCAGTTGTCCGGAAGGAAATAACGGGAAATGCGTCTCCGTGCAGCAGGCATACGAGGACAACGGCTCGGTTCCCACGAAGGCCACTACAGACGTCTCAAGGAAAGGGAACTGCACTTCCAGCTACAGTGAAATCGACGGTGCGGTGTCGCTCGATACTGTCTGTTCAGATCCGCAACCGGCGACAACTTCAACCCCTGCCGCAACCATGGTGCTCAACCAGGAAGACCGGAACTACAACCACTACCGCTCGGCACTCTTCGAAAAATTCAACGGCCTCCTGAAGGAACCGGTGACACCGGTGGTGGCTCCCCCGAAAGCGATGAGGGTTCTGCTTCTCCCCTACACCGGGCAGGAAAACGAGTTCTACATGCTCAGGTACGTCTACTTCTTCGTTGATGAGCCCCGCTGGATTCTTGGCGATTCAGTCCTTGAGGAAGAGGAGGAATAGACGTGGGACTGTTCGATCTCATCTTCGGCAAAGACGGCGGAGCCACCGTTGCGGGACTGCGGGCCATGACAGAGCGCGACCGGTTCGCCGAGTACCTGCCGTGGGAAGCCTACGGCCCTGAATCCCGGCTCTATATCAATATCGACAACACCGTGGGGATGATGTGGGAGTGCTCGCCGCTGGTCTTTGCGGGAGAGTCGACCATGAGAACGCTTGAGGGGCTTTTCCGTCTCAATCTTCCCGACGGGGCGATCATGCAGTTCATCCTTTTCGCCGACCCGGACGTCACGCCGATCATCCGGGACTTCAACTCGATGAAGTCCCGGAAAAGCGAGCTGATTCAGGATGTCGCAGAAAACGTTTCCGATTTCTATTTGTCAGGGGTCGAGGGCCTCCCGAATCTGTCCGGGATACCTATCCGCAACTTCCGGCTCTTTTTCACCGTGAAATTCCCCGACAGGGAACTGCCGAACGTCAACATCGACGAGATCAACGGGACGGTCCATGAGATCCTCCAGGGTGCCGGGCTTTCGCCCAGGAGCGTTGAGCCTGGGGTACTGCTCGATTGGTTGCGCCGGATGATGAACGACACCCCGTCGGAAAACAACGGCCACTACGACGACCGCAAGGAGATCCGCAAGCAGGTACTCCTCGCCACCCCGATCGAAACCGGCTTCTCGCGGTTGAAGTTCGGCTCGAAGTGCTTCCGCTGCGTGACGCCGCGCTCCTACCCGCGAGAGGGAAACCCGATCCAGACCAACAAGCTTTTCGGCGGGATCATGGGACAGCCAACCGACTCGGACCAGATCAGGACGCCGTTCTTTTTCACCCTGAATATCATCCTCAAGAACCAGAAGCAGAAGCTCCACACCAAGTGCAACCTCGTTCTCCAGCAGAAGGGGGTCGGTTCCTTCGCCCCGTCCCTCGCCCGCAAGCAGGAAGAATACATGTGGGCGGCCGACGAACTGGAGCGGGGAACGAAGTTCTTCAAGATCATTCCAGTGCTCTGGGTCTACGGCAGCGATGAATGGCTGGTGAACGAGTCTGTCACCAGGGCCAAGCGTGTGTGGGAGGGTCAGGGATACGTGATGCAGGAGGATAAGGGCATTCTCCCTATCCTCTTCATCTCCGCCCTGCCGTTCGGCCTCTACGACATCAAGAGCAACGTCGAAACACTTGACCGGGACCAGATCATGCCGGTGGGCAGCATTGCCGCCACCCTGCCGGTGCAGGGGGACTTCTCCGGCCTGGGCCGGCCGGCGATGCTCTTTGCCGGCAGAAAGGGACAACTGTTCGGCCTCGACATCTTTCACAAGAAGGGGGTCAACAACCACAACGCGATGGTCTGCGCGGAGAGCGGAGCCGGCAAGAGCTTCTTTCTGAACTATCTCCTCTTCAACTACTACGCCTTGAAAGCGAAGGTGAGGGTGATCGACATCGGCGGCTCCTACAAAAAGATGACCATGCTGTGCGGCGCCCGCTATCTGGATTTCTCGGAGGATTCGGACGTCTGCCTCAACCCGTTCACGAACATCGTGGACGTGGAGCACGACATCCCAATCATCGCCCCGATCGTGGCGCAGATGATCTTCTCCTCCGGCAACTCCAGCCCGAGCGAAACCGAGATGACCCTCATCAAGGAAGCGGTCCGCTGGGCATGGCAGCAGGAAGGGAATGACGCCGGGATCGACACCGTCCACGAGTATCTGTCCAACTTCGACCGCTATTCCAACGTCGGCGGCGAGGTGAAGGATGCGGCTGCCCGCCTCGCCTTCAATCTTGGGGATTTTCGGAGTGACGGTCCGTTCGGCCGCTTCTTCAACGGCAAAAGCACCTTCGACATCGCCAACGACGAGTTCGTTGTTCTCGAACTCGAACATCTCGTGCAGAAAAAGTCGCTCTTCAGGGTCGTCACCCTCCAGGTGATCAACGCCGTGACCCAGGACCTCTATCTGTCCGACCGTTCCGACCGGCGGCTGATAGTGTTCGACGAGGCATGGCAGTTCCTGGGGGAGAGCTCGACCCTGAAGGAAGTCATCGAAGAAGGGTACCGCCGCGCACGCAAGTACGGCGGCAGCTTCACCATAATCACCCAGTCGGTACTGGACATGAAGCGTTTCGGCGGCGTCGGAAACGTCATCAGGGAGAACTCCGCCTTCAAGTTCTATCTCGAATCCAAAGCATTCGAGGAAGCGCGGAACGAGAAGATGCTCGACTACGACGACTTCACCATGGATATCCTCAAGTCCACCAAGAGCGCCAAGCCGAGGTACTCGGAGATCTTCATGGATACGCCATACGGCGTGGGAGTGGGGAGACTGGCGGTCGATCCCTTCTCCTACTACGTCTTCACGTCGGATGCGGACGAGATCACGGAAATCGAGCAGCTGGTAGATGGAGGCATGGGGTACGAGGATGCGATTAGGGAGATGGTTAGGAAATATCGCGGCGATTAGCGTTATGGCAACAGTCATGGCCGGCAATGCCCTGGGAGGAACATACGACGACGCCAAGAGTGCCGGGACGGGCTCCGCGCAGACTGCGCTCTCCCGTTTCGGGAGCCAGGACGGGTCGAACCAGAACATCTCCCAGCCGTTGACGAGCCCGACGAAGCTCTTGCAGACCGTGGACGGTTCACAGAGTTTCCAGGCGAACATCACCTCGCCCTCTTCGGCGAAATTCCTGGAGGTCTTCATCCAGCCGGCAGGGACCGGCGACCTGCAGAAGGTCATCGTCAGCCAGGACCTCGACACCAACGGAACGTTCGATTACGTCTATACCCTTCCGAGAGCGGTTTCAGGGGTCTGCGGCAACGGTTATATCGCCTGCGATCCGGGGACCTGGAACCATTGCCAGTATTTCAAGTGGACGGCCGGTCCCGACGGAAAAATCGCCGATTCCGCCACATCGATCACCGACTTGGGGGGCTGTTACTGCATCAATCAGAGCTGCGGCAGCAACCTCGTCTGGGCGAACAGCGCGGTGATCCTCCAGGACCTGGGAGGAGGAATCGTCAATGCCATCCATAACGGCAATTCCGCCTTCACCATCACCAGCGTCAACTACGACCTCACGACAATCGACTACTTCGGCCGCGTAACTGGCAACTCGACGACCGCCTCCGGCTCCATCAATTCGCTAGCTTCATCGCCGACCGTAAGCACCCTGAGCGGCTACTACACCAACTGGGCCGGATTGACCGCGGGCAGGGACAACGCCGCCATCGCCCAGTCCACGGACCCGAATAGCCTTTACTACCTGATCTCCAATTCCGGTGCCTCCACCCAGGCGAGTGGCAAGATGAGCGCCTGTACTGTGAAGCGCAACGGTGCGGTGCAGACAACGGTCCGGACGATCAACGACTCGGGGACCGGCCAGCTCTGCACCGACCACTTGGTCTATATAAAGGTCCACAAGGTGAGCGATTCCGAATACCAGATGCAGTACGTCGATACCGGCCCCGGCGGTCTCGGGACGGCCCATTCCAACTGCGGCGACAATCCTGGCGGGAACGGCTGGCATACCATAAAAGACGTCATTCTTACTCCGCCCGACCCGAACCGGCTGGAAAAGATGATGCAGGCGAACCTCACTCTATCCAACATATCCGGCCCTGGCTGTTCTTCCGGCTCCGGCTCGGTAGACGGGATAGTGAACGGCTTCGACACCTCCCTCCAGACCAGCGTTGTCTGTCCATCTTCTGGCGCCCAGTTTCCGACGTACAACTGGAGCTACTACATTCAGATAAAGGAGGACCAGTACGGCGAAGG
Organism: Geomesophilobacter sediminis; assembly: GCF_016458275.1. Classification (GTDB taxonomy): domain Bacteria; phylum Desulfobacterota; class Desulfuromonadia; order Geobacterales; family Geobacteraceae; genus Geomesophilobacter; species Geomesophilobacter sediminis. Next base: position 285,967 of record NZ_JAEMHM010000006.1, read on the forward strand.
GGTGGACAACCAGTGCGCAACGCTCGAGAACGACCCGGATTGCCGGTTGCAGAACGAAACAGTCGACGGCGTTCAGACCATGCTGAACTTCAACGCCACCGGGCTCACTCCACTTCCCAGTTGCCGGCAGTTCATCGGCCAGGTGGGGACCAACACCATCTGCCGCAACTGGTGGCAAAAGAAGCGGAGCTACGTCTGCGGCAACCAGGCATACGATTTTTCGGCCATCGGAACCAGGTTCGGCAAGGTCACCACGACCGTTACCGACAACACCTCCAGCCTCGACTTCCAGGACAAACGCCTCACGGCCGGAGGCTGGAGCGACGCGACCGGCAGTTTCGCCCTTCCCGGACGCGACCAGTCCCCCACCTGCGAGCAGGCATGCAAGACCAGAAAACCCAAGAACGACACCCAGGTGACGGTATCGGGCGATGTCACAGAGATGAGGAATCCCGCGACCTCATACGACTTCTTCTACCGGGTGTGCGACCGCAACAACGTCTGTCCCGCAGGTCCGGGGGAAGAGATCGTCAAGGACTGCCAGTGCATCAACGATTTCAACGAGGCGGCGACAATCATCCAGACGCTCCGGACGGCGGGGAAAGACACCATCTGCACCACCGGCGCAAAGAAACCGCTGTAGGTCGAGGTGAGACAGCATGATGTTCCGAATCCTATACGCCATGATCCATGCAACCCTGATCATCTCCCTCAGTGGCATCCCCCGGACGGCCCTCGCCGCGGTGAGCTGCCAGGATCAGATCAACCCGAACACGACGATCCGCTACAGCGACACCCTCGTCTCCTTCGTCTCGTACAACGGCAAGACCTACGCCATCGCAAAATCGGCGGCGACCGGCGGCACCTCCGAAGCGGAGACTTTCTTCGATTTCTCGGCCAACATCACTCGCGCCTACACCATGACCGGCGACAGCACCGGTTCCCTGAAAAACCTCCTCTCGCTCGGCAAGTTCGGAGCTGCAAAGCCGGTGAAGATCGACAGCGCCGACACTGAGAAGTTCATCCTCACTCAGTACGGCAAGTACCTGGGAAGCGCCTCCACGCCCAAAAGCACCTACCTTGACGCCTGGAAGGAATACGGCGCGAGCGGTTTCACCACCGTTGACGGCTCCGCGCTTTCCTACACTAACTGGGCTTCTCCAGTGTACAGCGGACAGGACCCGCAGGCAGTCGTCATGGGCGGAGACGGCAAATGGACGAGCGGGCTTGACGGGACGAGGAGCGGGCAGATCGTCCAGTTCGACGGGGTGCTCGATTGCGCCGCCTCGTTTTCGCCTCCCCAGACGGGAGACGGCACGACCACTACACCTCCGACGACCAGAACGAGTGGTCCCGATCTCTCGAAGCCGGTCTGCGGCCAGGATCTCAACAACAACGGCTACGCCGCCGACCTGGGGGAGATAGCGAACTGCATCCAGACGACCCAAGGGCTCTTCTGTCCCGTAGGGTCCGTCAACTGCGTGGAGACCTATTCCGCCCCGATCTGTCCCAGCGGTTCCGCTTTGAACACCTCGCGGGACATGTGCCAAGCCGATGCCGTCGTCACCTGTGGGAGCGGCTACAGCTACGATCCGTCGTTGGACAAGTGCGTTCGGTCGATCGATTGCCCGGAAAACGGACTATTCAATCCGGTAACCGACCGTTGCGAGAAGCTGGTCCAGAACGACTGCCCGACCGGATACTCCTACGACGGCAACAGCTCGAGTCCAACCTACGACCGCTGCGTGAAGTCCGCCACATGCAACGACGGCGGTTCGTTCATCGCCAGCAGTGACCGGTGCGAACGTGCCTGGATGCCGGTCTGCGACTCCGCCAATGGCTATTCCTACAACTCCGCCACCGGACAGTGCCAGCGCTCTCCCGTCTGCTCATCTGGCTCCTACAATCCCGCCTACGACCTGTGCACGAAGCAGTACGCAATCTCCTGCCCGTCCGGGTACAACTACAGCGCGACGACCGGTCGCTGCGAAATGCAGCCGGTCTGCCCGAGCGGCACATCGTTTAACAGCATCACCAACCGGTGCGAAACATCCGCTACCACCATCACCGGATACACCCAACCGATCACCGGCAAGACAGAGATCATCAAGTACAAGGCCAGAGGAAACACGAGCACCGGAATAACCCAGTACTCAACCTCTCCGCTGGCCCTCGACAGTCTTAGCTTCGACTTCATCCTGCAGAACGGCCAGGTCGTGCTCAAAAAGGAGTGCGCCTGGGGAGGCGCGGGGAACTGCGGTTGCGACCGGCCACACTGGAACGGCTGGTGCCGAGCGGGCACGGACCTGACCCAGACCAGGAACGGCAACACCCTCACCGTGGTCGCCACCATCTTCGACTGGAACTATGACTATTACTCCCCCTACTGCGATCCCGGCTACACCCTGTTCTATGATTACGATTCAGGGTCTCCCTACTGCATGGGGTGTCCGACTCAGGCTTATGACTGGGAAAGCGGGAGTTACTACACCTACTACTCCTGTTCTGGAGAGGTGCGATATCCCGCTTCCAAGTCTTACACGACAGGCGCCGCGGCAAGCGCCGACCTGTCGGAGTTCGTTTCGTGTCCCGCGGGTTACACCCTGACGAGCCCGCCCAGCGCCTCCACATGCACGACGATCGTGAGCCAGTGGGGCGTCCAGACCGGCATCACCGACTGCACCCAATCCGGCCTTTATACCTGCTCCGCCCCGGTCAACGCCTGCGTTGCCGGCTACACCCTGTCGGGAAGCGTATGCTACCAGAACCCGACCTGTCCCTCCGGTTCCTTCGACAGTACGACCCATACCTGTTATGCCCCGGCCTCCTTGCTCTGCGACGACGGCTTTCGCCTCGACACCGCAGCGAACACTTGCGTCAAGTCACCTTCCTGTCCGGGAGGTGTTCTCAACACCGGGACGGATGTCTGCGAAGCGACCGTGACGAAGGACTGCGGTACCTATGCCTTCGACAGCGGCGCCAATGTCTGCTATTCGGCGCCGGTCTGTTCCGCCGGGGTCTACGACGCCACCTTCAACCTCTGTCTCGGCGCCTTGACAAGAAACTGCGGCTCCTATGCCTGGAGCCAGCCGGACTTCAAGTGCCTGCAAGCGGTCTCGTGCCCCAAGCCTGACGGTTTTTCGCAGTCGTCTTCAGTGGCCTTTTCCAGCTCTCTCGACAGGTGCGTCTCCGAAGCGCAGCACGACTGTCCGGCCGGGACCGCCTACAACGGGCTTCCCGTCGAGAAGTGCGAGGCGGTGCCGATCTGCACCGGCGACGGGATCTACAACACGACGGTCCACAGCTGCTTCCTGGGGATGAACACCTGTCCGCTCGGGACACAGTACACCTGCATGGACAACAACGGGACCATGCAGTGCTCGCCCAACCAGTGCTTCACCGCAGGGACAAGCGGTACCGAAGAGACGACGGTCATGGACGAGTCGATGATGCAGGACGACGGCCAGCGGGACGAGAACGGCAACTGCCTCGACCAGCTCTTTGTCTTCAACGGCAAGTCGTCCCGCTGCCGGCCGCCGGGACTCACGGTGGGAATGATCAACAACTGCTGCGAAAGCGACAGCGTCGGCACGGACGACATGGGGAGTAACATCTCCATGGTCGCCAACGGAATCCAAACCGCATACGAAATCGGCCAGGTGGCCTACTACTCGAATCTGGTGACGAGCGGAGCGGCCACCCTGACTCCCCTGGTCGGCACGACATCGGTGGGCATCGTTACTGCGACAGGCACCACGACGGTCAGCGGCGCCGTTGCCACCGGCGTGTCGACAGCCGCGGCAAGCGGGACCACGGGAGCCGCAGCCATAGGTTCCGGTTTGCAGGCATACGTGGGAGCGTTGCTGAACCCGGCCACGATCGCCGTGGCAATCGTCGTCATGGTCGTCATGAAGGTCCTCATGGGAAGCGGCTGCGACCAGGGAGACATCCAGACCGGGATGCAGGCCGCGGCCAAGGATTGCCACTATATCGGCGATTACTGCGAGAAGAAGTGGCCCTTGGTCGGCTGCGTCCAGAAGGCGAAGGGGTACTGTTGCTTCAACACCAAGATGGCGCGGATCATCCACGAGCAGGGACGGCCGCAACTGCTGTCGTTCGGCACTGACGGTGCCTGGGGTACCCCCAGCTCCCCCAACTGCCGGGGCTTCACGCCGGACGAGTTCCAGTCGCTGGATTTCTCCCGCATCGACCTGTCGGAGTACTTCGGAGACATCCAGAAGGACCTGGCGATGAAGATCCAGGGGGCACAGACATCGATCCAGAACCGGGTGGAGCAGAAATTCCAGGCAACGACGGGGGCCAACTGATGAAGGGCGTTATCGTCATGGCTACGGTGCTCCTCGTGGCGACCTCCGCCGATGCCAGAAATCTGGGGACGGTCGGGGCAACATACCAGATCGCCGAGCGGGACGCCCTGACCGAGATCGAGCAACGTGCGAAAGGCATCGACTGGAGCAAGGTCGTGAGAAGGAAGGCGATCGATGATTACGACGGTCCGCCCGACCGGGTGCATCTTCCTCGCGCCGCAAGGGACAGAAGATTTCCGGTGGACATGACCTGGACCCTGGCGACGGATATTCCGGACGGCAAGGGTGGCGTGCTCTACCCGCAAGGGTACACCTTCAACCCCCTCGATTACATCACCTTCACCAAGACCCTGGTAGTGATAAACGGGAACGATCCGGCGCAGGTGAAATGGTTCGCATCGTCGGAATACAAGGGACGCATCGACGTGATGCTCCTTCTCACCGAGGGCCCTTACCGGACCCTGGGGGAGAGGCTCGATGTCCCCCTGTTCTACGCGGACAGCACGATCATCGAAAGATTGCGGCTTTCGGCAGTGCCCTCGGTAGTGAGACAGGAAGAGAGACAGATGGTGGTGAGAGAGGTTGCAGTCCCACAGACCGCACGGAAACATCATGGGGAATAGCGGGATCACGAAAAATCGCAAGGGGGGAAGGCATGGAAAACAACTTCATCGTTACTCAGCGTCAGTTCCACGAGGGGAGCAAGCTGGTAGTGCTCGATAAGGTCACAACAGGTCCAAACAACAGGCTACTCTTCGATAGGGTCACCAAAAAGCGCATCAACGAGTTGTTCGGACCATGCAAGTTCAATGAAGGGCGGGACGGTTATTCGAAGACCTCGATCTATGTGGCCCACAGGGATGCACCGGATGAAATCTACCGCATCTACACCCTGAGCGGCGTTTTCCGGATAGGGGGCACGAATTATGGTCCGCACCTGGGAGAGCTGATGGAATTGATCAACCCGGTTGCCTTTGCCGGTCTGAGCGGAAAGTCGACCAGAGAGCATCTGTCCCGGTTCCGGTCCCGTTTTGAGCATATATATATAAGGCAAGAACCTCCTACTACGTCCGAGGAAAAGCAATGAGGATGAATCTTCACAGGAAAAGAACCATTCCCTTTCTGGCTGTGGCGCTCTGGCTTGTTGCCGCCGCCGCGCACGCCGGTTCGGTCTGCAAGGGGACAGCGATCAACCCGGTCACGGACATCTGCTGGCAGTGCATGTTCCCGGCCCAGATCGGCAGCGTCTCGTTCGGCATGGGGCAGGAGTCGGCCCCGGGTAACATCACCACTCCCACCTGTGTCTGCCCCGACAGCAAGCAGGGGATCATCGCCGGCCTCTCGGTCGCCTTCTGGGAGCATGCGCGGATGATCGAGACGGTGAAGGATCCTTATTGTTTCCCGATCCTGGGAACCGGCATGACCAACCCGAAACCGGGGTTTTCCTCCGGCACCTCCAACGGGCCGGCCTATAGCGACAATGCTTACTCGTTCCAGCAGGCCCACTACTACACTTTCCCGGCCTGGTCGATCCTGAAACTCTTCATGGACTTTCCCTGCGCCGAGCAGGGGGGATTCGACCTCGCCTACATGACCGAGGTGGACCCGATGTGGAACGACGACAGCCTCTCGTTCATCATCAACCCGGAGGCGCTCCTGTTCGCCAACCCCGTTTCCCAGGTCGCCTGTGTCGCAGACAGCGTGGCGGCCACAGTCAGCAACCCCATCGACCCACTGTTCTGGTGCATGGGGTCGTGGGGCTCCTTCTATCCCTTGACCGGAAGCGTGGACTCCAGCGACCCTCTGAGCGTCAACGCGGGTCTCGCCGCGAGGATGCTCTTCAAGCTGGGGAGGGAATCGCTCCTGTTTGACACCGGCATCAACCAGTGCTCCTCGGGCGGGGTCATCACCCCGATCCTCGTGAAGAGCAACTACCGCCTGCAGATCGCCCGCCCGGTCCGCGGCACTGCATGCAATCCCATCGGCAGGCCGGCCATGATCTGGGGGTCGGGAAAGAATCCGCCCTGGGGGGCAGGCGCCAATTCCCCCGACAATTTTCTCTGGTCGATGACGAGAAGGAGGGTCTGTTGCGTCGGATATGGCCTCAACTGATGATTGCCGCTATCCTCGCGGTTCCCATGTCGGCAGCTGCCGCTGAAAAAGCGGGGTATATCGCAACGCCTGACGCCTGCTACGTTCCGGAAAAAGTGGATGGAGAGGTCGTCCGCCTGAAAAAGGCCGGCGTCTGCGAGGGGAAGCCCGGTCGGGTCTTTGTCGGCACGGATCGGGAAACGGTGAAGGTTTTCGTGGACGGGAAATTCTGGAAAGAAGCACGGGTTGAGGAAATGGGGGTGCCTGACATCTCGTCGAGCCTCGCCCGGGCCAACCGAGTGGCGGGAGAACAGACGATCCCACAAAACTCCGCCAGGGGCGAGATGGAGAAGGCTGCCGGGAAACTCGACTCCTACTACCGCTCGCCGGAGTTCCAGGGACGGCTGAAGAGCGAGACGGAGAGGGTCAAGGCCGAACTCTTCGGGGAAAGCCTTGGCAAGTTCTACCCCGACAGCCTGGCGCAAGAGAGAAAGGGAAGGCTCATCGAGACCGAGAGGATCTACGTCTTCGTTTCCTCGTCGATGCCGCTTCAGACGATTCGCAATTATACCGCCTCCGTCGCCCGTCTCCACGACCCCCGGATCACGCTGGTCATGAGGGGGTTCGTCGGAGGGATGGCGAAGATCAGGCCGACCATCGACTTCGTGGGGAGCGTCCTCAAGGAAGATCCGGACTGCGATCCTTCCGGGAGCGACTGCCGGATGCGGCCGGCGAGTCTGATCGTCGATCCCCTGCTCTTCCGGAGGTACGGCATCGAGAAGGTGCCGGCGGTCGTCTACGCGCAGGGGGTGAAGGCCGAGGACCCCGGATTGAGCGAGGGGGATGCCCGGAACGCGAAACTGACGGAGAGCTTTACGGTCTACGGCGACGCGAGTCTGGAATACATCCTGGAGCTGATCGGCCGGGAAACTGGTTCCCCTTCCCTGAAGGGTCTCGTGTCTGCCCTGCCGGCCGCTCGGCAGTGACTATGCACCAATCAAGGTGGCGATTTTGGAGAGTGAATGGGTGACTTCAAAGGAGATGAAATTGGACGCGGAAATGGGAACCGACTTGGTGCACAAAGATGATCCAAAAAAGCGAACTCTCGAAAAGAAACGGCCCGTGGTGAAACCGGCGGGGCTTTTGGGGCTGGTGGCGCTCTGCCTGGCCGTCTCGATCGTCACGTCGATCACCACCCTGTTCTGTTACGACCACTGGTACGCCCAGAAGGTCGTGGCCGTTGACATCAAGGGATACATCGAGGCGCAGCGGGAAAACTACCTGGCAGGCAAGATGAGCGACGACGATCTGAGGAAGAGCTTTGACCGGCTCGAGGCGGTGGTCACCGCGATACCGAAGAACAGGGTCGTCATCATGGGTGACGCGGTGGTGCGGAATGCCGAAACGATCAAACCTTGATTACCGGGACTGGAGGGTCTGGCTCTTCATCGCCCTGTTCATCGTTGTCGGCAGCCAGCTCCCCGGCAGGATCAGCGTGACCCTCACCCCTTCCCTCAAGCACCGGGTCTACTGGCTCGCCAGGGAACCGGACAGGGTGAAAAGGGGTGACTACGTGCTCTTCCACTACCCGGAACAGGTGACCAGGCTCGCCCGGGGTGAGGTCTCGGACCTGATGAAGATCCTCGGCTGCGACGAAGGTGACATACTGACCGTGGACGAGACGAAAAGCTACTACTGCAACGGCAAGTACTTGGTCCGGGCCAAGGACGTCTCCCTCAAGGGGGAGAGGCTCGAGAGCTTCGTTTTCAACGGCCCGATCCCGGCCGGCTTCATGTTCGTAATCGGCCAGCACAAGGACAGCTACGACTCCCGCTACTTTGGTCTGGTGGAGAAAAGCCGGATCAGGGCGAAAGCGTATCCCATTTTCTGAGAGGTGACGGTATGCCCATCGAAAAACTGAATCCCCTGCACTACATGGGGCAGGCGGAATACACCGGGTTTTGGCAGAAACTCTTCGCCACGGCCCTCTTCGGCTTCTGGGGGAGGTTCCTGTTCATCGCCTTCATCTTCCTGGCCTTCTGGGTCGGGGTGCGGCAGAGGAATCCGACCCTGGCAGCCATCTGTCTCATTCTCGCGTCCATCGTTGCCTACGGCGGCGGCGTCATGAACCTGGTCAGGTCACTGGCCGGATAGGAGGATAGCAATGTCGAAACAGAGTGGCGGCTCGCCGGACGTGATGCCGGTGCCGCAGAGCAACGAGATCCACCCCCGGGGGCTTCTGGAGGCGATTTCCTACATCGATCAGAACTTCGCCAACGAGCTCGGTGGCTGCATGACTAATTCCCGTTTCCTCACCACCAAACAGCGGCTTGAATTCATGGAGGTGGGGTTCCGCAGTTCCTTCGCCTCCGGGATCGTGACAGCGCTCCTGACGCCGGTCGCGATCGGGGTCATCGAGCAGTACATCCCCATGTTCGGAGACCCCACGCCGACCATGTTCGACAAGTTCAGCGCCTTCCTTCTCGCCCTCGGATTTTCCCTCGGCTACGCGATCTTCATGGCGAAGACGGCCACCTGCTATATAGGCGGGTACACGAGGGCCATGGTACTGAACCTTCTCGGGGGGATGACGGTGGGTGCGGTGCTGAAGGCGGTTCTGGCCTTCATCGCCTTCCATTTCATCTACTTCAAGGTCTTCACGGACAAGAACATCCTCTGGGTGACGGAGAAACTTTACCATGCCAGGGCGTCTTCCAAAACGGTTGCGGCCATCTACTACTGGGTGCAGGGATTCAAGGGGATCTTCCTCACTTCCGCATATTTCATCCTGGTCTCGACGGCAGTGTTCATCATCATCCCGCTCATCGCCATGGCGTTTGCCTGGATCAGGAACCGCAGGCTTATCGCCGCAGGGGTCGTGAATGTCGATGCGAACAACGTCTAGGATCGCCATTGCCCTTCTTATTCTCGCCATTCCAAGCGCGGCCTTCGCCACGACCATGGATTTCTATGTCTATGGCGGGTTCGACGCGGTGGTGAACGCCTTCAACAAGCTGGCGCTGATCTTCGGTGACAGCACCTACAAGTCGCTCTACGCCATCTCGATAGTGGCCGGAATTTTTTTCGGGTGTCTCTCTCTGGCATCGAAGGCTCTGGGTACCGGCAACGGCTCTCCCATGGCTTGGCTGGTGCCGTCGCTCATCGGGATCATGGTCTACCTGGCACTGGTAGTACCGAAAGGGACCCTCCAGATATACGATCCTGTCTACAACAAGAACCAGGCCGTGGGGAGCATCCCCGAAGGCGTGGTAGTGGTTGCAGGAATTCTGAACACGATCGAGCGGGGGCTCGTGGAGATCGTGAGCACCTCCGGGGACCCCATGTCCTACCAGACACAGGCGGGAGGAAAGGGATTCCTTGGCCTGGCGCAGCTGACGAGCCTTCCCTTGTCCGCTTCCGACAGCAACCTGGACGCCTCGTTGCGGCGCTACGTCAAGGATTGCGTTACCTATGAACTGATGCGTCCTGGAAGCTCCTTGTCAGTGGACGAGCTGCGTAAAACGACCACAAGTTTCACGACTTCTCTACAGAAGGCGCAGAATCCTGCGGTCTGGACCGTCTACTACGATTCCTCGACCCCGAACGGCCAGACACTCACCTGTACCGACGCCTGGACGAACATCACAGCCGCTCTCACCCCGGCCAGTCTTTCGAACAACATCAGCGCTGTCTGCGCGAGCCTCGGCTATGACGTGACAGACGCGGCCTCACTCAACCAGTGCAAAACGGTCCTGGAGAACGTCAACGACGGGACCACCTTGGGAGCTGCCTCGCTCGACGACTTCCTGAAGCAGGCCTACATCTCACAGCGACTCGAGGAGGTCTTCCGGAGTGGCGACGCGACCGGTGCCACAAACTATCAGTTCCTTCTGGGCGCTTCCGGGGCCATGAAGGCTGCCAACGAGTGGCTGCCGATACTGAGGGCGGTGCTCACCGCGATCGCCGTGGGACTGCTCCCATTCCTGGCGCTCTTCATACCCACACCCTTCATCGGCAAGGCCGTTGGGCTCATTGCCGGCCTGTTCGTCTGGCTTACCGCCTGGGGTGTCACCGACGCCATAGTCCATCAGTTTGCCGTGGACTACGCCAACAAGACCTACGAGCTGGTGCGGCAGAACCGGCTCGGTATGGATGCCCTCTACTTCTTTCCGGATCAGACCGTGAAGATCCTCGGCATGTTCGGGACTCTGCGAATGAGCGGCATGATGCTGGCCACCGTCATCACCGGCATGCTGGTGAAGTTCGGAGGTCACGCCATGGCGATGATGTCGGGGAGCCTGGCAGGACAGATCCAATCGGCAGGAACGAGGGCCGCCCACGAGATCGAGGACCCTGCCGGCAGGGCCTCGGCGATCCAGCGAAACGTGTCCGCCATGCCGGCGCAGGCATGGGCGAACGAACACAGTTTCTGGTCGCGGGGCTCCGCTGCGAAGTCGCACATGGACATGAATACTGGGAGCGGCCTGGCGCTCGGGACGGAAGGGTTTTCGCAGGGGTATAACTCGATGCAGACGAGCATGGGAACCACCGACGCCTTTGTGAAGTCGGGTGATCCTCGGGCATCGGCGGCTCTCGGTACGGCGATGATGAAGGCGCCGACGGGACAATTCAGCACGAACGCCGGACAGGAGTGGATACGTCATGCGACGCCGGACGGAAAGATGGCGACCTTGACCAGCGGGTCACAGAAGCTGGCCCTTTCCAATGGCCGGCTTACCGATGCAAACGGCATGCACCTGGGAATCAAGTACAACGAAGGAATCAAGGCCGGTTATTCCGTGGCGAGGAGCAACGCTGAATCTGAAGCCATACGGTACGACATGGCAACAGGGCGCAGTTTCCTCTCAACTCTTTCCAATAACGAGGGGACCACTTCCGTCAGCGGGATCGCCCAGAAATATGGGGTTTCGAAAGGTATGGCGCACGAGCTAAACAAGACCCTTGCCAATACCGCTTCCATCATCGGGAACAAGTCTACGGCTATCAGGGACGAACATGGCAATATGGTTTCAAAGGACGCCTTTGGCCAATTTGTAGCAACTGCAGAGGCAGGAACACCTTTTGGAACCATTGCCCCTATCAAAATTTCAGCGTCTGGACAAGGGGGGTACAAGGTTTCAGCGCAAACAAAGGAGGGAACAACACATACTTATACTGTTGATGTGGCCGACAAGAAGGGAGTTGAACGTTCGGTAGGCGAGGCATGGCGTGATACAACTTCGAAGCTCAGATCCACGGAGCTTTCATCAAATGACCAGAAGGCTATCAGTGAAATGCTCCAGGTTTCGGAGACAGAAAGCTCTACGACCCAGGCCAGCCAAGCATGGAACAAGGCAAAGACGCTGGAGCGTAAAGAGACAGAGGAAACTTCCCATGCCGTTCAGGCAAGCCAGGAGTATGACGCCGCACTCATCGGCTGGTATGGAGATAAGTATTACGGAAATGTGGCTTCTGAGCAGAGATATGCGGAAGCTGCTTCCGACCTCAACCTATTGGCGACTAGGGCAGACAAGGGAGCGATCAACAAGGTTTTCGGAGATTTCATAGAGGAAAAGGCGCTCGCCCCTGCCCCTGTCACAGTACGTGGTGATAAGCCACCTGTGGAGGCTCCCGGGGCTGCGCCCGAGTCCCTCGAGCGGGTTTCGCAAATGGTCTCAGACGCGAACAGCCGTATAGAAGCGGGTCGAGCCAGTATGGATCGACCTAAGGCAATCCCCGACAACATTCGGGAAAGGATTGCCGGTTCTTCTCCATCAGTAGGTATTGGTAAACCGAACCCCCAGCTGAAAAGATACATGAATCTTATGAAGGAGAACGTGGAAACCGGAGGGAAAGAGATGGAGCGAATTACAGCATCTATTGTTGGCCCCCTCGCTCAGATGGCGCCTTTCATTCCTCTAGTTCCTCCAACTGCGCGTGGAGCAGGTGAGGGAAGGCTTCCCGATAATAAGATCACAGACTTCGATCCAAAGGTGATGACGGATACGTTCATGGGGGGAGCCATATTCAAAAAATCTGGAATCGCTAAACCTGGATTACCGTCGAAGTTCACAATCGGAGGGAAAAAATAGATGGCTTCATTAGCGCTGAAATGCTTGAAGATGCCCGATGGCTTGATTTTCCTTGTTCCAGAGCAAGATGATGGCCAGCAGAAGATCATTGCATCTGCGGTTCAGGTAGCCGTCAACGATGTTGGCGTCTACATCCGAGCCGAAGACATCATACTGCCGATCTTCGACGAGCTGTTAACGCATATTTTGAAGAATCCCAACGTCCAGGTCTGGATTGTCGCAGAAGGCCGTTTTGTTGAGGAAAATTCGATTACGCTTGAACTGGACCGTGATGCGATATTGGAGGCGAAGGGGGTGTGGGAGTATAGAAAGAGCCGGGCGGCCAAGGCCCCGGCTTAGTCATTGGATCGATGGAAAGCGTTGCTCGATAAATGGTCGTATGCAGGATTTACCAACATCTCTTGCCTTTGCCGATCGAGGTCAGCCATCATAACTTTCTGCTCTTCAGTTAGTTCTGGCTGTACATATTCCCCATGTTTCGCCCGAGCCCAGACAGATAGTCCCCAGAGCCCTGCGACAATGAATACGACGATATCGAGGCCTCCGAAGAAGGAACGGAAAAACAGAGAGAAAAGCCATATCCCGAAGAACGCGGCTGCAACGGTGTCGCTAAGCTTCCAAACTTTTCCAGTCATCTCTCTAGATTCTCCTTTCTTATGAATCTGGTCTCAACAGGACTTAACAAGCACTTTGATCCATGTTCCTTGAGGTGTCAACAAAAATGAACTAAAATATTATCATAAAACACAATTATTTCACATAGTTTTGTCACTCAGTCTCATCAGAACAGAGAGGGCGTTTTTCAACAATCCATCTGGTATCTGGCAGATACATTTTGAAAGGGGGCCCCAAATGCACATGATCGATAAAATGGCCTTGGTCACCACTTTGGAGAGGAATTCCCTGATTTTGGTACAAAAAAGTCTTTATGCCAGAAATCACTGCTGTCCCATAGTTGATCGATAAAAAAGAAGGCTCGGAGAGCTACTTGTGGTATATTCAGTTCGCCAAAACAC
>NZ_JAEMHM010000070.1 GCF_016458275.1 Geomesophilobacter sediminis
ATTGCCTTGACCTGGGCGGTGGTCAGCAGGGAGATGTTATCGGTGCTGATCGCCGCTACCTCAGCGGTGGTCAGGGCCGCCACATCCTGGGTGCTCAGGGCGCGCAGCTGGTCAGAGCCAAGGGCACCTACCCCGGTTGCGCCGAGAGCCTGTGCCTGGGCGGTGGTCAGTGCCGCGATTTCCGCGGTGGTCAGGGTCGCCAGGTTGGTGGTGCTGATCGCCTGGATCTCGGCGGT
>NZ_JAEMHM010000071.1 GCF_016458275.1 Geomesophilobacter sediminis
CAAATCGCCGGCCTCGATACCGCTCACGTCCAGGCGCTGGGCACCGCACAAGTTGCGGTCCTCTCCACCGCCCAGGCTCAGGCACTCGGCGCGGCAGGCGTTGGCGCACTTACTTCCGATCAGCTCCGCGCGCTGACCACCGCCGACGTGGCGGCCCTGACCACCGCCGAGATCCAGGCGATCAGCACCACCAACCTGGCGACCCTGACCACCGCGGAAATCGC
>NZ_JAEMHM010000072.1 GCF_016458275.1 Geomesophilobacter sediminis
GCCACCGGCATCGCAGCCCTTGGTTCCGATCAGCTCCGCGCTCTGGCAACTCAGGATGTAGCAGCCCTGACCACCGCCGAGGTGGCGGCGATCAGCACCGACAACATTTCCCTGCTGACCACCGCACAGGTCAAGGCAATGACCACGGCCCAGATCGCCGGCCTTGATACCGCTCACGTCCAGGCCCTGAGCACCGCAGAAAT
>NZ_JAEMHM010000073.1 GCF_016458275.1 Geomesophilobacter sediminis
AGGCGCTCCCACAGGGTAAGCACCGCCTTTCCTTGAACTGGGGTCACCCCAGGGGCGCTTCCATCCAGTGCATCCTGGACATCCCTGTCAAAGTATCTCAGGCTTTTCCTCTGTGCCCCTCTGCGTCCTCTGCGGTGTTGCTTCTGTTAATCGCGACAGGAATGTCGCTCCTACATGTTCGCGCCTGGAAAGGCGCTCCCA
>NZ_JAEMHM010000007.1 GCF_016458275.1 Geomesophilobacter sediminis
CCACCCAGTCCACCCAGTCCACCCAGTCCACCCAGTCCACCCAGTCCACCCAGTCCACCCAGTCCACCCAGTCCACCCAGTCCACCTGTGTCCACCTGTGTCCACCTGTGTCGCAAAAACCACGGCACTGTAGCTGATTTGCCACACCAACCCGCCAAAAACCGCGATTTCACGTCAGTGGCGGCGGCGCCAACGCCGTTTTGTCGGCCCTTTTTATCATGAGCTGGAAGTTAAATCGCGTAGCACCCCTTTGTGGTAGGTATCGGTAAAAACAGACCGTTCGACCGTCCGTGCCGATAACAATGATCAGACCTTCATGATAGCGGCGGGCCTTTTTCGCACGGTTGGCATCCCCGTTGCTAAGTGAAGTGGCGTTACACGAAAAAATGCCGAGATACGCGACAATACTAAACCACCCGCGAGGGTGGGGCGGAAAGCCTAGGGTCTTGAAAACCAAGACAGCCGGGATGCCGAACTATCTATTCAGAGATATCGGTCCCGGCTTTTTTGTTTTCTGACAACCTGAAGCAGTCGATACACGACAATACTAAACCATCCGCGAGGATGGGACGGAAAGCCTACAGGGTCTCTCTGAGACAGCCGGGTCGCCGAAATATCGCTCATGATATTGAGGCCCCGGTTTTTTTGTGCCCGCTCCCGGGCTGGGGCCCATGCGGCACCACTGCCGTAAACCTTGCAGATCAAAAGGAGAAATGAATGGAGAAGCAGTCTTCCAAACATGCAACTCGCTCTCAGCAGGCAACGACAGCCCATCAAGGAGGATCCATGACTGAACTGATCAGAAGGGGCGCTACCGCCATCACCTTGCTTTCCCTGCTCGTCCTCACCTTCATCACCGCCGGCTGCGGCGGCGGCAACAGCGGACTTTCGTCCCAGGTAGTCAGCGGGACCGCATCGGTCGGGGCACCCCTGGCCGGACAGGTAAGCCTGAAAGATTCCTCGGCGACCCCCCAGGTCAAAACCACGGTGATCGCTGCCAACGGCTCGTTCGCCATCGACGTCACCGACATGACGGCACCCTTCATCCTGGAGGCGACCGGAACCGCCGCCGGGGTGAACTACAAGCTGCACTCCTTTGCCGAGGGGGCCGGCACCGCAAACGTCAACCCCCTCACCGAGGCCATTGTCGCGAGCGCCTCGGATGACGGCGATGCCTCCGACGTCTACAGCCATGCCGACCCCGACCGTCTGCACCACATCGGCACCAACCTGCAGGCCGTGGTCAACACCCTGCTGAGCAAGTTGCAGCCGCTCCTCCAGCAGTACAACGCCCAGAACAGCAACCCGATCACCTCGCGTTACATTACCAACCACCTGGGCCTCGATGAGATGTTCGACAACGTGAAGATCACCGTGAGTAACGGCGTCCTCTCCATCACCTTCATCAGGACCGGCCAGGTCATCTTCTCCGGGACCGTCACCGACATCGCCAACGGCGTCTACACCGGCGGCACCGTTCCCCCGCCGATCACCGCACCGGTCCCCCCGACCGGCATCACCGCCACCGGCGGCACGGCACAGGTGAGCCTTGCCTGGGCCGCGGCCAGCACCGCCACCGCGTACAACGTCTACTACTCGACCGCTCCCGGCGTGACCACCGCCACCGGCACCAAGATCCAGGTGACCGGAACCAGCTACGTCCAGACCGGATTGACCGCGGGGACCACCTATTACTATGTGATCACCGCCTTAAACAGCGCCGGCGAAAGCCCGGCCTCCACCCAGGTTTCCGCCACCACGGCCGCTCCGGCCCCGGGCCCGACCGTTCCCGCCGCACCGACCGGCGTGACCGCCGTCGGCGGCACCAAGCAGGTCACCGTTTCCTGGCCGGCGGTTTCCGGTGCCACCTCGTACAACATCTACTACGCCACCACCTCGGGAGTGACGGTCAGCAACGGGACCAAGCTGAGCAACGCCACCAGCCCCGCCGTCCAGATGGGTCTTGCCGACGCCACCACCTATTACTATGTCGTCACCGCGGTAAACAGCGCCGGCGAAAGCGCCGCCTCGGTCCAGGTCGCCGCCACCACCCTCGCCGCCGTCCCGGCTCCGACCGCACCGGCCGCACCGACCGGCGTGAGCGCCACCGGCGGGACCAACCAGGCAACCATCTCCTGGCCGGCCGTAACGGGTGCCACCTCCTATAACATCTACTGGTCGACCACTACCGGCGTCACCAAGACCAGCGGAACCCGCATTGCCGGCGCCACGAGCCCCTACGTCCAGACCGGTCTCACCGCCGGGACCACCTACTACTACGTCGTCACCGCGGTGAACAGCGTCGGCGAAAGTGCCGCTTCCGCGCAGGCCTCCGCCACCACCGCCGCCCCGGCACCCGCCGCTCCGGCCGCCCCGACCGGAGTCAGCGCAGTCGGCGCTACCAACCAGGTGACCGTCTCCTGGTCCGCGGTATCCGGCGCGACCTCCTACAACCTCTACTACGGGACCGCCACCGGCGTGACCGTAGCCAACGGGACCAAGCTCACCGGGGTGACCTCCCCCTACGTCCAGACCGGCCTTGCCGCCGGGACCGCCTACTACTACATCGTCACCGCGGTGAACGCGACCGGCGAGAGCGCCGCCTCGGCGCAAGCCACCGCCACCACCGCAAGTGCCACCCCGGCCTTTGATGCCCTTTCTTACTACAACTCCGTCTGCCTGGGCTGCCACGGCTCGCTCGGACCGCGCACCGCAGCCCAGATCACCGCGGCCATCTCCAGCATCGGGTCGATGAAATCGCTCTCGACCCTGACCTCCGCGCAGATCGCGGCCATCGCCGCCGTCTCTTACTAACCCCAACCCGCTCCGGTTCGGGAGCGGCCGAAAAAAAGCAGGCATCCAGTCCACGCGACTGGGTGCCTGCTTTTCGTTGTGAAAACCGTTACTCCGCCCCTTTGACAAAGGGGAGCAGGGGGGATTTGCCTTTCCTCCTGTCCCTGGTGCCCCTTTGGTCCCTGGTCTTCGCCACCCTGTGGCTAAGACGCCACACCACCCTCCCCGGCGAACCCGACCCCGCTTTGCTTTCCCTCCAGAAAATCCAGAAAAGCC
This sequence comes from Geomesophilobacter sediminis, assembly GCF_016458275.1. Lineage (GTDB taxonomy): Bacteria > Desulfobacterota > Desulfuromonadia > Geobacterales > Geobacteraceae > Geomesophilobacter > Geomesophilobacter sediminis. The sequence continues at coordinate 3,070 of NZ_JAEMHM010000007.1, forward strand.
CGCGTTGCCTTGGAGAGATAGGCGTGTTTCTTCCAAACCACCACCGCCTCGACGTACATCGGCGGCGCAAACGGCACCGCGACAAGCTCCGGCTCCTTGACCGCCATCCGGAGCAGCGTGGTCACCCCGCCCCCCCGGGCCGTTACCTCCTTGAGCAGGGGGACCAGGTTGGTCTCGAAGACGACGTTGGGGGTAATGCCGGTCCGCGCCATCGCCTCCCCAAGGTACTGCCTCTGAAAATACCCTTCGCTGAAGAGAAACAGCGGCTCCTGCGCCATCTCCTCGAGGGTGATCGCATCGCGTCCAGCCAGCGCGTGCCCCCGGGCCACGCAGGCGACCATCTCCTCCCGGATCAGGCTTCGGGACACCAGTGAGTCGGGAAACACCCCCGCCGCCACGATCCCGGCATCCAGATCTCCCGATTCGACCAGCGCCTGAATCCGGTTCGCCCCGTCGGAGTAGACCGAAAGCTTGAGGTTGGGGTAGCTTTGCCTGAACTCCGCGATCAGCGCCGGGAAGAAATGGGTTCCCAACATCCCGGGGATCCCCACCCGGATCTCACCCCGCTCCAGGCCGCGAAATTCCTCCATCTCGTGCACGGCCCCCCGCACCAGTTCCTCGATTTGGGCCGCGCGCGGCAAAAACGCCCGCCCCTCCGCGGTGAGGGTGATCTTGCGCTCCTGGCGGTTCAAAAGGGTCACCCCCAGCTCGTCCTCCAGCTTCTGCACCGCGACCGAGAGCGAGGGCTGGGCAATCCCCAGGTTTTCGGCGGCGCGGGTGAATCCGCCGCCCCGGACGATTTCCAGCAGGTACCTGATCTGGCGAAACTCCATACGGTCCTTTCTATAGGCTGTACCTATTGAATAGATATAAATTATATATTTTCTTTATAGCATCGGGGTGTGCTAGATTCCAATTAAAAAGGAGGAGGCCTCCGTGACCCATCGATTCAAGGACCATTTTTCGCAGGTTTCCGCCGGCTACCGGTCGTTTCGACCCAGCTACCCCGATGCGCTGTTCCAGTGGCTGGCGGGGCTCGCGCCGGGTCGGGACTCGGCTCTTGATTGCGGCTGCGGTACCGGCCAGGCGGCGCTCGCGCTCGCCCGGCACTTTGCCGCCGTGGTCGCCGTCGACCCCAGTGCCGAACAGATCGCGAACGCGGTCCCGGACCCAAAGGTAACCTACCGGGTCGCCCCGGCCGAAGCGACCGGGGTGGCGCCGCAAAGCCAGGACCTGGTGATCGCGGCGCAGGCCCTGCACTGGTTCGATCTGGAGCGCTTCTATCCGGAAGTCAGGCGCGTGGCGCGGCCGGAGGGGATCTTCGCCGCCTTCAGCTACGGCCTGATGACGGTGGACCGGGCCGTGGACCGGGTGGTGGGCGAGCTTTACTACGACATCCTCGGCGGCTTTTGGCCACCGGAACGGTGCCACGTGGACGAAGGGTACCGAAGCCTTCCCTTCCCGTTCCGGGAGATCGAGGCGCCCCCCTTTGCCATGAGCGCGCGGTGGGAGTTCCCGCACCTCATGGGATACCTGGCGACCTGGTCGGCGGTGAAGGAGTACCAGGCGCGGGTAGGGGCGGATCCTCTGGCCAAGGTGCGCTCGGCACTGGAAGCCGCCTGGAGCGAAGGTGCCGAGACCAAGGACGTCTTTTGGCCGCTGGTGATCCGGGCCGGAAGCGTTAACTGAAAAGGAGAGGGCGATGAAAGATACCTTGCAGGCAGGTTTGGAGCAGACCCTGAAATACCGCGTTCCCCGGGAGAGAACGGTCCCGTTTCTCTATCCGGAATCGGATCATTTCCGGATCATGCCGGAAGTCTTTGCCACCGGCTACCTGGTCGGCTTTATCGAGTGGGCCTGTATGGAGGCGCTGGCGCCGCACCTGGAAGAAGGGGAGCGGACCGTCGGGACCATGATCAACGTGACCCATGAGGCCGCGACCCCGGTGGGGATGGAGGTGACCGCGACGGTGCGCTGTGTGGAAGTCGACGGCAAGCGCACCGTGTGGGCAGTCGAGGCGCGCGACGAGGTGGACGTGATCGGCCGGGGGACCCACGAGCGCTTCGTCATCAACTATGACAAGTTCACCCAGCGCGTCGCGACCAAGGGGAAAAAATGAGGTGTCCGCCGTCGTTGTGACGATCTCAGCTTCGAGGTCCCTCCTCCCCTGGCGGGAGGGGGTGAGGGGGGGGAAGGTGCCACAGAGCACTGCACGGGAACCCGCGTTCCCCCCTTTGCGAAGGTTCTTCCGGAAATTCGGGGAAGGTGCTTCCTTGAAGTCCAGGCGAGGCTATTACGTCCCCCCCTTTGCGAAGGGGGGGCAGGGGGGATTTGACTCTGTCGCCAACCCCACTTCCCCGCGTGTAGCAAGCGGGCGCTGATGAGCCCTACTTCGGGGGATGGTTCCAGACCGCGGATTTGATCTTCCAGCTTTGGTCTTCCTTGTTGAATAGGACGGTTCCGTTGGTCTCGCTGGTCGTCCCCAGGAAGAGCTTGGTGCCGCGTCCCACCATCACCGCGGTGTCCGCGTCCGGCGAGACCAGGCAGGCGGCCGGACGATATTTCCGCACCGCCATCTCCTGGAGGGAGCGCTTCCGTTTCTGATATTCCGGCTCGCTCAAACCCGCCAGTTTCTCCCGGGTCTTTTCCGCCTGCAGTCGGGTGATCTGCCTGCCCCACTCGGCGAAATCGCCCGCTTCGGCCGCCCGGTTATATCTGGCGAAGCGGGCCAGCAGCTCGTTTTGCAGCCCGGGGGGACAGGGGGTGCTTCCTTCCGGGACCGGCAGCGCGAACGAGCCGGTCCAGGAACCGTTGTCGGAACTCCCGGTTGCCTTGGCCGTGGACCTGGTCCTCGGCGCGGTTGTGGCCGGTTTTTTTCTCCCCGGTGCCAGCGACGTTTTCCCGAGATCGATCTCGTCCACGGGAAAATCCACCAGCTTATCCCCGTTGATGTTCACGAAGAGTGTGTCACCCCGCCGGGTGAAGGATTCGCACTCGATGATTTCCCCGTTTTTGAAATGCACGACCGCGGCCGATGCCGGAGATGTGATAAAGGAAAGCACCTGAATCAGGACGAGCAGGTTTGACAGTTTCATCTCTGGTCTCCTCTTGTTGCCATTGCGCATCTATCCCAGGAATCACAGTCAATGCATCATTTCAGTCAGGGCTTAACAGGTCGTTTCCGCCGGCCTATGACAGTACTGCAGTGATCCGATGTCTGCTGCGGCGTGAAAGGATGATAACAAGTACCATGCCAGTGCCAGTCCGGCTCGTGTTTTCGTATGATTTCAGCTGGTTGCCGAGGCTGCCTCTGGCTCGCTGTAAGGTGCCGGCACTGTCCATATTGTTACAGCCCTCACGCCTGCTGCGAAATCGTCCAGCGAAATCAAGACATTGCGTCCCGCTGTAACAATTTGGACATGTCCATTTTGTTACAGTCGCCTCCTTCCGGCTTTGCACCCGGCTGACGAGAAGGAGAGGGGGACGATGTGATCGGGGGGATCTATTGGTTCAAGAGTTGTCCCGGAGCAGCCGAAAAGGTACAGGCAGGCAATAACGCACCGGCAGGTGGGCCATGAACCGAAACATCCTGGTAGTCGATGACAGCAGAGCCATGAGGGAGGTCATTCCGCGCATCCTGCGCGAGGCCGGCTTCGAGTGCTGCGCGGTGGAAGGGGTCGACCAGGCCCTGGAAGAGCTGGAGCGCGACTCCTTCGGGCTGGTCCTGTGCGACATCGAAATGCCGGGCAAAAACGGCATCGTGCTCTTGAAGGAGATCGTCAGCACGATGAGTGACATCTTCGTGGTGATGCTGACCGGGGTCACCGATCCGGTAGTCGTGATGGAATGCATGCACCTGGGGGCCAAGGACTACGTCATGAAGCCGTTCGATGCGGAGCGGCTCCGGGTGACGGTGAAAAATACCCTGGAGCAGCGCCAGCTTTTCCTGGAGCATCGCTCCTACCAGCTGGACCTGGAGCAGAAGGTGCTGGAGCAGACCGAACAGATCCGGGTAAACCTGGAGGAAAAGGCCATGCTCGCCAAGGAGATGGAGATCGCCCAGGAGATCCAGTCCGCCCTGATCCCGCAGTTCATTCCCGGCACCAGGCGAATCCACTTCGCCACCCACTACCGGCCGGCCGGCGTCCTCGGTGGGGACTATTTCGACGTCTTCTTCCGCGGCGACGGAATCATGGATGTGGTCATCGCCGACGTGGCGGGACACAACGTCGGGTCAGCGTTGATCGTGGCCGAGATCCGCGGCGCCTTCCAGGCGCACTCGGCGGCCGGTCTCGGATGCGCGGAGATGCTGGCGCTGCTCAACGAGTCCCTCTATGACGATCTGACCCGCGCCGGGCTCTTCTTCAGCATGTTCTATCTCCGGCTCGACGAGCGGCGCATGACGGCGAGCTACTCCTGTGCCGGCCACAATCCCGCCCTCTATGTGCATGCCGACGGCAGGGTCGCGGCCCTCGATACCGAAGGCATGATCATCGGCGTGGTGCCGAAGATCAGCTTCGAGGAGCGGTCCCTGCCGCTTTGTCCCGGCGACCGCCTGATTCTCTATACCGATGGCAGCGTGGAGGCCGAAAACCGGGCGGGCAGGATGTACGGGCTGAAACGGCTGGCCCGATCCTTCAAAGAGGGACTGGGCGAAGAGTCCGGAACCGCGCTGCAGCGCGCCCTTGCCGATCTGAACACGTTCACTGAGGGGGTTCCCCTAAAGGACGACCTGGCGCTCGTGGTCGCGACCGTCCGTCATTAAGCAGGTCCTCTGGCTCCGGAAAAACAAAGGCCCCCGACTCTCGGTCGGGGGCCTTCCTGTTCGGGACGCCGCTTTCATCGTTTAGCGCCGATCGGCCCCGCAGGAGGGGCACTGCGCCTCATGCATGGAGAGCAACCCGCCGCACCCGGCACAGCTCCAACGTGCCGCCTCGCCGGCAAGAAAAGCAGCGAGCCCCGCGTCCCTGATCGCTGCCAGATTGTCGATGCAGCTCACCCCGTACCTTTTCCGGTAACGCCGGTCCAGGCGCTGGAGCGGCGGACAGGGAAAGTCAACGCAACCGGAGCAGTTGTCCGAACCCGGTCCTCTGCTGCTGCAGTTCTTGATGGGGCAGGAACAGCGGGTCGGCGGCTTGCCAGCGTCGTCACCGCGGCAACCGGGGCACCGGTTGCTTTCCCGGTTAAAGGCACGGCAGACGCCACAATTCAAGCCGCAGGGCGCAATCATATCCGAGCTGAAGATGGCTGCCGGTTGTCTCATCATGCCCTCCCTGGGTCCCTATCGCGACTCCTCATCGTATTCAGCCTGGTATGTTGCTATTTAAGCCGATTTTGCGGGGCCGGCAGCCCCTCCGGGAAGAGTTTCAACGTGCCGTTCGGGTTGTGGTACGGCAGCGGTTCGATGGCCGGTTTAGGCGGTGGCGCTTCCGATTGAGGAAACGAGATATACACCTCGGGAGCAACGTCATCGGCGTTTTCCTCCAGATTCCGCGCTATATAGACGAAGCCGGCTGCGGTTCCCAAGGTGATGGTGGTAAACACGACAATGTCGCGGTCCCGCGAAGGATGTTCGGAAGGAAAGTCATCGGTCGCACCGGTCAGCCAAACGAGCAAAGCCGCAATCCCGCCAACCGCCAGAAGCGGATACACGATCGACATCGAGGTGTACTGTCCGGCCTTGGCCACGTTGTAGCGGGTGGCGGCGTTTTTGGCGGTGAGTTGTCCGATCGCAACCTCCTGCTGGGCGCCGGAGGGCAGGGTGGCGGTGGCCGTGGCCGTTTCCAAGGGTACTGCCAACTCGCAAGGGGCGGTGCAGGTGCGTCCCCCCGCCGAGATCACCGCACCGGGGGGAGAGGATAGGAAGGAAATGGTCCGGGAGCTGCTGCATCCGGTGGTGAGACAAGCAACGAGGGCTACGGCGATTGCTCTTTGGAAAGGATTCTTCATGCGGTGCTTTCTGGGGAACATTGATGACGTCAGGCTGCTAAAAATCGCTTTTTTCGCGCCTGGAGTCAATCCAAAACAGGCCCTACTGCACCATTTCCTTGAGAGCGGCGTACGTTGTAAAATGAGGGTTATCTGCTTTGGTAGGAGTGTTGATCGAAAGATGACCGAAAAGGGCCGTGCCGATGAACAAGAACCGTATCGAAGCCTTCAGTGACGGCGTACTCGCCATCATCATCACCATCATGGTCCTGGAGATGAAGGCCCCCCAGGGGACCACGCTCGAAGCGCTGCGCTCCCAGCTCCCCATCTTTCTAAGCTACGTCCTGAGTTTTGCCTACCTCGGCATCTACTGGAACAACCACCATCACATGCTGCATACCAGCCATTTCGTCACCGGCGGCATCCTCTGGGCAAATCTCCACCTCCTTTTCTGGCTCTCCCTCTTTCCGATTGGGACCGAATGGATGGGACGAAATCATTTCGCCCCGATACCGACGGCGGCCTACGGAGTGATCCTGCTGATGGCGGCGGTCGCCTACTGGGTCCTCCAGGCGACCATCATCCATAGCCAGGGAGCGGCATCCCTCCTGAAAAAGGCGATCGGGAACGACTGGAAGGGGAAGGGCTCCCCGCTTCTGTACCTGCTCGGCGTAGCCGTGAGCTTCCGATCCGTAGCAATGGCGCAGGCCCTCTACGTTCTGGTCGCGCTCATCTGGCTCATTCCCGACCGTCGAATCGAACGACTGCTGCAACACAAGGAATGACTGAACGAAAGGAACGCAGACGGTGATTGAAGCGCCCTGGCGTCGAAATGGAAGTTGGAAATCACAGGTGGAGGAGCCCCACGTTCCCTCCCTTCAAGGGGGTTGCGCGCGTTAGCGCGAGTTCGCAACACAGGGTGAGGATGGGGTTGATCACGTATCAACCCTGATCCCCCCGGTTATCTGTGCCGATAGTAGCGGCGGTCTCCCGGGTCGCTCAAGATGAAGCCGGTCAGCGCACCGGCGGCGCCGCCCACTGCGGCACCGACCGCCGGGCTCCCGCCGGAGATGGCGCCGAGGAAGGCACCGCCTGCGGCGCCCATGGCACCGCCACTCAAGGTGCTTTGCTGTTGTCGCGTCATGCCGACGCAGCCCAGCGTCAACGTTGTCACTACTACCACTGCCGTATATTTCAACATCTTCATAATGGCCTCCTTGTCGGACACCATGATGTCGCTACGGAGCGTCCGACTTCGATAGCGGCTTGTCCGCGATCCCGGTTTTCAGCTTGGGGCGCACCAGCTGCTGCCAGATCACCCCCATGACCGGAAGACCTGCCTCATCGGGATGCGCGGCATAGAAGGTATCGACCGTCCCGATGACGGTATCCATCGGCACCCCCGCCAGCCCTTCGGCAAGCTTTGCCGAGAATCCCTTACGTTTCAGTTCCGGATGCTTGCTGATCACGTTTTCCTCGATGGTCACCACGTGCCCGATGCCGAGGACGAACGCCAGTTTGGTGTCCGGGCTCATCCCCTGCCACTCGACGCCGGTCAGAACCGGCATCTCCTGGAGGGGCTTGGACGCATCGGTGGACAGCATCGCCTCGGCGCCAAGAGTCGGGGCCGCGCACCCGATGCCCACTATGAGTGACAGCCCAAGGCAGTAAAAGAGAAACGATCGTCTTTGTGTCATCATCTCCTCACCTCCGCTAGACAAGGTAAGTTCCTAAACAACCATTATAGCAAGAACGGACATGAAACAGCGAAGTTATGTCAGTAACCAAGTTTGGCTATGACTGATGAGATGGTGCAGATAGCATAAAAAAACCCCTCTCCGACCTTGCTGCCTACCCTACGGACCTTGTAGGAGCGGCATTCCTGCCGCGATCAAGTCTGTTGGATTAAGGAAGGATGTTGCCTACCCTGTGGGAGCGCCTTTCCAGGCGCGAAAGACCGTACCCGATATCGTCGCCTCAGGCGGATCTCGCCCGCAATGGCGCCCCACACCGAAACGGCGCCTCCCTTGTAGTAGCGGCATTCCTGCCGCGATCAAGTCTGTTGGATTAAGGAAGGAAGCTGCCTACCCTGTGGGAGCGCCTTTCCAGGCGCGAACGACCGCAACCGATATCGCCGCCTCCGGCGGATCTCGCCCGCAATGGCGCCCCACACCGAAACGGCGCCTCCCTTGCAGGAGCGGCATTCCTGCCGCGATCAAGTCTGTTGGATTAAGGAAGGATGTTGCCTACCCTGTGGGAGCGCCTTTCCAGGCGCGAACGACCGCACCCGATATCGCCGCCTCCGGCTGATCGTGCCGGGAACCGCGCGCTCCCCCACGAAATAAGGTCAGCTCCCCGTCCGTTAACTGCAACTATTTCCTCGTAGTTTGTGCGTAATTTCATCCCTTGTCCGACTTTCCCTACACAAAAATAATTTCAATTTCGGTTGGCTGGTGAGACAAATGGTTGAAATGAAACATACTATTTGCAGACCACCCTTGGCTTGGGCGAGCCGGTGCTTCTACCCCCTCGAAAATTCTGCATCTTTGACGCATCGGTTTTTCCCACGTTATAAACGCCACTTGCAGCATTGCTGCAGCCTCACCCACCGCACGGATCCCCCTTGCCCGACCCATTTCCTATGCCGGTTAAACCCGCGTAATCACTGCGGGAATTAAAGTTGTCCCGCCTCTTGCCGAACGTTTACGTCCACGGCAACCATTTTCCCTCGAGAAAAGGAGACGGAGATTTTATGAAGCTTGGTGACATGAACATCGGCACACGCCTCGGTCTGGGGTTCGGCATTATCTTCATCGCACTGGTCGCGGTAAGTGCGATCGGCTACCGGAGCTTGAACCGGATCGACGCGCGACTTAACGACATCGTCGAATTGAGCTACGCCAAAACGAAATTCGCCAACGAGTCCATGATCACCTTCGGCTCGATCATCTCCAGCATCGAAGCCATGACCATCACCCCGGATCCCGCCTCCCGTCAGGAAGAGAAGCGGGCGATCGAGGAAAAACGCGACCGGTACAAAGCTGCCATGGAGAAGCTGGAACGCCTGGAGACCGGCGAAAAAGGGAAACAGCTCCTCGCCCAGACCCATCAGGCAATCGCCGATGCCAAGCAGGTGAACAACAAGGTGATGGAGTTGAGTCTGGCCGGCAACACCGCCGGTGCCGGGCAGCTCTTCGTTCGGGATGCCCGAACCCTCAACGCGAAGCTCTTCGCGAGCTTTGGGGAACTTGTGAAATACGAGGAGGGGCAGATCCAGAATAGTCATGAACAGGCGACCGCGATTTCCCAGCGGGCCCGCACCCTTGAAGTCGGCTTTGCCCTGCTTGCCCTGGGTCTGACGGTCGGCATCGCCCTGCTGCTGACCCGAAGCATCTGCCTGCCGCTGCGCGGGCTCACCGCCAGCGCGGACCGGCTGGCTTCGGGGGACGTCGGTGTCGAGGTCGAGGTATCTTCCGCCGATGAGGTGGGGCAGCTGGCCCGCTCCTTCTCCCACATGGCCAAAAACATCCGGGATGCGGCGCAGGTGGCCCAGGCGGTGGCAGCCGGGGATCTGAACGTTTCCGTGCAGCCGAAATCGGAGTCGGACGTCCTGGCGCAGAGCCTCGCTCAGGTGCTCGCCACCCTGCAGGGGCTGGTGGCCGAATCGGGACGGCTGGCCGAGGCGGCCAAGGCGGGCAACCTGCAGGTTCGCGGCAACACTGACGGTTTCGGCGGGGGCTATCGCGAGATCATCGCCGGGTTCAACGGTACCCTGGACCACGTCACCACCCCGATCGCTGCGGCGCAGCAGATCTTGGGGAAAATGGCGGTGAACGACTTCACCCAGGGGATGACCGGCGAGTTCCAGGGAGACTTCGAACTCTTTGCCGAGAAGGTGAACGGTGTGCGCACCAGGCTTTTGAGCGTGCAGGACCTCTTCGTGCGCTTGGCCCAGGGGGACTTCACCCGGTTGGCGGAGATGAAGGCGGTAGGGAAGCGGTCCGAAAACGACCAGATCATCCCCTCGGTCATCGCCACCATGGACGGGGTAGCCGAGCTGATCGCGGAAATCGAAAGGCAGGCGGCGGCCGCGGCCCGCGGCGAGTTGGATAGCCGCAGCAACGCGGATCGCTTCCCGGGGAGCTATCGTGAGGTGGTGGTCGGGGTGAACCGGATGATGGATGCGGTCGCCCAGCCCTTGAGCGAAGCGGTTTCGGTCCTGGGCCGGATCGCCCTCAACGACTACACGACCACCATGCAGGACGGTTACCAGGGGCAGTTCCAGATCCTGGCCGGCGCCATGGGAGACGTGCGCAAGCGGCTGCTCAACCTCCAGGACATCGCGGACCGGCTTGCGGGGGGCGACATCAGCCGGCTGGACGAGTTCCGAAGGATCGGGCGGCGCTGCGAAAACGACAAGCTGCTCCCCGCCTTTACCAACATGATGGAGACGATCCAGGCCCTCATCAACGAGGTCGGCCTGCTTACCGAGGCGGCGGTCGGGGGACGCCTCTCCTACCGCGGCAACCCGGCTCGGTTCCAGGGGGGATACCGCAGCGTGGTTGAGGGGGTGAACCAGGCGATGGATGCCGTGATCCTGCCCCTGAACATGGCGGCGGACTACGTGGACCGCATCTCCAAAGGCGACGTCCCCCCCGCCATCGTTGAGACCTACAACGGCGACTTCAACCTCATCAAGCAGAACCTGAACCTGCTCGGGGAATCCATGAACCGGATCACCGCCGCCGCCCAGGAGATCGCCCGGGGGAACCTGGAGGTGAAACTGACGGAGCGCTCGGAGCGGGACGAACTGATGCGCGCGCTGGTGGCGATGGTGACCAAGCTGCAGAGCGTGGTTTGCGAGGTCCAGGCGGCGGCGGACCACGTTGCCCGAGGGAGCCAGCAGCTCAGCGCGGGGTCGCAGCAGCTGTCGCAGGGGGCTACCGAACAGGCGGCCGCGGCGGAAGAGGCCTCCTCGTCGATGGAAGAGATGTCCTCGAACATCAGGCAAAACGCCGACAACGGTTCCCAGACCGAGAAAATCGCCGTGAAATCGGCCGAAAACGCCAAAACCGGGGAAAAGGCCGTCGGCGAGACGGTCGTCGCCATGAAGGACATCGCCAACAAGATCTCCATCATCGAGGAGATCGCCCGGCAGACCAACCTGCTGGCGCTCAACGCCGCCATAGAGGCGGCGCGTGCCGGCGAACACGGGAAAGGGTTCGCCGTCGTGGCGAGCGAGGTGCGCAAGCTCGCGGAACGAAGCCAGAAGGCGGCGGCCGAGATCTACGAGATGTCCTCGGTCAGCGTAGACGTGGCGGTGAAGGCGGGGCAGCTTTTCGAAAAGATGGTCCCCGAGATTCAGAAGACCGCGGAACTGGTCCAGGAAATCAGCGCGGCCTGCCGTGAGCAGGATGCCGGGGCGGAGCAGATCAACAAGGCGATCCAGCAGCTGGATCAGGTGATCCAGCAAAACGCGAGCGCCTCCGAGGAGATGGCGTCCACCGCGGAGGAGCTTTCCTCCCAGGCGGAGCAGCTGCAGCAGGTGATCGCGTTTTTCCGGCTGAGCGAGGTCGGTGGCTCAAAGCGCATCGGGGTAAGAAGCGGGAATCCCCCCGAGGGAAAGAAGGTCAACGTCTTGGGACGAAGTGGTCTTACTCCCAAACCGCAGAAAACGGCGGGGTTGGCCCTTGATCTCAACGTGGCTGCCTCCGATTCGGACGCCGAATTCGAGAGATACTAAGGTGGCCTGAGCAGAGCGTCGACCCGCTCGTCGGCCGGAACTCGCGGATAATTTAACCGAATGACGAAAAAAGGGATTAGCCAGCTGGCTAATCCCTTTTTTCTACTCTCCAGACTCGGTGTCCATGACGATCGAAACCTTCCGCGGTTCCGACTCCCAGCTCACTTCCGGGTAGAGGGAGTTCTTGAGCCGCAGGTAGGTTCCGTCGATACCGGCCTCGGCCCACCAGCAGTCCCTGCCGCGGGTGGGGAGGTCGGCGAAGAGGTAGAGATCGTTGTTCTTGTCTCGGGCAAGGTACATGGCGGAACCTCCTCTTGTGTATGAGATGACACCAGTAACTATGTGCAGCTCTCAGGCAGAAGTCAACGCGGTGCGACGGTCGGTTTTTCGTTTCTCTTAGCCGCAGCTGATTCAGATCGATTGCCGCCTGCGCGGGGCCGATGCACAGTGACCGGTGGGGGCGGAAACGCAAAAAAGCCAGAACAGCCGGAGCCAGCCTGCTTTGAGCTGGGGTTCTGACAGTCCTGGCCCTGGTATTTCCCGGGTCCCGGGGTGTTTCCGGCTGTTACCGCGTCTACTGGATCGCTTTCGGTGCCGGGCTTGCGTCGGCGGTCTTCGCCCCCGCGGAAAGGAGGTTCACCGTCGTGGTCTCATCGAGCCGCCACATGGCTCCGGTGGCGGGGTCCACGATCAGGTACCCGATCAGCCCCCCGAAGACGAGGTTGCCGCCGAGGTACCAGCCGTTGATGTGCGCCTTGAACTCCGCTTCCGACGCCTGGTACCCTTCCTTGTTGCACACCAGTTTGTACTCCGCTTTGGAGAAATAGCCTTTGGAGGAGGAGAGGGTTACCGTCATCGGGGTCTCGCCGACCTGGATGGAAACCCCATTTTCCTTGCTGATGACGCATTTCGCCCCGGTCGGGTTCGACTGGATAGTCACCGGCCATTCCGACTTGCTGACGATACTGGCACAACCGGTAAGGGAAACGAGCGCCATCAATGCAACTGCCTTGGAAAACCTGTGAAACATAACAATCCTCCTTGAGTATTCACCGTCATCTGGTGTAAGGGTCCCTGTGTCATTGACAGGTAAGAATGAACCGGGAATTGTACAAATTACGTGCCAGCAGGCCCGGAAACGGAATGCGCGATAAATCAGCTGCTTAACTTGAGCCTTTTGTGCCGGTCCCCAGACCACTGACTGTCCATATTGTTACAGTCACAGCGAATCGGTCAGTTTTTCTGCTGATGAACTAATGACTTGCCGAGAAACTGTAACAAAATGGACATGTCCATTTTGTTACAGAAAAACGGAGCGGGCGGGGACGGTTGAGAGCTTACTTTTTCCGCGTCCCCTGCGGAGAGCCTTCTTCTCGGTCACGGTTTTGCTGCATTCATATGGTTTTTATGATATGACATTTCCGTCAGGCAGTTTGAAGATCGGACGGGGTTTCCGTCCCAGGAGGAGGAACAAGTGAAGAAAACAGCAGCAACCGTCGTCGCCGTCACCCTTTTGCTATCCGGAAGCGCCTTTGCGGGCGCCTTCTCGAGCGGTCCCGCGCTGTTGGAACAGCGCTGCGCCGTATGCCACCCGACCTCGAAAGTGAAGGTGCTGAAACGCACCCCCGCCCAGTGGGATGCCATCGTCACCGGCATGGTCAAAAAAGGGGCGAAACTCAGCCCCGACGAGAAGAAGACCCTGGTCAAGTACCTCGCGGACAACTACAAGCGCTGATCGCGGGTAAAACTTCCACCACGACGAAAAAAGCCTCCTGTTCCAAGGCCCGAGGGCCCGGCAGGAGGCTTTTTTCGTCTTCTTTAAGACCTCGGCTCCCTCGCCCTCCGGGAGAGGGCCGGGGTGAGGGAGCCCGGAGCGGAGAGGGTGCCTTACCCCGGGAAGACGCCGTACAAGGCCCGCAGCAGCACCGCAACGGTGATCACCCCGCAGGCGAGCGCCAAGGCGCGGTGCACCGGGGTCTCCTTCCGCTTTTCGTTGTACCCCAGAAGCATTCCCATGGCGATCCCGCCGACCAACCCGCCGCCGTGCCCCCAGTTGTTGACGCCGGGGACGATGATGCCGAAGATGAAGATGCTCATCACCCACCCGCTTACCTCCCGGTAGACCGCGTTCCCGTAATTTCCCCCCCGGTTTTTGCCGAAGTAGAGCAGCGCCCCGATCAGGCCGCACAGGGAGGCCGACGCACCTACGGTCAGCGGGACGCCGGCCACGTAGGAGACCCAGTACCCGAAGACTCCGCCCACCGTGTAGATGACGAACATCCGGCTGGCACCGAACTCGCGGACCACCCAGGGACCGATCTGGCGCAGGGCCAGCATGTTGAACAGGAGGTGCAGTACCCCGCCGTGGAGGTAGTTGGCGCTGACCAGGGACCAGATCCGTCCGTAACGGTCGATGGGGATGGTGCCGCTGGCGCCCAGAAGCAGCAGCACGTTGTTGCCCGGAGTGAGGATGCTTCCCGAGTGGCTCACGAAGTTGAGGATCAGCGACACCGCAAAAAAGACGACGTTTGCCGCCAAAAGGGCCGGTGCTACCCAATCGGTGCGCGCCGTGTCGCGGGTAGGCTTGAGCAGACGCCACCAGGGATGGGACCGGGCGGTGCCGCACCAGGAACAGGCGCTTTCGTCGCCGGCGATGATTTTTCCGCAATGAGGGCAGATGATGGCCCTAGGTGGCATGAGTAACCTCGCTGGTATCGTTTCCCGACATTATACGGGATATCGCGGGAGGCGGCTTGGGTAATCGGGTCCGTAAGGAATTATTCGCCGAAAGAAGGTCCGTCCTTTGATCCCCACTTTGGCAAAGGGGGGCAGGGGGGATTTGGTTTTGAGGTTCTCTGTTTTACTCTCTAAGGCCTGAACCTCAGAGGCAAATCCCCCTAAATCCCCCTTCACAAAGGGGGACTTTGTCGGGCTTATACCGCTGTAAAAAAATGGACTGTCCATTTTGTTACATCCTCAAGGATCACCGATAGCTACGGCCCCGATCGTAACAATATGGACACATGAAGGGAGGGCGGGGCGCATATTAATGCCATATCGGTCCCCGCAAGTATCCGGGAACAGGGCAATATAGGAAAAAGTTAACTGCTGGCATGGTTTTGGTACTGGGGAGAGGATGAGCAAAAACCCTCGCAAGGAGGTACTACATGGCGATAACGAGCATCCTAAGTCCCGAGTTAGGCCAGGCGGTAAAAGAGGCGCGCGAAGCGGCCCGGACCGGAAAGACCAAGTCGGTTTTTCTCGACGGCGCCACGAAGACCATCGGTTATCCCTTTCCCTCCCCCGAAGACTGGCGCGACTGCTGGATCTACTTCCTGATGCTGGACCGTTTCAACAACCCCGATGCCCCTCCGAACTCGACCCGCCAGAATGCCGTTCCCTGGAACGGGAAGTTCGGGTTCCGCCAGGGGGGCACCTTCAAAGGGGTGAAGGAGCAACTGGGCTACATCCGGGACCTCGGCGCCGGGGCGATCTGGCTCACCCCGATCCTGAAAAACGCCATGCCGGCCAACTGGGAGTACAACTACCACGGCTATGCCATCCAGGATTTCTTGAACCTCGACCCGCGCTTTGCCTCGGACGGCCAACTCGCCACCGCGGAGCGGGAATTCCAGGAACTGGTCGACGAGGCGCACGCCCGTGGCCTTTACGTCATCGTCGACATCGTCTTGAACCATTCCGCCCGGGTCTTCGACTATATCCTCAACGGCAACCTCACCTGCGACTTCGCCAACTGGAACATCATGAACGCCCCCCTGGGGCAGGAGCCACCCATCGACTGGATCGATGCCTCCGGGACACCGCACGACCACTGGGTGAACGACCTCCCCGCCGGCACCCCCCTTTCCCCCGACGACGTCATCTGGCCTTCCGACCTGCAGCTGAAGGAATTCTTCCGCCGGAGAGGGTCCAAACTGACCGATGCCCCGCCCCCCGACGGGTTCGTCCGGGGCGATTTCGGCAGCATGCGCCAGTTCGTGGTGGAGTATGATGCGGCGCATCCCCCCCAGGAGGCCCTGCTGGAGAAATACGGCCGGACCCCGGTGCTCAACATCCTGATCCGCGCCTACGAGCACCTGATCGCGAAATACGACATCGACGCCTACCGCATCGACACCGTCAAGTACGTGGCCCCCGACATGGTGCAGACCTTCGGCAACGCGATGCGGGAATTCGCCTGCAGCATCGGCAAGAAGAACTTCTTCACCTACGGCGAGGTCTACGATCAGGAAGGGGTGATCGACGATTTCATCGGCCGGCACAGCCCCGCGATCGACGGGTTCGGCCTGGACGCCGCCCTGGATTTCCCCACCTTTTACTCCCTCCCGAAAGCGGCGAAGGCCGGCGGCGGGGGCGGGGGGGGAGAGGTGGAGTCGGTCCGGGCGGTCTTCGAGAACCGGAAGAACGTGGAACGGGCCCTGATCAGTTCTCACGGCGAGGCCGGCAAGTACTTCGTGACCTTCCTGGACAACCACGACCAGAACGAGCGTTTCAACAACCCGGCGACCCCGCAGGACCAGATCACCCTCGGCCTGGCGGCGCTCTTCTGCGTCCAGGGGATCCCCTGCCTGTACTACGGCACCGAGCAGGGGTTGACCGGGACCGTGGATGCCAACGGGAAGCCGGACCTCTCCTCGCTGGAGTCGGTGCGCGAGGCGTTGTGGGGAAAGCCGGGCGCCTTCGACCGGCAAAATCCCCTTTATCAGCAGGTGCAGAAGATCGCGCTACTGCGCCGGGAAGAGGCGGCCCTGCGCTACGGCAGGATCTATTTTCGGCAGGTTTCCGGCAACGGGGCCGACTTCGGCTACTCGACCGGCCAGGGCGGGATGCTCGCCTTCTCCCGGATTCTCTTCGACCACGAGGTCGTCTTTGTGGCCAACACCAGCCCCACCTGCCAGTTCAACGGGCAGGTGCTGATGGATATCGATCTGAATCGGCCCCCGGTGACCTTTAACCTGGCCTACAGCAACGCCGGCACCGCCGGGCAGAAAACCGCCCGGATCGTCAGCCAGGCCAGGTTCTGGGAGGGGGGCAACCTGACCGGGACCGGCGATGCTGCCGTGCTCGATCTCACCCTGCGTCCCATGGAAGTGCAGATCTTCATCCCCAGCTTTTAGACTCCGCCAGGATCAGGGTCCATGAAGGGCCATTGCCGCGAACTTTGGCTCTCCTTGTTGGTCACGCGCGAGGGCGTGGATCGGGACGTGAGGGGGCAAAAGCCCGATGAAGTCCCCCTTTGCGAAGGGGGATTTAGGGGGATTTTCCTGTAAGGTTCAGGCCTTAGAGAGTTAACACCGAGAACCTCAAAACAAAGCCCTTGCCAAGGGGGGGAGCAATGGATGGGGCATAATTCCGGGAAAAAAGCCTCCTGCGACAGGTCTTGTGTCCCTGCGGCAGGAGGCTTTTTCGGCAAAATCGATGCTGGTTACCCTCGTTCCTCGGCGTGCAGCTGCGTTCGTCTGCGGACCGATCCGCTCTTAACGATACCGCATCAGGGTTTTGATCAGCGCCTCGATCTCCTCCAGCACCTCGTCCGGCAGTTGATCGACATTCACGATCCGGTTCAAAAGGTCGGCCTGGACGAAGCCGGGGAGAAGCTTGATGATCTCGCTGGCATCTTCCGGCTTGAGCCGGGCCAGGACGACGGCGATGGTCTGCGGGTGTTCCTGTAAAAGTCTCTTGGCAATGGCGCGGTAATCCATCTGGTTTGACTCCTTCGTCTGATTCAGGTTCGGACACCTGTATAAAACATCGGCGGAATCGCTTCAAACCATAGAAAAAATCTGAAAACCTCATCGGGACCGCTCGTTGGAATGGGCTGCGAGCACTGGATCGGGGTACTGAGGAAGGTGATGCCACGCGGTGTCGCCAGGCACGGGGAGGGGGCTCTTTGGGTTTCCTCCGGGGGGGCGACAGCTTCCCTTTTTCGCCGGGGGGCGAAATCGGTAGTGATGTCGAGGGGCTACCAGGAAGCAGGCGAGGTCCCACCTGGTTCCCGGGGAGGGGTCACCTGGTCCCCCCGCGGCCGGAGATGTTTTTCGGCTTGCCACTACTTCCGCTTCTTGACATAGCCAAACCTTGGGCTAGATTAGGTTGGAAGACGCTAATTAACCCGTTGAGTCGGAGGGGCCATGACCACAGATATCGTAGTCGATACCAGTAACTTGAGCGATCCTGTCTTCATTGCAAAAGTCCGGCTGGTTGCCACCTGTCTCGTCAACCACGAGGTCTTCAAGGATCCGCCGGACTTCATTCCAACCCTGGCTCACCTCGAGGAGGGTGCCCAGCGGCTGGAGGAGTTGTACGCGGCGGTGAAGAGCATGGACCTCTCGAAAGCCGGAGCCCGCAAGGAAGCCCGCGCGGACCTCAACCTCAAGTATGGGAGGGTGGGGCGCTACGTGGATCTTGCCTGCAACGGCGATCCCTCCCGGTTGAGGACGACCGGCTTCGACCTGAAGGTGAAGGGAAGGGGGGCGAAGCTCGTGCCGCTGACCGTGCTGCCGGCACCGGTAGTGCGGCTGACCCACGGTGCAGCGGGGGTGATCGTGGTTCGGGCCCGGAAGGTCTCTGCCGCGGCCAGCTACCAGGTCCAGGTGACCACGGGGGACCCTTCGGTGGAAGAGGGGTGGAGCGACAACGGGACCTACCAGACCTGCTTCGCGATCGAAATCGCCGGGCTTACTCCCGGCAAGACCTACGGGGTCCGGATGCGCTGTATCTCCGGCACCGCCTGCGGCCCCTGGTCCGTCCCCTGCACCCTGATGGCACACTGACCCTGCTTTCGCCCATGGCATGTGAAAAGCCTCCCGTTCCAAGAAGCGGGAGGCTTTTTTATTTTGGCCGCAGATGCACGGCGATGAGCGCAGATAGCAAATCCAACGTCCCCCCCTCCTGTCAAGGCCCGGGCGCGATTTGCGACGGACAGGGTGAGGATGGGGCTTCGACCTGCGTCTATCTAGCGGCCCAGCCGCTCTATATGCTCTCCGCCGAGAGCGCTCGATGCTTCCGGGCGCAGGGGAGCCAGCGCAGCAGGATGATGGCGCCGATGGCGGCGCCGCAGCAGGAAACCGCACCCCAGCCTCCCCAGGCATAGCAGGTGCTGGCGAGCAGGGAGCCTGCGGCGCCACCGATGAAGTAGGAGGTGAGATACACGGTGGTGATTCTGCTGCGGGCCTCGGCATTGCCGCGGTAGACCACGCTTTGGTTGGTGATGTGCAGCCCCTGCACCCCAACGTCCAGTACCAGCACGCCGCCGATCAGCGCCGCGAGGCTGTGCCCCCCAAGCCAGATGAGCCCGTAGGATGCCAATATGGCCGATCCGAAGAGCCCGGTGGCGAGGCGGGTGCCGCCGCTGTCGGCCAGACGGCCGGCACCGGAGGCGGCCAGTGCGCCGGCCGCGCCGGCCAGGCCGAAAAGCCCGATGGTGCTTTGGCTGTAAGAATAGGGAGGGGCGCTGAGCACGAAGGTGAGTCCGGTCCAGAAGAGGCTGAAGGCGGCAAAGGCAAGCGCGCCGTAGAAGGAGCGCTCCCGCAGCACCGGATCGGTCAGCGCCATCCTGCCGGCCGAGCTCAATAACTTAAGGTAAGGGGTACGGGGCCGGCTGGGGTCCGCCGGCAGGAACTTTACCAGCAGGGCGATCAGCACCGTCATGGCGCCAAAGGCGAAGAGGTAGACCGCGCGCCACCCGAAGGTTCCGGCGATCAGGCCCGAGACGGTGCGCGCCAGCAAGATGCCGAGCAAAAGCCCGCTCATCACGGTGCCGACGACCTTGCCGCGAATGGCATCGGGCGCCAGGGATGCCGCGAAGGGAACCAGTACCTGGACCGCGCAGGAAGAAAGTCCGACGCAGACCATGGCGACACAGAGAAGGTAGTAGGAAGGGCTGAACGCGGCGGCGAGCAGGGCGGCCGAGGTCAGGAGGCAAAGTCCGATGGTCAGACGGCGCCGGCTGAGCGCATCCCCCAGGGGGACCAGCAGGGCCAGCCCCGAGGCGTAGCCGATCTGGGTGATGGTTACCAAAAGCCCCGCCTGGGCGGTCGGCAGATGGAATGCGGCGGCGATTTCGGCCAGCAGCGGCTGGCTGTAATAGATGTTGGCAACGACCCCACCACAGGTCACAGCAAAAAGCAAGGTGAGCAAAGCGGACACGCGCGGACTCCTCCGGAGACAAGCAAAAGATCCAGGCAGGTTATAGTACGGCAGGTGGGGGGGCAAGGGAAAAAACGAGGTATACGACGGGGCTGGAAAAAATCTGGAACAGTCCGCAGATGCACGCCGATTAACGCCGATTGTGAAGCTATGGTCGCCTTCATCGGCGTTTACCTGCGTTCATATGCGGCTATGTTGGTTTAGTTCTGTTGCCATGGAAATCAGCTCTTGCATAGTGTTCCAGTTCCGGGCGGTTACCGGAACGCCCAGGCATCCCTCTATTTTGGACGCCAATTTGGATCGGCCGATCCCATCGGGAGCATAGAGGTAGCATACCTTCCCGATGACCTTGAATTGCTCCGACTTCGATTGGACCGCCGCCAAGGTTTCCCAATCGGGATGGCTCGGAACAGCATCCAGGAAGAAGAAATGCAACGCCTTTCCATCCTCGGTGCTAAAGGGATTATTGGCGAGCGCAGCCTGCAACTCGTCAAGGCCGAGCAGGAACACCTTCGGTTTGAATCCATGGGTTTCCGCGATATCGGAGCCGATTACATCCGCGAAGCTGTGGGAGAGGTTTTCCCTGCTCTGAAACACCACGTTGCCGCTTTGAATGTAGTTTTTTACCTGTTCACAACCGAACCGTTCCAGCACGTGGACCAGTTCCTTCATCGGCAGCATGTTTTTCCCGCCGACGTTGATCCCCCGGAAAAGAGCGATGTAGGTATGCATGTAAGTCACCGGTCAGAATAGTAGTTGCATAAAAAAAACAGTCCGCAGATGAACGCCGATAAATGCAGATAGCAAGGTTGTGGCCGCTTTCATCGGCGTTTATCTGCGTTCATCTGCGGATTGTTCGTAAGATGATTTGAATTCCTTGCTGTTCATCTAAGGTCCGGCCGCTCAGGCGCCGCGCAGCTCCAGATAGCTGGTGCCCCAACTATGCATCGCCTCGAAGATAGGTTTAAGGGTGTGGCCGAGTTCCGTGAGAGAGTATTCGACGCGGGGGGGGACCTCCGGATAGATCTTTCTGGCGACCAGGCCGTCAGATTCCAACTGGCGCAACTGCTGCGTCAAAACCTTCTGGGTCACCCCGTCGATTCCCCTGTTGAGTTCGCCGAACCGTTGTGTCCCTCCCAGCAGCAGATTTCTCACGATCAGAACCTTCCACTTGTCACCCAGCAGATTGACGGTTACCTCAATTGGACATGCCATCACCACAACTCCTTGCAATCACCCATTGGTTACCTCGCGGTAAGTATATGACTTTATAGTGCTTACTTGCCATAAGTTCGTTGCGGGCTTACTCTGCCTTCAAAAAACGGGAATTGCAAGGCCAAGGTATCAAAGGAAGTTTTTTTTCATGCAACAGCAAATGAACCCAGGCAGGAGAGCTGAGTGCCAGATGGAGGAGACAAGAGATGGTAGATAGCACCGTAATCGACGCATTCCACATGATGTGGGGACGTTTCCCGGAACCGGTACGTTTGATTCACAAGGACCGCAGGGTTTTGGCCGTCAACGAAATTGCGGCAAGCAGGGGAATGGAGGTAGGCGTCCACTGTTATTCATTCGGCAATCCCGAACTTCACAAGGAGTGCGGTGCCAACGAAGCGCTCGTCTCGAACCAGGGGCAGCGCATGAATGCGCCCGACGGTAGAGTCAGATTTTGGAGTCCGGTCAGCAACTGTCCGGACGTCTTTATCCACTTCGTGATATTCAGAGATCCGCAACCATGACAGTAGGGTGAGTGGGACAGAAGGGGGACGCTTAATTACATGGGTGTCCCCCTGTCTTGCCCAAAAAATCGGCAACTTAACCTCATCCTCACCCCGACCCTCTCCTTGAAGGAGAGGGAGGTAATCGCACCGGGGGGAGTTCAGGCTTGTTCACGGTCAATCACCCTCAGTGGTAATCGGTTTTTCTGCCCCCTTAATCACATCGAGTACCAGCTTTTTACCGAGGACCGCCAGTGCCGCCTCGATCTGTTCAATCCTGCTCTTATGGCGGAAAGATAGGAGCCGGTCCACCAACGTCGGGGCTATGTTCAACAGGCGAGCCAGATCGGCTTTCTTTTTTCCGCTCTCTAAGAGGGTGTTGTGCAGGATGAGCTTGGCAGTTGCGACGACCGGAAGAACGACGACCGGTCTACCTTCTGGGGGAGACGGATTGGGAACCGGAAGCCGCTTTTCCTGATAGACCTCCAGTGCCGACTCCAGGGCCTCCTGTGCCCATGCCAGGGCATCGTCCCGATCTTCACCCTGGGTGATGGCTTCCGGGATGTCGGGGAAGGTGACCACAAAGCCACCCTCTTCAGCGGGTTCAAGGTGGATAGGGTAGGCTAGTATCATCATGGCTCCTTATTTCAGGCCGAGCTGTTTCTTGATTGCCTCAACCAGACCCTTTTTCAGGTCGGAGTTGTGCATGGGGAGGATCGAGAAACGGTCGCCAAGATACACCTTGAGGTGGCTACCCTTGCCGGGCTCGAAGGTGCAGCCTTGCTTTTCCAGCCATTTCTTGAATTCCTTGCTGTTCATCTAAAGATTATATACAAAAATGTTTATAGGAACAAGGGGAGGCCGTCGACAGGGTATTCGAGGAGTGGATGCAGATCGCGAGGGTATTACCGCTTTCATCGGCGTTTATCTGCGTTCATCTGCGGACTGAACTTAAAGATGCATGCTCCTTGAGCGGTGTAGGGGGCGTCCGTTTCGCACGGTCCAGACGTGATGAGGACGTGCTTGAAACGGTGGGGGGCGATCAGGTACCAACCAGGGATGAACCGATCTCCTTCATAGCGGCGTGCAGATCCTTTCTTTCGCGGGCCGGTTCGTTTCGCATTCCGGCCACCACATGCACCCCTTGTACGTCGAACTCCAGCAGCTCAAACATGCGTTTCGTGTAATCGATATACACCTGGAACATGGCGGAATCAGGATTGCCCTGGGTGAAGACGAGAATCAGCTTCTTTTTCACGGCGCTTTCTTTGAAGTGCGGAGAGAAGCGCGGGGAGATTTGGGCGAACAGCCGATCGGTGAACATCTTCGCCTGGGCGCTCATCTGCCCCATGTAAATCGGCGAGCCAAGAATAAGGACGTCAGCCTCCTTTAGCGCGCCATAAAGCTTCTGCATGTCGTCGTTGATGACGCAACCCCGATCATGATCCCCCCTGTGACAGCCCAAACACCCGCCGCACGGTCTGATATCCAGATCGCTGAAATACCAGGATTGAGTTTGCGCGCCCTTTTCCTTCGCACCTTCGAGTATTTTGTCTATTGTCCACGCGGTATTGCCTTCTCGTCGCGGACTTCCGGTAAATCCGATGATTTTCATCATTTCTCCTCTATACGCAACGCAAGCTGATGGGAGCCCTACATCAAAGAGTGCCGTAGGTTACCACGTGCTACCGGCAATGTCACTTGGTCAAGTCACCTTGTTTATGGCATTCGGTTTGCCCCTGCAAAAATAAACTTCCCGGTCCCGATGAACCTTGAAAGAGCAATTGGGTATGCAGGTAAGTACCGATCACGATAGGTTAGATGTCGCGATTCGGCCTTTTCCAACTCCTAGTGGGTCTGCAGCTTCAACCAGCTCTGCGTCGCGTAAGAGTGGTTGACATGCCTAAAAGCTTTAGGTATAAATATGCCTATCAACTTTAGGTATGGAGGGGGCATGACAACGATGCTAAGGTACGCGGCGATTGTTATCATGGCGGGGTTCTTGGCCGGCTGTGCCGGCCATTCCCAGCTGCAACGGGGTTGGATGGGGGGCGAGCTGGAAAATGCCCGGTCGGGGTGGCTCAAGCCGGACCCGTTCCAAGGAGATACCACTATCCCGGTATTGCCCGAGTCGGTGCGTCAGGCGCAAAGCGGCGCGGTGCTGGTGGTGCGGCTCGACGGAGAGACCCCGCTCGGCGCAGCCGGAATCGTGCCGGGTGACCTCATCACCCGCGTCGACGGGGTTTCGGTTACCGATGCGGCGGACCTTCGGGAAAAAATCGACCGGGTGGCCCCTGGCACCACGGTGCAGCTGTCGATATACCGGAAGGGGAGCGAACTGCAGCGGGAGGTGGTGGTTGGTCGGGAGACCTACCGGAAAATCGGCACCCTCAGCATAGGGCTCCGGTTCTCCCCCGAGATCGACCTCAAGGCGAGTACCAATTTTTCCCTCTTTTCGCTGTTGAGCTTCCACAACAACGACAAGCGGAAGAACCTGAATTCTCCTGATGTTGCCTACCTGAGCGATCTGTCCAAACCGGTGCCGGCGGAGAACCCGCTTTGGGAGGTGTGGCTGGGGATTGTCGGGGTGGGACGGCACGAATCAATTTTGAAACAGGAGACGGTAAAGGTGGCAAATGGCAAAATCTGATAAGAAAAGAGGGGCGTCTTTCCTGAACGGGGTACCGAATCTGCTGATCCTCAAGCTCCTTTCGCGGCGGGAGATGTACGGTTATGAACTGGTGCGTTCGATCCAGCAGGCTTCCGGGGAGGCGCTCGTCTTCGCCGAGGGGTGCATCTATCCTTTGCTGCACGTCTTGGAGGAGGAAGGTTGCATCAGCAGCCGCGAGCAGGCGATCAACGGCCGCACCCGGCTCTATTACCTGCTCACCGGCAAGGGGGAGCAGCGGCTGGCGGAAATGGAACGGGAATGGGATCGCGTGCGACAGGGGGTGGTCCAGGCCCTGAACTGGGAGCCAGTGTCATGACGGCGGACGAACTGCAGCAAATGACCCGAACCCTGATCCGCAGGGGAGTCCCGGTAGCGCAGGCGCGGCGCCTGACCCGGGAGTTGGCCGCCCACGCCGAGGACATCGAGGAAGAGTTGCTCCTTTCCGGTGCCTCGCCCGAGGAGGCGCGCCGTAAGGCGAGGGTGCGGCTGGGGAATGCGGGAGAGCTTGTCGACACCTTCTGCCGCAGCTTCGCCGAGGCCTCCGTCTTCGGGAGGTTCCCGCTGCTCACGTTCGTGCTGTTGCCCGCGCTCTCCTTTGCCCTGATTCCGATTGGTACCATCGGGGTGGGCAAGCTTGGGAACTTGGTGCTCGACTACCTGCAACTGCATGGGATCACCTATTCCTATCTGCAGATCCAGGATTTCGATCAGAGGTTTTTTCAGGCGTACACCGCGATTTTTTCGATACCGATGTCGCTTGTTTTCGTAACACTGTGCTCGCGACGAGTCCGGAGCATGAAGTGGGGCGCGGTTGCCGCGACGATGCTCTCGATCGGAGGAGCCTTGGCCGTGGCCAGCCTGAGCATCGCCCCCCCTTTGCGACCTGGCGCCTACGTTTCCGGCAACCTCTCCCTGGGTTTCGGTTTCTCCGGCACCTTGACCGGGGAGCAGTGGCTGCGGGCGGTGGTTCCGCTGCTGGTGTTTCTGCTGAGCTACGCCGGCAACATACGGCACGGCTATCTAGTGCGGGGGCGACGGTCCTGAGTGGGAAGGGAAGGGGGACATCCATGTAATTATGCGTTGCTAGCTGGGAAAAACGCATAATTGCATGGGCGTCCCCCTGTTTTGCCCCGATCATGGTCCCCCCTGTGACAGCCCAAACACCCGCCGCACGGTCTGATATCCAGATCGCTGAAATACCAGGATTGAGTTTGCGCGCCCTTTTCCTTCGCACCTTCGAGTATTTTGTCTATTGTCCACGCGGTATTGCCTTCCCGCCGCGGACTTCCGGTAAATCCGATGATTTTCATCATTGCTCCTCTATCCGCAATGCACGCTCTTAGAGCCCTACATCAAAGAGTGCCATAGGTTAGCACGTGCTACAGGCAATGTCACTTTGCCAATGGCATTCGGTTTAGGCACCGCAAAAAGGATGAGGAGGGAGTTTTGAGCCGGAATCGGCGGAGTATAAAACTTTCCCGATGCCCTCTGCGACGAATCTTATTTATAACTCGCCGTAAAACAGAAGGTTAAGTGCAAGCCCCAGAAGAATGCAGGAGCCGCCCGCTGCTCCCAAAAGAAGGCAGATGTCGTAGCTTTTATTCATTTCCTGCCATTTCTCCGGTGTTCGCGCAAAGTTAAGCTGAGGAAACTTCTGATCAAGCCTTAGATCATATTCTCCGGGGCCGACGTTACCGGCTCCCATCGCGGCCATCCCGCCAATGATGATGGTGAGGAAACCACCCCAGACAAGAACGGTGCCGAACCTCTCCGACCCTCCAACAGCGATAAAAGCCGATAGGACCACCACAGCAGCATCGATATAAAGCATCCATTTGAGGAACTTTTTCATGGTCAGTCCGAACTAGAGTTGAGCGACAACTTTCCGGGACCGGGTCTTGACAATTGACTGCTATCAAATGTCAAGACCCGGTCCCGATGCCCTCCAGATTCTTCGCTATACCTTTGACCGGAAGGGGTGGTCAATGACTTGGAAAGACCTTGCTGCACCAGCTTCAATGACCAGAGTCTGCTTTACGTTGCCGAAGCGCTTAGCGAGGTCGACGATCCACTCAGCTCTTTCCGAGGAAAAAATAGAATCGTTGGCCGCCGCAATGACCCTTGTATTCATCAGGTACCACTCTTCCACGGTAGCTGTCTTTATCATGAAGGATTCCTCAGCCCTGATGGCAGGCGAAATTATCAGCATGAGACCTTTCGAAAGCGGGATAGTAAACTCCGTTGAAGGATGTGCCGGTCCAACATCGGAATACGGAGACCCTGCTGCCAAGCTGAATACGACAGGGGTATCTGAGGTAACGAAATAATGCCCTTCGGGCGGTCGGTACAACAACCATCCCTTTTTCAGCATGGTGAGGGCGATGTCCTCGGCCATCTTTACCAGTGGTTCCAGGCTCGCGTACGAGTAAATGTGGGTCTTTATTACGTTGTTTATTCCTTGGTCTTCGATCAGTTTATGCAAAGGGGGCGGTGCAGTTGGCAACTCTCCGCTATGATAAAGCTGCTGTAGAGAATGCTGCACCCACCACCCGTGGAGATCATTTACCGCATCCCGAAAAGAAGGACCTCTCGTAAGCAGTAAGGCAAGAAAAAACGCGAGATGTCCCTGCTGCTCTCCTCCGGGATCAGCGTACGGCATAGCGGAGGCGCCAATGATTTTATTGAGAGCAGCCATACCGACACGTTCTACCTCGGAAAGGGAGTCTTCGAACCTGACGTGGTCGACGTCGCCGTTTTCCTCGATCTGGTAATAGTAGTAGTCTCTGGCACAGATACGATTGACAGACGACGTGGTCTTTGAAAATTGAGCAGCGGGTTTGTCACACGACCAGACCAGCGACTTTTGGTTGGGGATGGTGAATTTCCTCAAATAGCCCTGCGGCACGTAGTGCTGATTTTTCTTCTCATTCCAGCGTTTGTTTCCCATAGGCGTTGGACTCACAGCTGTGACGCTCTCATCTTGCTATATGAAAGAATCCCATTTGCTTCTTCTGGGAGCGGAGAGGATAAATGGTTCTCCATCCTGGAACAATATCGTATTAGCCCCCTCGTTCACGACTTTGTAAGACCACCGTGAAGTCACGATATCTTTCAGGTAGGTTTTAGTTGACCCGGTGGGGATGTTGAGTTGAGCGTCGACTGCGGCAAAGGTGACGGCTTTTAGTCGTTCTTCATGTTTCAATTCGTTGAACCACGAAGTCAAAGAATTCTTGATGTCGTTTTCATCAAGGAGGCCAATAGAAGGCTGAGGCGCGGAATGACGTTCTGTCTTCGTCTCAATCTCCCCAAGTGCTCTCAGAAGGTCATCTATCATGTCAGGGTGCACTCTCGGTGTCCTCGGAAGTGCCAACATTCCAGCGATCCTTTCGACAAGTCGTTCGCAAAATTTTGCGTCTTCCAAGCCGATGGCCTGTAAGGCTGAAAGGGGTACCGGAAGATTCTGGACCAGGAGAGTGGAGTGGCATATGGGTATGACGGGAATACCCTTTACCCAACCGCAACCGGCTTCGAAATTGATCCATGGCCTGGCAACGGAACTGGGGCTGCACAGTATAAACAGCAACTGTGCGCCAACAAGGGACTCTGTGATTTTGTCCAGCCACCTGTCGCCAAGCTGGATGCTCTTCGAGTCACTACTTACGAATACCTCGCAATTCCCGGTAAAAGTCGATTCAATCCAATCCTTTAGCGTCATAGCCAAAGCTTTTTCTTCAGTTATATGGCTGATAAAAATCTTCAAACCCCATCTCCTTGTTCCTTTTTTCCTATCGGTTCAATTTCAACGCTATAGGAATTCAGCGACTTTTTTGCTTCGAAAATCAAAATCTTTGGCCATTTCCTCGAAACGACCTCACGTATAGTCAACCTATCTTTTTGCGGCATACGACAACCAAAAATAACACCAAGGAGGGCGCCTTCTGGAATCGGATATAGACGGTCTCCTGGTTTGTCCGCCCGTGTCCTAGGGTCAACCAGCAACCTATACTCGCTCTCGTACGCCCAGTGATCGGACTTGGTAAAGAGGAAGCTTTTTGCTATCCCGTTGAAATCCTGGCCTACAAATTCGCCGAATACGGGATAGGTAACACTGTATGTCACCTCCTGGCACAGAAAAACCTGCTGTAGAGGAGCCCTATCAAAGATAAGGCAGAAACCCTTGTGGCAACCACCGTAATGAGACCACATCAGAATGTCATCGGGGTTCGAGGACAAGCAGGCAACTCCATAGCCCTCATTCAGCTTCGTCAAGATACGTCCCCAACTCTCCTGCTGGAGGGCATGAAATTCTTTCTCACGATGGGCACCTGACCGAATAATTGTGTCGATACGTTCCTTGCGATCTTCCGGGGAGAGGTCGGGATAACTTCGTATGGAAAATTTTTCAAGAAAGGTCCGCCAGTGGTCATCAGTGGCACCGTCGAAGCTGAACATGTTGTTGCCGTCGAAGGGGTCATTAAAACTGGCTGGGGAGGAAAAGTAGAGTTCTCCGTGGATGAGCTCTAGGAGGGCGTTCTGGTTGAAGGGCCGATAACGATAGAGGTATTGGGGCATTCTGTACCGCCGTGAGTGAACTGGTGTTCGTGGGATGGTTGAGACGGTGCCAATATACATCACTCAGGGGGGCTTAGTAAGCTTTTTGGTGCTTTGGCGTTGCTACTCCGACATGTACGCTGAAAGACAATAGGCCACGATCCATTAAAGAGCTTCAGGAGGGACTTTCCCCTCCCACGACGTTCCCCCAAAACGGCGAGAAAGTCCAAGTCACGTTGAACCAAGGCACCTTTAGCTCTCAGCGTATTTGTTAAAATCGACTCGATGATGTTCGAATACCTTATCTTTTTTTATCCAGTCATCAATGTCCTGAAAAGTGTAATGCCAATGATGCTGAATATTCTCTATTGACTTTGAAAAAATTGTTTGTGCTGCACCTTGAGCTTTGCCAGCTTCCTGTACTCCAACCATAATTTCTCCTCGTTGTAATGCCTCCAAGCATAGTTGAGCACAGCCGAGAGTGATAGATGCACGGTGATAATCACCCATCGCTTCTATTTTCAGATATTGCTTTAGGGTCCGGTTCTTCTTCGCTTCCCATATGGCTATAAACGTACTTACCGCTCCAAACAAGGTCCCAACAATTCCAACATAATCGGATATGTTCATATCAAACCTCTTAATATCTAGAGCCGTATGTTTCTAACGCGGTTAAAGCAAGGGCTTCAATTATCTTCCGCCAGTTTCTGACCGTCTCATCCGGATTGAAAAGCGATTCGCTATAGATGTTGATTTTTTGGGGGAGGGAAGGGGACGGAGGGAAGGGGACGCCCATGCAATTATGCGTTGCTACCTGGGAAAAACGCATAATTGCATGGGCGTCCCCCTTTTTTCACCCCAATCTAGGAGAGGCCCAAGGCATGCTTGCTGAACACCTTCACGTAGTAGGTGCTGTCGTCTTTAACGAAGACCACGATACCGTTGGGGGTATTGAAGACCCGTTGTGGTTGGGCGACAAGATCCACCGCCAGGGTCTGAAAGAACGTGCTCTGGCTCAGTACCAACAGTTTCGTGATGTTGTCCCGGTTCAACATGTAGAGGTTGTCCAGCGTATCATCCGATGCGAGATCCAGGTACGGATGTCCCAAATTACCGGCATAGGTGATGTCGTCACTGGAGAGTGCCGAGGAAACGAACATGTTTCCCGAAGCCGTGGCGATGCGGCTGCCGTGGTTTATTACCGATATTGGGCCCCCGAAATTGTAATCGCCGTGATAGCGCGAGTCGGAGATAGTGTCAATACTTCCGGTCGAGTTGTTTACCGCTATGCGGTGGATATCCGCCGGAGACAGCCCGGTATCCAGACCGTAGGTCATGCCGTTTTGCTGGTTGAACGCGAAGCTATATAGGGGATACCAATCACTTTTGGTCGACACTGCCTGCCCGGAGGTAACATCGATTGACTTGTAGGTGTTGGACGGTCCCCAGGTGGTGGCGTTTATTGCAAGCAGGTATTTGGACGATATCGGCACCACTGCGTTAACCGACATCAACGAGTCCGCCACCTGGACTAAGCTCTCGTCACTGACGTTCAGACGGTAAATCTTGCCGGTGGAATAGCCCAAAAAAATCGAGCCTCCTTCTGTGGCCACGGCCATAGCCTGCGGTGTCCCGGACACCTGGAGGTCTTTTTCCCGTACCATGGTTCCGGCGTCGTAGACGGCAATGACTCCGAGGCTGCTGTCGTAGATGTAAATTTTCTGGTTGACCGAATCCTGAAGGATGGTGCTGACGGTCTGGTTCAGTTTGGAGTAGCCGGGGTACTTGTTGTATCCGACCGTCAATGCCACGCTTCCGGTTGACGGGGGGGAGGTGGAGGTGTCGGCCGGGTCGAACAGGATCTGAGCGGTGACCTGCGCTCCTGCGATGACGTCAACATCGACCGCGCCGGTGTAGATGGAAGCGTTGTTGTGGTAGACATTGGCCACGATGTGCCAGTAGCCGGAATCAAGCCCGGTAACGGTACCGGTTGCTATGTTATTGGAAACCGAGAGGTCTTGAGTGATGTCGCTGTGGCCGCTACGCGAAAGGGTCACCGAGACGGCGGTGATGGCCTGAGGGGTACCGTTACTACTGTAGGTGGAATAGACCCTTTTCGCGTTGTTCTTTACCAGGTCCGTGAAGTTCAAATTGAAACTTATAGCCCCCGGGGTCGTGGTCCCCTTTTCAAGGGAACCACTCTGGCCACATCCGCCGACCAGGAACAGCGCAAAAAAGACCGGGAGCCAGTAAAAAAAACTCTTCTTCATTTGGTACCTCCAGCTAAAAGGATAAATATTGCATTGAAAACTACATTGGGGATCTTGTTTGCCGCCAGGGCTTCCATCCTTGCCCGGAAATCGGTGGATCAGCACACAATTGGACAATGCTTCGCCTTACCCAATTAACATGCCAAACGAGCGGGCGGCAATAAGATCTAAAATTCAACTGTTTGAGTTTTGGATGCAGCCGTTGAGATTGGCGGCGACTGTCCAAATTGTTACACCTGAAGAATTGCTATCTGCTAACCAGCTAAAAATACAGGGCAAAAGCTCCTGTTGTAACAAAATGGACATGTCCATTTTGTTACAGAAACATTGGGTTACGTTAATGGTATTCTTGGCGACTTTCTTTGGGGGCATGTCGAAAACTATTGGCGGTGCTAACCCCATCCTCACCCTGTCCCTCTCCTTGAAGGAGAGGGGACGCATGGATCATTCGTATTCGAGGGGGGCTCTGGGGCCGGGCCTACACAATTGACACAGCAATTCCGGGCGAGGATGGCAGTGGCAGTTTGGAAATGCCACAGTTTGGCCGGTCTTGAAAAGTAAATACAAGGCGACATTTCAAGTGCCACTGAGAGCTTTTGCAGAATTACCACCCGTTTACATGGGCGCTTTTGGCGTTTGCTACTTCTTCCTTTAGTACGTCGAGCATCTTTGCTTTCAGACAGGAAATTTCATAGACGACCCGTCCGTTCACGTTTACGACGCACTGATTTGCTTGTTTTGCCCAGTCGGGATACCTTAAAATTGCTCCGTAGCCGTCTATCTCCCTGATACGCCAAACCTTTGCATAACCGTCCATATGGTTTAGAACCACCTTCATTCGGTCGGATCGCAGCGGGTTGTCCACGGTATCGGGGTTCTCCAACGCCTTCTTGTAGTCGATCTTCAGTTGTGCCAATGCCTCTGCATAGCTGTTGAGAGATATCCCGCTTTCTACACGAGTCATCAGGTCATCAAGCTGATCGAAAACCGGAGACACTTTGTCTTCAGCAAAGCAAGGGCTCGCACACCCAAGAAATAGCGCGATTGCGACGATGCTCCGGATACTTTTCATTCATTGCTCCTTTTCCTGTGGACTGTCGGACGGATGCCGGGGCTTGTCATCATTGAGGCGATTGAGCGCGAGACCGCTCCGGCAATACGTGTTTGGCCAGTGGAAAAATTGGGACACCTCTCAGAAGGAGAGATTCAGCCTGATCCCGGAGTTGAAGGTGCCGATGGTGAATCCCTCATCTTTGTTCGGGGGGGGGACGACGAAGTTAGAAGAGGAATACGTGGTCTTGTTGTACTCGTATTGTGCGCGGACACCGACGTGACCGCCTATGCTGAGGTTGCGGATCGGAAACCATTCCATACCGAGGCCACCCAGGGCGCCCGCCGTATAGCTCTCCGTACGCGACCCGCTCTGCTGGGTGGTTTCGCGAGTATCGTTGTTGCCGTATGAGGCTATGAGGCCGCCGTAGAGATAGGGTGAGAATGATTTTTCCGGGAACAGGTAGTGCTTGATTGCCGGCATGACTTGGTACGTTTGATTGTTAAAGGTCTCGTGGTCCCGATACTGGATGCCGAAGTCCACTCCCAAGTCGTCGCTACCACTGAGCTTGTGCCAGTAACCGATAGTGGCGGTACCTTCGTTGACGCCAAGAGCTATGGCGTTGTCGCCGCGTTGTCCTAAGGTCACCTTTTCGTCCTGCGCCAGCGCAGGTTGCACCATCAAAAACGACAAAACGGCCAACAGCAAAACTGTCTTCATCCTTCCTCCTCAGTAATTTCATTTCAGTGTATCTGTCGTGCCACGCGCCAACATTTTTCTGTCACGGCAGGTCGCCCCAGTGAATCTTGTTTCGACTATCAAAGATCATGCCATGATTGTTGTTGTGCTTTTGTCGATATTTCAGAGTGTTGTAGTGCCTCTGTACGGTCACTTTATTGTTGCTACTGTCCACTTTGTTACACTGTCGTCGGAATACGAGGCGTATCCTCCGGACAATCAGCCAGTTAAGGCGTAGCTGTAACAAAATGGACATGTCCATTTTGTTACAGAAATGTTGGCTGTGGCTAATTATTGCATAGGGCATTGACTGTGAGACCTACATTTGTTGAAGTTCCAGAGCTAACCCCATCCTCACCCTGTCCGTTGCAAACCGTGCTCTCGCACGCAACCTTGAAGGGGAGGGGATCCGTTGGCAACTGTGTCCGTGATTAGAAACGAGAAGGGCCCCTCAACTATCGCTGAGGGGCCCTTTAGTGACTGCTATCTATTCGGCTGTGACTGTTATGCGCACTCGGAGTAGCCGCAGACGCGGCAGACGGCGCAGCCGCCTTCGTGCTCTACTACGCCGCCGCACTCGGGGCAGGCTCCGCGCTCGAAGGCGGGGACCTCGACGACGGCCTCGGCATGGCCGGTCAGCGTCAGGTGGCTCTGGATCGCCTTGGCAACCGCGTCGGAACAGCTCAGGACCTTGTTGTCGCCGAAACCGCTCGGCGAGTGGCAGGAAATGCCCAGAAGCTGCTTGACCACGCTCTTCGCCTGCACGCCGGATCTCCAGGCCAGGGACACCATCCGCCCGATCGCCTCGCACTGGCTGGCGGCGCAACCGCCGGCCTTGCCCATGGTGGTGAAGACTTCGAAAAGCCCGCTCGCGTCTTCGTTGATGGTGATGTACAGGGGGCCGCAGCCGGTCTGCATCTGGTAGGTCCACCCTTTGAGGGCCTTGGGACGCTCGCGCTTGATCTGGCGCTTCTCGTCGAGGTGGACGGCCGGGGCCGGGGTCGGGGTGGGGGCCGGCGCCGGCGCCTCTTCCTTCTTGCCGGTGGAGAGCACCTGCTGGTCGCGGGAGCCGTCGCGGTAGATGGTCACCCCTTTGCAGTTGGTCTGGTAGGCGAGACGGTACACTTTCTCGACGTCCTCGACCTTCGCGTCGGAGGAGAAGTTGACCGTCTTACTGACCGCGTTGTCGGTGTGGCGCTGGAAGGCGGCCTGCATCTGGACGTGGGTCTCCGGGGTGATGTCGTGGGCGGTCACGAAGACCTGCTGCACCCACTCGGGGACTTCGTCGATCCCCTGGACGCTGCCGTGCTCGGCGATCTTCTGCATCAGCTCGGTGGAGTAGAAGCCGTGCTCGCGGGCGATCTTCTCGAAGAACGGGTTCACCTCGACCAGGATGTTCTTGTCCATCACCTGGCGCACGTAGGAGACCGCGAAGAGCGGCTCAACGCCGGAGGAGGAGTTGGCGATGATCGAGATGGTGCCGGTCGGGGCGATGGTGGTGACGGTGGCGTTGCGGATCGCCGGCGCGCCGGGGCGGTCGTAGATGGAGCCTTTGAAGTTGGGGAACGGTCCGCGCACCTTGGCGAGCTCGCGGGAGGCCGCCTTGCCTTCGTCGTTGATGAACTTCATCACCTGCTCGCCGAGCGCGACCGCCTCGTCGGAGGAGTAGGGGATGTTGAGCATGATGAGCATGTCGGCCCAGCCCATGACCCCCAGGCCGATCTTGCGGTTGGAGCGGGTCATCTGGTCGATCTGCTCCAAGGGATAGCAGTTCACCTCGATGACGTTGTCCAAAAAGTGGACCGCGGCATGTACCACCTCGCGCAGCCGGTCCCAGTTCACCTTGCCGCCCGCGACCATCTTGGAGAGGTTGATGGAGCCCAGGTTGCAGGACTCGTAGGGGAGCAGCGGCTGCTCGCCGCAGGGGTTGGTGGACTCGATGGTCCCGATGTGCGGGGTCGGGTTATCCTTGTTGAGGCGGTCCAGGAAGATGATCCCCGGCTCGCCGTTTTCCCAGGCCTGCTTCACGATGCGGCTGAACACCTTGCGGGCGTTCAGGGTCTTGACCGGCTCGCCGCTTCTCGGGTTGACCAGGGTGTAGTCCTCGTCGGCGTCGACGGCGCGCATGAACTCCTCGGTGATCCCGACCGAGATGTTGAAGTTGTTCAGGTGGTGCTGGTCGGCCTTGCACATGATGAAGTCCATGATGTCCGGGTGGTCGACGCGCAGGATCGCCATGTTGGCGCCGCGGCGGGTGCCGCCCTGCTTGATGGTCTCGGTCGCGATGTCGAAGACCCTCATGAAGGAGAGCGGACCGGAGGAGATCCCGGTGGTGGACATGACCACGTCGTTGGCGGGTCTCAGCCGGGAGAAGGAGAACCCGGTGCCGCCGCCGGACTTGTGGATCAGGGCGGTATGCTTGACGGAGTCGAAGATCTCTTCCATCGAATCGCCGATGGGGAGCACGAAGCAGGCGGAGAGCTGGCCGAGCTCGCGGCCGGCGTTCATCAGGGTCGGGGAGTTGGGGAGGAACTCCAGGTTGGTCATGATGTTGTAGAACGACTCGGCGACCTTGGCGACGTCAGCCTTCTTGTCGAACTTGGCATCGGCGGCGGCGATGGTGTTCGCCACCCGCTGGAACATGTCGGCCGGACCCTCGAGCACGTTGCCGTTCAGGTCGCGCCTCAAGTAGCGCTTCTCGAGAACCGTCGTTGCATTCTTGGAAAGACCCGGAATGACCCCTTTCTCCACCGCTTTCTTCATAAAATTCGTCTCCTCCGCAAAATGTCATTCTAAACTTATGTTATCTGGGCCACCACATTTTGTGGGGCGGGTCTCTATAAACCACAAGATGTATGGCGAGGTCAAGAGGTATTTCGCCGAAAAAAGCGGCGCTCCGGAAAAACTTCGGTGGCAAGCGGAGATGGACGCGGTGTCTTCAGTAACCCACCGCATATGGTGGGAGGTGACGTGCCGGATACAAGATGTATGGCGCGGGGCAGCGCGATTGCGTACAATGAGCCGTGAGGCAAGAAGTGCGGATTTGGGATAGGCCTACAAAGAGCAAATCCCCCCTGGGCCCCCTCGCAAAGGGGGGACGTAGCGCCTCGTGCGTCTGTGGAAGCAGATAACTCGGATGAGCAAGCAAAGAGCAAATCCCCCCCAGCCCCCCTTCGCAAAGGGGGGAGTGTCGGATGTTATCTGCGTTCATCAGCGTTCATCGGCGGCTAATGCAGGGTGTGAAGTCCCCCCTCCGCAAAAGGGGGAACGCAAGGGCCCGCTTCTTTTGAAGGAACACCCAAGCCCGCCACAATTCGCGGATGAACCAAAAATCGGGGAGACGGCCGAAGATGGCCGCTGCTCCTTTACAAGGAAGCGGGGGGTGTGCTATTCAATAGCGATCCTTCCCCGCGAATCAGGACCGACATGCCCAGCCAAAACAGTTCCCATACCGATTGCCAAAAGCAGGTTAAAGCGCTGCAGGACCTGATCTCGGTGGCCCAGGCGGTTGTCTCGACCCTCGATCTCGACGCGGTGCTGCAGACCATTCTCACCTCTGCGATGGAGTTCGCCGACACCCCCGCCGGGAGCATCGCCCTTTACAATGCGCGTCGCCGCGAACTGAGCCTGCACGCCCATGCCGGGCTCACACCGGAATTCGTCCACAAGGAGCGCTGGGAGGTGACCCCCGGGGGGCTCACCGAGCGGGTGCTCGCCGAGGGGGTGATCGTCTCCATCGGCGACGTCGACAACACCGACTACTTCATCAATCCGGCGCTGAAGCAGGAGGGGATCCGCTCGCTGGTCGCGGTGCCGCTCAAGTTCCGCAACCGCCTGGTGGGCATCCTCTACCTGGATGACTTTGCCCCGCGCTGCTTCGAGCAGTCCCGGATCGACCTCATCTCCGTCCTCGCCTCCTTTGCGGCGATGTCGATCCAAAACGCCACCCTGCACAACCAGACCAAGCTCCTGGCCATCACCGACCAGTTGACCGGGCTGCACAACCACCGTTATTTCAAGGAATATTTCGAGCAGGAGATGGTCCGGGCCAAGCGCTACCAGAAGCCGCTCTCCATCATCATGCTCGACATCGACAACTTCAAGGCGTTCAACGACACCTACGGCCACGCCGTCGG
Organism: Geomesophilobacter sediminis; assembly: GCF_016458275.1. Lineage (GTDB taxonomy): Bacteria > Desulfobacterota > Desulfuromonadia > Geobacterales > Geobacteraceae > Geomesophilobacter > Geomesophilobacter sediminis. The sequence goes on from NZ_JAEMHM010000007.1 coordinate 40,045, forward strand.
CGACGTCCTGCTGAGCTCGCTGGGGGAGATCATACCGACCAGCATCCGCTCCATCGACATCGCCTTTCGCTACGGGGGCGAGGAGTTCGTGGTGCTCCTGCCGGACACCGGGCTGGCGAGCGCCATCGTTGCCGCCGAACGGCTGCGGGAGCAGGTGCGGATTTTGAGCGCGGGGGCCATGCAGGAGCACGGGACGAGCGGGGTGACGGTGAGCCTCGGGGTCGCGAGCTTCCCCGACAACGCGAGCAGCTGCAACGACCTCTTCCAGGTGGTGGATCAGCTCCTGTACCGGGCCAAGCGGCAGGGAAAGGATGCGGTCCACTTTTTGCCGCAAAGCAAAGAGCAATGAGCAGTGAGCAAGCTCCCAGGGGAGAGGGAGGAAACGGCCTCCCCGCAACTCTAGACACAACAAGGAAAACGCCTTGATACCTCCTTTACTTATCATCCGCGCGCTCGTTGTTTGGGGAGCGCTGGCACCGGCCCTGGCCGGGGCGGTTCCTGCACCCGTACCGGTTGCTGCACCGGCTTCGGCGGCTTCGGTGCCGGGCGTTCCCGCCGCCCGGGCCACCTCGGCTCCGGCGCGGACGGCGGCGATTCCGGCGGAGCTGCCGGCGGTTCCCAATGTAGGACCGGCTCCGGCGGAGCTGCCGGCATCGCTTAAAGGGGGACCGGTACCTGCGGTGTCCGTCCCCGTTACCGTCCCCGCCTCGGTTCCCGTACCCCGTACCCCGCTTGCCTTGAATCCGACCGAGATCGTCGGCGACCGTACCCTCACCCAGGACACGGTCTGGAAGGGGGAGTTGCTGGTCGAGGGGGTGGTCGTGGTAGCGCCGCAGACGACGCTGACGGTGGCTCCGGGTGCCGTGATCCGTTTTCGGCGCAGCAACGGAAAGCTCCCCTTGATCATGGTGCAGGGGCGCCTGGTGGTGCAGGGCTCCCACGAACAGCCGGTCCTTTTCGGCTCCCCCTTCGTCGAGCCGGCTCCGGGCGATTGGCAGGGGATCCTGCTGCTCGGCACCGACAAGAAAAATACCCTGGAGCACTGCCGGATCGAGGGGGCCGAGGCGGCCCTGGAGGTGCTGTTCTCCACGCTGACCCTTAAAGACGTGACCGCGGCCAAGAGCGGGACCGGACTTAAGCTGCAGGATGCGCTGCTGGCCATGGATGGGGGAGGGGCGACCGGCTGCGGTACGGGCGTGGACCTTTACAACAGCGAGGTGAACCTCACCGGGGTGGCAGGGACGGGGAACGCGCGGGGGCTCCAGGCGCGGACCAGCTCGCTCTACCTGCAAAAGGGGAGCTTCACCGGGAACGGGACCGCACTCAACGCCGACGCGAGCCGCGTGAAGGTGCAAGGGGGCGAGTTTAGGGAGAACGGGGCCGGGATCGCACTTGCCGGGGGCGAGGGGATCGTCACCGGGGCGGCTATTTCCCGAAACGGGCGCTACGGCCTGTCGCTGAACCAGGCGCGGGTCCGGGTGACCGGCAACGAGATCGTGGGAAACCGCGATGCGGGGATCATGGTCGAAGACGGCGCCGCGGTGGCGTGGTCGAACGCGATCAGCGACAACGGCGGCTGCGACATCGCGAACCTGGGGACCGAGGAGTTCCGCGCCCCCGGGAACTGGTACGGCGGGAGCACCCCGAAGATCTGCGAGAACAAGGGCCGGGGGACGGTGGCCGTGGCGCCGGTTTTGGCCGTAAAACCCAAGGCAGTGGACAATTGATCCGCCTTCGCTGAAGCAAATCCCCCCCAGCCCCCCTTTGCCAAAGGGGGGAGTTGGTTGGTCGACAGGGTGGGGTGGTCGGTCAGCTGGGGGAGTTGGTTGGTCTTGCGGGCGCAGCGTGCTGCGCCCCTGCGTCTGTTGGGTCTTTTCCCGGTCATGAGGCTCCGGCTTTGCGACTCCTGTTGGGTCTTTTTCCGGTCACGAGGTTCTTCGGCTGTTCTCCCACGGGTTATCTTGCCTCTGGGCGCCCTTGCCTTACCAGCTGGCGCTCAGACTTTGTTGCATCACTAAACACTAAAGGACATTACATGGAACGCAGAAACGGGCGGCGCGCGGACGCCTTACGGGACATCAAAATTACCAGGAACTTCGTGAAACACGCCGAGGGCTCGGTCCTCATCGAGTTCGGCGACACCAAGGTGCTTTGCAACGCGACGGTGGAGGACCGGGTCCCTCCCTTTCTCAAGGGATCGGGGAGCGGCTGGGTCACCGCGGAGTACAGCATGCTCCCCCGCGCCACCCACACCCGAAACCAGCGCGAATCGGCCAAAGGGAAACTCACCGGCCGCACCCACGAGATCCAGCGCCTGATCGGGCGTTCGCTGCGCGCCGTTGTCGACCTCCCCGCCTTGGGCGAGAAGACCATCCTCATCGACTGTGACGTCATCCAGGCCGACGGCGGGACCCGTACCGCTTCCATCACCGGCGCCTACGTCGCGCTTGCCGACGCGATCAAGCTGATGCAGGAGCGCGGCCAGATCGCCGGCAACCCGCTGCGGGAGGCGGTCGCCGCGGTGAGCGTCGGGATCGTTGAAGGGCAGACGCTGCTCGATCTCGACTATCCGGAAGACTCCGGGGCCGAGGTGGACATGAACTTCGTGATGACCTCGTCGCTGCGCTTCGTGGAGGTGCAGGGGACCGCGGAGGCCGAACCGTTCACCCTCGAGCAGATGGATGCCATGCGGGCCCATGCCATGGGCGGTTTGAAGCAGCTCTTCGACATCCAGCAGGAGGCGCTGCGCGGATGAAGGATCTTCTGGTCGCTTCCGGCAACAAGGGAAAGCTGAAAGAGTTCGCCGAGCTTCTGAAGGGCGTGGTGGAACGGGTTCTCTCCCCGGCTGATTTCCCCGGGCTCCCCGATGTCGTCGAGGACGGGGCTACCTTCGAGGAAAACGCCATCAAGAAGGCGCGCTCGGCGGCCCAGTTCACCGGGCTTCCGGTGCTTGCCGACGACTCCGGGCTCTGCGTCGACTTCCTGGAGGGGCGCCCGGGAGTCTACTCGGCGCGTTTTGCCGGCGAGGGGGCGAACGACGCGAAGAACAACGCGCGTCTGCTTGAGGAGTTGGCGGGGGTGCCTGCGGAGCAACGGACCGCGGCTTTTCATTGCGTGATCGCGCTTTGCTATCCGGACGGGACCTGCCATAGCTTCGACGGGGCGCTCCCCGGCGTCATCCTCGACGCTCCCCGCGGCAGCGGCGGCTTCGGGTACGATCCGCTCTTCATGGTCCCCGAGTACGGGCAGACCTTCTCCGAGCTGCCGATGGAGATCAAAAACGCCATCAGCCACCGGGGAAGGGCGATGCAGCTTCTGAAGGATTTCCTGGGGAAGGGGTAGCTCTTCCCCTCCAATCAATCGCTGCGACATGATAAGCGCCGGTGGGCTCGATGCCCGCCGGCGCTTTTTTCTTTGAGAGCCGAAATCCCTCAGAGGCAAATCCCCCCCGTCCCCCCTTTGTCAAAGGGGGGAGTTCAAGGGCACTTCTTACTGTCATAAATGGATCAGTATTGATTGTGGCCTCTAATTTATTTGTTACACTCATTCCTGTTTGCTCTCAGACCTCCATTGGTGACTGTTACTGAAACGACTATGTGTATACGCTATTGGAAATTGCTAACCTGACGGCGCAAAAATCTTGCAACTCACTGAAATAGCTGTTGACAAAGTCCTTGCCGTCATTACAATGGCGACCACAATTTTCCTCACTAAGGGACGCTAAGACAGTCCGCTTCTCCGGTTTTCCGATCCGGCTACGCTCAACTTGCCTTGCCGGCGGGGTACTTCCTTCCGAAGCCTGCGTCCACCTCCTTACTGCCATTTTTTGCAATCGTTCTTTCCAGGGGAATGTCATGGTAAAGCAGCCTCTTTTCTCGCTCTCTTCCACTGCCTCGCTGTTGTTGGTCTCCTTGCTGCTCGCAGGGCTTTTCCTCTTACCGGCGGCGGCGCTGGCTGCCCCGGTCGTCTCGACGACGGTGCCGCTCTCCGGCGCGACCGGGGTTGCTCCCGGTGGTCAGGTGCTCGCCGTCTTCTCCGCCGCCGTTGACGTCACCACGATCAATTCCACGAGCTTCAGCGTCAAGGACAGCACCACCCAGGCGGTGATGCCTGGCTCGGTGGTCTACAACTCGACCTCTCTTACCGCCACTTGGACCCCGACCGCAGCCCTGACTTCAGGCACCAACTACACGGCGACCCTGACTACCGCCGTCAAGGACCTCTCGGGAAGCCCGCTGCCTGCCGACTTCAGCTGGAGCTTCACCACCGCCAACTACTACAACGTCACCATCACCCGGCTCGGCACCGGCTCCGGTGTCGTTACCAGCCCCAGCGGTCTCAACTGCGGCAACTTCTGCACCACGCAGGTTACTTCCGGGGGGAACATCAACCTCTCCGCCCAGTCCTCGCCCGGATCGAACTTTACCGGGTGGGGCGGCGACTGCTCCAGCTTCGGGACCACCATCAGCATCACTCCCACCGTCTCGGCCCCGCTCAACTGCACCGCAAATTTCGCCACGATACCGATCTTTTCCATGACCGTTCCGCGCACCGCTCACACCGCGACGCTGCTCAACGACGGCAAGGTCCTCCTCGTCGGCGGGAGCTCTTCCCAGGGCGCTACCGCCAGTGCGGAAATCTACAATCCGGTCACCCAGACTTTCAGCGTTGCCGGTGCCTCCCTCGCGTCCGCGCGGTCGAGGCACTCCGCCACCTTGTTGCAAAACGGCACCGTGCTGGTCGTCGGCGGAACCGGAGGGGTGGGAAGCATCTCCAGCGCCGAGCTCTACGATCCCGCGACGGGCGCCTTCACCGCTGCGGCCGGTTCCCTGAGCACGTCGCGTTACAACCATACGGCGACCCTGCTCAACGACGGAACCGTTCTCATCGCCGGCGGGCTGAACGGTCCCTCCGTCGGCAGCCCGGTTGCCAGCGCGGAACTGTTTCATCCGGCCGACGGCACCTTCACCACACTCAACGCCACGATGACCGCGGCGCGCTACGGACACACCGCTACCCTGCTTGCCGACGGGAGGGTGCTCATCGTCGGCGGCAACGGCAGCAACGGGACGCTGAACAGCGCCGAGATCTACGATCCGGCCACCGGTGTCTTTTCCCCGGTTGCCGCCATAATGACCCACCCCCGGTCCGCCCACAGTGCGACGCTGCTTCCCGACGGCACCGTGCTCATCGTCGGGGGGAGCGGGGATGCGGCATCGGCGACCAGCGCGGAGGTCTTCAATCCGGCCGGGCCGAGCTTCACTCCCTACGGGCAGCCGGCGCAGCAGCACGGCGCGCCGTCGGCGACCCTGCTTACCGACGGCACCGTTTTTGTCTTCGGCGGCGGGGGGACTCCGGAAATCTACGATCCGGCCGCGAAGGCTTTCACCGCGAAGCAGACCCCCTCCAGCCCGCTTCGCTCCGGGCACACCGCCACGCAGCTCGCCGACGGGAGCGTCCTGATCGCCGGCGGGATCGACGGCACCGTCACCCTGGACAGCGCGGACCTCTTCAGCGTCGGGCGCGGCGGGGCGGCGTGGGTGACCGCGCTCACCGCCGCGCCGGTGCATCCGGCCCTGGCGGTCGGGTCGGCCGGCGGGGTGCCGCAGGTCCTGATTTACGGCGGGGTGAACAGCTATCGCCTCAATCCCTTTTCCGGCAACCCGGTCTGGTCCGAGCTGACCACCGGCTCGGCGGTCATCGTCACCGGGGACCCCCGTGACCTCATCGAGCACACCGCGACCGCGCTCGATCCCACGACGGCGCTCATCGTCGGCGGCTACGATGCCACGAAAGCCTCCACCCAGCAGACCTTCTCCACCTACGACTTCGGCACCAACACCTGGGCCCCTGCCGGGGTGCTCTCCGAGCCGCGCCGCCTGCACCGGGCCACCGCGCTCAAAGACGGCCGGGTGTTGATCAGCGGCGGCAAGAACGACACCGCCACCCTTTCCACCACCGAGATCTATATCCGGCCGCTGGGCGCTTTCATCCCCGGGCCGGCGCTGAGCATCCCTCGGGAGGGGCATACCAGCACCCTCCTTGCCGACGGCCGGGTCCTCATTGCGGGGGGAGGGGACAACGCGGCCACCGCCACCGCCGAGATCTTCGTCCCCGATACCAGCAGCGCGAACAGCACCGGGAGCTTCACCGGCTCGGGCTCGATGAACGTCGCACGCTCCGGGCACGCCGCGACCCTGCTTCCGGACGGGAGGGTGCTCATCTCCGGAGGTTTCGGTGCGAACGGGGTCCCCCTTACCAGCTGCGAAATCTTCGATCCGGTCTCGGCGAGCTTTTCCTACGCCGGGGACTTGCTCGAGCCGCGCGCCTTCCACAGCGCCGTCCTGCTCCCCTCGGGTATCATCGTGATCTCCGGCGGGACCGGCAGCCTCGGTGCGCTGAGTTCGGTGGAGGTCTACGACCCGGTCCTGCGGAGCTTCTCCTCCTCGGAGCCGATGCTCACCGGGCGCTCCGGCCACCGCGCAGTGCTGGTCGGCCCCGACGCGATGCTTATCGTCGGCGGCACCTCGGCCACCATGCCGGAGTATTACTACAAGGCCGACGTCGATTTCACCCGGCGGCCGACCCTGGACCCGGTTCCCTTCCCGGCGGTCAAGCCGCTGCTCACCGGCACCAAGTTTGCCGGCGGGAGCGAGGGGGGGAGCGGGAGCACGGCAAGCTCGGCGAGCAACTACCCGGTGGCCCAGCTGCAGCGGGTGGACAACGAGCAGGTCGTCCCGCTGGCACTGGGTGCCGGCTCGGCCTGGAGCGCCACCTCTTACGGGGTGAAGCTCCCCGACGGCCTGGCGCGGGGGAGCTACCGGGTCACCGTCACCAGGGACGGGATTCCGAGCGAGGCGCGCATCATCGACGTGGCGCCGCGGGTCGATATCAGCGCACCGGACGGGCTTTCCTTCCCCGATACCCCGGTCGGCTCCTTCTCCGCGCCCAAGACGATAACCTTTGCCAACAACGGTTCGGCCCCCTTCTCGGTGTTCGACTTCGCGCTGACTACCTCGTCGATCGTGGCGGGAAACAACTTCATTCCGGCGAGCAATACCTGCACCACCGATCTGCAGCCGGGGGGGAGCTGCACCCTTTCCCTCATCTTCTATCCCCAGGCGGCGGGGCCGGTGAACGTCTCCGCCACCCTTCCCAAGGGAACCTACTGGACCCTCAACGGGGCGGCGGCAACTAACCTCGCCCTGAGCGGGAACACCTCCGGCGGCTACACGGTCAGCGTAACGGCGGGGAGCGGCGGCACGGTCTCCCCGAGCGGCTCGGTCTCCGTCGCCGCCAACGGCAGCGCAGGTCCTTTCTATGCCTATCCGAACACCGGCTACCACCTGGTGGGATGGACCGGCACCGGCGGCTTCACCAGCACCGCGAACCCGCTCACCGTCGCCCCGGTCACCGGAAACTTGGCACTGACGGCGGTCTTTGCCCTCAGTACCCCGTCGAGCTACACGGTCACCTTCGTGGCCGGCAGCGGCGGTTCGGTGAGCCAGCCGTCGCTTACCGTTACCCCGAATGCCGCCGCCGGCCCGGTGCAGGCAACCCCGGACCCGGGCTACCACTTCGTCAGCTGGACTGTCTCCGGCGGCCAGACCGTCACGACCCAGAGCATCACCATCAGTAACGTCAACGCCGACCTGATCGCCACCGCCAACTTCGCCCCGAACAGCTACCGGGTCACCTTCGCCGCCGGAACGGGGGGCAAGGTCAGCGCCACCTCGGCGACGGTCAACTACAACGGGAGCACCGGCGCGGTTACCGCCACCGCGAATACCGGCTATCACTTCGTGAGCTGGACCGGGAGCAACGACTCCATTTCCACGAGTAACCCGCTCATCGTCAGCAACGTCACCGCCGACGTGACCTACACCGCGAATTTCGCGGTCAACAGCTATCAGATCACGCTGGATCCCAACGCGGTGAACGTGCAGATCAGCGGCCCCACCCAGGTGGACCACGGCGCGGTGACGACCTACACCTTCACGCCGGCGGCGGGCACCAGCGTTGCCGACATCACGGTGAACGGCAAATCGGTGATCGACGGCACCGTCTACGGCAAGGCGGTCCGAAACAGCAACAACAGCTACAGCTATACCTTCAGCGCGGGGGCGATCACCCAGGCGCTCACCATCGGCGGCACAGCGGTGGTCCCGGACGGGGTCCTGGATCCGACCAACACCACCGGCATTCCCACCGTGGCCGACGCCTGGCTGACGATGAAGCTGTCGCTCAGCAAGAAGTGGACGGCGGCGCAGCTTGCGCACGCGGACGTTGCCCCGGTGTTCAACCTGGCGTCGGCACCCAACGGGGTGGTTGATGTGGGGGATGTGTTGTTCGTGTTGTGGAAGGCGGTGAACCAGACCTCGCCGATCACGGTTGGAAATGGTGGCGTGCCCAAGGTGGCCAGGAAGGGGAAGTAGGACGGGATGGCCGACGCAGGGTGGGTGCCCCCTGCGTTTCCGGGGCATGGTTAGAGGCAAATCCCCCCTGCCCCCCCTTTGTCAAAGGGGGGGACGTAACAGGCAGCCTGGTTCCTGAAGGGGCCAAAGGGTTCCTTGCATAGATGGAGGAGAGGGGCTGCCGGCGTGGCCGACTCACCCCGTCCACGCGGGGCATGGGTGGAGGCAAATCCCCCCTGACCCCCCTTTGTGGGGACGACGGGTGTCCTGCAGACCTCGGTGGAAATTTACGGTAGTTGGTCGGACTCCCCGAACATCCTTTGTCAAAGGGGGGCGTTCCAGGAGTTTCGCCGGGCACGGGGTGCCCGCCCTACGATGCGGTTGGTTGAAGTTGGGTGATGGATCATGAGGATCCCGGACGGGATCAGCGAGGATAGCGCATGTTGAAAAGGATTTTTTTGCTGCTGGGGACGTTGGCGGTAGCGGCCGCTTTTAGCGGGTGCGGGGACCAGGGGGGCTCGACCCACCGCAAGGCGGTTGCCGCCATGAAGATGGTGAGCTTCAGCAACTACTCCGGGCCGCTGCTGGGCGCGGTCGACGTCGAAATCAATCTTCCCACCGGGGTCACCGTCCCCGGCATCAGCGGCACCGAACCCGCCCAGTTCTCCGGGACCGGCGCCCCGGTGACGCTGGTCGGGAACTGGGGGGGGACCGGCACCATGGTCGGGGGGAGCTACCTCCCGGCCAACGGTACCGACCCGGCCAAGTTCAAGTTCGAAGTGGTGAACCCACAGGGATTCACGCCCGGACAGGAGATCGACGTGCAGCTCGACGTCGGGGCGGGGGTGGCGCCCAACCCGGCCGACTTCAGCATCCCCTATCTCGGGCTGGTATATAAGGACGGCTCGTACCAGACGGTCGTGATTCCGATGGTCTACAACCAGGATTACACGGTGAGTTTCGAGTAGGGATACCCTGCAGCGGTCTTTGCTGGCGCAGCATCCTGGAGGCGCCTTTCCAGGCGATAAACCGCAACCGTCGCCGCCTCCGGCGGATCGCGCCAGGAATGGCGCTCCCACAGGGTACGCAGCAATATGCTTATTTCGGGGCCAACTCGAAGAAAAATCTGATCGCGGCAGGAATGCCGTTCCTGCAGCTAAACGATCCGCCGGAGGCGGTGACAACGGTTGCGGTTAATCGCGCCTGGAAAGGCGCTCCCACAGGTTACGCAGCAACAAGCTTTTTTCGGGGCCAACTCGAAGAAGGGATATTTGGATCGCGGCAGGAATGCCGCTCCTACAGCTAAACGCATCTGAAACGGAGAAGCGCATGAAAATACTGATTCACTTGGCGGGTCTTGCCTGCGGTCTCTTTATGGCCGGGACGGCCCTCGCCGCAGGTTCGCCGGAACCGTACCTCTCGGACGGAAAGGCCCTGGTGCGCGACGGGAACTTTGCCGCGGCGGAGCCGATTTTGCGCAAGGCTCTGGAGCAGGCCCCCGAAGACCCCCAGGCGGCGCTCTATCTCGGGATGGCGCTGAACCGCAACGGCGGCGGCAAGGAGGCCGAGTCCTGGCTGAAACAGGCGCTGCGCCAGGATCCGGAGAACCCGAACGTGAACCTCGAACTCGGCGTGCACTATTTCAACAAGGAGGCCTTCGCCGAGGCGCAGGATTACTTCGAAACAACGATCACTCTCGCGCCGACGAGCGATCTCGCGGCAACCGCGCGTCAGTACCTGGAAAAGATGGCGGTGCAGAAAAAGGAGAAGGCGTGGCTGTTGACCGCGACCGCAGGGTTTCAGTACGACAGCAATGTCATTCTCCTGGGGGGGAATCTGGCTACTCCCCAGGGAATTTCGCACCAGTCGGACTACGCCGGGCTTTTCAACCTCCGCGCGCTCTACACCCCGGTGAAACGGGAACAGTGGGACATCACCGTGGGGGCGAACGCCTTCCGCAACGTTCACGGCTCGCTGCATGACTACGACGTGACGCAGGGGATCGTCGAGCTTGCCGGCCACTACGCGTTCACCCCCAAATTTTCGACGGCCCTGTCCTACAACTACGAGTACGTGCTGATGGGGGACGACCCCTTCGATTCCGCCCATAACGTCACCCCTTCTTTGAGCTATCAATCGGAAAAGTGGGGGACTACCACCGTGGAATACTGCTACCGCGACGTCTCCTTCCGCAGCTCCACCCGACTCCCCGCCAACTCCGACCGTACCGGCTGGAACCAATCGGGGACCCTCAGCCAGCTCTACCCGGTGTCGGAGCGGCTTTCGGTGTGGGGGCTCTACGCCCACGACGAGGAACGGTCCCGGCAAAGCTTCTGGGACTACAGCGGGAACAAGGGGGCGATCGGGATGCGGCTGGGGCTTCCGCTGGGACTGGGTGCGGACCTTTCCGCGAAGATCCATCACCGGGAGTACGAAACCGGCAACAACGGTTATCCGGCCATAGCGAGGATCGAAAACGAGTACGCCGGAACGGTTCTTCTCTGGAGAAAGTTCGGGGAGCGGTGGTCGGTCACCCTGGACGAGACGTACACCCGGAACAAGTCGAACATGGACAGCTTCGATTACACGCGGTGGGTCACCACCCTCATGGTTAACGCGAGGTTCTGATGAAGATTCTGACTGGCAACGGACGGGTACGGCCGGCGACCCCCATCCTCACCCCCGCCTTCGCGGAAGCTTCCGCGGGCAAGCTGTCCGCCGCAAGCTCGTGCTTTCGCACGCGGTCCTTGAAGGGGAGGGGACGCCTGGGTAAGGCGCTCGGAAAAGTTGCGACTGCCATTTTGATGCTCGGCTTGAGCGCCGGGATAGCGCTGGCGGCGGACCCGGAGGCGGGGAAGGTGGTGGCGCTGCGGGGCGGGGTGACCATCGCCCGGGGCGGCTCCTCGGTCGAGGCGAAGGTGAAGAGCCCGATCCTGGCCCATGACACGGTGAAGACCGGCGCGGCGGCGCGGGCGAAGCTTTTGTTCATCGACGACAGCGTGCTCACTCTCGGGGAGAAGTCGCAACTCGTGGTCCAGGAATTCATCCACGAGAAGGGGAAGATCGGGACTTCGATCTATAACTTGCTCGACGGAAAGATGCGCTCGGTGGTCGGCAAGACCAAGTTCGAGGTGAAGACGCCAACCGCGGTCGCCTCGGCGCGCGGCACCATCATCTTTTTCGATGTCGGCCAGCACAACAACCAGGCCTTTTCCAAAATCATCTGCCTGGAGGGGAAGGTCGAGGTCCGCAGCATCCTTCCCGGCATCACCGGGAGCGTGCTGCTGACTCCGGGGCACATGGTGGTCGTGAAGGGAGGGGAGGCGCCGCCTCCACCGGCCCCGGCGCCGAAGAGCGAGCTGGATAACGCCCGGCAGGCGACCTCGCAAAGCGGTACCTCCGGGGACGGTGGCAGCAGCGGTGGAAGCAGTGCCGGGTCCAGTACCGGGACCGGGACCGGGAGCGACAATCCGGTAACTCTCCCGCCGCCACCGCCGCCACCGCCACCGGCGACTCCGACCAAGGTGAACGTGAATATCACCATCCCGACCGGCGCCCGGTAGCATGAAGCAAAACCGCGTCTTCTATGCCGTCTCCTTCCTGGCGCTCGTGCTCTTCACGCTTTTGGAGGTGCTCGATCCGCAGCTGATCCGGGACCACGTCGAGAGCAAGAGCTACGACCTGCGCCTGCACCTGCGCGACCGGCTCCTGCCCCAGCCCCTGGTGAAGGAAATCGCCATCGTCGCCATCGACGAGGCGAGCGTCGCCGCCATCGGGCGCTGGCCCTGGTCGCGGCACGAGCAGGCGCGCCTTTTGCGCAAGGTCTCGGAAGGAAAGCCCAAGGCGGTCGGCGTCGATATCATGCTGAGCGAGCGGGAGAACCCCGGGGCGGACGCGGATTTCGGACGGGCGGTCAAGGAGGCGGGGAACGTCGTCCTGGCGACCCTGTTCATGGAAAAGGAGAAGGGACAACCGGCGCGGCAGAAGGCGGCCCCCGATTTTCTGTGGGATTCGGCCTTCATGGAAGTGAAGAGCGTCCCGGGGATCGCCTGGAAGCAGCTTGCCGTCCACACCGACCAGGTGAACCCGCCGGTCGACGAGATCGGCCGCAGCGGCGTTTTGGGAAGCGTCACCACCCATCCCGACATGGACGGCGTTTTGCGCCGGGAGGCGCTTTCGGTCAACTACGGCGACGACTGCTATCCGTCGATGCCGCTGCAGGTGGCCCGGATTGCGCTGGGGATCCCGATGAAGGAGATGATCCTCCAGGGAGGGAGCGGCGTGCAGCTGGGGAGCCGTTTCATCCCCACCGACCTCAACGGGCGGGCCATCATAAACTACCGCGGCCCGGAGCACAGCTTTCCCCATTTAAGCGCGGCCGACCTGATGCAGGGGCGCCTCGCCCCGTCGCTGCTCAGGGACAAGATCGTCCTGATCGGCACCTCGGCGCTGGCCACCTACGACCAGAAGGTCTCCCCGCTTTCCGCCGACCTGACCGGGGTGGAGAAAAACGCCAACGTCGTCCAGAACATCATCCTCAACAACTTCATCCGCAAGTGCCCGATGGTCCTCGACGCGGCCATGATGGTTGCGGCCTGCCTGATCCTCATCGTATTCCTTCCCCGCTTGAGCGCCCGACGTGGCGTCGCGGCCGGCTTCGGCGTCATCCTCTGCTATGCGCTGCTGAGCTTCTATCTCCTGGCGTACCGTGAGATCTGGGTGAACCTGGTCTATCCGGGGGTGGCGATGACGGTGATCCTCACCGCCGGCTCGATCAGCCGCCTATTCATGGAGGAGGCGAGCGCCCGGAGGATCCGCGCCATGTTCTCGAGCTACGTCACCGAGCGGCTGGTGGACGAGATGATCAGGAATCCGGAGATGGCGCGGCTGGGGGGGGAGAAGCGGGAGGTGACGGTCCTTTTCTCGGACGTGAAGGGGTTCACCAGCTACTCGGAAAGCCATGAACCGGAGGAGGTCGTCGCCATCCTCAACGAGTACCTCGGGGCGATGACGGAGGTGATCCTTGCCTGGGACGGGATCCTGGACAAGTTCATCGGCGACGCCATCGTCGTCTTCTGGGGGGCGCCGATGCTCCAGGAGGACCACGCCCGGCGTGCGGTCGGCTGCGCGCTGGCCATGCAGGAAAGGCTGGCCGAACTGCGCCGGAAATGGGAGGCGGAGGGGCGGGCGCCGCTCGACTCCGGCATCGGCATCAACACCGGGGAGGCCATCGTCGGCAACATCGGTGCCGAGGGTAAGAAGATGGATTACACCGTCATCGGGGACCACGTGAACCTGGGGGCGCGGGTGGAAGGGCTCACCCGGCGCTACGAGACGCCGATCCTGATGACCGAGTACACGGTGGCGAAACTGCGCGGCGAAATTGCCGCCGGGTCGCTGACCGGGGTGTCGATCACCGGGCTGGAACGGGTGATCGTGAAGGGGAAGGATACGCCGGTAGGGATGTACTCGGTGGCTCCGCTGGCGGCCGGGGAGCGGGCGGTGTTCACTGACTGCGACCCGGAGAAGGTGGTGCGGCTGACGGAGAAGTAGGTTATGGTCCCTGTCCCGGTAAGCGTTTCCATCGGGGTGGGGCTGAGCCGGAAGGGGTGGAGCGTCAATCGGCTGGTGGAGGCATTTTTTCCCGTGGGAGCGCCTTTCCAGTCGCGAATACTCCCAATGGGGTCCCCGCCTTCGGCGGATCGCGCCAAGAATGGCGCTCCCACCGGGTAGGCGGCTGTCTTGCCCATTCAAGGAGACTCGATCGCGACAGGCATGTCGCTCCTACAGGGGATGCCAGCCTTGCCCTGAAACGCCGAGGGTGTCCTTGGGGCCCACATGGCAATCGCGCCTGGAAAGGCGCTCCCACCGGGTAGGCGGCTGTTCTTGCCTGTTCAGAGAGGGTGAATCGCGACAGGAATGTCGCTCCTACTCGTTGGTTCCCGGCAGTTCTTGCCGGAATGCTTATCCTTTCCTGTTCGCACCCCGCTTTTCCCATCACGACACCCCGGTAAATTTCGAAGCTTGTAAAAAGGAAACAAAAACGGTTTTATCTTGTTGTCTACGCCTATGAACTGTTCATTAACTGGCATAACGAGAACTCCCGCTGGTCTGATCCTGTTGTTCCTTCTTATTTCCCGCATCACGGCAAAACCCTGTTGCTATTTATTTCATTGATATTTAATTTCGAGCTGTTACATTGTATCAGCCGTTATTGGGTTTTTTGTACAGGTCGGTAAGGTGAGGGTATCTGAACAGCTCGTGCATTTGGTGTTAGATGGTCAGCTCGCTTTATTTCATCCAGCACGCTTTCCTGCCATAAACTCCTCCCATTTCGGTTTATCCAATATCGTCATTTCCGCATTCAGCAGCGCCCTCGTTTCCGTGTCGGCATTGCTTTATACGTCTATTCCCTAGCGCTCATTGAGGCTGATTGAAGGAGTGGTTGCATGGATTCGCTTTTTTCTCGGATTTCCTTCAAAGGAAAAATTCTTCTCCTCGTGCTGTCCTGCTGCTTTGCCCTGAGTGTACCGATGGGCGGCATTGCGCTGAAACAGTTCCACGACAGCCACAATGCCTTTGTTGATTCCTATCGCAGCGCCCTCTACGCCGATTTCGACGCCAAGGCCAAAGCCGAGGTAGAGCTGGCGGTCAGCATGCTGCAGCGCATCTCCGATCGGCAACAGCGGGGGGAGATGACCCTGGATGAGGCAAAGGCGGCCGGCGCCGACCTGCTGCGCGGCATGCGCTACGGCAAGGACGGCTATCTCTGGGCGGACACCCGCGAAGGGGTGAACGTCGCCATGCTCGGCAAGGAAGAGGTGGAGGGGAAAAGCCGCTTCGACAAGCAGGACGTCAAGGGGAAGTTCTTCATCCGGGAAATCATCAATGCCGGGGGCCGGGAGGGGGGCGGATTCACCGATTACTGGTTCCCGCGTGCCGATTCGGACAAGCCGCTGCCCAAGCGGAGTTATTCCCTGCTGTTCAAGCCCTTTGATTGGGTGATCGGCACCGGCAACTACATCGACGACCTGGACGCCCTGGTCGCCAAGGCGTCCGAAGCGAACCGCCAGCGGATGATCAACGGCTCGCTGCTCGCCCTCGGGGTCTCCTTGGCCATCCTGGCCGCGGTCTGCGTGATGGTCTTCGTCGTCACCGGGCGGCTGCTGCGCTACATCGGCGGGGAACCGGCGGAGATGGAGGATCTGGTGCGCCGGGTGGCCGACGGGGACCTTACCTTGAAACTGGAGAAAGGTTCCGGGATTTACGAGGCGCTCCGGGCGATGATCGATTCGCTGCGCCAGGTGATCGAGAAGGTGAACCACAGCTCCTGGGAGGTCTCGGCATCGGCCAAGCAACTCCACTCGCATGCCCAGGACACCGCCGACGGCGCTCTGGAAGTGGTGAGCCAGGCGGCTACCGTCGCTACCGCAACCGAAGAGATGTCGGCAACCAGCTCGGATATTGCGAACAGCTGCCACCGGGTCGCCGAGAGCTCCAACCGGGCCAGTACCACCGCCAACGACGGTGCCGACATCGTCCGGGAAACCGTGCAGGGGATGCACCGCATCGCGGCAAAAGTGCGCAATTCGGCGGGGGTCGTCGAACAGCTCGGGAAGCGCTCGGAGCAGATCGGCGAGATCGTCGGTACCATCCAGGACATCGCCGACCAGACCAATCTCCTGGCGCTCAACGCTGCCATCGAAGCGGCCCGTGCCGGTGAGCAGGGACGCGGCTTCGCGGTCGTAGCCGACGAGGTGCGCGCCCTTGCGGAACGGACTACCACCGCGACCCGGGAGATTTCGGAGATGATCCGGAGCATCCAGGATGAGACGCAGCAGGCGGTGGCCGCGATGGAAGAAGGGGTACAGGAGGCGGAGGCCGGCACCGTCGGGGCTGCCCGCAGCGGCGAGGCACTGGAGGAGATCTTGCGCCAGATCAACGAGGTGACCATGCAGGTGAACCAGATCGCCACGGCCGCGGAGGAACAGACCGCGACTACCCGGGAGATCAGCAACAACCTGCAGCGGATTTCCGAAACCGTCGAGGTCGGTGCGCGCAGCTCCCAGGAGGCGTCCGATTCTTCCTCGCAGCTGTCGCGTCTTTCCGTCGAGCTGCAGGACCTGGTGCGGCGCTTCCAACTCCCGTAAGGCTTGCCTTACGCTGCACGGCATCATCAAAAAACGGATAAAGGCGCATCACCCGGGACGGGGAAACCCGGGGATGCGCCTTTATCGTTTTCAGAGCTTTTTTGTCGGCTTGCCCGTCATCCTTTTTCATGTATGGGCGTTAGCAATGACAGGGGAGGTGCGCTCCCGGTACCGTAGCGGAATGATCCCCCGGAAACGAAGGTCGCAATCTCAGAAGCAAATCCCTCCGCTCCCCTTTGGCAAAGGGGGGGAGCAAGGAGGGTCCTTCCTTCGGAGTGAGGCGCGTACTTACCCGGTGGGAGCGCCTTTCCCGGTGCGATTGACCGCGATTAGAGATCGCCGCCTGCGACCGATCGCGCCAGGAATAGCGCTCCCACAGAGGGAAAAGGAGTCGCCGGCAGTGATGCCAGAAACGGCATATTTGCCGCTGCTCCCGGGAAATCGCGACAAGAATGCCGCTCCTACAGGGGGGCGGCCGATATCCTGCCTTAAGATTCATCCGCTGCTTACAGGGGAGGCTGGGCCGGGGGGGGACCCTGCGGCGGCTCCAGCTTCTGCGCCAAGGCGCGCTGGGCCGGGGTCAACAGGGCGTTGACCTTGGCAAAGACCGTCGCCCGCGAAACGGTGAGTTCGATTTCAACCTGGGAGAGGGTGGTGGCCAGCGCCCGGACGGCGGCTGCATCGAAGGTGTCGGCATGTTCGGCGGTGCGAATCTGCTGGCGCAGGTCGCGGGCCTGCTGCAAAAGCGCGGCGTCCTGGTCGCGCTCGGCCTGGAGCAGGGCCTGGATCTGGGTCTGCTGGTCGGTGGTGAGATCGAGGACCCGGGCCATCATCTGCGGGTTCGGCCCGCCATCTTTGGGCGGGGGGCCGTCAAAGGCGTAGGCCAGTACGGCACTGCCGGTGATGACTGCGGTGGCGAAAAACACGGCGAGTTGCTTTTTCATGTTGTCTTTCCTCCTTTGGTAGTGAGATGCGTCGAAGGGGCCGGGTTTTGGCCCCCGGTTCTTCCGTTGCTTCATCCTGTTGAAATCCTACGGCAATCGCCGATTAAGTTGGGTCAAGAGTTGTAGCGATATGTAAAGGGCGGTGTCCCCGGCTCTTTACAATTCTTAACCCCTGTCTGAAGGGGAATCCGGCTATACTGCCGCTGGAAATGCGAGGTGACTGATGTCCAGAATTTTGATCATCGACGACGATACCGGTCTGTGCGAACTGCTGGGGGATTACCTCGGTTCGGAAGGTTTCCAGGTGCGGGTGGTGCATAACGGGGAGGACGGTGCGCTTTTGGCCGTGGAGCGGGAGTTCGATTTCGTGGTGCTCGACGTGATGCTCCCCGGCATCAACGGGTTCGAGGTCCTGGCCCGGATCCGGCGCAGTTCCATGGTCCCGGTCCTGATGCTGACCGCACGCGGCGAGGAGATCGACCGGATCGTCGGGCTGGAAATGGGGGCGGACGACTATCTCCCCAAGCCGTTCAACCCGCGGGAGCTCGTGGCCCGTCTGAGGGCGATACAGCGGCGTGCCCAATCGGCAGGACCGGCCGAGAGCGTGCCGGAGCGGCTCGCCGCCGGGGACCTGGTGCTCGATTCCGGGACCCGCTCGGCCCGGGTGGCCGGCGCCGCGGTCGACATCACGTCCCTTGAATTCTCCATCCTGGAGGTGCTCCTGCGGATGGCGGGCAAGGTGGTCAGCCGCGAGGACCTGATGCGCCAGGCGCTGGGAAGGTCCTTCAGCCCCTTCGACCGCAGCGTCGACGTCCACGTCAGCAATATCCGCCGAAAGCTCGGGCCTTTGGGCGATGGCGGCGAGCGGATCAAGTCGGTGCGGGGCGTCGGCTATATCTACAGTCATTCCGCCGCGGAGGCGAAGGGATAGCCGATGCGTACCATGTTCGTCCGCCTTGCCTTCTGGTTCTGGCTGGCCATTCTCCTTTCGGCCGGACTCAGCTTTTTCATCGCGATCAACCTGAGGCTCCGTCCGGAGCACGATCGGCAGATGCATCACATCGTTGAGCAGCGGCACCGGCTCGTCGCCCGCGCTCTCACCGTCTACGGCAAGAATGCTGCCGATCTCTACGAGCGGGGACTTCTTGTGGCCGGACCGGACGGAACGGGCACTCAAGACCCCTATCTCTTTACCGCGCAGGGAAAGGAGATCGTCCCCGGCGCGCCGTCCGCCGTCACCGAGGCGGTGCTTTTGAACGTCCGTGGCCTGGCTCCCAAGCCGTCGCGGCCGCCGCTGTCCGACGTGGTGATCGTCCCGGTGCAGGGGCCGTCCGGGGCCTACTACCTTGCTGCGGCGTCGACCCCCCCTCTCGGTCCGCCCCCGTTCCATCCGCATCTCCCCCTGCCTCCCAACGCGTGGGTGAACTTCGTGGTCACCTTCCTGATTGGCGGAGCGGTCTGTTACGGGCTCGCCTGGCGGCTGACCACGCCGATCCGCAGGCTTCGGACGGCGACGCAGCAACTGGCGGAGGGGGACCTGGCGGCGCGCGTCGAGGTGCCGGAATCGGGGAAAGATGAATTGGCCGACCTGGGGCGGGAGTTCAACGCGATGGCGGCGCGGATCGAGCACCTGGTTGGTTCCCACAAGCAGCTGGTGCGGGACGTATCCCACGAGCTGCGGTCGCCCTTGGCCCGGCTGACCGTGGCCCTGGAGCTTGCGCGCAAGGCGACGCCGGATGCGGCATCGGGGACGCTGGACCGGATCGGGCGGGAGGCGGAGCGGCTGAACCTGTTGATCGGGGAGCTGCTGACCCTAAGCCGCCTGGAGCGCGACGGCGCCACGATCCAGCGGGATCGCTTCGAGCTGTCCGAGCTGGTGGACGAGGTGGTGCGTGATGCGGAGTTCGAGGCGAAGGATTCGGGGCGGCATGTGGCTGCGGTGTTGACCGATCCGGTCGCTTTCGAGGGGAATCGTGAGTTGCTGCGCCGGGCGCTGGAGAACGTGGTTCGAAACGGTGTGCGCTACACCATCGCGGGGAGCGCGGTGGAGGTCCGCCTGCTGCGGGAGCCAGGAGCTGCGGTGATCCGGGTGCGGGACCACGGTCCGGGGGTGCCCGAGGCGCAGCTTGATGACATCTTCCGGCCGTTTTTCCGGGTCGCCGAGGCGCGGGACCGGGCAACCGGCGGCAACGGGATCGGGCTGGCCATCTCGCACGGGGCGGTGACGCTGCACGGCGGGACCATCTTCGCGCGCAACGCCGTTGGGGGAGGGTTGGAGGTGGAGATCCGCCTGCCGGCGGGAAGTGGCGTTTAGTACCGAGATCTGCCGGATGATATTGGTAGATGGCAGGATGCTGCGCCGGTCATATTTTCAGCAACCTGCCTGCAGCGCTTCGCTCGCTGATCGCGCCAGGAATGGCGCTCCCACCGGGTAAGCCAGGGTGGCGGTGCTGGGGACTGGCTCCGCAGGTGCCTGTCCCCTTTTAATGTCTTTAATGTCGGTGCCTGTCCCCTTTTAATATCAAGGTGCCTGTCCCCTTCTCATCCAAGAATGGCGCTCCCACAGGGTAAGCCAGGATGGCGGTCATGGGGACTGGCTCCGCAGGTGCCTGTCCCCTTCTCATCATTTACAGCGCTTCGCTCGCTGATCGCGACAGGAATTTCGCTCCTACCACTCGAATGGTCGTTTGACCTGGTCTTCAGATACATAAAAGAAGGCGCGCCCCCGATGGGGATGCGCCTTCTTTTGTTTCCGCTTGAGTCGCCGGGCGGGCCGCTTCGGTCACTCTCCCGCTTCGGACGGGGTCCCCTGGATCGCGAGCTTCAGGTCGAAGGCGAGCTCCAGAAGGTCCCCCTTGGTCCGTGCCCCAAAAAGCTCGACGGAGATGTCGTCATGCCCCACCAGACGCAGGTGCAGCGTCGTGCCGTCGAGCCGGCAGTCGACCGCCTCGACGACGCCGTTGCGGCGCCGGTCCAGACCGTCGCAGATCCGGACGATCCCCCCCAGCCGGCTCACCAGGAGGCGGTCTTCGGGGGAGAGCCGCATGAACTCTTCGTGTTTTTTCTTGGGAAGCGCCTTGCGGTGATACCGTGCAATGTTGGCGATCAGCTCGCGCTCCCGGGGCGTGAATCCGAACAGGTCGGCATGCCGAATGAGGTGGTAGGAGTGTTTGTGATGGCTGGAATAATTGATGAAATAGCCCACGTCGTGCATGAGCGACGCCGCTTCGAGGAGGCGTTTCTCCCGGTCTCCCATCTTGTAGCGGTTGGCGAGGGACTGGAAGATCTCTAAGGCCAGTTTTGCCACGTGCAGGCAGTGCTCCTCGTCGAAATGGCAGGAGCGGGCGAACTCCAGGATTGAACTGCGCCAGGTGCGCCGCTGCCGCTCCTGGGGCAGAAGCGCTTGCTTGCGCAGTCCTCGCAGGATCAGGCCTTCCCTGATGCCGCGCTCGTTCACCTTGAGCACGTTCACCTGAAAGAAATCCATCAGCTCGTCGACCACGGTGACTCCGGCGACGATGATGTCGGCCCGGTCCGGGTTCAGCCCCGGCGTGGCGCGGCGTTCCTTGTTGGTCTTGCGCACCAGCCCCGCCAGCAGGTGCACCACCTCGGAGCGTAGGAGTTCGTAGCCGTGAATGGAGTCGTAGCGCTCGCGGCGAAGCGCGGTGACCATCGCGGCGATCGAGGTGACCGTTCCGCCGGAGCCGATCAGGCACTGGAAGGAACCCCGCTCGTTGGCGTACTGTTCCTTCAGCTCGCGCCGGATGTATTTGCGCAGCTTCTTGTAATCGTCCGGGGGGACCGGGTCGCCTTTGAGGAAGGTCTCGGTGAGAAAGACGGCGCCGAGCTCCAGCGAGCGCATCTCTTCAACGTGGCTCCCCTGGGCGGTGATCAACTCCAGGCTGCCGCCGCCGATGTCGAAGATCAGGTGGCGCACCCCTTCCAGGTCGAAGTTGTGGAAGGCGCTCAGCGCGGCGAGCTCCGCTTCTTCCTCGCCGCTGATCACGTTGATCTCCAGCCCGACCTTTTCCTGGATTTCCTTGACGAAGGCGGCGCCGTTGGCCGCCTTGCGGACCGCGCTGGTGGCGACCGCGTCGATGGCGCGCACCTTGTAGCCGTCGATGATCTTCTTCTGCCGGGAAAGCGCCTCGATGGCGCGTTCGCACGCGGCGGGGGCAAGCTTCCCGGTCTGGTTCAGCCCCTCGCCGAGCCGAACCAGCACCTTCTCGTCGTCGAGGATCTTGTATTTACCGTTCGCATCGACCTGGACGATGATGCTCCGGATGGAGTTGGTCCCGATGTCGACTGCGGCGAATCTCCGATATTTCACAGTGCTGCCCTCGCTTGTTCTCCGATGGATTTCAGGGGGGTCTCCTTGAGGAGCCGGCAAAATGCCGCGTGCAGCGCCTTGCGGCGTGCCGAAAGCACCTCCAGGAGTTGTTCCCGGCCGGCGGTCTCCGAAAGCCGCTCGCGCGCCAGGTCGGCAAAGACGTCCAGGTCGTGGAGTTTGCCCAAAAGGTCCTGGTAGCGTTTCAGCCCCTGGTGCAGCCGGGCAAAGTCGTCGCCGAGCAGCGGTTCCAGGATCTCCAGCCGGTAGCGGAGGTGCTTGACCGCGATCCGGAGCCGGTGCTGTGCCTCGGCCTGTTCTTCATGCTTTGCCTGGGGGATGAGTTCGCGCACGGCGAGTTCGCGGGCGCCGATCGCCCCCTCGGCGAAATTGGTTATCGGCTGGAAGGGGTCGACTTCGACCGGACCGAAGATCTTCGGATGCCGGCGGAGGGCGCGAAACGCGGAGCGAAGCGGCGCCGGGTCGAGCGATCTGAGCTCGCGCCGGAGTTCCTTGCTCACCGATTCGCGCTCCCGGGTCAGGGTGGCGATAAGCTGCTCCGTTTCCTCGCGGCACTCCCGGGTCTCCGCTTCGCTGAGCTCGGAGAACAGGATGATGGCTTCGTCGGTGTTGCGCATCGTGCCGAGGAGCTGGGTGAGGTGCTTTATCTTTTTGCCGAGCCGGGAGGCGTCTTTTCCGGGGAAGCAGGGGGCGAAGAGGGCGAGCCCCTCGCGCAGTCTCCGGGAGGCGACCCGGAAGTCGTGGATCTCGTCTACGCCGAAGGAGGCTCCGGCTTTGCGCCAGTGGGTGAAGAATTCTTTGCCTTGTCCGGTGAGGAGGGTTCCGGCTGCGATCCAGAGCGGAGTTGTTGCGGTGATGGATGCCATGATGGATTTCCGTTGTTCAGTTGTTTTTGCCAGCGTACTGCCAAACCTCAAAACCAAATCCCCCCCGGCCCCCCTTTGCCAAAGGGGGAAGGTAGAATGGTGCCGGTTCCGGGATATCTACTCTGCTATTTCAGGGCTTTCAAAACGGCGCGGCGGGCCTTTTTCAGCCCCTTGCGGACCTTTTTCGCCGAGGCGTCCTCCAGCCCCTCGACCCGACGCTGCGCCTTGTCCAATGCCTTGGCGGATCGCTTGCTCTTCTTGGGCGACCGGTCCTCGATCCGCTGCAGGGCATCGACCAGGCGGACCAGGTCGGAGGAGAGCTTCTTCTCGCATTTGGGGGAAAGCTGGTCACCGAGCCGGTTCCGGGTGCTTTCGGCCAGACCCTGCACCTGGTCCCTTACTTCGGTCAGTTTGCGGCGCACCGTCTCGGCTGCCGCGCCCGGTTCGTGGGCGTTTTCCGCCAGCTGCCCCGCCTGCTCGAGGATGGTCGCTATCGCACGCGGGTTGATCCCGCGGATCTTCTGCAGACCTTCTTCGCCGGCTTGGGCGACTTTGGCCGGGGAGTCGAGTCCAGCGTCGAAAAGGCGCTTGGCGAGGACTCTCCCGATCCCTTTGATTTCTTGCAGTTCCTTGATCGTCTGCGGCATCGCTGCCCCTCCTGGAATGGATTTGTTTCAACCCTGCTGCAGGCGCTCGATCGCTTCGCCGCGCGCCGTGAACGCCTTCCCGCTGCCGGTGGTCAGGAACAGGAATTCGGCCGATTTCCCTTTCTTGTCCAGCTTGAGCGAGACCATCCCCCCCTTTTTGAGGCTGCAGGGGGAGGCGATCCCGAGAAGCGCGGCGGTCAGCCTGCCGAAGTCCGGCTCGTGCCCCACGATGACCAGCTCGGCAGCCTTGCCGTACCGCTTCAGCAGGGCGTCGATTCCCTCCGGGTCGAACCCCGAGGCGAGCTGCGCATCGAGGAGGATTTCCCCCTCGTATTTCAGCCGCTCGGCGAGGATGTCCGCAGTCTGGACCGCGCGCACCAGCGGGCTGGTGACAATGAGGTCCGGCTTCACCCCGAGCTTTCTGATCCGGCCGCAGGCCTTGCGGAAACGCACTCTTCCCGGGCCGGTCAGGTAGCGGTGCTCTTCTTCGATCGTTGGCGTCCGCTCCACTGCTTCGGCATGACGCAGTATATGAAGTATCATGGTATGCCTCCGGCTGACAAAGGTTCATTTACTTTAACGGAAAAAGAGAGTGCCGCAAGGCGCGTTCAGGATCAAGGGCAAAATGTAACATTAGGGGGAGGTTCGGCGGGTGGAGTAGCAATGGTGATTGAGAAAAAGGGGGGCGATCAGACACAGTCCAGGCAAGATAACATCGGTAACGGAAATTGCCGAACGGCATGACAAAAAGTAGTGGGCGGCAATTGATACCTTCAGGATAACGCTGTCTTGATGTCAGGTAGTTAACGGAAGGCTTGAAGATGGTTCAGGCGCAGGTTGGGACAGGTACGGCGCCGATTGAGATTGAATACGCGCACCCGGTAAAGGCGGAGGATGGCGGAGACGAGAGGGCGCTCCGGTAAGCGGCGCCGGAGCGTGCGGGAAGTGGTGCCGCGGTGCGGATCACCGTCCGAGCTACCCGGCATCGGCATCGCTCTCGGTATCGGAGCCGTGGCGCCGGCAGCTTACCGCAAGGGGGAGCGAGCGGACGTGGATGGAGAGCGTCTCCTCCAGCGAACCGCCGTCGCAGACGATGACATCGGACTCGGAAAAACGGGTGACGGCATAGTGCCGGTCCGACTCGCGCCTGAAGACGGCAACCTCGTATTCCCGGCCCGCGATCTCGATGGTCGTTTGCAGCACCTTTTCCGATGCCTTCATGGGGGCTCCTCAGCCCGGCGCGCGGCAGTCCTGCCCGCGCGCCCTGCCGTTAAAAGTTGACGCTATTGCCATTCCTCGATAATCTCCTGTGCGCAATTGGCCAGGAAGAGGTAGACCTCGCCGCGGCTCACTACAAAACGGGGCAGATGCTCGTTCAGGAGGTCTTCCAAAAGGTGCAGGGTCCGGCCGTCGTCGCGCCCCAACTGGTCCATCACCGCTTCCAACAGCGGGATGATGTCGTAGATGTCGTCGCGGTTGAACGGAGCGGGGTCGGACGCCCCCTGGAATTTCGCCTCGAATCGGGTTTCCACCGCTTTGGGATACCGGTACTTGAGATCGGAAGGCTTAATGCAAATTCCCATGGCTGTCCCTCCGGGAGCATGAAAGGAAATGCTGTGCGTGAAACGGTAGACGATATCTGGAGTTACCTCGACGACGCCGTGGTCTGCATCACCACCAACGGTCATGTTACCCCGTCCGGAAAGGCGGTCCTCGGGCGGGGCTGTGCGGCGCAGGCCAAGGAGCGGTTCCCGGATCTTCCGGAGCGGCTGGGGGCGCTGATCCGCGTGGGCGGAAACCACGTGCAGCTCATACAGGATGGGCTGGTCAGCTTCCCGGTAGAGGAAAGCCCGTGGGCGAACCCCGACCTCAGGCTGATCGCCCGTTCCGCAGCCGAACTGCGGGGAATGGCCGACCGCAACGGGTGGGCCGAGATCGTGGTGCCGCGCCCCGGATGCGGCGGTGGCGGGCTGAACTGGAACGAGGTCCGTCCGCTGCTTGAGGCCGAGTTCGACGACCGTTTCCTGGTGATCAGCGCGCCGGGGATATGAGTTTCAGTGGCAGCCGCAGGAAGAAGCGGTGCAGGAGGCCCGGCAGGCCGGAACGGCTGATGCCGCCTCGGCGGACGCATCGTAGCCGGCGATCGACGCGGCGCTGATGTACCATTCCCCTTCGACCAGTTGGCCTGCCAGCGTGTCGCGCTTGACCAGCATGAGAATTCGCAGTTCCGTCGTTGCCAGCTGTTTCGCGGCTGCGGCAATCGGCAGATATTGGGTACCTTCGATGATGACCTCCATGGCTCGCCCCTCCTTGGGGTTTCTTTGTTTTCATGGAGCGTGCCAGGGGGCGGGGTCGGGCTGGGAACCCGCGCGGCGCGTGGTTTTGCTTCTTGTGCTCCGGGCGGGGGCGTTTCCGGTCGGTGCCTAGTTATTAGCCAGGGGTGAGGGGCACTGCCAATTTATAGGTCTGCTGGGGAGTTCGTTAATCACGCCAGGAATGCCGCTCCTGCATCTGCTCCTTTGGGAGGAAAGCCATGACTCGACCCATCATCGCCAGCTATATCCTTGCCGTGGTTGCCACTCTTCTCGTCTTGTACCTGCATCTCTTGCCGGCCGTGATCGCCGGGCTGGCGGTCCATGTCATGACGTCATGGCTTGCGGCGCGGCTGCCAGCGACCTGGTCCGGAAAAGCCCAGCGCACCGCCGTCATCATCTTCGCGCTCCTCGTTGCGCTGATCCTGCTGGGAGCGGGGCTGGGACTGTGGTCCTTTTTGCGGGACAACGACCTCAGCTCGTTGCTGAACTCTGCCGCAGGGGCTCTCGATAACGTACGGCGCACGCTGCCGCCCCAGTATACCCAGGCCATCCCCAGCTCCGTGGACGATCTGCGCCAGCAGGTCTCGACGCTGATGCGCCAGCACGGCAGCCGCCTTACCCAGGTCGGCATGGAGGGGGTGCGGGGGACGGCGCACATCCTGATCGGCATGATCCTGGGGGGCGTCGTTTCGCTGCACCGCTTCAAGGAGGCCGGGGCTCCGCCGTTCTCCCGTGCGCTGCACGACCGGCTCAGCTTTCTCAACGAATCCTTTGCCAAGGTCCTTTTCGCCCAGGTCACCATCTCGCTTTTGAACACCGCCCTCACCGCGATCTACCTTTTCGCCATCCTGCCGCTGTTCGGGATCCAGCTCCCGATGCGGATGGTGCTCGTTGCCATCACCTTCATCTGCGGCCTGCTCCCGGTAGTGGGGAACCTCATCTCCAACGTGGTGATCGTCCTGATCAGTGTGGGAACCTCGCCGATGGCGGGGCTGGGCTCGGTGATCTTCCTCCTTGCCATTCACAAGCTGGAATACTTCACCAACGCCAAGATCGTCGGTGGGCGCGTGCACGCCGAATCGTGGGAGCTGCTCTGCTCAATGGTTCTATTCGAAGCGATGTTCGGTCTGACGGGGCTGATTGCGGCTCCTTTTCTCTACGCCTGGTTAAAAGCGGAGCTTACCGCGACCGGAATGGTGTCATAGGCGGGGGAGGGACTGACTCAAGGGAGGATGGGTATTCTTTTTCGTGCTGTTTTTGCTCTTTCCAAATCCGATTTTTCCTATAACCTGTAGGTGTCATTGCCGTGTCACCGTCTTTAATCGTTGTTGCATAGTATCCTGGTGAATCGCGCCGGTATGCCGCTCCTAGCAGGTAATGACGGAACCTGACAGGATTTTAGGGGGGGAGAACGTTTCTCTTCCGCTTCACCAAAACGAACGGTGCGGTGGCATGTAATGAGGATGCTGCCGCATTTTTTCTATCCGGAACCGTATTTATGACTAAGAGAAAAGACGAAAATAAAGCCGGCTCCGACGCGAAAACCATTGCCAATGCGCTCAACATCCTTGGCAGCAAGAAAAAGAGCAATGTCATCTCGCGCCTGCTCCCTTTCATGGGGCCGGCGTTCATCGCCAGCGTCGCCTACGTCGATCCCGGCAACTTCGCGACCAACATCCAGGGGGGAGCCCAGTTCGGTTACCTGCTGATCTGGGTCATCGTGGCGAGCAACCTGATGGCGATGCTGCTCCAGACGCTGGCCGCGAAGCTTGGGCTGGTCACCGGGATGAACCTTGCCGAGCACTGCCGGGAGCAGTTCTCCAAGCCGGTCTCGCTGGCGATGTGGCTTTTGATGGAGATCGTGGCGATGTCGACCGACCTGGCCGAGTTTCTCGGCGCGGCGCTCGGCTTCCAGCTGCTGTTCGGCATCCCGCTTTTGCTCGGGGCGGTCCTCACCGGCATAGCAACCATGCTCATTCTCGGCCTGGAGCGTTTCGGCTTTCGCCGGCTGGAGGCGGTCATCTCCTCGATGGTGGGGCTGATCGCGCTCTGTTATCTCCTGGAAACCTTCATCGTCCGTCCCGACTTCATGATGGTCATGCGGCACACCTTCGTGCCGCGTCTGGCCGGTGCCGAAAGTGTCGTCCTCGCCTCGGGGATCCTCGGCGCCACGGTGATGCCGCACGCGATCTTCCTGCACTCGGCGCTGATGCAGGGACGGATCGTGGTGCGGGACAAGGCGCGCCTGCGGAGCCTGTACCGGTTCGAGATCGTGGACGTGGCGGTCGCCATGGGGGTGGCAAGCTGCGTGAACGCGGCGATGCTCATCATGGCGGCGGCGACCTTCTACTCGACCGGACATACCGCGGTGGCGACCATCGAGGAGGCCTACCGCACCCTGCAGCCGCTTTTGGGCAGCGCCGCCCGCTGGATCTTCGGTCTTTCGCTGCTTCTTTCCGGGCTTTCTTCGTCCACCGTGGGGACCGGTGCCGGCCAGGTCATCATGCAGGGGTTCATCCAAAAGCACATCCCGATCTGGCTGCGGCGCCTGTTGACCATGGCCCCCTCCCTGCTCGTGATCGGTTACGGGCTCGACCCGACCCGGACCCTGGTCCTGAGCCAGGTGGTCTTAAGTTTCGGGCTCCCCTTCGCCGTGATTCCCTTGGTGATCTTTACCAGCCGCAGGGATATCATGGGGGAACTGGTCAACCTCCGGATCACCACCGTTGCCGCTTCGCTGACCGCCGCACTGATCGTGGCGCTCAACCTCTATCTCATCTTCAAGACGCTGAGTGGGTGAATCGTATGTTCAAGCACATCCTCGTCCCTATTGATGGATCGGTCATGGCCGAAGCCGCGCTTCCGGCGGCCGCCTTTCTGGCGCAAAAGCTGGCGGCGCGGGTCACCCTGATGCACGTCATCGAGAAGAACGCCCCCACCGAGGTGCACGGGCAGCGCCACCTGCAGCATCCCGAGGATGCCGAAAGCTACCTCAGGGAGCTGGCGGCGCGGAGTTTTCCGGCGGAGGTCCCGGTCGACATCCACGTGCATTCCACCGAAGTGGACGACGTGGCGGCGAGCATCGTGGCCCATGCCGACGAGTTGAAGCACGACCTGGTGATCATGTGTTCGCACGGGAAGGGGGCGGCGGTGCACCTCTTTTTGGGGAGCATCGCCCAAAGCGTGATTGCGCTCGATTCGCGTCCGGTGCTGATCACCCATCCGACCCCGGACGGGAGCCTGCCGCGGTTTTCCTGCCGGCACGTGCTGGTTCCTTTGGATGAGGATCCCGAACACGCCCATGCCCTCCCGGTTTCCAAGGCGATCGCCCGTGCCTGCGGGGCGACCCTGCACCTGTTGATGGTGATCCCGGACCTGGCGACGCTCTCCGGGGACATCGCGGTAGCGAGCAAGATGCTCCCGGGGACGACCTCGCGGCTTTTGGAGCTTTCCCGGGAGGATGCCGAGCACTATTTCGAGGGGCTGGAAAACGAGCTGCGCCAGGAGGGGTTCCAGAGCAGCGCGCATGTCTTGCGCGGCGACCCGGCGACGGTGATCGTGGAGGCGGCGGAGCGGACCGAGATCGACCTCGTGGTGGTGGGGACCCACGGCAAGACCGGGATGGACGCGCTCTGGTCCGGGAGCGTGGCGCATCGGATCTGCAGCCAAAGCCGCGTGCCGCTGCTGCTTTTGCGGGTCGGGAAGGGGTAGGCCGGCTGGGGGAAGCGCGACAAGAATGTCGCTGCTACCGGTGGAGATAGGTTGGGCTTAACCGGCGCATTTACGGACCTTTCCAGGCGCGATTAATCGCAAGCGTGGTTACCGCCTTCGGCGGTTCGCGCCTGAAAAGGCCCTCGCCACAGTAAAAGGTGATCGACCTGTTATAGATGAGGGTGCTGCGCCCATAGATCGCGGTAGCTTTTCCAAGGAGGGTCGCATGGAAGTCGAACCGATTGGCGTCATCCATACGCCGTTTGCCACCAAGGATGATTGTCCGATCCAGCCGGTCTTCGCCGCCGGGTGCCGGGGGACGGTCACTCTCGATGACCGCTTCGCCGCCGGGTTGAAGGACATCGAGCTTTTCAGCCATATCTACCTGCTCTATCTGTTCGACCGGGCGGGTGAGGTGAAACTCGTGCGGCCGACCTTTTTGGACGACGAGCCCCACGGCGTCTTCGCCAGCCGGCATCCCTGCCGGCCCAACGGTATCGGGATGTCGATCGTGAAGCTGGACGCAAGAAGGGGAAACGTCCTG
This sequence comes from Geomesophilobacter sediminis, assembly GCF_016458275.1. Taxonomy (GTDB): domain Bacteria; phylum Desulfobacterota; class Desulfuromonadia; order Geobacterales; family Geobacteraceae; genus Geomesophilobacter; species Geomesophilobacter sediminis. Next base: position 69,984 of record NZ_JAEMHM010000007.1, read on the forward strand.
GAAGTGGAAGGGATCGACGTCCTCGACGGCACGCCGCTCATCGACATCAAGCCCTACATTCCCCGGTTCGACTGCTTCGGCGGGGCATCGGAGGGATGGCTTGTCGACAAGGATTGGCGACCGAAACCGGCGGGAAGGGAATAACCGGGTTTCCCATCGAACCTGCCGTTGCATGGTAAAGGCTAGTTCCGGAGAATGAGAAAGGGGCACCGCAGTCGGCGCCCCTTTCTCGTTCTTTGGGTGGATAACAATGACGTTACGGTAGCAGGCACCTCGATCCGCCGCAGGCGGTAACGCGGTCGGGGTGATCGCGCCTGGAAAGGCGCTTCCACAAGGTAAGCAACTATTTGCTGACTGAAGCAGGTTGGCTCGGTTCGGAGGGCGGCAGCTCCGGATCACGCCAATCTGAAACCCCGGACCACCTCGTTGAGGTTGCGGGAGAGATCGGCCAGCTGTGCCGCGGCCAACGCCGACTCCTGCGATCCCTGGGCGGTCTGCCGGACCACCTCGGAGATCTGGTGCGTGTTCCCCGTGATCTCGGTGATGGTCGCGCTCTGCTCCTCCACCGCCGTTGCGATCTGACTCACCTGCAGGGACACCGCATTCACCTGGTCCAGGATCTCCTGCAACGCGGTCCCAGATTGGGCCGTCGTCTCCGTCCCCTGGTGCACTTCCCGCACTCCTTCCTCCATCGCGCTTACCGCGCCCCTCGTCTCCGTCTGGATCGCCTTGATCATGTCGGCAATTTCCCGGGTGGCTTTGGTAGTCCGCTCGGCCAGTGCCCGGACCTCGTCCGCGACGACGGCGAAGCCGCGCCCCTGGTCTCCGGCCCGGGCTGCCTCGATGGCTGCGTTGAGCGCCAGCAGGTTGGTCTGGTCGGCAATGTCCTCGATGGTCCCCACGATCTCGCCGATCTGCACCGAACGTGCCCCCAGGTTGGCGACGGTCTGGGCCGAGGCATTGACCCGGTCGGCGATCCGGTTCATGACGTCGATGGTGCGGGCGACGACCGCCGTTCCGCTGGTTGCGGCTGTGGTGGCCTGCTCCGAATTCCGTGCTGCTGCCTGGCAGTTTGCCGCGATGTCGGTCGAGGTCGCGGCCATTTCCTCGCTGGCGGCGGCAACGGTGTGGGTCTGGCAGGCGACCTCTTCGGTCCCGGTGGCGATCTGCTGGGAGGCCGACTCAAGCTGCACCGACGCGGTCGCGATGGTCGTCGATATGCGGGCGGTTTCCGAAAGGATCTGCCGCAGGTTCTGCACCATGTTCCCCATGGCCGCCATGAGCTGTCCGGTTTCGGAGCAGTCCGACTCATCGATATGCACTGTCAGGTCGCGGGCTGCGATCCGGTTTGCGGTCTCGACCGCGGCGGCGATCGGTCGGCTGATACTCCGGACGATCCAAAGCATCACGAAGACCGCGATCACGAAGGTGACACCGGCGACCGCCACGATGATCAGCTTTGCCAACTGGGCGTTGTGTTCGGTCGATTTCCCGCTGGAGGTCGCCTGTTGCTGGACGTGGACCTGCAGGTCGCTGAGTGCTTTGAGAAAGGCAGCCCGAAGCTGTTTCACGGACGGCATCGCCTGGACCGCCTCGTCCCGTTTCCCGTCCTTTACCAGCTTGATTACCTGGTCCCGCGCTTCCACATACGGTTTCCGGTTGTCGAGGATGACCTGGTAAAGCGCTTTCTCCTGGTCCGAGGTAAGGGACTTTTTCAGCTTCTCCATGTTTTCGTTAGTTGCCTTGCGGTTCGAAGTCGTAACCTCCAGCTCCGCCAGGGCGTTGTCCTGGGTCGTTGCCAGAATGGCTTCGTCGATATGCACCGCACTGGTGTAGATCGCCTCGTTGATCTTTCGGACCAGCTCAACCTGCGGCAGCCGGGTGTCGAGCAGCGAATCGATATTGGAGGAGAGGACGGAGATGGCATAACCGGCAGTCAGAGCCACAATGGCGCCGGTAACCGCGATGATTCCAAAGCCGAGGAAGAGTTTGCCTTTGATCGAACCGTGTTTTTTCATCACATTCCGCCCCTTTTGCGCCTTTTAAAACGCTGTGGTCTAAATGCAGGTGCGCGGCACCGCGTAACTTTGGGATGATCATCGGCGGAATCTTTCCGTTGCTAAAACGTTTTTCTATTATTTTTCCATGATGCGAATGGGATCATTAATGCCGGTGCAACTGGGGGGAAACCAGAAGTCGTAGGATGGGCAGCCTCCACCATGATTGGCCCTCTTACTGGTGCAGGCAGACACCCATAGTTCCATGGGCGTCCCGAGCCGCCCTCCGCGTGGGCGCCGGGGCCCGACCTTGCGGATAAGGAAAGGGGCGCAACAGGTTGCGCCCCTTTCCTTTGTTTCCCAATCTTCCCCTTTATCGATAGCTACCGCTGCGCCAGCAGGGTGATCGCGGTCCAGGTCGGATGCAGGCGGTCGTACGGGTCTTTGTCCGGATCCTCAACCGCCCCCCATGCCCCGTCCGGCCGTTGCAACGACATGACGTAGCGCTCCCCCTCGGTAACGAATCCCACCCCCACCGGCGCAAACTGCTTGAAACAGTAGAGGTACTCGCAGAGCAGATCCAAATCCCCCACCCGGTTGCGCACCGCATCGTATTGTTCCGTCAGATAGAAAAAGACCCGGTCTCCCGTGCTCGACGCGTTGAGCTGCCGCTGGCCGTAGTGGTTCAACGCCAGGAGCAGATGCGTCGCGTAATAGTTCTGGTCGAAATACCCGTTGTCCCGTTCCTTGTTTTGAAACGGTATCACCGCGCACTCGTCCAGCACGGTCCCATAGATGTTCGGCGGCAGACGGAAGTCGCGCGCCGCCCCCCACCGGTAGGCCATGTCCACAAAGGTCGCACCGACGACCAGATCGGTCAGCCGGTCGTAATCCCGCAGCCGCGCCGCTTCGCGAAACTCGGCGAGGCGGTCCGGTACCACGACGGCCGCAAACCGGCGCGATGCATATTCCTTCAAGGGGTTGAGGGGGATCTGGTGGTGGTATGCGATCGGAAGGATGGAGACGAAACTCTCGTAGCCGTCCGCGTCGGCGGGAAAAATCCGGTCCAGCCGGGGCAGGGCACGGGCGAACTCCCGGACGATCAGGTCGTGGACGATCCGCATCAACGCGGGGCGGGGATGGTGCAGGGTGAGTTCGTCCAGCATGGTCAGGTAATTGGAGAAGGTGAAATCGAAGTTGTCGTCGTTTTGGCAGAAGGTGACGCACCAGCGCAGTCCGGCCAGGGTGGCGACATAGCGCGCATCGGAGCGGTTGGTGCTGATTTCGTGTTTGAGCTCGGTTACGGTTTTGGCGGTGGGGGGCGCGCCGGAGCGGGCGTCCGGGAGGGCTCCCAGCGTCAAGAAGAGGATGAGCGGCAAAAGCCCCGCCACGATGAGGTAGCGAACGGGAACGTGTCGCGTGCAACGGTGGATGACGCTCTGCATGGGGCACCTCCTGGACCTGAGGAGATCACCTGCTATTGGAATGCGTCCTTCCTTTCTGCTGTGGTTTGGGTAAGTAGTGTGCTTCCGTCCTGACTTAGTGGATCGGCAACTCAATGAGCTTCAGTTAATAAAAATTAATTTTGGTATTGTACCCGGGTGCCGGGTCCTAGCAAGGAGGGTCGTGCTCTCGGTGCCGAAACTTCCCTTGCAACAGGGAGAACGAGTTCTTGCCGGATCTGGGTAATGGGGTAAAGTTGGTGACTATTAATTTTCACCCCCTGGATCGACAGGAAAGGAGGCCTCTCCATGCGCAAACTATCTTTCACCACCGAGGTCTACGCCTCGTTCGAGACGATGTGGGACCTGCTGCTGCGCAAGGTCGAGGAGCCGCAGGCTTTTCTCCCGGATGTCATCAGAGCACGGGTGCTCCAGCAGTATCCCGACGGCGTGCTGCGCGAGGTCCGGACCGACGGGATGCTGGTTAAAGAGAAGGTGGTCCTGGATCGGGCTCATGGGGAGGTGCATTTCTTCATGGTGGAACACCCGCTTTTTTCCGGACGCGTGGTGCACCGGATCTCGGCTACCTCGACGCACAACCCGGCGGCTCCGCTGCTGCTGACCATCGAGATGCACTGGAATCCGAAGGACTACCACGGTGAGCAGGTGATCGAAGCCGAGTATCCGGCGCAGATCGAGCGGGACGTGCTGCTGCTGAAAAAAGAAGCGGAGGTGATCGACGGCGATGTGCGGCAGCGGTTCTCGCGCTACTCCTTCGGCAAGACCCTGGCGGTCCCCTACCATCAGGCGGTGCGCCGGGTACGGGACGAGCTCCAGAAGGAGGGGTTCGGGGTCATCACCGAGATCGATGTGCGCCAGAAGTTCCGGGTGAAGCTGGAGAAGGATTTCCGCAACTACCTGATCATCGGCGCCTGCAGCCCCGCCCTGGCCTACCAGGCTCTCGGGGTCGAGCTCGACGTCGGAACGCTGCTTCCCTGCAATGTGGTGATCTATGAAGTCGAGGAGGGGAAAAGCGAGGTGGTGGCCATGGACCCGGTTGCGGCGCTGGCGGTGGTCGGCAACCCGCGGCTGGGCGACATCGCCGCGAATGTCAAAGGGAAGCTCGAAAGGGTGCTGGCGGCGTTGTAACGCCATCCCCTTGGGCCGTTATCACCGGAGTACCGGGCGCTGTTACAACCTTTTCGGTAGGAACATCGGGAGGCGGACATGAACGTTCTCGAACATGCCTTGCAGCAGGAAAAAGAAGCACGGATCTACTATGAGAAGCTCGCCAAAGAGGCCCCCAACGCGGAGCTGCGCACCATTTTCACGTTGCTCGCCGAGGCGGAGGACAGCCATTACCGGGCCCTGGTGGCCCACCGGCACCAGCCGGGCGCGGCGCGCGCCGAAAGCAACCTCCTGGAGGCGTCGCGCAACATCTTCCAGCAGCTTCTGGCCCAGCCCGAGGATGACGCCCTGAAGGTCGACGTGGACGGGTACCTGAGGGCGGTCAAGGCCGAGGAGGAAAGCATCCGCTACTATCAGAGGATCGCCGACCAGGAACCAAACCCCGCGGCCCGCGAGCTTTTGCTGGCCATCGTGGAGGAGGAGCGGATCCACCTCAACATCATCGAGAACATCTACGAATTCGTCGAGGCTCCGCGCTCGTATATCGAGTGCCTGGAGTTCATTCCCCGTGAGTCGCTCTAGCCTGTCCTCGATAGCGCCGCTGGGCCTGACGGTCCGGCTTGCCGCCGTCGCCCTGGCTCTGGCCGGCTCCGGATGCGCCACCCGGAATTACGTAAAGGAGCAGATCGATCCGCTGGCGGACCGGATCGGGCGCCTGGAGTCACGGGTCAAGGAACTCGACGAGCGCCTCGATGTGCTGGAGAAGCGACCGGTAGTCACCATCGAGGACCTGGAGACGCTGAAGGATCGGGTGAACGCCATCGGGGCGCAGGCCCAGGAGGCGCTGGGAACCTCCCAGGCCGCCGGGGCACGGGCCGAAGGGGCGGCCCAGCGCGCCGAAGCCGCCGCCGGAAGGGCGGAAACGGCTGCCGACCGCGCCGCCCGGGCCTTCGAACTGGAACAGAAGAAATAGCAATCCCCCTCCCTGCCGGGACGGGGATACCATCACACCAAACGGAGGGAAAAGAAATGTACCAGAAAGTATTGGCCGCCTCGGTCCTAGCCGTCCTTACTGCCGCACCCGCCTTTGCCGCCGTCAGCGGCGCAACCCTCTTCAAACAGCATTGCGCCTTCTGCCATCCCGACGGCGGCAACATCATGAACAAGAACAAGACCCTGCACAAAAAAGACCTCAACCGCGACGGGATCAAGGACTGGAAAGGTGTCGTGGCGAAGATGCGCAATCCCGGCCCCGGCATGACCCGCTACGACGCCAAGGCGATCACCGACCCCCAGGCCAAAGCGATCGGCGAGTACGTGATCAAGACCTTCAAGTAGCCGCGGCGTAGGCGAAAGTGCTACCGTAAAGGTGACGGCTGACGCCGCAGGAAACCAGGTAATCCCCCTTCAATGGAGGGGGATTTTTTCGGGCTTGCGGGCGCAGCATGCCGCGCCCCTACGATGGGGAAAAGGGATGAGAGCGTGATGATTCAGATCAAGAGGGTGTACGAAGCTCCGGGGCCGGAAGACGGCCGGCGCTTGCTGGTGGACCGGCTCTGGCCCCGGGGGCTTTCGCGGGAAGAGGCACGGCTGGATGGCTGGCTCAAGGAGATCGCCCCCAGCGACGAGCTGCGCCGCTGGTTCGGCCATGACCCGGAGCGGTGGGAAGCCTTCCAAAGCCGCTACCGTGCCGAGCTCGAGTCGGTAGGAGCGGTGCTCGACGAGCTTTGCCAGACCGCGCGGCGGGAAAAGGTGACTCTTTTGTATGCGGCTAAGGATGAGGCACACAACAATGCCGTCGTCTTGAAGGATTTCATCGAGGCCCGCATGGCAAAACGGTAGGGACGGCCCTGGTAGAGTCAGTGATTCGACGTATCGTGACGCAGCAACAGGCCCTTTTGTAAGGGCCTTTGCTTTTGGCCCGGACCCGCCGGGCGTCCGCGCTGTCATTGTTTTTTCCGCAGGCCTGATACGCTCTGGTTGAGGAATTTAGATCCAGTGCAGGCTCACTTACAGGCAAGCCGTGTCGTTGCCATTTCACTGTCTCACGCCTCTTTGCCGTGCCGTTGGTTGCAAAGGGTTTTCCCAATGTCATACTTTCTGCCATCCCCGCATCGGGAGACGGTGTGGAGGAGCTAAACCCGCGGCGACATTGGTGTTTTTTAAGCTGACAACCGGAGCAGCCGAGCACCGGTCCGGCGGGATCGGGAGGGAAGAAGAACATGGGAAAGAACCTCGCAACGAAGATACTGGAGGCCCACCTGGTGGAGGGCGAACTGGTCCCGGGCAAGGAGATCGGGATCCGGATCGACCACACCCTGCTGCAAGACGCGACCGGCACCATGGCGATGCTTGAGTTCATCGCCATGGGGGTCCCGAAGGTGCAGGTGGAGGTAGCCGCCCAGTACGTAGACCATAATCTGCTGCAGACCGACAACCGCAACGCCGACGACCACACCTTCCTCGCCTCGGCCGCCCAGAAATTCGGCGTCATCCTTTCCAAGCCGGGAAACGGCGTCTCACATCAGGTGCACCTGGAACGCTTCGGCATTCCCGGCAAGACCATGCTCGGGGCCGACTCGCACACCCCGACCGCAGCCGGGATGGGGATGCTCGCCATCGGCGCCGGCGGGCTCGACGTCGCTCTCGCCATGGCGGGGCACCCGTTCCACCTCACCTGTCCCAAGATCTGGGGGATCAAGCTCACCGGATCGCTCCAGCCCTGGGTTTCCGGCAAGGACGTCATCCTGGAGATGCTCCGGCGCCACACCGTGAAGGGGGGCGTCGGCAGGATCATCGAATACTACGGGCCCGGGGTGGAAACCCTTTCCGCCACCGACCGCGCTACCATCGGCAACATGGGGGCGGAGCTGGGCGCCACCACGAGCATCTTCCCCAGCGACCGGCGCACCAAGGAATTCCTGGAGGCCCAGGGGAGAGGGGATGCCTGGCAGGAGCTCGCCCCCGATCCCGATGCCACCTACGACGAGCACGACGAGATCGACCTGAGCCAGGTGGAGCCGCTCATCGCCTGTCCCTCCGCGCCGGACAACGTGGTGCGGGTGGCCGACATCGAAGGGGTGAAGGTGGACCAGGTGATCGTCGGGAGCTCGGTCAACTCCTCCTTCCGCGACCTGATGACCGTCTGCCGGATCCTGGACGGGCGCCGCATCGCGCCGCACCTCTACTTCCACATCAACCCGGGGAGCCGTCAGGTGCTGGAGAACGTCACCAACGCCGGCGGGTTCATGAGCCTGCTTTTGGCCGGCGCCCAGGTCCACCAGCCGGGGTGCCTGGGCTGCATCGGGATGGGGCAGGCCCCGGGGACGAACCAGGTCTCGCTGCGCACCTTCCCGCGCAACTTCCCCGGACGCAGCGGCACCAAGGAGGACAAGGTCTACCTCTGCTCACCGGAGACCGCAGCGGCCGCAGGGCTCTTCGGGGTGATCACCGATCCGAGGAAACTGGGCGAACTCCTCCCCTGGCCGGCGGTGCAGAACCCGGACCGCTACGTGGTGGACGACTCCGGCATCATCTTCCCGCCGGAAGACGGCTCAAAGGTCGAGATCGTCACCGGGCCGAACATCGTCCCGTTCCCCGAGTTCGACGAGCTTCCCGACGACCTTGAGGTGGAGGTGATCCTCAAGGTGGGGGACAACATCTCCACCGACGACATCATGCCCGCCGGGAACAAGGTCCTGCCGTTTCGGTCCAACATCCCGGCGATCAGCCGCTTCGTCTTCGAGCGGATCGACCCCGAATTCCCGGACCGGGCGCAGCAGAAAGGAAGCGGTGCGGTGGTCGGCGGGGAGAACTACGGGCAGGGCTCCTCGCGCGAGCACGCCGCCCTGGCGCCGCGGTTTTTGGGAATCCGGGCCAAGATCGCCAAGGGGTTTGCCCGCATCCACCGCTCCAACCTGATCAACTTCGGCATCCTGCCGCTCACCTTCAAGGACCCCGCCGACTACGACCGGCTCAACCAGGGGGACCGGCTCCGCCTGGAAGGGGTGCGCGGCCTCATCGCGGGCGGGGCGACCGAGATCCCGGTCAAGGTCGGCGACCGGGTTTTCCTGACCGAGCTCAAAGCCTCCGAGCGCGAGCGCCAGGAACTGGTCTCCGGGGGGCTGCTGAACGTGGTCAAAAAGGGGGAACGCCGTGGAAAGTAAACTGAGGGAACTTCTCTCGGACGCGGAACTCCTCGGGTTCTACGAACAGATGGTCTTGAGCCGGGAGTTCGAGGAGAGCTGCGCCGAGCAGTACACCAAAGGGCACATCACCGGCTTTCTGCATCTCTACAGCGGGCAGGAGGCGGTCGCGGTGGGCACCACCGCGGGGCTCCAGAAGGAGGACTACATCCTCTCCGCCTACCGCGACCATGCCCAGGCCATCGTGCGGGGCGCCGACCCGAACCGGGTCATGGCCGAACTCTTCGGCAAGGCGACCGGGATCTGCAAAGGGAAGGGGGGCTCCATGCACCTCTTTGACCCCAAGCTGAACTTCATGGGGGGGTACGCCATCGTGGCCGGTCAGTTTCCCATCGCGGTCGGGCTTGCCTTCGCCGCGAAGCTCAAGCAGGAGGAGCGGATCGTCACCTGCTTTTTCGGCGACGGGTCGATGAACCAGGGGAACTTCCACGAGGCGCTCAACTGGTCGCGGGTCTGGGACCTGCCGGTCCTCTACATCTGCGAGAACAACTTCTACGGCATCGGCACGGTGGTGCAGCGCGCCTCCGCGCTGCCGGCCCTGCACCGCCGGACCTGCGGCTACGACATCCCCAGCGAGAAGGTCGACGGGATGGACGTCATTGCCGTCTACGAGGCGGTCAAACGCGCCGCCGCCTGGATCCGGGAGCGGCAGCGGCCGTACTTCATCGAGGCGGTCACCTACCGGTTCCGCGGCCATTCCATGGCGGACCCGGCCACCTACCGCAGCTCCGCCGAACAGGAGATCTGGCGCAGCCGCGACCCGATCCCCAACTTCGCCAAAAGGCTCATCGACGAGGGGATCACCGACCAGGCGGCCCTGGACGAGATCGACGCGCGCTGCACCGCGCGGGTGGAGGAAGCGGTGCGCTTTGCCGAGGAGTCCCCGTGGCCCGAGGACAGTGCGGTTTGGGAGGACATCTATGTCTGAGATGACCTATCGCGATGCGCTCAACCTGGCGCTCAAGGAGGAGATGCGGCGCGACCCGAGGGTGATCACCTTCGGCGAGGACGTCGCGCTCTACGAGGGATCCTTCAAGGTGACCCGCGGGCTTTTGGCCGAGTTCGGGGAGGACCGGGTGCGCGATTCCCCGATCTCCGAAAATACCATCGCCGGGGTCGCCATCGGCGCGGCCATGGGGGGAATGCGGCCGGTGGCGGAGCTGATGACCATCAACTTCGCCCTTTTGGCCATGGACCAGCTCATAAACCACATGGCGAAGGTCCGTTACATGTTCGGCGGGCAGGTGTTTCTCCCCATGGTGGTCCGGATGCCGAGCGGCGGTGGGAGCCAGCTCGCGGCGCAGCACTCCCAGAGCCTGGAGACCTATTTCATGCACTGTCCCGGCATGCGGATCGCCTACCCGGCCACCCCGGCCGACGCGAAGGGGCTTTTGAAAACCGCGATCCGCGACGACAACCCGGTGGTCTTCATCGAGCACGAGATCCTCTACAACAGCAAAGGGGAGGTCCCCGAGGACCCGGAGTTCCTGGTTCCGTTCGGCGTCTGCAACGTGATGCGCGAGGGGACCGACGTAACCATCGTCGGTTACGGCAGGATGGCGGTCCTGTCGCTCATGGCGGCAGCGGAGCTGGAAAAGGAGGGGATCTCCTGCGAGGTGATCGACCTGCGCACCCTGAACCCGCTGGACGAGGCTACCTTTCTGAAATCGGCGGCGCGGACCGGGCGGGCGGTGGTGGTGGAGGAGTGCTGGCGCACGGCAGGGCTTGGGGCGGACATCGCGTGCCGCATCTTCGAGAACTGCTTCGACCGCTTGCTGGCGCCGGTGAAAAGGGTGTCCGGGCTGGACGTCCCGATGCCGTACTCGCGCAAGCTGGAGAAGCTGTGCATTCCGAGCGTGGCCGGGATCGTCGAAGCGGTCCGCGAGGTCATGGCCGCATCTTACTAACATTGCTATCCAGGAGGCAGGTGCCGCTATGAAAGAAATCGTAATGCCCAAACTCTCCGACACGATGACCGAAGGGAGGCTCGTCGCCTGGCGGAAGGCGGTCGGCGAGACGGTTCGGCGCGGGGATGTCATCGCCGAGGTGGAGACGGACAAGGCAAACATGGAACTGGAGGCCTTTGCCAACGGGGTCTTGCTGGAGACACGGATCCAGCCGGGCGAGGTGGCGGCGGTCGGCACGGTGATCGGTGTCATCGGCGCCGCCGGGGAAAAACCGCAGGGGAGCGCCCCGCCGCAGGGGGAGGCCAAAGCGGAGCCCCCGAAAGCGGAGGGTGCCCAACCGGAAGCTGCCCAACCGGAGCCGGCCAAAGCTGAGCCGGCTAAAGCTGAAGCGGCCGCCCCGGCGGCCCCGGAGGCGCGGCCCGCGCAGCAGGCGTCCTCCCCGGCGCAGCCGGCCCCGTCGGTGAAGCCGGCGGAAAAACCGGCCGTGGAGCCGATCCGCACCGCGTCGGCACCGGAAGGGATTCCGGCCCCCGAGGCGACCCAGGCGCCTTTTGCACCGGAGACGGCGGGCAAAGCACAGGAGGAGGGTGCCGCACCGGCACCGCCCCAGCAACCAAAGCCCGCCGCGGCCCCGCCGTCGGGACCTGCCGCGGTCCCGGCGCGCCACGAGGAGCGGGCCGCCCCGGTGGTGCGCCGTCGGGCGCGGGAACTGGGGATCGACCTTGCCACGGTTAAGGGGAGCGGGCCAGAAGGGCGCATCCTGCTCCAGGACCTGGAGGAGACGGCTGCCGGCACCGCTGCCGCCCCGGCGGAAGGGGCGCCGCCCCCGCCCCAACCGGCTCCGCGCGAGGACGGGGGAGCGGGCCGCCCGGAAGAGCAGCAGTTGAACCGCTTCCGGGCCGCGATCGCCCGGACCGTGACCGAGTCGTGGCACATCCCCCAGTTTTCGGCCACGGTCGAGATCGACATGGACCCGGTCCGGGCGCTGCGCGAGGACCTCAAGGGGGCGGGGACCGAGGTGTCGACCAACGACGTGATCGTGAAGGCGGCCGCGCTGACCCTGGAGAAATTCCCGCTGGCCAACGGCTCCTTTGCCGGCAATTCGCTCCGGATGAACCGGGAAATCAACATCGGCATCATCGTCGGGCTGCCCGACGCGCTCCTGATCCCGGTAATCAAAAACTGTCACGGGCGCTCCCTCGCCGAGATCGCCCGTGAATCCAAGCGGCTCGTGGAGCGGGCCCGGGCCGGGCAGCTGAGCGAGGGGGAACTGACTGGCGGGACCTTTACCGTCTCCAACCTCGGCATGTTCGGGGTGACCCGGTTCAACGCCCTCATCTACCCGCCGCAGGCGGCCGTCTTGGCGATCGGCGCCGTCGTGGAGCGGGTGGTGGCGAAGCCAGGTGGCGGTTACGAGGCGGTGCGGCTGATGGAGGCGACCCTGTCGGCGGACCACCGGATCCTGGACGGGGTGTACGTGGCGCAGTTTCTGGCCGAACTGAAGACGATCCTGGAACATCCCGCCCGGCTGCTGCTGTAGTTTTACACCGGAGGGGGATCGGATCATCGCGCGAAGGGGAGAGGGGACTGGCTCCGAAGGTGCCAGTCCCCCTCTTGTTGAAGGCGGTATCAGTACATCATAAGGAGGGTTTGCAGCATGAAAGTCTACGTTGTGTATTACTCGATGTACGGTCACATCCATGCCATGGCCCAGGCGGTCGCCGATGGGGCGCGGGAGGTCGCCGGCGCCGAGGTGAGCCTGTTCCGGGTACCGGAAACGCTCACCGCTGAGGTGCTCGGGCTGATGGGGGCGGTGGAGGCCCAAAAGGCGATGGCCCACGTCCCGATCATCAAGGTGGACCAGCTCCCCGAGGCCGACGCCATCATCTTCGGGACTCCGACCCGTTTCGGCAACATGTGCGGACAGATGCGCCAGTTTCTCGATGCCACCGGCCAGCTTTGGGCCCAGGGGGCGCTGATCGGTAAGGTCGGCAGCGTCTTTGCCAGCTCCGCCACCCAGCACGGCGGCCAGGAGTCCACCATCCTGAGCTTCCATACCACGCTTTTACACCAGGGGATGCTCATTGCCGGCCTTCCCTACAGTTTCGCCGGCCAGATGCGCATCGACGAGATCACCGGGGGCTCCCCCTACGGCGCCTCGACCATCGCGGGGGGGAAGGGGGAGCGGGCCCCTTCGGAGAACGAACTGGCGGCGGCGCGCTTCCAGGGGCGCCATGTTGCCGAGATCGCGGCCAGACTGGCGCGATGAGGTTCCCCCTCCCGCAAACAAAGGGAGCCTTTACGGTAGGAGCGACATTTTTGTCGCGATCCGCCGAAGGCGGTGACAACGGCGGTTGGTAATCGCGCCTGGAAAGGCGCTCCCACCTGGTAGGCAGGGACTTCCTCCGGGTGGAGAGAGTCGATCGCGACCAGGATGTCGCTCCTACAAAAAAGGTCAGTAAAGACGGCCGCACCCTTCGTGGGTGCGGCTTTTTTGCGTTTGCGGCCGTCACCGCCGCTCGCAACCCCGGCTCCGGTGCGGGGTGGTCAACAAATTCATAAATGATCTAAAGAATCTGTCTCATGTGACGATAGGAATCAGACAGCGACCCAATTCGGGAGACACGACGGGCGTTGGAAAGGAGTGGTGTGTGGCACGTGTCCATATCGATGACTTGGCCGCCGGCATGGTGCTGCAACAGCAGGTCTGCGACCGCAGCGGCAGGATGCTGCTCCCCGCCGGAGAGGCGCTGAACGACCGGCACCTGCACATTTTCCGGATGTGGGGTGTGGTCGAGGTCGAGATCGTCGGCGAGGAAATCGCCAGCGATGCCGAGCAGGACGAGATCCCGCCCGATCCGGAACTCCACGCGCGGGAGCGGGCCGTGGTCGAGGAGCTTTTCGCCCACAACGACCCCAACCACCCGGCGATCAAGGAACTGATGCGCGTCTGTATCCACAGGAGAATCGCTCGTGCGGCATGATCAGACCCCTAGCGTGGAGGAGCTGGTCCAGGACGTCTCGACGATCCATTCCCTCCCCCTTTTCTATTCCCGGCTCTGCGAGGCGATCGACCACCCGCGCAGCTCCATCGCCGATCTGGCCTCGATCATCTCGGACGACCAGGGGCTCACGGCCCGGATCCTGAAGCTCGCCAACAGCCCGCTTTTCGGCTACTTCTCCAAGATCGAGACCATCACCCAGGCGGTAACCATCATCGGCGTGCTGCAGGTGCGCGATCTGGCGCTGGCGCTCTGCGTCATGGACGCCTTCAAGGGGATCCCGAAGGACCTGGTGGACATGAACCAGTTCTGGCGCCACAGCCTGGCCACCGGCCTGGCGGCCCGCCTCCTCGCCACCGGCCAGCGCGAATCCAACCTGGAGCGCTTCTTCGTCGCCGGCATCCTGCACGACGTCGGCCGGCTGGTTATGTACCTGAGGCTTCCCGACGAGTGCCGCGAACTGATCGAGGAGGCCCGTTGCGGAGGGCCGCTGCTCTACCAGAAGGAGCGCCAGCGCTTCGGTTACGACCATGCCGAGGTCGGCGGCATCCTGTTGCGGCGCTGGAAGATCCCGGCCCGGGTGACCGAGCCGGTGCAGTACCACCACGATCCGCCGCGCGGCGGGCAGTACCCGCGCGAGACCTCCATCCTCCATTTCGCCGACGTGGTCGCCCATGCCCTGGAGCTGGGGAACAGCGGCGAGGTGCGGGTGCCGACCCTGGACAACGCCGTATGGGAGCGGCTGCACCTCTCCAACTACCACATTGCCCCCCTGGTCAAGCAGATCGACGGCTGCTTCGAAGACACCGTCCGGCTGCTGTTCGAGGATACCGACGGTGACGACTAACCGTACCGAAGAGAGCAGGATCGCGCTGCTGCAGGAGCGGGTGAACTTCCTCGAGGAGTCCAACCTCAACTACCTGAGGACTCTCGACGTCGTCACGGCGTGCAGCGAACTGCAGTCCGACGTCTACCGCGACAAGGACCCCTCCTTCGTCCTGAAGGCGATGTTCGAGCAGCTGCAGCGGCTCTTTCCCTTCTCCGGACAGGCGATGTACACCGTCTCCCCGAGCTCCGAATTCGTCCTCACCGTCTGCGAGCCGTTCTCCATGGGGGGGTGGCTCCAAAACGAGATCAACGCCAAGATCGAGGACGGCACCTTCGCCTGGGCGCTGAACCAGAACCACCCGGTCATCGTCCCGACCCTCTCCGGCGAGGACACCCTGCTCTTGCATGTCCTGGCGACCAACTCCCGGATTCGCGGCATGTATGCGGGGATCCTCGGGACCGGCCACCTGCAGACCGAGGTCTCCTCTCTCAACGCCTTGAGCACCATCCTGATCTACACCGCGTACGCCGTCGAGAACGCGGAGCTGACCGAGATGCTCAAGGAGCACATGCAGAACCTGGAAAACCGGGTCCAGCAGCGCACCCGCGAGTTGGAAGCGGCCCTGGTGCGCGCCGAAGAGGCGACGCGGGCCAAGAGCGTCTTTTTGGCCAACATGAGCCACGAGATCCGCACCCCGCTCAACGGGGTCCTCGGCCTGGCGCGCATCCTCATGGATACCCGGCTCAACCAGGAACAGAAGGGGTACCTGGAGTCGCTCAACGTCTCGGCGGAAAACCTCCTCTGCATCATCAACGAGATCCTGGATCTCTCCAAGATCGAGGCGGGAAAGGTCGCGCTGGAGTCGACCGACTTCCCGCTGCGGGACTTCCTGGTGAAGTCGATGCGTCCTTTCGAACTGCGCGGGCGGGAGAAGGGGCTTGCCGTGCAGCTCGCCCTGGACGACCGGGTCCCGCCCCACGTCACCGGGGACCAGGTCCGGCTGGGGCAGATCCTGACCAACCTGGTGGGCAACGCACTCAAGTTCACCTCCCACGGGTCGATCACCGTTTCCTGCCAGTTGGAAGGGATCGAGGCCGGCCGGGCTGCCCTGACCTTTTCCGTGATCGACACCGGGATCGGCATCCCCGAGCATGCCATATCCAAGATCTTCGAGAAGTTCTCCCAGGCGGACAGCTCGACCACCCGGCTCTACGGCGGGACCGGGCTGGGGCTTTCCATCAGCAAGAACCTCGTGGAGCTGATGGGGGGAGAGCTTGCCGTGGAGAGCCGCGAAGGGGTGGGGAGCACCTTCCACTTCACCATCACGCTGCCGATCGCCGCGGCCCCGGAGACGACCGCCGAAGAGGAAGGGGAACTGGTCGGAGAACTGCGCCCGTTGCGCATCCTCGTTGCCGACGACGTGCCGCTCAACCAGCTCATCACGGAGAAGTTCCTCTCCAAAACCGGCTCCCATCTGATCGACTGCGCCGGCAACGGGCGGGAGGCGGTGGAAAAGTGGGCCGCCGGCAGCTACGACCTGGTCTTCATGGACGTACAGATGCCGGAAATGGACGGTCTGGAGGCTTCGCGCCGGATCCGGGAGGCGGAGCGGCAGCGCGGCGGGCGGGTCCACATCTGCGCCATGACCGCCAATGCCATGAAGGAGGACGGCGACATCTGCCGCCAGGCGGGGATGGACAGCTACCTCAGCAAACCGGTCCAGGAGAAGGACCTGGTCGCCGTGGTGCGGAAGGTTGCCGGAGGGAAGGAGCCGAGCCCTGTGGCGCAGCACCACCCCGAGCCGGAAAAGGCCCTCCCGCCGAGCGACGTCGAGGTCTTCGACCGCGACGACCTGCTGGAGCGGCTGGACGGTGCCGAAGACCTCTTGGCGAAGTTTCTGCGCATGTTCATTGAAAGCATCGACGAGATGCTGCCGGAACTGGAACGGGCGGTCCGGGAGATGGACCCGACGGCGATTCATTTCCGGGCCCACACCATCGCCGGAAGCGCCGCCAACATCTCCGCCAGCCAGATCCGCGATCTGGCCCGCGACATGGAATATCGGGCCAAGGGAGGCGACCTCGCCGAGACCCCGTCGCTTCTGGCCCAGCTCGAAGAGGCCTTCGGACGTTTCCGGGGCATGGTCGCCCATGAGGTACCGGAGGGGTGATGAACGGCTCGATCAAGCTCATGGCTGTTGATGACGTCCAGATGGACCTCGAGCTCATGAGAGTGATGCTCGCCGGCTCGGTCGACATCTTCCTGACCGCGTTGAACGGGCAGGAGGCGTACGACCTGCTCCTGGAACATCCCGATACCGATGCCATCCTCCTCGATCTCGAGATGCCGGTGATGAACGGTTTCCAGTTTCTCGAACTGGTCAAAGGGGACGAGCGCTTCGCCAACATTCCCATCATCGTGATCACCCTGGATCCCAAGGAGGTCCTCCGTTCCCTCTCCCTGGGGGCGAACGACTTCCTCGCCAAGCCGTACAACCCCGAGGAATTGAAGCTCCGGGTCCAAAACCACCTGCGCACCAAGAAGCTCTACGACCTCACCCGGGGAATGAGCGCCGCCTTGGAGGAAGAGGTGGTGAAAAAGACCGCCCAGCTGCGCAAGGCGTTGGCCGCCTCGCGGCGGACCGAGTTCGAGATTTCCCTGCGCCTGGGCAAGGCGGCGGAATACCGGGACTTCGAGACCGGCATGCACATCCGGCGCATCAGCGACTTTGCCAACCTCTTGGGGCGGCTGGCGGGGCTTTCGGAAAAGGCGTGCGAGACGTTGCGCTACGCCTCGCCGCTGCACGACGTGGGGAAGATCGGTGTCCCGGACCGGATCCTGCTCAAGCCGGGGCCGCTCGAGCCGGCGGAGTTCGAGATCATGAAGCTGCACACGGTGATCGGCGGGAAGATCCTCTCCGCCGAGGACGGCACCTATCCCGTCATTGCCGCCGGCCGGATCATCGCCATGCAGCACCACGAGAAGTGGGACGGGACCGGGTATCCCCTCGGGTTGAAGGGGGAACAGATCCACATCTTCGGGCGGATCGTCATGACGGTGGACATCTTCGACGCCCTCCGGTCGGAACGCCCCTACAAGACCGAATTTTCGCTGGAAAAGACGCTGAGCATGATGAAGGACCGCGACGGGACCTTCATCGACCCGCGGCTTCTGGCCATCTTCCTGGAACACGTCGACGAGTTCGAGCAGCTGCGCAACGAACTGCGTGACCGGGAGCCGGCTCCGGCGATCCTCCATTACCGCGCCGTCGTCTGAGGCGGCGGGGCCACGATGTATCAAGCAGTCAACGAAACCGGATGCCGCTTTGCAGGCTGCAGCCCCCAACGCCCGTGAGGAAACAACGCGTAACTTGCGAGGGAGGATAGAAAAATGAGATGTCTGATCGTAGACGATGAGGTTTTTTGCCGGGAATTCGTAGCCACCCTGCTGCAGGAAGTGGGGGAATGTGATCAGGCTACCACCGGCGAGGAAGCCGTTGCCATGTTCCAGGAGGGACTCGAGGGGGGCAAGCCGTACGACCTGGTGCTACTGGACATCATGATGCCCGGACAGAGCGGGCACGAGGCGGCCAAGGCGATCCGCGCCTTCGAGAAGGAGTTCAAGCCGGAGAAGAAGGTGAACATCGTCATGCTCACCGCCCTCAATTCCGCCAACGACGCCATGGAATCGTTCTGCCATGCCCAGTCTGCCGCCTACCTCGTGAAGCCGGTATCCAAAGATGGCCTCTTCAACGTCGTCTCCAAACTGGGGCTGATGAAGAAGAAATAGCAAGATACCTTTTGGGGGAGCCACTCCTGGCGCGATCAGCCACGGCCGTTTTCGCCGCCTCCGGCGGATCGCGCCAGGAATGGCGCTCCCACAGAGAAGGTACTTGCCGGCAATGCCCCTTCCGCCGGATCCCCTTCTTGGTCAAGAGCACTCCGCCTGACTGCGCACCCACCGTGATTCCCGTTAAGCATGGGCACAGGGGATGCTCCCTTCCGTGACCAGTTCTTCCAGCAGCCGTCTCGTCTCAGCCCACGTGGTAAATTCCCATACCAGTCCCAGGCGCTTGGTTAGTGCCCGCGCTGCCTTCGCCGAATGATGGTTCCAGTCGTCGCTGCCATCCGGGTCGCCGTTGGCATCCCGCCCGGTGCCGATCGCTTCTGGGGCAATGGCATCGAAAGCCTTGGTGATTTCGGCCAGGGTTTCCGCTTCATGGCGACAGTCGTCACACATGCGGACGCCGTCCGGGGAGAGGTTCACCTCCTCGGGCGCCATGGCGGCTTCGCAGCATTCACACAGGATTTGTTCCGGCTCCCGGTCCCGGTCGACGGAAACGCCTTTTTTCCAGGTCATGGAATCATCACCTCACCTAAGCGGATGCGGGACGAGAAAGGAGGCCTTTCCCTATTTTTCCGCTTTTATTACCGACGTTTAACCCCTATAGTATGCGCTTCCGCTTTTGTAATGAGCAATACCTTGAAGGAGGATGGGATGGACGAGAAGATCAGAGAGGCGATTTTTCGGGAAGTGAGGCAGGAGCCGTTCGCCCAGGCGCTCGGGATCGAGCTGGTGGACCTTCAGGACGGCTTTTCCGCGGTGGAGATGACCTACGTGCCGGAACGGATGAACAATCTGTTCGCCCGGGCCCACGGCGGGGCTATCTTCGGGCTGATCGACGAAGCCTTCGAGACCGTCTGCCAGACCATCGGCCGGGTGACCGTGGCGCTGAACGTCAGCGTGAATTATGTCGCCACGCCGGAGCCGGGAGCACGGCTGCGCGCCGAGGCTCGGGAGCTGACCGGTACCAAGCGGACCGCCAGTTACGACATCCGGGTCACTGACGACCGGGGGGAGACCATCGCCTTATGCCAGGCGCTTGCCTACCGCACCGACAAAACGCTGCCGTTTGTCTAGGTGCTTCTTACCCAACGGTCTCTTCCCCGACCATGCTATACTGGGCTAGGTCGTAAAATCCTGCTGAAAATCTTGATGAGACTGGAGGATAGGCTATGCGAGTGAAAATGCACACGGCATCCGGAGCCGCCTTCCTGCTTTCGGCTCTTTTGGTTACCGCTTCGGTTGCTCCGGCAGCGGCCGAAGTGAACCTCAACATCAATCTCGGTCCACCTCCGATCGCCGTCGCTGCCCCCCCTGAGGTCGTCCTGGTGCCGGGGAGTCAGGTTTACTTCGTCCCCGGTGTCTCGTTCGACGTCTTCTATTACGGTGGCTACTGGTGGTCCCCGCGTGGCGATCGCTGGTACCGCTCTCCCGCCTACAACGGACCGTGGCGGGGGGTGTCCCGTCGTTACGTCCCCGCGCCGATTTTCCGGGTCCCGCGGGACTACCAACGCGTCTACTATCGCGAGCGGCACATCCCGTACGGGCAGTGGAAAAAAGAGCGGAGCGAGCATCGCGAGGGGCGTCCCGGCCGGGGCGGTGAATGGCGCGGCGGCCCGGGCGATCGCGGCGAGCACCGCGGCGATGGCGGCGAACACGGGCGAGGTGAACACGGCGAACACGGGCGGGGCGAACGGTAGCAACCGTCAGCAACGCCGATAGCCGGAACAACGAGAAGCGGAGTCCATTGCGGGCTCCGCTTCTTTGTTTTCATAAGGGTAAGCCGTTTCAAAGCAGGAGGATGGCTGCGGCCGATTCCCTAACAAGCATCCCCATCCTACAGGGTTGGCTTTGAGAAGGGATGGTGCCGGCTTCCCCCCTGTGGGAGCGCCCTTCCGGGCGCGATCCGCCGGAGGCGGTGACAAACTTTGCGGACCATCGCGCCTGGAAAGGCGCTCCCACTGGGTCGGGTCCCGGCACACGAGACGGCAACGTTGCTGCGGTTGGGCGGCTCCCGTTTCAGTGGCCGGTTGTCAATTGTCCATTGAATGTACCGCCAGCCACCAGCTCAGGACGACCACCGCGCCGCTTGCCAAGGAGAGCAGGGCGTTGGTGATCCGCCCCGGCCGCCCGTAGCGTGCCACCACGAATTCGGTCACCAGCCCGAGTCCCGCCCCGGCGGCAAAGCCGAAAAGGTGGGCGCCCAGGTCGGTGTTCTTCCCTTCCGTTCCCATCAACGCGAGCAGCGACAGTGCCGCCGCAATCGGCATGGGCCAGCGCCGCTGCAGGTGGTGTCGGTAGCGGATCAGGTTCATCGCTCCGAGGATCCCGACCGCGCCGAAGACGGCGGTCGAGGAGCCCACCGAGCTGTGGCTGGGGAGCTGGACGTAGGCATTGGCGAGGTTTCCGAGCGCCCCGGAGGCGATCAGCAGGCTCCAGGCCAAGCCGCCGCCGAGCTCCCGGCAGAGATAGATCACGAAGATCCCGCCGAAGGCGAGGTTGCTGAGCAGATGCAGCCAGTCGGCGTGCAGGGTGAGTGCGGTGACCAGGCGCCACCACTCGCCGCGCAGGATGAGCGAGGCGTGGGCGTTGCCGATGTCGACCCAGTCGATGCTGGCGCCGCCCGGGACGGAGAGGTCGAGTTGGGTGATGTTGTGGAAGGTGGCGAGAAGGAAGAGGACGCAGACTGCAGCCAGGGTGTTGTTGAGCATCGGCTTTTCGACGGGAGGGGGAGGGGGCCAGAAACGATTTTCCTCGACGAACTGGCGCAGCTCCTTTTGGGCCGCATCCAGGTCCGGCGCCGGGACCAGCACCTGCCATCCCCACTGCCCCGGGATCACCTGGCTTTTGTAATAGCGCGATTCCAGGACCAGCGCCCACAGGCGCGCCTGGCGCTCGGAAAGCCGCCCGGAGGCAACGCCGTCGATCTGGAACGGGTCGATGGGGAACCAGTATTCCGTCTCCGGCACCGGGGCGTCTTCCGGCCCCGCGTCGACCGGCTCCGCCGGAGGTCGGGGCTCGGCGGGAGGCGGGATCTCCGGGTGCTCCTCAGTAACCAAGGTTATGCCGTAACGGCGGGATTCCGGATTGCGTCTTCTGATACCTGTCATCGTCTGCTGGTGCTCCCTTCCGGATGCTGATCTCGCCGTCGGGGTGCAATATAAGCTGGCGGTTTGGCTTTTTCAATGGCACCACGCGATTTTCCGAAATAATCACCGCGCCCGCGGCCGGCTGGCCGCCGCACCGGTGGCCGCGGCTCCCGTTTCCCCAGCCAGCGTCGGCTGCACCAGGATCCCTTCGGTCATCCCGGTTCCGGGGTTCAGCACCACCCGCTCTCCCTGGGCTACTCCCTCGCTCAGGCTGACCAGTTTCCCGTCGCTGTCTGCCACCGTCACCGGCCGAAACGCGATCCGGTTGTCCGCTCCGACCACGGCGACCGAGGATTTCTCCTTGATCACGAACAGCGCCGAGGCCGGGATCTGAAGGTAGGGGGGCTGGGCGAGGTCCAGGGTGACCTGCACGTACGAGCCGGCGATCACCCGCTGCGGGGTGTTGGGGAAATCGAATTCCACCAGCATGGTCCGCGTCCTCGGGTCGAGCTGTCCGCTGATCCGGCTTACCGTGGCGGGGTACTTGCGATCGGGACGGGTCGCGTCGGTGACCACGCAGCGGTCCCCGAGCTTTACCTGGGAAGCGCTCTTCTGGTCGAGGTAGGCGTAGACCCGCAGCCGGTCGAGGTTGGAGAGGGTGACGATGGCGAGCGCGCCGCTCTGGCCGGTGGCGGCACTTTGGAGCAGGGCTCCCGGATCGGCGTACCGTGCGGTCACGGTACCATCGAAGGGGGCGCGCAGCACGAGGTAGTCGCGCTGCCGTTTCAAGGCCAGCGCGGTCTGTTCGGCAGAGCGGGCGTCGGTGGAGGCGTTTTCCGCCTCCTGGCGCGAGATGATCCCGTCCTTTAAAAGTTGCCGCTCCCGTTCGGCGAAGCGGCGCTTGTTCTCGGCATCCACCAGCGCGGCGCGGTACTGGTTTTCCAGCTCGGGCGAGTAGATCACCGCCAGGAGATCGTCTTTCAGTACCCGGTCTCCCTTGTCCACCCGGATCTCCCGCAGATACCCGCTCACCTTGGCATAGAGGGTGATCGAGGCGTAGGGGACCGTTTCCGCGCTCACCACCAGGGTCCGCTGCTGCGGCCCCGGTTTCACGATCGCCACCGGGACCATCGGTCCCCGCTGCGCCGCCTGCTGCCGGGCCCGCGCCTCGCGCGCCGTCCCCCGGTGCCGCACGACGACCAGGACCACGACCGCGATCACGCAGACGACCAGAATGCCGATTCCGATCAGCCGGACGGTCCGTTTTTGCCCGGCGCTTCTTTCAGTCATGCTGTTCCTCCCCCAGCTCCTGCTGGAGACGTTCGTCCAAAAGGTGCTTGACCGGCTCCTTGGTCCGCAACAGGGAGTAGATCACCGGCACCAC
Organism: Geomesophilobacter sediminis; assembly: GCF_016458275.1. Taxonomy (GTDB): domain Bacteria; phylum Desulfobacterota; class Desulfuromonadia; order Geobacterales; family Geobacteraceae; genus Geomesophilobacter; species Geomesophilobacter sediminis. The sequence goes on from NZ_JAEMHM010000007.1 coordinate 92,810, forward strand.
GAAAAGGGTCATCACTGTCGCCACCAGGAGCCCGCCGATCACCGCCCGCCCGAGCGGCGCGTTCTGCTCCCCGGCCTCCCCCAAGGCAAGCGCCATCGGCGTCATGCCGATGATCATCGCGAGCGCGGTCATCAGCACCGGGCGCAGCCGCGTCATCCCCGCCTCATAGGCCGCATCCACCGGGGAGAGACCCTTTTCCACCCGCAGGTCATTGGCGAAGTTCACCAAAAGGATCGAGTTGGAGGTGGCGATCCCGACCGCCATGATCGATCCCATGAGCGACTCCACGTTGATGGTGGTGCCGGTGACGGCGAGCATCCAGAGGATCCCCACCAGGGCCCCCGGTACCGCCATCATGATGATGAACGGGTCGATCCAGGACTGGTAGAGCACCACCATCAGGAAGTAGACCAAAAGGATGGCGAGGATGAGGCCGAGCCCCAGGCTCTTGAAGGACTCGGTCATCACCTCGTTCTGGCCGCGCAGGGTGATCTTCATCCCGGCGGGGAGCTTGCCGAGCGAGGCGATCGCCTTGTTGATGCCGCGGGCCACCGAGCCGAGGTCGCGCCCCTCCACGCTCCCCTCGACGTCGAGCACCCGCTGCACCGTGTAGTGGGTGATGTTCTCCGCGCTCAGCCGATGGGTAACCATGGCGACGTTGGCGAGGGCCTGGGTCGGCGCGCCCGGCGGCGAGGAAAGGTTTGCCTGCTGCGCCGCCTCCAGAAGCACTGCGGAGCCGGGGGTGACCGGGAGGTTGAGGAGCTGTTCCAGGCTCCCCAGATATTTCCTCGGGATCTGGACCGCCACCGTGTAGTTGACGTTGTTCATCGGGTTCAGGAAGAACGACGGAGCGATGAGGGCGCTGCTGGAAAGCGAGATCAGGGCGCTTTGCGCCACGTCCCGCTCGGTCATCCCGAAGCGGGCGGCGCGGGCCCGGTCCACGTCGACCTGCAGGGTCGGGTAATCGAGCACCTGGTTGATGTGGATGTCGGCGGCGCCGGGGATGGCGCGCATCGCGTCGCGCATCTTGAGGGCGTACTGGTAGGACTTGACGAGGTCTGTGCCCTCGATCTGCACGTCGAGCGGCGCGGCGACCCCGAAGTTGAGCACCTGGGTCACGATGTCGGCGGGCTGGAAATAGAAACGGCAGCCGGAAAATTCCTGGGGGAGGACGGTGCGCAGCCGGTTGCGGTAGTAAGCGGAGGGGCGGTGTCCCGGCTTCAGCGAGATGCGGATCTCGGCGTCCATTCCCCCGATGTTTTCGGTCTGGACGAAGGCTAAGTTGTAGAAGGTGGGGATCCCGATCATGTCGTTGACCGTTTCCAACTCGTCGGGCGGAATGATGCTGCGGATCCGCTCCTCGACGAGCTCTACGATTTTCTCGGTCTCCTCGATCCGGGTCCCCGAGGGAGCGCGGATCTGGAGTTTCATGATGCCGGCATCGACGCTCGGGAAGAAGTCGGTCCCGACCACGAAGACGAGCCCGGCGCTGACCAGGATCACCAGGGTGGTGACGATCAGCAGGAACGGGCGCATGGCAAGGACCGACTTCAAAAGCGATCCGTAACCCTCGCGCAGCCGCTCGAAACCCCGCTCCCGTTTCTCGTTCATCCGGTGGATGGTCCGGCGCAGCCGCGAGTCCTGCTCCGGCCGGTCCTTTTGCTCGTGCTCCCCGGCGAGGATCATCCGTGCCAGGACCGGGACCAGGGTCCGGGACAGCAGGTAGGAAGCGAGCATGGCGGCGACCACGGCGAAGGCGAGTGGGGTGAAGAGGTACTTGGCCGGGCCGACCAGCAAAACCACCGGGAAGAAGACCACGCAGATGGAAAGGGTCGCCACGATCGCGGGAACGGCGATCTGCTGGGCCGAGTCGAGCACCGCGCGCGTGGTCGGTTTGTCCATGTCGAAGTTCCGGTGGATGTTCTCCACCTCGACGGTTGCGTCGTCGACCAGCATCCCGATGGCCAGCGCGAGCCCCCCCAGGGTCATGATGTTGATTCCCTGGCCGGCGAGGTTCATGGCGATGATGGCGCTGAAGATGGCCAGCGGTATCGAGGCCGAGACCACGATCATGCTGCGCCAGCTCCCCAAAAAGACCAGGATCATGAGCGAGACCAGGATCGAGGCGAGGAGCGCCTCGCGCACCACCCCGGTGATGGCGCCCCGGACGAAGACCGACTGGTCGAAGTCGATCTTGAGCTCCAGCCCGTGCGGGGCGGTCTGTTTGATGACCGGGAGCGCCGCCCGGGTGGCGTCCACCACGGCAAGGGTCGAGGCGTCGGCGTGTTTCAAGATGGCGAGATAGGTGGCGCGGCGCCCGTTCACCCGGACGATGTTGGTCTGCTCGGCGTAGCTGTCCGACACCTTGGCCACGTCCCCCAGGTAGACCACCTGGTTGCCGGTCACCCGCAGCGGGATCGCGTTGAACTGGTCGATCAGCCGCGGGCTCGCGTTGAGGGTGACGTTGTATTCCAACTCCCCGATCCGCGCGGTCCCGGCCGGGATGATGACGTTGGAGTTCTGCAGCGCGTTCACCACGTCGGCCGGGGAAAGCCCGCGTCCGGCCAGGGTGGCCGGGTCGATGTCGATCATGATCTGGCGCGTCTTGCCGCCGAACGGGGCGGGGGTGGAAAGCCCGGGGATGGTGAAAAGCCGGACCCGGATGAAGTTGAGCCCGTAGTCGAAGATCTGCTCTTCGGGGAGCGTGGTGCTGCTCGCGGTGAGCTGGGCGACCGGGACGTTGGAGGCATTGAACTGCACGATGACGGGAGGCTGCATCCCGGGCGGAGCGATCCTGAGGAGGGTGTTCGATACCGAGGCGATCTGGGAGATGGCGGCGCCGATCTCGGTCCCGGGCTGAAAGTAGATCTTCAAGAGCCCGACCCCGGGGATCGACTGGGATTCGATCCGCGCGATCCCGTTCACCGTGGTGGAGTAGGCGCGCTCGCTGATCAGGACCACCCGCCGTTCCATGTCCTCGGGAGAGAGGCCGGGATAGTTCCAGGCGACGGCGACCACCGGGATGTCGATGACCGGGAAGATGTCCACCAGCATCCGGCTTAAGGAAAGGGCTCCCAGCACCAGAATGAGCAGGGCCATCACGGCGACGGTATAGGGGCGTCTCAGGGCAAGGCGGACGATCCACATGCGGTGATCCTTCGGTGCCTCGGGCTACGGAAACGGACTAATGAGAATGGCACCGGCCAATGAAGGAGCTATTTTACCATCGCGCCGGAAATTTACATGGGAGCTAAAGGTTTTGCCGGTAGGGGGGGGAAGCACTGGGGAAAGCCTTTCTCAAAGCCACATTCCCGCCGGGAAAGGGCGTAGCAGGGTTGGTGGGGGATCGGTCCGCCGGTGCCCGTGTCAGGTAAAAAGGCCCGTCGAAAGGGAAGAGGACCGGCCACCTGTGGTGCCGGTCCCCCTCCGTCATCGGCGGGCCTTTTCCGAGCTTATCCTCTGGGTTTAGAGCCGGGTTTTGAGGAGTTCTCTCCCGCGTTCGATCAGCCCTTCGTTTTGCTTTTGGGCTTCCTGGAAGAAGGACTTGGCTTCGCGGTCTCCTTCTCGTTCGGCATCCTGTACGTACCGGTTACAGGTTTCCACCGCCTGTGAGGCGTTGTACAGCACACTGATGATGTCGTAATCCTTGTCTTTCATTTGTGCCATGATGCATCCTCCCCGTTGCAGTACTGGAGTAAGGCAACACTCCTTGGATTAAGCATAGATAATCTGACGGAGGGATGTCAACAAAGTGCGGGGCGGTGGTGATTAAGTACAAGTTGTTGTCTCACTCATTGAGATAGGCCCGCATTAAATACAATCACAAGAACCATTAACTTGTCCTCTTTCCCGCCGGTTCGCTCGCACCTTTGAAGGGATGAATATATTCTGTGGGAGCGCCATTCCTGGCGCGATCCGCCGGAGGCGGTAAGGCCGCTTCTATCCGCGTCAGGAATGGCGCTCCCACAGGGTTGGGCCTTCCGGTCGCCTGCTCGTCAGGAAACTCCACTCCCGGCGCCACCGGTGGTGAAAAAGCTGCCGGCAAAGCGCTCCCATCGTAATTTCACTCCCCTACGTTGTCCCTTTATTTGTGCTCCGATTTGCGCTACTATACGCCACTTTCCGGATCGCCCCCGGCAGCGCCGGCGGCGGCCTCCCCCGCGTTACCTGCATCATCCCCTTTTGGAAAGGTCCCGATGTTACCTGTGGAATACCTGCGCCCCGGCGTCGAGCCCGACGACCTCCCCGCGCTTTTCCCGCTTTTGCGGGCACGCGATGCCCTGAACGCCTTCACCGCCCTGTTCCGCGGCACCGACGAGGACGTCCTGGTACGGCTCCTGGTGCTGCGCGAGATCGGCCAGCGCGGCGAGCAGCCGCTTTGGAGCCCGCAGGAACTCCGCTCCCATTTCGCCTACCTGGAAGAGACCAAGCTGCAGACGGTGCTCCATCGCCTGCGCGATACCGACCTTTTGGTCTACAACGCCGAATCGGCCCTCTACCAGATCGGTCCCTACGGCCGGATGGCGCTTTCCTCCCTGTCGGTCCTGCTCCGCTTCTCGGAAGAGGAAGGGGGGGAGATCGGCTACATCACCTCCCAGGTCGCCGCCAGCCAATCCCTGGGGAAGGTCGCCCACGAGGATCTGCAGCACCTCCTCTCCCGGCTCAACGAGTTGGAGGACGAGTTCAACCGCGCCGTCCTTTCCGGGAGCGAGGTCAGGATTCGGCGCGCCGAGAAGAAACTCGGTTCCGTTCTGATGTGGGTGGAGAAGGGGACCCAGATCATGAAGGTGATCGCTGCCGACCCCGAACTGGACGAGGTGACCCACCGGGTGGCCCAGCGCATCGGCCAGGTGCAAAGCCGGATGCTGCGGATGAGCTCGATCTTCCAACGCACCCTGAACCAGCTGGAGCGGCAGAAGGTGCACCTGGGGCAAAGCGGCCTTTCCACCTCCGACATCCATGCCTGGCTGCGCCTGCTCAACACGAACCAGCTCTGCGGCCTGCTCGGCGACGCGGTATCGTTTCCCGCGCAGCTCGGCTGCCTGTTGGGGGACGTGGCGCTCGACGTGGCCGAGTACGAACTGGTCGACCGGCTGCGCGTGGAGGCCGAAACGGCGACGCTCCCGCCGCCGCAGGAGGCTCCCTCGGCGGAAGCGATACCGATGACCGCCGAAGACCTCTCCCGGCTGCACAACTTTCTCGACGAGCTGGCCGGGGTCATGGAACCGCTCCCGCTGGAGCAGGCGATCCCCGCCGTAGACTTTGCCACCTCCTCCTACCGGCTCTCCCTCGCCGCCTTGCTGGGGGATCCCGAGTCCGGAGCCTTGGACGGCGGGGTGGCCGATCTGGCGCGGCTCCCGGTGGCGCTCAAGCTCACCGGCGGGACGGTCAAGGTAGGCGCCTTCGAGATCGACACCATGAGCGAAGGGGCGATGGTGGAGAAAAAGAAGAAACGCAAACCGGTCGTGGATGCCGAGTCAATCACCGCCGGCGAAACCGTTTCGGCAGCGCCGGCGTAGGGGGGCTCATCCTGTGGGCGCGACACTCAGGCGCGATCGGCAAGAGTAATTCGCGCCAGGAATGGCGCTCCCACTGCGGGTAGGCTGCCTGTACGTCCCCTCTCCTTCAAGGAGAGGGACAGGGTGATGATGGGGTTACCTCTGCAATTCCAAGCCTCCCATCGTCCACCTGTCTTCCCCCATGAAGGGGGAGGGCCGATTTGCCAGAACCATTGCTCATGCAGTGCATTGGAAGGAAAACAAACCTTATGGAAAAACAGATACGGGAACTGGTGGCGCGGCTTTTGGCGCATCAGCACCTTCCCCGGCAGGATCGGCTGGTCAAAAAGGCCCTCACCGACGAGGCGTTCCGACAGGACCTCGATGCGCGGCTGCACGCCTGCGGCCTCAAGTTTCTCGACAATCCCTATGCCGGCGACGTAACACTCGTGCTGGAGCGGGACATGGAGCAGGGGGTGCTCGGCGAGCAGGAAACCTGGATGTCGAACACGATGAACCTGGACCGCACCGCGATCGCGCTGTTGATGGTGCTCTGGTCCCTGATCATCCTCCCCAAAAGGCAGCGCCAGGTCGAGCGCAAGGAACTGGGTGAGGCGCAGGATCAGTCCGAGATGTTCGCCCTGGAAAAGCCGCTGGAGACCGGCAAGCTCGTCTCGGCGCCGGTGAACCGCAACGCGCTCATTGCCGATTTCGGCGACAAGCTCGGCAAGGCGACCAAGATCAAGATGAACCTGGGGACCCTGGCCCGGCTCGGTTTCATCGTGCAGCGCCAGGATGAGATCCACGAAGGACCGCTCCTCGATCTGTTGCTCGACTACCATCAGCTGGCCGGACGGGTCATCGACGGGGCGCTCTCCGATCTTCTGGGGCGCCACCTCGCCGATCTGAAGCCGGCACCGGAACCGGACTGGGACGAAGAGGAACTGGAGGAAGCGGATGTTTAGGCTGCTCAAGGTCGAAGTGGTGCACTGGGACTACTGGGAGCGCTTCTCCCTGCCGCTGGACGCGAACGTCATCACCATCGTCGGGCCGAACGGGTCGGGAAAGACGACCCTTTTGGACGTGCTGCGCACGCTGCTTTGCATCGATTGCTCCTCGGGGCGCGATTACAAGCGTTACGTCCGCAGAAACGACAAGCCGTTTTCCTGGGTGCGCGCCGTCGTCGACAACGAACGCCAGGAATCGGGCTTCCGCCCCTTTTTCCCGTTTCTTACCGACCAGGTGACCCTGGCCTGCCAGATCCGGAAGAAAGGCGGGGACTGGCAGCGCCAGTACCTCGTCGCCGAAGGGGACGTCGCCATCGAGGACCTCGAGGAGTGCGGGACCTGGATCGGGGTGCGCGACTACCGCCAGCGTCTGGAACAGGCCGGCCTCACCCAGGCGATTGCCCACGTCCTCTCCCTGGAGCAGGGGGATACCGACAAGCTCTGCGAATACTCGCCGCGTCAGCTCTTGGAGCTCGTCTTCAGCGTCTTCGGGGACCAGGAGGTGCTGGACAACTACCAGCAGGCCAAGAACGAGCAGGTGGAGATCGGGCGCGAGCTGGAGAAGCTGGAGGAGGAACTGGCCCGGCTCGGGGTGCGCCTGCGCGAGGCGGACGCAAACGTGAACTCCTTCCGCGAATGGCAGGGGCTCAACGCCGAGGTGGACAAGCTCTCCCTGGAGACCCTTCCCCAGGCGGAGCTCGCCGATCTGGCGGAGCGGATCGCCGCCAACCGGGTTCCGGTGCGCAAAAAGGGCGGGGAGCTCAAGCGCCGCCGGATCCGGTTCGACACGCTTCAGGCGGAGCGGGGCGGGCTGAGTTCGGTGATCGAACAGGCGCGCGATCGGGAACGGGAGCTGGACGCGGCCCAGGCTCAGGCCCAGGAGGCGTTCACCGCCGCCCGCGACGCGGCGCGCGACGCCGAAAGGATCCTCAAGGAAAAACAGGCCCTCGAGGAGCAGCTGCGCCGGCAGCAGGCGGGATTCGACGCCACCGCCCTGGCCGCCGAGCAGCGCGAGGCGCGGGAATCGGCGGCGGCCAACGATTTCGAGCTCAAGGGGGTGCGCAACCAGACCCGGGAGGTCAAGGCGCGCCTGGCGGCGCTCAAGTCGGGAGGAAAGCTGGAGCCGGGTTTCGTCCAGGATTTCCGGGACGCTCTCAACGCCGAGGGGATCGCCCACAAGCTTTTGACCGAGATCGTCGAGGTGACCGATCCGGCCTGGCAGAAGGCCCTGGAAGGGGTGCTGGCACCCTATCCGCACATCGTATTGCTTTCCGACCCCAAGGATAAGGCGCGCGCCTGGGAGCTGGGGGAGAAGCATCGCTACCGGCATTTCGTGGTGGCCGAGCGCGCTCCGCTGGGCGCCGCCAGCAAGGGGTCGCTTTTGCAGGTGGTGCGTTTCACCGAGCCGCCGCCGGGATGGCTCGTGGAAAACCTGGACCGGATCCGCCGCGTCGAGTCGGTCCAGGAGGGGAGCCGGCTTTCCTCCGACATCTCCTGGATTACCCGGGACGGCTACCACCGCGAGCGCCGCGGCGGCCGGCATATCGGCGTGGAGCCGTCCAAGTTCGCCTTCGGGGATGCCGCCCGCAAGAACCTGGTTGCGGAGCTGGAAGGGGAACTGGTGACCTTGCAGCAGCGGGAGCGGGAGCTGATCGAGGCAACCGCGGGGCTGGCCCGCAGGATCGACGAGATCCAGGCGCTTCTGGCCGGGGTCGACGCCGCGCAGCAGCTGTCGGCGCGTTCTTCGGAATTTGCCCGGGCTGAACGGGAATTTCCGCAGCTTACCCAGGAGGCCCAGGAGGCGGCGCTGCTTTTGAACGAGGCCCACGCCCAGGCCAAGAACGCCCGGGAAGAGCGCCACGAGATGGAGAAGAAGTCGAGCGGGGTGGAGGTCGAACTGCGCCGGGAAGAGGGGGCGCTGCGCCACGACGAGGCCGAGTTCATGCGGGAGAAACGGCAGCTGGTGGAGCGGATCCTCGAATACCGCAACCGGCGCCGTCCCATGCCGGCCCGCTGGTACTCCGCCGATGCCCTGGCGGCGCTGCGGGAGAACTACGATTCGGCCGAGGCGGTGAAGCGCGATATCCGCCGGCTCAAGGAGCGGATCAGCGAGGGGAGCTGGGTCACTGACGAACAGGTGGTCGGGGTGCGGGAGAAGCTGGGGATCGACCACCAGCACCTGGAGGAGACCATCAAGGTGCGCCGCATCCACCACCACCGGCACGTGACGGCGACCGAGGAGGCGCGGGACAGTTACATCAACGTGCTCAAGGCGACGGTCCGGCGCTACAGCCGCAACGTCAAGCACCTGGGGGAAGTCGCCGCCATCGGCGTCGAGGTCGAGCCGCCGCACCTGGTCAACGAGGATCTGGCGCTGGCCCAGGCCGGGCTCCACGTGAAGTTCAACTTCGACAACAAGGGGATGATCGGGCTCAACGACGGTGAGGCGTCCGGCGGCCAGCAGGTCATGAAGTCGCTGATCCTTCTGATCGGGCTCTTGATGGACGAAAGCCGCCCGGGCGGGTTCGTCTTCATCGACGAGCCGTTCGCCCATCTCGACGTCTTCAACATCGACAAGGTCGGCGCGTTCTTGGAGGCGACCAAGGCGCAGTACGTGCTGACCACGCCGAACACCCACAACGTCAACGTCTTCAAGACCTCCGACCTGACCCTGGTGACCCAGAAACGCCGTCATCCGGAGAAATGGGCGCCGCCGGTGGCGTTTCTGCGCCGTGCGCCCCGCGAATTGAAGCCGGTGCGGGGTAAGAAAGACAAGACCCCGGATGCCACGCTTGATTGAGATTGGGACGACCCTCGATTCGACGATGAGCCGGGAGCACGCCCGGAGGCTCTCCCTTCGCCAGGAGGGATTTGTTTTAATGCAGGTTAAAGCCGACGCCGCAGGTGCCGATTAACCTCTTACGGGGACTTGTGCACCCCATCCTTACCCCCGACCCCTTCCTTGAAGGAGAGGGAGGTAACTTGCATATGAGGTAGCGAGGGATGCTTTTAAAACACCGAGATGGACGGCAGGCACTGATCCGGGAGATCGACCGCATCCTCACCCTGCCGCTGACCCTGGAGCAGCGGGTCCAGATCGAACGGGACCGGGAGTCGCTTGAGACTCTGGAACAGCAAGAGGCACGGATTGCCAAGGCTCTCGACTTCCACTACAAGGACGCGATGAACTGGGCTATCATCCATGATCTGCGTCTGGAGCGGTATGACGATGTCGCGGAGATGGACCACGTCGTCATCAACCGTTTCCTGGACGTCTACGTGCTGGATACGAAGTACTATCACTACGGCATGAAAGTGACCGAGGAGGGGGAGTTCTTTCTGTGGGAGGGGAAGGATTACCGGCCGGTCGACTCGCCGCTGACCCTGAATCAGATGAATATCGACGTTTTGCGCCAGTCGGTCGGAGAGAGGGACCTCGGTCCGCGCCGTCTCGATTTTCCGGTCCCGGTCAAGTACCGAAACGTGCTGATCTTCGATCCCGCTTCCAACCTGGTGAAGCCCCAGGCGGCTGCGATCGACCTGACCGCCGTGCTGAAGTCGGACGAGTTCGTCCCCAAGGCGGAGATGAGCACCGCCAACAAGGCCGCCGTCGATGCTTCCAAGATGGTGAGCTATGACGTACTGCGGGAATTCGGGGAAAAGCTGGTCCGGCTGCACCGCCGCCGCCCCGAGCCCGACCTGCTGGCCCGCTACGGTCTCAACCCGGAGGAACACGGTAGCCAGTGAGGCAAAGATGCCGCGAAGAGAAGAAGCCGCGCTAACCCAAGCCGTAATGGAGGGGCCGTGAGATATTTCCTCGTACTTGCCTTCTTACTCATCCTCGGCGCCCCCACCTTTGGCGCCACCCCAAAAGCCAACCTCGTCGAGCTCACCACCGTCGCGCCCCGCGTCAAGATCGACCTCCGCTACGCCACCCCCGACAATTTCACCGGGAAGACGGTCTATCCCTGCGGCCGTTGTTTTCTCCGCCCCGGAACCGCAGCCAAGATCGCCAAGGCCCAGGAGTACCTGGCCCGGCAGGGGCTCTCCCTCAAGATGTGGGACTGCTACCGCCCCCTGTCGGTCCAGAAGATCTTCTGGACCCTGGTCCCGGATACCCGCTACGTCGCCGATCCTGCCAAAGGCTCCAGCCACAACCGTGGAACCGCGGTAGATGTAACGCTCGTCGATGCCACCGGAAAAGAACTGGAGATGCCGACCGGCTTCGACGACTTCTCGCCCAAAGCCTTTCTTGCCGAGACCGCCCTTCCTCCCGCTGCACTCAAAAACCGCGCGATCCTGCTCGATGCCATGCAACGCGCGGGGTTCAAGCCGCTGTCCACCGAGTGGTGGCACTACGAAGACCCCGACGAGTCGCACGACCTCCTCGACGTCCCGTTCCAGGACCTCTGCCGGTAATCCCTTTACCTTGGGGCGACATTCTTCTCTCGCTCAAATACCGCTTCTTAAATAGGCACCTTGTTGCCTACCCTGTGGGAGTGCCTTTCCAGGCGCGATCCGCCGAAGGCGGTGACCATGGCGGGACAGTCGCTCCTGCAGAGATTCTCTTGAAAACACAAAGCTCCGGCTTCGCATGACAAATCGCAAAGCTGGAGCTTTGGGAAAGGGTGCGTTCCCAAGGTGGACCTCGGGAACGAGGATTATTACGGGGCCAGCTCGGTAACCGGCCCCGGCTGCGGGTCGCGCTTCGGTTCTCCTGCATCGAGATACATGGATTCGGTCGCCGGGATATAAGCGGCGGCCTTTCGGTCGAGTTGCCAGGCGGGACCTTGGGGCTCGAAGGGGAGCATGAGGATCTTCCCTATGGTGAGCTGGGCGGGATCCTGGTAGGCGGGAACGCCGATCGTCACCTGGTCCTGGGGGACGTTGAGCCGGATGGTCCGGTGCAGGTAATCGGGCCAGGAAAAGATGGTGGACCAGTTGGAGTCGGTCTCGTCCCGGACGATGGAGTGATGGATCCCGTGCATGCGGGGCGTGGTGATGAGCCGGCTCAGCCAACGCTCCAGCCGGAGGGGGAGGCGCTGGTCGGAATGGTGGAACATGATTGCCATCAGGGTCAGCGTCTGCCAGAGGCCGAGCCCGAGCGGCGAGATTCCCAGCACCAGGACCTGCGTCCCGCGCCAGGGGACGGAGAGGGCAATCTCGCCGAAATGGAAGCGCAAGGCGGTGGTGGCATCCATGTCGAGGTCCACGTGGTGCGGCTGGTGGAAGCGCCAGAGAAACGGCACCCGGTGGGTGAGGACGTGCCAAAGGTAAAGGGTGTAATCGAGCAGGACGACGGAGAGGAACAGCTCAACGGCAAAAGGAAGGCGGACCAGTTTCAAAAGCCCCCATCGTTTTTGCTGGACCAGTGCGGTCAGCCGCGTGGTCACCGGTTTTTCGAGAAGAGCCACGGTGGCAGCCGAAGTCGCCGCCATGGTCATGTTGCGCAGGTCGCGCAACAGTTTGTCCTGCCGGGCGCGGCGCAGCGGCCTTTTGAGCTCCATAGCCACGACCGCCGCCATGGTGCCGAAGATCAGGATGTTGTTGAACCACCCCGGGAGCTGCCGATTCAGCCGACCTGGCTTTCCTTGCATGTAACCCTCCTGGTTTCGTCCAGCATTAGCCCTAACAGAGCCAAACGGAGGACTGCCTGTAAATGGGCCGATGGCCAACCTCTGTAGGAGCGACATTCTTGTCGCGATTCTCCATTGGGCGATCGCGACAGGAATGTCGCTCCTACAGGTAACACCCTACTCCTTCTTCCCCACCGCTCGGTGCACCAACTCGGCTGCGGTGCTCCATGCCATGTGGTTGCCCAGTTCCTTGGCATTCATCTGCCACGGAATCCGGCGCAGGCCCGGCGATAACTTCAACAGCGGCGCGATGGTCCCGTCGCAGGCCAGAAAGAACGGGAGCCCGAATCGCAACCCCGCCAGGCGGGATATCACCGGGACCTTCCGCCGCAGCACGCCGTAGATCATTCCCCAGCCGATCCCGTAGACCACGCTGAAAGCAAGCCGCGCCGCTTTTCTCTGCCGTTTGGAAAGGAGCTGTCTCCCGGTAATCTTCCGGGCAAAGTAGGGCCCCGCCAGTTGATGCGCCGGAGCTCTTCGGACCAGCCGGTCCCGGGCCTTCTGCTCCCTGCTCACCATCCGGTCCAGCAGCCGGTCGGATAGCCCGCTCACCGCTCCGGCAAAGAGGCCGGCCGCCATTCCGAGCAACAAGGGGTGGCGGCTGGCAAAACTGGTTTTGCTGCCGTAACGAGCCATTACCTGCCTCCTTCTGCCTTGACCACGGCTGATTTTGGAACGACAAGCCCCAAGTCTATAGGGGAGGGGATGACTGTCAACGAGTTGTAATTGAAGGCGATTCGCCATTATAATCGGAGCTTCGATAGTTTTTAGGTGAATACTGGCGGTTCGGAACGAAGGCAATCGGGGTAAAGGGCGCAGCATGGTGCGCCCATCACACCTTATTGAACCTGTTGAGAGGAATACGAATGAGCATACGCAAAGCAGTAACCGCCATGACGTTGGTGGCGACTTTTTTGGGGGCTTCGGTTGCGCCGGCGTCGGAAAGGACCTTATCGGAAGAGTTCCTGGCGGAGGTGAATGCGGCCCGGACCGAACCGGTGCAGTACGCACAGCATCTGCGGGAACTGCGGCGCCGGTTCGATGGGGGACTGTTCCGGATGCCGGGGATGCAGGCTTTGGTACAGACGACGGAAGGGGTGACGGCGGTGGACGAGGCAATCCGTTTCCTGGCCAAGCAAAAACCTCTGCCGGCGCTCAAATGGTCGCCGGGGCTCGCCAAGGCGGCAGCGGAGCTGGTGCGGGACCAGGGGGAAAACGGCGCGGTGGGGCATGATGGCGGGCCGAGCGGCGGGGTGAAGGAACGGGTCGAGCGCCACGGGGTATGGGAAAGCAGGCTCGGTGAAAATGTCGGCTATGGCCCGCGGACCGCGCGGATGATGGTGATGCAGCTGATCATCGACGACGGTATAGCCGGCCGGGGGCACCGGAAGAACATCTTCAATCCGTCCTTCCGTGTTGCCGGCGCAGCCTGCGGGACGCATCCGACCTATGAGTTGATGTGTGCGATGGATTTTGCCGGAGGGTTCAAGAGCAAGGGGGAATAGTAAACGGAGCTTCCAGCTGTTGGAACGACATTCCTGTCGCGATTGTCGGATCTTACCGGCGCAGCATGCTGCGCCCTTACCTGTCAGGACCGAGATCTTTGGTGAATCCTCTCGTTTCCCAAATGGACAATGGGGTGCTTGGCACTGGGGGAGCGCCTTTCCAGGCGCGATCCGCCGAAGGCGGTAATGAGCTGCGGGGGCAATCGCGCCCGGAAGGGCGCTCCCACAAGGTAAGCCGCTCCTTCGTACCCAAGGCCTCTAGACTGTCGGGCCGGCGGCCTTCTTTTTCTTGACGAACTTGCCCAACTCCTCCACGACTTCCTCGATCACGCCCGCCCAATCGCCGCGGCTCTTCTGCCGGAAAATCCGCAGCGTCGGATACCACGGGGAATCCTCGCGCTCCAGCATCCAGCGCCATTCGCTCTCGAAACAATTCAAAAGCCACACCGGTTTCCCCAACGCTCCAGCCAGGTGCGCCACGGAAGTGTCGACGCTGATCACCAGGTCGAGTTGATCGATCAACCCCGCCGTGTCCAGAAAATCCCGGCAGTCGGCCATGCAATCGAAGATGTCCCAGCCGATCTCTGACCGTTGGTCGGCATCCTTTCCCTTTTGCAGGCTCACCAGCTGGACCTCGGCGACGTCGCGCAGGGGCCCGAACTGGTCCAGCGGGATGCTGCGCCTCTGGTAGGTCGGGGAAAGCCTTCCGACACCCCACACCAGTCCCACCCGCACCCCGGTCAGCCCGGCAAGCTGGCTCTCCGCCTGCACCATGATCTCCCCTGGAACCCGCAAATAGGGAACCTCGCGCGGCACGGTATCGAGGGTGGTTCCGGCCGCGGCCGGGAGGCTCATCATCGGGGCGAAGAAGTCGAAGCCCTGCAGCGGGACCGGCTGGGTCATCGGCACGATCTCATCCACGCACTCCATCGCCTGCACCAACCGCCCCAGGTGGGGGGTGGCGTACAGCGTGATCCGCTCGGGGCCCATCTTGCGCAGCAGCGGGAGGTAACGCAGCATCATGATGTTGTCGCCGGCTCCCGGTTCGTCCACCAGCAAGAGCCGTTTTCCTTCCAGCGGCTCCCCCTGCCAGCGTCGTTTGCCCTGCAACGCCTGGTATACGGCCCGCCAGCGGGTGACCGAGCTGTCGCGGAAAGCCTCGAAACTGTGCGCGAAAAACGCTTTCCCCTCCGGATAGTCCCCCCGCAAAAGCTGGAGTACGGCCAGGTTCACTGCCGCGTCGGCGTGGTCCGGTTTCAGTGTCAGCACCTCGGTGAACGCGGCCTCGGCATCCTCGAACTCGCAAAGCTCCTTGAGGACGTTGCCCAGGTTGTAATGCACCAGCACGAAATCCGGCTTGATCGCCAGCGCCTTCCGGTAAACCTCTACCGCGTCGGCCAGTCGCCCCTGGTCCTTCAATGCATTGCCCAGGTTGCTGTAGACCTCCACGAAATCGGCTTTCAGCTCCAGCGCCAGCCGGTAGCAACGCTCCGCCTGGTCGTAGCGCTTCTGTCCCTTGTATGCCTCGCCCAGGTTATTGAAAGCCACGGCATTCGCCGGGTTCTGTTTGACCGCTTTCTCGATCAGCTCCACGGCGATCTCGAGCTTGCCCACCTGGAGAGCCAGTACCCCCAAAAGGTGGAGGGCATCGAAATTCTCGGGCTCTGTTGCCAGTACCTTGAGGTAGGTTTCCTTGGCTTCCGCGAAACGGCCCGACTGGTGGTGATTCAATCCCAAGGCAATCAATTGCGCCGGGGAAAGGGTCTGCTCCGGCGCCTGCGGCGTGGAAGTGCTCATCGTGGTGGATGCTCCGTAGTAAGAAGGGTTTCTCTCCCGGAAGCCGGGAGGAGACTGTCACGAAAAACCTAGCGTAATCGGCTATATCCGATCCAGTACTGTATCACAACGGCACTCGGTCAAAAAGACTTAAGTTTCGGCGACAGGCACCGATTCATATTCAGGAAGTGTTGAACTCATAGTACAACTTTTGAGATTAGCATTTGTAAATATTAATGCAATGGTTATTTGACTTTTATTAATTTTAGGTGTATTAAATCCACTACTTGTGTCACGGAAGTGTGGCCACAGATGGCATTGTGTGGGGGATAAGTGGATCAATTTCCAGGTAAGGCCCCTGAAGAAGAATCCGAAAGGCCGTTTCAACCAGAGTAACTGACTGGTTTGGCGGCCTTTTGTCTTTTTTGCCGCAGGTTGTGTCTGTTTAATGTTTTGCTATGACTGTGCAGTGGAGGGAGTCCATGAAGTTTAGGAACCGGAAAATGCAACAGGCGGGAAACCGTCTCCTGGGAGACGGTGGCAGCATGGTGAAATGGAAGTACGGCGTCCCGGTCCTGTTGGCCCTGACGGCGCTCGCCCCGGCCTTGCCGGGAGGGTCCGCCCGCGCCGCCGAGGCGGATACTGAGACGGCCCTTGCTCCGGCTGCGGATGTTCCGGCGGAGACGGCTGCTGACAAGGCAGGCGAGGCGACCGGCGGGAACGAGGACCTGCTGCTTTTCTGGGAGCAGAAGGAACTCTATGTAGAGACCGCAACCCGCACTGCAAAGCCGATTTCGCAGGTGGCGGAGAACATGGAGGTCATCACCGCCAAGGACATCGAGGAGATGAACGCCCACACGGTGAACGAGGTGCTCGCCCGCGTGTCGGGGGTCTTCGTTGAGAATGAGACCAACGATTTCAACTCTCCGGCGCTGCTCCACATCCAGGGGAGTTCTCAGCGCCACGTGGCGCTCTATCTGGATGGAGTCCAATGGAACTTTCTGAGTGATGGTCATGCCGAGGCCATCTCGATACCGGTTGGCATCATCGACCGGATCGAAATCATCAAGGGGCCGGCTTCGTCTACCTGGGGGTCGGGCCTGGGCGGGGTCATTAACATCATCACCAAGAACGTGGGCGATTTCACCACTCCCAAGGGGATGATTGTCGGTTCCTATGGTGAAGGAAGAACACGCGATGCGAACTGGCAGGTTGCCGGCAAGGTGGGAGTCGCCAAATACTACCTATATGCGGGGCGGTTGGCTTCGGACGGGTTGGTGAGCCACCGGTACTCCAGCAGCGACAGTCTGTACTCCAAGGTTGCCCTTACCCCGGTTCACAACATGGACCTGGTTTTCACCCTGGGGTATACCACCCCCGACCTGAGTGCCGGCAGCCAGCATTCGGACCGGTTTGGAGGTGTCGATACCTCCGGTTCTCTTGGTATCAGCAACTTGCACGCTACGGCGGGCATGGATTACCACTTTGCTCCTGACTGGGCTCTTACCGCTGAAATCAACACCCTTCGCAGCAATTTTTCGCAAGGAACGGAGTTTACCAAGCCCAACGCGCTTTTTCATGTGACGAGCGGCGACAAATACGCCGATACCCAGCTAATCGATCAGACCTTCGGTGGCAATCTCAAGCTGACCTACTCGGGAGGCAACAACTTCGCCGTCCTGGGGGCAGAAGCAACTCACGGCACCGACGAATTCCACCGGCTTGCCCTTAATCGTGCGGCAACCCTTCAATCCACGGTTGCCGTATACCGGCAGGCCTATGTCTACTCCGAGTTGAACAAGTGGGCGATTTTTACCAACGACACCATTTCCTTGGGGAGCTTCTCGGTTACCCCCGGTATCCGCCTGGACCACAATTCCATCAGCGGTACCTTCGTCAGTCCGAGTGTCGGAGGGACCTATCAGCCCACCGAGCATAGCATGGTCCGGGCATCCGTTGCCCGGGGGTTCACCTATCCGCCGTTTAGCATGACCTCCGGCAGTGACCCTTTTAGCCTGCCCAATCCTTCCCTTCGCGCCGAGCAAGGATGGTCGTACCAAGCAGGGGCCGAATCGGTGGTAGGGGATCGTGTCAACCTGAAGGCAACCGTCTTTAGGCATGACATCAATAACGCTATCAGCGATGATCCCGATCCGGCCACGCTCATGAACAAGAACGTTGGCAAACTGGTCCGGCAGGGCTACGAGCTTGCAGCGGAGACGGTCCCCTTCTTCAATACCAGTCTGAAGGTGGCACACTCCTTCGTTCATATCGACCCTTCGGCACCCGCTACCTCCCGGGATAATTACTCCTACCTGATCGGCATCAAATACGATGACCGAAAGGCGTGGCTGGCCCAGGTGTTTGGTAGTTACATCTGGTGGGACATGCCTGCCGCCGCAGGACCGGGCGACTACAATACCTTTGTTTGGGACGCCAACATCAACCGGAAGTTTTCCCTCTCCGAGACCTTCAGCCTGGAAATGTTCCTCAATCTGCACAATATCTTCAATTCCGGGTACACAACCTCGATCAGCCAGGCCAATACGGGAAGATGGGTTGAGGGGGGAGTGAAGTTCAGATTCTAAAATTACCGTCTATACACGCAAGAAAGCCGGTGGATCAACGAAGATTCACCGGCTTTTTCTTTTTCATCACTTCACTGCCGTCCGATACTCGAGGTCCTGCCGTATCAGGCGTTCCAAGGACTTGTCAAAATAATCCTTCCGGCAGTCCACCGTTTCTATCTTCTCCGTACGCAGCAAGGTCATCTGCCGACATCCCCCGAAGCAGAGTGGCAGATAGGCACAGTCGAGGCATCGGTCTTCCTTCCAGACGTCGATGTTATGGGATTCACGGTAGTCCTTGATCCCGTCTTTCAGCGTTCCTATTTGCAGGGAGTCGTTGGACATGAAGGCGGGGCATTTGAAAAGTGCCCCGTTGTAATTGATCACCACGTCGCTCTCATACTCGATGGTGCATGCCGAGGCCCGGACCTTCGGCGCCGGAAAGCCCCGTTTCAAGGATTCTTCCCGAAGAAAAATGCCGGCCTCGATGACCCAGGGCTCGGAAGCGCAGGCGCAGGCGTTGCCGAAATCCCCGACTTTCTCGCCCGATTTCTGGATGATCGGCACGAAGAGGAGCCTGCCGAGCTTATCGGGGGTGATTCCTTTGCTCAGGAGCTGGTCCAGGAGGGCAGGGAAGAGACGGTAATTGTCCCTGGTGAAGTTTCCCCCCAGATTGAGGGTGATCAGACCGGCAATTGCCGCGAGGTTGTCGATGATGGCATCGAAACTGCCGCTTCCCGAGACGAAGGGGCGGCTGACATCGTGCGTTTCGGGGGGGCCGTCGAGGGTTATCTTGGCACCGACGAAGCCGAGCGGCAGCAACTCTTCGACCACAGGTCTGCTCAGGAGAGTCCCATTGCTGATCATGGAGAAGCTGAACTTGGTCCCGTTTTGTCGGGCGGCGGTTCCGAGACGACCGGCAATGTCCTTGATCAGGTCGAGGGAGAGTAACGGCTCGCCTCCGTAAAAGGATATCTTTACTTCACATCCCTTCTGAATCTGGTCCCGGATTACCGTATCCACCAACAGGTCGGCCGTTTCTGCAGACATGTAGAAGTTGCCGCGGAAATTGTCCTCGTAACAGTAGCCGCAGGCGAGATTGCAATCGAGGTTGAGCACGACGACCGCGTTGTAGAGGTTGCGCTGCTTGTTGGCGCGAACGAAGACGTCGCGCATCTCCCGGCGCTCCGCTGCCGGGTCCGGGACCAGAAACCCCAAACGGATCAGGGTGTCACGGTTGGCGCCGGTGATGGTGTTATCCCCGGCGGCGCGCAGCACGTCATCGGGAACCTCTATGATCGAGGAGCGCTTGGTGGAGAAGAGCAGGGTGGATCCGGGGCGGTCCGGACAGGGGTATGCCTTGATATAGCGTGACAGGTGCATGGAGAGTTCCCTGGCGAGAAAAAGGAGAGGAGCAGGAACTCTGCCGATCACCGAAGCTTAAATGGAGGGTGCTTGATGTTTCGCGTGGTGCGGAAGGGGATCAAGGACGGGCGGCTTTGGGTGATATGAAACGAAACCTTTTTCTCTTGCTTTTGTGCCGCAGTCATTCTGCGGCAGACGAGGTCGAATGATTTTGGGCTCAGAAAGGGGAGTGGCCCCTCCCCTTTCTGAAGAACGTGAGATCTGAGCGACTAGATCACGTCGACCATGGCGGTAAAGCAGCAGGTCGCCGGAGCTTCAACGTTCAGTTCCACACCTTCTTCCAGAATAACAATGATGTTTTCCATTTTCGGTTTTTTCCTCCTTTCCTAAGGTAAGTGATATCCCCAAAGGCATTGCGCATATGCCCATTGTAGGTTTTTCCGACATAGTGTAAAGATATCCGACATTTCGATAACTTACGAACAACGAGGGCGGACTCTATACCAAGGCTCATTAGCTTGTCAAGCGTCAAATGACGTTTTTTTTCGATTTTTTTCTGGATTTCGCCTACTCATTTGATTTTGTTGATAAATCTATAAATGTTTGAAATTATTGATAATGTAAAACACATATAATCTCACATAAAAAATCCAATTCTTTTCCGCGCTCAGGCGTAAGGACGTCATCTGTCACGGCTTCGCTGCTATTGCTTTTACGGAATAGTTGAAGATTTATTGGAGCTGTTTAAGGGTGAAAATATACCTCATACTGTCCCGTTCGACTGCCAGGGACGGCAAATTTTTCTTTGCTCGATTTATGGACCAGAGAGGCGGGAGAGGCTTATGGCGTAGTGCAGAAGATGATGACAATGTGTCGAAATCTTAAGGTTTGGGTTGTTGAGGGCCGAGCCGGCACACCCGCTGGATTTTGCTGCCGATAATCGTGATTCCCCTGCAACTGAAACGATGGTCACGGGCGATATGTCGATGGCAGGCGTTAGATGGTCGGATGTGTGTGGGTTAACCTGGGTGATCGGGGAAGCAGGTACTTTGGGCGGTCCCTGTCAAGGTGGTATCGTCTTTTGCAATGGGTTGCTGGAATTGTATCGGTGAGAGCGTTCATTGAGTTGTCTTAAAAGTTGCAAGGCCGGGGAGGAGAATTGGTAGAAAAAGGCCGGTTTTTATCGCACCTGGGGCCCATCGGACTCCTTAGATGACTTCGCTGTTGTGCAAAAAAATTGGCAGGGGGTGTCGCTGCTTTTGCCGTTTAGCCGAGAAACCTACCGTCCTCTCAAGGTTGCTGTCTCCAACTTGACCCTTGAACGCCGCTGAAGTGATTGGCGCCGGTAATTACGTAAGTTTTCAATATGCTTGATCGAAGTCGCCTCGGTGCCTGGTTCGTTCGTCTGAGATCCCCATTTCTTTGCTGAACAATTCCATTTTTCGTTGATATTTCCCACCTTTCCACCTATTATGTTCCCCCTTGTGCCTATGCCTCTGCACGACTTTTGTCATAGCCTTCTCTTGGGTAATCGCTGCCTTTGGGAACGTGCTCTTGCTATTTTGATCTGGTTAGGAATGTATTGAATGTTGCAGTCTTTTCGTTTTTTTGTTGCTCTCTTTGTCGTTGCCGTGTCGTCTCTTTTTCCTTCGTTGTGCCGAGCCGTCGGTGTTGTCGTCATCGCCGATAATCAGTTGCGGCCGGTGACGGAAATAGTTTCCGGTATCAAGAAAACCCTGAAAACGCCGATAAGGATGTATTCGCCGGCGGAAGTGAAGGGCTCGCTCGCCACCGTTGTCGAAAACGAGAACGCCAAGGTCGTCATCGCGCTGGGCAAGGTCGCGCTGGCCGAGGCGCTCCGTCTGCCGCCTTCCGTGCCGGTCATCTACGACTTGGTTGTGGTGCCGCCGGTCGTCAACCGGCCCAATACCATCGGCTTTTACATGGCGACCCCGGCACACGAATACACGGACCTGATCCACAACTATCTGCGTTCCATTCGCAAGGTGGCCGTGGTGGGGAGCCGCCACCAGTTGAACCTCCTGGCGCGCGGGGACATCCCCCAGCAAAATGCCTTCGGGGTGAAGAACAGCCTGGAGTTCATCTCGACGATGCGCCAGCTCGACAGCGCCGATGCCATCATCCTCCTGCCGGATTCTGCGCTGCTGAGCAACAACGCCATGGACGAGGCGTACCTGATCTCGTTCAAAAAGGGGATTCCGCTTCTGGGGATTTCCGAACAGAGCGTGAAAGAGGGCGCACTGCTTGCGCTGGTGGTCGATACGGTGAACGTGGGGAAGTTGATCGGCGAGGCCGCGGCCCGCGCCTTGAGATATGGCAGCCTGACGTCGATGCCGCCGTCGCCGCCGCACAAGTTCGACATGTTCCTGAACGCGGGGACCGCGTCGCGGATGGGGATCAACCTTCCCAACGAACTGGTTCGGATGGCGAAGCGGGTTTACCAGTAAAAAGATTCGGTGCTCACCGTTAGCAAGGCCCCGACGCTGAGCACCATGATTCCGTTGTCTAATTTGTCCATGGTCCATGGTCAATTCACCGATGAGGTATGTAGCTCTTCCTGCTGTTTGAAAACCTGTTTCTCTATGGTGCGATGAGTTCTGCCATGCGGCTTTTCCTCCTCACGTTAGCGTTGATCCTTTGCTGCACGACCACCTGTCGCGCGGGGGATGTCATTGTCGTCGCCGACGGTAAACTCCGGCCGGTCGTCGAAATCGTCTCCGGGATCAGCAAAACCCTCAAGACTCCACTGCGGACCTACTCCCCGGTCCAGGTGCGGGGGCGGCTGGAGACGGTGGTCGCCGAGGAGCAGGCAAAAGTCGTCGTGGCGCTCGGTAAGGAGGCCCTCGCCGAGGCGCTCCATCTCCCCACCCACATCCTGGTCATCTACGACATGGTCGTGGTCCCCCCCCCCATCAGCCGTCCCAACACCACCGGCTTCTACATGGCAACTCCGGCCCGCGAGTATGCCGAGTTCATCAGTAACCACCTGCATGACGCCTTCACCCAGATCGCCGTGATCGGAAGCCGGGAACAGATCCACCTGCTGGCCCGCGGCGACTCCTCCAGGCTGAGCACCTACAGCGTTCGCAACACCTACGATTTCGTCACCACCCTTCAGCAGCTCGGCTCCGCCGACGCCATCCTCCTGCTCCCGGACATCTCCATGCTCACCCAGACTGCTCTCGACGAAGCGTACCTCCTCTCGTTCAAACGCAAGATCCCGCTCCTCGGCGTTTCCGAAAAGCACGTCAAAGATGGCGCCCTGTTCGCCCTGGTGGTCGATCCGGTGAACGTGGGAAGGCTCATCGGCGAATACGCCAGCCGCGCCCTGAAAGGGGCCAACGTGGGGCAGCTTCCCCCGTCTCCTCCGCGTAAATTCGAACTGTTTCTCAACCTCGACACCGCCCGGAAGATGGGGATCCGGGTCCCCGAGGACCTATTGCGCATGGCCAAGAGGACCTACCCATGAGAATAACGTTCAAAATGAAGGCGTTGTTCGTCATGATCCCGGTCCTGATTGTGGTCTCCGTGGTGCACACCCTGGTCACGATCAAGACCGAGAAGGAGATGATCCGCAGGGAGATCCTGAAGCGTGCGGCGACGATGACGACGCTGGCGACCAAGACCGGCGAACTCCCCATCCTCTCCGGCAACGCCGAACTCCTGCAGCGGACCGTAGCCTTTCTCAAGGCGACCGACGACGTCGCCTCGGTCACCTTCTACGACTCGGCCCGCCGGCAGCTCATCCACGACGGACCGCCGCTGCGCGGAGCGATCCCGCCGCTCACCGCGGACAAGCCGATCTCCATGGCCGAGGACGCCCGCGAGTTCGTCTACTACGCCCCGGTCTTCATCGAGCGGGTCCAGGAGGACATCGACATCTTCCAGGACCCGGACAAGGTCCGCAAGGTGCGGGAGAACATCGGCTGGATCCGGCTCGGGTTCTCCAAGAAGACCATGTACGAGAACCAGCGGCACATCGTGGGGGACGGCCTGCTCCTCGCCTTCGTCTTCTCGCTGGGTGGCTCGATCCTGGTCTACTTCCTGATCTCGATCGCCACCCGGCCGCTGGTGCGGATCGTCCGGGTCGCCAACGGCATCGCGCACGGCGACCTGGACCAGGAGATGGAGCTCGGCAACGCCAACCGGGACGAGATCGGGACCCTGGCGCTCTCCTTCGCCACCATGAAAAACACCATCCAGCACGTCTTGAGCGAGACCGACGCGCTGATCCTGGCGGTGCGCGCCGGCAACCTCGGGGTGCGCAGCAACGCCGATCTCTACGAAGGGGAGTGGCGCAAGCTGGTGGCCGGGGTCAACGAACTCACCTCCTCCTTCGCCAAGGCGCACGCCCAGCTCAGCGAGGCCAAGGACGCGGCCGAGGCGGCCAACCGCGCCAAGAGCGACTTCCTCTCCAACATGAGCCACGAGCTGCGCACCCCGCTCAACGCGATCCTGGGCTACGCCCAGATCCTCAAGCGCCAGGACAACCTGACCGCGGGGCAGTGCCAGCAGGTGGAGATCATGCGCTCCAGCGCCGAGCACCTCCTCATGCTCATCAACGACATCCTCGACGTGGGCAAGATCGAGGCGAACAAGATGGAGCTGGAGGACCATCCCTTCAACCTGGGGCTGCTTTTGCGCCAGGTCTACAACATCACCCGGCTCAACGCCGAGGAGAAGCGGCTTTTCTTCACCTACGAAGCGGCGACCGATCTCCCGGAGTACCTGCGCGGCGACGAACGCAAGCTGCGCCAGATCCTGCTCAACCTCCTTTCCAACGCGGTCAAGTACACCAAACAGGGGGGGGTGACCCTGCGGGTCGGCTACGACCGTGCCTCCGGAGGGCTCTTCCGCTGCGAGGTCCTGGATACCGGCGTCGGCATCCCGCAGGAGAAGCTGGAGTCGGTGTTCGAGCCGTTCACCCAGCTGGTCGCCAACCGGCAGGTTGCCGAGGGGACCGGGCTCGGGCTCACCATCACCAAGCGCCTGATCGACCTGATGCAGGGGACCATTCATCTCGAAAGCCAGCCGGGGCAGGGGAGCCGGTTCAGGGTCGACATCCCGCTCTTGCTGGTGGCCAGCCCGGGCGAAGCCCTGCAACAGGCCGAGTACACCGTAATGGGCTACCTGGGCGACCGAAAACGGATCCTCGTCGCCGACGACAACGCCAACAACGCCTCGATGCTGGTCGCGCTGCTGGAGCCGCTCGGCTTTGAGGTGGCGACCGCCCGGGACGGGGCGGAGGCCCTGGCCGACGCCGGCGCCCATGCAACCGATCTCGCCATCCTCGACCTGGTGATGCCGGGGATGGACGGTCTGGAGTGCGCCGAGCGGATCCGGCAGCTGTCGCTTGTGCGCGGGATCAAGCTCATCGGTGCCTCCGCCGCCGTTTCCCGAAGCTCGCTGAAAAACGAGTTCATCGCAGCCTGCGACGACTTCATCGAGAAACCGATCCGGATCGACCTGCTGCTGGAGAAGATCCGGCGGCTGCTCCAGCTCACCTGGGAGCTCGCCCCGGCGCCCCTGGAGCCCTCCGCCGCCAAGAGCGCGGCGCCGCCGGTTTTGGAGACCCTGGTCCCGCCGCCGCGCGAACAGCTCGAGGAACTACACCGGCTCGCGCTTTTGGGGGACATGAGGAAGGTCAAGGTGTGGGCGGCCCAGCTTCAGGAAGAGGATGACCGTTACCGCCTCTTCTCGGAAAGCCTCGCCGAGCTGGCGGCCTCGTTCAAGACCAAGGCGGTGCTCAAGCTCGTGGAGTTCCACCTGGGGATGGGGGGCGGGGAATACGACTGAGGTCCCGCCGGCGCGAATGGGTTGACACGCCGGGAGCTCCCAACCGGCGGCCGGCAAGGCTTGAGAAGGGGGGGGCAGGGGGGATTCCGGGAGGATTGGGGCCTGCGCTTCCGACTTCGTAGGGTTGTTTCTGGTCGAAAGGTAAGATGTGCACAACGTTGATCTTTTCCTGCGGCTGCTCTTTTATCGTTTTTGAAGCAAGGGTGAATTTCCGCCTCTTTTGGAAAAAAAGCTCAATCTTCAATAGGGTGGAGCCGATACATAGTCACTGTGTTGTAGCTGAAAAGGGGAGCTTGCCGGCCCCGGACGGTCATCATTTGCACGGAACCAAAGGCATAGCGTAGGGGAGCGGCACATGCAGAGGCACAACGTCGAGGTCGGGCCCTGGAACGGACGTGAGCCCGTGGTCCTGGTCATCGACGACGACCCAAACAACCTGGCGATCATCACGAATCTCCTGGAGGAGCTCCATTTCACCGTTCTTGCTGCCGAGGACGGGGAAAGTGGACTGGCTCGGGCGGAGTATGCGCGCCCCGACCTGATCCTCCTGGACATCATGATGCCGGGGATCGACGGGTTCGAGACCTGCCGCCGCCTCAAAGCCCAGCCCGCCACCCAGGACATTCCGGTCATTTGCATGACCGCTCTGGCTGAGACCGAGCACAAGGTGCGCGGTTTCACCGCCGGAGCCGTCGACTACATTACCAAGCCGTTTCAGCGTGAAGAGGTGCTGGCCCGGGTCGGGGTGCACCTGCGTCTGCGCGGCCTTACCCTTGAGCTTACCGAGGCCAACCGGTCCCTGGAGCGGCGCGTGGCGGAAAGGACCGCTGACCTGGAGACCCTGAACTGCGAACTGCAGCGCGAGGTGGAGGAGCGCCGCCAGACCGAGGAGGCGCTGCGGGCGAGCGAACGGAAATTCCACGCCATCTTCGACCACGCCTTCCAGCTCATGGGGCTCATGACCCCGGACGGGAAGATCCTGGAGTCCAACCGCACCTCGCTCGCCTTCAGCGGCGTCGACGAGTCCGAATACATCGGCCATTACTTCTGGGACACTCCCTGGTGGTCCCGCAGCGCCGAACTCCAGGCGCAGCTCAAAGATGCCGTGACCCGGGCTGCCCAAGGGGAATTCGTCCGTTTTGAGGTCACCCACAAGGGGCCTGACGCGAGCCAGCACTACTTCGATTTCTCCATCAAGCCGGTCTGCGACGACCAGGGGACGGTCGTGCTGCTGATCCCGGAGGGGCGCGACATCACCGAGCGGAGAAAGCTCGGGGAACAGTTGCGCCAGTCCCAGAAGATGGAAGCGATCGGCACCCTGGCCGGGGGGATCGCCCACGACTTCAACAACATCCTCACCGCAATCATCGGCTTTTCCAGTCTGCTCTCGCTGCGGTTGGGAACCGACCACCCGCTTGCCTGCTACGTCGACGATATCCTTGCCGCCTCGGATCGTGCTGCCAACCTCACCCGCAGCCTCCTCTCCTTCAGCAGGAAGCAGGTTCTGGAGCCAGGTCCGGAGCGGATCAACGACATCGTCCGCAAGATAGACAAGTTCCTGTTGCGCATCATCGGCGAGGATATCGAGCTCAAGACGAACCTCGATAGCACCGACCCCATCATCAACGCGGACAGCGGTCAGATCGAGCAGGTGATCATGAACCTGGTCACCAATGCCCGCGATGCCATGCCGGATGGCGGCGTGCTGCAGATCACGACCGAGCGGATGGATGTGGCGGACTCGTACACCGGCTTCCCGCTGGAGCCCGGCTCCTACGCGGTTCTCTCGGTCTCCGACTCCGGGCGCGGCTTTGACGAGACGACCAAACAGCGGATCTTCGAGCCCTTTTTCACCACCAAGGAGCTCGGCAAAGGTACCGGACTCGGGCTTTCCATCGTCTACGGCATCATCCAGCAGCACGACGCCAGGATCAACGTCTACAGCGAGCCGGGACGGGGGACGACCTTCAAGATCTACTTCAAGCGGACCGACACCGGGGTGGCCCATCTGGACGCGGCGGCGCGGCCCCAGATGGTGGGGGGGACCGAGACCATCCTGGTCGCCGAGGACGATCGGGATGTCCGGAAGTTCATGACCGACACCCTGCGCGAGTTCGGCTACACCGTGATCGAGGCGGTGGACGGCGAGGATGCGGTGCAGAAATTCACCTGCCACCAGGGAGAAGTCGATCTGTTGATTCTCGACGTCGTGATGCCGAAGATGAACGGCCGCGAAGTGTACCGGGCGATCAGCCGGGTCGGCGGCGAAGTGCGGGCGCTCTTTTCCAGCGGGTACACCGCGGACATCATCAGCCGGAAAGGGGTGCTGGAGGAGGGGATGGATTTCATCTCCAAGCCGGTGACCCCGCACGATCTTTTGGCCAAGGTACGTTCGGCAATTTCCTGATTCGGTTCTAGGGGGGCGGTCTTTCGCCAGGGTTGTAACGACTGGGAGGGCAACGGAAGGGGCGCAGTGTGAGCTGCGCCCTTTTTTTTTGCACCGCCGCGCGAGCGCAAACTCGCACCACAGTGAACAAGGGATTTTCTGCCGTTTCATAGGAGGAGCGGCTGGTCCCAATCAAAGGGTGGGACAGGGTGAGGATGGGGTCAATTTGCCCGGAATAAGAAAAGCCCGCCTGGGATGGTCCCGGACGGGCTTTGGTTTAGCGGCACAACCCGATCAGCTTACGCGCCGGCCGGAGCCCCGGTGCCCGGAGCGGGCGCCGCCGCGGTCTGGACGACGCGGCCACCTTCGGCAGCCCACTTCTCCAGCATGTCGGTGGTGACGGACTTGGGACGCTCGATGGCGTAGCCGAGGCCGCGGTCCCAGGTGATGTTCGCCATGCAGCCCAAGGCGCGGCCAACGCCGAACAGGACGGTGTAGAAGTCCCATTCCTTGAGGCCGTAGTACCACTGGATGACGCCGGACTGTGCGTCGACGTTCGGCCAGGGGTTCTTGGTCTTGCCATGTTCGGTCAGGACCCCCGGGGCGGTCTCGAAAATCATGGCAACCAGCTTGAACAGCGGATCGTCCTTGAGGCCCGGGGTCTTGAGGCAGAACTCGCGCTGCGCCATGTAACGCGGGTCGGTCTTGCGCAAAACCGCGTGGCCGTAGCCCGGAACGACCTGGCCGGCGTTGAGGGTATCCCACAGGGCGGCGGTGACGTTCTCTTTCGTCGGCTGAGCTCCGTTGAGCTTCTTCTGGAACTCCATGATCCAGCCGAGCACTTCCTGGTTGGCCAGGCCGTGCAGCGGGCCGGCGAGGCCGTTGAGTCCCGCAGAGTAGGCGTAGTAGGGGTCAGAAAGCGCCGAATGCACCAGGTGGGTGGTGTGGGCGGAGACGTTGCCGGACTCGTGGTCGGAGTGGAGGATGAAGTACATCCTGGCGACGTCCTTGTACTGCTCGCTCTGGCCGATCATGTGAGCGAAGTTGGCACCAAGGTCGAGGCTCGGGTCGATGGCGTTCTGCTTGTCGCCGCGATACTTGAGGTTGTAGATGAAGGCAGCGATAACCGGGATGCGGGCGACGATGTCGGAGGCATCCTCATACACGGTTTCCCAGGCGACCATCTTGTTGAACTTGCCCGAGTTGTAGAAGGCAGCGAACTTGGAGTCCTTCTGCAGGGCCAGGATGCCGACCGAGAGCATCACCATCGGGTGGCTGTCGCGCGGCAGGGCGCGGATGGCGGTGAAGACATACTCGGGCACCTGCTGGCGGGTCTTGAATTCGGCGACGACAGCGTCAACCTGGGCCTGGGTCGGGACTTCACCGGTAAGGAGGAAGTACCAGAACGACTCGACGGTCGGGTAGTCGGAGCCGGGCGCTTTGGGGAGCGCGGCGAACGTTTCCGGGATGGTTTTTCCGCGGAAGCGGATCCCTTCCTGCGGGTCGAGATACGAGATGTCGGTGACCAGGCAGCGGATGTCGCGAGCGCCGCCGATGCACTGGCCGATATCCACCTTGTCGATTACGACGTTGCCATACTCCTTGGTCAGTTTCGCGGTACGGGGACGGTGTGCTTGAATCTTCTCAGCGAGCTTCTCCTTTAATTGCGTCATGTGCCAGGTCTCCTTTTGTCATAAAATGTACTGCCTGCACGGAGTGCCGATCAGGTTGCTGCCGCCGTTTTTCCCCGATCGCGGCGGCTGCCGGGGCAGCCGGGAGGGGCGGATTGTATACCGTATACGAAGAGGCTTCTAATGTATAACAGCTTCATATAAGAATTCAAACTAAAAAAACAGTTATGAAGAAATATTTATCTGTCTGAGGGGAGGTGGCGGGTGTATCCGGAGGGGCGATGAGGGAAAAGCGGAACGGTATGAGTAAGAAGGGGAGGAAATGGCGCTCTCACAGTCAAAAAGTCCTCTTCCATCAGTGGTGCCAGGAGCGACCCGTTTCCTTATTTTTGCAGCCGTTCCAGCGCAGCTGCCAGGTCCAATCCCGGGCCGTTTACCCCGTGGAACAGATCCCCGACCCGGGCCAGCCGCTCGTGAACGTTTTTGATGGTGAAGGCGCGCGGGTCGAGGCCGGACCGCACCTCTTCCCAGCGCAGCGGGGTGGAAACCGGCGCTAGCGGACGGACCCTGAGGCTGTAGGGGGCGGCGATGGTCTGACCCCGCCGGTTCTGGAGATAATCGAAGTAGACCTTCTGCTGGCGCTTGCCCGGTGAGCGCACCAGGCTGGTGAAATCGGGGACCAGGCGGTGGGCGAGGTTCGCCACCAGTTCGGCGAACCGGCCGGCGGTCTCATAGTCGTAACGGGCGGCCAGTGGAACATAGATATGCATGCCGCGCGAACCGGAGGTCTTCGGGAAACTGGAGGCGCCGGCTTGGGTCAGGACCTCCCGCACCGCGAGCGCCGCCTGGACCACCTGCTCGTAGCCGATGTCCTCCGGATCGAGGTCGATCACGACGTAATCGGGATTGTCGAGCTGGTCCACCCGGGAGAGCCACGGGTTGATTTCCACGCAGCCCAAGTTGGCCATGTAGACGAGGGTGGCGGCATCCTGGCAGAGGAAGAACTTGATGTTCTTGTTGTTGGAGCGGGAAAAGATCTCGCGGGTCGCCACCCACTCCGGCGGGAGCTCGCCCGCCTCCTTCTGGAAGAACCCTTCCCCCGCCATCCCTTGCGGGGTGCGGTACAGCGACTGGGGGCGGTTCTTGAGGTAGGGGAGGATGAACGGCGCGATGCGCCGGTAGTATTCGACCACGTCGCGCTTGGTGTACCCCTCCTCGGGCCAGAAGAGCTTGTCCAGGTTGGTAAAGCGCAGCTTGTGCCCCTCGACGA
This sequence comes from Geomesophilobacter sediminis, assembly GCF_016458275.1. Lineage (GTDB taxonomy): Bacteria > Desulfobacterota > Desulfuromonadia > Geobacterales > Geobacteraceae > Geomesophilobacter > Geomesophilobacter sediminis. The sequence goes on from NZ_JAEMHM010000007.1 coordinate 123,268, forward strand.
CCAGTTCCCCGTCCTTCACCGGAAGCGGACTCCCGTTTGCGAAAGAGGGCTCCTCATCCCCCTTTGGGCCGGCCGCAGGGGAGGGGGCCTGATCCGCCGCTTTCGCCGCCGCCTTTTCCGGCGCGGCAACCGCTGCTGCCTCCTGTTCCGCCTCCCGCAGTGCCTCCCCGACCTCCAACTCCCGCTCCCGGATCACCCGGGACGGATCCTTGTCCTGCCTCAATCCCGCGAATACCGGCTGGCGCATGACCTGCTCGTCGGTCCACTCGGCGAAGACCACCTCGCAGACCAACTGGGGGCGCACCCAGGTGGCCGGGGCGCCGGTGGGCGGCTCCTTGCCGAACGGGCAGGCATCCTGGACGAGCGGCTCCATCAGGGCGCTCACCTCCTTGAGCGCCGGCTCGTCGAACCCGCCGCCGCAAAGACCGATGTAGGTGAGCTGGTCCCCCTCGTAGACGCCAAGCACCAGCGAGCGGAAATAACTCCGGCTCCCCCGTGGGCGGGTGAAGCCGCAGATGATCGCCTCCTGCTGCTGGGTGATCTTGATTTTCAGCCATTCCCGGCTCCGCTTCCCCGGCAGGTAGCGGCTGTCGTTTTTCTTGGCGACGATCCCCTCCAACTGGTTGGCCTGCGCTATCTGGTAGAAGGAGGTTCCGTCGTCCGGGATGTGATCGCTGAAGCGGATGTCGGCACGTTCGGGGAGGATGGTGCGCAGCGTCTGTTTGCGCGTCACCAGGGGAAGGTCGCACAGGTTCTTCCCGTCCAGGTAGAGAAGATCGAAGACGAAGTAGCAGAGGTTGCCCGAGCCGGTGCGCTGGTAGTTCTGCAGCAGCTGGAAGGATGATTTTCCCTGTTCGTCGAGCACCACCACTTCGCCGTCCAGCACGGCGTCGTGCCCCAGGGATTGTAGCGCGGCCACGATCGGGGCGAACTGCCGTTTGAAGGAGATCTTTTTGCGCGAGTAGAGCGACACCGCTCCCTGGTCGACTTCGGCGACAGCGCGGTAGCCGTCGAGTTTGATCTCGAAGAGCCAGTTGGGGTCGGAGAACGGCTCCTTGACCGGGGTCGCGTACATCGGCTCGATGTCGTGCGGCATCGGGTCGCGGACTGCGGGGGCGGGTACTTGTGATCTTCCTTGATTAAGCTCGCCTTTGAAGTCCCCCTTTGCAAAAGGGGGATTGAGGGAGATATGACTTTCCTGGTCGGGCACCTTCGGCGCGGCTTCTTTGGGATACGGTTCTGAGTGTTCCGCAACCGACGCGGCATCTCCCCGCCGCCTCGGATGTCTTTCGTAATACTCCTTATCGGGGAGGGCGGTTTCACTGACCACCGAACGGTCGTCCAGGGTGATTTCTTCCTTCGTGGCGAAGGCATCGTGTTTCTTGATCAGAAGCCATGATTTGCCGTCTCCGGAACGAAGCCGGACCAAGGCAAATTCCCCCTTGAGCTTGGTGCCGTCCAGGATGAACTTGAGATCGCCCTTCTGATATCCCTTGCGCAGGGCGTCCTCGTTCTCCTTCCGACCCTGGGCTCCCGGGGCGCGGTAGGTACCCTGGTCCCAGACGATGACGCGGCCGGCGCCGTAGTTGCCCGGAGGGATGGTCCCTTCGAAATCCTTGTATTCAAAAGGATGATCCTCGACGTGCATGGCCAGGCGCTTGAGGTCCGGATCAAGCGACGGCCCCTTGGGAATCGCCCAGCTCAGCAACACCCCGTCGAGCTCCAGGCGGAAGTCGTAGTGCAGGTGCGAGGCGGCGTGCTTTTGGACCACGAATACCAGTTCCCGTTCGGTCATCGGTTGTTACCTCGCTCTTAAGCCCACCGCAGAGGGCGCGGAGAGGCGCAGAGGAACACTCCTGGATCAGGAGGTTCCCCATGCTAAGGGGGGCTGAATCTAACCCGCCCCCGGCCTCCGCCTCCTGCACACAAAAAATCCCCGCGGACGGGGATCAATGCGGCAGGAGGGACGCAAAAGTAAACCTGCCTTTCCTCTGCGTCCCGCTGCGCCCTCTGCGGTGAGCTTCCCTTCCATCAGGCCGCTTCCTTTTTCTTCTGGTTCAGGCTCTCCTTCAGCAGGGCCATGAGGTCCACCACCTTGGTCGGCTGCGGTTTTTCCTCTTTCGGCACCGGCAGGATCCCCTGCGCCTTCTGCTCGATGGTCTTCTTGAGATCCTCGATGTAGGTGTCGTGGTACTGCTCCGGATCAAATTTCACGGTGAGGTGGTCGATCAGGGTCAGCGCCAGGTCGATCTCCGGATCCCGCAGCTTGTCGGTGCCGGGGAGCTTCAGGTCCTTGAACTCCCGCACTTCCGTGGCGTAGCGGACCTGGTTGAGCACGAGCAGGTCATCGATCGGCTTGACCACCCCGAGGCTCCCCCGGTTGCGCAAGACGTAGGTCGCGACGCCGACCTTGCCCGATTTCTTGAGCGCCTCCCGCAGCAGCGCGTAGGGCTTGTCTCCGCCGCGGTCGGGCTCCAGGTAGTACGGCTTCTCGAAGTAGCGCGTGTCGATCTCGGACTCCATTACGAAGCCCAGGATGTCGATCAGGTGCGTCTTCTCGACGTTGGCGTTTTCAAAGTCCTGGTCGGTTAGGACGACGTATTCCCCGTCGGTGTACTCGTACCCTTTCACGATCTCGGTGAACGGTACTTCCTGGTTGTCGTACTTGCATACCCGTTGGTACTTGATCGGGCAGAGGTCGCCTTTGCGCAGCATGTCCAGGTCGAGCGAGTTGCTTTCCGAGCCGCTGTAGAGCTTCACCGGGATGTTCACCAGCCCGAAACTGATTGAGCCGGACCAAAGTGCTCTCATAGCTCCTCCTTTAAGGGATGATGCATCCCCTGAAAGGCCTCTCCGCAATGGATTTGGTCGCCAAAACTCTGCGATAACGTATTTTAACACGATGAGCGATCCGGGATAAAGGCGGGAAAGGGGCTGACAAGGAGGGATTCTTCCGGAGCATTGAAGCAGCGGCCCACCCTGTGGGAGGGCCTTTCCAGGCGCGAATGTCGCAACCGTTGTCACCGCCGGCGGCGGTTCGCGCCAGGAATGGCGCTTCCACAGCAATGTGGGCCGCGTTCCAGCTCGATGGCCTGGCTGTTATGTCGCACCAGAGATCGTCGGAAATGAAAAGGGCGCAGCATGCTGCGCCCCTATCCGCTGCACATCGCCGGTCCGCGACGTCGGTACTCCGGCCTCATCACTTCACATAGTAATGCCGCAGCGGCCTGAGCTCCTCATCCAGCTCGTAGACCAGCGGGGTCCCGGTCGGTATTTCCAGCTCGATGATCTCCTGGTCCGAGATCCGGTCCAGATGCTTCACCAGTGCACGCAGGCTGTTGCCGTGCGCCACGATGAGGGTCCGTTTCCCGCGCCTGAGTTCCGGGACGATCCGCTCTTCCCAACACGGCAGAAACCGCTCCACCGTGTCGCGCAGGCATTCTCCGGCCGGCAGCTGCTCCGGCCGCAGATCCCGGTAGCGCGGGTCGAAACGCGGGTGCCGCGGGTCGCTCTCCTCAAGCAGCGGCGGACGGACGTCGTAGCTTCTGCGCCACAGTTTCACCTGGTCCGCGCCGTACTTCTCCGCAGTCTCGGCCTTGTTCAGCCCCTGCAGCGCTCCGTAGTGCCGCTCGTTTAAGCGCCAGTCGTTGCGCACCGGAATCCACATCAGGTCCATCTCGTCCAAAAGCAGCCACAGGGTCCGGATCGCCCGCTTTAACACCGAGGTGAAGGCAAGGTCGAACATCATCCCTTTTTCCTTCAGGTTTCTTCCGGCGGCCAGGCATTCCTCCCGGCCGCGCTCCGAAATATCCACATCGGTCCAGCCGGTGAAAAGGTTTTCCCGGTTCCACTGGCTTTCCCCGTGCCGCAACAGTACCAGCTGATGCATGTCTGCTCCTTTCCCGCGGGCTCTAACCGGTCCGGCCCAGGGTCTTCTCTCCCTCCACCTTCTCGCCCGGGGCCTTTCCCTCGGCCGAGCTGTGTTCGATGACCGAGTTGATCACCGCTCCCACCAGTATGATGAATCCGCTGATATAAAACCAGAGCAACAGCACGATCACCGCGCCGATGCTTCCGTAGGTCTTGTCGTAGGAGCCGAAGTTGTTGATGTAAAAGGCGAAGAGGAGAGAGGCGATGATCCAGCAGGGAATCGCCACCACCGCCCCCGGGCTGATCCATTTCCATTCCTGCTCCACATCGGGAGTGAAGTAATAGATGATGGCCAGGGCCAGGACCAGGAGGAACAGGACCACCAGATAGGTAGCGATGTCCCAGGTTACCTCCAGGACGTTGCCGAGCTTCATCGTGACGGCGACCCAGCTCCCGATCTGGGTCCCGAACATGAGCAGGGCCAGGGATACCAGGAACAGAAACGCCAGGGTAAACACCAACAGCACCGCCTCGATCCGTTGCTGGTAAAAGGGGCGTCCTTCCTTCACCTCGTAGATGCGGTTCATGACGTCCATGATCGAGGTGACTGCGCTGGAAGAAGACCAAAGCGCCAGTACCACCCCGAGCGAGAGGAGCCCCCCTTTTTTCTTCATGAAGAGCGCCCGGAGGTTGTCGGCGAACAGGTTGAAGGCCTCTTTCGGCAGCAGCTGGCCCGCCTGGTCCATGATGTACTGCATCAGGTTCGGTATCGGCAGGTAGCCGATGAGGGTGGTGAGGAAGAGGAAGAAGGGAAACAGGGCGAACATGAAATAGTAGGCCATGGCGGCCGCATAGGCGTTGACGTCATGTTCGGTGACCTTGGCCATTACCTGTTTCCCGAGGTCCTTGTAACTGGTCGACCCGAGCTTGAAGAACGAGCGGAACGAGAACATGCCGGCCCTCCGTTGTCTATCCCGGTGGGATTGGTGTCGACGACAGGGCAGTGACCTGTCGCCACGTGGTCAAAGCGTCTCCGGTTTCCCCATGAGAAAGGCGTCGCACTCCTGCGCGGCGCGGCGCCCCTCGCTGATCGCCCAGACCACCAGGCTCTGCCCGCGGCGGCAGTCGCCGGCGGCAAAGACTGCGGGGATGCTCGTGGCAAAGCGGTCGTTTTCCCCGCTGATGGTCCCGCTTGCGGTCCGTGCCACCCCGAGGGTGTCCAAAAGCTCCTGCTCCGGACCGACGAAGCCGAGTGCGAGGAGGACCAGCTGTGCCGGAAGGGTCGTTTCGCTCCCGGGGATCGGACCGGGGACGAGGACCCCCGGTTTCTTCTCCTGCCAGCCGACCTCGGCGCACACCACCGAAGCGAGCGTGCCGCCGGCGTCGGGGAGAAAGGCGATGGCGGTCCGGCCGTAGCGACGCGGATCGGCGCTGAACCGCTCGGCGGCCTCTTTCTGCCCGTAATCGGCGGCGTAGACCTTGGGCCATTCCGGCCACGGATTTTCCGGGGCCCGCTGCTGGGGCGGATGCGGCAGGATTTCCAGCTGCACCACGCTCCTACACCCCTGGCGCAGGGCGGTCGCCACGCAGTCGGTCCCGGTGTCGCCACCGCCGATGACGACCACATCCTTCCCCCGCGCCGTTATCGTCTCCGGCACTCCGTCCAGGAGGGTCCGGGTGGCTGCGGTCAGGTACTCGAGGGCGAAGTGGATCCCGGGCAGCTCGCGCCCCCGGACCACCAGGTCGCGCGCCTTTCCGGCGCCGATGGCGACCACGATGGCGTCGTACTCCCGGTACAGGCGCTCGGCGGCAACGTCCTTTCCCACCTCGGTTTTCAGCATGAAGCGGATCCCTTCCGCCTCCAAAAGCTCGATGCGGCGCAGCAGCACCCCTTCCTTTTCCAGCTTCATGTTGGGGATGCCGTACATGAGGAGTCCGCCGGGGCGGTCGTCGCGCTCGTAGACGGTGACGCTGTGCCCGGCGCGGTTCAACTGCAGCGCCGCGGCAAGCCCGGCCGGTCCCGACCCGATCACCGCCACGTTCTTCCCGGTGCGGACCCGCGGGGGGAGGGGAACGATCCAGCCGTTTTCCCACCCCCTTTCCGTGATGGCGTACTCGATGTTCTTGATCGCGACGGCGGGATCGCCGATGGCAAGGACGCAGGAGGCCTCGCACGGGGCCGGGCAGACCCGGCCGGTGAACTCGGGAAAGTCGTTGGTGCGGTGCAGCCGGTCCAGCGCCTGGCGCCAAAGATCGCGATAAACCAGGTCGTTCCATTCCGGGATCAGGTTGTGCAACGGGCAGCCGCTCGCCATGCCGCTCAGGAGGATGCCGCTGTGGCAGAAGGGGGTACCGCAGTCCATGCAGCGCGCTCCTTGCTGCCGGAGCTTGTCCGGCGCCAGCGGGAGGCGAAACTCGTGCCAGTCCTCGAGCCTGGCCTGCGGTTCCCGCTCCGGAGCGGTCTCCCGCGGGTATTCCAGAAATCCGGTGGGTTTGCCCATGGTTGCTCCTTGTCAGTTGGCTCCGCCAAGGCTCGCCCGAAACGCCGCCTCCAGGGCCGCATCCCCCTCGAGCCCCTTCTTGAGGGCCGCCTCCCGCGCCTCCAGGACCCGCTGGTATTCCTTGGGGACCACTTTGGTAAAGAGCGGGAGGTGGTGCTGCCAGGCGGCGAGGATTTCGGCGGCGCGGCTGCTGCCGGTGGAGCGGCGCTGCCGCTCCAAAAGTTCCTTGAGCAGCGCGGCGTCTTCGGGGGCGACGGGACGGATGACGGCAAGGTGGGAGCCGGCCCGGCGCGCGAGTTCCCCGGATGGGTCGAGGACGTAGGCGACCCCGCCGCTCATCCCGGCGGCGAAGTTGCGACCGACCGGGCCCAGGACCAGGACGGTCCCCCCGGTCATGTATTCGCAGCAGTGGTCTCCGGCGGCCTCGACCACCGCGGTGGCGCCGGAGTTGCGCACGCAGAAGCGTTCCCCCGCGGCACCGCTGACGTAGATTTCGCCGCCGGTCGCGCCGTAGCCGGCCACGTTGCCGGTGATGATGTTTTCCGCCGCGGCGAAGCGGCTTCCCTTGGGCGGATACACGATGATCTTCCCGCCGCTCAGCCCCTTGGCGAGGTAGTCGTTCGCCTCCCCTTCGAGCTCCAGGGTCACCCCGGCCGGGAGGAAGGCGCCGAAGCTCTGTCCCGCGGAGCCCCGGAAACAAAGCGAGATGGTGTCTTCGGGAAGCCCGGCGGCGCCGTAGCGCAGGGTGATTTCGTTGCCCAGGATGGTGCCGACGGTGCGGTCCACGTTTCTGATCTCCAGCTCGTGCCGCACGGAAGCCCCCGACTCCAGGGCCGGACGGCACAGATCCAGCAGGGTGGTGAGGTCCAGGGAATCCTCCAGACCGTGGTCCTGTCCCTTCGTCCCGTCCGGTTCCGCCGCCGGGTGGCGGGGGCGGAAGAGGATGGGGGAGAGATCGATGCCGGCCGCGGCGGCCGCGTCGGCATCGACTTCCAGAAGGTCGCCGCGTCCCACCAGGTCGGCCAGCGAGGCGACCCCGAGCCCGGCCATGATCTCCCGCAACTCCCGGGCGACGTATTCCAGGTAACGGACCACGTGCTCCGGCTTTCCGGTGAAGCGCCGGCGCAGCTCCGGGTCCTGGGTCGCGATCCCCGCCGGGCAGGTGTTCTGGTGGCAGACCCGCATCATCAGGCATCCCAGGGCGACCAGGGGGCCGGTGGCAAAGCCGAACTCCTCCGCCCCCAAAAGCGCCGCGATCGCCACGTCCCGGCCGGTGCGCAGCTGTCCGTCGGTTTCCAGGACCACCCGGTCGCGCAGGCCGTTGGCCAAGAGGGTCTGGTGGGCCTCGGCGAGCCCGATCTCCCAGGGAAGCCCGGCGTGGCGGATGCTGGAAAGCGGGGAGGCGCCGGTCCCGCCGTCGCAGCCGCTGATCAGGATGACGTCCGCCTTTGCCTTGGCGACCCCGGCCGCGATGGTCCCGACGCCGCTTCGGGAAACCAGCTTGACGCTGATCCGGGCACGGCGGTTGGCGCACTTGAGGTCCCGGATCAGCTGGGCCAGGTCTTCGATGGAATAGATGTCGTGGTGCGGGGGCGGGGAGATGAGACCCACTCCGGGGGTGGTGTGGCGGGTGCGGGCGATTTCCGGAAAGACCTTGCCGCCGGGGAGTTCCCCCCCTTCGCCCGGTTTTGCCCCCTGGGCCATCTTGATCTGGATCTCGGTGGCGTTGGAAAGGTAATGGCTGGTGACGCCGAAGCGCCCCGAGGCGACCTGCTTGATCGCGCTGTTTCTCGAGTCGCCGCCGGGCGCGTCGGCAAAGCGGACCGGGTCCTCCCCCCCTTCGCCGGTGTTCGATTTCCCTCCCAGCCGGTTCATGGCGATGGCGAGGGTCTCGTGCGCTTCCTTGCTGATCGACCCGTAGCTCATCGCGCCGGTCTTGAAGCGCTGCACGATGCTGGAGACCGGCTCGACCTTCTCGATCGGGATCGGGGCACCCTTTGCGAAATTGAGGAGGCCGCGCAGGGTGGCGCGCCGGGTCCAGGCGTCGGTAAGCTCGGAAAAAAGGCGGAACTGCGCGTAATCCCCGGCCCGGACCGCCTGCTGGAGCAGATGGATCGAGCGGGGGGTGAACTGGTGTTCCGTGCCGTCGGCGCGCCACTGGTAGATGCCGCCGGAGGGAAGGGTTTCCGGTACCCACTGGCGCGGGGCGAACGCGGCGCGATGGCGCTGGGCCACCTCGGCCGCGATTTCCGGCAGCCGCATCCCGCCGACCCGGGAGGGGGTGCCGGTGAAATAGCGCTCCACGAGCGCCTGGTCGAGCCCGATCGCCTCGAAGATCTGCGCTCCCCGGTACCCCTGCGCCGTGGAGATCCCCATCTTGGCCATGGTTTTCACCACCCCCTTGAGGGATGCGGCCCGGTAGTTGCGCTGGGCCTGCACCGGGTCCATGCCGGGAAGAAATCCCTCGCGCTGCAGCTCCTGCACGCTGCGCAGGGCGAGGTAGGGATTGACGGCGTCGGCCCCGTAACCGATCAAAAGGGCGAAGTGGTGCACCTCGCGCGGCTCACCGGACTCCACGACCAGGGAAGTCTCGGTGCGCGCCCCCTCGCGGATCAGGTGATGGTGCAGTCCGGAAACCGCCAGAAGCGCCGGGATCGGGAGGTGGTTGCGGTCCACCCCCCGGTCGGAAAGGACCAGGATGTTGCAACCCTCCTTGACCGCCGTGAGCGCCGCTTCGAAGAGCGCCTCCAGTCCCCGCCGCAGCGGGGTGGGGGCGAGGTTTGAGCGGTAGAGGGCCGGCAGGGTGGCGACTTTGAACCCCGGCTCCTTGATGTGGCGCAGCCGCTCCAGTTCCGGGTCGGTCATGATCGGGTGGCGCAGCCGGACCAGGCGCGCCGGGTCGGGGACGGCGGCCAGGAGGTTGCCGCGGGCGCCGAGGTAGGTCTCGGTGGCGGTGACGATCTTCTCGCGGATCGGGTCGATGGGCGGGTTGGTCACCTGGGCGAAGTGCTGGCGGAAAAAATCGTAGAGGAGCTGGGGTTGCCCGGAAAGTGCCGCCAGCGGCGTATCCACCGCCATCGACCCCAGGGGCTGCTGGCCGGTCCGGGCCATCGGTTCCAGGATCAGGCGGAGTTCCTCGTAGTTGTAGCCGAAGGCGATCTGGAGCTGGAGCAGCGGTGGGGCCGCCGGCCTGGACGGCGGGGGATCGGCAAGCTCTTCGAGGGTCACCTGCTGGGCGTCCAGCCACTGCCGGTAGGGCTTCTCCGCGGCGAGCCGGCTCTTGATCTCGTCGTCGTCGACGATGCGCCCCTGCGCGAGGTCGGCGAGGAAGAGCTGCCCCGGATGGACCCTCCCCTTGGCCACGATCCGCTCCGGCTCGATCGGAAGGGCCCCCGCCTCCGACCCCAGGACCACCAAACCGTCGCAGGTCAGGCAGTAGCGGAGCGGACGCAGCCCGTTGCGGTCCAGGATGGCGCCCACGTAGCGGCCGTCGGTGCAGACGAGGGCGGCCGGGCCGTCCCACGGCTCCATCAGCGTGGCATGGTAGCGGTAGAAGGCCTTGAGCTCGGCGGGGATCTCCTCGTTGTTTTCCCATGCCTCGGGGACCATCATGAGCATCGCGTGCGGCAGCGAGCGCCCGGCCATCAGGAGCAGTTCCAGGCAGTTGTCCAGCATCGCCGAGTCGGAACCTTCCTCGTCGATCACCCGCCCCAGCCCCGCGCCGGTGTACTTCCCCAAAAGCCAGGGTGCCTCCAGCCGCCCCTCCCGCGCCTGCATCCAGTTCACGTTACCGCGCAGCGTGTTGATCTCGCCGTTGTGGGCCAGCAGCCGGTACGGGTGAGCCCGATGCCACGCGGGGAAGGTATTGGTGGAAAACCGGGAATGCACCAGGGCGAGCGCGCTTTCCAGGGCCGGGTCGCTCAGGTCCGGGTAGTAGCGGGTGAGCTGGGCCGGGGTGAGCATCCCCTTGTAGACCAGGGTCCGGCTCGACATGCTGGCTACATACCAGTAGGGATCGTAGCCGGTCCGGCGCAGCTCGGCGTCGGTGCGTTTGCGGGCCAGGTAGAGGCGGCGCTCGAAGTCGAGTCCCGGCGCGAACCGGCCCCGGCCCAGGAAACACTGCCTCATCACCGGCTCCGCGGAGCGGGCTCCCTTGCCGAGATAGCTGTTGTCGGTGGGGGTGTCGCGCCAGCCGAGCGGCTCCAGCCCTTCGGCCGCGGCGGCGCGTTCCAGGGCGGCACAGCAGGTCGCGCGCCGGGCCGGGTCGGGGGAGGCAAAGACCATCGCCACCGCGTAATCGCCGGGGGGCGGCAGTGGTCCCGCGGCGGGGCGGAACTGTTCCCGGAGGAAGCGGTCCGGAAGCTGCAACAGGATCCCCGCGCCGTCCCCGGTGTTGTGCTCGCAGCCGCAGGCGCCCCGATGGTTGAGGTTCGCGAGCATCTCCAGCCCCTGGGAGACGATGCGGTGGGATGGGGTCCCGTCCAGCTGCGCGACGAATCCCACGCCGCAGGCGGCATGCTCGGCACGCGGGTTGAAGAGTCCCTGCTGTTTAGGCACGTGGGTCGGTGTCATGGGATGGCGCGCTCCAGAAAAATCCTGCCTCGGTCACTGGTTGACGGTTGTTTCGATGAGTCTGATCGCTAACGTCACTGCACCTCAGCGGCCCCGACTGGTTCAGTATTGAGCCGGAGCTGAGGGAGACTGGTCCGGATCGGAAAGTGGAAAGAATAGCTTAAAAGAATCAAATGAAAATAGTTGTAACCCACCGCGGGATCGGCATTGACAACAAAACGATTCAATGCTTTACTAGCGACCGTTAATTAATCCCATCTACAGGAGGAGCACAATGAGAAGAATGAAGTTCATGCTGCTGGTCGTTCTTTCGGTTCTGGTGACGACATCGCTTTGCTGGGGCGCCGGTACCAAACGGTTCCATGCCAAGATGAAAGGGGACGACGAGGTGCCGGCGGTCAAGACCAAGGCCACCGGGACGGCGGAATTCGCCCTGAGCAAGGACGGCAAGGAACTGGCGTACAAGGTGTCGGTGAAGAACATCGTCAGCCCCAACGCGGCCCACATCCACCTGGGGAAAAAAGGGGAGAGCGGCGGCCCGGTGCTGGACCTGTTCAAGGGGCAGAAAAAGCGCCAAGGTAAGGTGAGCGGCCTTCTGGCCCAGGGGATCGCTTCCGACAAGGACCTGATCGGCGACCTGCAGGGGAAAACGCTCGCCGATCTCGTCGCGCAGATCAAAGCCGGCGATGCGTACGTCAACGTCCACACCGAGGCCTTCCCCGACGGTGAGATCCGCGGGCAAATCAAGTAGTCTGCCGGTCATCCCTTTTCGGCAGCTCAATTCCGGTGACAGATCCTCCAATTCGGCTTCATGGCACGTGGGCACCACGGGTGACGACCCGGTGGGCACCAACGGCCATGAGGCCTTTTTTTGTTCTTCCGGACGTTGCCGGTATTCGGCTCGGCTCGCTCCTAAGGTGGACCTTGGGAACGAGGATGGGCAGGGTACCAGGGGCGACGCACCATCAAACTTTCCCCCCGTAAAAGGGTGTAACAAAATGGACTGTCCAAAATGTTACAGCGACACGGTAACCGTCGGTTATCGCAGACCTTTGTTGCTGCAGTCGGGGCGGCCTGTAACAAAATGGACAGCAGGTCCCATCGGGCCCTACCCCCGCTCACCTGTCGGCAGTTAATGAAAACGGTGGTTTAGCTGCGGGCCTTGCCGCTGCGGCTGCGGCACGATTCTTGATATGAATTCACCTGGTAAGGCGCTGCCGATGCACATCCAGTGCGGGTTTGCAGTTGGAACGCAATGCCGCCTGCCGGTGGAAATACGGCGCGGCAGGCACAGGAGAACGTAGTGGATTCATTCCAGGAACTGGTAGGGCAGGTCTGCAGCAGCAGGATCAGAAGCCACATCGAAGCATTGCAGGGACCTCGGCACCCGGTTGCGGCGCCGTCGGCGCTGGAAGCGGCGGCAGCGTACATCGAGCAGAACCTTAAAGGGGCCGGCTACGAGGTGAACGACCTCTGGTTCCAGGACAGCGGGGCGAAGTACCGGAACCTGATGGCCTCCCTCCCGGGGACGCTTTACCCGGATGAGCGCGTGCTGGTGGTCGCCCATTACGATACCGTCGCCCAGACCCCCGGGGCCGACGACAATGCCAGCGGCATCGCCTTGCTGCTGGAGCTTGCCGCCGCACTCCGGCCGTTCCGGTTCGAGCGAACCGTCGATTTCATCGCGGTGAACCTGGAAGAGAACGCCCGCGACGACGAACCGCTTTCGGGGACCAGGGGGAGCCTGGCGCTGGCAAACCATGCGCGGGAGATGGGGTGGCGGGTGAACGGGGCCATCGTGCTGGAATCGGTGGCCTACGCCGGGGACGACGTCGTCCAGACGGCTCCCGAGGGGATACCGTTCAAGGTTTCCGAGGTCGGCAACTTCATCGCCGCGGTGGGGAACGAGAACTCGATTGCGATGCTTTTGAAGTTCGCCGGGGTGATCGACCGGTACCAGGTGCCGCTCCCGTACCTGATCCTGGCGGTGCCGGGAAACGGGGAGAGCATCCCCGACACCCGCCGCAGTGACCACGCCCCGTTCTGGGACAACGGCTTCAAGTCCGTGATGCTGACCGACACTACCAACTTCCGCAACCCGCACTATCACCAACCCACCGATACCATCGAGACCCTGAACCTCTGCTTCGCCACCGAGGTCTGCCGGGCCACGGGCGGTCTCATCATGGAACTTGCCGGGGTGGACGGCGCGGCCTAGACCGCCATTTCGCACCAGATGGGGCTGACTGCCCGGGCAGGTCTTACCGGGGCGCCGGACCGGCCAATCTTGACACCCCGTCCGCCGGTGTGAAACTTTCGGTAAATCTGCCGCGTTTCTCTTTCTTCCGATAAAGCCAACTCCGTCTGCAAGGCGGGGACGGAAAGCCAAGGGTCTCCCTCAAGATTTTGAGAAGATGGCCGGGCCGCCGAAGAACGCAACACCTTCGGCGGCCCGGCTGTTTTTTTACCTTCCTTGTCACCGGTGGGCCTCGGTCTCGGCAGCTGCTTTGGGCCGCCAAGGTCCGGAGGCGGAGTTACCTCCACCGGCTGCTGGCCGGTTCGGGTGTCTTTGCCTCCATCTGCTTCCGGTGGCGGGTGGATCCGACGAGGGTGTTGGAATGGGGGGAACCGCCGACGCACGCAATGGAGGTTTATCATGAACGTCTCGAACCAAAGCCGGTTCATTTCCGGTACGCCTTCACCCGCCGCGAATTTCGCGGCAGACGCCGGAACGCCCATCCGGACCCCCGGTGTCACCCTTTTCCGAAACCTTGCCGCCCTTGGTGCCGTGCTCTGGGTTCTTGTTGCCTCGGCCGTCCCGGTGCACGGAGCGATAGCAATCGATGCGACCGCGGTGCGCAACCAGTCATCCCCTTCGACAAGCATCACGACACCTTCCTTTTCGACACGGTCGTCCAACGAGTTGCTGCTCGCTTTCATCGCTACCGACGCCTCGGCCCCGGGGATCCAGGTGACCGGCGTTTCGGGCGCCGGAGGGCTCACTTGGGTGCTGGTGCGGCGGACCAACGTGCAGCTTGGAACATCCGAAATCTGGCGTGCCTTCGCTCCGACGACCCGTTCCAATGTCACGGTCCGCGCCAATCTCTCGCAGAGGGTGGCTGCGTCGCTAACCGTGGTGACCTTCTCCGGGGTCGATCCCAGTGGAACCAACGGCTCCGGAGCGGTAGGCGCGACCGGCAGCGGCAACGCCAATCCCGGGGCCCCCACCGCGAGCCTGGTGAGCTCACGCCCCGGTTCCTGGGTTTTCGGCGTCGGCAACGATTGGGATCGTGCCCAGGCGCGCACCGTGCCCACCGATCAGACGATGGTCAACCAGTATCTCGCCACTACCGGGGACACCTTCTGGGTCCAGCGCCAATCGAGCACCAACCCCGCCAGCGCGACTACGGTAACCATTAACGACACCGCGCCCGCCACCGACCGCTACAACCTCACCCTCGCCGAGATTTTGCCCCCCGTCAGCGTTTCAACCTACAGCATTTCCGGGAGTGTCACTCCCGCCTCCCTGGGGAGCGGGGCGGTTGTGGCGCTCACCCAGAACGGGAACGCGGTTGCCACCGCCACCGTCGACAGTACGGGTACCTATCTCTTTGCCGCCGTCCCGAACGGGACCTATGACGTAAATCCCGCCAAGAGCGGCGTCGCCTTTTCCCCGACCGGGTTACCCGGGGTGACGGTGAATGGGGCTGCCTTGTCTCTTCCCCCCTTCACGGCAACCGCTTCGATTATCGGCACCATCACCCCGGCGACGGCCGGCGCGGGGTCCCTGGTCACCCTGAGCGGCCCCAACGCGCTCTCCCTTACCGCGACCGCCAACGCGTCCGGAGTTTACAGCTTCACCTCCCTCTCCACCGGAAGCTACACGGTGACCCCGAACAAGGCCGGGTTCACCTTTTCCCCTGCGTCCCAGCCGATCACCATTTCCAGCGGGAGCGTCACTGCCAATTTCACCGCGACTGCCGTGACAACCTACTCGATAACCGGCTCGATTGCACCGGCTTCCGGCGGCAGCGGCACCCTGCTGACCCTGAGCGGTACTGCGGTTGGAAACACGACGGCCGACGCATCCGGAACCTTCAGCTTTACCGGCCTGAACAACGGCAGCTACACGATCACCCCGAGCAAGAGCGGGTTCTCCTTCACGCCGGCATCCCAAGCCGTAACGATCAACGGATCCAACGTTTCCGGTGTCGCTTTCGCCGCCTCGGCGACCGCACCGCCGCCGCTCAACTACCCGGACCTGAGCGACATCATCCCGACGGGCCAGATCTCGGTCGTGGGTACCGGCTCAAGCCGGGTACTGCAGTACACCCATGACACGTACAACGGCGGGAGCGGCCCCCTGGTGATCCAGCCGAGCTACAATCCCGCCTCCGGGACCTACCAGGGCACTCAGTACATCTACCAACTCAGCGGCGGGACCTGGAGTGTGGCGCAGCAGATTCCGCTTGCCGGCGCCTTCGTCTTTTCCGCCGACCATGCCCATTTCCACTTCCCGTTCACCATGTACGGGCTCTACTCCGTTGCCCCCGGCGGCGGTATCGGTGCGCCGGTCGCGGTGAGCCCCAAGATCGAGTTTTGCATCAACGACTCCTTCATCTACTCTCCCGCGCTCCCCAATGCCGGCGCTTTGGGGAACCTCGGCCCCTGCACCGACCCGACCTCGTTGCGCGGCCTGGACATCGGCGCCGTGGACGAGTATGACCAGACCGACCCGGGGCAGAACATCTCCCTGGCCAACGTCCCGGACGGCACCTACTGGTTCCGGGCCATCGTGGACCCGGACAACTTCTTCTCCGAAAGTGACAAGAGCAACAATGAGACCGATGTCCTCCTTACCATCGCGGGCAACAGCGTCACCGCACAGCAACTGGTTTCCCCGGTCCTCCCTGCGCCACCCGTAGTCTCCTGGAGCGCACCGGCCGACCTGAGTACCGTTTCCGGCAGCGTGGCCCTCAGCGCTACCACCGGTACGGGAGCCCCGGTCCAATTCCTGCTGGACGGGCAGCCTCTTGGTGCCCCGGTTGCCGCTTCCCCGTACGAGCTGGGGTGGGACACCACGACGGTTCCTAACGGGGTGCACTGGCTTGCCGCCCAGAGCGTCGATCCCTCCAGCGGCAGGACCGGGACGTCGTCGGTGGCACGGCTCACCGTCTCCAATGCCGGCACCTCCCAGCCTCCGGTAGTTACCGTTACCGGCCCGGCCAGCGGCACGACCGTATCGGCGACCGTGATCGTTTCCGCGACGGTTGCCGACTCGGCTGCCATTACCGGGGTGCAGTTTTACGTGGACGGCGTTGCGATCGGTCCTCCGCTGACCGCTCCGCCCTATCTCGCCTACTGGGATACCGTTGGATTAAGCCAGGGGCAGCACCAGATAACCGCTACGGCAACCGATGCCCTTTTCCTTACGGGCACTTCGGCTCCGGTTACCGTCACCGTCGATAACTCCCACCCCGCCAACCTCATTGGGATCGATGCCACCGTATTCAGTGACGCTGGCAACACCATGACCACGCCGGCCTTCTCGACGACGACCGCCTCGGATCTACTGGTTGCCTTCGTCGCGTATGACGGGCCGTCGAACGCCCCCCAGACCGCCACCGTTAGCGGTGCGGGGCTGACCTGGACCCTGCTTAAGAGGTCCAACGTGCAACACGGCACTTCGGAGATCTGGGTGGCTAAGGCGTCGACCCAGCTCTCCAACGCCACCGTCCTTTCCCAGCCGGGTGTTACCGGGTATCACGGGTCCCTGGTTGTCGTGGCCTTCACCAACGCATCGGGACCGGGAGTTGTCGGTCAGGCCAGCGCCCCGTCCGGTGCTCCAGATATCTACCTTCCGGGGGTCGCCGCCGGAAGCTGGGTCTTTGCCGTGGGAAACGACTGGGACAACGCGGTAACCCGGAGCCCATCCACCGGGCAGGTGCTGGTCCACCAGCGTCTCGATTCCAGCACCGGTGATACCTATTGGGTCCAGTCAACCGCGGCACCGTCCACCGTGAGCGGTCTGGTTGACATTCACGACGACGCTCCCACCGCGGACCAGTGGAACTATGCCGCCGTTGAAATCGTGGCCACCCGGCAGTAATCACCCCATGCCACAGCCGAGCCATGTCCGCAGCTAGTGGTTACCGTGCATTGGCCGGGGTAGGAGCGGCATTCCGGGACCAAAGTACCCGGAAGCGCGGCAGGAATGCCGCTCCTGTACCCCCAAGGTACCCCTGCTGGTACATTGGGGCTGGTTTTTGGTAGCATGCAGATAAAAGACCGGTGCGGGAGGGGATATTATGCCGGGCAGTCGTGGAAGGAAATCGGGGGAAATGCCAGATGGGGGGCCGGTGGTCGTTACCGTTTATACCCTCGGTCACGGCACTTTAAGCGCCGATGCCTTCCTGGCCATACTGCAGCAGTACGGGATCCGGCGGCTGGTGGACGTTCGGGCCGTGCCGCGTTCGCGCCACAACCCGCAGTTCGAAAAGGACGTGCTGAGCCCTTACCTCCGGATTCGCGGGATCAAATACCTGCACCTCAAGGAACTGGGCGGCTGGCGCCGGCACGTACGGCCGGACCCGGACAACGCCGGGTGGCGCAATGCCTCGTTCCGCGGCTTTGCCGATTACATGCAGACACCTGAGTTCGTCGCCGCCCTGACCAGGCTGATCCATCTGGCGCGGGACATGACCACCGCCATCATGTGCGCCGAGACCGTCCCCTGGCGCTGCCACCGTTCGCTCATCGCCGATGCGCTCATCGTCCGGGGGGTAGCGGTGATCGACCTCATATCCAGCACCAGTTCCAAGCCCCACCCCCTGACGCCGATGGCCCGGGTCGAGGGGCGGCGGATCACCTATCCGTTGTCTGCACCAAACCCACCACCGGCATAACGAGCGCCCGACCCGCCGCCGAACACGGAGCCGGAAAGCTCCTGGTTATCCGAATGGTTGGGGCGCATGCGTTCACGGGGTGGACCCTGGGAATGAGGGCACTTTCCTGGTAACTCCCGGTACCGTCCAGGAAGCTCATTGCCGATGGCGTATCAGATTAAAATAAGGTATGGTGTACGAACTCTCACTCATCTGCTGTATCTGATCTTGCTCTATCCTATGACAGGAAGAACCCTCACTATGAGAGCTTTCCTCATTGCTATAACATCGCTGGTTCTCACGGTAGCGAGCCTGGCTGTGACCTCGACCGCCGCCGAGCCCGATCCCTCCTCGACCCGCACCATCGTCGTCGGCGGCGACCGCGACTACCCGCCTTACGAGTTCCTGGACCAAAACGGCCGGCCCTCCGGTTTCAACGTCGAACTTACCCGGGCCATCGCCGAGGTCATGGGGATGCGGGTCGAGTTCCGCCTGGGCGGCTGGTCGGAAATGCGCCGCGCTCTCCAGGACGGCTCCGTGGACGTATTGGAAGGGATGTCCCACTCCGAGGAACGGGGCACCGAGGTCGATTTCTCGCTCCCCCACTCCATGGTGAACCATGCCATCTTCGCCCGTCGCGACTCTCCGCCGGCCAACTCGCTCGCCGACCTGGCGGGAAGATCGGTCGCCGTCCATCGCGGCGGCATCATGCACGACTACCTGGTCCGTTCCGGGTTTACCGGGCGCATCGAGCTCACCCCGACCCCGGCCGACGCGCTGCGCATGGTCGCCGCGGGCAAGACCGACTACGCCATCGTTGCCATCGTCCCGGGGATGTACCTGATCCGGGAGCTGAAGCTTTCCAACGTGTTCCCGGCGGTGCGCAACGTCGCCACCCATCGCTACGGATATGCGGTCAAAAAAGGAAACGACGAGCTCCTTTCCCGTTTCAACGAGGGGATGGCGATCCTGCGCAAGAACGGGCAGTACGACGCTCTCTATAACAAGTGGCTTGGTGTGCTGGAACCGGACCGGATCAACTGGACCACCGTCATCAAGTACGGCGCCATCGTGGTCGTCCCGCTGGTGTTGCTGCTCGGCACCTTCGCGCTCTGGTCGCGCACCCTGCACCGGCAGGTCGCGCTGCGCACCGGCGACCTGACCCGGGAGATCGCCGAACGCAAGCACGCCGAAGAGGAGCTGCGTCTCAACCAACAGCAGCTGGTGCAGGCGGACAAGATGGCGGCGCTGGGGGTGCTGGTCTCCGGCGTCGCCCATGAGATCAACAACCCGACCGGGCTGATTCTCCTCGACCTGCCGCTGCTCAAACGGGCCCACCGCGACACCGCCGCCATCCTGAACCAGCACTACCAAAGCGAAGGCGATTTTCTCCTGGGAGGCGTTCCCTACAGTGAGATGTCCACCGAGATACCGCGCATGCTGGACGAGATGCAGGAAGGGGCCCAGCGCATCAAGCGGATCGTGAACGATCTGAAGGACTTCGCCCGCCGTGACGACGCCGGCGACAAGATGCTGGTCGATCTCAACGAGGTGATCCGGACCGCCCTGCGCCTGGTGGAGCCGACTATCCGCCGGGCCACCAACCGCTGCCAGGTGGAGCTGGACGAGGAGCTCCCGAAGGTATGGGGTAACGCGCAACGGATTGAACAGGTCGTGGTGAACCTGGTGCTGAACGCCTGTCAGGCCCTCCCCGATGCCGACCGCGGGGTCATGATCAGCACCCGGTACAACCGCAGTACCGACAACGCAATCGTCGTGGTTCGTGACGAGGGGGTGGGCATCGCGCCGGAAAACCTTTCCCGGCTGACCGACCCGTTCTTTACCACCAAGCGCGACAGCGGCGGCACCGGGCTCGGGCTTTCGGTATCCGCCGGGATCGTCAAGGAGCACGGCGGGCAGCTTTCCTTCGACTCGATCCTGGGCCTGGGGAGCAGCGTCACCTTTTCGCTCCCCGTTGCCACCAAGGAGGGAACCGCATGACCGTGCCGACCTATCCCGACTTCGGCATCCTGCTCATCGACGACGAGCCGGCTTGGCTGAAGTCCCTTTCCTTGACCTTGAGAAGCTGCGCCGGGTTGACCAACATCACCACCTGCCAGGACAGCCGCGAGGTGATGGGGATCCTCGACCAGGGAGGTATCGGGCTGGTGCTCCTCGACCTGACCATGCCGTATCTCTGCGGCGAGGAACTGCTCAAGCGGATCGGCGAATGCCATCCCGAGATCACCGCAATCGTGGTGAGCGGGCTGAACCAGCTCGAAACGGCGGTCCGCTGCATGAAGCTCGGCGCCTTCGACTATTTCATCAAGACCGACGAGGAGGACCGGATCGTCGGCGGCGTGCTTCGCGCCGTCCGGATGCAGGAAATGCAACGCGATTACCGCGCCCTTTCCAGCCGGCTGGCTTCCGGAGGGCTGCGCCACCCCGAGGCCTTTGGCTCCGTCGTTACCGGGGACCGTGGCATGCTCGCCGTCTTTTCCTACATCGAGGCGGTGGCGAACAGCCCCCAGCCGCTGTTGATCCAGGGGGAGAGTGGGGTAGGGAAGGAGCTGATCGCCCAGGCGGCGCACCAGCTGAGCGGCTGCCGCGGCAAACTGGTGACGGTGAACGTCGCCGGCCTCGACGATACCGTTTTTGCGGACACCCTGTTCGGACACGTCCGGGGCGCCTACACCGGCGCGGACAGCATGCGCCGCGGCATGGTGGAGGAGGCCGCCGACGGCACCCTGTTCCTGGACGAGATCGGGGACCTGAGCATCCCGTCGCAGGTCAAGCTTTTGCGGCTGCTCCAGGAGGGGGAATTCTTCCCGCTCGGCTGCGATATACCCAAACGCCTCAAGGCGCGGGTCATCGTCGCCACGCACCAGGACCTGGAAGCAAAGGAGAGAGAAGGGAAGTTCCGCCGTGACCTTTACTTCCGGCTGCGCACCCACCAGGTCCAGATCCCCCCGCTCCGGGAACGGGTCGCGGACATCCCGTTGCTGCTGGATCACTTCCTCACCGAGGCGGCCCGGACCCTGGGCAAGAAAAAGCCCCATCCCGCCCGGGATCTGGCTCCCTTGCTGGCGGGCTACGAGTTCCCCGGCAACGTCCGGGAGCTCAAGGCCATGGTTTTCGACGCCGTGAGCCTGCATCAGGAAGGGCCCTTGTCGACGGCGAGCTTCGTGAAGGCAGTGGGGCGGGGCCAGGGGGAAGGGACGGCGGTGGTGCGCCAGGCTCCCCGCAAGAATCCCTTCTCCGGCTTTCCCGAGCTTCCCACCTTCAGTGCCGCGGCCGGTTTTTTGGTGATGGAGGCGATGGACCGCGCCGGTGGGAACCAGACCCTGGCGGCACGGCTCCTCGGGATCTCGCAGCCGGCCCTTTCCAAGCGGCTGAAGATGCTGAAGAGCGGAGAGTAGACCGCGGGTGAGTACTGACACAGCTCCGATAACACCCCCCTTTGACAAAGGTGTATAGACCGGGGACAGGGGAGATCATCTCTTAAGGTGCTTGGTGAAGGTCCTTCCGGTTAAACAAAACCTCAGAACCAAATCCCCCTTTGTCAAAGGGGAACTGCAAACCCGGGTTAATGCTGTACCAACCGGCCCTCGAACTATAACCTCTGGTTATAACCATAACCTCACGGCATGACGCGCAAAAAAGCCTTTATATTACAGGCTCTTTTGTGCGGCGTGCCGTTTTGTTTATAACCTCCGGTTATGATTTCCCGGGTGCCGGCCGCCGGGCTCGTGGCTGCCTAACGCGTTTAAAAACGGCTAGTTATGTCGTTGGACGGCCGTTGGCATTCTCCATGCTCTAGTACGGGTAAGGAATTAGAGCGTAACCCGCTCACGACTCGTTAAAAGCATTTGGAGGTGTCCCATGGCAATGTTCTGGATCCAATTCGCCCTCGTTCTCGGCGCGGTGCTCGTCGGCATCCGTCGGGGCGGCGTCGCCCTCGGTCTCATCGGTGGTCTCGGCGTCACCGTGCTCAGCATCGGTTTCCGCGATTCCCCGTCCGATCCCCCGATCGCGGTCATGCTGATCATCCTGGCGGTGGTAACCGCTTCGGCAACCCTGCAGGTGGCCGGCGGCCTCGACTACCTGGTGCAGCTCACCGAGCGGATGCTGCGCGCCCATCCCAAGTTCGTCACCATCCTGGCCCCGCTATCCACCTTTGCCCTCACCATGTGCGTCGGGACCGGTCACGCCGTCTATGCGCTCCTTCCGGTCATCGCCGACGTGGCGATCAAAACCGGCATCCGTCCGGAACGCCCGATGGCCATCTCCTCGGTGGCGTCGCAAATGGGAATCACCGCGAGCCCGGTCGCCGCGGCGGTCACCTTCTTCCTGGGATTCTCAGCCAAAGTCGGCCATCCGGTAACCCTGATGAACATTCTTTCGGTCACCGTTCCGGCCGGGATAGTCGGCGTTCTCGCCGCCGCCGCCTGGAGCTTCAACCGTGGCAAAGACCTGGACAAGGATGCGGAATTCCAGGACCGCTTGAAAGATGCCGACTTCCGCAAATCCCTCGATGCCGACGTTACCACCCTGGACAAGAAGATCTCCATCACCGCGAAGCTTTCCGTGCTCCTCTTCTTCACCGGCGTCGCCACCATCATCCTCTTCGCGGTCTGCCCGAACCTGCTGCCGATAGGGCTCGACAAGAAGCCGGTCCCGATGACCACGGTCGTCCAGTTCGTCATGCTCGCCTACGGGGCCTTCATCATGTTCCTGGGTGACGTGAAGGCCAAGGAAATCGCCCACTCCAGCGTCTTCATCGCCGGGATGATCGCGGTCGTCTCCATCTTCGGGATCGCCTGGATGAGCGATACCTTCATCACCGCCAACAAGAAGTTCCTGGTCGACAACATCGGCATCATGGTGAAGATGGCTCCCTGGACCTTCGGCATCGCGACCTTCTGCATCTCGGCCTTCGTTAAAAGCCAGGCGGCCACCCTGGCGATCACCCTCCCGCTCGGCGTTGCCCTGGGACTTCCGATCCCGCTGCTTTTGGGGCTGGTTCCGGCAAGCTACGCCTACTTCTTCTTCGCCTTCTATCCGAGCGACCTCGCGGCCATCAACTTCGACCGCACCGGCACCACCCGGATCGGGAAGTACCTGCTCAACCACAGCTTCATGATCCCGGGGCTCATCGGCGTCGGCACCTCCACCCTCGTGGCCTACGCCATCGCCGGGGTGATCCTGTAAGCCATTGGCGGCTGCAGCCGCCTATGGGACACCTTCGCAATAATGGAAAAGCCCCCGCTTCGGCAGGGGCTTTTTCCGTTTTTCAGTATTGGGAAAAATAAGGGATGCGGTAGGGCGAGGGCAAATGCAAAGGAGATGGGCGCAGCATGCTGCGCCCCTACTGATGCAACACGCCTTTTTTACCAGGGGAGGACGATTCCAAGTCTCGCGACAAAAATGTCGCTCCTACCGACGCGGTCATGCGGACATCCGATGCCCACTCGGAGGCTGTTGGGTAGCGTAAGAAATGCACAAGCCCCGCCGTTGCCGGCGGGGCTTGTGGCACCTGTCTACGATATTCGCTGTTAGAGGAGCGTGCTCAGCTGCTCTTGGGCCTCGCTCCCCAGGTGGTCCCATAACTCAAGCTGCTGCAGGGTCTCCACCTTGGGAACCCCCTGGTCCGTCCAGCCGCGCTCTTCGTAGTAGATCTGCACCAGGCGGCGCAGCTCCTGCTTGCGGTGTTCCATGAGCAGGGTCCGCTTCCCGGTGGTCGGCATCGCCTGCACTTCCTCGACGCTCTTGCCGAGGATCTTCGCCACCTCGCCGTCGTTGTAGGCCGCTTCCGTCTCGTACAGCGCGTCCTCGGTCGGCCCGATGGCCCGGTCCGGAATCCAGTCATAGCCTGCGGTCGCCTCGCCGTAGCGGAGCACGTTCATCACCCTTTGCAGGTTGATGTCGCGGTCGGTCTGCTCGAAGATCTCCTCCCAGTTGAGGTCGGTCCCGAGAATCCCGTTGTAGAAGTCGGCATAGATCTCCTGCGAGGCCGGGTTGATGTAGACGTCGGCGTTGGCGCACTTGGCGGAATCCGGATTGAAGACGTCGACCCAGGGGAGCTTGCAGACGCCGAGGTTGTCGTTGCCCAGGCGGACCCGCGGGTAGGTCATCAGCGCCTTTGCCTTCTCCTGGAAGGTCGGGAACGCCCCGAGGAGGTCCACCTTGATCAGCCAGGCCGCGGCATGGTGGGCGCCGATGTCGCTCGCCGCGGCGTAGGAGCCCTGCATGGAGAGGGAGCGGTGGGTCCGGTAGAAGGAGAAGGGGAGCCCCTTGGTCTGCATGGCGAAGACCTTGAGCTCGGCCGTCGCGTCCCGGCCGGTACGCTGCTGGTAGCGCTCTACCACCCAGCGCTCCAGTTCGAGCATCCCCTTGCCGGCCAAGCGCGCCATTTCGGTCTTGCCGCGCGCCACCTGGTGGATGAAGGTCAGCGCCGCCGCCTCGTTCCCCCAGACCAGTTCCACGCCATCGCTGTCCGTGGTGGTCAAGTAGCCGCGCTGGAAGCATTCCATGATGAAGGCCATGATGGTGGCGGTGGTGATGGTGTCGATGCCGTAGTTGTCGCAGTGCCAGTTGGCTTCCATGATGAACTCGGCGTTCCAGATACCGAGGTTGGAGCCGAAGCCGGCCGCCGTCTCGTATTCCGGGCCGTCGACCCAGACGCGCTCTCCTTGGTGGCTGCCGGAGACCAGAGTCACCCACCCCCCTTTGTTGCATTGCAGGTTGCATCCCGGGAAGCAGCCGTCCATCCCGCGGTGCTCGAAGAGGTGCTCGGCGTAGTGCTTACCGCAGATCTGCGCGGCGCGCGGGTCGGAGCCCCCCTGGTAGTTGTTGACCGGCAGGGACTGGTACTCTTCCTTGCTCATGAAGGTGATCAGCCCGACGCTCCCTTTGCGGTGCATCTTGAGCTGCTGCGGGTCGACTTCCTTGACGATCTTGTGCAGCCGGGTCCCGGCGTTGCGCACCTTTTCCCAGTCCGCCGCGCCGTAAGGGTTTTCGCCCTGCGGGTACTGGGCGAGGACGACGATGGCGCTCAGCCGCTTGTCGCTCATGACCGAGCCGATTCCGGTACGCCCGGCCTGCTTGGTGCGGAAGATGCCGCGGCCGGTCGGGGTCGGCTTGGTGACGTCGAAGTAGTGGCTGTTGATGCAGCCGTAGTTGGTGTGGGCCGCGCCGGTCCCGGTCGACATGAAGGCGATGTTGCGCTTTTCGTAGCCGGCCGCGGTGAAGCGCTCGGCGATGTGCCGCTCCAGGTCGAAGGATTCGTCGTCGGTCGGCGCCTCCTCGATGGTGATCTCGTTGGTGAAGCCGTTGATGACGATCATCGTGTCTTGGTTGGCCTTGCCGGTGACCTTGAGGGCATCGAAGCCTGCGTATTTGAGGAAGGCGCCGAAGTAGCCGCCGAAGTTGGAGACGCCGGGAACGCCGGTGAGCGGAGAAAGCGAGACCGCCATCGCCTTGGCGGTGCCGGGGAACTGGGGGATGCCGCCCAAAGGCCCGTTCGCCAGGATCAGCGGGTTGGCCGGATCGGTCGCCCGGGTATGAAACGGGATGGAGCGGTGCAGCAGGTACAGCCCGAGGCTGCGGCCACCGATGAAGTAGTCGCGGACCTTGGGGTCGAGCTGGGGCATCTCGATCGTGCCGTTGGAGAGATCGATGGCCAGAATCCTGTTGGTGTAGCCTCTGTTGATACTCGTTTTCTCGTAGTTCACCGGGCAATCCTTCCTGAGTTTAAAGTTCCGGAGGTAGAGGGGAGCTGGAATTGAAATGTAATGCGAATGGGGACCGCGGACGGGTGCAACGGGGGAGGGGGCGAGGGCATCCGGTGCTGGACTTCGATCGCGCCGCGAAGGGCGCTCCCACAACGTCTTCGGCAGTCGGCGCATCCTACCAGCGACGTTAATTTGAGTCAAGAAAACAACGGCTTTGGTCAATCGGACCAGGGTGGGCTCAACGGTAGACCTCGTCGTGCAGAGAAGCTGGGGGCAGGCTTCAGCGGTAGACCTCGTCGTGGCTGCCGATGTCGAGGAGGGTGATCTCTTGCTCCGAAATGACGATGGTAAGGGTTACGCGGAAGCTGTAGGTCAACCGGACCGCATAACAACCGGTGAGTTTTCCCTGGAGGGGATGCAGCCCGAGAGCTGGTTGAAAAGGCTCCTTTTGAAGCTCGCCTAGGATGTCGGCGAAGCGCGACCGAAGATCGGGGTGCTTCCGAAAGAATTTGCGCGCGGTGCGCAGGAAACTATCGGTCGTAACAATGCGATACATCACGGTTCATCCGAATCGAGTGCATTGAGAAGGTCGTCGACGGAAGCAAACTTGTGAACCCGGCCAGCCTTGACGTCTTCGAGAGACGCCCGAACTCGTGCCAGGTACGCCTGACCTGCCTCCGCAACCAACTCCTGGTAACGCTCCTCGGAGAGAACGACGTATTGCGGCTTGTTGTTCCTGATCACATGCACGTCACCTTTCGCAATCAGGTCGTCTACCGCGGCAATGCCGCGTCGCTTCAATTCCTGTGCCGGTATCGCGTTCATGGTATCTCCTTTGGTATCGAATCAAGTACTGAAACCTGTGCTCAATCTAGCATGGTTTGCGTGACGGCACAAGCGGGAGAAGCTGGGGTCAGTCTAGCAAAGTTGTAACTAGTCCGGAAGGTTGCAACGTTGCAAGCCTGACCCCGGACCTGGAGCCACCCTTTGAAAGCTCCGGCTCTGTCATTGAGTAAGGCAGAAGGTCGTGGAATCCTCATAGATTAGAAAATTCTATTGATTTGATGCCCCCCCCTCCGTATACTATTGCGGTGCTCCGGCGGGACCCGTCTCTCCGGCTGCCTCTATGAACCCCCGTGATCCTTTGTCGTTTTCCCTACCTATCATCCTCGAACTTATCGAGCTGAACTACTGACTGAAAGGAGGATTTCCGATGGCCGGTACGATGAAGACGATGGACGGAAACACGGCGACTACCCACGTCGCCTATGCCATGAGCGAGGCCGCCGCGATTTATCCCATCACTCCTTCCTCCACCATGGGGGAGGTGGCCGATGAGTGGGCGGCGGAAGGGCGCAAGAACATCTTCGGGCAGATCGTCGCCGTGAAGCAGCTGCAGTCGGAGGCGGGGGCGGCCGGCGCGGTGCACGGCTCGGCGGTCGCGGGCGCTCTCACCACGACCTTCACCGCGTCGCAGGGGCTTTTGCTCATGATCCCCAACATGTACAAGATCGCCGGGGAGCTCCTCCCGGTGGTCTTTCACGTCTCGGCACGCGCCCTGGCCACCCATGCCCTTTCCATCTTCGGCGACCACCAGGACGTCATGGCCACCCGGCAGACCGGCTTCGCCCTCCTTTGTTCCAACTCGGTCCAGGAATGCATGGACCTCGCGCTGGTCGCCCACCTCGCCACGCTGGAGGCAAGCGTGCCGTTCGTCCACTTTTTCGACGGCTTTCGGACCTCCCACGAGGTCCAGAAGATTCAGGCGATCGACTACCAGGACATGGCCGGCCTCTTGAACCGCGAGAAGCTCGCCGCCTTCCGCGCCAAGGCGATGAACCCGGAGCATCCCGAACTCCGCGGCACCGCGCAGAACCCGGACATCTACTTCCAGGGGCGCGAGCGGGCCAACCCGTACTATCTCGCCGTTCCCGGCATCGTGACTCAGGCGATGGAGAAGGTCGGCAATCTCACCGGCCGGCGCTATAGCCTCTTCGATTACGTCGGCGATCCCGAGGCCGATCGCGTCATCGTCAGCATGGGCTCTTCCTGCGAAACCATCGAGGAGGTGGTGCGGCACCTGAACGCGATCGGGGAAAAGGTGGGGCTGGTGAAGGTGCGGCTGTATCGTCCCTTTGACGCCAACGCGCTTTTGGCCGTGATTCCCGCCTCGGCCAAAAAGGTCACCGTCCTGGACCGGACCAAGGAGCCGGGGGCACTCGGCGAGCCGCTTTACCTCGATGTCTGCACCGCCTACCTGGAGCGGGGCGGGGAGCACCCGGAACTCTTCGGCGGGCGCTACGGGCTGGGGTCCAAGGAATTCCGCCCGGTACATGTCAAAAGCGTCTTCGACAACATGAACGGGGCCGGCAAGCGCCACTTCACCGTCGGGATCGAGGAGGACGTCACCGGGACCTCGCTTCCGGTCTCGGGCACCCTCTCCACCACCCCGGAAGGAACCATCCAGTGCCGCTTCTGGGGGATGGGGGCCGACGGGACGGTCGGGGCGAACAAGGCCGCGATCAAGATCATCGGTGACAACACCGACCTCTACGTCCAGGCCTACTTTGCCTACGACTCGAAAAAATCGGGGGGGATCACCGTCTCCCACCTCCGCTTCGGCAAAAGCCCGATCCAGTCCACCTACCTGGTCGACGCGGCCGACTTCATCTCGTGCCAGAAAGCACCCTACGTGCAGGTCTACGACGTTCTGGAAGGGATCAAGGATGGCGGGACCTTCCTTTTGAACTCGCCGTGGAAGACGGTCGAGGAGCTGGAAGAGAACCTTCCCGCGGCGATGCGGCGCACCATCGCCCTGAAGAAGATTCGCTTCTACAACATTGACGCGGTGAGCATCGCAACCTCCGCCGGGCTCGGCGGGCGGATCAACATGATCATGCAGACCGCCTTCTTCAAGCTCTCCGTCGTGCTTCCGTTCGAACAGGCCGTAGAGCTTTTGAAGGACTCCATCCGCAAGGAATACGGCCGCAAAGGGGAGAAGATCGTCGAGATGAACCTGGGCGCGGTCGACCTCGCGGTGGAGAACCTGGCCGAGATCCATTATCCGGAATCCTGGCAGGTAGCCGCCGACGAGCGGGGGCTGGACTGGAGGCTGACCCAGCCGATGCCCCAGTACGTCAAGGACGTCATCTTCCCGATCCTGAAACAGAAAGGGGACGAGGTGCCGGTTTCCGCCTTTGCCCCGGACGGCGTCTTCCCGGTGGCGACCGCCCGCTACGAGAAGCGCGGCGTTGCCATCAACGTTCCCGAGTGGATCAAGGAAAACTGCATCCAATGCAACCAGTGCTCCTTCATCTGCCCGCACGCCACCATTCGCCCGTACCTTTCGACCGAGCAGGAAATGGCCGGCGCCCCGGCAAGCTACGAGACGATTCCTGCGGTGGCCAAGGACGTGAAGGGGATGGGCTTCCGGATCCAGGTCTACCCGCTGGACTGCATGGGGTGCGGTAACTGCGCCGACATCTGTCCGGCCAAGAACTCGGCCTTAGTCATGAAGCCGATCGAAACCCAGGCACCGCTCCAGGAGGAAAACCGGAAGTTCGCCGAGACCCTGGAGCCGAAGGGGCACCTGGTCAAGCGTGGGACCCTCTTCGGAAGCCAGTTCCAGGAGCCGCTTTTGGAGTTCTCCGGCGCCTGTTCCGGGTGCGGCGAGACCCCCTACGCGCGCCTGGTCACCCAGCTTTTCGGCGAGCGGATGCTGGTCGCGAATGCCACCGGCTGTACCTCGATCTGGGGCGCATCGGCGCCGGTCAGCCCGTACTGCCACAACCGGGAGGGGGTCGGGCCGGCCTGGAACAACTCGCTCTTCGAGGATGCCGCCGAGTTCGGCTACGGCTACCATCTCGCCATCTCCCAGCGCCGCAAACACCTCGCCGAACAGGTCCGTGCCGCGCTGGAGACCGACATCTCCGCCGAGCTGAAGGAGGCGTTTGCCGGATGGCTGCAGCAGATGAACGACGCCGAGCAGTCGCGGCTGTACGGTGACCGGATGAAGGCGCTGCTTCCCGGTGCCGGCGAGCACACGCTAATCAAGGAGATCGCCGCGGCGGCGGACCTTTTCACCAAGAAATCGATCTGGATCTACGGCGGGGACGGCTGGGCCTACGACATCGGTTTCGGCGGCCTCGACCATGTCCTGGCGATGGGCGAGGACGTGAACCTTCTGGTGATGGATACCGAGCTCTATTCCAACACCGGGGGGCAGTCCTCCAAGGCGACCCAGCTCGGCGCCATCGCCCGCTTTGCCGCCGGCGGGAAAAGGACCATCAAGAAGGACTTAGGTCGGATGGCCATGACCTACGGCTACGTCTACGTCGCGTCGGTCGCCATCGGGGCGGACAAGAACCAGACGCTGCGGGCGATCATGGAGGCAGAGGCCTTCCCCGGGCCCTCGATCGTCATCGCCTACTCGACCTGCATCAACCAGGGGCTGCGCAAGGGGATGGGGAAATCGATCGAGGAGAGCCAGCTTGCGGTGCGCTCCGGCTACTGGCCGCTCTACCGGTACAACCCGCAGCTCGCCGCCGAGGGGAAAAACCCGTTCATCTTCGAATCCAAGAAGCCGGACGGCTCGCTGCAGAGCTTCCTCTCCGGAGAGGTCCGCTTCGCGGCGCTGGAAAGGATCGACCCGGAAGCGTCACGGATGCTGCGTGGGAAGCTGGAAGAGGACGTCATGGAGCGCTTCCGGATCTTCAAGAACATGGCCGACTGGCATCCCAGCAAGGGGGACGTGCCGCCGGATGGGGGGCGCAACCACGACCACGTTCCCGCTGCGGCGGGGGCGGCCGAGGAGCCGGCACCGGTCTGCGTCAGCGCCACCAGCGATGCGCGCTACAGCCGTCCGACCGAGCCCGAGGACGTCTGCGACGA
This sequence comes from Geomesophilobacter sediminis, assembly GCF_016458275.1. Classification (GTDB taxonomy): domain Bacteria; phylum Desulfobacterota; class Desulfuromonadia; order Geobacterales; family Geobacteraceae; genus Geomesophilobacter; species Geomesophilobacter sediminis. Next base: position 153,718 of record NZ_JAEMHM010000007.1, read on the forward strand.
CGGCCGCGCCGGGATCGACAAGGAAGTGAAGGATTGAGAAAGGATTTGCTGAGATGCAGAGGATGAAGGGATGAAGGGATGAAGGGATGAAAAGCAGGATCGGAGAAGCTCAGTAACAAGGATGGGCAGGATCACCAGGATGAATGCAAAGCGGGACCGGCCGAATTTCGGCGGTCCCGCTTCGTTATTCCAGGCTATCCCTCAAACCAAGATCCGGCCTTTCCCCCCCCCTTGGCAAAAGGGGGGCTGGGGGGGATTTGCCTTTGAGGTTCTCGGTTCTAACTCACGCAAGGTCTAAACCTTAAAAGCAAATCCCCCTTTGTTAAAGGGGGACTTCTACTCTCAGCCTTAGCCGATAGGGCGAGGTGTCCTCGTAGGGACGCAGCAGGCTGCGCCCTTAACCCCGATGGGTCAGTGCCGCCTCGCAAACGCCACCACCGCTTCGGTCACCTTCTCCATGAAGCCGAAATCCAGCGTCTCGGGCTGGTCGCTGATCTTGTGGTAGTGCGGATTGCGGAACATCACCGTGTCGTTGAGCATGATCGCCGGATAATCGTGCTCCCAGAACGAACAGTGGTCGCTGAACCTGACCTGAGGGAGCAGGAACCCCTGCGCCGGCGCGGCATACCCTACCACCGGGAGCTCGGATGCCGCTGGCGTTGTCGTCGGCCCCGACCGTCATCCGGTGCCCATCGTAATGCGCCCCGATGAGCAGCGGGGCACTCTTTTTCCAGGTATTCCGCCTTCTTTTCCAGCTCGAAATAGTCGTCGAGGCCGTGGCGCAGTCCGGAAATCTGGTCAACATGCTTTTGCAGCCGGCTCACCACTTCGGAAGGTTTGACGCTGTCGTCCATTGTTGACCCAGGCATGCCGTGCCTCCTGTTGCCATCCGGCCCAAATGCGTGAATCGTTCACTTCGTTGAAAGCTCTTCCGGAAATGGAGACGATCTGAACGGATCCCCCAGCCCCCCGACCCCCGTGAACAGAAAGCTCCTATGGTATCACGCCGCTCCCCTGCTTCAATTTGTCCGCTTTCGGCGCGCCGGGGGACAGGTTTGTGTTGCCGCTGTTTGCCCGCTGTGGCAGAATGAACCGTTATCCCACCCCCGCAGTACGCCATCTTTCCAGGAGAATCGTCTTGTCTTCCAAGAATCGCATCATCCTGTCCCTGTTCGCCGTCCTGTTCGTGCTGATGCTCGCTTCGCTCGCCTCGGCACAGGAAAAAATCGCCACCTTCCCGATCCTCCCCACCGGGTATTCCTCCATCCGGGTGTTCGACCGCAACGAAAAATTCGTCGGCCGCATCATGCCCAACGAGCGCTACTGGGTTCCGCTCAACCGGATCCCGCTCTTTCTGCGCCAGGCGGTGGTTGCCGTCGAGGACAGCCGATTCTACGAGCACGGCGGGGTGGACATCCGGGGGATCGCCCGGGCCCTGGTGAAAGACGTCGTCAAACGCAGGATGGCCGAAGGCGGATCGACGATCACCCAGCAGCTGATCAAGAACAAGTACCTCTCCGGAGAGAAGACCTTCAACCGGAAGATAAAAGAGGGGATGCTCGCCATCGAGTTCGAGCGCAAGTACACCAAGGACCAGATCCTGGAGATGTACCTGAACACCATCAACTACGGAAACGGCGCCTGGGGAATCGCGCAGGCAGCCCGGCTTTACTTCGACAAGAACCCGGAAGAGCTCACCGAGGCGGAATGCTCGCTTCTGGCCGGCATCCCCAAGGCACCGGGACGTTACAACCCACTGGGCCCTCCGGAGAAGGTCGCGCTGCGCCGCAGCGTCGTGCTCAAGCGGATGGTCGACGTGAAGGTGATCACCCCCGAGCACCGGCAAAGCCTCATGGCCCACAAGGTACCGGTGATGAAGCCGAGCGAGGCGCCTTACTACGTAAACTTCGTCCGGGGCAAACTGGTGGAGCGTTTCGGGGCGCGGATCGTGGAGCAGGGGGGGCTGGACGTCATCACGGCGATGGATGTCAACCTGCAGAAGAAGGCGGAACAGACCCTGCGTGAGGGGGTCCGCAAGATCAACGGGACCCTGCAGGGGGCGCTGATCTGCCTCGACCCGGCCACCGGCGACGTGCTGGCTGCGGTCGGCGGCGTCGATTACGCGCAAAGTCCCTACAACCGTGCCTTCTCCGCCCGTCGCCAGCCGGGCTCCTCCATCAAGCCTCTGATCTACGCGGCGGCCATCGAAAAAGGGATCACCGCGGGGAGCCTCTGGAGCGATGCTCCGGTCGCCTATCCGCGTGGCGACGGAAGCGAGTGGATCCCCCAAAACTACGAAAAACACTCCTTCGGGGAGCTTTCCCTGCGCCAGGCCCTGGCCCACTCGAACAACGTGATCACGGTGAAACTGCTGGAGAATATCGGCGTTCCCTACTTCGTCGACACGGCCCGGAAGATGGGGCTGCCGCTGCGTAACCACGATCTTTCGCTGGCCCTGGGGACCGAAGACGTCACCCTGAGCGACCTGGTGACCGCCTACGCGCCGCTGGTGAACGGCGGGGCGCACCCCGAGGCGCGGACCATCATCCGGATCTTCGAAAAGCACCGCGGGGCCTGGACCCAGATCGCCCCGGCGGTCACCCCGGCCATCTCCCCGGCGACCGCGTATGTCACCACCGAGATGCTCAAGGACGTCATGGTGTACGGGACGGCGAAGGGGCTCAAGAAGTTCAGCCAGGAGCGCCCCTCCGCCGGCAAGACCGGTACCACCAACGATTACCGCGACGCCTGGTTCATCGGCTACACCCCCCAGCTGATCACCGGGGTCTGGGTCGGCTACGACAAGCCGAAACCGGGCGGCAAGGGCTTCACCGGCGGGGCGATTTCCGCTCCCATCTGGGGCAAGTTCATGCGCACCGCGCTGGCCGGCAAGCCGGCGGTCGATTTCACCAAGCCGGAGACCGTGGTTACCGCGGTCATCGACCCGACCACCGGGTACCTGGCGACTCCGGAGTGCCCGAAGAAACAGACCGAGTACTTCACGGTGGGAACCCAGCCGATGCAGTACTGTCCCAAGCACGGTGGGGCTGCGTTCCAGCCGATGTCGTCGGCGCAGCGTCCGGCAGTGCCGGCACCCAAACCGGCCGCTCCGGCGCCGCTGTCCGAGCCGCCGGTCTTCGACCGGCAGAGCTCACCCTAACCCCGCTGAAGGATACTGGCTCGAAAAAGGGGGCTGGCACCGCAGGTGCCAGTCCCCTTTTAACTTCTAACTTCGGTGCCACTTCGGTGCCTGTCCCCCTTTAATTTGTCGGTGCCTGTCCCCCTTTAATGTTCGAATTTGTCGGTGCCTGTCCCCCTTTAATTTTGTCCCCTTTTAATTTTTCTACTGCACTGCCGGTTATCTTGTAGGAGCGGCATTCCTGCAGCGATCGACAGTGCTGGTCGCGACAGCAATGTCGCTCCTACCAGACTCTTTCCTGTCACAGCGAATTCCCGCACTCTCAGTAGCTCCTTCCTTGTTCTCAACCATGTTCCCTGTTTCCTGCCGAGCCACATCCCTGTGACACTAGAGTATTACCATTGACAGTGGTTAATGCATTGCTATACTTCCACATCCGTTTCGCTTGATCATAAATCCAAAAGAATGGGGGAATACTATGCGGAAGATCTTGTTAGCATGCTTGGCTCTCCTTGTTATGGCCGGATCCGCTTGGGCCGACGATGAGATGGACAGCACGTTCGAAAAGGTGGACAAATACCTGTACGGGAACGACCACGGCCAACCGCCGGCCGATGCCCAGCCTCCCGCCCGCCAGGCCCCGCCCGAGGATGCGCCCCCTCCGCCGGTCCGCTCCCTTCCCCCGCTGACTTCAGCGCCGGCCGGCGGCTACCTCGGCTGCTTCAAGGACGACAGCCGCCGCGATCTGAAGGAGAAGGAGTGGAGCGACGGCAAGATGACTCCCACCCTCTGCATCAACTACTGCCGCGATGAGGGGTTCCCCTACGCCGGGGTTCAGTACGGCAGCCAGTGCTTCTGCGGCAACCGGTACGGGAAATACGGCCAGATCCCGGAAAAGAACTGCAAGACGGCGTGCGCCGGGGACTCCGACCTCGACTGCGGCGGGACCTGGGCCAACGCAGTCTATGCCGTAGCCAACGCAAGCGCCCCGGCGTCCGCGCCCCCGCCTCCGGTTGCCTCTGCCGCGTCGGTTGCCGGAGCGACGCCATTGGGCTGCTACAAGGATGAAAGCCGCCGCGATCTGAAGGAAAAAAGTTGGAGCGACGGCAAGATGACGCCGGCCAAGTGCATCAACTTCTGCCGCGATGAGGGTTTCGCCTTCGCCGGGGTCCAGTACGGCAGCCAGTGCTTCTGCGGCAACCGCTACGGAAAATACGGCCAGCTCCCGGACAAAAAATGCAAGACGGCCTGCGCCGGTGATTCCGACCTCGACTGCGGCGGAACCTGGGCGAACTTCATCTACCAGATCGGCAGCGGAAGCCCCGCCGGCGTGCTCCGGTGATATAGATCGCGAGTTATCACCCCGCTTTGGCAAAGGGGGGGATGGGGATTTGCTTTGGAAGATTTCAGTCGTCTTGTCGTAAAATTAGACCTTTAGAGGCAAGTCCCCCTAACTCCCCCTTGTTAAAGGGGGACTTCAAACCACTGCTATTCGAAAAAAGAAGAGGCCGCTCCTCAATCGAGGGCGGCCTCGTTTCATGCCTGCTTCTGCTACATGACGCGATTCTCTATACCGCCTCCCTCACCGCGGCTTCCGGCACCCGGGCCGCTGCCGGCTCCGGGAGGGCGGCCAGCCGCTCCACCAGGACGTATCCCCCGCAGACCAGCGCCACGATCATCCCGGTCACGCCGCGCCATCCCATCGAGGTCCAGAAAAACCCGCCGACCGTCCCCGAGATGCTCGAACCCAGGTAATAGAAGAAGAGATAGAGCGCCGCTGCCTGCGCCTTGGCGCTTTTTGCCCTCAGGCCGACCCATCCGGAGGCCAAGGTGTGGGTGCCGAAAAAACCGCAGGTAAAAAGACCGATGCCGACCACGATCAGCGGCAGCCATCCGGAAAGGGTGATGAGGGCGCCCAGCGCCATGACGGCCAGGTTCGCGCGCAGCACCGGAATCCTGCCGAAGCGACGCGCCAGGGAACCGGCGATGGAAGAGGTGAAGGAGCCGGCCAGGTAGACCAGGAAGACCAGGCTCACCTGGGAATGCCCGAGGGAGAAGGGGGGAGCGAGGAGCCGGAAGGTGATGTAGTTGTACAGCGTGACGAAGCTCCCCATCAGCAGGAAGGCGACGCCATAGAGGTGCACCAGGCCCGGATCGCGGAGCTGCTGGCGCAGCGAGGTGAAGAGGTACTTGGCGGCGAACGGGCGCCTGGTGAAATGGGCCGACGGGGGGAGGGCCCAGGCGAAGTAGATGCTGAGGGCCAGGCAGAGAAGGCCGATGCTTCCCAGCGCGACCTGCCACGACACGTACTCGGTGATGATCGCGGTGCCGATGCGGCCGGTCATGCCGCCGATCGCGTTGCCGCTGATGTAGAGCCCCATCGCCGAGGCGAGTGAGTCCGGAGCGATCTCCTCGCTCAGGTAAGCCATGGCCACCGCCGGCAGCCCGGCCAGCGCGGCGCCCTGCAAAAGCCGCAGCAGGAGCAGGGTGGGGAGATGGCTGCTGAAGGCGGTCAAAAGCGCCAGTAGCGAGGTGACGACGAGAGCGGCGACCATGACCCGCTTGCGTCCCAGTGTCTCGGAAAGGGTGCCGGCGATCAGCATGGTGACCGCAAGCGCGGCGGTGGCGACCGAAAGCGGGAGGCTCGCCAGGGCGGCGGGAACCTGGAATTCCTTGGCAAATACCGGCAGCAGCGGCTGGACGTCGTAGAGGGTGACGAAAGTCACGAACCCGGCGGTGAAGAAGGCCCAGTTGATCTGCCAGTAGCGTTTGGTTCCACGTTCGATGGTTCCCATCGTCTCTTTCCCTCCTCGATGCAGGACGAATCATAGAGGAAAAGCAATGATAAGGAAAATATATAATTTATATGGTATCGATAACTATTTTGCTGGTTCTTCCTGCGCCGCAGTCTGTTCCGGCAGGTTCGGCGCCAGGTTGGGAAACCGGGTTCTCAGGATCTGGTCCCGTTCCTCCGGGGCGATCACCTTCAGAGCGGCAAGCGCCATGACGTCGATCGGACGGGCGCTTTGGACGGTGAAGGCGAAATCTTCCGCGTCCCAGTCCGCCTGCGGCGGGTAGACCATCCGCACCATGGCCTGCAAGGGGGAGGGGTTGCGGCGCAGGTGCGCTCGCCACTGTTGCCGCTGGTCCGCCGACATGTAGGTGAACCAGATGTGATGGGCGAACTCGTGGACCATGAGGTCGCGCAGTTCGGTGTCGCCGTAGTCGTGGTAGAGGTTGCGGTAGATGAGCTGGGTATCGGGGCGGTAGGCGCCGAGGTGGGATTTCACCTCGCTCGGCATCATCACCTGGTCGAACGAGGTTCCCGAGACGCGCAAGGTCTTGCGGTCCGGGTCGTAGCGGTTGAAGAGGATGACCAGCGTTACGTCCTGGTGCGACAGGTCCTGAACCTTGGAGCCGAAGCCCCAGCTCACCGGGACGTAGGTGGTGGCGCATCCGGTGCAGGCAAGGGTGAGGAGCAGCAAAGCGATGTTCAGAAAAGTCTTCATTACCTACCTGCGGCTAGAGGCGTTACGTGGTACCCCGGAGCGGTGAGGGAGGGCGGGCGCCCCAGTATAGCAGGAACCGGCAGCGGGGGGAAGCCGGAGCTTCTTGGCGGTTGCGTCCCCAAGGCGGACCCAGGAAACGAGAAGGTAAGGGAGGTCGCGTCGAGGGGCGAAACGCGACAATTCCCGCCGCCCCGGCATACGTTGCCTTTCGCGATGCGGTCGTTCAACCCAACCTGCGCCGGCAGCTTGACCTTTCAGCGGGTCATCCAGGAGCGGGAGCGGACCGTGAGGATGGCGATGGGGAAGATCCAGAACAGGGTGAAAAAGGCGAAGTAGGAGTAGGCGATGCCGTAGACGAAGTCCCAGGAGGCTTCGCTGTGCAGGTAGTACAGGATATTGATCGTCGAGAACAGCCCGATCATGAACATGAACCGGACCACGGTCAGCGGGTCGTGCCAAGACATGGCGATCAGCAATCCCATGATCAGGTAGCTGACCGGGTAACGCAGGTTGGTGATGCAGGAATCGAAGATGGCGATGATCCGGCTCAGCAGCGGGCGCTTCCACACGATCCGGGCAAACCTGATCTCTTCCTTGATGTAACTCCGGTCCCAGCGCAGGTACATCTTGCACAACTTGCCGTAGGTAACCGGGGCGTTGGTATGCACCACGGCGGTCCGCTGGTACAGCGCATCGTATCCCTGGGCGAGAATGTAGTTGGTCATGGCCCGGTCCTCACCATAGGTGCAGGGATGGCCCAGAAAGGTCTGGTTGGTCCAGCGATCGAGAACCTGGTGGATGACTTCGGCACGGTAGGCGGAGAGGGCTCCGGGGCAGCAGTACACGGTCCGGTAGGTCGACTGGACCGCGCGCAAAAAGTCGAAAGAGAGGATGTAGCGCACGTGCAGCATGCGGGGGATGATCCCCTCTGCGCGGTTGAATACCATGACCTTGCCGGCCACCGCGCCCACCTTGCGGTTGCGGAACGGGCCGGCGATGGCGAGAAGCGTCTGGGGCTCAATGACGCTGTCGGAGTCGATGGTGACGAAAATGTCGCCGCGTCCCTGGCGAAAGCCCGCTTCAAGCGCGGCGCGCTTGCCACGGTTCTCCGGGAAACGGAGTGCTTTGACCAGGTGCGGGTGACGGCGGGCCGCCCGGCTGATGTACCGCCAGGTGTCGTCTTTGCTGCCGTCGTCGATGACGAAGATCTCGAGACGGTCGGCGGGGTAATCGGCACGGGCGACCGAGTCGATGCTCTTTTCCACCATCGGTCCCTCGTTGAAGGCGGGGATGATTACCGTGAGACGCGGGGCTTCGTCCGCGCCGGCCGGCGCAGCGGGGCGGTAACAGAACCACAGGGCGGTCCGAAAGATCAGGAGCACCGATCCCATGGTCGCCCAGATCATGCTGGGGCGGACCAGGAACGCCATCGGCCCCACCGTTTTCAGGGCGTCCAACACCGGGTGAAACACCCGGCCGGTGATGCTGGAACCAAACAATGAAATCAGCCCCAGCAGGATTCCGCAGCGGACCGACAATTCCCACCGTTTCGACACCGGCGCCGACGATGATATGAGCGTCTCCCCAGCAGGGATGATGCTCGCAACCGGAAGGTTTTCTTCTGTCATTACTCTCCTTGCGGATCAAAAAACGGAACTGCCATCGTCCCACTTTCTCTCGGAAGTTTCTCTTCCCTAACAACTCAGTCTTCGCACCACCATGCCGTGTCAACCAGCGGCATGTATGCGTGATGCCGACTCCGCACCGTCCTCTCAGCATTAATCAGGAATGGATCTTCCAGCAACAAAGTCATTGCGCGGAAGTCATAGTGTAACAGGTAGCTCACATAGTTTAACCTTTGAGAAACATCCTGTCACTTTTAACGTCCGCAGACGGGCAAAGGTATACCAGCACCAAGAAAGAACTATGAATGAATTGAGAAAAAATATCGGCACTCCCACGCCAAAACGGTCTGCGGAGCAATGAACCGCCCTGGGAATGAGCCCTGAAGATATTGTTTCCTGGATGACGGCCGCGCCTCCTAGATGGAGCCTTCACGTGGCATTGGGCCGGAAGGAGGGTGTACAAATTTAGGTCAAACTACCTCGCTTTGCACAGATTTTCGCAGTTCATTAGATAGGCATATCTGTATTATCGGGTAGTTGCGATGGCACGGATTTCGCTGTGACTAGTTGGCATCCTCACCGCTGCTCAAGGAGGCGTCAACATGGCAAACATTTCTTCGATCGCAGTATCCGCCTTGGTGGCATCCGGCATCCAGCAGGGCGTCATCGCCAACAACGTCGCCAACCTAGGCACTTCCAACTTCCGGGCCTCGAAGGCGGTCCTGCAGACCTCGAAGGCCGGCGTCCGCGCTACGGTCGCCCAAGGAACCGAGTCCGTGGACGTCTCCCGGGAAGCCGTCGGCATGGTGAACAACCGCCGGTATTTCAGCGCCAACGTGAAGGTGGTAAAGACGACCGACGACATGATCAAGGCCCTTCTCGACGTCATGGCTTGACCGGGCTACCTTGCCCATCGGCTCAGGTCCCCGCCAGGCCTGCTCAGCTCACCGCGTACCGGCGCTGCTGCTGGTGATCGCGCCGCCCCGCCCCGCATCGGTATCCTTCCGAAACGAGGTTCCTTTGTCTTTATGGAACCTTCCTCAGGCCCACGACCGATTCCCTCCTCACTTCCGGATGCGTTGCCGTCCGGATTCCGCAGCACGCATCCTTCCTGCCCTACCAGCCTTCTCGAAACTCCGCACGCCCCAGTCGCACCGTATTTTCCCGCGCCGACCCGATCAAGGGGGCGTGGTGCCACGCCCCCTTCAGCCCTACGGGTGTTTCGGGGACGGGGCGAGGTTGAATTCCTTGCGGCAGTACTTACAGACGAAACGGTTCTCGCCGACCCGCTTGTGGTGATCGAGCGATCCGCAGTGGCTGCAGGTGATCCGCTGGTGCAGGGCGGCGTAAACGATGGCGCCGACGGTCGGGTTCATGATGCCTCCTCGCGGGCACTGTTCAGGGCCCTCCGGCTTTTGCGCGTCTCCAGTTCCAAAACGACCGGGCTGGCGATGAATATCGAAGAGTAGGTGGCGACGATGATCCCTACCACCAGGGCCAGGGCGAAGTCGTGAATTACCTCCCCACCGAGGAGCAGCAGCGACGTCGCCGCCAGGAAGGTGGTCAACGAGGTGACCACGCTCCGGGAAAGCACTTCGTTGATGCTTTCATTGAACACCTTTTCCGCCGGCTGGTGCAAGGTCCGGTGCAGGTTCTCCCGGATCCGGTCGAAGACCACCACCGTGTCGGTCAGCGAATATCCGGCGATGGTCAGTACCGCGGTGATGAACAGGAGGTTGATCTCCTTGTTCAGCACAAAAAAGACCGCAAACATGGCCAGCATGTCGTGCAGCGTGGCGACAATCGCGCCGACTCCGAACCGGAAATCAAAGCGCCAGGCGATATAGCCGACGATGCCGAACATCGAGATTCCTACTGCCACCAGGGTGTCCTTCTTCAGCTTGTCTCCGATGGAGGGACCGATTTCGGAACAGTTCTCGATGACAAAGCTGTGCTGGGGAAATTCCTTTTGGAATACCTGGTTGATCAGTTCCGCGACGTTTTTCGAACCCACGGTCGTTTTGCCCAACTTGAGCAGCAAGCGGTTGCTGCCGCTTACTTGCTGCAGGTTTACTTCCCTCAGGTTGTGGCGGGCCAGAACCGACCGCGCCTGGTCGATGGGGACCGGCCGGCTGAAGTTGAGTTGGATCGCCGTCCCGCCTGAGAAGTCGATTCCCATGTTGGCGGCATTTCGCCCTATTTGAACGATGCCGATGAGGCCGACGAGGGCGATGATCGCGGAAATGATGAAGGAAAACTTTCGCTTGCCGACAAAGTCTATGTTCGTTTTCTGGATGAGTTCCATTTTTGTATCTCCATTGAGGTTTTCCGTCGGCCGACAGGGCCGCGGTAGATCTATTGATTCTCCTGCCGCGACAGCAGGTTCAGGGAAAGAATCACCGGCAGGATGGAGCGGATCCCTTCGGCCACGGAAAGCAACGGGTTGCCGGGTACCCTTACCCCGATCCGTAGCCGCCTTGCGAGATATTCCCGCACGCCAGGTATAAGTGCGCCTCCACCGGTCAGACAGATCCCGCCGTCGATGATGTCGCATGCCGCCCCGTGCGGCAGCTCCCGGAAAAACGCCGCCAGCTTTTCGGCTATTCCCTCCAGTGCCGCCTCGATCGATTTCGCGGCCACGAGCCCCCAGGCTCCGGCATCCGGACCGTTGATCCCGTATTTCCGCATCAGCAGCTCCGCGTCGCTGTGGTCACACCTCTCCCAGGAAACAGCCTCCTGCACGATCGCGTTGCGAAAATGGGCGCAGCCTCGTCGAAGGGCGCAGGTTTCCCGGATCTTGCCCGATTGGATCACGGCACAGTCCGTGACCCCTTCGCCCAGGTCGATCACCATCTGTGCATACGGGGAAGCGACATCCACCCCGGCCCCTATTGCGGCGGCGAGCGGTTCGGGAATCATCGATACCGATGCGGCTCCTCCCCGCAGGATCGAGTCGGTAAGCAACTGCCGCTCTTCGGGGCGTGCATCGGTCGGCGCACAGGCAAGAACCGTAGGCTTCACCACGCCGAAGATTCGGGATTGGTGCAGCATTGGGGTCAACAATCGTGAGACGGTGGCGCCATCGATCACGACACCCCCGGCAAGCCCGGGACATGCTCCCAGTCGGGAGGGGATTTCGATGAGAGAACCGGTGCCGGTGACGATACGGGTCGTCGCGGTACCTACATCGAGCGCCACGCTGTGCCTCCAGGGGAGGTCGCGGAATGTCGACATGGCAGAGGTCCTCCTGACGGACGAAAATGATGTGCCAACCGGTCGATAGGACCGGTTTTTTACCGAATTATCGCCAAAACGAAGGCAATGCTGGCTCTGGGCAAAAGTCCGATAAAGTCCCCCTTTGCGAAGGGGGATTTGGGGGGATTTGCCTCTAAGGTTCAGCCCTTAGCGGCCGGAGAGCTGCTGCGGCACCGGGCCGAGATGCGAACCGCGGATGCAGAGGTGCCTGTCGCTGCTGGTACGGAGCGGGCAGCAGGCGCGTCTACGGGTATAGAGCTGGGAAGGGTTAGGCGGGTGGGGCTCGTGCAGGGAGAGTGGTGACCGAACGCGAAGCGGGCCGATCGGAATCTTCCGTGAAGACGGTGCGTTGGCAGGATCGGTTGGTGACGAGATCAGGCCGTGGAACCAGAGCGTCAACCGGGGCGGATTTGAAGCCCCGGGGCGTTTGACATTTGGCAGTACCTTGAGGGACCGCGGGCGATTGGAACTTGATGCGGTGGGTTTTGGAGAGAGAGCCTTGCTGCGGTGAACAAAAAGACTGGACCGCGATCCCTTGAGAAAGGAAGAAGACCGTCAACGCCAGGAGCAGCGGCAGAAAAACCGGTCTTGTTATCTTGTGGATCCGGGTGAGTTGCGTAGAGAGCATACCTATACGAATCTCTGGTGCGTTGCAAGAAAAGTTTTCTCCCTCTAAAGCCGGGGACTGGTAGCAGCCGGTACCGATTTATGACAGCAGGCGACGGGAGTGGTGCGACTTTGACCGGGCACGCGAACTCTCAGCCCCCACTATTGGCTCCCTTTTCTCGAGTGGGGACGGAAATCCTGAGTGCGGTCCCGGAGCTATGACTTCGCCAATGACACAAGGTCCATTATTGTGTCAGATATTGCATTGCCATGCTATCTAAACAACATGACCGTTACCGTGTCCGACATCGACCGCCACAACCTGCTTTTCCGGCTGGGGCACCTGACCCGGCGCTGGCGGCGGGTGCTGGATCGGCAGATCAACGCAGCGGGTCTTACCGATGCCACCTGGCGTCCCCTGCTGCACCTTCATCTGCTGGGCAACGGCGTGCGGCAGAAGGACCTGGCCGCCTCCATGGGGCTGCGCGGCTCGTCGCTGGTCCGTCTTTTGGACAACCTGATGGAGAAGGGGCTGGTCCAGCGCACCCAGAGCCCCGCGGATCGGCGGGCCAAACTGGTCCGCCTGACCCCGCACGGTGAGGTGGCCGTCTACCACATCTACCATCAGGTCCAGCAGTTGGAGGCGGACCTGCTGAGTCCTTTCGACGAGGCAGAGACCTCGTTTCTCGCGGAATTGGTCCAGCGCCTGGAAAGGTCCGTGAACGACGTGCGCCAAAGGGATGATCAATGAGGGACGCCCGTCTCCGGCGGCTTTGCGCCTGCATCGTCGCGCGGCGGTACCGGGCAAAGAAACGCATGGTTTGACGGTCGGAGCTTTGGAAGGGGGATGCTATGGCTTTTCTCAGGTTCACGGGATTTCAAAGGGAGTTTCTGGAAGAACAGTCGGAGCTTTTTGCCGAGGAGTTTTCGCGGGTGGCGCACCTGCCGCGCGAGAGGGTGAGTGTCGAACTGCTCGGCCTCAAGCCGATCACCGACACGCCGCGCTCGCTGGAGATACTCATGTTCCCCCGGGAAAAGAAGGTTTACGACGAGATCGCCGAAATGCTCAATGCGCTGCTTTGTCATTTCGGTTTCCCCGATGTCCATCTCTTTTTCGTCTTGCTCCAGCCTTCCCTGTACTATCAGGAGGGAAGGCCCTTTGCTGCGGCAGAGGCATAAAAAAGGCCATGAAAGGATGAGGTGACCGCCATGGAAAATTCGAGGATCGCGTTTTACTCACTGATTGCCCTGGTTGCGGTTATGTTTTTCTACTTTATTCTGGTTGCCGAGCCGGGGCCTGACAGCCCGCTGAATCTCATTCATTTGCTCGTTCGGCACTAAGGGGCGCTGAGACATCTTGGCCGCTTCCTTCCGGTGCCGTATCCCAGGAGGGCCAACCGCATGGCACAGGAAATCGCCCGCTTCATCGCCGGGTTCAAGAAATTCCAGCAGCAGTATTTCGATTCCGAGGAGAGGTGCTTCGAGCTGTTGCGCCGGGAGCAGAATCCGAAGGTGCTCCTCATCGGCTGCAGCGACTCCCGCGTCGACCCCGCCATCCTCACCGGATGCGCCCCGGGGGAGCTCTTCGTGGTACGCAACGTCGCGAACCTGGTTCCTCCCTGCGAGGACGACAGCCACTTCCACGGCGTCAGCGCCGCGCTGGAATATGCCGTCTGCCACCTGGAGGTGGAGCACATCATCATCCTGGGGCACTCGGGTTGCGGCGGAATCAACGCGCTCATGCACGGCATCCCGAAGGGGCGGCCGGGGAACTTCATCGGCAAATGGGTGCAGATCGCGCACAAGGGAAGACAGCGCGTGCTGGAGGAGTTGGCGGAAAAGGAACCGGAAAAGCAGAATCGGGCCTGCGAGCAGGCGGCGATCCTGATCTCGCTGGAGAACCTGCTCACCTTCCCCTGGATCACCGGGCGGGTAAGGGACGGGAAGCTGCTGTTGCACGGCTGGTATTTCGACATCCAGGACGGCCAGCTCTACAGCTACGCGCCGGAGCGGGCCGCGTTCGAACCGCTGGGGTAAACGGGGAGGGGGATCAGCCGCGGCTGCGACCTCGGATCTGGTGCACGCTGGCGTCGAGACGCGCGACGAACCTGGTGAGCTGCTCCAATTCGGCGGCGTCAAAGGAGGCAAAAAGGGTCTCTTCCAACTCCTCCACGACGGCGCGGATCTGGTGTACCACCGCGCGGCCCCGGTCGGTCAGGCTCAACTGCTTGGCCCGCCGGTCGCGCTCATCCTCGATCCGGGCCACCAGGCCTTTCGCCACCAGCGTGCCGAGCAGCCGGACCAGGGAAGGGCCTTCCAGTCCCAGCGAGGCCGCCAGGTCCTTTTGGCGCACCCCATCCCCCAACAGGTCCAGATGCAGCAGCGGACGCCAGGTGGCGTCGGTCAGGCCGGAGGTTTGGAATTCCGCATCCAGCACCTGGCGCCAGCGCCGGCTGAGGCCGACCATGCTGAAGAGAAGGTCGGTTTTGTCGATCCTTTGGGCGGGAGTTGTCATACGCCTTTCATAGCATGCTAACTACCCGAGATGCAACTGGTTTCCCGGCGTGATCCTTTTGCCGCCTGCGGCCGCCGTGAAGGCGCAGGGGGAGGCGGAAAAAAAGTCTTTACATGTTTGCTGAAGAAGTATAGTTTGACGTTAAACTATATCATATTGAACGGGGCTGGAAAGACAGCGCCGGTTAGAGGAGAAGAGCCATGAAAACCGCCTATTGGGACGCGATAAGAAACAGAAGGACTTACTACGGACTGAGCAAGGAAGCGGTCACGACGGTGCAGCGGATCGAGGAGATCGTGAGCGAGGCGGTGAAGCACGTTCCGTCGTCGTTCAACTCGCAAAGCGCCCGGGTGGCGATCCTGCTTGGGGAGCAGCACGAAAGGCTGTGGGAGATCACCAAGGGCGAGCTGCAAAAGATCGTGCCGCCGGAAAGTTTTCCGACCACCGTGGACAAGATTGACGGTGCCTTCCGCAGCGGCTACGGCACCATCCTTTATTTCGAGGACACCAGCACCGTGGAAGGGCTGCAGCAGCGCTTTCCCGCGTACCGGGAAAACTTCCCGGTCTGGTCCCAGCAGTCTTCCGGGATGCTCCAGTTCGCCATCTGGTCGGCACTGGAAGCGGAGGGGTGGGGGGCTTCGCTGCAGCACTACAACCCGGTGATCGACGCTGCGGTGCAGGCGGCCTGGAAGATCCCGGCCTCCTGGAAGCTCATCGCGCAGATGCCGTTCGGCAAGCCTGCCGCCGAACCGGCACCCAAGGAGTACCAGCCGCTGGATGAACGGGTGAAGATCTACCGGTAGCCGGCTCGCGCCGGCGCCGTGGCCAGGAAAGGAAAAGGCGATGACAGCAAAACTTCCGGCGCTCTTCGTGTCGCACGGGGCGCCTTCTTTGATTATGGATCCCTGTCCGACGCGCGACTTTTTGCGTGGGCTGGGGAAGGATATCGGCCGGCCCAAGGCGATCCTCTCGGTTTCCGCCCACTGGACCACGCAGCATCCGCGGGTGACGGGACACCCGCAGCCACCGACCATCCATGACTTCGGCGGCTTTTCCGACGAACTCTACCGGCTGGAATATCCCGCTCCGGGCGATCCGGTCCTGGCCAAGCGGGTCCTGGACCTGCTGCGCCGCGGGGGAATCGAGGGGGAGCGGGACCTGTCCCGGGGGTACGACCACGGGGCGTGGGTTCCGCTCCTGCTGATGTACCCGGAGGCGGACATTCCGGTGGTCCAGCTCTCGGTGCAGCCGCAGCTGGGGCCGAGCCATCACTTGGAGATGGGGCAGGCGCTCCACCAGCTTCGCGAAGAGGGGGTGCTGGTGGTGGCTAGCGGGGCGACCACCCACAACCTGGGCGATTTCTTCGGGCGCGGGGTCGATACTCCGCCGCTTTCCTATGCGCGCGAGTTTGCCGATTGGGTGAAGGAGGCGGTCGCTTCCGGTCGCACCGAGGAACTTCTCGACTATGCGCAGCGGGCTCCCCAGGCACTGCGCAACCATCCCAGTCCGGAGCACTTTCTGCCGATCTTCGTCGCCTTGGGGAGCGGAGGGGGCGGTGCCGGACGCATCCTCCACGACGGGTACACCTACGGTGCGTTTTCCATGGCGGCGTTTGCCTGGGATTGAAGGGGGAGCGAGGCGGCTGGAAAGGTCGGGTTCTGTTTTACGGCTGCGGGAGCGCCCGTCCTGGCGCGAAGACCATATGTAATCGCGCCCGGAAGGGCGCTCCCACCGGGAAAGTCGCGGCCCTTGCCCAGAGCGCCTGAGCCAGAAGTGGTGCTCCCACAGGGTAGGCGGCCGCTGCCAATGAAAAACCCGCTGACGGTGTCGTCAGCGGGTTTTCTCATATCCAATGCTTGGGGTACTGGCGGTGGTGCACCACGTTGTTGGTAAAAAGCGCAACGAGGAGCAGCAGGAGTGATCCGGAGAGGACCGGCATCAGTAGGAAGGCCGGTGTCGCGTGGCTTTGAACGCCGATCAGGGCCGTCGCCCCGCCGGGAGGGTGGACGGTCCGGGTGAGATACATGAGGCCGATCGACACCCCGACGGCCAGCGAGACGGCGACGGCGTCGGTTCCTCCCGCCAGGACGGTCACCACCGCAACCAGCGCGGAGACGAGGTGGCCTCCGATCAGGTTGCGGGGCTGGGCCAGCGGGGATTCCGCCGCCCCGAAAAGAAGGACCGCCGAAGCGCCGAAGGAGCCGATCAGGAGGGGACAGCCGGCCAGCTGGGTTACCGCGAAGATGGCGAGGATGGAAGCCGTGCCGCTGAGTACTCCCCAGACGGCGTATTTTTTCGAGAGCGGGGCACGTTCCCCCCGCAGCTTTCCTTTCATCTTTACCGGGACCCGGACCAGGCGTTGCCGCATCGGTCGTCCCCCCTTTCTCCCGGTTCAGCCGGGAAATTCAATGTCCTGCAGGCATAGGAGCGGCCTTGCTGCCGTGGGTAAAAAACGTAGGGCGGGCCCCTGCCGTGGCCACGGGGAAGGATGTGGGCAGAGGGCTGCCCACCCTACGAGCTTAGAAGCAAATCCCCCCCTTTTTTTTTCAAAGGGGTGAGTTGTCGGTTCTACTTCCCGGCCAGCGGATCCTTGATCTCGTCGGACGCCTTGAACATGAGCTTCTTGGCACCGCGGTTGTTCAGGTACTTGGGGAGCTCCAGGTCGATCTGGACCGGGACGTTGACCCCGGCTTTGGTCAGGGCCTGGCGCAAAAGCCCCTCGGCCTTGCCGGCATGCATGGACGCGTCGTTGAGGATACGCAGAGATTCGCTCGGGTTATGGAACCCGCTGGAGTTCTCGGCGCCGATGAAGACGACGCGGTAGAAGGCTTCCTCGTAATCACTCCTCGCCTGGTTGTAAAGCACCTGGTCCACTTTCTTGCCGCTGGCGTTCGCCTTGTTGGCCATCTCGAAGAGTTTCGCGACGGTCGCGGTGGCATAGCCGGAGCGGATGTAGGCGGACATGGTCCGGTCCTGGATCGCGAAGACCTGCTGGCGCAGCCATTCCGGAGACTCGGCGTGGCACTGCTGGCATGCCTTCATCTCGTTTTTGAGCGGGCTCGTCACGCGGTGGTCGGATACCTTCTTGGTGCCGACCTTGGTGTAAGGCATGTGGCAGTCGGAGCAGGCGACGCCGGCCTGCCAGTGGACGCTGTTATTGGAGAAAAGCTCGAACTCCGGATGCCGGATGAAGGCGAGCTTGAAGCCGGTCACGCTCTGGGTCCACTCCCCGCTGGGCGCGTTGCTGCGCAGCTTGGCGATGATGTTCTCGATGGTGATCTTGCCCCACTTGCCGCCGTCCCAGGGGAACATGACGTCCGTGGAGTGCATCTGCCCGTCCTTCAGGATGCTGTAGGTCACGTGGCACTGCGCGCAGACGAGGGTTCGCATGTCCTGCTGGGTCAGTTTGGAGCTATCGACCCCGATCTTCTCGAGTGCTTTGCCGAGGGTGAAGTCGCGGGAGACCCGGAGCGACATGTCGCGGTTGTTGTGGCAGTCGACGCAGGAGACCCCGAGCTGCTGGTGCTCCTGGGGGATCTGGTTCAGCACTTCCGGGTACGGCTTACCGAAATAGGCGACCCCGGCCTTGGAGAGTTTCGGCGCATACGGGGTCTTGCAGGTCAGGCAGGAGCCGCCCGCCTTGTAACGGCCGGGATCGACCGCCTGCTGGTCCTTGAGCATGAACAGGTGCCCGCGCGGCTCACTGTATTCGCTCCCCATGGCCCAGCCGTTGTAGAGAAGCGCCAGGAACGGATACTCGTCCAGCTTGTCGGGGCGCTCCTGGCCCACGTCGTAGCCGCGCTTGTATTTGCTCTTGCCGGCCGGGGTCGGCTCGCCGGTCTTCTTCCAGAGCTCGTACTCGGCGGGGTATGCCTTGCCCCACTGAGCCGGGTCCACCACCCCGTCCTCGATCTGCACGGTCTTCACCCGCTCCGCCTTCTCCGGCGCGCAGCCGGCAAACATCGCCATGCCAGCCCCCAGCGTCACGGCAGCAACGAGCACCACCGCCGCCCCCTTCTTCATCACGTTCTTCTGCATGTTTTCTCTCCCTGGTTTTTCGGATCTTCTCGGTATGAATCGCACCCTGACCATCGATCAGGTTTTTGCTCATCGCTCATCGCTCATCGCTCACTGCTCACTGCTCACTGCTCACTGCTCACTGCTCACTGCTCATTGTTCATTGTTCATTGTTCATTGTTCATTGACTACCTCGTTGCCATGGTCCCGGTCAGCCGGTGGCGCAGCTGCCGATGGCAGCCCCAGCAGCGCCTGGTGGTGTCGATGCCGGCGAGGGTCGATTGGTGACAGCGGACGCAGTTCGCCTGGACCACCTCGGCCCCGTGTGCGCTCAATTCGATCCGCTCCGGAACATGCCCGGTGTGGAAGCAGATCACGTCCTTCATGCCGTCGATCCCTTTCCAGACGTAGTGCACCACCGGATTACCCTCGGGGAGATGGCAATCGACGCAGCGCAGCCGCCGGTGCGCTCCCGCGTGGCTCCAGGCGGTGTGTTCCTCTTCCATGACGTGGCAGCCGGCACAGAACGCGGGGGATTCGGACTTGGCGAGCAACTGCGGCGGACCCAGGGCAAGGAACAGGGCGGCGGACAGCGCCAGCACTGCCGCGACCAGGAACACCTTGAGCGGCTTCTGGGGTTTCTTGAGGTTCATGAGGACTCCTGCTGAGGTGGCGTTGCAACGTTGGGGTGAATTACCGACGTTGTAACCTTATGAGCAGTATGCGTGCCACCATCGGCAGGAGCGGAAGTGGTTGATTTTGCAGTGGGTGTCGGGCGAGCGTTTCGGCGGATGGGAACCTGCGGGAACGCCGGCGTTACCGATCGGTAACCCGTGTTTCCCGTTGCTTCAGTTTTTTCCAGAGTGTTTTCCGGGAGACACCCAGCAGGCGGGCCGCCTCGCCCTTGTTGTTGC
Source organism: Geomesophilobacter sediminis (assembly GCF_016458275.1). Classification (GTDB taxonomy): domain Bacteria; phylum Desulfobacterota; class Desulfuromonadia; order Geobacterales; family Geobacteraceae; genus Geomesophilobacter; species Geomesophilobacter sediminis. Next base: position 173,298 of record NZ_JAEMHM010000007.1, read on the forward strand.
CCGCGCGTTCCAGCGCCTGGTCGATCAGGACGTCTTCGAAGCCGTTCAGGTTGGCCGCCAGCGCCGCACCTTCGGGCATGCGGGACGGGTGGGGGAGGCGGGTCGCCGCCGGGGCCGACTGGGTGGTGAAGTTGGGGGGGAGATCCTCTCCGGTGATCCGATCACCGGCGCTCAGCGCCACGGCCCGCTCCACGGCGTTTTTCAGCTCCCGCACGTTGCCGGGATAGTTGTAGGCAAGCAGCAGCCGCGCCGCCTCGGGCGCGAGTTCCAGGGCCGGTTTGCCCATCTGCTCCGAGAAGATGGCGAGAAAACGCCGGGTGAGCGGGATGATGTCTTCGCGCCGCTCCCGAAGCGGCGGCAGGTGGACCGGGATTACGTTGAGGCGGTAGTAGAGATCCTCCCGGAAGCGTCCCTTGGCGACCTCCAGGGAGAGGTCACGGTTGGTTGCCGCGATGATCCGGACGTCCACGCTGATCTCCCGGTTGCCGCCGATCCGCTCCACGGTCCTTTCCTGGAGCACCCGAAGCAGTTTCGCCTGCGCCGGCAGCGGGATCTCCCCGATCTCGTCGAGGAAGATGGTGCCGCCGTTGGCCTGCTCGAATTTTCCCTTGCGTTCCCGCAGCGCGCCGGTGAAGGCACCCTTTTCGTAGCCGAAGAGCTCGGACTCGAGGAGGTTTTCCGGGAGCGCGGCGCAGTTCACCTTGACCATCGGGTGGCGCGCGCGGCGGCTCTCCCGGTGGATGGCGCGGGCGACCAGTTCCTTCCCGGTGCCCGACTCGCCGCCGATCAGGATGGTGGAATCGAGCGGCGCCGTGGTGCGGATCACCTGGAATACCGGTTGCATCGCGGCGCTGCGGGCGACCATCTCGCCACGGGCGTTTTCGGCGCTGATCTGCTCGCGCAGGGCGGAGTTTTCCTCCTTGAGCTGCTCTTTTTCGGTGATGTCGCGGCTGATCATGAGGGTGCCGACGAAGGCGCCGGCGTCGGCCCGGATCGGGTAATAGATGTTTTCGTAGACCTTTCCCTTGGTATGCAGGGGACGGGTGTGCGAGGGGAGGGCGCCGCTGCGGAGTGCGGCCAGGATCTCACCGATCCGTTCCCGGGCCATCGGCGAGTGCATTTCCAGAATATCCCGGCCGAGGAAGTTCCCCGCCTTGATCCCCCGGATCTGTTCCGCTGCCTGGTTGACCAGGACAATGCGGTTGTCCTGGTCGGCGAAGATAATCCCTTCCCCCATGCTGGCGAGGATTTCGCCATACACCGTCGATTCCGGTTCGATGCCCAGTTGTTTCATCGTTTCCCTCCTGAGGTTACCGCTAGGTAACTTTAGGGATAACGCAGGGAGTCGCCGGAGTCTTTGACTTACATCAAGTTATCTGCGCGGAAACATCAGGCAGGGGAGCGAAGCGCTGCCGGGGTGCGTATAAGGGGCTGTGCTGCAGCAAAGAAAGAGGGTGGTCGCCGGATTATCGAGGTGTAACAAAATGGACATGTCCAAAATGTGACAATCTACGTTAAATCAATGGGTTAATGCCGTATCTGTAAAATAATGGACACTCCCGTCTTTTGCTCACGGCGATGAATCGGCTGGTAAGTGGTGAGATTTGTTGGATTTGACAGGGGGGGCGTGATGGCACGAATATTGATTGCATTTAATTTTTTTCTGACAGTTCCGCGCTGGTGCTCATTACGCACTGCATTTTTGTTTTTTGCTGGCTTTGCTATGAAAGAGGGGGGGCTGGAGTGGAGATCCTGATCGATGTTCTTCTGGTTCTTTTTGTGGGGTTGACCGGGACGGTATTGTTCTTCTATATCGGCGACTCTTTAATGAAAATATTGAAGTACTCCTGTCCGCACAAGCCAAAGGGGTACTATTTGTGCCTTGATTGCGAGAACTGCGAGTTCAAGTTAAGGGCTGAGTTCCAGAGTCAAAGCAAGTCACAGTGATAAAGGGGCGCGTAGCTCAGTTGGTAGAGCAGCCGACTCTTAATCGGCCGGTCGCAGGTTCGAAGCCTGTCGCGCCCACCAAATTCCCTTCTCCTTCTCCCCGGTAAAGCGGCGTCCTGCCGCGAGCATCGATTCCCTAGGGCGGGCATTCCGTGCCCACCCGGCACGATGCCGAGTTTTTTCCCGCCTCAACCCCACGAACCATTTCCGCCTGGTCTATCTTCTGGCCCGGAACGGGCAGAACGCCACTGCGGCGATGAGTAACCAGCTTAAACCGACGGCGATGACGACGACTGACATGGATTTCCCCTCCTCATGCTGGGGAAGTCCGGCAACACTACCGAACGTTCCCGCAAGTGGAGCTGATCCTAGCACCATTGCTGCGGGGGGCTTTGACCCACGTCAAAAAAGCAAAGAGAGCGACTACGGCTTCGTCGCCGTGAAAATCGCCCGTAGCGGCGCCGGGTGGCCTTCGATCGTCTGCTCCGGATCATCCGGATCCAGGAAATCGGCCAGCGACTCGAAGTGCATCCACTGTGTCGAGCGCTGTTCCTCGCGGCTGGTGCGGTTGATGTCGACGCAGGCAATGTCGGTGAACCCGCAGCGCTTGAGCCACAAGGTCAGCGCCGCAACCGACGGCAGGAACCAGACGTTGCGCATCTTGGCGTAGCGTCCGGGCGGCATGAAGACCTTCTCCTGATCCCCTTCGACAATCAGGGTCTCCAGAATCAATTGGCCGCCCCGGCGCAGGCACCCCTTGAGTTCGAAAAGATGGTCCAGGGGGGAACGACGGTGGTAGAGCACCCCCATGGAGAAGACGCTGTCGAAACAGGCGAGATCGGCGGGAACATCCTCGATGCCGATGGGGATGACATGGTGCTTGGGGTCACGAAGGTAGCGTTGCATTACCTGGAACTGTTGCACCGAAAGGAGGAAGGGCTCGATGCCGAGGACGAAGTCGGCGCCGGCGCCGCGCATGCGCCAGCCGTGGTAGCCGTTGCCGCAGCCGACATCGAGGACCCTGCGCCCGTCCAGCGGCTGGATGTGCGGCAGGACGCGCTCCCATTTCCAGTCGGACCGCCACTCGGTGTCGATGTCGATGCCGAAAAAATGGTAGGGGCCTTTGCGCCAGGGGTGAAAGGCCTGGAGTTGGGCGATCAGCTGTTCCCGGTCGAGTTCGCCCAGATCGGAGCCTGAGCCGATGGTGACATCGTCCTGCAGCGAAACCACGGACGGGCGTAGCTCCGGCAGCGCCTGAAGGGCCTCCAGCCAGCCTTCCATCTTGCCATGACCGTCCAGGGCCAGTCGCTCCGACAGCGTTGCCTGCAACTGCTCTCCCCAGCGCTCCTGGCCCATGGCGGCGAGTTGTGCATAGAGGGAATCGTAGAAGTTCATTTGATCGCGACCAGGGAGGCAAAGTTGAAGCACTGGAACCAAAGCTCGGAGAAAGAGAATCCAGCCGCCTGCAGCCGTTCTTGATGGCAGGAGAGGGTCTCGGGGATCATCACATTTTCCAGCGCGGACCGCTTCTGGCTGATCTCGAGATCGCTGTAGCCGTTGGCCCGTTTGAAGTCGTGATGCACCTCTACATGAAAGTGTTGCCGCTCCGGCTCACTGAAAGCGATCTTCTCGGAGAGGATCAGGATGCCGCCCGGACGGAGCCCCGCGTAGATCCGCTGGATCAGCGCCAGGCGCTGTGCCGGGGGGACGAACTGCAGGGTGAAGTTCAGCACCACCACCGAGGCGTTCTCGATAGCGACCTCCTGGAGATCGGCACAGACCATCGTCACCGGAACGCTCGGTTCCGTATCGCGAGCCAGGAGCTCGCGGCCGCGCTCGATCATCGCCGGGGAGTTGTCAACCGCGATGATGTCGCAGTCCGGCTGAGTGATCCGCTGGCGCATGGCAAGGGTGGCCGCCCCGAGCGAACAGCCGAGATCATAGCAGTGGCTCCCGGCCTGGGCGTATTTTGCGGCGAGGATGCCGATGTTGGAGATGATCAAGCCATACCCGGGGACCGAGCGTTGGATCATGTCAGGAAAGACTGCCACGACCCGTTCGTCGAACTTGAAGTCGATCATTTCCTTAAGCGGTGCAGCATAGATGGCATCGGTTTTTCTGGTCACAGTCCGGTGGTCCTTTTGAAACTGGTGGTCGTGAAAAAGAAAGTAACATAGCCGGTTTGCCGCGGAACATCAACCCCTTGCTGCAGGCACGAGACGCAAACCGATACCCGCGATGCGGTGGGAGGGCGCCCGGGAGAGGTAGGATGGCGCACTCTGGGAGCGTCTTTCCCGGCGCGATCCGCCGCAGGCGGTTAACCATTTGGCTCCCTGATTGGGCTCCTTCATTAAAGAAGACGAGAAGGAGAGGGGGGCAGACGCCATGCCCCGGACCCCTGTGGCTGAGGACGAGCAACCAAGCTGCCCCGGGCGCTGTTATCCGATTGTAAAGCTGAGCGGCAAATAGTAGAATCCGGCGCGAAATTCATGGTTGGGGAGAAAATGTGAAAGCGTCGCCGCAGCTCTATTTGCTGGATGGATCCAGTTACATCTATCGCGCCTATTACGGGTTTCGCGAAGCGGAGGCCGCCGGCGCTATGCCGACCAACGCGGTTTCCGGTTTCACCCGGATGCTCTGCACCCTCCTGCAGGAGCACCGTCCCGACTATTTTGCCGTCGTCTTCGATCCCCCCCGGGAAGATACCTTCCGCCGCGAAATCTACCCCGCCTACAAGGCCCACCGGGACGCCATGCCCGAGGACCTGGTCCCCCAGATTCCCTTCATCAGGAAGGTCCTGGATGCCTTCAACATTCCGGTCCTGGAAGCTCCCGGGTTCGAGGCCGACGATGTCATCGCCACCTTGGCGCAGCGGTTCGCCGCCGAAGAAATCGACGTCACGGTCGTCACCGGCGACAAGGACCTGCTGCAGATCGTCAACGACCGGGTCGCTCTTCTGGACACCATGAAGGACAAGCGCTCGGGGCGGCAAGAAGTGCTCGACCGTTTCGGCGTTACTCCCGAGCTGGTGACCGACGTCCTCGGTTTGGCGGGCGACACCGCGGACAACATCCCCGGCGTGCCGGGAATCGGGGAGAAGACAGCGTCGACGCTGGTGCAGCAGTTCGGCTCCCTGGAGGGGGTGCTGCAGTGGACCGATCTCGTCAATGGAAAGTCACGCCGGGAAAACCTGCGCCGGCACGCCGATCAGGCGCGGCTCTCGAAGGTATTGGCGACCGTCCGTTATGACGTTCCGCTGGAAACCTCGCTTGCCGAGCTGCAGGTGCGGTCGCCGGATCTTCCGGCGCTGATTCCCCTGCTGCGCGAGTTGAACCTGGCCGCCTTGGAGGTCGCCCTCACTCCCCCTCCGCCGGGGCTGGTGCAGATCTATTGCGACGGCTCAGGTCGGGAGTCGGGCCCGGGGGGATACGGCGTGATCCTGCGCTACGGGGCGCACGAAAAGGAACTGAGCGGCTTCGAGCCGGTCGCCACCTCGCAGCGGATGGAACTGATTGCGGCGATCCGGGGGCTGGAAGCGCTGCACACCCCAAAACGGGTCCACGTCTACAGCGATTCGCAGTACCTGGTGCGGGGAATGAACGAATGGCTGCGCGGCTGGATCCGCAACGGGCGGCTGGAGACCCCTGACGCGCTCAAGAACCAGGATCTCTGGCAGCAACTTTCCGTGCTGTCCGGAAAGCACGAGCTCACCTGGGAATGGATTCCCGGCCATGCGGGGCACCACTTCAACGAGCGGTGCGACAAGATGGCCAAACGGGCGGCCGAGGAGGGGATGCGCGCCGTCGTGCCGGCTGAAACGCCGGTCGAGGTCGTTACGGTAGAAAAAGTCCTTCCGCCGCCGATCGCACCGATTCCCGCTGCGCCGGTTCCGGCCGGTGAGGATAGGGCATACGATGCCGATGACGACGGTCAGTATCTGCTCTGTTGACGGTGGAAATACCTCTGACCCCCTCTCCCTCCGGGAGAGGGCAGGGGGTGAGGGATGAGTAACGCAGGAGATTGATCCGTAGGGTGGGCACGAGGTGCCGACCCATCAGGCTGGAAATAAGTTGGAGAGGAAGTAACCGGATGTGGCTGTATTTCATCGAGTGCCGGGGCGGGGCGATCTACACCGGCATTGCCGAGGATGTCGCGGAACGCTACCAAAAGCATGTTCAGGGGAAGGGAGCGAAGTACACCCGGGCCAACCCGCCGGTCCGCTTTCTCGCCGCCAAAGAGTTTGCCGACCCGACCGAGGCGCGGAAGCTGGAATGGCAGGTAAAGAAGCTCCCCCGGGAGAAGAAGCTCGCGGTGATAAAGCAGTTTGAAGCCGAAGGTATCAGCACCCTCCAATCCCAAAAGGACCAATCCCAAAAGGACCAATCCCAACCGGGAGTCCCCTCTCCTTCAAGGAGAGGGACAGGGTGAGGATGGGGTTCAGTACCTTGTCTCGCCCCCAACCTCCAACTGGGGAACGAGGTTTCGGGCCGGGGACTGGCACACAGGTGCCTGTCCCCCTGCCATCCTCCCACCCTACGTAAAGAGCGGCACGCTCGCTCCCAACCCGTGCACCACGCTGGTGAAGGCATTCCGGTTTTCCAGCTTGTCGGCGCCGAAGCGTTCCTCGAAAAGCCTGCGGATGAACGGGATCCGCGAGGTCCCTCCGGTCAGAAAGACGGTGTCGATCCCGCCGTGGGTGATGCCGGAGTTGGCCACGACCTCGTCGATGCAGCCGGCGATCCGGGCGACGTTGCCGGCATTCATCGTCTCAAACTCCTCCCTGCTTACCGCCTCGGTTATCGAGAGATCCCGTTCCCTGAAGACCACTTCCGTCAAATCTGCCTGCGACAGTTCGCACTTCGCCTTCTCGATGCAGCGGAAGAGGAAGAACCCGAAATTGTCGCCGATCAGGTGCTCCAGGTTCTCGATGGCTTTGCGGTCGGTGGCCGCGTTCTTGATCAGCCGGATCTGTTCCCGGGTCTTCCTGGCCCTAAGCAGCGGAATCCGGTGCCACTGGCAGAGGGTGTAGATGATGCTGTGCGGTATGTCGAACTCCTCGTCCTTGCCCATCCCCTTGTATTTGACCCCGCGGCCGAAGTACTTGGCGATCTTCTCCCACATGATCTGCGAATCGAACTTATCCCCCGCGGTGTAGACCCCGCCCAGGGAGAGGACGTCGCTGCGCCGGTCGGACCGGCCGAAGGCGCCCCCTTTGACCCGGATCACGGTGAAATCGGAGGTGCCGCCGCCGAAGTCGCCAATGAGGACCAACTTCTCGGCCCCCGCGGGAAGCGATTCCTCGTAGGAAAGGGCCGCGGCCACCGGCTCGAATTGAAAGAAGATGTTCCGAAACCCCGCCTTGCGCGCCGCCTTTTCCAGCCGGCTCTGGGCCAGCGCGTCCTTTTCCGGATCCTCCGAGAAAACGACCGGACGCCCGAGGACCACGCTGTCCACCGGGCTACCCACCCACGCTTCCCCCTGCGCCTTGATCTTTTTCAGGATGATGGCGACCAGGTCCTCGATCAGGTACTTCTTCCCGAACACCTCCGTCCCCTCGAAACTCCGGTTGGGGAGGAAGTTCTTTATCGACTGCATGAAGCGCCCGGCGGCCCCGTCGCTCACGTAGTTGTCGATCGCCTCCTGGCCGGTGAAGATCTCCTCGTCCTCGTTGAAATAGAGAACCGAGCGCATGAGCGAGGCATTGCCGTTGAATGCGTCGATGTCGGCGATCTCCACCTTGCCGTCCCGGTAGATGGAAAGGGCCGAGTTGGTGGTGCCGAAGTCGATACCGAAAACTGTTTGCATGGGTACTCCTGGGAAAATGGCAAAAGCCGGGCCTGGGCCCGCCCCGAGGTCAGGGCGCCGAAAGTGACCAGCACGTATTCAATGAGGGAAGCTACCTTGGGACTGCCATGAGAGGGGATGCCGCGAAGGTTACAACCGGTGCTGAGGAAGACGGTTTTTTAGCAGAAAGGGGAGTGCGGTGCAAGCGTTAATCGGCAGGATCCGCTCAGCGATTTTGTAAACGGACAAAGTTGTTGTTTTTGGGGTCCAGATGGTACATATATCCGGATAATGTTTTCGATTGAACAGCCGTGGTATGCCTGCGAACTCAGAGAGCCCCGGGTGAGTGGGCTATTCTTTACTTTAACTCCTAGTGCATGGTACTTGCTACAGTTGAAAGTGACTCCCGCTCTCATGATTATTTAGGTTCAAGAGGACAGGTACCTCCGATGAAGAGAAAAAAGATTTCGACTGAGCTTGAAGGAAGCCTGTGGATTCAGAAGTCCGATCGCCGGTACCTTGGCGCCGACCGCATCGCGCTGCTGGAAAGGATCGATGAACTCGGTTCCATGGTCAAAGCGGCCAAAGCTCTGGGCATAAGCTACAAAACGGCGTGGGACACGGTGAACACCATCAACAACCTGGCCGATACTGCGCTCGTCGAACGGTTGACCGGCGGGAAAGGAGGAGGGGGCACGACCCTCACCCCGGAGGGGAAAAAGATCGTCAGTCAGTTCCGCGTCATTCAGGAGGAGCACCGGAAATACCTGGCGAACCTGCAGGAGAGACTCGGGAATATCGAAGGTCTCGAAAAATTCTTAGGGAGGATATCGATGAGAGTAAGCGCACGTAACGTATTTTCGGGAAGCGTCAGCAAGATCATCAAAGGGGCCGTCAACGCTGAGGTCACCCTCACCCTCAAGGGTGGGGCGCCGCTCACCGCAACGGTCACCAACGGTGCCGTGGAAAACCTGGGGCTCAAGGAAGGGATGGATGCCTTTGCCATCATCAAGGCGAGTTCCATCATCATCGGCACCGACCTCCACGATGCCAAGGTGAGCGCCCGCAACATCTTCTGCGGCACGGTGACCAAGATCGTCGAAGGCCCGGTGAACACCGAAGTTGACGTGGAAATCGGCGGCGGCAACGTCGTCAGCGCCGTCATCACCCACGCCAGCGCGACCACGCTCGGTTTGAAAACCGGTGCCCATGCCTGTGCCCTCTTCAAGGCCTCGAGCGTCATTCTGGGCGTAAGCTGACGCTAGAAAAGGGAGCACCAGTGCCGCTGCTCCCTTTTTCGTGCGATGCGTTATGAAGTAATACATATAACGGTGCAAGGAAAAGGGGTAGCCATGCTGCATTGCCTGCCGGATAGCGATATCGAACGTTTTCTCGAAGAAGACGTCCCCTACGGGGACCTAACCACCACGCTGCTGGGAATCGGGGACCGGCCCGGGAGTCTCACCTTTACCACCCGCGAAGAAACCACCCTCTGCTGCTGCGAAGAAGCGGCGCGGCTCCTCGAAAAATGCGGGGCCAGCGTGGTCCGCTGCACCCCGAGCGGCACCCGCCTTCCCCCCGGCCGGGAATTCCTCGTGGCGCACGGCAGCGCCCGGGCCCTGCATCATGGGTGGAAAGTCGCCCTGAACCTCCTGGAGTATGCCTCGGGCATCGCCACGCGCACCCGCAGGCTCGTGGACAACGCACGGGCCGCCAACCCTTCGATCTGCGTCGTGACCACCCGGAAATCCTTCCCCGGTGCGAAGAAGGTCTCGATCAAGGCGATCGTCGCCGGCAGGGCGCTGCCGCACCGTCTCGGCCTGTCCGAATCGATCCTGGTCTTCAAACAGCACACCGCCTTTGTGGGGGGGCTTGCCGTTTTTCTGGAATCCGTCGACACCTTGCGCCGGCAGGCCCCCGAGCAGCGGATCATCGTCGAGGCCGAATCGATGGCCGAAGCGCTGGCCATCGCCGGCTCCGGAGCCGATATCGTGCAGCTCGACAAACTTTCCCCTGCGGAGCTGGCCGGGCTGGTCCCCCAGATCAGGGCGATCAATCCCGCCATCAAGATCTCTGCCGCCGGCGGGGTGAACGAGGGGAACATCGGGTCGTACGCTGCGGCCGGCGTGGACCTGATCGTCCTCTCCTCGGTCTACTTCGGAAAGCCTGCCGACATCGCGGCGTCCATGACACCATCCGAAACGCCATAACCATCCCAACTACAAGGAGAATCGTGCCCATGAAAAAACTGTTCGTCCGGCTCCCCCTCATGCTGATCCTGCTGGCAATTTCCGCGGTGCCGGCGTCGGCGGGAGAGGTCCATCTTTCCGTTGCCGCAAGCCTCAAGGAGGTCATCAACGAACTCTCCGACACCTTCGCCCGCAAGACTCCCGGGGTGAAGTTCCTGAAGAACTACGGCGCCTCCGGCGCGCTCGCCAAGCAGATCGAAAACGGCGCACCCGCGGACCTCTTCATCTCGGCGAACCAGGAGTGGATGGATTACCTCAAGAACAAGAGCCTGGCCGACACGGCCAGTATCGGGGTCTTTACCTACAACTCCCTGGTCTTTGCCGGCAGTCCCGCGCAGAGGGTGACCGGGATGCACGATCTGACCCGGCTGCAGAAGATCGCCATCGGGAGCCCCAAGAGCGTCCCGGCGGGCGAATATGCCACCCTGGCCATCAAGAGGTCCGGCCTGGAGAAACAGCTGGAGAAAAAGCTCGTGCTGGCGCGAGACGTCCGGGATTGCCTGATGTACGCCGAGCGGGGCGAGGTGGACGGCGCCTTCGTGTACCGGACCGACGCGCTGCAGGCCCGTCAGGCGAAGATCCTTTTCACCGTGCCGCAAAACCTTTACCCCGAGGTGGTGTACCCGATGGCGCTGACCGCTACCGGAGCCCGTAACAAGGAGGCCGCCGCCTTTTTCCAGTACCTGCAGGGGAAGGAGGCGAAGGCGGTCCTCAAGAAATACGGCTTCGTCCTGAAGTAGCCGCTAAAACGCCGGTGGCAAATGGAGGAGCTCGTGCGGCCGCGCCGCTCGGAGCGGGTAGGTAATGCTACTGCTCCATGTGCAGGGCCGGGACACAGACTCTCACCCCCTCGACGACCGGTACCAGGTGAACTTTTACCTGATAGATGATCCCCAAGGTCGCTTCGTCCAAGGTGCCGGGGGGACCGTCGCTGACGATCCCCCCGTGCCGCATCGTCACCACCCGGCTCGCCACCGCGAGCGCGTGATCGGGATGGTGCGTGGAGAAGATGAAGGTATTCCCCTCCCGGGCCAACGCTTTGATCCTTTCCAGCAGCCGCACCTGGTTTCCGTAATCCAGTCCGTTGGTCGGCTCGTCCATCACCACGATGCGGGCCTGCTGCGCCATGGCTCGGGCGATCAGCGCCAGCTGACGCTCGCCGCCGCTGATTTCCGTATAGCTCCGCTCGGCCAGGTGGCTGATGCCGAGCCGCTCCAGCGCTTCTGCGACGATCCTCCGATCCTCGGCACCCGCCGGACCCAGAAAGGGACGGTGCGGTTGCCGCCCCATCAGCACGATGTCGCGCACCCGGTAGGCGAAGGTTTCCCGGTGCGCCTGCGGCACGTACGCCATCTGCCGGGCCAATTCCGGCCGGTGGAGCCGCCTGAGGTCGGTCCCCCCCAGGGTGACGGTCCCGGCGTCGGGGGAGAGCAGGCCGAGCATCAACCGGAGCAGGGTGGTCTTGCCGCTTCCGTTGGGGCCGAGCAACGCCGCGACCTCGCCCTGCCCGACGGAGAGGGAGATACCATCCAGGACGGTACGAGCGCCGAAGGAAAACGAAACCGTGTCCAGTGCCAGCAGGGACATCAGTACCATCCTTTCCGGGTGCGTTTGAGCACCGCCATGAAGAACGGGATACCGACGACGGCGGTCGCGATCCCGATCGGGAGTTCGAAGGAGAAGAGCAGGCGCGAGATGTTGTCCACCATCAGGAGATAGGTCGCCCCCAAAAGCGCCGCCACCGGAATGAGGGTCTCGTTGTCGGGGCCGACGATCATGCGGGCGATGTGCGGGATGATCATCCCGACCCAGCCGATGATGCCCGCGAGCACCACGGTGAGGGCGCTGACCAGGGTGGCGCAGACGATCGCCGTCATCCGCACCCGTTGCACGTCGATCCCCAGGGAGCGCGCCTCGTCATCCCCCATGCTCAGAACGTTCAACGGGCGGGACAGCAACATCAGGACCAGTACCCCGGCGCCGATCGGGATCCCGGTTGCGAACGCGGTAGTCCGGTCTGCCATGGCGAGGTTCCCCATCAGCCAGTAGGTGATGGCCGGCAACTGGTTGTACGGATCGGCCAGGTATTTGATCACCGAGACGAGGGAAGTAAAGAGCGCGCCGCTGACGATGCCCCCCAAAAGAAGCATGGTCACGTTGGCGTTGCGCTGGGCGCCGGCGAGAAAAAGCGCCAGGGCGACCGCGGTAACCCCGCCGAGGAAGGTGGCGACCTGGATCGCGAACCATCCCTTGAAGAGGACCAGGCCCAGCGCCGATCCGAAGGATGCCCCGGCCAGAACCCCCAGAAGGCCGGGGGACACCAAGGGATTGACGAACAGCGCCTGGTAGGTCGCCCCGGAAGCGGAGAGGGCGCTCCCAACCAGGATCGCCGTTGCGATGCGCGGCAGCCGGATTTCCAGGATGATGTTGCGCAGGATCGGGAGCCGATCCGGCGCCATGGTTCCTGCCCCGGCCTGGTAGAGGAGATACCCGGTCACTTCATGGAGCGACAGAGGGTATTTCCCCAGGCACAGGGAGGCAAGAGCCGCAACGGTGAGCGTTACCAGAAATAAACCGATGGTGGCAGCTTTGATACCCCCTCCTCTTCGTCTCGCAGACGATGGTCATGAAGTTTGCTCGTGCGGTGTGCCCGGCTTGCCACGCGGGCCCACCGGACCCGGAATGCCGTCCGGATAAGCTCCGAGGCGGCGTGACCTACGCGGGTACGGCAACGGCCGGGTTCCTTTTGCCGCATCTTTGTGCTAGGGTGCCTAAAATTTTGACAAGATAATGGCGGTGCAGACATGATCGTGGCGGACGATAGCACATTTTTTCACAATCGGATAACCGATTTCCGGGTGGGGCGCGGTTGGTCCCAGCGGGACTTGGCCCGGGAAGCGGGGCTCACATTCGCCGAAGTCTGCGCCATTGAAGGCGGCGCCACGGTGCCGTCAACGGTGGCCGCGCTCCTCATTGCCGCGGCACTGGGCTGTGAAGTCGGAGAACTCTTCCGGCTGGAGGAGGGTTAGCCGGTCCCCAAGGCCCACCTCCGTCCAGGGTTCAAGGAGCATGCCCAGCCGATTCCTCCGGACGAAGCAGAGGGGTGGCTGGCAACGGGCTTGCGGAGGTTTGGCCCGTTATGTGAAAGGGGGCGGGCTGGATCGTTTCTGCCGCCAGCCGGTGACCAAGCCGACGGCAGGTGAAACGGCAGCTGAATCATTCGGCACCGGAGGGGCACGACTCCCCCGGCCGCCCTTGATTGCTATCGGATTGAACGAGGGGACCGATGGAAGCTTCGCGTCAGATACTGTGGAATGCCGGGAGCCGCCTCTTCCTGCTGGGCGCTTCGCTGGGGGCGGTGACGGTGCTGCTGGCCGGCGTCTGCCGGAGCATCGGCGGGTGGACGATCGGGTACCGCGAGACGCGGCGGACGCCGGGACGAAAGCCCCGCGGCGGCTTTGCCGCGGCCTTCCGGGCGGTGGTGGTCCAAAGGGAGATGATGCGCGGCGACGTCTATCTCCCCCTGCATCTCGCCATTTTTTACGGGCTGCTGTTCCTTTCGATCGGAAGCGCCATCGTCGGGGTGGAGGCTCACTTGGGGGTAAGGCTTCTCCACGGCTGGGGCTACCTGCTGTTCACCCTGGTCCTGGAGCTGGCCGGGATCGCCGTGCTGATCGGCATTGCGCTGGCCGCATACAAGCGCTACCTCGTGCGGCCGGACCGCCTGGAAAGCCGGCCTCAGGACGCCGCCGCGCTCCTTGGCCTGGCCCTGGTGATTGCCAGCGGTTTTTGGGTGAAGGGGGCCCGGATCCTGGCCACCGGCGGTCCTTGGAGCGGGTGGTCCCCGGTGGGGGGCTCGGTTGCCTGGCTTTTGGGGAAGGCCGCCGGCTCCGGGAATGCCGTCTCCCTGCATCACCTCCTCTGGTATGCCCATGCCGGAGCGGCGTTCACCGGTCTTGCGCTTTTGCCCTGGTCCAAGTACCTGCACCTGCTGGCGGTCCCCCTCAGCCACTTTCTCTCCGTCCCGTGGGCCGATCGGGCCGCTCTCCCGGAAGCTGCCGCGGGGAGAGAGACGACCGGTACCCTCGCCGACCTGGCTCGTAAACGACTCGTCGAGGCCGATGCCTGCGTCCGGTGCGGTCGGTGCAAGAAGCTCTGTTCGATGTACCTCACCGAGAACCGGACCGCCCCCATAACGATGATGGATAACCTCAAGCGGTTGACCCACGGCCGAAACCGTGGCTCGGCTCAACCCGGGGCGGTTATCGACGCCGCCTCGTTGTGGAGTTGCACCGGCTGCCGCGCCTGCGAGGAGCGCTGTCCTATGCGTGGGGAGCACGCCGCGGGAATCGTCCAACTCCGGCGTGGGGCGATAACCTCCGGCCGGATTCCGGAGCCGGTGGCCGAGCGTCTCCAAAAGCTGCGGGGCGCGCGCACCCTGCCGGCGGAAGCGGGGCGGGGCATCCCATCGGGCACCCGGGGTATCTATTACTGGCCCGGCTGTTCCGATGCGCAGGGAGAGGATGCCGGCTTCTCCGCGCTGCTCAAAATCATGGAACGGGCCGGAGTGGTGCTTCGGATGCTCCAGCCGCCGCACTGTTGTGGCGGAGCCGCGCGGCGGCTCGGTGACGAGGCGCTTTTCCAGGAGCAGGCGCGCGAGAACCACCGTTATCTTCGGGAGCAGGGGGTGGAGCTGGTGGTCACCCGCTGCCCGCACTGCTTCAACACCCTTAGAAACGAGTACGGTTCGCTGGGAACCGATGTGACGGTGCTGCACCACACGCAGCTTTTGGCCGAGCTCGCGGCTTGGGGGGAGGTTGTCTTTCCCCACCAGACGGCACCCCCGGTAACGTACCACGACCCCTGCTTTCTGGGGCGGTACCACGGGGAGTTCGCCGCGCCCCGAAAACTGATCGAAGCCGCAACCGGGCGGCTCCCTGTGGAGATGAAGCACACCCGGATGAAGAGTCTCTGTTGCGGCTCGGGAGGCGGCACCGTCGGTGAGGAAACGGCGCTGGCGACCGCCCGGGTCCGCCTGAAGGAGGCGGGGAAGGCGGGTGCGGAAGTCGTGGTCACCGGCTGTCCCTACTGCCGCACGACGCTGGAGCGGGCCGCCGGCGAGGGGAATGCGAAAAAACGGATCCAGGTGGTGGATCTCGCGGAATTTCTGCATACGGGAGGAAACGCATGAAACGGCTGGCCATGGCCCTGGTACTTCTGGCGGTGTTTGGTCTGACCCGGGCCGAGGCGGTGCCGGTGCACGATCAGCAGGGGCGGACGGTGACGCTGCCGGGCAAGGTGTCGAAGGTTCTCGGTGCCTCGGCACCGGTCACCTTTCTGGTGTATTCCATCGACCCCTCGCTGCTGGTGGGGCTTAATCTGCCTCCGGATGAAGCGCAGCGCAGGTTCCTGCGCCCGGAGACGATGAAGCTTCCGGTGATCGGCGGGTTCGGGGGACAGGGCAGAAACTTCAACCCCGAGGTGCTGCTGGCCGCCCGGCCGGACCTGGTGCTCGCCTGGGGGCCGGCCCCCAAGGGGCTGAACCCGAGGGCGGAAAAGACCCTCGCCTCATCGGGGATTCCCTACCTCTTTCTCACCTTGGACCGGATGTCCGACTACCCGGCTGCCTACGAGTACCTCGGGGCCATTTTGGGCCGGCCGGAGCGGGCCCGGATGCTGGCCAACTACTTCCGCAAGGAGGTGAAGAAACTGGAGCGATTCTCGGCCCGGATTCCGGCCCGCCAGCGGGTGCCGGTCTACTTCGCCGAGGAGGCCGACGGCCTCACCACCGTTAGCGCGGGATCGGTGCACGGCGAGGCGGTACAACTCGCCGGGGGGCGCAACGTACATCGGGGCGCATCTGGCGGCGGGCGCTTCAAGGAGAAGATCTCCCTGGAGCAGGTGCTCGCCTACGATCCCGAGGTGATCATCGCCCAGGACGAGACCTTCTTCGAGCGGGTCTACCGGGACCCCCGCTGGTCCGGCATCCGCGCGGTGCGCAACCGGCGGGTATATCTGATTCCGGATGCCCCGTTTGAATGGATGGACCGCCCCCCGACCTTTTTGCGGCTCCTGGGGGCCAAATGGCTGGCCAGCGTTCTCTACCCGCGCTCGTATCGGGCCGATCTCTCGGCCGATACCCGGGAGTTCTACCAGCTCTTCTTCAAGGTGAACCTGGACTCCGGGGAGGTCCGGAAGATCCTGCATCAAAAGTAAGTCCCGGCGGCACGCCCCCGGAAGGTGCGGTAGGGTACGGTCCCGCCCCAGGGAAGGGGGCCGCCTCACGCCGGGAAACCCCACTCAGGAGGAATAGTCGCGCATCATGAACCTACTCATTTGCATTGATGATACGGATGATCTTGATACCCCGGGAACCGGAGAACTGGCCGAGTCGATCGCCGCAGGGATCACGGCGGCCGGGTGGGGAACCTGCGGGGCGGTGTCCCGGCATCAACTGCTGATCCACCCCGAGGTCCCCTTTACGTCCCACAACAGCGCCATGTGCTTTCCCGCGCAGATCTCCGATCACCTTTTGGAGGCGGTCACCGATTACTGTGTCTCGGTCCTGCTCGCTCAAAGCGCGCCGGTCGCCGACCCGGGCCTGTGCGTGCTGGTGCCGGAAAGGTTGCCGCAACCGGCGGCCCTCATCGAGTACGGCTACCGGGCCAAGAAAGTGGTGCTCGGCAAGGAAGAGGCCTATAAGACCGCCGCGGCGCAGGGGATCCATCTCTCCGAGCATGGTGGAACCGGACAGGGGGTGATCGGCGCCCTGGCCGGCGCCGCACTGAGGCTGACCGGTAACGACGGCAGGTTGAAGGGGAAACTCCCAATCCGCTCGGTACACGGGATCGCCACGGTTCGGGAGATCTGCGGCTGTGGCATCGGACAGGTACGGACCGTCCAGGGGGACGTCCTGGCCGACGCGGAGCGGGTTCTGGTGGGCAAGTGGGTCAAACCGGTCCTTCTGGACCACGACATCGTGGTACTGGTTTCGGAAACCGACGGGGTGGCGGGAGCATCGTGGATCGCTGCCGACCGGGAGATTTTCCAGAACTACTAGCCGGCTGGAGGGGGACGGCCAGCAAATTATCCCCATCCATGCCCATCTCTTGTGCTATCATGCCATTTATTTAGACATCATGATAACAACGGAGACAGTATCATGGCAGAAGAGGCGACCCAGATCCGCAACCGGGTAAAAGAATTCCGCGAGGGGCGGGGGTGGTCCCAGCAGGAACTTGCCGACCGGACCGGCCTGTCCCGTACCGGCATCAGCGCCATCGAAATGGGGAAACTGGTCCCCTCCACGGTGGCGGCGCTCATGCTCTCCCGGGTATTTGGCTGCAAAGTCGAGGAGTTATTCCAGTTGAACGCTCCCCTGATCCGGTGGGCGTGGCCCCCAGCGAAAAGCCCGTGGCGCTACTGGCAGGTCGTCGTGGGGGGAAAGCATCTGCTGATTCCGGTCGAGCCATCGCCTCTGGGGATGGTGCCCCACGACGGGGTGTTTGAAGATGGCAAGACCTTTGCTAGTACTTCGTCGGACCCGTTCCGGACCTTGGTCGTCGCCTGCTGCGACCCGGCGATCGGACTGCTCGCCGCGGAATACGCCCGGATGACGCCGTTTCGGATGCTGGTCCTTTCCCGTTCCAGCCGGCAGGGATTGCAGCTGCTGAGGGAAGGGGTGGTACACATTGCCGGGCTGCACCTGGCGGAAAGCAAGGCGCCGGACGCCAATGCCGCGGTGGTCCGGGAAATCCTGAACGCTCCCGCGACCCTGCTCCGGGTGGCCAACTGGCAGTCGGGGGTGATGCTCGCACCCGGGCTGGGATTGAAGACCATCGCCAACCTCACCGCTTCCGGGGTGCGCTGGGTCGGGCGGGAACCGGGGTCGGGAGCACGCCAGGTCCTGGATGAAGTGCTCAAGGGCGCTCCCCCTCCGGCCCTGACCGCGAAAGACCATCGCGGGGTAGCCGAGGCGGTGCGCTCCGGATGGGCGGAGGCCGGGATCTCGCTTCGCCTGGTGTCGGAAGAGGCGGGGCTCGACTTCATCTCGGTGCGCGAGGAAGCGTACGATCTCTGCATTCCCGAGTCGCACGCCGACGACCCCCGGGTTCAGGCGCTGTTCGACGTGGTCCGGTCGAAGTCGTTCCGACACCTGCTCCGGGAACTCCCCGGTTACGACGGGAGCGTCACCGGCGACAGCAACCCGGTAACGGTCCGGGCCGCCAACGAATAAGAGCCCCCGCGGGACGGTTCCCTGCCGAACCGGGAACCGAGCCGTCCTGCTGGGGGGCATGATGTCCGCAATTGACCGTGAAGCGCCGCTGTAGAGCGCCCCGCGGAGGGATTGGTTTGTCCTGGGTGGCCACTATCATGGCGCTGGTGCCATGATAGTGGCTGATGGGCTGGCTGGAATGGCGACCATCGATGCGCAACGGGGCAGGTGAGCGGTGTAGGCCGCGGTAGGGGCTGGTACGTCCTGGGTCTTGCCGCGCATGTCGATATGTAACTGAAAATATAACGTTAGGCAGTTTTCTATTGAAACAGGAGGTTGGTATGGGTTCCGTTTTCGGTCGGATGTTCTTACTCGGGTTGGCGGTGGTGTCCCTTCTTTTAGGCTACGCCGGCGCATCTTTGGGAGCCGGCTACACGGTAGAGGACATCGGTGACGCAACTGCGATCAGCGGGCTCAACGACGCCGGACAGGCGACCGGCTACTACTTTGCCGACCCCGGAAACCAGTTCTACCAGAGCTTTTCCTACAGCAAGACCAAGGGGAGGCAGAACGTCTTCCCCGCGCTGACCTCGTTCACCTACGGCATGAGCGACGACGGGACCACGGCGGGATGGGCCCGGTTCGGCGGGGTCTTCGGTGCGGTGGGTGCCTTCACCTGGAAGGACGGCACCGACACCGAGCCCGGCACCTTCGACGGCGGCGTGAACAGCTACGCTTACGCCATCAACCGCAGCGGCGCGGTGGCGGGGAAGGCGCAGCGGCAACTGGGGACCACCCAGGATACCCTGGGGTACTACGCCTTCCGCTACCAGGGGGGGAAACTGCAGAACTTGGGCGCGCTTCCCGGTGCCGGCGGCTACGGCTCGTTAAGCGACGCCTCGGCGCTCAACGATGCCGGGCAGGCGGCCGGATCCTCCCGGGTCGGCTTCCAGCAGTACAACGATCTCCACCGGGCGGTCCGTTTCGAGACCGACGGATCGGTGACCGACCTCGGCAACCTGGGGGGAAACCGCAGCGACGCCAGCGGCATCAACAACACCGGGCAGGTAATCGGCAGCTCGGAGGTGCTCGGCAGCGTCCCCGGCTACACCGGGGGAGACCATGCCTTTTTCTACAACAACGGCTGGCTGGTGGACCTGGGGACCTTCGGCGGCCCCAACAGCCAGGCCGCCAAGATCAACAACAGCGGCAAGGTCGTCGGCTACGCCGATGACGGCAGCGCGATTCCGGTCGAGCGCGCCTTCGTCTATTCCGGCTGGCAGCTGAAAAATATCGACAACGGCGCCGGCAAGGGGAGCGCCGCCACCGACGTGAGTGACGGCGGACGGGTGGTCGGTTACCGCGTCGGAGGGGACGGGGTCAGCCGGGCCTTCCTCTATGCCGACGACACCGGCATGGTCGACTTGAACGGGACGCTGCCGGCGAACTCGGGATGGGTGCTCAATGAAGCCCACAAGGTAAACGAGAAGGGGCAGATCGCCGGCATCGGCACCTACAACGGCACCCCCCATGGTTTCCTCCTCACCCCGACGGTCCGGGTCACCGCGTTCACCCTCCCTGCCGCATCGGCTTCCCTGACCGTGCCGGTCACCTTCCAGGCCGCCGATCCCGACGGTCCGGTCAGCTACCTCATCACCGAGAGCGCCGACGTCCCGGCCGCGGGCGATCCGGGGTGGAGCAGCAGCGCTCCCGCCGCGTACACCTTTTCCGGCCCGGGAGCCCGCACCGCCCATGCCTGGGCCAAGGATGCCATGGGGGTCATCTCGGCCGATGCGGTGGCGGCGGTGACGGTCACGCCCCCCGCGCTCACCCTGACTCCCGACCAGCCCAGTCCGCATCTTTCGGGGACCCCGGTGACCTTCACCGCGCAGCTTAGCGGCGGCGGAAACTACGAGTACCGCTTCACCTTCTCCGACGGAACCACCACCCAGACCGGAAGCTACCAGGCGGCGTCTACCTGGTCTTTGCCGGCGACCGCTGCCGGGAGCTACACCGTCACCGTCGATGCCCGCACCGCCGGGGCCTCGGTCGCCCGTGACGCCACCGCGGCGCTCTCCTACCGGGTAAACGATACCGCCCCGGCCGTCCCCGCTACCGGCGTTACCATCGGCGCCAGCGCCGCCGCGCCGCATCCGGTCGGGACGCCGGTCACCTTCACCGCCCAGGGGGCAGGCTCTACCGCCTACGAATACCGGTTTTCGCTGTATCGATTCGGCGCATGGAAGGTGGTTCAGCAGTACGCGCCGACGGCCACCTGGACCCTGCCGCCCGACGCCCCCCGCGGCAGCTACGTGGTCAAAGTGGACGTGCGCGGCGCCGGATCGGTTGCGGACAGCGAGGCGACCAACAGCGTCAATTACGTGCTCTGCGCGGCTCCCGCCACCGGGGTCGCCTTCATCAACGAAACCGGCTGGCAGCCCGGGCAGGAGCTTGCCGTCGAATACCAGAACGGCGGCGGCATTCACCAGTTTGCGGCGGCCGGCAGCGGCTCCGATGCCTACGAATACCGGTTCAAGATGTACGACAACGCGACCGGCACCTGGACCGAGGTCCAGCCCTGGTCCATCAACCACTTCTGGAACTACCTCAATCCCCAGCTTGGGGGCTATACGGTAAAGGTGGACGTCCGGGGGCGCGGCTCGGCATCGGACGGAGACGCCTCGGCTTCGATGACGGTACGGGTCGCCGGGGCCCAGGCGACCAGCGTTACCCTGACCCCCGACAAGAGCTCGCCGCAACCGGTCGGCACGCCGGTCACCTTCACCGCCCAAGCCAACGGCACCTCGCTTTCGACGGTCTTCGAATACCGCTTCCTGCTGAACCAGGGCGGGGTGGCTACCCAGGTGCAGGGCTACTCGTCGGTCGCCAGCTGGACGCTGCCGGGCACCATCCCCGCGGGGAGCTACACGGTCACCGTCCAGGTCCGCGGGGCCAATTCCGCCGTGGCCTACGACGCGTTCAAGACGGTCGATTTCCAACTCGCCCCGACCGCAGGCACCGGCCCGAGGGTGACCACCTTTACCGTCCCGTCCCAGCTCTTCGGCGGTGACCAGCCGGTCACCGGCTGGTCCCTGGCCGACGTCGGGGGGAGCACCTACAACGTCAACAGCACGCAGACCTACGGGATCAACAGCTCCGGCCAGATCGTCGGGGCCGACTACACCGCATTTCTTTGGGACTGGAGGGGGCGCACCGACCTCGACATGGTGAACGCCACGGCGATCAACGAGGCCGGGCAGGTGGTCGGGTTCACCCCCGGGTACGACACCTCGTACGCCTACCTCTACCGTGCGGGGACCCTGACCAAGCTGACCCCGTTCGGGAACTACCCGATGGCCGCCGCCCACGCCATCAACAACAACGGCCAGATCGCGGGCTCCTCCCTGGCCGCGACCGACATGCCGGAAACCAGGGCCACCCTTTGGAGCTTCACCGGCACCAACGAGCCGGTGGCGAGCGCGCTTCCCGACCGGGACGGCTCCCCCGCTTACGGGGAGGCGCTCGGCATCAACGACGGCGGCGACGCGGTCGGCTACAAGGTGGTGGGGCGCGTGGCGGGCCAGGATTGGGGGAACAACCGCGCCGTCCTCTGGAGCAAGGGGGCGCTGATCGACCTTTCCGGCAGCTGCACCCCCGGCCCCGCCTGCGGCTCCGTCGCCTACGCCATCAACAACGCCGGGGTGGTCGTCGGCGACTACAACAACCAGTTGGGCGGGACCGCCTGGATCAACGGCGTGCCGACCGCGCTGCCGCTCCTCGACGGCAGCCAGAGCAGCCACCCGGCCGCGATCAACAACCTGGGCCAGATCGTCGGCTGGAGGAGCCTGTCCGGCCAGAGTTCGGCCACCGACCACGCGGTTCTTTGGAACCAGGGGAGCGCGATCGACCTCAACACCCTGATCGATCCCGCCACCGGCTACACCCTTTGGCACGCCGACGGCATCAACGACAACGGCGACATCGTGGGGAGCATGGCGGTCGCCGGGAGCATGGAGGCCCGTCATTTCCGCCTCTCCCCGGTATTCGGCTCGACTATCACCGTGCCGGTAACCGCCTTCACCGGTTCTGCCGGGGCAACCGGTTACCTGCTCCAGGAGGGGAACGTCACCCCGGGAGCCAATGCCGCGGGGTGGAGCGCCAGCGCCCCGGGCAGCTATGCCTTCAGCGGGTACGGCGTCAAGACCCTCTGCGCCTTCGTGAAGGACGGGGCCGGTAACGTCTCCCCCGGGGCCTGCAGCCAGGTCAACGTGATCCGCAACACCCTTCCGGTGATCGGCTGGTTCTCCATGCCGGCCTCCGCCGCCTCGCGTACCGTTGCCATCAACCGGTTCACCGGCTTCAGCCGGGCCGGCATCACCGGCTACCTGGTGACCGAGAGCGCCACCCCCCCCGCGGTCAGCAACGCCGGGTGGAGCGCCACCGCGCCGGCAAGCTTCACCTTTTCCGGTGACGGTGCCCGCACCGCCTACGCCTGGGTCAAGGACGGCGCGGGCTACGTATCCGCCGCCACCAGCGCCAACGTCACCGTGGTCATCCCCCCGAGCGTCACCGCCTTCTCCATGCGCGGGCTCGCCTTTGGCGGCGGCGGGAGCAACGGCGCCTGGACCGTCACCGACCTCGGCAAGACCCTGAAGACCAGCCTCGCCGCCAACGCGCCCTATCCGGTCCTCACCGCGACCAACCAGACCGGGGTCAACGGCCTGAAATCCTACTCCCTGGCCAACGGCATCGGCAGCTCCGGCCTCATCGCCGGGATCGGCTACACCAAGATCGGCACCGGCTCCAACCGCAACGACTCGATCTACTGGAACAACGGCACCGCCCTGGACCTGGGTTACCCCAACTACCCGTATCCCACCTACACCACCGGCAAGTCCCAGGCGTTCGGAGCCAACGGCAACGGGCAGGTGGTCGGAGTCACCCGGGCCGGCTCGGCGGTCAACAAGCCGTTTCGCTATTCCCTCACCGACGGCACGACCATCCTCTTGGACCTCCCCACCGGCGCCGTGTCCGGCTACGCCCAGGCCATCAACGATGCCGGCCGGGTCGTCGGCTTCTCCACCACCACCAACCCGGGGACCGGCGAGTTCACCATCGGCACCGCCTTCATCTGGAGCGGCGTCGGGAGCGTGAAGTACATCCCTGGGGCCGGCAGCGGCACCTCGCGCGCCGACGCCATCAGTCTCTCCGGCAAAGTCGCCGGCACTACCGGGACCCCTGCGCGCGCCTTCCTGTACGACGCCGCCACCGATGCCTTCGCGACCCTGGGGACCCTGGGCGGGACGACCAGCAACGGTTACGCGGTCAACGATGCCGGCATGGTGGCGGGATATTCCACCACCGCCGCCGGGGCGAGCCACGCCTTCCTCTACAACGGCTCCACCATGACCGACCTGGGCGTCCTGGTCGGCACCGACACCAGCAAGGCGCGCGGGATCAATAGCGCCGGGATGGTCGTCGGCGAGTCCTACACGTTCGTCAGCACAAGCAGCAGCACCAACGGCAAGGGGTTCATCTACCTCAACGGCCAGATGTTCGACCTGAACCAGCTGATCGATCCCGCCTCCGGCTTCACCATCGCCTCCGCAGCGGGGATCAACGACAACGGGCAGATCGTCGGGTACGGGACCGACAGCGACTCGACCTTCCTTCCCGGCTACAACCATGCGCTCTTGCTTACCCCGACCCGCGCGGCGGCGGGGACTCCATCCAAGAGCGCGCCGATCGTGGCCCTGACCGCGGCGGCGGGGACCTATCCCATCGCCGGTTACCTGGTGACCGAAAGCGCGACCCCTCCCGCCGCAACCGATGCCGGGTGGAGCGCCACCGTCCCGGTAAGCTTCACCTTCCAGGATTACGGCAACCGTACCGCCTACGCCTGGGTCAAGGACACCGCCGGCAACGTCTCTGCGGCCAGCAACCAGCAGGTGCTCCTGGTACAGCCTCCGGCGCCGGTAGTCACCGCCTTCAGCCTGCCGGCCAGTGCGGCCTCGCGCTCGGTTGCCGTCACGACGATCACCGCCACCGCTTTTGCCGGGATCGGAGGATACCTGGTGACCGAGAGCCCGAACGTCCCGTCCGCAAGCGACCCCGGGTGGAGCGCCACCGTCCCCGCCGGCTTCACCTTCTCCGGTCAAGGAGGAGACGGCCCGATGACCGCCTACGCCTGGGTCAAAGACAGCCTCGGCACCGTTTCGGCGGCCGCCACCGCCACGGTGACGGTGACCCGGCAGCCGGTCCAGGTCACCCTTCCGGCCGGCCTCAGCGTCAGTTACGACCGCACTGCCAAGACGATCACCGCGACCACCAGCCCGGACGGCCATCCCGTCACGGTTACCTACAACGGCTCGGCAACCGCACCGACGGCTGCGGGGACCTACACCGTCCTGGCGACGGTCAACGAGGACACCTTCTGGGGGAGCGCCACCGGGACCCTCACCATCGCTCCGGCGGCACTCGGGGTGACCGTGGATGCCGCAGCGAAGAGCTACGGCAGCGCCGACCCGACCGTTACCTACCGGATCACCGGCGGCACGCTCTACGACGGCGATGCCCTTACCGGGGGGGTGGCCCGCGATCCGGGCGAGAACGCCGGGAGCTACGCCATCGGGCAGGGGTCTCTCAGCGCCGGGGGCAACTACCAGATCGCCTTTACCGGGAATAGCCTCACCATCAACAAGGCGGTCCTGACGGTGCAGGCGGATAACCAAAGCCGGGTCTACAACACGGGAAATCCGGGCCTCACCGCGAGCTTCACCGGCTTCGTCAACAACGAGACGGCGGCCGTGCTCACCGGGGCGCCGGTGCTTGCCACCGGTGCCGCCCAGGCAAGCCCGGTCGGGAGCTATCCGATCACCGCTGCCTTGGGATCGCTGGCCGCCGCCAACTACAGCTTCGCCTTCGTGGACGGCTCCCTTGCGGTCACCCCAGCCCCGGCCACCGTGGTCGTCACCGCGGCAAGCTCTACCTACGACGGCACGGCCAAGAGCGCCACGGTCACCACGACCCCTCCGGGCCTGAGCGTCGCGGTGACCTACAACAACGCCGGCACGGCCCCGGCCAACGCCGGAAGCTACGCGGTCGCGGCTACGGTTACCGACCCCAACTACCAAGGAAATGCCACCACCACGCTGGTCATCAACAAGGCGACGCCGATTCTCGCCTGGACCACCCCCGCGGAGCTCGACAGCAACATTCCCCTGGGAGGGAGCCAGCTCAACGCAGCCACCACGGTTGCCGGCTCCTATGTCTACAGTCCGGCGGCCGGACAACTCCTCGAGCCGGGGAGCCAGAACCTGACGGTCACCTTCATCCCGGCCGACGCGACGAACTACACCACGGCCGGTGCCACCGTCCCCCTCAAGGTGCTCCCCATCGGCGACATGGCCGGCGGCAGCGGGGTCACCGTTTCGGATGCCCTCATGGCGCTGCGCACCGTGGCGGGGCTCTATACCCCGACGGCTCAGGAACTCCGTCGCGCCGACGTGAGCCCGCTGGTCGACGGCAAGCCCGCCTCGGACGGCAAAGTCGACATCGGGGATGTGGTGGTGATCCTGCGCAAGGCCGTTGGCCTGGAGAGTTGGTAACTTCGGAGCCCGCCGGGGGACGGTCCCCGGCGGGCCCCACCAAACAAATAAACAAAAGGCGGTGAAGCTTTATGAAAACGAGAAGCCTGCTCTGGCTCATGATGGCGTCGACGGCGCTGCTCTTTTCCCTCTCCGGCTGCGGCGGCAGCGATTCGGGCCACACCAAGGTGAGCGGTGTCGCTTCCAAGGGGTTGGTCAAAAACGGCACCGACAACGTAAAGATCTTTGCGCTGAAGGCGGACGGGACCAAGGGAAATCTCCTGGCCACCACCTCCACCGGCCCCAACGGCGATTACTCGGCCGACCTGGGCTATGCCGGTCCGGTCCTGGTGGAGGTGAGCGGAACCTATACCGACGAGGCGACCGGGCAGCCGGTGACCATCTCCCCCGACAAGCCGATGCGCGCGGCAGTCGAAAATGCCGCCGGCACCGTGACCGTCGCGGTGACCCCGCTCACCGAGCTTGCCGTGGAGAAGGCGGGGAGCGCTCTCACCAAGGATGCGATCCAGGCCGCCAACGCCACGGTCAGTACCCAGTTCAACCTGGACATCATCGCCACCAAGCCGGTGGATGCCGAGGCGGGGGCGCTCAGCGGCGCCACCGCGCAGCAGAAGCAGTACACCCTGGCCTTGGCCGGGATCTCCCAGATGGCCAACAGCGGCAGCGTCGACGCGGTCTATGCGGTGATCGACAGCATGAAGAACGATCTGGATCAGAACAACGCCCTGACCCAGACCGCACCGCAGCTGGTGCAGGCCCTGGAGGATTTCGCGGCCAACGGCAACAACAAGACCGGCGTGACTGCGGATACCCTGCCGGCTGCCCTGGTGAACGTCGGGGCCCGGACCGCGGTGGTCACCTTCGGGGTTCCCGCCGGGACGATCTACGGGGTGGACCTGGTATTCGACCTGCCGCCGGGTGTTACCGTCGTGGCCGGCGCGGACGGCGCGGTGGCCCCGGCGGTCCTGAGCCTGCTCTCTGCCGCGGCCGGCTCCTTTACCGTCGCCAAGTACACCCCGGCCTCGGGAGACCTTCCCGCAAAGGTGCACCTGGTGCTCTCCAACGCCAACGGCTTTCCGGGCGGCAACTTCCTGACCCTTTCCTGCGCCGTCGCCCCGGGGGTGACCCCTTCCTTCGGCAGTTCGCTGGTGGAATCCGGTGCCCAGGCGGTCACGACCTCCTCCGGGGGGACGAGCGGCGCCGCGGTCATCGTAACGGCGACGCTGTAGCGTCGGGGGCATGGGACGGAAACGGCAGGGGGAGTGATGCGGACCATGGAGTCGTTATCGCGCGCCTTCGCGGTGTCGCTGCTGCTGCACGGCGCCGTCTGCCTCTGGTGGGCAGGGATCGGGGGGAAGGGGAAGGAGCGCCCGGTCGTGGTGGATCTTTCGCTCATTCCGGCGCTGGGAACCGTCCAGGCTCCCGGCACCCTTGCCGGAAATGACGGCGGGGGAGGGCGCGCGGTTCCGGCCGCGGCAGGAAGCCATCGGGCGGTAACTCCGCGGCCGGCTACTCAGGCGGCCCTGCCGCAGGGAGCGGAGGCGTCCCGGCATGCCGAGCCCCACCCCCCCCGGAGCGCGCCGAAGGCCGTGTCCTCCCAGCCGTCTCCGGTGGTCGAGCCGATCCCCAATGCCATAGCAGTCACCAGGCACCCGGTGGCGTTGCCGGCTGCGGCGGGACCGGGTGCGACCGTGTCGGCGCCGGCGGTTTCGGCCCGGCCCGCTGCCGGCCCGCATCCGGCGCCGGGGCCTCGCCTGGCGGGAGGGAGAATCCTTGGCCCGAAGGCCGGTTCGGGAGCCGGAGCGGAGCCGGGAACCGCCGGGGGGGCGGCACGGGAGGCGGGGGATGCCGGCGCGGCGACGAGCGCGGAACAACAGCGCCAGAAATACCGCAGCGAACAGTTCGCCTACATCCTGAAGATCATCCAGGCGCAGCTGATCTACCCGGAGAGGGCCCGGCGCGAAGGGTGGACCGGTCGGGCCCAGGTCTCTTTCGTGGTGCAGGAAGACGGGTCGGTGCGCGAGATCCGGCTGCTCCGCAAGACCGGGCATCAGCTCCTCGACTTGAACCTGGTCCGGACCATCCAGGAAGCCGCCCCTTTTCCCAGGCCACCGGTCAAGGCCGAACTGCAGATGTCCCTTTCCTACCGGCTCGACCAGTGAAGGTTCTTCCTGGCGCCGTTCGAGGTCCCGATTTGACTCTCACGCTGAAACTGGCCGCCGCGCTGCTGCTGGCCCTGCTCGCGCTCTCCGGGTGCAACGCGGCCCAAGGGGACGCCTGGCGCTACGATCCCGGCATTCCGGCCCAAGTCTCCGGGTTGAAGGCCGAATCCGGCGACCGGCTGGTCACCCTGAGCTGGACCGGAAACCCCACGGCGACCTCCTACAACGTCTATTTCGTCTCCGAAATCGGGGCGCAGCAGGTCACCCGGGGAAACGGCTACCGGATCAACACCCCGATGAGCTCCCTGGTGATCGGCTCCCTGGACAACCACACGGTCTACCACTTCATGGTCACCGCTTTGAACCGGGACGGGGAAAGCGTCGATTCGGTCCAGGTCTCCGTCGCGCCCGGCCCCATTGCCGATGCCGACCTGACCGGGGTGTGGTACTTCCACACGCTGGTGACCGGGCCGGAGGCGAAATGGGAGCAGGGGACGCTCACCGTAGATGCGGACCACACCGCGGTCGTCTCGGCATTCTCGGACAGTTCCGGCTCGACCCAGGCGCCGCCGGGGTTCGCGCTCACGGTGGACGGCACCGGTGCCCTGGCCCAGTCGGGTTCCGGTGCCTGGGTGGATTTCCACGGCGCCATGGGGGCGCGGAAAAACCTGATGACGGCAACCTGGTCCCCCACGTTGCAGTCCCGGGCCATCACCATCTTCCAGAAGAAAAAGGCCGCTACCGACCCCGACTACACCATCGACGACATCAGCGGGACCGGATCGGGGCAGAACCCCTCCAATCCCTACCTGCAGGGAAACGGCCCCACCCGTTTCGTCTACCACCAGCTCTACAGCGGTGCTTCAAACGAGTGGGAGTACTGCAACGCCAAGGTCGGCCAGCACGGCAACATCTGGCTGGACCAATACAAGGACGTCATCTACTGGGATTTTTCCACCCCGGCTTCCAAGACCGTCAACTACGACTACCTGTGGAAGGTGACCAGCGTCGGGATCGACCCGGACGGCCTGGTAAGCGAGTACTGGAACTTCACCGACATCGTGGACCCGGTGACGATTCCGAGCTTCAACACGCTGGTCCCCCGGTCCCCGCACGAGGTCGTCTTCACCGGGCGAATGACCGCGGACCGGACCGTGGTGATCGGGGTCGGGACCACCACCGACGCCCTCGGCAACAACCCGCGCTACTTCCTCCGGATCATGCAGCTCTGCTTTATCCCCACCGACCAGGCGCTCCCCCAGCCGGGGGTGAACGACCTGGCCGGCAGCTACAAGTTCGCCCGGCTTGCCGCAACGACCCCCGCCGTCGGCGCCGGCACCGCCTCGTGGGCCTACGGCACCTTCTCGGTCGGCAGCTCCGGTGCGGCGAACTTCACCAGTTACGCCGACAGCGGCGGATCGAGCCAGCTTAGCGATACCTTCACCCTGGCGCTCTACCCGGATCCCAACCCGGACCAGAAAAGCTATACCGATTTCGCCAACTTCACGACGCCGGCGCAGGACGGGCGTCCCCATTACTACGGCACCGACGGCACCCCGCTGCGCCGCTACTACGATTTTGCTTCCTACGGGAGCACGGTCGCCGTCCCCTCGACCTGGCGCCTGGAAGACACCGGCACCAGGTATTACAACGAACACGGTTCGCTCTCCTACAACCGCGATCTCTTCGTGATGACCCGAACCGATGCGTCCGGCTACGGCATGCTGGTGGGGCTGAAATGATCGGTTCGGAGCGATTTGCCGGTCGGCACCGGGGAGAGCCGGCAGCACTGCATGTTTTTCCGGAGGAGCGGTGGTGAGGAAATTTCTCGTGGCCCTGGTGGCCGCACTGGCCCTGGCGGCCGGCAACGCCTACGGCGCCCTCATGTCGGGGAGTCTCTCCTTCATGGGGACGCTCAACAGCGACCTGATCGCCATCAACGCCTTCAACGGCAACGCCTTCACCTGGAGCCTCGACGGCGACGCCGCGGCCGGCTGGACCTACAGCTATTCCTTCACTCCGTCGGGAAGCAACCGGGGCCCCGCCTTCATCAGCATCGAGACCGCCCCCGGCATCGGGGACCTGGCGCCGTCGTTTGCCTACGGCGGCACGGTGCCCGGCGCGGGGGTCCTCGCCACGCTCACCCCGACCTCGCCCCAGTTCACCCAGGACGTGAACATCGACTACCGGATCAACCGAAACGTCGCCGTCGCCGCCAGCAACACCCACGTCCCGGCGCTCGACCCGCTGACCGGGGCCGAGCCGTACGGCTACGAAGCCTGGCTCGGCTCTGGAGCGAGCGCGCTCCCGGTCCACGTGAATACGGTGCTGAACGGGCTGCAACTGGCTCTGCCCAGCCGGACCTACGGGATGACCAACGGTCCCTCCCAGCCCGGGCTCGTCACCGGATACAACGCGGGCGGCACCTCGTACCAGGTGGTGCTGAAGACCATGGCCGCCCCGATGTGGGGACGCTTCTACCTGGACGGCGGCGACTGGACCTCCAACAACGGCTGGCTGATGGCCTACAACCGGGAGTACGACACCGCGGTCCGTCCCCCCTTCGTCCTCGGAACCAACCAGAGCGGCTGGATCCCGGTGCCGGGGGACAACATTCCGCCGGCCCTGCTGTCGACGGCCCCGGCGGACGGCGCCACCGGCGTACCGCTGGCAACGGCGATCACCATCACCTTCAGCGAGCCGGTCGATCCGGCCACGGTGACCGCCGCGAGCCTCACGGTGGCGAACCAGGTGAAGGTCCCCGGCACGGTGAGCTACGACGCGACCAGCCGGAGCGCCACCTTCACCCCGTCAACTCCCCTTATGACCGGCACCGCCTACACCGTGACCTTAGCTTCCGGGGTGAAGGATCTCTTCGGCAATGCCATGGCGACGGGGCGGGTGTGGAGTTTCACCACCACGACGGCAAGCGACACCCCTCCGCCAGCGCCGCCGGCCGTGGTTGCCACCTTTCCCGCCGACGGGGCCACCGCGGTGGTGCCGGGCACCTTCCTCACGGCAACCTTCTCCAGTGACCTCGATCCGGCCACGATAAACGCCGCCACCTTTACCGTCGGCGGGGTCGCCGGCACCGTGAGCTACGACGCGACCAGCCGCACCGCTACCTTCGCCCCGGCAACGCCGCTCCCCTACGGGACGCAGTTCACCGCGACCCTCGCCGCCGGCATTACGGGAATCGATGGCCAGTCCCTAAGCGCGGCCCGCTCCTGGAGCTTTACCACGATGCCCGCCCCGGACCTCAACGCCCCGACGGTCCTGTCCCTTTCGCCGGGGAACGGAAGCCGCGGGGCCGGGGTGAAAGGAGCGCTGAGCGTCGCCTTCAGCGAGGCGCTCGATCCCGCCACCGTGAACGGCACGACCTTTACCCTGCAGGATCCCGCCGGACAGAGCGTCGACGGCACCGTCGCCTACCTTGCGGCCAGCAACACGGCCCAATTCATCCCGAGCGGGTCGCTTTCCTACTACGGGGCCTACACCGCCCGCCTCACCGGCGGGATCCGCGACCTCGCCGGCAACGCGCTGGCGCCCTTGACCTGGAGCTTCACGACACAGCCGCTCTACGGCGACCTGGACGGCAGCGGCGGAGTCCCCACCGTGGCCGATGCCCTTTTGGCCCTGCGCATTGCCGTCGGTCTGCAGGTGCCGACCGCCTACCAGCGGGCGGCGTGCGACGTGGCGCCGCTGGCGGGGGGGAAGCCGAGTCCGGACGGGAAGGTGGACGGCGGCGATGTGATCGTGATCCTCAGAAGGGCCGTGGGACTGGATAACTGGTAGCCGCGGGAACCGGGCCTTAGGCCGGAAAAGGAGTCGGAATATGAGATGGATGCTGCTCGGCGCACTGTTTCTCCTCGCGTTGTCCTGCGCAGGCTGCGGCAGTGCTGCGAGTTCCCCGCCGAACCGGGTGGTTTTGAAACTGAGCACCGGGAGTGCCGGGGCCGGCGCGGTACCGACCATCGGGGACCTCGCCCTCCAGCTCACGTTGCCGCCGGGAGTCTCGGTCGCCGTGGCTTCCGACGGCTCCGGCCAGACCGCGGAGGGGGTGGTTGCGGTCAGCGGAACGGCGGCGGCGCCCAACACCGTCGCCTTGGCTAAGTACTCCGCCGTGACCGGACTGGTGACCCTGCAGATCGTCAAGTCCGACGGTTTCCCGCCGGGGGAGTTCGCCACGGTCACCTGCGACGTTGCCCCGGGAGCCTCCCCGGCCAGCGCCGGCTTCGACATCACCGACTTCGCCGCCTTCGATCTGGCCGGTAATGCCATTTCGGGGCTCGCCGCCGCTTTCCATGTGGAAGTGCCCTGAAGGAGAACAGCTGATTTTGAGGAAAGGTCGTAGCGGTTCACTAAGAGGTTTTCGATTCCCGGGGAGCGGCGTCATGCTGACGGCCATCATGGTTGCCCTGCTTGCCTGGCCCGGCGGGGACGCCCATGCGATGGGGACTCCCGAGGACCAGAGCGAGGACATCTTCACCCTCGGTGAGGTCGTGGTCTCCGGGAAACTCGACGCGGTGGAGGCGGCCCAGACGGTCCACGTCATCACCGCCGAGGAAATCCGGAAAGCCGGATCGAGGACCCTGGACGAGGCGCTGAACCTCCTGTCCGACGTCGGCGTGCAGGTGGGGAACGAAGGGGTGCCCCGGGTGGACATCCGTGGCTTCCGTACCCGGCACGTCCTGCTCCTTTTGGACGGCGTGCCGATGAACTCGAGCTTCGACCAGCAGTTCGATCCCTCCACCATTCCCGTCGAGAACATCGCCAAGATCAAGGTAACCGCCGGTGCCAGCTCGGTGCTGTACGGCCAGGGGGGGCTGGGCGGGGTGATCAACATCATCACCAAGAAGGGGAAGGAGGGGGTGAGCGGGATGACCTCGTTCGAGTCGGGGGACGGCCAGCCCTACCTCGCCAAGGGGAGCGTATCCGGCGGCAGGGGGATGTTCGACTTCTTCGCAAGCGGCAGCGTCTTTCATCGGGACCATTTTCCCTTGGCGCGTAGTTTTTCGGCCAGCCCGGAGGAGGCGGCGGGGTATCGCAAAAACAGCGACAACACCCGCGATAATGCCTTCTTCAACGTCGGGTTTACCCCGAACAGCGACCTGACCATCGCCCTGACCGGCAGTTGGGTCCAGGGGGGATACGGCAAGCCCGCCAGCGCCATCAACAACAAGTTCGATCCCTACGCGCCGCCGGCCCGTTTCGGCCGGGTCGACTGGTACGAGGGATACACCCTGCAGCTCGCCGCCGACTACGCCATCTCACCCGCCCTCACGGTCCGGTCGAGCATCTTCTACAACCAGATCGACCAGGACAACAACCAGTACGACGACGACAACTACGGGGAGATCTCGACCGGTCGCCCGGACGCCCAGCAGCCCTGGCTGATCGATCCGACCAATCCGAACGTCCCCAATTCCTTCAAGCTCCGCAACCGGGGCATCACCCGCGGGATTTCCCTGCAGCCGAAATACGATCTGGGGCACTCCGGGACGGTGACGCTGGGGCTCTCCGCGGAGTGGGATTCCTGGGACGGGCGCGGGTTGGTGAAGCCGGGAGGGCAGGGGGGCAACGGCGGCGGGTCCCAGGGCGGTTACGGGGTCGGCGGAGGAAGCCCGCCGTACCTCTTGAACCCGGTGCACGACAGTGCCGACGTCTACCTCTACTCCGCGGCGCTTGAATACTCGGTCCTGCCGACCGCTCGCTCGGGATTCACGGCCGGCTACGCCCATCACTGGCAGCAGCAAGGGGGCTCGGTGTCCCAGCTCGCCAGCCAGAACGACCTGGCCGCCCGGCCGGCGCAGCAGGCGCAGGCTCTTTTGGACGACTACAGCGTCTCAGTCAGCTCCTATTACGACGCCACCCAATCCACCCGCCTGAAGGCGGCTTTCATGCGCAACATCCGGTTCCCCTCCTTAAGCCAGCTCTACCTGAGGGACACCGACAACCCCAACCTGCGCCAGGAGGTGGTCTACCATTACCAGCTGGGGATGGAGCAAAAGCTCCCCGGCGAGAGCCAGTTCAGCTTCGAGGGGTTCCGCAGCGACCTGCATAACGTGATCGTCATCGATCAGAACGTGGTCCCGGCGCGCAACGAGAATTTTTCCCTGTACCGCTTCACCGGGTTCGAAACCTCGCTGGAGAGCCGGCTCCTCCCCAAACTGGCCCTGCGGGGGAGCTACACCTTCAACCGGTCCCAGGACCTATCCGGAGTGGGGCGGGACGAGGTGCAGTACGTTCCGCGGGACAAGGCCGTTTTTACCGGCAAGTACGATTTCGACTCCGGGCTGACCCCCTTCGTATCCCTGGTCTACGTCGCCAATTCGTACGTCTACTCCAAGCAGCAGATCGCCACCGTGACCAAAGCGAAGCTCGCCGACTACGCCGTGGTGAGCGTGAAGCTGACCCAGAAGCTCTACAAGGACAAACTCCAGATCTACGTGGGGGCGGACAACCTTTTCAACGTCGAATACGAACAGAGCTACGGCGTGCCCCGGCCGGGCCGGCTTATCTACGGCGGCTTCGAGTACCGTTTCGGCAGCTGATGGTGAGGTGATTTCGATGCATATCCGGCAACTGTTTTCAGGCTTTCCCCTCTGGGCTGCCTTGCTGTTGGCTTCGGGGCCAGCCTTCGCCACTCCCGCGGTGCGTCTCACCTTCGTGGGGAACAACACCTTCGTCCTGAGCGGTGCCAATTTCGAGAGGGTCGGGCGGGTCGAGCTCTCCTTCGCCTACGATACCGCGCTGTTGACCAACCCCCGGGCGACTCCCAAGGCTACCTTTCCCGGGGCGAGCCTGACTCAAGGGGACGACGCCGGAGGAAACGTCGGACTGACGGTCGTGTCGGACCAGCCGATGACCGGCTCCGGCCCGTTGGGCACCATCGCCTTCGACGCGGCCGGAGACTCGTCCGGGGCGATCACCGCCCTGAACGGGAAGGTTTTTTCCGCTAACGGCGAACGTCTTCCGGTTTTCTTCTCGGTGACCAACCCGACCCCGCAGCTTGACCCGAACGATCCCGACGATGAACCGATGATCCGGGAGCGGGAACGCAAAGGGGAGACGGCGCGGGGAGGGGGCGTCTCCTACGTTCCGCCCGAAGCGGCGGCCGCGCCGCAAGGCTCCGGGCCGGACGGCGCTTCGGCAGCGACCGAAACCGCGGCCGCAGGTGGTGCGTCCCTCGATCCGGCGCCATCTCCGGGCCAAGCCGCAGCGCGGGATGGTGGCCAGCCGGGGGATGGCCATCCCGTAAGTGTCCTGGAACGCTTGCATCGCTTTGCCGGCGAGCGGACCGTGCAAAGCCTGATCGCGCTCTTCCAACCCGAATCCTCCGCGCGGTTTACCCAAAATCCCGCGGTCGCGATCGCCGATGGAAGCACTCCGGTGCGGGTGACGGTAACCGGCGTCTCCCCGGGCCTGGCCCCTCGGTTCACCTTCAACTCGGCACGGTACCGTTCGCACCGAAAGCTCGCCGACGATGCCTGGCTGGTGGAGGCGGTTCCGGATAAGGGGGCACTTCGTGCCGAAATCACCGTTTTCGAGGGTGAACGACAACGCCAGGTCCCGCTGGTGGCGGCACCGGCGGTGCGGGTGGATCTGATTACGCCGGGGAAGGTGACGGAGGCGGATTTCGAGCTGTTTCTCAGCGAGCGCGGGACGGCTGAACACCCGGCTCACGACCTGAACGGAGACGGTCGGCGCGATTACCTGGATGACTACATCTTCACCGCCAATTACCTCGCCCAACGGGCCGCAGGGACGGGGACGGTCGATCCAGGAAAAGAGGCCGCAATCTCTTCACCTGAAGATGGGACTGGCAAGGCACTGGCCGGAGGGAGCCGGTGACGGCCCGGTTGCTGGTTGCTGGATCCTTCACGATTGAGAACGGGAGGTTTTCGACGGTCTATCGTTATATGCGTTGCTATATATCGCTTTTGCTTCGGACCTGTTTTGCAATGGAAGATCAGGAAGTTAACTGACAAAGGAGAAGAAGATGAGAAAGCTGATGGCTTTGTTTTTCGCTCTGCTGGTTCTTACGGCAGGGACCGCTGCCTGGGCAAGTTTTGGCGCCCTGACCCTGTCGGCTAACCACCACGTACCCCTCCAGGTTTCCAACGATGCGGGGATCAAGTTCGACTACGACTACCTCCTCTACGGAAATCCGCAGGGTACCTACTACCTCAAGGCGGACGGCGGCGGGCTCAACCAGCTGCACATCACCACCGACACCTCCAATCTCAGTGGGCAGGTGACGACGCTGAACTCACCGACCACCACCCCCTCGGGGACCTTTTACCTGCCGACCACCGGGGGGCGTGGGTACAATGACGACGTGATCCTGATGGTGTCGGTGAAGGGGCCGGTGCCTGACGATTTTGCCGTCACCATCACCGCGACCGGCTACACCTGGACTCCGAGCACCTCGGTGCCGACTCCGAGCGCCAGCGATCACCAGCAGACCTTGAGCCAGACCTTCTACAAGTCGGACCTTATCTATGCGGCAAGCGTCTACAAACCCGGCCCCGGCACCACGTGGACCCTGCCGCTTTTCTACGGCCAGAATACCGGGGACTCCTCCACCGCCGAGTACTACATGTTCATCGATCTCGGCGCCGGTAACATTTCCGGCAGCTACATCGATCAGGGCGCGGTGAAGGTCGACTATGCCTTCACCGATCTGAGCACCACCGCGTCCTTCAACGTTTTCAGCTGGTGCCTTGCGTCCAACCAGGGTGAAGGGATCAACTGGACCCAGCAGACCTCCGGTACGGGATCTTCCGGCTACACCGTGAACTACACCCCGTAAGGAAACTCACGGTCCGAAGTGTGAACGGGCCGTCCCAGTCGAGTGCGATTCGACCGGGGCGGCCCGATTTTTTGCCAGGGACAGACAATGGCAGGAAGCGACCAAATGCAAACCAGTGGGAGCGGAGGCGCGGTCTTTCCGCAAGCTGACGTTATGAGAGGTAGTAAGATCGCGCCGGCGGATGACGGTCAAGCCGCGTTGGCGGCTGGAAAGCACACGGCCGGACCAGGGCATGTCCTGGCACGGCCGTGAGGAAGGCGATCTTTAAGCAGAAAGAAGGGTGTGCTGCACAAAAGGGTGCTGAGTCTATCCCGGGGGGGCTGCGTGAAAAACGATTAGTTATTTTTTGGTTGGTTTTGTCGCTGTTTCCCAGTACATTCCGGGGCAATTAGTTGAGTCGGCGGCGCCCCCAGGGCGGCGCCGCATGCCAGGTCCACGCGGCCGCACTGCCGGTTATGTTGCACCTGCCAACCCGTTTCCTGGTGAGAGATGCCCACTCCGGTCAAGGTCAAAAACTCGCGACGCCGCACCTTCGCCGCTTTGCTGGCCGTTCTCTACCTCTGCATCTTCCTCGCGCCGCTGGTCCCGGTGGGGTTGCCGGGCGGCACGCCCCTGGTGAGCGAATGCAGCGGTGACTGCGACATCTGCGGCTGTTCGCCGGAAATGCGGGCCTCGGGGAGCTGCTGTTGCGCCAAGAAACGGCACGCCCTGGAAACGCAGCAGATCCAGGACCAGGACCTGGACGATAAACCGGACTGCTGCAAAAAGAAGAAGTCGTCGCAAACCGTCATTTCCTGCGCCTGCCCCCTGGGGGGCGGCAAGTCCAAGCTCCTCGTATCCTCGGA
The DNA here is from genome assembly GCF_016458275.1 of Geomesophilobacter sediminis. Classification (GTDB taxonomy): domain Bacteria; phylum Desulfobacterota; class Desulfuromonadia; order Geobacterales; family Geobacteraceae; genus Geomesophilobacter; species Geomesophilobacter sediminis. Next base: position 210,922 of record NZ_JAEMHM010000007.1, read on the forward strand.
AGGATCCGAGCTCCTTCCCTTTTACTTCCCGGGGAACTTCGGTACCCGCCAAGGGGTAACCGACTTCACCGACCATCCGCACCGCATGACCTCGCGCTACGGCGAGCCCCCCGATCCCCCTCCCGATCTTGCCTGACCTTCCCCCACAACCGTTTTCCGTGCTGCACTGACACATATCAGCGGCACTGCTCCTTTGACCGGCGCAGCGCACCGTAGCGGTGCGTCTGTGTCTTTTCTCGGAGAAAAACGACATGTCCCAGCCGGTCAAATGTCTTGGCCTGTCGCTGATGCTACACGCCGTCGCGGTGGCGTTCATCCCGCTTCTCGTCTCCCGGAGCCCGGAGCGCAGACCCGATCCGGTCCTGGTAGTGCTGGAAAGCTCCCTGCCCACGGAGGTGAGGCCGGGACGATCGGTCCCTGCGACCACGCCGGCCAAGGTGCGCCCGGCAACGCCCCGGGCAACGGGTCCCGATCCGGTCCGCAACGGAAGGCAGACGGTCGGGCCGCGCCAGGCGGTTTCGGAAGAACCGGCCGTGGTACCCGTTAGCCATGCCCGGCCGGCCCGGGTGCCGCCGAACCTTCCGGAGGCACCGCAGCCGGCCGCATCGCCTGCCGAGGTGTCCGCGGCACTTGGCCGCGCAACCGAAATCTCGGCCGCCGTGGTCCCCGGAAAGGAATCGGCCCGGGCCTCCTCCAGAGAAGCGGGGCGAGGCGCACCTCGGCACGCTGCGGCTCCGGCCCCGCCTGCTGCGGCCGGGGAACCGCAGCGCTACCAGGAGGAGAATTACGGCTACCTCAGGGACCGCGTCCAGAAACACCTGGAATACCCCCCTCTTGCCCGACGCATGCGGTGGAGCGGCCGGGTCGTGGTTTCCTTCACCGTCGGGACCGACGGCAACGTCGACAAGGTTCGGGTCGTGGAGAGTTCCGGGCACGCGGTTTTGGACCAATGCGCGACGCAGGCGGTCCGAAAGGCGGCGCCGTTTCGAAAACCGGTCCGGCCGGCCGAGATTGTCCTGCCGGTCGGCTTTGAGCTGAAGTAGCTCCAGCGGCAAGAACTCACAAAAACTATTAAAAACCTAAGGAGAACGTATGGATATGAGAACCGCCAATCTGAGTATCATTGGTGCCGGATTTCTGCTGGCGCTTGCCAGCCAACCGGCCGGCGCCGAAAACCAGATGCTGGAAGAGATCACCGTCCGCGCGGAAAAGGAGGCGGCCAACGAGGAGACCCTCTCCATCCGCGAGGTCAGGGAAAGCCCGGCCCGGGACGTGGGGGAGGCCCTGAGCCAGCTGGAAGGGCTGTCCTTTGTGCGCAAGGGGGCGATTGCCAACGACGTGGTATTGCGCGGCCTGCAGCGGGACAACATCAACGTCCTGGTGGACGGGGTACGGCTGCACGGCGCCTGCCCGTCGCGGATGGATCCCCCCTCGTTTCATTACGACTTCGCCGAGATCGAGCGGGTCCGGGTGATCAGGGGGCCCTACGATCTTTCCAACCCGGGAGGGCTCGGGGGGACGATCGACGTCGAGACCAAAAGACCCGGAAAAGGGGCCGGGGGTGCGCTGAATGCGACCTACGGGAGCTGGAACGACGCCGCCGCATCCGCCACCGCCTGGTACGGGGCGGAGCGGTACGACGGGCTGCTTGGCTATGCCTACAAATATTCCGACGTTCCCGAATCGGGGAACGGCAAGCGGCTGACCGAAATCTATCCGGCAACCAGTCCGAACCGTTACCGGGCCAGCGCGGTCGATTCGAAGGCGTACGAAATCAACAGCGGGTGGCTCAAGTTCGGCGTCAATCCCTCCGAGCATGCCCGCAGCGAGATCGCGTATTCCTACCAGGACGCCGACCACGTCCTCTACCCCTATCTCAAGATGGACGCCGACTATGACGACACCCACCGGCTCAACTGGAACTACCGGGTCCGCGAGGTCTCGCCCCTGGTGCGCGAACTTTACCTGCAGGGGTACTGGGACCGGGTGCGCCACCTGATGGACGACCGGCTGCGCGCCAGTTCCCAGACCTCCCCCCGGTTCTATTCCATGCAAAGCGACGCCACCACCCAGGTGTACGGCGCGAAGCTCAAGTCAACGCTGGCGGCGGGGCCGGGAACCCTGGTAACCGGCGTCGACTACTACAACCGCAACTGGGAGGTCATCAACCAGCGCGCGGGTTACTTCGCCTACCGTCCCACGGCCATCGTCCCGGACGTCTCGGTCGACAATGAGGGGCTCTTCGCGGAGTACGAGCTGCCGCTCGGCGAGAAGGTGACCCTGAAGGGTGGGGTGCGCGCCGACCTGACCCAGATCGAGGCGGGCAAGGGGAACACGCTCGTTTCCGCGGGAAAAAGCCGGGACTTCACCACCGTGAGCGCGAACCTCCAGCTCACCTACACCCCGGTCAAGGGGATCGACCTTTTCACCGGGCTTGCGCGGGGGAACCGCACCCCGGACCCGCAGGAGCTCTTTCTCGATGTGCCGGTAACGACCCTCTCCGCCGCCTCGAACTACTGGCATGGCAACCCCGGGCTCCGGTCCACGGTCAACAACCAGGCCGACCTCGGGCTCAAATACTCCAACGAGCGTCTTTACGTGAAGGGGGCGCTTTTCTACAGCGACCTTGAGGACTACATCAACTTCGCACCGGTGGCCGGCAGCTTCGAGAAGAGCTACCAGAACGTCCATGCCACCATCTGGGGGGCGGAGCTGGGGAGCCAGATCGCGCTCGGCTACGACCTCTACCTCAGGGGGACCCTTTCCTACCAGGAGGGGGAGAACGAGACCGGGAACCGGCCGCTCGCCGAAATGCCGCCGCTGCGCGGTTCGGTCTCGATCCGCTACGACGACGGAAAGCTCTTTGTCGAGGCGGTGGAGAATCTGGCCCGGGAGCAGGACCGGGTCGATCCGGCGCTGCAGGAGACAACCACAGCCGGCTGGGCGACCACCGACCTGAAGGGGGGATACAAGTTCGGCGGGCTCTCGCTGATCGCGGGGGTGAACAACCTGCTCGACAAGCAGTACTACAGCCACCTCTCCTACGCCCGTGACCCGTTCCAGAGCGGGGTCCGGGTTCCCGAGACGGGACGTTTCTGCTACGTCACGGCGGAGTATGCCTTCTAGCCGACGACCGGGCGCCCAACGGGACCTTTTTTGCGGCAGGGGGCGCGGAATCCTCGCTTCCGCGCCCCCCAGTGATATATTCAAATAATTGCATCATTGGCGTTCGGCAGGCAGCGGGCACCAATGCATCGGCGGCCTCTCTCCCCGGTACGGTGCCGGCGGAGGGAGGGACCGCACTACGCGTGAAACGGAGGTTGGCATGGAAGATCGGAAGTGGATGCGTACGTCGGCGGTGGCTTTGGTCGTGGCAACACTCGTGGCGACACCGGCTCTGGCGGGCCCGGGCGCGGGGCGCGGCAGCGGCGGCTGGGGGATGGGAGGCTCCTACCAGCGGATGTTCAATCCGGCAACCGTGGAAACGGTGTCCGGGCAGGTGGTCAGCGTCGAACGGATGAGGCCGATGAAGGGGATGAACCAGGGAGTCCATCTCAAGTTGAAAACGGACCAGGAGACGATCCCCGTGCAGGTCGGTCCCGCGTGGTATCTGGAGCGGCTCGATACCAAGATCGAGAAGGGGGACTCCATCGAGGTCAAAGGATCGCGGGTGAGCTTCCAGGGCAAACCGGCGATCATCGCCTCGGAGATCAAGAAGGGGGACGCCCTGCTGAAATTGAGGGATGACAGCGGCTTCCCGGTCTGGGCCGGCTGGCGACGGTAACCGGCGCCATGGTGTTTGTCACAAAAGAGGGCCGGCGGATCGCCGGCCCTCTTTGTTGGTGGTCGACGCAGGTGGGAATCGAACCCGGGACCTGCTCATGGGTTTCCCTCACCTGGCGGCGCGGAGGTTACGCAGCACGTAGGGCAGAATTCCGCCGTTTCGGAAATAGCGGGTCTCGGTGGGGGTGTCGATGCGAACCTGGACTTGGAACGTCTTGGCATCGGCCTGGACGTTGACGCGGCTCCCGGCCTCGACGTTCGCAACCTCCCGGATGGTATACGTCTCCTCTCCGGTCAGCCCAAGCGACGCCGCGCTTTCCCCGGGGAGAAACTGCAGCGGGAGGATCCCCATCCCGATCAGGTTGGAGCGGTGGATTCTTTCGAAGGATTCGGCCAGCACCGCCCTTACCCCGAGCAGCATGGTCCCTTTTGCCGCCCAGTCGCGCGAGGAGCCGGAGCCGTACTCCTTTCCGGCGATGATGAGCAGCGGCACCCCGTCGGCCCGGTACCTTTCCGCGGCGTCGAAGATGGAGATGACGGAGCCGTCCGGCAGGTACCTCGTGACACCCCCTTCCTGGCCGGATGCGAGCGCGTTGCGCAGCCTGATGTTGGCGAAGGTGCCGCGGATCATTACCTCGTGGTTTCCGCGCCGGGAGCCGTAGCTGTTGAAGTCCTCCCGCGGCACCCCCCTTTCGCTCAGGTACCGCCCCGCCGGAGAATCAGGCTTGATGGAACCGGCCGGGCTGATGTGGTCGGTGGTCACCGAGTCCCCCAGGCGCGCGAGCACCCTCCCGCCGACGATATCCCCGATCGCCGCCGGTTCGGCGCCGACCCCGTCGAAGTAGGGGGGGCGGCGGATGTAGGTCGACTCCGTCCCCCACTGGTACTGCCTCCCTTCCGGAACCGCGAGGTCCCTCCAGCGCTCTTCCCCGAGGTAGAGATCCCCGTAGGCCTGCGAAAACAGCTCCGGCGCCACCACGTCCGAGACCAACCGGCGCACTTCCTCCGCGGTGGGCCACAGCTCGGCCAGGTAGACCGGCTTTCCTTCGGCATCTTCACCCAGCGGTTCGGTCGCGAAATCGAAATCCATGGTTCCGGCCAGGGCATAGGCGACGACGAGGGGGGGAGAGGCGAGATAGTTCATCTTCACCTCCGGATTGATCCTCCCCTCGAAGTTACGGTTGCCGGACAGCACCGAGACCACCGCGAGTTCACCGGACTTCACCGCCTCGCTCACCTCGGGGATCAGGGGGCCGGAGTTGCCGATGCAGGTGGTGCATCCATAGCCGACGAGGTTGAAGCCGAGCCGCTCCAGGTCGGCACGCACCCCCCCCTTCTCGTAGTACTCCATCACCACCTTGGAACCGGGAGCGAGCGTGGTCTTCACCCAGGGTTTCCGCTGCAGCCCCCGGCGCACCGCATTGCGGGCCAGCAGGGCCGCCGCCAGCATCACGTCCGGATTGGAGGTGTTGGTGCAGGAGGTGATGGCGGCGATGACCACGCTGCCGTGGTCGAGCTCGACCTCGGTCCCGTCGATACGGGCCCGGACCCGCTGGTGCGGCCAGAGCCCCTCCGCCGGCTCGAGCGCGGGATGCGGCAGGTCCGATCGCTTCTCCCCGATGGCGGCTGCCGCATCCGAGGCCGGAAAGGACTCCGCGCTCGCCTCGTCGATCCCCCCCGGCTCGAGTTCTGCGGCCGGCGCCGTCTCGGGCGGCGGAGGCGCCACGTACGAGGAGATGGCACAGCGCCAGGCTTTCTTGCTCTCAGCCAGGGGGACGCGGTCCTGGGGCCGCCTCGGCCCGGCCAGGGCCGGTTGCACCGATGCCAGGTCCAGTTCGAGCTTCTCGGTGAAAAGAGGCTCCCGCGCCGGGTCGTGCCACATCCCCTGGGCCCGGTAGTAGGCCTCCACCAGCCGGATCTGCTCCTCGCTGCGCCCGGTGAGCCTCAGGTACTTGGTGGTCTCCTCGTCGACCGGGAAGATGGCCGCGGTGGAGCCGTATTCGGGGCTCATGTTGCCGATGGTGGCGCGATCGGCGACCGCTATCGAGGCGATGCCGGGGCCGTAGAATTCCACGAACTTTCCTACCACCCCGTGCCGGCGCAGCATCTCGGTCACCGTGAGCACGAGATCGGTCGCGGTGGTGCCGGCGGGAAGGGCGCCGTGCAGTTTGAAGCCGACCACCTTGGGGATGAGCATCGCCACGGGCTGGCCCAGCATCGCCGCTTCCGCCTCGATGCCCCCCACCCCCCAACCGAGCACCCCCAGCCCGTTGATCATGGTGGTGTGGCTATCGGTTCCGACCAGGGTGTCGGGAAAGGCAACCCCATCCTTTACCATGACCCCGCGCGCCAGGTACTCCAGGTTCACCTGATGACAGATCCCGGTATTGGGGGGGACCACCACGACGTTGGCGAACGCCTGTTGCGCCCAGCGCAGAAACCGGTAGCGCTCCTGGTTCCGGTCAAACTCGATGTCGGCATTGATGCGGAAGGCGTCGGGAGTGCCGAACCGTTCCGCGATGATGGAATGGTCGATGATCAGCTCCACCGGCGCCAAAGGGTTCACCACCCCCGGATCCCCGCCCCAGGCCTGCATCGCGTCACGCATGGTGGCCAGGTCGACCATGCAGGGGACCCCGGTGAAATCCTGCATCAGAACCCGTGCCGGGGTGAAGGAGATCTCCGTCGTGGGCTCCTCGGCGGGGTCCCAGTTCTGAAGGGCTACCACCCCTTCCTCGTTTCCGTGCCGGAGCAGGTTTTCCAGGAGAACCTTCAGGGAATAGGGGAGCCGCTCGCTGCCGGCGACGCCGGCAAGGGGGAAGTAGCGGTAGGTGGAACCGGCGACGGTAAGGGAATCGGCTGCTGGAAATGGCATTGAACCTCCTGCATAAGGTGATGAAGTCGCTGCCGCGCGGAAAAAGCCTCCCCGGCAAAGTGAGGAGGACCGCGCGCCGGATTCCCGGCTCTTCGGCCCGGCAGACACGAGATAAGATGACGACAAGAGTAAGCCAGTAATGTCTCAAAAGACGTTGGTTACTGGATGAAGCGGACGTTCCATGGGAGCCTTACGCTACGAGCACAACCCCGCGCCCACTGACGATCGAACTTCGGAATACTATCAGGCAAACTGCCCTGGTCAATTTGCTTTCAAGTTAAAAATGGTGCTATGCCAGGTCCGCGTGCAGAGTATCCGGACGGTTGTTCCGCCTTCATTCAGACTCGAAGCCGGTCAACCGGAGGGGCCTCCCGTTCCAGGGCGATGCCCGGTTGCGCCGGAGGAGCCGCACGTTATTCAGGACGGGATCTCCGAAGGATCGGCACCTTGGTTCCGCCGCACCGGTCGGAAAGGTCGTGCCTCCGGCCCCGGTATCAAAAAAAGGTTAGCGAAAAGGGAAGGGGGGATTACGCTGCTGGCAGGATTACACAGGATTACGTTCGGGAATTGTCGGAGAAGGGTTGGCTGAAGCACATGGGAATCGAATCCGTGGGTGTAAGTAGAAGATAAATCTGGTTCCTTGAGAGAATGTAACGTAAAAACTTTTGGTTAGGTTCTGAAGTCTGGTTGGTCTTGTCCCCAAAAGTGACCAAAAATAGGCTGATGATGAAGAAAATTTGGCGAAATGTCCAGTTGTCTAATTGTTAAGTGCCAGCACATCGTGGACAGTTTTGAGTGCCACGACATCGTGGACGGGCTAGTGAGAATCAGCGAATGGCGGATGTCGCCGGCCGAGGAATAGCATCACTTTTCCAGCACGTTGACTCCCTTACGGCCTCACCTGTCTCCTTGGCCTCATGGTGCAGAAATGCTGCTAGTCTACGATGTTCTGGCACAAAATTTCGTCCACGATGTCGTGGCACTCAACATCTAATCGCTAGTTCCGGATGTAGGAAGAACCCGTGAAGACGGGGCATTTTTAGGGGGGGGGCTGCCGGCAGTGCCTGCTTGCGTGTCATCATCAGGGGGCCGGGGCGACAGAGGGGGCGTACGAGCGGGAGCGTAGCCGGAAGTTGAGAAAGGCGAAAAGGTTCACTGCAAACAGGTGGCTGTCGCCATTGACGGTGGAGCGCCATTCGGGGGAAAGGGAATGGGCCTCGGAAAAGTCCCGCCACCACGTTTGGCGTTCGCTCCAGTCGGCAAGGGCGGTGAATCCGTCCTGAGAAAGGACAGTTCCCCCCGGGATAGTGACGTGTTTCTTGAAAAAGGTGTCGATGCTTTCATGGGTGATCATGCTTCTTATCCTCAAATGTAGTTGGGGGAGTCGTTGTCTGCGGTGTTGCGGGGATTGTGGTCGCAAAAGACGAATCCTGTGTCGATGAGTCGGATACAGGCATCTACCACGGCGGGATCGTATGCCGTCCCGCGGGCTTGCCATATCTCATCCCGGGCGGATGCCAGTCCCTTCCCAAGTCGGTAGGGACGGTGCGACGACATCGCCTCGACGACGTCGGCGACCGCCAGAATCCGTGACTCAAGCAGGATCTGGCTCGCCATGACACCGGCGGGGTAGCCGCTGCCGTCCAGGCGCTCGTGATGCTGGTGGACGATGAGGGGAACCGGCCAAGGGAATTCGATGTTCTTCAACATCTCGTAGCCGACCTCGGCGTGGCTCTTAATCAACTCCATCTCGATCCGGGTGAGTTGCCCCGGCCGGGTGAGGATCTCCGCCGGCACGTACAACTTCCCGACATCGTGGAGAATCGCCGCGGTCCAAATGGCGTCCAGGCTCTGGACCGCCTCCCCGCCGAGCTCTTCCGCCAGGGCGCAGGCAAGCTGCGCCACCCGGTGCTGGTGCCCCGCAGTGTAGGGATCCCGTTTCTCCACCGCGTAGCTCAGTGCCTGGACGGTCTCGCCCAGGATGCGGTTCATCTTCCCCAGGCTCTCCTTGAGCTGCGACTCCAACTTCATCTTCGCTATCTTCTCCGTCATGTCGTAAATGACTGCCATGGTTGCCACGACCCGGTTTTTACTGTCGAAGACGGGAGCCGAGGAATAGCTGATAACCATGGTCCGGCCGTCTTTTGTCGCAGCCTCCATCGGGAGGGAATGAAAGACCTCCCGGTTCAGGGTACGCCGGCGCAGGGCCTCGTACTCCTCCCAGTTGGGACCGGCAAGAATCTGAATCGGCAGGTCCAGCACCTCTGCTTCCAGCCATCCGGTGATGTCCTCCGCGGCGTGGTTCCAAAGGATGATCTTCCCCTCAAGATCGAAAGCGATGATTCCCAAAGGCGACGCCTTCACCAATGCCACCAGATGTTTCTCGTTGGATCCCAGCAGCCCTCGTTTCCACTGTGTCGACGGTAGGACGTTTCCTGTCATGGGATACCTCTGCCTCCTTCACGTTTTGTGGGTTCAGGCGAATCGGGTCGTCCGGACCAGCAAGATGGCCCGATTGGCGCTGATCGCTGTTTTATCCGCGTCGGGTCCGCTGCTGCGTCGCTCCGGCCTCTCCCTTGTCGCAACCTGTCTCCTCCCGGCCGGATTTCCCGGGCCCAAAAGCGATGCAGGCGGCCAAAAGCCACGCCGCGACAGTAACCACGGTCAGGATGCCTATCGCGATCTCTATGGTGATTTCTCTCATCCCTTAGAAGCGGAGGGCGAGGTCCATCAGTTTGCGGAGGACTTTTTCGTACTGCGCATCGTGCCCCTCTTCCACCTCGTCTTGATCCAGAAGCGCCACTTCCTGGTCAGCCACCCCCAGATTGCCGAGCACGGTACTGAGGTAGTTCACGCTGAAATCGGTGCTTTTGCCGTGGCGGTAAGAGGGGGCGTGAATATGAAGCGATCGCTTGGTCTCGCCAGGCAGAGTCTCCGGACGCCGGCCAGTGGCGAGGCGGTAGCTACGGTTGGGGACCCAGATAGCATCGACGTACATCTTAAATTCTGCCGGGAACCAGAGGTTGAGGCTTTGCGTCACGAAGACGTACTTGTCGCAGGCCTCGAACTGGTCTGCCAGTCGCCAGAGCCGGATTACCTTGCGTCTTTCGTCGTCGCTCAGGTCGATCAGGTCGTCGCCGCGCGCCATCCGGTGAAAGGCGTTGTGCACGTCCAAGTCGAGGCGCGGGATCGGGTCGCGGTAGAGGCCGAGAACGCGCACCACGTCCCGGGGATTCCAGCGCAGATACTCGTTCAAAAACTCCTGCCCGAGTGTCTGGGTGCGCGACGCCTCTGGGGGGGCGATACTGCAGGTTATGTACAGCAGGTTGGCCATTCTTTTCTCCCTTACCGGCTCGACGAAAGGACCCCGCGGAGCCGGTCGATCTCGTCCCGGGCCAGCCGGAACTCCAGCGATGCCTGCAGTTCCTCCATCTCCGCCCTCTTCAGGGCGGCAACGGTGTCGGCGTGCTTCGCCGCGGTCACCGTTCCTGCCTTCAGGCCGTTTTCGCTGAGCCGCGCGTTCTCCCTGGCAAGGAGCAGCGCCTCGCATGCCACTTCCACCATCTTTCGGCACCGCTCCAGCTTGCGGTACGCCTTGTCCAGGTCGATCCCGATTCGCTTGTCGATCCGGGCCAGGTTCTCCTCGGCCTGCGACTGCTGCGCAGCCCGCGCTCCGATCTCCCCTTTGCGTTTGCCCCAGTCGAAGATGTTCCAGGTCAGCTCTGCGCCGAAGATACCGACGTTCCTGGGCAAAAGCGGCGCGCCGTCCTGGTAGCCGTGCTTGGCGAAAAGGGTGAGGTCGGGGATGTAGTCGTACCGGGCGGCTTGCACCGCGTGCCGGGACTTCTCCACCGTCACCCGGGCCGCGATCAGTTCGCCGTTTCGGGCCCGGGCTTCGTCATAGGACTCCTCCTTGGGCGTTTCGGCCAGGTTCGGAAACCCGGCCTCGCTCACCTCGATGATCGAGTCGCTGGGGAGGCCGAGGAGGTCGTCGAGCTCCGAGGTGACGTCCGAGACGTGGGTTTCCGCGGCGAGCAGGGCGTGGCGCCCCTGGAGGAGCTTCGCCCGCGCCCCGGTGACCGCGACGTCGAGGACGTTGCCGCTCTTCACCCCTTCCTCGCTTTCGTGCAGGTTCTCCTGGGCCGCCTTGAGCGCTGCCTGGGCGGCCTCACGCTCCTGGTACGAGATAAGGAGCGCGTAGTAGAGCTGGTGCACGGCAATGACGGTGTCGTTCTCGGAGCGGTTTACCTCCGCCTGGGCGATCCCCCGCTCGCTCCGGGCGATCTCGTTGGCTTCCCGGATCTTGAGTAGCTGCGTCACGGGTTGGGCCAGCGTCGTCTCGCTGTACAGGACGGTGGAGGAGCTCTGGTTGATCTTGACGTCGTGGTCGGGGAAGGGGCCTCCGCCGATGTTCCCCAGGCTTCCCCCCGGTATGGTGACCAGTTGCCGGTCGGAGAGCGCCAGGTACTTGGTGCTGTTGGAAAGTTGCGGGAAGTACTGGGAGCGCGCCGAGAGCATCCTCTGCTCATTCTCCCCAACTCTGCTCCGGGCGATTTTGAGCCCGGGGTTCTGCTTCAGGGCGGTTTCCACCGCCTCGGAGAGGGTGAGTCGGTAGGTAACCGGCTCCGCGGACGCGTTTTTCCCTCCGGCAAAAAGCAGTACCGCAACCCCGGCGGCCAGGGCCACCTTCGGATTACCGGAGGCCTCCTTGAGCGAGCCCTTCAAAGAGCGCCCCTTGACGACCACGAAGAGGACCGGGACGACGAGCAGGGTGAAGAACATCGAGAAGATGAGGCCGAAGGCGATGACGCTCGCCAGCGGGCTCCACAGGCTCGACCCGGAGAGGATCATCGGGGTGACCCCGACGGCGGCGGCCATGGTGGTGAGGAAAATCGGACGCAGCCGCCGTGCTCCTGCTTCGCACGCCGCATCTTCCAGGGACGAGCCTTCGGCGAGCCGTTCGTTGCAGTAGTCAACCAGGATGATGCCATTTCTCACCACGATGCCGCACAGGCTGATCAGCCCCATGAAGGCGGTAAAGCCGAAGGGGTTGTGGGTGATGACCAGCCCCAGGATCGCCCCGAAGAGGGTGAGCGGGATCGAGGCCATGACCACCAGCGGCTCGAAGATGCTCCGGAACTGCACGAGGAGGACCAGAAAGATCGCCACGAGGCTGATCCCCAGCGCAACGAGCATCTGCGGGAAGGTCTCCCCCTGGTTCTCAAATTCGCCACCGTAGTCGATCCGGTATCCGGCCGGCAGCTCCAGCGCCTTGATCTTGGGCTTCACCTGCTCCAGGAGCTCCGAGGCGTAGTGGCCGGGCTTCACGAAGGAGCGGATGGTAAGGGTCCGCACCCCGTTTCTGCGCACGATCCTGCTGGTCTGCCACTCCGGCGCCAGGGTGGCGACCGCCCGGAGCGGTACCCGTGCCTGGGTCAGCCCGGAGCTTAGATAGGTGTTGCCGATGTCGGCAAAATGCGAGCGCGAGGACTGATCCAGCCGCAGCTTGATGTTGACCGGACGGTCCCCTTCCCAGAAAGTGGAGACCGAGGCGCCGTCGAAGGCGCCGGCGAGGGTCTGGGAGACCGCGGCGTCGGTGATGCCGAGACGGTTGGAGAGCTCGTCGTTCACCTTCACGTCCACCATGTACGAGTCGTTGAAGTAATCCCGGTAGACGTACTGGGAGTACGGGACGTTCTCCAGGATTGCCTGAACCTTTTCCCCAAGGCGTTTCAGCTCCGTCACGTCGTCGCCGGAGATCCGCACCTCGACCGGGGCCTCCATCTGGGCTCCCTGCTGGAGCTCCTTCACGATCACCGTCGCCTCGGGCGCCAGTGCGGCCAGGGACGGGCGGAGCTCCTTCACCAGCCGCGAGGTCTCCGCGATGGAGGTCGTGTTGACGATGAACTGGCCGTAGGCGCCGTCGGGCTGCTGGGGGTTGACGTTGTAGTAGAACCTCGGTGCGCTCTGGCCGACAAAGGTGGCGTAGTGGGCGACCCCCTTGCGGGAGGCGAGGGATTTTTCGATCCGCCCCATGACGGAGTCGGTCGCCTCGATCCTGGTTCCCTGGGGCATCCAGACGTCGATCACGAACTGGTTGCGCTCGGCGGAGGGGAAGAACTGCTGCGGCACTACGGCGAAGAGGAGCACGCCGAAGACAAAGGCCGCTCCGCCGAGGGCGTAGGCGAGCCACTTGCGTTTCATGAACCGGGCGATCGCGACTCCGTACTGGTCCTGGAGCAGGTCCAAAAGACTCCGTTTCTTCTTGCCGTGGGCCTCCGCGGCTGCGTCGTGATCGTGCAGCCCTTTCTTGATGAAGAACCGGCAGAGCATCGGGGTCAGCATGACCGCCACCACGAAAGAGACGGCCAGCGCGATGGCCACGGTGACCGGCAGCGCCATGATGAATTCGCCGACCGAACCGGTGATGATCAAAAGCGGCAGGAACGAGGCGATGATGGTGATGGTCGCGGTGAGCACCGGGACCAGGACGTCGCTGGCGCACCGCCAGGCGGCCTCCGTCTTGGGTACCTTGTGGTCCAGAAGCTCGACGTAGTTGTCGGCGATGACGATGGCGTCGTCGACGACGATCCCCAAGACCATGATCAGCCCGGCGATGGAGACCTGGTGCAGGGCAATCCCCATCGCGTCCATGACCCCCAGCGTGCCACACAGGGTCACCGGTATCGCCAGGGCGGCGATGAGCGCCACCCGCAAGGGGAGGAGCACGATGGTCACCAGGACGACCGAGATGATGGCGAGGAGAAACTCGTGGGAGAGCTTCTCCACCCGCTCCTTGACCACTCCCGGCTGGTTGGCGACCAGGTCCAACTGCACGTCAGGGGGGAGGAGCACCTTGAGGCGCTGCATCACCTTGTCCAGCTTCTCGCCCAGCTCGACGATGTTCTTCCCCTTCTGCATCTCCACCGACAGGAGCAGGCACGGGTCCCCGTCGTAGCGCACCATAAAGGAGGGATCCTGGTAGCGGCGCTCCACGTTGGCGAAGTCCTTGATGTAGGCGGGGTGGCCGTCCTTGGAGACGTCCACGAGCACGTTGCGGATGTCGTTTTCGGTATTGAAGATCCCCGTGCTTCTCATGGGTATCTTGGATTGGTCGCCGTCGAAATTCCCCCCGCTCTGGATGACGTTGCGTTCCCTGAGCGCGTTCGCCACCTGGCGCGGTTCCGCGAAGTACTGCGCCATCCTTTCCAGGCTGCTGGTGATCCAGATCTCTTCCTGCTGGTTCCCGTAGGTGGAGAGCTTGCCGACCTCGCGGACGGTGCGCATCTCGTCGTGGATCTTGTCGGCGTAGTCCCTCAGTTCGCGGTAGCCGTATCGTTTTCCGTGGACGGCGAGCAGCATGGCGACGGTATCGCCGAAATCGGAATCGACCACCGGGCCTCGGACTCCCTCGGGGAGCTCGGTCGCCTTCACCAGATTCAGCTCATGGCGGAGCTTGGCCCAGAAAACGTCCGCGTTCTTGACGCTGTCCTCCAGTTCCACATTGATGATGACCAGGCCGGGGCGGCTCGTGGAATAGGTCTTTTCCTTGCGCACTTCGGGAAACTTGAAGATGTGCTTCTCCAGGGTCTTGGTTACCTGCTTTTCGACCTGCTCCGAGGTCGCTCCGGGATAGAGCGCGGCCACCAGGCCGGTCCGGATGGTGATGGTCGGGTCCTCGGTCCGCTGCATCTTCAGGAAGGCATGGATCCCGATGAGTACGACCATTGCCGTAAGGATGAGGGTGACGGGGGGATAGCGCAGGGAAAACTTTATTGGTGACATGGGATCTTCCTCTCGTTAAACGGCCGTCATTTGCGGTCGGTCTGCTGTTCCGTTGCCGACACGATCAGCCCGTTTCTCAGCTTGGATTGCCCGGCCAGGACGATGGACTCGTTGCCGGAGAGGCCGCTTTTGATCTCGACGTTCCGGTTGACCACCGCTCCCACCTCGACCCGCTTCGCGTAGACGCGCTTTTGGTCGGGATAGTAGACGAACACCTGGGTCGCCCCTTGCGGATCGCGGATCACCGCATCCCCGGGGAGGGTCACCATGTTTACCGTCCGGTCGCCGCGTATGGTCGCCTCGGCCACCATACCCACCCGCAGGGCGTGGTCGGGGTTGGGCACGACGATCCTGGTCATGTAGGTGCGGGTGCTCGGGTCGGCGGAAACGTTGATGACCCGGAGCTTGCCGGAGAACGATTTCTGAGGGAGGGCCGGGACCGCCACGTCCGCCTGCTGCCCCACCCGAACCCGGTGCACGTCAGTCTCGGGCACCCCTACGTTCACCTCCACCGGGTCCATCTGGACGATCTCGAAGACCGGCCGACCGGCGGCGGCGGTGTCACCCGGCTCGATCGCCCGCTTGGCGATGTACCCGCTGGTAGGGGCGACCAGGGTGGCGTCGGAGAGGGCCTTCCGGGCGACCTGGAGGTGGGCCATCGCTCCGCTGTAGGCCGCCCGCGCCAGCTCCTTGTCCTCCTGCTGCCCCCCCATCTTGGCCTGCTCGTACTCCTGTTTGGCTCGCTCGTAGGCCGCCTTGTATTTCAGGAAGTCGTTGGGCGCCATGCTCTTCGAGTCGTAGAGCATCTTCATGCGGCGGTACTCGTCCTCGGCGCGCTCGAAGACGATCCGGGCCTGTTCCAAAAGCTCCGGCCGCGCCGAATGGACGGCTTTTCCCATGGCCGCCTGCGCGTTAGCCACCTGTGCCGCCGCACCCTGCACCGACAGGTTGAAGTCGGTGGGGTCAATGCGCGCCAGGACCTCTCCCTTCTTCACGAAGTCCCCCTCGCGGGGGCCGACGAAGACCACCTTCCCGGAAACCAGGAAGGAGACGTTGGCCGGCGCGTTGGGGGTGGTGACGGTGCCGCTCACCGAAATGGTTTCCTGCTCCTGGGCCTTCTGCACCCTTCCTACCGTCACGGGGACGGGATCGCTGTTCGATGCCTTCTTCTGAGACTCGCTGCAGGCGGCCAGTGCCATTCCCAGTACGGAAAGGCACGCGGCCCGGATTGCGGATCGGAAGCTCTTTGACATTGCAGATACTCCTTTTCTGTTAGTTGGCGTCTTGGCTTTATGTCCTGTGCCCGGCGGTGGCGCTTCGAAAATGGTTTTGAGGGTCATTGAGTGACGCCGCGCGCCGCGCTCACTTTTTCCTGGGTGTCAGTGCGACGACCGCAACCACGACCCAAACGACCACGGTAGCCGCAACTAAAAATTCCATGGTGTCCTCTCCCTTCAAAAACTGCGTGCCAGTTTCAACAGCCTCTGGCGGGCCGCTTCCTGTTCGGCTTCCGGGCCTTTCTCGGGGGCGTCGTCATGGAGAAGCACCGTCTCCTGGTCCGTCACTCCGAGAACTTTCAGGATGGCGCGGAGGTACGGAACGCTTAGGTCCTGCTCGCTGCCGAAGGGAACCGGCGGACCCGCATGCAGGTGCAGTGACCGACGCTGCAGCTTCGGAAGGATGCCTTCCATCCCTTCGGGGGTGTGACGGTAGGTACGGTTGGGAACGCAGACCGCGTCGACGTACATCTTGAATTCCGCCGGAAACCAGAGGTTGATGCTGTGGGTGACAAAGACGTACTTCTCGCACCGGGCGAACTGGTCCGCCAGGCGCCAGATCCGCGTGACCTTCCGCCGCTCCTCGTCCGAAAGGGCGACCGATTCCTCCTCCCGCAAGGTCCGCCTCCAGACGTTCATCACGTCCTCGTCGGTCCGCTGCACGATGTCGCGGTACAGGTCGAGCACTTGCACCTCGTCCTGGGGATGCCAGCTCAGGTATTCGTCCAGGAACTCCTGACCGAGAGAGAGGGTGCAGGATCGGTTTTGGGAGCTGAGATTGCAGGTGACATAGAGTAAATTGGTCATCGAAATCCTCCTCAAGAGCGATCTTGCCTTCCTTATAGCGACATCCGTGCCACCGCTCTATTGCCTGTAAATTAAGCATGTTAGGGGGCTGGCGTCGTGTGTGGTACTGTATTACGTAATTTTCGATTGTGGTATGCCGGTAAACTGGAGTATGCTACGGCATGCCGTAATGGCGGGGAAGGGGGAGCTGCAACTGATGGAAACGCAAGAGAAAGCAGGAGAGAAACGGAGGGGGGCTGGAGAGGAGGCGATGGTAAGTCATGAGGACTTCGTCCGGGAGGTCTCGCTCAGGATCTGCTCCAGCCTTGACATAAAGGAGTCGCTGCGGAGCGCGTTCAATTACCTGAAGGAGCTCGTTCCCCTCGACTTGCTCAGCCTCATCTTCGTCGACGAGCGGCTCGGGGCGTTGCGGCGGATCGGTGAAGCGTTCGACACCGGCCAACCCCCGCCGGACGAGATTCTCCCGTTGCCGGAAGGGATGCTGGAAAAGCTCGCTGCGCGCAATTTTTCCAACCCTCTGGTCATCGATTATCGGGATGACCTATTCCGGGCTCTGGCACCGAAGGTCCAGCCGGAGGGGATTACCGATCTGCTGGTGCCGCTGCGCATCAACGGGAAGCTGGTCGGGGGATTGATCCTGCGTGCCCAAGGTGAGGACCAGTACCGCAGTGAGCACCGGGCGCTGGTGGGAAGCCTCGCCCAGCCCTTCGCGGTAGCCCTGGGCAATGCGCTGGCCCACGAGGAGGTGCTCCGGTATCAGGCGGTCCTTTTGGACGACAAGCGCTTCCTGAACCGGGAGCTCAACCCGGCCGATTCGGACCAGATCATCGGCGGCAGCACCGGGCTGCGCAACGTGATGGAGATGGTGAGCCAGGTGGCACCGCTCAACAACACGATCCTTTTGTTGGGGGAAACCGGGACCGGCAAGGAGGTGATCGCCAACGCCATCCACTTCTCCTCGTCGCGCAAAAACGGCCCGTTCATCAAGGTGAACTGCGGCGCCCTTCCGGAGAACCTGATCGACAGCGAGTTGTTTGGGCACGAAAAGGGGGCTTTCACGGGGGCCCACGCCGAAAGCAGGGGGCGGTTCGAGCGGGCGAACGGGGGGACCATCTTCCTCGATGAGATCGGTGAGCTCCCGCCGACGGCACAGGTACGGCTGCTGCGCGTGCTGCAGACCCACGAGATCGAGCGGGTCGGGGGAAAACGGACCATCCCGGTCGACCTTCGTGTCGTCGCGGCGACGCATCGCAACCTGCGGGATATGGTGGCCGAGGGTAGGTTTCGCGAGGACCTCTGGTACCGGCTGAGCAGCTTCCCGATCATGGTCCCGCCGCTGCGGCTGCGCAAGGAGGACGTCCCCGCGCTGACGCGCCACTTCGTCGAGGTCAAGAGCCGGGAACTGGGTATCCTGGCCCCCCCAACCATCGCACCGGGGGCGCTTTTGCGGCTGACCGAGTACGACTGGCCCGGAAACGTCCGGGAGTTGGAGAACCTGGTGGAGCGCGAGCTGATCCTGCACCATCGCGGGCCGTTGACCTTCGACCTGGCCCTGCCGCGTCAGGAGCAAAAGAGCTGCTCCGCCCCCGCCCCCGGCGCGGGTTCACTCTATCCGTTCAACCTGGACGAGGCGATGGCGGTGCACATCACCGAGGTACTCAAGGTGACCCAGGGGAAGATCCACGGGCCGGGAGGTGCGGCGGAACTGATGGGCATCAACGCCAACACGCTCCGCACGCGGATGGAAAAGCTGGGCATTCCCTTTCCCCGCCAAGCACCCAGGAAACGTTGAATCAGACCGGGTGCTCGATCTTCATCATTATTAACGAGGTAGAAGTCGAGCGTTTCCAAACTGAAACTACCTTCGACTGCCAATGGAGGGGGACGGGAACGTCTCACCTGATAGTTCTCAACTCCCGCTGCTGACTGGAGAGATAGCGGACCATGTAGTATTCGAACGGGTAGTCGCTTTCGAAATAGCGGAAGCTTTCCCGGTAACGGAGATCTATGGTCTCCAAGCCGGTCGTACCCGCCTCGATCTCGGTTCGAGCACCAGTCCCGCCGAACGGATCGGCGGCATTGGCGATCGCCCAACGCACCGCGCCATCGGCCGCAAAGCCTGTTGCACTGCGGACCGTGTTGGGCCCCAGGATCGGCAACACCAAGTAGGGCCCAGTCCCCACCCCCCACGTTTCGAGGGTGTGGTCGAAGTCCTCGTTTTCGCGCCGCATGCCCAAGGAGGTAGCGGGGTCGAATAGACCGCCGATACCGATGGTCGCGTTGGTCACGAAGCGCCCCAAGGTCACCAGCGATTTCTTTCCCTTCGCCTGCAGCACGCAGTTGTAGAAGGTCCGGATCTCGCGGAGGTTGGCGAAAAAGTTGCTGACGCCGGTCCGGGCGAAACCGGGGACCGCCGTCTCGTAGGCGCCCACCACCGGGAGGAGGACGTAGCGGTCCGCCTCGTAGTTGAACTTGTACATGCTCCGGTTGAACCCTTCCCACGGGTCGGGGGTCCGCGACACCATCTCGTCGTCGCGGAATTCGTCCACCGTGTGCATCGGCCGCTCCTCACCGGGGAGGAGCGCTGGGCGCGCGGCGCAGCCGGAGAAGTTCAGGGCCAGCACCAGGATCAGGATCGTTTTGATCACGCGGTCACGCATGTCTTGCCTCCTACCACGTCGACGACCGCAGACGGTCGATGAGAAAGGCCATGTTGTCGCGGTATTCCATGTTTCCCAGGTGGCCGCCGCAGGGATAGACCTTCAGGCGGGGTCCGAATACCCGGCGCAGGTAGTCGACCTCGTCGGGAGCGAGGATGAAGTCGTCCTCGTTGGTGATCACCCCCACCTTCCCGGAGGTGGCGAGGTAGCTTTCAATGCTCTGGATGCTCAAGGCCTCGATCAGGTCCTCCCTGGTGAGGCCGGGGTCCCGGTTCTGGAAATAGGGGACGAAGTACTCGTTGAAGTAGTCCAGAAAAGAGAGATGGAGGGAGGCCCAGAAGTAGTCACTGAGCGAATCGCTGTTTTTCAGAACCCGGTTCGCCGGCACGACGTACCCGCCCCGGGTCATGACATCGGAGACGAAGATCATCCCGGCGCAGCTGATGCGGAAGGAGACCGCGATCGCCCCCCCCGATTCGTCCCGGTCCATGAGGTGCGCCTGGTACGCCGCGTACAAAAAATCGTCGTCGATGGCGACGAAGTCCCCCTTGCGGTAGAAATCGGTGGCTTTGGCAATGACCCGGTTGTAGAACGCTCCGATCCTTCTGGCCCCCCCGGGGATGCGGTCTAAAAGCACCTCGATCCGAGAAACCGATCTGTAGAGGCTTACCGCCGGATTAAGCATCAGCACCCGGCGGAAATTGAAGAGCTTGCGCTCGTCGTCGAGCTTCGCCACGAAGGCCGCCTCCGTCCCCCCGAGACTGTATCCCGCCAGCAGGAAGTCGGAGACCTCGATCCGCCCCTGGCACTGCTTCCAGATCTGCTCCATCACCCGGTACAGGTCGGCGGCATCTTCCGGGAGGAGCCCGGGGACATGGGTCGTGGAGGCGTCGATGATGAAGTTGGGAAAGGTCGGGGAGGGAAGTCCGATCACGTGGAAGCCGGCACGGTACAGGTTTTCCATGAGCGCGACCATCTTCGCCGTCTTGCTGCTGGAGCCGGTCCCGGCGATGAGGAAGACCAGGGGGGCCTTGTGGTCCTGGAACGCCACGGTGTAGCGCAGCCCCCGGTCGTAGAAGAAGATCTCAGGCTTCTTCGGATCCGTCTCCAGGAGTCTGTTCTGCAGTGGGACTTCCCCGGCGACCTTTACCCGGAGCGGCTTCGGGGTCCCCAAAATGCTGGCGGCATAGGCATCGCCAATCGGATAGCCGTAGCCGCTCTCCTCTCCCCGGGCACCTGCCGGAAGCAACAGGAACGCCCCGAGGAGAAGCCCGCACCAGCTTTTGATCCTTGAACCGCTCTTTCTCACCTCGGCCTCCCCTCCACGTTCTTTGGTACCTGCGTCTCGCTCATTAATGCTATAAGAGTGCCAGTCAAAAAAGCCTTGATTACACTGCGTTAGCGGGCGGGCGTCGCCGGCTTTTTCGTTATTCCGTAATCGTCATTGCGGAATACCGTGAAGCGTCGAGGCGCTATGGCATATCGTGAGCGGCGACGGTGGAACGGGCGGATAGGAGCGGGGACCGTTGGGAAAACTGAGCGCACTGAGGAAAAAAGATTAGGGCCTCTCTTGCAAGACGGGAAGAAAAGTGTAGGTATATAAGCCGAAAATAATAAGGCCGGTCCAATGCCGGCTCAGCAAATGCCTGAGGAGGTGCCCTATGAACGCACAGATACCCGTTCCCACGCTGCTCAACCTGAACAGCCTGGCCTCGCTCGGTCCCGCGGAGGCCGTGGCCCTCAAAAACGATGTCATCAAGGCGCTCACCGATCACCCCTTCTTCAAGGATATACCGCTCGCCCCTTTGGCCGCGGCGGGTACGAACCTTGAGGAAAGCGTCCGCCTCACCAGCGCGAGAGACCACTCCAACATCCCGTCCCGTAACATGCATCTTGCGGATGTCATCAAGGAGCTCACCAGGATCGGCTTCCATGTTCAACTGCAGGCAATGGAGGACGAAAGCCAGTTGCACACCACGGCCCTTCCCATCGCGGAGCGCCGCACCAGGACTTTGAAGGGAGGTCGGGCGGCCCTGACGGCGCTTACCGGGTTCGAGGCGATAAACCTCGACGAACCAGGCGCCGCCCTGCTCAACGCCGACAGCCAGGCCGACGCCTTCGGGTACCAGTTCCAATTCACCAAACTGGACCCCGCGGTTGAGGAGAATTGGATCGACGATGCTCCCGTTCCCCATCGGGGGTGCAAGAAGATCGTGATCCAGGGACTCGATTCCCTCTGCAGATACTCCTTCCGAGGCAGAGCGATCGGGGACGACGGGGCCGGTCCCTGGGGCAAACCGGTAACCATACCGGTTACCTGACCCAAAACGGCGACGGGCTCCACGATGGAGCCCGTCGTCTCACCCGAACCGGAGGCCACCCCACAGCAAGGCTCCCTCACGGTAACAGCGCAAACCAGCAGCGAACCTCAACACCGTCCTAAGAAGCAGATGGCGCCTCGTATTTTTCCCACCTCAGCTCCGTATTATCGGAGATCATCTCGTTATTATCGAACGCCTCGTCCTTATTAGCTGACCATGCCTCGCTATTATCGACCGCCCCTTCCGTAATAACGGAGGCCACCTCCTTGTTATCCACCACCCCGTCTTAACTAACGAAGGGTACCTCGCTCTTATCGACCATCCCCTCCTTAATACCTGAGGACACCTCGTATTTATCCCACGCCACCTCCTTGATAGCGGAGGGTCCCTCGCTATTAGCCCCAGCCTCGTCCCGGACAGGGGAGAAAGGTTCGCTATCGGTCCCCCCCCCTTACTTACCAAGGGAGAAGATCCCCTGACGATCCACCACCGCCTCCTCGACGGCGCAGGGCGCCTCGTTGTTTTCGACCCAGCCATCCTTAATAACGGAGGGCATCCCCGTACTTCCCCACACCACCCCGTCACCCTCGGACCCAAGGTCCTTCCTTTCGGCCACCACGTCCATAACAGGGGAGGGGGCCTCGCCGTTATGGACCGCCCCTTCCTCACTACCGGATGTCAAAGCGCCGGAAGAGTTCATCGCATCACTGCAGCCGGAACCGCTCCACCACTGCTTTCAGCCCTACGGCCAGTCGGGCCAGCTGGTTCACCGCCTCCGCTTCCTCGTGTGAGGTGACGGAGGTCATGGTGGCGACACTGGTGATCTGATGGCTGTTGTTGATCTCGCCGATGGTCGCCGTCTGTTCCTCGACCGCCACCGCGATCTGGATCGCGATTTCCGGTTACCTGCCGTCACGGGTTATTGTAATGGCACGGGATGCCCGTCTGTCCTGAACCTCAATTGCTCAAAGCAAGAGTGACTTCCATAGTCGTAGTAGGAGCTCCGAAGCGGTTTTCCTCTGGAGTATGGTGTAAAGGCGCTCCTGGGCCTGGGTCGGTGAGAGCACCCCGATCCGAAGGAGGGTGAAAACCTCCTGCGTTTCTTGCACGTAGGGGTTCACTTCCGTCTGCGCGAGCTTCCGGTCCTTCGTCTTCAGCGATTTGATCAGCTCGGGGGAGGGGATTGCCTGGAGGAGATCCTGCGGGATTTTGATGCGGAAATGAAACGTACCACGGCGTCGATAAAGATACCTTGCGTACCCCCGTTGTGGTGCAACTTGTGGGTACACAGTGGTCAATTCTTTCGGTGCCGCAAATTTAGCCGTAATTTCAGTGAGATGCAGACTTGGGGCTGAGTTGGCGGAAGCACATGGGAATCGAACCCACCTGGGAAGTTTCTCACCCCCCACACCGGTTTTGAAGACCGGGCCGCCCACCAGCGACGGTTGTGCTTCCTTGTCGTTCTCTTTGTCGGAAGGAAACCCGAATTATAGGGAGGAATTACCGAATTGGCAACGGGAAATAGCATGGAGCTTTTCTTGACAAAGTATCGCAATTTCTGTATAGCATGGTGGTCCATACATTACCTGTTAAAGGTGCCTGAATGATACTGTTTGCCAATATTCTTTTTGCCCTCGCAAAGATCGTCGAACTGGCAAGCGGACTTCTTACCGTCTATAAATACCTCCTCCTGGCGCGGGTTATCATCTCCTGGATCAACGCCGATCCCTACAATCCCATCGTCAACTTCATCTACCGCGTCACCGAACCGATCCTGTACCGGGTGCGCCGTTACATGCCGAACACCGGCATGATCGACCTCTCTCCCCTGGTAGTGTTCCTGCTCATCTACCTGGTCCAGATCATCGTCTTCGACACGGCATACTACTATCTCATTTCCTACAGTTCTCAGCTCAAGGTGCAGGGCCCGTGAAAATAACCCCGATGGACATCCAGCAGCAGCAGTTCAAGGGAAAGCTGGTCGGCGGTCTGGACGCCGACGATGTCGATGCCTTCCTGCAGACGGTCGCCCGCGAGATGGAGGAGCTGATCCGCGAAAACGACCAGCTCAAGGAACGCCTGAACCGCCACCAGGCGTCCCTTGCCGACATGGAGGCGCGCGAGGTGCAATTGCGCGAGACCATGCTCGCCGCCCAGAAGATCTCCGAAGAGATGAAGGGGAACGCCCAAAAGGAGGCGCAGCTCATCGTCTCCGAGGCCGAGCTCAAGGGGGAGAAGATCGTCGCCGCTGCGGAGAACAAGCTCATCGGGCTCAACAACCAGATCGCCGAGCTGAAACGGGAAAAGGTCCAGTTCGAGTCCGGCTTCAAGGCCCTTCTCGACACCTATTACAAGCTCCTTGCCCTTGGCGATGAATGACCTGCCGCTACACGTCACCGAATCCCCAGACGGCATAACCTTCAACGTCCACGTCCAACCCCGGGCGTCCCGCTGCGAGATCTGCCCCCCCAAGGACGGCGAGCTCCGCGTCCGTCTCACTTCCCCTCCGGTGGAGGACGCCGCGAACAAGCAGTGCGTCGAGCTGATCGCCAAGGCGCTTGGCGTTGCCAAGTCCAAGGTGAGCATCAAGTCGGGAGGGAAGTCCCGACACAAAGTAGTGCAGGTGCAGGGTGTGGACAGCCGCACCCTGATCACGATCTTCAAGGAGTAGCGAAAGTGAAGGCAAAAGACGTAATGGTAACCGATGTCCCTACGGTTTCGGTCCGGACAACCGTCGCCGAGGCCGTGGCCGTCTTGAAGCACAACTTCGGGGACGAAAGCTTCATCAATGCCGCACCCGGCCTGATCGTGCTCAACGAGCGCGGCAGCCTCGCCGGAATCCTCACCCCGTTGAGCGTCATCACGGCGATGATGGAGGGGAAAACCTCCAGCGGCACCGACGAGGAACGCTGCGCCGCGCTTTGCGACAAGATCAAGTCGCTGCCGGTCTCCGAGATCATGGAACACCAGCCGATCTCGGTCACCGAGGACGCGGGGCTGTTCGACGTCGCCGATCTTTTTCTCAAACACCGCTTCCAGCGCGTGCCGGTGGTCAGCGGCAAGAAGGTGGTCGGGATCATCTACCGCTCCCGCCTGCTTTTCGCCATGACCCGGAGTCTCGAAACTCCGGCCGCTTAGCCCCTTGACAATCCGGGGGGACGCTACGTATATTTAGGTCGGATCACGGATTAGATTCCGACAGGAGGTTGATTAAGAAATGCCGCTCTACGAGTACCAGTGCAAAAGTTGCGAAAATCGCTTTGAGAAACGCCAGAAATTCTCCGATCCCGCCGAGACGGTCTGCCCGTCCTGCGGCGGCGAGGTGGAAAAGCTCATCTCCCAGTCCGGCTTCGCCCTGAAAGGCGGCGGCTGGTACGGTGACGGCTACTCCAGCAGCAACGGCAAGCCGACCCCTCCCTGCCAGGGTGGCGGCGGTGGCTGCGCCGGATGCCCTTCGGCAGCCTGATGAAAAACCCCCGGTGACGGGGGTTTTTTTTGCCGGTAAACACCTTAATGCAACACGATTTTAACTAGGCAGTTTTATCTATGACGGCCGGTCGAGCCTTGCACCGGCGTGCCTCCGCACTTTCTTCGGGGTCACGCAGTTGCCGGGAGCGCGGCACAAGGAGTCTGATCCATGGCAGCTACCATCATCGACGGCAAGGCAATTGCGGCAAAAATTCGGGGCGAGATCGCCCGTGACACGGCGGCACTCAAGGAAAAAGGGGTCACCCCGGGCTTGGCGGTGGTCCTGGTCGGCGAGGACCCGGCCAGCAAGGTCTACGTCTCCATGAAGGAAAAGGCGTGCGCCGACGTCGGCATCTTCTCCGACGAATACAAGCTCCCCGCCACCACCTCCGAGGCCGAGCTCCTCAAGCTCATCGACAAGCTGAACAACGATCCGAAGATCCACGGCATCCTGGTCCAGCTCCCGCTCCCCAAGCAGATCAACACGGAAAAGGTGCTCGAGGCGATCTCCCCGCTCAAGGACGCCGACGGTTTCCACCCGTACAACGTCGGGCGCCTCGTGATCGGCAAGCCGCTCTTCCAGCCCTGCACCCCCTACGGCGTCATGGTGATGCTCAAGGAAACCGGGGTGGATCTTTCCGGCAAAGAGGTGGTCGTGGTCGGCCGTTCCAACATCGTCGGCAAGCCGGTCGCCTTCATGTGCCTGCAGCAAAACGCCACGGTCACCCTGTGCCACTCGCGCACCCGTGATCTTGCCGCGAAGGTCGCCCAGGCCGACGTCCTGATCGCCGCCGTCGGCGTTCCCGAGATGATCAAGGGGGCATGGATCAAGGAAGGGGCGGTGGTCATCGATGTCGGTGTGAACCGCGTCGGCGAGAAGAAACTGGTCGGCGACGTGGAGTATGCCGCCGCAGCGGAGCGCGCCTCCGCGATCACCCCGGTCCCGGGGGGCGTCGGCCCGATGACTATCACCATGTTGCTTTACAACACCCTGGAAGCCGCGAAGCGTTCGGCGGAGAAGTAGCAGAAATAACCGGTTCACGTGATTGCCGCGGCTGAACTGTGCAGCATGCTGCGCAGTTCAGCGTGATGTCGGGCGGCCTTGGTGCGACCTCTTTCCTGCTTCCTTGGTTGTGGGATGGGGGCATTTGCAATAAAATGCGGGAACGCCCGGCACGGCCGGCGCGATACTTGATTCCCCTGGAGGGATGTAATGAAGGTTAAAAAGGCCGTTTTCCCGGTGGCGGGTCTGGGGACCCGATTCCTGCCGGCTACCAAATCTACTCCCAAGGAGATGCTTCCCCTCATCGACAAGCCGCTGGTGCAGTATGTCGTCGAGGAAGCCGTCGCCTCCGGAATCGAGCAGATCCTCTTCGTGACCGGCCGCAACAAGAGGGCGATCGAGGACCACTTCGACATCGCCTTCGAACTGGAGTCGCTTCTCTACGACAAGGGGAAGGATCTCGAACTGAGCCAGGTCCGGGAGAGCGCCGAGATGGCGAAGATCTTCTTCGTCCGGCAGAAACAGGCCCTGGGCCTGGGGCACGCCATCCTCTGCGCCAAGGAGTTCATCGGCGACGAGCCGTTTGCGGTTCTGCTCGGCGACGACATCATCGATGCCCATCCTCCCTGCCTCGCCCAGCTTTTAAGCGTGTACGACCAGTATGCGTCCCCGGTTCTGGCCCTGAAGCAGGTTCCCATGCAGAATATCTCGTCGTACGGCTGCGTCAGCGGCAACGTCATCTCCGACCAGGTGTTCCAGGTGTCGGACCTGGTGGAGAAACCGGCGGTGAAGGACGCCCCGTCCGATCTTGCCATCATCGGCCGTTACATTCTCACCCCCGAGATCTTCCCGATTCTTGAGCGGCAGGAGCCGGGCAAGGGCGGGGAGATCCAACTGACCGACGCGCTGAAGACCCTGGTGAAGGCTGCGCCGATCTACGGATGCAAGTTTGAAGGGACGCACCACGACTGCGGCGACAAGCTCGGTTTCCTGAAAGCGACGGTGGACATGGCGCTCAAGCGCGACGAGTTCAACGGGAGCTTTGAAGAGTATCTGCGGGAGCGACTGGGATACTGAGGCGGTGGGCAGTGAGCAATGAGCAGTTGCTGGTAGAACTTCGATAGCTTCAAAGAGAAGGGGACTGATACCGTTGGTGTCAGTCCCCTTCTCTCTTTTTGCCTTTTGCGCATTGCTCATGGCAACCTGCTCATTGCCATCACTCCCACCGGTTGGTGATGACACCGCCTTCGCCGACGCGGAAGACGAAGATCAGGTTGAGCTGGTCGTGCTCCCACTTGCGCGGCAGCGGCCCGGGATACCCCGCGGTGCGCGACGCGGTGGCGGCAAGCTCGTCGAGTACCCGGTTCCCGCTCGACTCGAGTTGCCTGATGTCGACGACGTTTCCTTCCCGGTTGAAGGTGATGGTGAGGATGGTAATCCCTTTCCCGATGCCGAGGTTCCACGGGGTGATCGCGTTGAGCCGGTCCCGCAGCAGGTTCCGGAAGCGGTAGGCGAAGGTCCCGATGGTGGGGTCGTCGGTATCCATCAGGCGGGTGTCGCCCTGTTCCGCCTCCTCGTATCTCTTGCGGTAACCCTCCTCCAGATTCGCCAGGTGCCTCGCGCTCGGGAACAGTTTCGCCAGTTCGCGCTGCTCTCCCCGTTGCGGCCTGAGCAGCCCCTCGCCCCGCGATATCTCCTTACCGCCGTTTTCCGACATCCTAAACGGGGAGTCGCTCCTTCCGGGGGTCCGCGCCGCCTTGGGCGCTTCCGTTTTCCCCCTGACGTTGGGGGCGTTTTTGCTCTCCACCGTCCGCTCGCTCTTGTTGAACGCCTTGGGCGCCGCCTCCCTCGTGGACTGGGGGAGCTGTTTTTGCGGCGGCAGGGTCCGCTGCGGCGCCGGCGGCTTGGGCCGGACCAGCGGCGGTGGCGGCTTCACGGCCTGCGGCTTGGGGAGCGTCACCGGCTTGGGCAGCGGCAGCGGCTTGGGCAGCGGCTTGGGCGGCTCCGGCTTGGGAAGAACCTTCGGTTTGGGAGGCGGTTCCGGTTTCGGCTTGGGCTTCGGCTTGGGGGGCTCCGGTTTCGGTTCCGGCTTGGGTTTCGGCTGCTCCTTGGCCTTGAGGTCCTTCGCGTTCGGCAGCGGCGGCGGAAGGTCCGTCAGTTCGATCATCGTGGCGTCTTTGGGGACCTTCGGCTTTTCGGGCGGCAGGAGAGAAAAGACGCTGTAGGCAGCCACATGGAGCACGATAGAGAGGAAGACGAGGTAGAGAAGTGATTTTTCTATATGCTTGTCGGACATCTATCTCCGCCGGAAGGGCTCAGGTATGGAACGCTCTATAGTAACCAGCGCGTCAGAAAAATGCAACGCTGGTGAATTGTCACCGATCGATAAAGCCGATTTGCCAGCCATCAACTCAGGAACGGTGGGCGTTTCGGCCAAAAAAACACCATTTTGCTGCTCATACCAGTTGCTTTTTTGACTTAGGTCAAAGTATACTGTATGCAATTTATCTAGTATGATTACAGTACAACTTTGCTTATTTAATTACAGTATTAGCTTACTTATTTAGGACGAGGTTCCTCAAATGCTTGTTGTTGCATGTATAAAACAGGTGCCTGACACCACTCAAGTTCAGATCGACCCGGTAACGAACACGCTGGTCCGGGAAGGAATCCCGTTCATCGTCAACCCCTATGACACTCATGCAGTGGAAGCGGCGCTCAGGCTCAAAGACGAGTTCGGGTTCCGGGTGGCCGCGATCTCGATGGGGCCCCCGAACGCCGAAGCGACCCTGCGCCGCGCACTCGCCTGGGGCGTGGACCAGGCGATCCTGCTTTCCGACCGTGCCTTCGGCGGCGCCGACACCCTCGCCACCAGCCGGGTGCTCGCGGCGGCCATCGAACGGTTGAGCGCCGAGGAGGAGGTCGGGGTGGTGATCTGCGGCAAGCAGACCATCGACGGCGACACCGCCCAGGTTGGCCCGGGGATCGCGACCCGCCTGGACCTCGAACAGCTGACCCTGGTGGACCGCGTCGAAGCCTTCGATCAGAAGGGGCGCACCATCCGCGTCCGCCGCAAGCTCGAAGGGCGCCACGAAATCGTCGAAGCGCCGCTGCCGGTCCTTTTGACCGTGGTGCGCGAGTTGAACCGTCCCCGCTACCCGTCGGTCCCGATGCGGCTTGCCTCACAGGAGGCCGAGGTGCAGGTCTGGGACAACAAGGTGCTCAAGCTCAACGTCGAGGAGATCGGGCTGAAGGGGTCCCCGACCTGGGTGAGCCGGATCTTCTCTCCGGAGCGCGACAAAGGGGAGATCGTCGGCGACGGCGTCAACGACCCGGAAGGGGCGGCGGACCTCCTGATCCAGAAGATGCTGGAGAAGGACCTGCTCACCGTCTAGGCAGTGAGCGATGAGCAGTCGCAGGTTGCACGATAGCATCTGCACCGGCGGCAGATCGAGTAAAAAGTATGCAAGTTTCCTTATGTAAGCCTTACGCTTTCGTTACCTATAAAACCAGCTGGAACAGGAAAGTTAATGACTCAGGACGTTAAACCTCCCAAAAAACCGCGCGGCAAGGCGGTACTGCTGCAGGGCAAGTGCATCGCCTGCGGCGCCCGCTGCCAGAGCGCCTGCCCGGTCGACGCGGTCGAGATGAACGAGCAGGGCGAGCCGATCATCAATTTCGACCGCTGCATCGGCTGCAAAAAATGCGTCAACGTCTGCCCGGCGAGCGCGCTGGTGATGGAATTCACCGACGAGGAGAAGAAGATCCTCGAGCAGCTCGCCGCCGCCGGCACCACCCACGAGCCGGAGGAGGACCCGGAAGAGGCCCGCATCAAGAAGCTCCTCGCCGAATACCGCGGGGTCTGGGTCTTCGTCGAGCAGACCGAGGGCGAGGCCGCCAAGGTTTCCTGGGAACTCCTCGGCAAGGGGAAGGAACTGGCCGATGCGCTCAAGACCGAGCTCTGCGCCGTGGTGCTCGGGCATGAGGTCGAGCACCTCTGCAAGCAGGCGTTCGGCTACGGTGCCGAAAAGGTCTACCTGCTGGACGCGCCGGTGCTGCGCCACTACCGCACCAAATCTTACGAGCGCTGCTTCTGCGCCCTCGCCGAGAAGTACCGTCCCGAGGTGATCCTGATGGGGGCCACCGGCCAGGGGCGCGACCTCGCCGGGGTCGTGGCCACCCGGCTCAAGACCGGTCTCACCGCGGACTGCACCGGACTGGGGATCGACGACAAGCGCAACCTGATGCAGACCCGCCCCGCCTTCGGCGGCAACATCATGGCGACCATCATGTGCGACAAATACCGTCCCCAGATGTCGACCGTCCGTCCCCACGTGATGGCGATGCCCGAGTTCGATCCGATGGCAAACGGCGAGATCGTCCGCGAGGCGGTCAACGTTGCCGAGAACGAGATCCCGGTGAAGGTGCTGGAGATCCTCAAGGACGGCAGCGGGAGCAAGGTCGACATCTCCGGCGCCGAGTTCATCGTCTCCGGCGGACGCGGCCTGATGGGGCCGGAAAACTTCCCGATGCTCCAGGAACTCGCCGACGTCCTCGGCGGGGTGGTCGGCGCCTCCCGCAGCGCGGTCGATGCCGGCTGGATGCCGCCGGACCGCCAGGTCGGCCAGACCGGGAAGACGGTGCGTCCCAAGATCTACATCGCCTGCGGCATCTCCGGTGCGATCCAGCACCTGGTCGGGATGCAGGACTCCGACGTGATCATCGCCATCAACCGGGATCCGGAGGCTCCGATCTTCGAGGTGGCCACCTATGGCATCGTCGGGGACCTCTTCAAGATCGTCCCGGCCTTCACCCGCAAGCTCAAGGAAATGAAGGGGAAGAATCAGTAACGACAGTAGTCGATGAAAAGTAGTCAGAGTAAGTGGTCAGTGAACAGAATGGAGCTTGACGCTGTACTGCCACCTGCACTGATCACTGATCCTGGTCACTGTCTACTGATCACTGACTGTACTGAATAGAGGTTACGCATGACGTCACATACCACGCTGTTCGCACCGCTGCTGATCGCCTCGGTCGCGTTCTTCTGTTTCAGCCTGTACCGCCGGCTCGCCCTGGTCCGCCTGGGGCAGCCCGAGGACCGCTTCGACCACCCCGGTCGCCGGCTCCAGGAGATGCTGCGCTACGCCTTCGCGCAGCTGCGCGTCGTGCAGCGCCCCTTCGGCTTGAATCATTTCGTGATCTTCTGGTCCTTCATGATTCTGGCCCTGGCCAACGCCGAGTTCCTGGTGAACGGCGTCATCCCGCAGGCGAGCCTGGCCGCGCTCCCGGAGGGGGTCCATCACCTGCTCCTGCTCGCCTTCGACTTCGTGTCGATCTTCGCACTGGTGGCGGTCTGTTTTTCCCTGGCGCGGCGGCTCTTCTTCAAGCCGGACTACCTGGACAGCCGCTACGTGAAGGCCCGCAGCCTGGAAGGGTTCCTCATCCTGCTCTTCATCGCGCTGTTGATGGTCGCCTACTTCGGGATGCACGGCGCCCTCCTCGCCATGGGTGAGGACCCGGGGGCCGCCCCCTTCATGCCGGTCTCCCGCTTTACCGCTTCGCTCCTTGCTCCCTTCGGGAACCAGCTCCCCGGGGTGGCGGAGCTCTTCTGGTGGATCCACGCCCTGGTCCTGTGCGCCTTCATCTGCCTTTTGCCCCGCAGCAAGCACATGCATATCATCACCGCGATTCCCAACTGCTACTTCGGCAGCCTCGAGCAGCCGAACACCCAGCCGCGGGAGCGTTTCGAGAAAGGTGAGACCTTCGGGGTGGGGCAGGTGGACGGGTTCACCTGGAAGGATCTTTTCGACGGCTTCAGCTGCACCGAGTGCGGCCGCTGCCAGGATGCCTGCCCGGCCAACAACACGGGCAAACCGCTCAACCCGCGCCAGATCGTGCATGCCATCAAGATGAACCTGATGGAGAATGCCGACGACCTCGCCGCCGGGAAAAAGCCGCACCTGCCGCTGATCGGCGCGGAAGGAGAGGGGACCAACACCGAAGACGCGATCTGGTCCTGCACCACCTGCGGCGCCTGCATGGAGGTCTGCCCGGTCCTCATCGAGCAGATGCCCAAGATCGTCAAGATGCGCCGCCACCTGGTCGAGACCGAGGCCCGCTTCCCCGAAGAACTCCTGAACCTTTTCGAGAACATGGAGCAGCGTTCCAACCCGTGGGGGATCGCACCCAGCGAGCGGACCAAGTGGCACGGCCCCATGGACGTGCAGCGCTTCGAGGCGGGGCAGACCGAGTACCTCCTCTACGTCGGCTGCGCCGGCTCCTTCGATTCCCGCACCAAGCACGTCACCGTCGCCCTGGCCACCGTGCTCAACGCGGCGGGGATCTCCTGGGGGATCCTGGGTAAGGACGAGAAGTGCTGCGGCGACAGCCTGCGCCGGCTGGGTAACGAGTACCTGTTCGACAAGATGGCCAAGGAAAATGCCGCCCTTTTCACCGAGCGCGGGGTGAAGAAGGTCATCGTCCTTTGCCCGCACTGCCTGAATACGCTGAAAAACGATTATCGCCAGTACGGCCTGGATCTCGAGGTGGTGCACCACTCCGAGCTGATCGAGTCCCTGCTTGAGGCCGGCAGGATCAAGCTGCACGACGGGGCCAAGGAGCTGGGCAAGGTCGCCTACCACGATCCCTGCTACCTGGGGCGGCACAACAAGGTATACGATGCCCCGCGGGCGGTCGTTGCCGCTGCCACCGGCAAGGCCCCGGCCGAGATGGAGCGCAACCGCGATAACTCCTTCTGCTGTGGCGCCGGCGGCGGCCGGATGTGGATGGAGGAGCACCAGGGGGACCGCGTGAACCACCACCGGGTGGACGAAACCCTCAAGCAGAGCCCGGACACCGTCTGCGTTGCCTGCCCCTATTGCATGACCATGTTCGAGGATGGGCTCAAGGACCGCGGCAAACCCGAGGTCCGAGTGCGCGACATCGCCGAGATCGTCGCCGAGGGGCTGCGCCCCAAGGCCTAGAAGGTTCCGCTGCTTCCCGGAACGTTTGAAGTACCTACGCAAAGGGGCGGAGCGATCCGCCCCTTTTGTATTTAAACCGGGTGGCTTCTGCGCAGGGAGGTAGGTGGTTGGTCGGGGCAAGCGCCAAGCCGGTGGGAGAACCTTTTCCGACGCGATAGACAGACCGTGATCGCGACAGAGATGTCGCTCCTACTTGTCTTGGCTCCCTCCCCCTCCGGGAGAGGGAATTGTCTTCAGGCTTAATCGCGCCTGGAAAGGCGCTCCCACCGGGGAAACGCCCTGGCCGGCGATGGGACGGTTTTCGCTGCGACGAGACGGCGCCGGTGGCATAGGGAGTCCGCATGTTTTTGATCGTTCAGAATGATCCTCACTGTCCGGCCGGCAGCTGTGCTCCGATCATCGAGGCGCGCGCGGCCAGCTTTCGCGTCGTCGCCGGCTACGATGACCTCGCATTCCCCGATCCGACCCGTTTCCAAGGGGTGATCGTCCTCGGCGGCGAGATGAGCGTCTATGCCACCGAACGCTTTCCCTACCTGGACCGGGTGCGCAGCCTGATGCGGGAGTGCGTGGACCGGCAGGTCCCCCTGTTCGGGATCTGCCTCGGCGGGCAACTCCTGGCCCAGGTCCTGGGGGGGACGGTCAGTTCGCCTTCGTCCCACGGCGAGAAGGGGATCCACTCGGTGACCCTCACCGAGGCCGGAGCGGGGGATCCGCTCTTCGCCGGTCTTGCCGAAACGTTCACCACCTTCCAAATGCACAACGACAGCTTCACCCTCCCCCCCTCGGCCACTCTCCTGGCCCACTCCGCCGCCTGCCCGGTGCAGGCCTTTCGCTACGGCGCAACTGCCTATGCGGTGCAGTTCCATCCCGAGGTGGATCGCGACATCGTCTCCTGCTGGAGCGAATTCCCCCCTCCCGAACCGGACCTGGTCCGCCAGTACGAGGTCGGTCGCGCCGCCTACGACGCCGATTCCCGCCGCATCATCGGCAACTTTGTCTCTCTTGCCCTCCGCCGGTACCTTTCTTGAAATAAAAGACCTCTTATTGTAAAGTTCTAACTTGTTTTTCCGCCCCGGAAGGGACGGTAAAGCGCCAATCCCACTCCTGTCGCTGCGGGGGGTGCTGAGATGCGTCGGACGTCCCTTGATTCCTCAGTCAAAGGAAAGCTGATGACGGTACTCCTCGCCGGCAACGCCGCTCTTGTCGTCGCGGCAGCCATCAGCTTCATTTCCTGTGCCCTCACGGTTTCTCTCGACGAGCAGCGGCTCGCCCTGGATAGCCTGGCCCGGGCCATCGAGCTGCAGATTGCCGCATCTCCACCGCCCGATCTTCCCCGGTTACGCAACGACCTCGCCCGACTGACGACCCAGCACCGCCTGGCCCGGGTCGAACTCCGCTCCTCCACCGGCCGGCTCCTGGCCGTCTCGCTGGTGCCGCGGCAGGGGGTGTGGGAGCCGCTTCTTTCCGACTGGCTGCCGGACCGGTCGGTTTCCCTCCGCGTTCCTTCCGGCGCCTATCGCCTCATCCTGCATCCCTCCGCCGCTCCCTTTTGCGCCACGCTCACCTACTGTCTCGCGGTCACCGGCTGCTTCCTCGGCGGCCTGTTCCTTTTGGGACGCCAGTTCCGCTCCCGCTTCGACCGGCTCATCCTGGCCCCCATCGTCCACCTCACCCACAAGATGGGGATCGTTTCGCGCCGCCAGGATTACAAGGTGCGGGTCTCCCGCTGGAGCGACGACGAGGTCGGTCTTCTTTTCGATTGCTTCAACAACATGCTGGAGGAGATCTCGGTGCGGGACGAACGGCTCGCGCTGCACCGCATGGAGCTGGAGATCGAGGTGGAGGAGCGGACCCGGGAGCTCTCCGAGGTGAACGGACAACTCGCCGCGAGCCTCGACGAGGTGCAGCTCTCCATGGAGACCGCCCAGGCGGCGAGCCGGGCCAAGTCGGATTTTCTGGCCCAGATGAGCCACGAGATCCGGACTCCGATGTACGGGGTGCTGGGGATGACCGAGCTTTTGCTCAACACCGACCTCACCACCGAGCAGGCGCGCTACGTCGATACGGTGCGCCACTCCGGGGAGGCGCTCCTCTCCATCATCAACAGCATCCTCGACTTCTCCAAGATCGAGGCGGGGCGGATGGAGCTGGAGACGATCCCGTTCGACCTGCACGACACGGTGCACGAGGCGGTGGAACTTCTGGCCGAAGACGCCCAGAAAAAGGGACTGGCACTCTTCGCCTCCGTGGATCCCGGGCTTCCCCGTATGGTGCAGGGGGACCCGGTCCGGTTGCGCCAGATCATGGTGAACCTCCTGGCCAACGCGGTGAAATTCACCCAGCAAGGCAAGGTGCGCCTGGAGGCGACCCTGGAGCAGGAGCCGGCCCTGATCCGGATCACCGTGCAGGATACCGGGATCGGCATCGAACCGGAGGCCCAGGAGCATATCTTCGAGCAGTTCTCCCAGGCGGACCAGACCATCACCCGCCGCTACGGGGGAACCGGCCTGGGGCTGGCCATCGCCCGGCAGTTGAGCGAGCTGATGGGGGGGACGATTTCCGTCTCCAGCCAACCGGGGAAGGGATCCACCTTCAGTTTCACCGCCCGCCTGGAACTTCAGGATCAGCAGGAGACCGCGCCGTCGCACGCCTTCAACGCCCTGCGCGGCAAGAGTCTTCTCGTCGTGGAGCCGTCCGGAAGCGATCCGATCTGCCGCCTGGCCTCCTCCTGGGGCATGGAGACCGTGGTTGCCGGGGATGCCCGCGAAGCCCTGCGTAAGGTGGTGGCGGCACCCTTCGACGTCGCCCTGGTGAGTTGCCGCCTCCCCGATGCCCGGGGGAGCGAACTCGCCCGCGCGCTGCGCACCCACCCGGCGGCCCGGTCCCTGGCGGTGGTGCTTTTGGCCGATCCGGACCAGGAGCCGGAGCGGGATGATACTGTGGCCGGGGTGCTGCAGCGGCCGGTGCGCCAGACGCCGCTCTACCAGGCCCTGGTCCGGTCGCTGGGGATGGAGCCCTGGCAGGAGGATGCCTCCCTGTTGCAGACCGCCGACGGGGCGATCCCGCTGGTCCTTTTGGTCGAGGATAACGAGGTGAACCAGGAGGTCGGGCGCGGCATGCTGGAGAGCTTCGGCTGCCGGGTGGAGGTGGCGGTGAACGGGGTGCAGGCGCTGGCGATGGTCTGTCAGACCCGCTACGACGTGGTCCTCATGGACACCCAGATGCCGGAGATGGATGGCCTGGAGGCGACCCGCCTGATCCGGGAGGGGGAAGACCCGGAGGAGCCGAGGCTCCCGATCATCGCGCTCACCGCGTATGCGATGAAGGGGGACCGGGAGGCGTGCCTGAAGGCCGGGGCCGATGACTACCTCTCCAAGCCCTTCGCTCGCGAGGCGCTGGCCCAGCTTTTGTGCAAGCACCTGGTCGGTGCCCCGGCCCAGCCGCCCGCCCCGGCCGCCGTAGCGGTCCCCGACGAAATGCCCCAGGCGCTGGCCATGATCCAGAGCCTCTCCGGCACCCGCGGGCTGGAGATCCTGCGCAAGGTGGTCGATCTGTACCTGACCAGCACCCCGACGCTTTTGCAGACGATGCGCGAGGCGGAATCCGGCAAGGACCCGATGATGCTCAAGGTCGCCGCGCACAGCTTCAAGTCGAGCAGCGCCAACCTGGGCGCCGTCAAGCTGGCCGGGGTCTGCGACGAGCTCGAGGCGCTCGGGCGCAGCGGGTCCACCGAGGGGGCCCTGCCGCTTTTACAGCGCGCCGAAGAGGAGTACCGGACCGTCCGCAACGCGCTGATGGGAGGGGGGCTATGATCCGCAAGATGAAAAGGAGCGCCCCCTTGGTGATGGTGGCCGACGACGACCTCTACATCAGGCTTTTGACCCGCGAATCGCTGGAGCCGTCCGGCTTTGCGGTGCGCGACGTCCAAAGCGGCGCGGAGGCCCTGGAGCTATTCCAGAACCTCGTCCCCGACATCGTCCTTTTGGACGTCATGATGCCGGGGATGGACGGCTTCTCGGTCTGCAGCGCGATCCGGCGCACCGAGCCGGGGCGCGACACCCCGATCCTGATGATGACCGGGCTCAACGACCTGGAGTCGATCGACCGCGCCTACGAGGCCGGCGCCACCGATTTCATCACCAAGCCGATCAACTGGCACATCCTGCGCTACCGGGTGAGCTACATCCTCAGGGCGAGCAACGCCTTCGAGCAGCTCAAGGAGAGCAAGGCGGTGCTGGCCCATGCCCAAAGCCTCGCCCACATCGGGAGCTGGGAGTGGGATCTCACCACCGGGGACATCCACTGCTCCGACGAGGTCTACAACATCTGCTGCGTCGACGGGGAACGGACCGCCAACCCGATCCTCGACTCGGTACACCAGCTGGACCGCGCCTTCGTGCAGGGTTCGATCGACGAGGCCGTAGAAAAGAAGATCCCCTTGTCCTTCGACTACCGCATCCTGCTCGCCGACGCGGTGGAGCGTACCCTCCACGCCGAGCTCGTGACCGTGGTGGACGAGGACGCCCGCCCGATCCGGCTTACCGGCACCATCCAGGACATCACCGAGCGCAAGCGCGCCGAGGAGCAGATCCGGCTCCTTGCCTACTACGACGCCCTGACCGGGCTCCCCAACCGCCGGTTCTTCCTGCAGCAGCTCGAACAGGCCATCGTCTACGCCAACCGCAACGACCGGATGCTGGCCGTGCTCTATCTCGACCTGGACCGCTTCAAACTGGTGAACGACACCATGGGGCACGGGGTAGGGGACAAGCTTTTGCAGGATGTCGCCGACCGTCTGCAGCACTGCGTGAGGCGCAGCGACTGCCTCGCCACCGCCGAGGGGGATCTCCCGGGGTCGCTGGTTTCACGGCTGGGGGGGGACGAATTCACCATCTTGTTGTCGGACATCGAGCACTTTCAGGACGTGGCCAAGGTGGCGCGGCGCATCCTGGAGGTGATCTCGATGCCGTACTCCCTTGAGGGGAGGGAGGTCTTCGTCTCCACCAGCATCGGGATCAGCCTCTATCCCTTCGACGCGACCTCCGCCTCGGACCTGATCCGAAACGCCGACGGCGCCATGTACCAGGCCAAGGAGGAGGGGAGAAACGGCTACCAGATCTACGACGAGTCGATGAACTCGCGCGCCCTGGAGCGGATCATCCTGGAAAGCAAGCTGCACAAGGCGCTCAAGAACCAGGAGTTCACCGTCTACTATCAGCCGCAGATCTCCAGCCGCACCGGTACCGTCATCGGGGTGGAGGCGCTGGTGCGCTGGAACAACCCGGAGCTCGGCGTGGTCGAGCCGGCGCGGTTTCTCCCGCTGGCGGAGGAAATCGGCCTGGTGATCCAGATCGACGAATGGGTGCTCGGCGAGTCCTGCCGCCAGCACCGGCTCTGGATGGAGGCGGGGCTCCCCCCGCTCACCCTGGCGGTGAACGTCTCCGGACAGCACTTCGCCCGCTACGATCTTTTGGGAACGGTCACCCGGGTGCTCAGCGAGACCGGAATGGACCCGGGGCACCTGGAGCTGGAGCTGACCGAAGGGGTGCTCATGGCGCATACCGAGAAGACGGTGAAGATGCTCACCGCTTTAAAGCAGATGGGGGTGCGGCTGGCCATCGACGATTTCGGCACCGGCTTCTCCTCGCTCTCCTATCTGAAACGCTTCCCGCTGGACGTGCTCAAGATCGACCGCACCTTCATCGACGACATCATCACCGATCCCGACGACGCCGCCATCACCCTGGCCACCATCGAAATGGCCCATACCATGAAGCTGCAGGTGGTGGCCGAAGGTGTGGAGACCCAGGAGCAGCTCGAATTTCTCCGCGGCAATTCCTGCGACATCTTCCAGGGCTATCTCTTCAGCCACCCCGTCCTCCCCGACCAGATCGCCGCCATGTTCGGTGCTGCAGCCACTTCCGCCCCACCCCAAGCAGTATCCTCCCCCTATCCCCCCACCGCCGGCCAATGATCCCCCCGGCTGCCTAATTTATAGTCAGGGCAGCAACATTTTATAAGCATTTTCCAACTTACGATTCCGTAAGGATGTGGCCCGTGCCCCGTGTTTGCTGTGTTACGGAGGTGTGTCGAACGCTGGCATGGCTACTGCAATACGATGGGCGCCGGGCACGATGGTGTGACCCCGGGAGTCATTGAAGACCAACGCATACAGGCAAAGGCGCCTTTCACCGCATCTCAGCAGATGGTGGAAGGCGCCTTTTTGTTTTTTTTACGCCAAAAATCTTTTTCAAAGGAGGGCAAGGCAGCAGGTGACTACGGGCAGTAGTTGATTAGGGGAGTTACTGAGCAGGGCATCGATGCCTTGCCGAGCCTAGATTTCAAAGGAGATATGAAAATGGCACAACAAGAAGAAACAAGGGGCACGCTGGGCCTTACCGGCCTGACGATGAACGCAATGGCGCTGATCGCCCCGGGCGCGTTCCTGTGGTTGACTTTCCAGATGCAGTCTTTGTACGGCGCACCGATGGCTGGTAGCGCAATGTGGTTCGGGATTCTTTTCGCCCTGCTTCTCTGTCTCGCTACGGCCTACAGCTATGCCGAGCTCTCCAAGCTCTACCCCGGCCCCGGTTCCTCCTACCTGTACGCCGAGCAGGCCTTCCTCTCCAAGACCAAAGCCTTCAAGTTCGCCCGACTGGCCAAGTTCATCACCGGCTGGGCGAGCCATCTTTACTACTGGGTCTACCCCGGCGTCATGGTGGGGGTAACCGCCATCCTCGCGAACTTCCTCCTGCAGCAGTTTTTCCCCGATACTTTCAGCGGTACCTATAACAGCCCGCTCTTCATGGCAATCTTCTGCGTCATCTTCGCCTTCGCGGTCGCCTACATCGCCTTCCGCGGGGTCACCGGCACCACGGCAGTCAACGTCGTGATCAACATCGTCCAGATCTCCGCACTGCTCGTCTTCTCGGTCATCGCGATCGGCTACCGCTCCCAGCATCCGCAGGGCTCCACCGGCTACCACCTTTCCAACGGAGTCGCGGTCACCTACCAGGTGGCCCAGGAAGTGGTGAAGGACGACAAGGGAAACCCGACCCCGGTCCTGGTGGACGGGAAGCCCAGCCTGGACAAGGACGGCAAACCGGTCTACCAGATGCAGGACATGAAGGACGAGAAGACCGGCGAACCGGTTGCGGCCGACAAGGACGGCAAGCCGGTAAAAGATCTGAAATTGGCCGCTCCCTTCAAGGTGGACTACTCTCCGGAAGGGGCCATCACCAAGGACGACAAAGGCAATACCACCTTCAACTATCACGCGACCGCGGCATCCGTCGTCGCCCCGCACAGCTTCAACTTCATCTTCATCCAGGCCGCGATCGCGATCCTCATCCTGGTCGGTTTCGAAACCGTTACCGCCATGGCCGATGAGGCGAAGAACCCGAAAAAAGACGTTCCCCGCGCGGTGCTTCTCTCGCTGGTGATCCAGGGCGCGGTCTGCTACCTGATCGAGTACTTCGCGGCCAACTACATGCTGCACAACGGCTACACCATGCCGATGGCCGGCGCCTCCGGCGCTCCGCTTGGGGACATGATGCTCATCACCGGGACCTGGCTCTTCGGCTCCGCCGCGGCCGGCAAGGCCTTCATGCTGGTCCAGGCCTTCACCGTCTTCCTCGCCCTGATCGGCACCACCCTTTCCTGCCTCTCCACCGGCGCCCGCGTCACCTACGCCATGGGGCGCGACGAGGAGGTTCCCTCGCACTTCGGGCTTTTGCACGGCAAGACCATGTCCCCCTACAAGGCGATCTGGGCTCTCGCCGCCATCTCGGCCATCATCGGCATCGTGACCGTCTCGGTCTACATGGGGGGGCAGTCCGCCGCACCGGCCGCCCTGGACAAGCACAACATCTGGTACGCCTTCGGGATTTTCTCCCCGGAGATGTACACCAAGCTCCCCAACACCCTGCTGATCATGACCCTGGTGAGCAACTTCGGCACCTTCCTCCTCTACATGATCACCTGCGTCATCGCGATGGTCGCCTTCAAGGAGCACCATAGCTTCAACGGCTTCAAGCACGTGGTCATCCCGGTGGCAGGTCTTTTGGCCAACCTGGCCATCATGCTCTTCTACATCGTCGGTCCGTTCACCGTGGCCGGGATGAGTTGGAAGGAGCCGTTCATCGCCCTGGGGGTCTGCGCCGTCTGGGGTCTCTACGGAGCGATCTACTTCCTCAAGAGCAGCAAGAAGGCGGGCAAGGAAGTCATCCTTACCGCCAAGCCTTCCACGAGCTCGTTATAGGCTCAGCGCCGCGCCGGGTATCCTTTGCCAGGACGGCCGTCTTCGGGCGGCCGTCCTTGGCACTCCCGGCGCTTTTCTTCCTCACGGCAAACATGCTAAGGTGCTGACACTATGGAAGTGACTTACGCCGAATTATCATCACCGGGACCGGTGCGCGAAAACAACGAGGATTTCGTCGGGTTTTGGCAGCCGCAGGTGATCGAGGAGAAACGCTCGCATGGTGCGGTTGCCGCCCTGGCCGACGGGGTCGGGGGGCTGGACCGCGGCGAGGTGGCCAGCCGGCTTGCGGTGGAGACGGCACTGGCTACGTTTCGCAGCGAGACCGCCGAGAAGACTCCTCAGCAGCTATTGACCCAGATGTTCAACGCGGCAAATCTCGCCGTGTACGACCGCGCCATGGAAAACCACGGGCGCTCGCCGATGGCGACCACCCTTTGCCTGGTAATCCTGCGCGATGACGAGATCGTGGTGGGTAACGTGGGGGATTCCCGGGTCTACCTGGTGCGTAAGGGAGAGATCAAGCAGCTCTCCACGGATCATTCCTACGTCGGGATGCAGCAGAAGTTCGGGCTCATCTCGGAGCAGGACGCGAAAACCAGCGAGCACCGCTCGGTACTCACCCGAAGCGTCGGTCAGGACCCGATGATCCGCCTCGACGTGGAGCAGTCCACGGTCTTCAAGGGGGACCGGGTGGTGCTTTGCTCCGACGGGCTCTACGCCCACGTGGCCGACGCCGAGATCGCCGAAATCGTGATGCGCCTGTCGCCGGCCCAGGCCTGCCGCCAACTGGTGGCCCTCGCCGAGCAGCACGGCACCGACGATAACCTCTCGGTCCAGGTGCTGCAGATCAACGAGGTAGAGAAGAAGTCCTACTACCGGGGGCTCCCGGTTTACCACGAACCGCCTCCGGCCCCGAAGGGGTACGAAATTCAGCCCGGGCAGACCCTGGACGAACGGTTCTTCATTACCGAGACCATCAGCCGATCCGGGATGGCGACCATTTTCAAGGCGACCGACCTCCTTACCCGCGAGGACGTGGCGGTCAAGGTCCCCTTCATGGAATTCGAGAGCGATCCGGGCTTTTACTCCCGATTCGAGCGGGAGGAGGAGATCGGGTTCCTCCTCAACCACCCGTACATACTGAAGTTCGTCCCGGTCGAATTCCGCAGCCGGCCCTACATCGTAACCGAGTACCTGCGCGGCTACACCCTCGCCCACCTTCTGAACAGCGTGCGGCCGCTGCCGGAAAAAGATGCGGTCAAGCTGGCCGGCCGAATCTGCGAAGCGCTCGCGCACATGCACGAGCATGGGGTTATCCACCGGGACCTGAAGCCGCAGAACATCATGATCTGTTTTGACGGCACCATCCGGATCATGGATTTCGGGATCGCCAAGGCCGCCGAGGGACGGCGGGTGACCTTCGCCGGGTTCACCCCGGCGGTCGGGACCCCGGACTACATGGCACCGGAGCAGGTGAAGGGGAAGCGGGGCGACGAGCGGACCGACATCTACAGCGCCGGCGCCATGCTCTACGAGATGGTGGTGGGGGTTACCCCGTTCTCGGGCGAAAGCGAGAACATGTTCGTGATCATGAACGCACGGGTGACCGGGGACCCGGTAGCGCCCCGTAAGCGCAACCCGAAGGTCTCGCCGCAGCTCGAAGAGGTGATTCTCCACGCCATGGAGCGGGAGCCCAAGCACCGCTACGACTCGGTAGCGACCATGCGGCATGAACTGGAGCACCTGGAGGCGGTCCAGCTCACCGGTCGCTGCGACCGGCTGAAGGCGCCGTCGCCGTGGAAGAACGGGGGGAGGAAAATCATGTGGACCGCGGTAGGCGCTGTCGTGGTGACCCTGGTCTTTCTTCTCTTCCTCTTCCTGATCCTGCAGCGGGGGCCGGCCCACTAGCTCAACGGTCAAGAAACGATGCCGCGGGGTGTCAGATCGGTGGGCGCACCGGATTATGCAGCGGCGCAGCCTGCGGCACCGGCCGGATGCCGGGCTTTGAGGTCGCCCCGCTGCCACAGATTGAAAGGAAACATAAAATGACTGCTTTTGCCTGGATCGTTTTCATAGCTGCCGCCGCCCTTGAAGTCGGCGGGGATGCCGTCATTCGGAAGGGGCTCCGGGGGAGCCTGCTCTGGCTGATCGTCGGCGGGTTCCTCATGCTCGGTTGCTACGGGGTCGTCGTCAACACCGTGAAGTGGGATTTCTCAAAGCTTCTCGGCGTTTACGTGGCGGTCTTCGCCGTCGTCAGCATCCTGGCGGGCCGTTTCGTATTCCAGGAAACGGTCCCCGTCTCGACCTGGGTCGGCCTGGGGATCATCGTGGCCGGCGGAGCGGTGATCCAGTATGGATCGTGATCGACAGTGAAAGAGTCCGCAGGTCGCGTCGAGGGACGAAACCCGACCTTC
Source organism: Geomesophilobacter sediminis (assembly GCF_016458275.1). Lineage (GTDB taxonomy): Bacteria > Desulfobacterota > Desulfuromonadia > Geobacterales > Geobacteraceae > Geomesophilobacter > Geomesophilobacter sediminis. The sequence goes on from NZ_JAEMHM010000007.1 coordinate 254,558, forward strand.
CCGCGGTAAGCCGTTGCGTTTCACGATGAAGCCGTGCCACGCAACCTGCGCCCGTCGGGCGGGTGGACTGCATCAAATTACCCACTGACCCAATATCCACTGACACAACGTCGTGTCCGGAAAATCAGGCAGGCAAAGGCGCCTCGTCACCTACGTGACCTGGTGCCTTTGTTTTGCCGCTGCTCCAAAACCGGACCTTTCTGCGTCACCTGCAACGCGGCAGGTGGCGTATCGAAAAGGAGATCTGCTGTGACTAGGAAATTCAATAGCTACATCGCCCTATTGCTTGCGGTCCTGGCGCTTTCCGTTTCCGCTCCGGCCTTCCCGGCCGAGTCGAACCAGGCCGCCGCTTCCGCAACCGTAGCGCCGTTGTCGATGTCGCCCGCTCATACGCCGGCCGCGGCGACCGGTGCCAAGGCCGATGCTCCCGCGCCGGCGCCGGTTGCCCTGCCGAGCGGCGGCACCGCCGCCGACCGGATTTCGGACCGGGCCCTGGCGTCCGAAGCAGCCGGCTCCGCAGCTCAGCTCCGGATCGCCCTTAACCTCGCCTGGACCCTGATCTGCGGTTTCCTGGTCATGTTCCTGCAGGCCGGATTCGCCATGGTGGAAACCGGTTTCTGCCGGGCCAAAAATGCCAGCCATACCATGGCGATGAACCTCATGATCTACTGCATCGGGCTCCTGGCCTATTGGGTCTGCGGTTATGCGCTCCAGACGGGGGGGCTGGGTGGTTTTCCCACCCTCGGTGGGGGGAGCGGCCTGAACTGCGAAGTCACCGTCCACCTGTTCGGTAAAGCCTTCGGGCTGTTCGGCGCGAAAGGGTTTTTCCTCGGCGGGCCGAGCCTCGATCCGGCGGTCTGCGTCGCCTTTTTGTTCCAGGCGGTCTTCATGAATACCGCCGCGACCATCCCCACCGGCGCCATGACCGAGCGGCTCAAGTTCTCTGCCTTCGTCGCCTACGGCTTTTTCATGTGCGGCTTGCTCTATCCCCTCTTCGCCAACTGGGTCTGGGGAGGCGGCTGGCTTTCCCAGCTGGGGGCCAATTTCAACCTTGGACATGGCTTTGTTGATTTTGCCGGCTCGTCGGTGGTGCATCTCACCGGCGGGGTGGTTGCCCTGGCCGGTGCCAAGGTGCTCGGACCGCGTCTCGGAAAATTCAACAAGGACGGGTCTCCCAACCCGATCCCCGGCCACCACATCCCGATGGCGATCGTCGGTACCCTGATCCTGGCCTTCGGCTGGTTCGGCTTCACCGCGGGCTCGACCCTCGCTGCCTCGGATTTGCGCATCGGGGTCGTCGCCGTCAACACCATGCTGGCCAGCGCCGCCGGCGGATTCGTCGCGATGCTTTTCATGTGGGTAAAATACGGCAAGCCGGATCTGACCATGAGTGCCAACGGACTGCTGGCGGGGCTCGTGGCGGTGACGGCCCCCTGCGCTTTCGTGACTCCCTTCGCAAGCGTGGTGATCGGCTCGGCCGCCGGGGTCCTCTGCTGTATCTCGATCATCTTTGTCGAACGGACCCTCAGGGTGGACGACCCGGTCGGTGCCATCTCGGTGCACGGCCTCGGCGGTGCCTGGGGAGCGGTGGCCTTGGGGCTCTTTGCGGACGGGAGTTACGGTGGCGGGCTCAACGGGGTCAAAGGGAACGTGCGCGGGCTCTTCTACGGCGACGGCGGCCAGCTCGCTGCCCAATGCGTGGGGGTGGCCATCGATGTCATTTTCGTCTTTTTTGCCGCCTACCTGTTTTTCCGGCTGCTCGACCGTTTCATCGGAATGCGGGTGGCGAGCGACGTGGAGCGGGAGGGGCTGGACCAGCACGAAATTGCCGTTGCCGCCTATCCGGAATTCAACTTGAGACAGCTTCCCTTCGGCAGTGGCATCACGCCGCGGCCGCGGCAGTAAGTTACAGCCCGATTGCCTAATTAAACGGCGCTCCATGCACCCGAAATGTGCAGTTGCGTTGCTGCGCCCTGTTTTTGCCCCGCAAAAACAGGGCTTTTTGTCTTTGGCACACAGGCTGCAAAGTCTTGGTCAATCTCGCTGACGAGGCGACCAACGACGGGAAAAGGAGGCAAGCAATGAAGCTTATTCAAGCCATCATCAAGCCGTTCAAACTTGATGAAGTGAAGGATGCGCTGAACGAGATCGGCATCGAGGGGATCACGGTCAGCGAAGTGAAAGGGTTCGGTCGCCAAAAGGGTCACACCGAGTTGTACCGTGGGGCCGAGTATGTGGTCGACTTCATTCCGAAGGTGAAGATCGAAGTCGCCGTTTCCGACGATCTGGTCGGCAAGGTGGTTACCGCCATCGAGGAGACCGCGCGCACCGGCCGGATCGGTGACGGGAAGATCTTCATCCTCCCGCTGGAAGAGGCGATCCGGATCCGGACCGGCGAAAAAGGCGACGAGGCTATCTAGGCATTCAACATCTGGCACTTGCCAAAAAATAAACCTTCAATGGAGAACTCCCATGGTACGAAGAAGTATCCTCGCAAAGGCTAAGGAAGCTGCTCTGCCGGGCCTGAACAAGTCCTGCCGCAGCAAGATCGTCCTCTCTCTTTCCACCCTTGCGCTGGCCGCAGGGCTTTTCGCCGCTCCCTCGGCACTTTTGGCCGAAGACAAACCGGCCGATGCTCCGGCCGCCGCTGCCTCGGCAGCAACCGCCCCGGCTCCTGCCGCTGCACCGGCAGCAGCCGCACCGGCCGCCGCCGCTCCCGCCGCCGCTGCCAAGCCCGCTCCCAAGAACGTGGATCCGGTCCTCAATACCGGCGACACCGCCTGGATGCTCGTTTCCTCGGCCCTGGTCCTCTTCATGATTCCGGGTCTCGCGATGTTCTACGGTGGCATGGTCCGCCAGAAAAACGTCCTCTCCACCATCATGCACTCCCTGGTCGCCATGGGCATCGTCGGCGTGCAGTGGGCGGTGATCGGCTACTCGCTGGCTTTCGGTCCCGACATCGGGCACGGCCTTTTGGGCAACTTCAGCAAGGTCCTGATGAACGGCCTGGTGACGGTGAAGGACGGCACCCCCATCTACGCCCTGTTCCAGAACGTGGCGACCGAGCCGGGGTCCATTCCGGAGTTCGTCTTCGCCATGTACCAGTGCATGTTCGCCATGATTACCGTCGCCCTGGTTTCCGGCGCCCTGGCCGAGCGTATCAAGTTCTCCACCTACTGCCTCTTCGTCCTGCTCTGGACCACCCTGGTCTACGATCCGCTGGCCCACTGGGTCTGGATGAGCGACGGCTGGCTCTTCAAGATGGGTGCACTCGACTTCGCCGGCGGTACCGTCGTCCACCTCTCCTCCGGTATCTCGGCTCTCGTGGCCCTCTTCTTCCTCGGCAAGCGTCACGGCTTCCCGCATGAGCGGATGGCTCCGCACAGCCTCCCGCTGACCCTGCTCGGCGTCGGGATCCTCTGGTTCGGCTGGTTCGGCTTCAACGCCGGCTCCGCGATCGTCGGCCCCAACTGCTCGGATGCGGCGGGCGGCCTTGCCGGCCTGGCCCTGACCACCACCACCATCGCTCCGGCGGCTGCCGGCCTCGCCTGGATGATCGCCGAATGGATCCATGCCGGCAAGCCCTCCGCCCTCGGTTTCGGTTCCGGCGTCGTCGCCGGCCTGGTCATCATCACTCCGGCCGCCGGTTTCGTCCAGCCGGGCGCCGCCATCATCATGGGGATCATCGGCGGGGTGGTCTGCTACCTCGGCGTGATGCTCAAGGCGAAGCTCAAATACGACGACTCCCTCGACGCCTTCGGTGTCCACGGTGTCGGCGGCACCACCGGCGCCCTGCTGACCGGCGTCTTCGCCACCATCGGCGCCACCGGCGTCACCTCGGGGAACCCGAAGCAGTTCGTCATCCAGCTGATCGCGGTCGGCGCTGCCGCCGCCTACGCCATCGTGGTTACCTTCATCATCTCCTTCGTCCTCGACAAGCTGATCGGTTTCCGCGTCGAGAAGGAAGACGAGATCATGGGCCTCGACCAGACCCAGCATTCGGAAAGCGCTTACAACTAACCAGGGCTTTCCAACAGAGCTTCATCCAAGGGGGGATCTTCGGATCCCCTCTTTTTTTTGTCTCTCGTAGGTCGAGTCTGGGAACCAGACGCGACCCTATCCCGCCGCCGCCGGGAGAAATCCGGTCCTTCGCGCCAGAAATGGCGCTCTCACAGAGAATGGGGCCACAAAAATGGCAACTTGCCGTCCTGTCAACAAACTCAGTGTCTGAGCCGCACCGGTTACTGCTTTGTTTTTCTAGGTTACCGAGTTCTTCTGTGACATACTGCCTGCCGTTTTTGTAAATCCCTCCTTTTCTGGTACTGTATGCAACCGGAGATAATAACCCTGGGAGGGAGCGTATGGAAACCATGGAACATCTGCTCCAACGAAAGGAAGAGGGGCGCGGCTTCTACCACCGAATGGGCGCCCAAAGCGGCAGCGCCGGGATCCGGAAATTTTTCGGGATGCTGGCTGAAGACGAGATGCGGCAGGAGCGGGTACTGTTGGCGCTGCGGCGAGGGACTCTTCCCGATCTGGAGGATTTCGTCACCCTGGACGAGGCCAAGGGGATCCTGCGCCGGCTCTCGCTGCACCAGCCCTATTACATCCCGGAAGAAGGCGACCTCCAGAGGCTGGCCACGGCAATGGAATTCGAGGCCCGCTGCGCGCAAATCTGCCGGGAAATCGCCGCGGCCGATGGCGATGGCTGCCGAAAAGAGCTCTTTTTGAGCATTGCAGCGGAAGAGGAGGTTCATTTCACGCTGCTGGAACAGATGCGCGAAGTGGTCGGTCGTTCCCTGTGCTAGGAAGGTAAAAACGGAGAAAAAATTGGAGAATTCCGCGTTTCTTGATGTTGCCATCGCCGCTGCCAAGGCGGCGGGCGCCCTGCAGCGGCAACGGGTGGCGGGTGATTTCGAGGTCTCGTTCAAGGGACGGGTCGACCTGGTGACCGAGGTGGACCGTGCCTGCGAGGAGATCATCGTCTCGCGCCTGAAGGCCGCTTTCCCAGGCCACTGCTTTCTCGCCGAGGAGCGGGGTGCGGAAGGGGAATGTGCCTCCCACAAGTGGATCATCGACCCGCTGGACGGGACCACCAACTTCGCCCACGGCTATCCCTGGTTCTGCGTTTCCATCGCGCTGGAGGTGGACGGCGAGATCCTGCTGGGGGTGGTGTACCACTCGATGATGGACCAGCTCTTCACCGCGGTGCGCGGGGAGGGAGCGTATCTGAACGGGCAGCGGATTACGGTGTCGGCCCGGCAGCCCTTGCGCAGCAGCCTGCTTGCCACCGGCTTTCCCTATGACGTAGCTTCCGACAACGAGAACAACTTCGGCAACTTCTTCCGTTTCCAGCTTGCCGCCCGCGGCATTCGCCGCGCCGGCGCAGCTGCCCTCGATCTCGCCTACGTGGCGTTGGGGCGGCTGGACGGCTATTGGGAGTGCAAGCTGAAGCCGTGGGACGTCGCGGCGGGAACCCTTCTGGTGCGTGAGGCCGGCGGGACCGTCACCAACCATGCCGGGGAGCCGCATTCGGTGTACGATCATCGGATCGCGGCATCTAACGGGGCCATTCACCCGGAAATGCTGGAGATATTGAATAAGGGTCCGATCGAGGTGAAGCTTTAACGGCTGAAATGGGCGCAGCTGGCTGGCGCCCCTACGAGCTTTCGGCACTTTCATCATGGGATGAACGTGCCGTTTTTATTTGGGGACGACAGTTCTATTTACTGTGGGAGCGCCTTTCCAGGCGCGAATAACCCCTTTTGCCGCGACCCACCGGAGCTGATTCGCGCCAGGAATGGCGCTCCCACAGGATCAGGCCAACCGCAGCCTTCGTGGGAACCGGACCTCGCCGTCATCTGTGCTTCCACTTGCCTCGGTGCCACGGGCGCAGCATGCTGCGCCCCTACGAGCTGGGGCGCCGACGGTTGGCTGTGGCTGCTACCCTCCCGGGGCTATTTTTTTAATCTTCCTGTCCCCGACCGGCGAAATTCCTTCTCAATGGTACGGAACTGTTTTATAATCCGCATGCTTTTGCCGGAATTGCAAACCGGCCCTGAGATTCATTGATTCGGAGGAGTTAGATGCTCAACCTGCGGAAGAAAATCCTGGTGGCAATCGACGGGTCGCCGCTCTCCGACAAGGCCGCGGAGGAAGCGGTACGGCTCGCGGCGGGGATCCCGAGCCAGTTCAAGAGCAAGGTCTACGGCCTGCTCGTGCTCCCCAATGCCCCGCGCAACACCTTTACCGATTTTCTTCCCACCCGTCCCATCACCGAGAAGGAGGAGTGGGGCGAGCTCAAGGAGCGGATCTTTTTCGTGGTGGAGAAGCTCGCCGCCGAGATGGACGTGCCGCTGGAGACCGGGGTGGTGTATGGAGAACCGGCCGATGAGCTGATCCGGTTCGCGCAGAAGGAAGAGATCGATGTCATCGTGATCGGGAGCACCGGCAAGGGGTTCCTGAAACGGAAGCTCTTGGGAAGCGTCTCCCACAAGGTAGTGCAGAATGCGAAGTGCTCTGTCTATGTCGTGAGAGGCTAATTCAGTCCACCGTAGTCAGAATCAGTCATCAGTTAATTGCGAAAGGAGCCGACATGGCTCCTTTTCTTTTTGGGCTTTTTACCATGTACTTAACCTGGATGTGCGGGAGCCAACGTTGTAGGAGCGATATTCTTGCCGCGATCAGCGGACTTGGATCGCGACAGGAATGTCGCTCCCACAGGAACAGGGCCTGCCACATACTGATCACCGATCACTGACTCCGATCACTAATCACGGTTCACTGTTCACCGTGGACTGAAGTTGTTCCCCTTCCTCCTTCTGCGTCTCTTTCCTGAGGTACTGCAGTATCTCCTTGAGGCTCTGCACGATGATCCGCTCGTCGCGGGGAAACTCGTGCGGGCTCAGCTCCAGCGTCACGCTCTCGTTGTAGGCGGTGTTGCGCAAGTGGTTCAAGAAACGGGTGAGGGGGAGGATGCCGTGGCCGGGCAACAGGTGCTGACGGCCGTGGCCGTAATCGGAGAAATGGATGTTCCGGATCCGACCCGAGTTGTAAAACAGGTAGAAGTCGTTGATGAAGTTCGCCTTGCCGGAACCCATGTGGGTGCAGTCGAAGGTCAGGTAGAGGTTCCGCTCGTGGAGGAAATCGATCATCTTCCCGGTTTCGGAAAGGATGTAGTGGTTCAGGTTGTACTTGCCGGTCCACGGCATGTTCTCCAGGGTCAGGATCACCTTCCCCTGGCCGACTTCCTTCTGGAAATCGTAGATCTTGTAGAGCCAGCGCCAGTACCCGAGCTCCATCCCCAGCCAGGACGGGGGATGGAAATTCACCAGCTCGACCCCGCACTCCCCGGCGATCTCGACGCAGCGCTTCAGGCTGTCCACCGGCCCGCCCCAGCCGTCCAGCGGCATGAACGGGGCGTGGATCGAACGGATCGGGAGCTGCTGCGCCAGGTGGCGGACCAGCTTGCGCGCGTTCACCTTCTGGAATTCCTGGTTGATCACCAGCTCCACCGTGTCGAAGCCGACTTCCAGGGCGATCTCGAAGACCTTTTCCAGTGGGAAAATGAACAGCGTCCCGGTGGAGATGGAGATGATCATGCCTACCCCTGTCCGAAAATCTTCTGGTAGGCGATCTTCTGCAGGGTGAGGACGGCGTCCACCGCGCCCCGGAACTGCTCGTCCTGCGCCTCGTCCAGATTCGCCGGATCGAGGTAGCGCCCGCCGTTGCCGGGGGCGGCAACCCGCCACTGCACCAGGATCTGGAACGCCTTGAGGAGCCTTTCCGCGAGCTCGACGCTTAAACTGCCGCGCTCCACCAGCCACTGGATCCGTTCCAGGGTTCCGCCGCAGCCAATCCCCGCCTCAAGGGCCAGCACCCGCAGGGTCGCCTGCAGCGGGAGGAGTGCCGTCCCGTCCAGGTCGATCTTGCCGCGCTGCTCCCCTTCCTTGAGCAGCCGATAGCGACCGAAAAGCCCGACCGCTACCGGTGCCGCTACCGCTTTGCGTCCCAGCCGCTGCACCAGGTCCCCGTTACGCTCGCGCTGCACCGCGTCCCGGGCCAAATCGAGCGCCCGGTGCCCCAGGCTCTCATCCCCCAGCAGCGGCCCCAGGTCGGCGAGCGTTTCCAGGCGCTGCTCGCGCTGCAGATCGTCGGCCCCCTGTTCCTCGCCGGTTCCCGCCACAAACCTCTCCCACTGGCCGAGCGTCCCGTGCCAGAGCGGGTTCTCCTGGATCACCCCCGCCTCTTTGAGCGCGGCGATGGCGCCGTGAATGAAAAGGTAGTTCAACTCCGGTGCCTCTTCGTGCAGCAGGAAATAGTGGTTGCCGCTGGCGATGCCGTGCTCGCCCCGTCCCCGATCGCCGGAAACCAGAAGCGCAAAGGCCGGGGGCTCCCCTTGTCCCTTGCTCCGCATCAGCTCGCGGGTCAGCGCGATGGACCGGGCCACGATCCGGTCGTGCAGCTCGGTGTTGATTTCGAAGTGGGCCAGGATGGAGCGCCGTGAAGTGAAGTAGTTGCGGGCGAATTCGGTCCCCCGCGCCGAAAGTGCGGCGAGTTCCCCGGTCGTCGCGGCCTGCTCCACCTCCCGAAGGATCTCCTCCAGCTCTCGCTGCGCCGCCATCTCCCTGGCGAGCTCTTCGTCGAGCCCGCCCTGGAATTGGCGCAAAAGCGCCGCCGCTTCGGGGATGCTCTGGCGCTCCCAGCGTTGGGACAGGAGCTCCTCCAACCCGGAGACGAGTTGGGAACTCGCGCTCCAGCGAAGGATGTCGTTTCCTCGGGTTCCGATGAAAAGGGGCATAACGCTCTCCGGCTCGAAGGTTTCGGCCTAGTCGAGGTGTCCGTGGACCTCGTGCTCCAGGAAGTCGCGCATCGCGTCCGGGGGGGGCTTGGTGGCCAAGGAGACTGCGATCATCACCAGGATCACCAGCGGTGCGCCGCAAAGCGCGGAGGAGGTCAGCGGGAAGAGCTGGGCGAGGATCGGGAACGTGCCACCTAAAAGCGGCTGCGCGAAGGTGCAGCAAAGGCCGACCAGCATCCCGGCGATGGCGCCGTAGCGGTTGGCGCGGTCCCACCAGATGCCCAGTAACAGCAGCGGGAAGAGGGTGTTTCCGGCCAGGGCAAAGGCGAGCGCGGTGATCTGTACGATGAGCCCCCACGGGTTCAGGGCCAAAAGGAGGACGATCCCCGCCAGCACCAGGGTGCTCCCCTTGGCGACCGCCATCCGATCGCTTTCGTTGGCCTTGGGGTTGATCAGGCAGTAGTAAAGGTCGTAGGAGACCGAGGCGGCGCCGGTCATCAAAAGCCCGGCGACGGTGAAGAAGGCGGCGCTGAGCGCTCCTGCCGCCAAAACCCCGACGAGCCATCCGGGCATCCCTGCTAAAACGGCGGTCTTCATCACCACCAGGTCGGCCATCCGTTCGGCGGCGGGAGGGGGCAGGCGAATGCCGGTACGGACCTCCAAAAGCCTGCCGAAGACGGCGAAGGCCGGGGCGGACCAGTAGATGAGCGCGATGAAGAAGAGCCCCCAGACCACGCTCCAGCGGGCGTCGCGGACGTTGGGGACGGTGTAGAAGCGGGAGAGGACGTGCGGCAGTCCGGCGGTCCCGACCATGAGCGTGAAGCAGAGGGAAACCCAGCCGAAAAGGGTGCCGCTGGTGAAGGGGAGGGTGAAGTCGATCTGGTACTGGCGCGCCAGGTCGGAAATCGCCTCGCCGTAGCCGAACTGGGGCAGGATCCAGAAGTACCCCAGGTGATGGGCAAGCCACATGAGTGGCACGATGAAGGAGACGCAGATGACGAAGTAGAGCATCTGCTGGTTGCGCGGTACCCCCAGCGCCCCGGCGATGACCAGGTAGGAGACCACCGCGGCCCCGCCGTAGAGGACGGCACGGTTGTATTCGACCCCGAGCATGAAGGAGAAAAGGAGGCCGATCCCCTTGAACTGCGCGGTGCAGTAGATGATCGAGATCCCGATGGAGATCAGGGCGGCTAAGAACCGGGCCACCGGGGAGCCGTAGCGTTCGGCGATGAAGTCGGGGGCGGTGAACTTGCCGAAACGGCGGATCTGGCTCGCCAGGAGCACCAGGAGCAGCACGTAGCCGCCGGTCCAGCCGATGACGTAGGCAAGGGCCTGGTACCCCTGCAGGTAGATGATCCCCCCCAGCCCCATCAGACTCGCCGCGCTCATCCAGTTGCTCGCGATGGCCGCGCCGCCGCCGATCCGCCCGGTGTAGCGGCCGCCGAAGCCGTATTCCAAGCTCTCCCGCGACTTCTGCCTCAGGCCGACCAGCAGGAAGGAGACCAGGACGAAAAGGACGATCCCGATGGTCCAGGAGGCATCATTCATAGCTGCGGTCCCTCATGTGGCTGTGGTATTCGGTGATCCGGTCCAGGCGGTAGTTGTAGAAGACACAGAGGATGATGAACCAGAGGGGGAGGAACTGGCCGGAGAAGAAGAAATGGAGCGGGAGGTTGAACAGGTAGGTCTGGGTCAAAAAGCGCCCGAGCGGAGTGCCGGCCCAAAGGGCGAGGACGATCTGGAACCCGAAGGTGACCAACCCCCACCCCAGGAGCACAAGGAGGATGGTGCCCACCTCGTCGCGCATGTAACCCTTTTTCGGGCGCAACAGGTTGACCGAGTACCGTTTTGGTGCGTGGCTCATGGCGCCTCCGGGTGTGACGTCGATCGCTACAGCATCAGTGCCGAAAGAACAATTACAGCATCATGCCGGCCAGGAAATCGGCCTGCTGCTCGCTCAGATCGAGGAATTTGGCTCCGAACCCGGGGATGGCGCCGCCATCCCCCCAGGCGCGGATCCAACGGACCACCACCTTGAAGGGAAGGGTCTGGAATCCGGAGATTTCCACCAGGAAGACGCTGCCGACCTCGGGTGGGTAGCAGGTGCTGATGAAAAGTCCGCCGGGGGATATGTCCAGGGTGAAGGCGCGGACCGCGGCCTCGTGGGTTGTGCCTTCCTGCCACATCTGGACGCTGAGGACGCATTCCTTGCGATCGTCTTTGCGCAGGCTGCGGGGGGGGAAACCGACGCATTTGCCGATGAAATCCCGGAGGTTTTCCTCCCCGGACTTGTGCCGGTCGGAGAAGAGGACCTTGAACCCGGCCTCTTTGTTCCAGTTGACCCGGACGTTGGGAAAGATGCCTTCGATCTCCTCGAAGAGCATCTTGTCCTTGTAACTGGCGCGGACGATAACGGGGATGTCGGCGATGATGCCGCTGATCTCGGTTTCGGGAAGGGTGCGGAAGAGCTCGGATACCGTAGGGGCGTGAAAGAGGCGCACCCCGCACTGATCGAAGAACTCCCGGTACGCGTCCAAAACGGCGCCGTCCCGGGACACGAGAGCCAGGCAGAGATTCGCAGGGGCTACATCTTCGATCAAGGTGCTCCTCCACTTCGGGGCGATGTTTCTGCTTGAGGGGTGCTTACTCCGGTACGACCTGCCTGATCACGTCGATCAAAGACTTGGGACTGAACGGCTTGGTAAGCCAGGCGGTGGCGCCGGCATCGTTTCCTTGGGACTGGAATTCCTCGCGGGATTCCGTAGTGAGGAATACGATGGGGGTAAAGCGGTGCTCGGGAGTCTCCCTCAGCAAGCGGGCCAAGTCGATGCCGTTCACCTCGGGCATGTAGACGTCGGTGATGATGACGTCGAAGGCGCTCCCCGCAGCGAGCTCGGCGGCCTCCTTGCCGTCCGCGGCCTCCACGACCGTGAATCCGCGGTTGGTCAGGACGTTGCTGAGCATGCAGCGGATCGGTTTGGAGTCGTCGACGACGAGTATTTTTGCCATGTAAGCTCCCATCAGGACCGGTGATTTCGGCAGCAGAAAACGATGCCGCACCGGACGCGGCCGGTACCGTCAACTGCCGACCACCAGTACCGAAGCGGCATAATACGTGCTTTGGCGTGCCATTTCAATAAGGATTTCGTCGCCTTCAGTATTTTGTTTACATTGCCGTCGTTGGTACTGAACGAGGTGGGGGAAGAAGAATCCGGGAGAGATTGAGCGGGGAACAACGGGCATTTTGAGCGGGGGGGACCACGTGGCGTGCCAGGACGATACCTGCCTTAAGCAGGAGGCATCTGTTACTGGCATTACTTCATTACTCACTGCTTTATTGCTTACTGTGTTGCTTACTGCTCACTGCTATCACATGATCGAAAAGTTGGTGTGAATCACTTTCTGCAGCTCTTCAATGAGCAGCAGGGCGCGGCGGATCTGTTCCCGCTCCTCCTTGGGGAGGGTGTGCGGGTTGACGTGGTAGGCGTCCTTCTGGATTCCCTTGATCACCTTGATCTGCAAAAGGATCCGGTGCTTGGTGAGGACGCGGTAGGCCTCGATGAGCCCGGCCGCCATCTGCCCCGAGAGGCTCCCCTCGGCCTGGAGCAGCTCGATGCGGCGCACGGTGGCAGTGGCCGGGATCCCCTGGTTCATGGCCAGGATCCGGACGTTCATCACCAAGGGCGCCCAGGCGAGGAGCTTCAAGTTGAACTCCCCCTTGTGCTCGCCGCTCCCCTCGGTCCAGAAGCGCTTCAAAAAACCCAGGGCGAGCTTCATCTCGGTGGCGGCCTTCGCCATCCCCCACAGCGCCTGGAAGTAGTCCATCTCCAGGGAACGGATCAGCTCCACGAGGCTTTCTGCGGTCTCCCGGTCGCCGGCGACGTAGCGCGCGTCGGAGAGGACGATGAGATCCATCAGGTTCTTGCCGTAGTCGGTCGTCTCGTAGCGGACGATTCCCAAAAGGCGCCGCTGCCACTGCTGCAGGGATCCGCGCCAGTTCTCGAAGGAAGGCATGATCCCGCCGGTGCACTTTTTGAAGCCGATCGCCTCCATCCGTTCCACGAGGAGCTCGGAAAACTCGCGGAACCACTGGTCCGCCGCCTGCTCCCCGCCGTCCTGGTAGACGACCAGGTAGTCCTGGTCGGTGATCAGGGTCTGCTCCTCGCGGCCGTCGCTCCCCATGCTGACCAGGGCAAAGGGGAGGGGAGGGGGGGAGCTGATCTCAGCGGTCACAAGCTCGACGGCGCGCCGGGCGAGCTCGTCCCGGTATGCGGTGCAGTTTTGGTGCAGGGCGGTAACCGAGTGATAGCGCAGGAAGCGGTCCATCTCCAGCGCGTTCAGATCCTCGTGGATGCGCAGGAGCTTCGCGTAGTCGTCGGTTGCGGGGATGCTGGCGCGCAGCGCCTGCTCGCGCCGGGCGAAGGCCTCGATCTGGTCGAGTTCCTCCTGGGCGTTATCGCGCAGGGCCTGGAGGAGCTGCTGCATCTCGGAGCGCTGGAGCAGGGGGAGAAACGAGCGCACTTCGCCTAAAAGCTTCTCCAGAAGCTCCGGCTCGGAGATCGGGTGGGGAGGGTAGAGCGTGTGGGGCATGTGATATCCGTAAAAGAAAAAAATGGGGAAGGTTACCCTTCCCCATGCTATCACACTTTGATTTCCAACTGTTAGTGGTCAACCGCCTTGGCCATGCCGATGCCGGTGTTCTGGCGGACATAGACTTCGTCGAACATCTCTTCGGAGCGGCGGCTCGGGAAGGCCAGGCACCCGAGGATGGCGGCGATGAAGCCGAGCGGGATGGAGATGATGCCCGGGTTCTTAAGCTCGATGAGCGGCTTGTCGAGACCCATGATGGACTTGCCGTCCTTGTTGGCTTCGTAGTCCTTGCGTGCCTTGTCGAGGTCCTTGACCTGCTTCTCGGTGAGGACGGCGCCTTCGGCAACCTTTTTCTCGAGAACGGTGATGGCCTTCTTGGCGTCGCCGGCAATCTTCTTGGGATAGGTCATGTTCGGGGAGACCATGACCAGGCCGATGGAGGCGATGGTGCCGACCAAAAGGCCGCAGATGACGCCGGCGGTGTTGAACTTCCTCCAGAAGAGGGACATCACGACGACCGGGAGGTTGCCGGAAGCGGCGACCGCGAAGGCCAGCGCCACCAGGTGGGCAACGTTCTGCTTCTCGGCGGCGATACCGATCACGATGGCGAGGGCGCCGACGAAGAAGGAGGTGATGCGGGCCGCGAGGACCTGCTCGTGCTGGTCGGCGTGGCCGCCCTTGATCACGTTGACGTAGATGTCGTGGGCCACGGCCGCCGAGGAGGCGAGCACCAGGCCGGAGACGACGGCGAGGATGGTGGCGAAGGCGACCGCGCACAGGAAGGCGAGGAAGATGTCGCCGAGGACCGGGGTGATCTGGGCGCCGAGGGTCTGGGCCAGCATGAGAGCTGCCATGTTGCCGCCCTTGTCGATCGCGGTGATCGCCTGCGGGGTGACGTGGATGGCCGCGCCGAAGCCGAGCAGGGTGGTCAGGATGTAGAAGGAGCCGATGATGAACATCGCGATGATAACGGACTTACGAGCGGCCTGAGCGGTCGGAACGGTGAAGAAGCGCATCAGGATGTGCGGCATACCCGCGGTACCGAGGACCAGCGCCATGCCCAGGGAGATCTGGTCGAGCGGGTTCTTGAGGAACAGACCCGGCTCGAGGAAGCGCTGACCGTAGTCGAAGCCCGGTACGGCGACCGGATCCTTGAGGACCACCTTCTGGACGTGCTCCTGAACGTTCGGGTTGTTGGCGATGTCGGCGAAGAACTGGACCGGGTTCATGCCGGATTTGATCATGACCAGAATGGACAGAGCGGTAGCACCGGTCATGAGCAGGCCGGCCTTGATGATCTGGACCCAGGTGGTGGCGACCATGCCGCCGAAGACGACGTAGATGACCATCAGGATGCCGACGCCGATGATGGCGGTCTTGTACGGGATCTCCAGAAGGAGCTGCATCAGCTTACCGGCGCCGACCATCTGGGCGGTAAGGTAGAAGGTGGAGACGGAAACCGTTGAGATCGCTGCGAAGGCGCGGACCGGGGTCGGGGAGGTACGGAAGGAGAGGATATCCCCCAGGGTGTACTTGCCCGCGTTGCGGCACGGCTCGGCGACGATCAGGAGCACGGTGATGTAGGCAACCAGCCACCCTACCGAATACATGAACCCGTCGTATCCGTAGAGGGAGATCATCCCGGAAATACCGAGGAAGGAAGCCGCGGACATGTAGTCACCCGCGATCGCCCACCCGTTCTGGGTACCGGTGATCCCGCCGCCGGCGGCGTAGAAGTCGGCGGCGCTCTTGGTCTGCTTGGCGGCCCAGACGACGACGCCCAGGGTGGCGGCGATGATCAGGGCGAACATCGAGATGGTGATGGTTTTGTCGGCCTTGATCTTCTTGGGTGCCTCCGGCTTGGCGGCGTCCTTGGCGGCAACCGAAGCGGTGGCGGCCGGTGCGGCCTGCATCGCGGCGGGTGCGGCGGCGGTCGGGGCCGGGGCGGTTGCTGCCGCCGGAGCGGGAGCGCCTGCTGCCGGCGCTTTGGCCGGCTCGGCCGCGAAGGCGAAAGAGCCCAGGGAGAGGGCTAAGGTCAGGCTGAGCAAGATCTTTTTCATAGTCTATAGTCCTCCGTTCTTAGAGTTCGTCCACCAGTTCACGGGTGAGTCGGTCAAAGTCCTTGTTGGCAACGTGCGAGTAGTACAGGGCGAGTGCCCAGCTGACGAAGAACTGGGAAAGCGCGAAGAGGTACCCGAAGTTGATGTTGCCGATGATTTTGATCTTGAAGATCCCCGGAGTGTACGCCGCCGAGATCGGCAGCAGGAAGTAATACACACAGGAGAAAATCCACCACCCGAATAAAAACACTGTCTTTTTGCGGTGAAGCTCCACGAACTTCGGATTCTTAGCAATTGCGGCCCAGTTGTACTGTTTTTCTGCCATGGTCGTTACTCCTTTCTTGGTAAAGTGCCCGTCGTCGTCGTCGGCGTCCCGCCAGGTCCATTTGATAACTTTTCGATAATTCCCCCTTTTTCGAAATTGGATTTTTTTTCAAACAACAACGTGCTGTTTAGCAAACCGGGTTTTTATCGCCGCCCTTTAAATGGTCGCGGCGTATAAGTAACTGATATGGCTTAATTGTGTTCCAACAATCTCCGCTTGCCGGAGGATCCTGGGGGCTTTCCGATCCCCCGGTGAAAGCGTATACGTGTTTTCCTTTTAACACATGATTTTGGAATGTACAATAAAAATAAACGATGTTTTAAATCTGCCGCGAAATATTTTTTTACCGGCGGTGCCATCTGGTTGCGATTAACCTGCCGGTATCAAAGGAAAATATCAAAAAAATGGGATAAGAAAAAAAGCTAATTTTTTACCGGCCCGGCTGCTCCTGGAATGGGAAGTGTCCCGCGTTTGGCAAACGCGGGTATGGCAAAACACCGTCGCAATTCTGCACGGTTGCGTTCTCATAAGGAGAAAGTGCTCGTTGTTTTAATGATATCGACTTTTTTTCGGATGTAAAACGTTGTCTAAAAAAAATAGGAAATTAGCTGTGGACCAGATTGGAGACGCTACCGGGAAGGGCGGAGCCAGCGGAAGGGAGGCAATGGGGGTCTGTTTGGAAATGGAGCAAAGGAGGGGGCGGGGAGACGCAAACAGGGGAAGCATGGCGCTTCCCCTGCCTTGTTGAAGTTTAGGTGCGGCGGCCTAGTGACGCCCGGTGGCGAGCGGCTTGGCCGGGCCGTTGCGGCGGATGGCCGCGGCGAACTCCATCCAGAAGATCAGGTAGATGGAGACCATGAGGGAAAGTCCGATGTTTGCGTTCTCCGGTCCCAGCGCCTGGCTCAGGATGGGAGAGGCGAAGCCGGCACCGAGGGTCCCTGTGGCCCGCTCCAGGAGGTAGAAGACCGGGAGCGTTACCGCGGTGCCGGCGAACATGATGGCGATCCCCCGGCCCCGCTTCACCCAGTATTTGGGGGAGAAGCCGTACATCCGCATGAAGATGACCACCAGGATGATCCAGACCGAGTAGTCGACGGCGGCGTCGGGGAGCGCCAAACGGTTTTTCACCAGGGCGACCTCGAGGACGGTCACCGCGGCGAGCAGGACGAACATCCAGTTGAACTTCTCGTTCGCCTGGGTCTGCCAGTTGCGGCTGTCCGGGGCGGCGGTCTCGCGGATGTTGTGGTTGGGGGTCCCCAAGGCGGTGAAGAGGATGGCGAACCAGATGCCGGCGTTGTGGAAGAGGAGGGAGGCGTGGTTGCCGGCGACGTTGGCGATGCGGGACATCGGGTCCCGGGCGAAGTCGGCGGCGATGCGCATCAAAAACAGGTTCACCAGGACCGACAGCATCGCGATGACCGCGGTGGTGAAGATCCGGCGTGGCAGAAGGTACGGGTCGATCCGGTCCGGGAAGCCCAGGATGAAGGCGAACCAGATCAGGTACATGATCAGCGGGATCCCGAGGCAGATGCCGTAGACCGAGTTCCCGGCGAAGTCGCCGTTTTGGGCGTAGATGATGTACTTTTCCTTGCTCTCCGGGTTGGTGTTGACCGCCTTGACCACGTCCTTGGGCACTTTCTTCACGTAGGGAAGCAGTCCCATTCCGTACCAGCCGTGATCGCCCTGGGTGGTGTCGACCACCCAGTACTGGTCTCCCATCATCTCGTCGAGCCCTTGGAAGATGCGCAGCGAGAAGACGGCGCAGATCGTCACAACGACCAGAAGAAGCATTGCGTGGGAAATTTTCATCGGCATGGCAAGTCCTCCCGAAAGCGGAACTTGAAAAATGAATGGCAAACAGTACGTAACTTGGCCGGAAGAGCGGGATGGGCCGTCCCGCTATTCCTTGTGGGTGGTCCAGAACATGGAGACCGCGTTGGCGGCGAACAGGCCGTAGAGCCACATGGTGTTCCAGGCCGGGCCGGACCAGTGACTGCCGCGGCCGCCGCCGACCACCCCTGAGGCGACGACGATCCCGATCAAGGCAGTAAAGGCGACCATCGCGACGGCGCGCAGGATGGCGCTGTTGCGCCAGGTGTGGCGCTCGAGCTCTTCAATCCTTGACAGAAGTTCCAGTTCTTTTTCGCTCATGACCGTTCTCCTTTGATCAAATGCTGGAGCTTTTTAGGCTCTTACACCACCCAAAAGCGACCCGTCGGTCAGCTCGGAGGGGTGTCGCTCCGAAAGTTCCCGGTACTTGAGGCACTCGCGGTAGCGGCAGCTGCAAAACCTGATGATCTGTTTCACGTCATAGGGGGAGATATATCCACATCCCACATCGCAGTAGTCATCGTTTTTGCCGTAAAAGGGGCAGATCGTTTCCTTAAGCATAGGGCCTCAACTCTCGAATGGACCGCGACGACGGGCGACCAGTGCTGGGGTAACGCCCATTTGTTAGCAACTGTCGTGCCACCGGTTTAATGATCGCCAATAAGGTAGCTGGGTCGCAGGGTTACGCTGTTTATGAGGGGTGTCGAACGTTGGTCGCTTTTGCAGTTTTGCAAAGGGATTTCCCCGGACCAAAAAAAGGAGGGGTTGCTGGAGAAAATCGGTATTTTTTTGCTGGTATAGGAAAATGTGCTGTAAAAACAGATCGATGAGGTGGTTTCGCGAAAAACGCGCGGCATTTTGCAGCGCTGCAAGCTTGCGTCAAACGGTTTTGCAAAAGTGCAAATGCGTTTTGCAAATGCTGCAGGGCGACCTTCCCGGTTGGGTGCTGGCAAGTCTGGCGGAGTGAGCTTGGATCGGTGGGTGCCTTCCCACGGTGGACTGTGGGGCGAGGGGAGAAATGACGGGGTGGTTTTTTCTCTGTGGGAGCACCATTTTGGGCGCGATCCGCCGCAGGCGGTGCTGACGGTAGCAGTTAATCGCGCCTGGAAAGGCGCTCCCACAGGGTAAAACGGCTACCTTGCTTATGTAAAGAGACTCGATCGCGACCGGAAGGTCGCTCCTACATGGTGGGTGGGCGCCACCTTGCCGTTGGTTCTGGATGAAGCGGCAGGTCGCCTTGAGGAACGAAACGCGACGTATCCGCTGGCAGGTTACCCGGCGTACTCGTCCTTGCGGATGCCGTACTTCTTGATCTTGCGGTAGATGGTCGCCATGTTGGTCCCCGCTTCCTTGGCCGCGGCCTCGACGTTGCCGCCGTTTTTGCGCAGAAGCCCTCTCAGGTATTCCGTTTCGAACCGCGAAAGGGCACGGGCGTACTCACCCTCCTCGACGATGTTGGAAACAACCCCGGCATCGCCTTGCGGAGCGATCTCGATGAACTGGGACAGGACCGGAAGGCCGATGTACTCCCCGCTCTCCATGGCGAGACACGCCTCGACCACATTCTTCAACTGCCGTATGTTCCCGGGCCAGTGGTAGTTGGTCGCCGCTTCCAGCGCTTCGGGGGTGAGCCCCTTGATGGCGGTGGCGAACTTCTCGTTTTGCTGCCGGATGAAATGTGCTGCCAGCAGCGGCAGGTCGTCCTTGCGCTCGCGCAGGGGAGGGAGGTGGAGGTTCACCACGTTCAGACGGTAGTAGAGGTCTTCCCGGAACTCTCCCTGTTTCACCGCGTGCTTCATGTCGGCGTTGGTCGCCGACAGCACCCGGACGTCCACCTTGGTAGGGGTGGGATCGCCGATCCGGTTGAATTCCTGCTCCTGGAGAAAGCGCAGCAGCGTCTTTTGCACCGTCATCGGCAGGTTCCCCACCTCGTCGAGGAAGAGGGTCCCCCCGTCGGCGGTCTCCAAAAGACCGCGGCGGTTTTCCGAGGCGCCGGTGAAGGCCCCCTTGCGATAGCCGAAGAGCTCACTCTCCAGAAGCGAGGCGGGGAGGGCGCCGCAGTTGATCGCCACGAACTTCTTTTCCTTGCGCGGCGAGTTGTAGTGGATGGCCTGGGCGATCAGTTCCTTGCCGGTGCCGGACTCGCCGGTGATCAGGACCGAGGTGTCGCGCACCGCGACCTTCTCCACCCGTTCCAGAAGCTCGCGCAGGCTGCTCGACGCCCCGATGATGTTTTCGACGTGGAACCTGCCGACCAGCTCCTCGCGGAGCTCCCGGTTTTCCTCCATCAGGGCGGTCTGCTTCAGGGCGTTTTTGACCCGGTAGAGGAGCTCCTCCGGCTCGAACGGCTTGGTGAGCATGTCATAGGCCCCCTTGCGCAGCGCCTGGATGCTCATCTCCACCGTGGCATAGGCGGTCACCATGATGACCGGAATGGAAGGTTCCTTTTGCTTGATCTTCTGCAACAGTTCCAGGCCGTCCATCCCCGGCATCTTGATGTCGGTGACGATGATGTCCCACTGGCGCGCCGTGAAGGTCTCCAGCGCCTCGAACGAGCGGGTGAACGCGGTCACCTGGTAGCCATTGTCGGAGAGGACTGCCTCCATCATCCGGCAAAGCCCTTCCTCGTTGTCGATCACCATTACCCTTTTCTGTGCCGTCACAAAGTCCTCCGTCCCGGCGGCGTCCGGCGCCGGAAAAGTCGTTCTTGGCTTCTCTGTTGCGCGGGGCCTTCGATACGACCGATCGGACCCCGCTGGAGCGGATTTACTCGTAGAGGTCCCGGTTCACCGGAAGGAGCACCTCCACGGTGGTCCCGGTCCCGACCGAGCTTTCGATCCGGATCTTGCCGTGGTGCTGTTCCACGATCTGCTTGGTGATGGCGAGACCCAAGCCCGTTCCCTTGATCTTGGTGGTGAAGAAGGGCTCGAAGATCCTTTCCATGTGCTCGGCGGGAATCCCGCCGCCGTTGTCGCGGAACTTGAGGCTCACCAGCCCGTCGGCGGCGAGCTCGGAACTCACCACCAAGGTTCCCCCTTTTTCCATCGCCGCCCCGGCGTTCAGGATCAGGTTGATCGCCACCTGCCGGATCTGGTCCCCGTCGATCATGATCGAGGGAATGCCCGGCTGGAGCTCCTTGCGCACCGACACGTGGTGCATGTCGGTGTGGTTGGCGGCGAAATCGACGATCTGGTCCAAAAGGGCGTTGATGTCGGTTTCCTCAAGGTCGGGCTGCGGGGTCCGGGCGTAGTTCAAAAGATCCTGGACGATCTTCTTGCACCGCTTGCTCTCCCGCTTGATCTCGTGGATGAACTTGTAATGCGGGTCGTCCGGGGAGAGCTTCCCCTCGATATAGCCGGCGTAGCCCAGGATGACCCCGAGCGGGTTGTTGATCTCGTGCGCCACGCCGGAGGAGAGCACCCCCAGCGACGCCATCTTCCCCTGCTGCGCCAGGTTCGCCTCCAGCTCCTTGTTGTGCTTGATGATGCTGGTCATCTTGTTGAAGGCGACGGCCAGTTCGCCCAGCTCGTCGTTGGCGGTGACCGGGATCCGCTCGTCAAAGCGCCCCCGCTTCACCTTCCGGATCACCGTCATCATCCGGGCGATCGGGTCGGTCATCACCCGCGAGGCGACGAAGACCAGGACCATGGAGATCACCGAGACCAGGATGGTGAGCACCACCATGCTCTCCATGATGCGCCCCTTGATCGCGTTCGCCTCCTCGTAGAACTCGTCCTCGTAGGAGCCGGCGGCGACGATCCAGTTCCACGGTTTGAAATACTCGTAGCGGACGATCTTCATCCGGGGTGCCGACTCTCCCGGGTTTTTCCAGGCGTAGCGGATCCAGCCGGTTTTGTTCTCGCACATCTCCTTGATGAAGGTGGAGCCGTTGAAGTCGGTCGCCTTGATGAAGTTCTTCCCTTCGCCGCTCGGGTGAATCATGAAGTTCCCCGAACCGTCCATGCAGAAGATGTAACCGGTCTTGCCGACCTTCTTCGCCTTGAGCTTTTCCTTGAGCGCCTCGAAGGAGCGCCGCTCGAAATTGACGTCCTCGTAGGTCTCCTCGAGATAGCCGCCGGCGGCGATGATCCAGTCCCAATCCTTGAAGTAGCGGTAGGCAACCACCTTTTTGCGCAGCGCCTTGTCGCCCAGTTCCGCGTTGCGCCAGGGGTAGACGATGTAGAGGACCTCCCCCGGCTTGGACCGGACCGCCTTCTCGCACATCTCGCGGATGAAGTAGTGCCCCTTGTCGTCGTGCTCGTTGAAGACGTTCTTCCCTTCCTGGGCGATGTGGACCTTGAGCTCCCCCTTGCTGGTCATGGCATAGATGTAGCCGGTCTTGCCGACGTTCACCTTTTTCAGGGCGCGGTCCGCCTCCCGCTTCGCAGTTTCCAGGTCGATGAGCCCCTTCTTGTACTGGTTGTTCTGGGCCCGGACCATGTTGTAGGAGAGGTCGGTAAGGGTGGCGAGCTCCTGGTGGAAGCTCCGTTCCTTGTCCTGTTTGTAGACCTGGAACTGCTGGTAATGGGAGTTGAGGAGATCGGCCGCAAAGGAGGCGGTGTGTTCGAGGTCGTCCTTACTGGTCTGGGTGATGCCGAGGTAGGCCTGCTTGGTGGAGATGTACCCGATGACCCCGCCGACGATGAAGATCGGGATGGTCACCAGGGGGAGTACCAGTACCATCATTTTCCAGCGGAGTTTCAGGTTGTTAACGAGATTGATAATCTCGGCCATGGGCCTCCCTTTTCACCTGCGCAATGGGGGGGATGTAACGTATACGGGATACTAGCGGAAACCGGTACCAAAATGCCAGTGAATTTTTCGCAATTCTGCGAAAATTGAAACGGGCCAGGTGGGGAGATGGGGGCGGTGCGCGGGGCAGGCCCGGACGAGGCTCGTAGGGGCCGAGCATGCTGCGCCCATCATTTCGCGGCTGGTCGATGCATTCTGGTTTTGGGCGATACAGACCGCGGGCGATCGCGCCGGGACCGGCGCTCCCACACGGTAAGGTAAAAGTTTTTTTGGTTCCACCCCCTTGTAAATGAGCCGGCGACTGCACACCTTGCTTATAATTAAAATGGCATGCACCGGAAAGCCGAATGCTGCTATACTGAGCCCCTTCGGGGAGGACACCTGTCATGCCGCACATCCCATCTTTTCCGGAAGCGCGTGGCATAGAGCTTAGCGACAAGCCTTTGCTGGACCGGCTGTTCCGCGAGCTCGAGCCGCGCATCTCGGAATTTTCCTTCGCCAACCTTTTTCTTTTTCGCGTGGTCCACGACTACCGGCTGACCATGGTCGGCGATGCGGTCGTCGTTCTTGGAAAAGGGTACGACGGCACGCCGTACTTCCTCCCCCCGCTGTCCGGCGACATCCCGGCCGCCCTGGCGCGGCTTTGGGGGGAAGGATTGACTCTCTACGGCGCGGACGATCCCTTCCGCGAGCGCTACCTGCGCGAGGTCGAGGCGGTGGAGGACCGGGACAATTCCGACTATCTCTACCTGCGCGAGGAGTTGGCCACCCTGCCGGGGAGCCGTTTTCACAAGAAAAAGAACCGGGTGAACTACTTCTCGCTGCGCCACAGTTTCACCGTGGAGCCTTACCGGGATGGGCATCTGGAGGGGGCGCTCGCCTTGCTGGAAGAGTGGCGCCGGGTGCGGGCGGCCCAGGGGGACCAGGTGGGGGGTGAGGTTGAGGGGGCGGCCGAGGCGCTGCGCCTTAACCGGGAACTGGGACTGGAAGGGGTGGTGGTACTCGTGGAAGGGGAGGTGCGCGGCTTCGCGCTCGGCGAACGGCTGAACGCCGAGACCTGCGTCTGTCACTTCGAGAAGGCCGATCTCTTCATGGACGGGATCTACCAGCTTGTGAACCGCGAGTTCGCCCGGCTCTTGTTCACCGACTGCACCTATATCAATAGGGAGCAGGACCTGGGCGATCTGTCGCTTCGGCAGGCGAAGCTTTCCTATCAGCCGGTGGAGATGGTGCGCAAGTATCGGGTGAAGGGAGAGGGCTAAAAAGGATTGATGGGCCCCCAGCATCCTGCGCCCCTACGAGCATGATGCGAGAGCCGTGCACGGTGGGAGCGCCTTTCCCGGCGCGAATTCGCTGCCTCGAAATCTAGGAGCGACATTCCTGTCGCGATTCACCGGTGCTGGATAAGAACCCCATCCTCACCCGTCCCCTCCCCTTGAAGGGGAGGGGACGTCCGGGCGTTTTTCCCAGAGGAAAGAGGCTGTTACATCTTGTACGCCGTGGCCGGATAGGGTTTCAGGGGCAGGGGCGGGCGCCGAGGCGCTCGGTAAGGACGGTGCAGAGTTCGTCGGCGGCGGCCTCGAAGTTTTCCATGCCCAGGCCGAAGTCCTCGCGCCACTCCCGGTTCTTGTAATAGACCTTGTCGTAGTAAAGCTCGATGAGCCCGGTCATGAAAGGCTCCATCTCCCAGCGCTCCAGGTTGCCCTTCAGCTCCTCGTAGCACTTTCCGCCCAGACGCTTCTTGATCCGTCCCAGTGCCTCGGCCATCTCTTCCTTGTATTCGGGGAGGCCGTACTCGGCGATCAGGCGCTGCACCCGGACCGGCACCGGGGCGTGGCACCAGACCCGGATCCCTTGCGCCATCTTGTCATAGAAGTCGCCGGGGAGCGACAGCCGCCCGATGCGCTGGCTTTCTCCTTCCAGCACCAGGGGGATGTCGGACGGGAGCTTGCGGATCGCGTCCCACAACAGGGTCTCGAAGCGTTTCTGGGTGAGCGCCTGGGTAAGCCCGAGCTCGCCGAAGGCGGAGCCGCGGTGCCGGGCGAGCCCTTCGAGGTCCAGGACGGCAAAGCCGCGCTGTTCCAGGATCGCGAGCAGGGTGGTTTTGCCGATGCCGGTCATCCCGTGCAGCACCACCAGGGGGGTGGGGTGGCGGAAATCCTGGAAAAACGCCGACACCTGGTTGCGAAACGCCTTGTAGCCTCCGATCATCTGTCGCGCCGGGAAACCGGCCAGATCCAGCACCGTGGCGATGGTCTTGCTCCTTAAGCCCCCGCGCCAGCAGTAGACGACGATGGGACGGCCGCCGGCCTCCTTGGCCACGGCGTCGACCATCTCGGGAAAGCGGTGCGCGGTAAGGGCAAGCCCGCGCAGCCGGGCCGCCTTGGGCCCGTCGTTTTTATGGATGATCCCGATCTCCACCCGTTCCTCGTTGGTGAGAAGCGGGACGTTGACGGCACCGGGAATGTGGTCTTCCTCGTATTCCAGCGGGGTGCGGGCATCCACCAGGAGGTGGGTTTCCAAAAGGCTTTCGTTGAATGCTACGGTTTCCGGCATGATCTCTCCTTGAATCGGGCCCCCCATTATAAGGAGGGCGCCCCGGTAATGCAAGAAGGTCAAAGCCGATCACCTTTCTGCCACAAGAAGGTGACAGTTACCTGTAACCACCCTTTTCTGTTGAGCGATTCTCACATTCGTGGTATCTTGACCTGTTTCCACAACCCTTTCTGACTGAAGCGAAGGAGAGTTTATTGATGTTTGGCGCGCTGATTAAGAAGTTTGTAGGCAGTAAGAACGAGCGGGAACTCAAGCGCCTCTGGCCGATCGTGGAGAAGATCAACGGCCTGGAAGCGGAGATCTCCAAGCTCTCCGACGAAGCGCTCCGGGGCAAGACTTTCGAGTTCAAGGAACGTTACGGCCGCGGTGAGAGCCTCGATTCGATGCTCCCCGAGGCGTTCGCGGTCTGCCGGGAGGCCGGCAAACGCGTACTCGGCATGCGCCACTTCGACGTCCAGCTGATCGGCGGGATGGTCCTGCACTCGGGCAAGATCGCCGAGATGAAGACCGGTGAAGGCAAGACGCTCGTGGCGACCCTTCCCTCCTACCTCAACGCGATCTCCGGCAAAGGGGTCCACGTCGTCACCGTCAACGACTACCTCGCCAAGCGCGACTCGGAGTGGATGGGCAAGATCCACCGCTTCCTCGGCCTCGAGGTCGGCGTCATCGTGCACGACCTCGACGACGAAGAGCGCCGCGAGGCCTACGCCGCCGATATCACCTACGGCACCAACAACGAATTCGGCTTCGACTATCTGCGCGACAACATGAAGTTCGACCTGGCCGATTACGTCCAGCGCCCGTTCAACTTCGCGGTCGTCGACGAGGTCGACTCCATCCTCATCGACGAGGCGCGTACCCCGCTCATCATCTCCGGGCCGACCGAGGACTCCACCGACAAGTACTACATCATCGACCGGATCATCCCGCTTCTCGTCAAAGGCGAGGTGAAGGAGGTCGAGGCCAATACCCTTTCCGGCAAGCGCAAGGTCTACACCGGCGACTTCACCATCGACGAGAAGGCGAAGTCGGCGACCCTCACCGAGGAGGGGGTCTCCAAGGTGGAACGGCTCCTCAAGATCGAGAACCTCTACGATCCGCGCAACATGGAGATCCTGCACCACACCCAGCAGGCGCTGCGTGCCCACGCCCTGTTCAAGCGGGACGTGGACTACGTGGTGCGCGACGGCGAGGTCCTCATCGTCGACGAGTTCACCGGCCGTCTCATGCCGGGGCGCCGCTGGTCCGACGGCCTGCACCAGGCCATCGAGGCCAAGGAAGGGGTCAAGATCGAGAACGAGAACCAGACCCTCGCCACGATCACCTTCCAGAACTACTTCCGCATGTACTCGAGACTCTCCGGCATGACCGGTACCGCGGACACCGAGGCGGTCGAGTTCCACAAGATCTACAGCCTGGACGTCGTGGTCATCCCGACCAACCGGCCGCTTTTGCGCCCCGACTTCCCGGACGTCATCTACAAGACCGAGCGCGAGAAATTCGGCGCGGTCATCCAGGAGATCAAGGAGCTCAACGAGAAGGGGCAGCCGATCCTGGTCGGCACCATCTCGATCGAGAAGTCCGAGGTCCTCTCCGAGCTCCTCAAGCGCGAGGGGATTCCCCACTTCGTGTTGAACGCGAAGCAGCACGACCGGGAGGCGGAGATCGTCGCCCAGGCCGGCCGCAAGGGGATGGTCACCATCGCCACCAACATGGCCGGCCGCGGTACCGACATCCTCTTGGGCGGCAACCCGGACGGGCTTGCCCGCCAGGCCTTCCACGGCACTCCCGAATCCCGCACCGAGGAGTTCGTCGAGTTCTTCGAGGAGGCGCGTGCCAAGGAGTGGAGCGACAAGCAGATCATGGACAAGCTGGAGGCCGACTTCACCGGGCTCGGCCCGATCGTCGCCGCCGCTTTGAAGGACGACCCCGAGGCCGACGGCTACGACCTGGAAGACGCGGTAATGGCCGAGCACACCCGGCAGTTCCAGGCCCTGGTCGACAAGTTCAAACCGGTCTGCGCGGCGGAACACGAAGAGGTGACCAAGCTGGGCGGTCTCCACATCCTGGGGACCGAGCGGCACGAGTCGCGCCGCATCGACAACCAGCTGCGCGGCCGTTCCGGCCGTCAGGGGGACCCCGGTTCCTCCCGGTTCTACCTCTCCCTTGAGGACGACCTGCTCCGCATCTTCGGCTCCGAGCGCGTTTCCATGATCATGGACAAGCTCGGCATCGAGGAAGGGGAGGCGATCACCCACGGCCTGATCACCCGGGCCATCGAGAACGCCCAGAAGAAGGTCGAGGCGCACAACTTCGAGATCCGCAAGCACCTCATCGAATACGACGACGTCATGAACAAGCAGCGCGAGGTGATCTACACCCAGCGCCGCGAGATCCTGGGGGGCGAAGCGATCCAGGAGAGCTTCCAGGGGCTTTTGGACGACACCATCACCGAAATCGCCCAGGCCTACGCCATCGACAAGGTCCCGGCCCGCGAGTGGGACTGGCAGGGGGTCGGGGACGCGGTCTTCAAGGAGTTCGGGATGCACCTCGATCTCCCCGCCGAGGTCATCGACCGGCTCACCCCGGTCAACTTCGAGGAGATGCTCCGAAACGCCGGCCGCACCCGTTTCACCGAAAAGCTCCAGGAATTCGGCCCCGAGCTCATGGAGCACCTGATCAAGGTGATCATGCTCCAGGTGATCGACGCCCAGTGGAAGGACCATCTCCTTTCCATCGACCACTTGAAAGAGGGGATCGGCCTGCGCGGCTACGGCCAGAAGGATCCCAAGCAGGAATACAAGCGCGAGGCGTACCAGCTGTTCCTCGACATGATGGGGCGGATCCGCCAGGAAGTCGTGGAGAAGATCTTCTGGGTGCAGGTGGCCCACGAAGACGAGATCGGCCGGATCGAGGAAGAACAGCGCCAGGCGCGCAAGCAGGTCTTCAACCTCGGCGATCACGCCCCCGAGCAGCAGCCGGTCCAGGTGAAGAAGAGCGCCGGGCGCAACGACCCCTGCCCCTGCGGCAGCGGCAAGAAGTTCAAGAAGTGCTGCGGGAAGTAAAGCAGGGGCTCGGGACTGGGGGCTAGGGGCCAGGGAAAAACCTGGTGCCACCCCGGTGCCGCCGGCTACTGCGCGGTCAGCGTCGACCGATCGGTCTGATCCGTCCGACCGGTCCGAGGGGAACCCGTTCTCCGATCGGCCTTCCCCAAAGGAGGGGCAACACATGCCAGTAAAAGGTTTCCAGTTCTCCGCCGTGGAGGCGGCTATCAAAAAGCCGGGCCGGCTCGACCTGGCGCTCATCTTTTCCCAGACTCCGGCCCGGGTCGCCGCCGTTTTCACCACCAACAAGGTGAAGGCCGCCCCGGTCCTCATTTCCCAGCAGCGGGCGAAGGACGGCATCTGCCGCGCGGTTTTGGTCAACAGCGGCAACGCCAACGCCTGCACCGGCGAGCAGGGGATGCGCGATGCGCTCACCTGCGGCCGCAAGACCGCCGAGGCGCTCGGCCTTCCCGACGAGGAGCTCCTCATCGCCTCCACCGGCGTCATCGGCCAGACCCTCCCGATGGACCGCTTCCGGGCGGGCATCGAGCCGCTCGTCGACGGCCTTTCCGGCGGGACCATCGAGAACGTCGCCGACGCCATCATGACCACCGACTCCTTCGCCAAGCTTGAGACCCGAAGCGGCGCGGCGGGGGGCGTCCCCTATACCATTACCGGGATCGCCAAGGGGGCGGGGATGATCCAGCCCAACATGGCGACCATGCTCGCCTTCCTGGTCACCGACGCCGACGTGGAGCCGGCCTTTCTGGACCGCGCCTTCAAGGAGGCGGTGGACGGCTCCTTCAACGCGATCACCGTCGACGGCGACACCTCCACCAACGACACCGCGCTCATCATGGCCAACGGTGCGGCGGCCAACCCGCTGATCACCGCCGGGACCCCGGAAGGGGAGCGCTTCGTCGCCCTCTTGCACGACGTCCTTCTCTCCCTGGCAAAGCTGATCGTGAAAGACGGCGAAGGGGCCACCAAGTTCGTCGAGATCCGGGTGCAGGGCGCCGCGGACCACGCCGACGCCAAGCAGGCGGCCCTTGCCGTCGCCAACTCGCTCCTGGTCAAGACCGCCTTCTTCGGGCAGGACGCCAACTGGGGACGGATCATCGCCGCGGTGGGATATTCCGGCTGCGAGATGGACCAGGGGAAGGTGCGGATCAGCTTCGACGATGTCCTCATGGTGCAGGACGGCATCTTCACCGGCGGCGACGCCGAGGCGGCCGGCACCGAAGTGTTGAAGCAGAAAGAGTTCACCGTTACAATCGACCTCCGGATCGGCTCCGGAGCTGCGACGGTATATACCAGCGATCTCACCTACGATTACGTGCGCATCAACGCCGACTATCGCACCTGAAGCACCGCCTGGAGGTGTCATGACCCTGTCTCGACTTTGCCGTCTGTTTGCCGCCGCTTTCTGCCTGATCGCGTGGCTCGCCGGATCCGCTTTCGCCGAGGGACTGAAGATCACCGAGATGACCGTGACGACCAAGATCGTCAAGGGAAATCCGATCGACTCGGTGCGCCGGATCTCCTCCAAATCGGTCAAGGCGCTCTACTGCTTTACCCGGATCTCGTCCCCCGGGGACACCGATACCACCATCACCCACGTCTGGTACCTGAACGACGAGGTGGTGGGGGAGTATGAGCTCCCGGTCAAGGGGGGGCATTGGCGCACCAATAGCAAGAAGGTCCTGGAAAAGGGTCAGTCCGGCCAGTGGCGCTGCGAGGCGCAGGACAGCGACGGCAACGTCCTCAAGTCAGTCAGCTTTCAGATGAACTAGGAGTAAGTGAACCGCTATGCGCAGCATCCGTCATGGACAGCCATGACCACGTTAAAGATCCTCATCTGCCTCATCGTTCTGTCCTTCGCGCCGCAGGCCTTCGCCGCGGCGCAGGCCTTTCCCTCCGCCCCGTCGACCATCGACCTCGTCGTGAAAGAGGCGATCGGACGCAGTCTGATCGCCGGCGGCATCGTGCTGGTCGGTAACCGGGACGGCATCCTCTTCGAACGTGCCTACGGGAAGGTTTCCACCCTCCCGGACGCCCCCTTCACCGATTCGGAAACCATCTTCGACCTTGCCTCGCTCACCAAGGTCTTCGCCACCGCGCCGTCGGTACTGAAGCTCGCCGAGGAGGGGAGACTCTCCCTGCTCGACCCGATCATCAAGTGGTATCCGGAGCTGGCCGGGCACGGCAAGGATCAGATCAAGATCCTGAACCTCCTCACCCACACCTCCGGGCTCGACGATTTCTCCCTGTCGGCAGGCGATGCCCTCGGGAGCGCGATCCGCGGCGTGGCCGACCAGAAGCTGAAAGGGGAGGTGGGGAACCGCTTCCGCTACGCCGACATCAACTTCATCCTGCTCGCCGAGATCGTGCGCCGGGCGACGGGCGCCCCGCTCGACGTCTACGCCCAGGCCTCCTTCTACCGCCCGCTGGCGATGACCGACACCGGGTTTCGCCCCGCGCGGCGGCTGCGCTGCGCGGTCACTTTCAGCGAGGAGGGGCCCCGCATCGGCGAGCCCCAGGACAGCCAGTGCCGCCAGTTGGGCGGCGTGGCCGGGCATGCCGGCCTCTTCTCCACGGCGCGCGACCTCTCCCGGTTTTGCCGGATGATCCTCTCCGGCGGGGTGCTGGACGGGAAGCGGGTGCTCCAGGAGCGGACCGTGGCGCAGATGTCGGTTCCCTACTATTCCCGGCGCGGCCAGGTCGCCCGGGGACTCGGCTGGGACATCGATTCTCCCTATTCCGCACCCCGCGGCACCGGCTTTTCCCGGATCTCCTTCGGCCACACCGGCTACTCCGGCTCCTCGGTCTGGATCGACCCGGCCGCCGATACCTTCGTCATCCTCCTCACCACGCGGCTCGACTACGCCCACGTGCGGGAATTCAACCGGCTGCGCAGCGAAATTTCCACCGTCGCGAGCGCGGTCTACGGAAGTCAAACCGGGGTGAAAGATGCCCGCCCGTCGCATGATGAGTGATCAATGAGGAAAAGGCAAAAACCTTGACACCACTAGGCCTATATGCTAGTTTTCACGCCACTGTTTTGGGCCAGGCGCGGCCGAAACGGCCTTACTGAAAGGGGAGGTATCGATGGGGAATAGACTGCTCCTCGCCGATGACAGCATTACCATCCGGAAGGTCGTAGGAATCATCTTTGCCGATGAGGAATACGAACTCACCGTGGTGGACAACGGAGATGCCGCCCTGGAAAAGGCGCGGGAGCTTCGTCCCGACGTGATGCTGGTCGACGCGCTTATGCCCGGCAAGAGCGGTTACGAGGTGTGCCAGGAGGTACGCCGGGATCCCCAGTTGAAGGAGACTCCCATCCTGCTCCTGGTCGGGGCCTTCGAGCCGCACGACGAGGAGAAGACCGCCGCCAGCGGCGCCGATCAGACCATCACCAAGCCGTTCGAGTCGCAGCAGCTCATCGACCGGGTCCACGAACTCCTGGTTCTCGGCAAGGAGCGCCGTGCCGCGGCGCCGGAGCCGGAACCGGAGCCCGTTGCTCCTGCCGTTGCCGTTGCCGAAGCGCCGCTCGATCTGGAAGAGGCGGAAATAGAGGAGTTGATCGACCTGGACGAGGAGATCGTCGAGGCGACCATCGAGGACGACCTTTGGGGCGCCTTCGAGGTGGAGACCCCCGCCGCCGCGGCGGCCGCCGCGATACCGCTCCCCCAGGAAAGCGTGGAGGCGGTCGAGCTTCCGACCGCTGCCGAATTCGCAGCCGAGGAGATCTCCTTTGAAAGCGAGGAGGCGCCTGCCTTCGACGCCGAGGCGATCTCCTTCGAGGAAGAGCGGACCGAGCCCCCCGAGCTTTCCCAGTTTGAATCATTCACCTTCGAACCGGAACCGCCCGCCGAGGCCCCGATCTCCGAGTTCGCACCCGAGCCGGTTTCCGCCGCCCTCGACGCGGACGCCGATCTTTCCCAGACCGCGACGGTTGCGGTGGAGCCGATCCTGGTGGGCGAGCCGGCACCGACGACCGCCGGGTTGACCGAGGCGCAGCTCACCGAGGTGGTAGCACGGATCTCCCGGGAGGTGATCGAGCGGGTCGTCTGGGAAGTGGTCCCCGACCTCGCCGAGGCGCTGATCAAGGAAGAGATTCGCAAGTTGAAGGCCGGCATCCCCGGTTAAGGCAGAAACAGGCGGTAGCATGCTTTCACAAGAGGGGATTTTCCGATCCCCTTTTTTCATTTTTTAGATCCGACTGATCCGTCGGATCACCGATCGATCGGATCAAACTTAGAGGTCACACCTGATGGCAAAAAGAGAGCTGGAAAAGGTTTACGAACCGGGCGACGTGGAGAAGAGATGGTACCGACAGTGGGAAGATAACGGCTGCTTCCATGCTACGGTCCCCTCCGACAAGCCGGGTTACAGCATCGTTATCCCCCCCCCGAACATCACCGGGGTGCTGCACATGGGGCACGCCCTCAACAACACCCTCCAGGACATCCTCTGCCGCTGGAAGCGGATGAGCGGTTACAACGTCCTCTGGATGCCGGGTACCGACCATGCCGGCATCGCCACTCAAAACGTCGTGGAGCGCCAGCTGACCGCCGAAGGGAAGGACCGCTTCGAGCTCGGCCGCGAGGCGTTCATCGAGCGGGTCTGGAAGTGGAAAGGGGAGTCCGGTGGGCAGATCATCGGGCAGTTGAAGCGCCTGGGCGCCTCCTGCGACTGGGAGCGCGAACGCTTCACCATGGACGCCGGCCTCTCCGACGCCGTTCGCGAGGTCTTCGTCC
The DNA here is from genome assembly GCF_016458275.1 of Geomesophilobacter sediminis. Classification (GTDB taxonomy): domain Bacteria; phylum Desulfobacterota; class Desulfuromonadia; order Geobacterales; family Geobacteraceae; genus Geomesophilobacter; species Geomesophilobacter sediminis. The sequence continues at coordinate 287,278 of NZ_JAEMHM010000007.1, forward strand.
GCCTGTACAACGAAGGGCTCATCTACCGGGACAACCGGCTCATCAACTGGTGCCCCCGCTGCCACACCGCGCTTTCCGACATCGAGGTGGAACACGAAGAGAAGGCGGGGAACCTGTGGCACCTGCGCTACCCGGTGGTGGGAAGCGACGAGTTCCTGGTGGTCGCCACCACCCGCCCCGAGACCATGCTCGGCGACTCCGCGGTGGCGGTGAACCCTAACGACGAGCGCTACACCCACCTGGTGGGCAAGAAGGTGCTCCTGCCGCTGGTGAACCGCGAGATCCCGATCATCGCCGACGACTACGTCGACGTCGAATTCGGCACCGGCGTGGTCAAGATCACCCCGGCCCACGACTTCAACGACTTCGAGGTCGGCCTGCGCCACAACCTGGACCGGATCAACGTCTTCGACGAGTCCGGCGTGGTCAACTCCGCCGGGCGCCAGTACGAAGGGATGGACCGCTTCACCGCCCGCAAGCAGATCGTGGCGGACCTCGAGGCGGCCGGGCTTTTGGAGAAGATCCAGGACCATGCCCTTTCCGTCGGCGGCTGCTACCGCTGCAAGACCGTCGTCGAGCCGTACCTCTCCCTGCAGTGGTACGTGAAGGTCGGCCCGCTCGCCGAGCGCGCGCTCGCCGCGGTGAAGGACGGGCGGACCAAGATCGTCCCGACCCAGTGGGAGAACACCTACTACGACTGGATGGAGAACATCCGCGACTGGTGCATCTCCCGCCAGATCTGGTGGGGGCACCGCATCCCGGCCTGGTACTGCGACCATTGCGGCGCGGTGACCGTTGCCAAGGAAGACCCGACCAAGTGCTCCAAGTGCGGCAGCGACGACATCCGCCAGGAGACCGACGTGCTCGACACCTGGTTCTCCTCGGCACTCTGGCCCTTCTCCACGCTCGGCTGGCCGCAAAAGACCCCGGAGCTCGCCGCGTTCTACCCGACCTCGTGCCTGGTGACCGGTTTCGACATCCTCTTCTTCTGGGTGGCCCGCATGATGATGATGGGGCTCCACTTCATGGACGATGTCCCCTTCAAGGACGTCTACATCCACGCCCTGGTGCGCGATGCCCAGGGGCAGAAGATGAGCAAGTCCAAGGGGAACGTCATCGACCCGCTCACCGTCATCGACGCCTACGGCACCGACGCCTTCCGCTACACCCTGGCCGCGTTCGCTGCGCAGGGGAGGGACGTGAAGCTTGCCGAGGAGCGGATCGCCGGCTACCGCAACTTCGTCAACAAGATCTGGAACGCGGCCCGGTTCACCCTGATGAACCTGGAAGGGTTCGAGCCGGCGGCGGTCGATTCGGCCAAGCTCGAGCTTTCCAATGCCGACCGGTGGATCCTGTTCCGGTTGAACGAGGCGGCGGCCGCGGTCGACGAGGCGCTCACCACCTACCGGTTCAACGAGGCGGCGAGCGACCTGTACCGGTTCACCTGGAGCGAGTTCTGCGACTGGTACATCGAGCTGGTGAAAGACGACCTGTACAAGGGTGATGCGGACCGCCAGCAGAGCGCCAAGTACGTCCTCTGGCAGGTGCTCGAGCACCTGCTGCGCCTGCTGCACCCGTTCATGCCGTTCATCACCGAAGAGATCTGGCAGGCGCTGCCCGGCGTCGGGGACCGCGGCAATTTCATCATGCTCGCCGAGTATCCGAAGGTGCGTCCGGAGTGGGCGGAGTTCTCCGCTGCCGCCACCGAGATGGAACTGGTGATGGAAGTCATCAAGGGGATCCGGAACATTCGCGGCGAGATGGAAGTGGCGCCGAGCAAGCAGATCGCGGCACTTTTGGACTGCAAGTCGGCGGAAAGCCTCGCGCTGCTCAAGAAGAACGAGGCCTACGTCATGAGCCTCGCCCGTCTGAGCGACCTCGCCATCGGCCAGGGGGTCGAGCGTCCCGCCGAGGCCTCGCTGCAGGTGGCCGGCGACGTCGAGATCCTCGTCCCGCTGCGCGGCCTGGTGAACGTGGAGGAAGAGGAAAAGCGTCTCAACAAGGAGATCACCAAGATCGAGAAGGACATCGAGTTCCTCACCAAGAAGCTGCAGAACCCGAGCTTCGTGGAGCGCGCACCGGCCGACGTCGTCGAGAAGGAACGCGAGAAGATCGCCGAATTCAGCAACAAGAAGCAGATTCTCGAAGAGAGCCTGCAGAAGATTCAAAGGCTGAAGTAGGGTTCAATTGACAATGGACAATTGACAATTGACAATGAAACGCCATGGAAAGGGCCGCTGCCTCGCTTGAGACAGCGGCCCTTTGTATTTTGGCAGCTGGCCTGAACTGTGGGAGCGACATTCCGGTCGCGCGCTAAGTTGGAATCCTTCATTGCCACCGAAAGGCAAATCCCCCCCAGCCCCCCTTTGTCAAAGGGGGGAGCCATCGGTGACTTAGCTGTTTTCACTGTGGGAGCGCCTTTCCAGGCGCGAACCGCCGCAGGCGGTGATGGAGGCCGCTGTTAATCGCGACAGGAATGTCGCTCCTACCGCAAGGTTCGGCTGCTTTCACTGTGGGAGCGCCTTTCCAGGCGCGAACCGCCGCAGGCGGTGATAGAGGCCGCTGTTAATCGCGACAGGAATGTCGCTCCTCCAGCAAGGGTCGGCTGCTTTCACGGTGGGAGCGCCTTTCCAGGCGCGAACCGCCGCAGGCGGTAATAGAGGCCGCTGTTAATCGCGACAGGAATGTCGCTCCTCCAGCAAGGGTCGGCTGTTTTTACGGTGGGAGCGCCTTTCCAGGCGCGAACCGCCGCAGGCGGTGATGGAGGCCGCTGTTAATCGCGACAGGAATGTCGCTC
>NZ_JAEMHM010000008.1 GCF_016458275.1 Geomesophilobacter sediminis
TGAAGCCAGAACTTGGCACCTTCATTCTCGGCAGTCCACATCCCAAGGATCTCCTTGATCCCTTCAGCTGTGATGCCTATGCCGAGGTAGACGGCCTTGTTAATAACATGTCCATTGTGCCGGACTCTGACCCTGATTGCATCCAGGTACACGATCGGGTAAACCTCATCCAACGGCCGATTCTGCCATTGTTTTACTTCATCTGCGATGGCATCAGTCACCTGCGAAACGAGGGTCGGCGATATTTCTACCCCATACATCTCTTGAAGATGGCTCAGAATATCACGTGTCGTCATCCCGCGGGCATACATGGAGATGATCTTGTCGTCAAAGCCGGTAAAGCGGCTCTGCCCTTTCGGAAGGATTACTGGTTCAAAAGTTCCGTTTCGGTCCCGTGGTACGGTAACTTCAAGCGTGCCAAACTCACCTTTCACCGTCTTCTTGTAGGTTCCATTACGTGAGTTACCGCTGTTATTACCGTCTGGGGAATGCCTCTCGTAGCCGAGATGATCTGTCATCTCGACCTGCATGGCCCGCTCCAGGACACGCTTAGTCAGCTGTTTCAGAAGACCGTTTTCGCCAACAATCTCTTCGGGTTTCTTGCAGTCCTTCATCAAAGCATCAAGCAATTCATCTACACTGGCCATCGGCTCCCTCCTGTCGAGTGGGTTCTAACCGAAAATGGCCATTTACACAAAGGATTTTACAGGCCCGGGGGCCTTTTTCAATTGTCCCCATCAGTCGTCTTATCATGCGCCATGTCGATGATTCCGCTGAGGGAAGTCCGCCGTCGTCAAGCTGGCTTCGACTCCTTCCCTAGGTTTTTGATCTTCTTCCTCGTCCGGTTTGAGCAAGCCCAGATCGTTCCCTTGGCACAACTGGGCGACAGCGATCTCGCGTCATCCTCCGACAATCTCTTGATCGCTGAAAGAAACGCCCACTGGTCCGGATAAGATACAAACTCCTCGTCTACGAATTCGCTGTTCCCGGCCTTTCTTGCCTCTTTCTATTAGATTGCCGAGGCCGCCTTTCGGCATGGTGTCCTGTTGGGGAAAAATCTGTCGTACAGGATCTTTCCAACGCTCACATCTGACCTCGATCATCTTCCATGAGAAACGGCTCTCAGCCCTTAAATAAGAGAGAGTTTATGATTTTTCCCGCCACGCCTTGAATTCCGATGGCCGCAGACGAAACCGTGCGATATTGCCTTCGTGCAGGCCGTTCAATTCCGCCTGGACCAGGGTGACGAAGCGTAGCCGATCCTGGTTCGGGATGTGTTCCGCGGTCCATCTGTCGACATCCAGAGGCACTGGAGAAGCGTTGACGACAACGTTGCGGATAACCTCGATCAAGGCGGAGCGATACTTTAGGCGGAACGGATCGGGCTCCCCCAACTCTTCCCTGGTGCTCAGGTAGCGTTTGACCGACCGTTCGTACCCCCAGACAAAGATGTCGCGCAAGAGTTCTATGCGGTTCAGCTCGTAAATCCCAAGGATCCCCTCGACGTAGGCTCGTTTTGGCACGTCAATAAAGGAGAGCGGACAGAGGTTGTTGCTGATGAGGGGGATGTTAGCCGAGAGACGTGCCACCCGTTTGTTGACATCCTCAAACGGTTGCAGATAGGAGAGATGCACCAAAGCGAAGAACGATTGCTCAAAGGGGTCGGAAATGGCAGCCGCAATGTCAAGAAACCGCTGAAAGTATTCGTTAAGAAGTTGCGGGGTAGACAGCGGTGTGTAGACCGATCCACCGATGCCGACGGCGATCTGACGCAGCATGCCGCAGGCCTGCGGGTTGGGGAGGAGGTTGTCCGACAGCAGCGCGTGGAGGTTCAGAATGGAGTACCTGTTGAAACTGACCTCCTCGGCCGACTCTACAAGAAACTCGATGGCCTGTTTGTGATTCAGGATCATCTGGGTCTCCAGCGCATTCTTCCCCTCTGCCGCCTGGCCGAAAGATATCAGACGCTCCGTTTCCAGTAAGGAGTAGGTATTGCCTTCCAGATAGCTGGACGCCCAGGAGAGGTCAATAAGCAACCTTCCCATTACCTGCCGGGCCACGGTGCCGGCGGGTAAAACTCCCTGGTGGGAACGGCCGATCTGATGCAGATGGGAACGGATGGCGTCGTCAAGATAGGGGCCGGACTGGGGGTAGGAGATGAGGAAGTCGCGTTTATAGCCGACGGGTTCGCGACGCTGAATCGGTTGGCTGACATAACTGCGAACCGCGCGTCCGGCCTCGGAGAGGGGAATAAGCGAGTCTCCCGGCTCCGTGATCTTGGCCAACTCTGGAACCTGGGGCCAATAGACGCGTCCCTTGAATAGTCCCGTGGCGCGTATGCGGTGGCTCTCGATGAGCACGCCAAGGCGCCGCAAAAGGGACCGCCGATTCAATACCATTCCCGCTGCGGAAAGGACCTTTTCCAGGTCGCTTATACCGATTCCCTGTGGATACGACGCGAGCTGTTGCTCGATCTGCCTCAGTTCTTGTTCTGCACTATGCTTAGGCACGAGAAATCCTTTTGTCATAAAAAATCGCTTTCGTGACAATATAATATAATTTTGTCACGAAAATCAATATTCGCGACACGGCGAGGCGCTGGGCCGTTTCCATGAATTTGCCAGTGTTGAGGCTCTTCTGAGCGGTGAAGGGGGGCTATAAAAATACTAAAAAGATAGACCAACAATTTTATTATTGACTTTGCAGATTGCTTTTTGTAGATTGGCACCACGACGAACGGCGCTGACCGCCGCTTCCGAAACCGAAACCACGACTGACCAGAAAAACTGGAGGTCAAGGATTGAGCGTTTTCGCTCTGATTCCTTGACCTCTTTTTTTTTCTGGTAACTACCCCCGGCCGCAATGGTTTGGGGCTCGAACCAGAAAGGAGACCTGCCTATGAAGATCAAACTGCTCATTGCCGTCCTCGCCCTGTCCGTAAGCGCCGCTGCGACCGCGCTCCTTAGCGGGTGCAACAGCTCCGCCGCCTCGGCGGCCACCACGCCGGCCGCCACCGCCCAGCTCTCGGATTACTTCAAGTCGACCGACTGGGTCGCCGCTCATGCCAGCGACGCCAATTTCGTCATCGTCGACACCCGTTCGGCGGCAGCTTACGCCGCGGGGCACATCCCGGGAGCCATCAGCATCCCGAGAACCCAGTTCTACTTCGCACGCAACGTGATCGACCCGGCGACCGGCTCGTACAAGGTCGACGGCAGCGGCAACCCGGTCAAGATCGCCTACGACATCCCGACCCAGGCGGAACTGGTGGACATTCTGACCCGAAACGGCATCACCCCGGACACCACCGTCGTTTCCTACGACAACGACACCTCCTCCTACGGGCCGCGGGTGGTCTGGGTGCTGAAGAGCTACGGCCACGCCAAGGCGTACGCCATCGACGGCGGCATCGACAAGTGGAAAGACGTTGACGGCCGCGCCCTGAGCACCACCGCGGTAACCCCGACGCCGAGTGCGAAGCCGTACAAGATCGGCGCCGTCAACCTCTTCCGGGTCAATAAAGCCGACGTCGCGGCCGTGATCGACACCGCCAACGGGAACCATACCAAAGCCGGATACGTCATCTCCGACGTGCGCACCCCCAGCGAGTACACCGGGGTCGCCACGACCGTGACCTCCGGAGCCGCCTCCACCGGGACTTGGAGCCTGAGCAGCACCCCCTTTGTTTACAGCACCAACGCTGGAGCCCGGCCGGGGCACATTCCCTATGCCAAGTTCAGCGATTACGAATCCGACGTTTTCACCGACTACATCAACCCGACTACCGGCCAGCCGGTGGCCAGCAGCCTCCAGTCCGGGCGCAACGTAAAGGTGCTTAAGAGCGCCACCGACATCCAGGCGCACTTCACCAGCCTCGGCATCACCCCGGACAAGACGATCTACAACCATTGCGAAGGGGGCTTCCGCTCCGGCGTCTATACGCTGATCCAGCTCGGCCTCGGCTACCAGAACGTCTACAACTACGACGGTTCCTGGAACGAGTGGTCCATCCAGGACAACACCCTCTACCCGGTGGTTACCGGGGACGGCCGGATCAGCGGGCCGTAACACAAAAGAAAGCTGATGGGCGTCACCTGGATATGCGCGTCACTTCAGTCAAGGCCTCCCTCCCGGCTGGGAGGGAGGTTCTTGCCCAACGTACCTTCTCCTTCAGGAGCGCGCGGAAGGGCCAGCTTGGAAACCCCACCCTCACCCCGACCCTCTCCCTGAGGGCGAGGGAGGTAACGGCCTTGTCGCAGATGGCGAATCAGCACATGGAATGAGGAAAGCATCATGTTACGTACCTTTCTGACAGTTTTTGCCGCGGCGGCGCTCCTTGCGTCGACCGCTACCCCGTCCCGGGCCGGCGCCTGGACCGAAGCCAAGGGGGGCTACTACGACAAGTTCTCCTTCAATTACTACTATTCCGACGAGAGTTTCGGCTCCGACGGCAAGCGTTCCAACTCGGCGCTCGACGGGAAATTCCACGACCGCAACCTGACCAACTACCTGGAGTACGGCATTACCGATCGCCTCACCGTCATCAACTCCCTCACCTACAAATGGCTGCGCAACGAGTACGATGCCACGGTCACCCGCGGCGATGGCCTGGGAGACGTCGACCTGGGGGTGAAATACAAGCTGATCGACAGCCCGAAGGGGGGGATCGTATCCAGCCAGCTGCTGGTGAAGATCCCGGGAGCCTACAGCAAGACCGACCAGCTCCCGCTCGGAAACGGCCAGTATGACACGGAGTTGCGCCTGCTCTACGGCCGCTCCCTCTATCCGGCGGTCCCCGGCTACGCGAACCTCGAGTTCGGTTACCGGTGGCGGGCGGGGGATCCGTCCGACGAAATCCGCTACCTGGTGGAGTTCGGCGTCGATCTGACCCGTGCGCTCTACGCCCGCACCAAGCTCGACGGCACCTTGAGCGTGGACAACGGGAAGATGCTTGACGGCAACGGCAACCCGACCGCCACCAACAACTTCGACCTCGGCAAGCTGGAGGTGGCCCTGGGTTACAAGATCACCGAGAACTGGGGCGTCGAGGCTACCTACACTCCCTCGCTCTACGGACAAAACACGGCCGCCGGCGCCACCTACAGCGTCGGCATCTTCGTCAAGAACCCGTGAAGAGGTAAGCCATGGCTACTTCCCATCCCATACCCGGCCGGGCCGGACAGGCGCTTGACCAACGGCTGAACCAGGTCCGCGAAGGGTGCACGTCGTGTGGTGCCTGCACCAGGGACTGTGCCTTTCTGCAAAAATACGGGACCCCGAAGCGCCTTGCCGAGACCTACGACCGGTCCGATCCGGAAACGGTAAGGCGCAGCTTCGAATGCAGCCTGTGCGGTCTGTGCGAGACGCAGTGCCCGGAGGGGCTCGAACTCGATGCCTTCTTCCTGGAGATGCGGCGCGACGCGGTGGAGCGCGGGGAGGGGATTTTCCCGGAGCACCGCCCCCTGGTTACCTACGAACGGCTGGGAACCTCGCCGCGCTTCACGCTCTACCGGCTGCCGCAGGGGTGTCGCACCGTCTTCTTTCCCGGGTGCTCCCTTGCCGGTACCCGTCCCGACGGCGTCCGCAACATCTTCGCCGCGCTGCAAAAGGCGGAGCCGACGGCAGGGATCGTCTTCGACTGCTGCATGAAGCCCTCGCACATGCTGGGGCGCGAGCGGCAGGTCGATACCATGTTTTCGGAGTTGCGCCAATGGCTTATCGAGGCCGGGGTCCGGGAGGTGCTGGTTGCCTGCCCGAACTGCCAGGCGATGTTCGCCGCCTTCGGCGCCGGGCTCAAGGTAAAGACGGTTTGGGAAGCGCTGGATGCCGCGGGGTTCGAGCCCACCCCGACGCACGGCGTGGTGACGGTGCACGACCCCTGCGTGGTGCGGAACTTCCCGGCCACCCACCAGGCGGTGCGCAACCTGCTCCGACGCCAGGGGGTGGCCATCGAGGAGATGGCGCATTCCGGCACCCGGACGGTCTGCTGCGGCAAGGGGGGCGCCGTCGATATGTTGAACCCGGAACTGGCGGCCAGCTGGGGGGAGCTTCGTAAAGAAGAGGCAGCGGGGCGCTGGGTGGTGACCTACTGCGCCGGCTGCGTCCAGGGGCTGGGCCGGTACACCTCGACCGACCACCTGGTGGACCTCCTCTTTGCGCCGGAGCAAACCCTGGCGGGGCGCAAGAAGGGAGCCGCCGCGCCGTTCACCTACGTAAACCGTCTGCTTTTGAAACGATCGTTCAAACGGAAGGAGGGATTTGCCGTGACTAAAGAACGTAATCCACAGCCGGGCCAGCCGGCACGAGGCCCTTGGAAGCCGATCCTCGCGGCTCTTTTGCTCATCGCCGCGGTGGCCGCGGTCCAGCTTTCCGGGGGGACCCAGTACCTTCAGCAGGAACGCCTTCAGGCCCTGATCGGGAGCTATGGCGCGCTCGCTCCGGCCGCCTACGTCCTGCTCTATGCGCTGGCTCCGGTCCTGTTCCTGCCGGGGCTTCCGATCACCATCGTCGGCGGAATCGTGTTCGGACCGGTCTGGGGCGTGGTCTATACCATCGTGGGGGCCACCGCGGGGGCGTCCCTTGCCTTCCTCGTGGCACGATACGTGGCCCGGGACTGGGTGGCCGCGAAGCTCACCGGACCGAGGTGGGACAAGCTCGACCGCGAGGTGGCCCAGCACGGCTGGAAAGTGGTCGCCTTCACCCGGCTCATCCCGGCGTTTCCCTTCAACCTTTTGAACTACGCCTTCGGGTTGACCAGCGTTTCCTTCCTGCAGTACCTTGTGGCGACCTTCGTGTGCATGCTGCCGGCCTGCATCGCGTACATAGTTTTCTCCAGCTCGCTGCTCGGACTGATCAGCGGGAAAGTATCGCCGACGGCTCTGGTGGGGATCGTGCTGATCGCCCTGGTGTCCCTGCTGCCGGTGGCCTACCGGAAGATCAAAGGCCGCACCGCCGTGGAGGCGGGGCAGGAGTGAGTGCCGCCGGTACCGACATAGCGCTGGTGATTCCGGCGCGCAACGAAGAGTTGACCCTGCCGGGGGTATTGCAAGGGCTCCCCTCGGTATTTTCCAGGGTGGTCGTGGTCGATAACGGATCGACCGACGGCACCGCGGCGGTGGCGCGGACCTGCGGTGCCGAGGTGGTCCACGAGCCGGCCGCCGGATATGGCAGAGCGTGCTTGGCGGGGCTGGCGGCGCTCCGGAGCGATCCCCCCGATCTGGTCGCCTTCGTCGACGCCGACGGGAGCGACGACCTCGCCTGTCTGCCGCTTTTGATCGCGCCGGTCGTCAAAGGGGAGCAGGATCTGGTGCTTGGGGCACGGGTTCCCGCGGTACGGCAGGCACTGAGCCTCCAGCAGCGCTTCGGGCACCTGCTCGCCACCGGGCTGATCCGGTTCATCTGGAAGCATCGGTTTGCCGACCTGGGACCGATGCGGGTGATCCGCTGGACGGCGCTGGAACGGCTCTCCATGGCCGATCAGAATTTCGGGTGGACCGTGGAGATGCAGGTGCGGGCCGTGAAGCGGCGGCTCAGGATCGCGGAAATACCGGTGCCGTACTATCCACGGCGGGCCGGGAAGTCCAAGATCAGCCGGACGGTGAGCGGAACCGTCCGGGCCGGGACGATCATCCTTTCGGTGATAGCCAGGGAGCTGCTGCGCGATCTGCGGGAGCCGGCTGCGGTCGAGCCCGCATTGGCGCCCGGCGTGGCCCCGGCGGATTGAACTACCGATCGCTTCGGCTGGATCGAAACCGCAGGGGGGCTTGGTCCCGCCCACCCATTACGCAAGAAGCCCCCTTACCTGTGGGAGCGCCATTCCTGGCGCGAACCGCCGGAGGCGGTGACTTCGGTTGCGGTTATTCGCGCCTGGAAAGGCGCTCCTACAGGGTAAGCAGCTGCCTTCCTTGTGTGGGGGGGATCGCGACAAGAATGTCGCTCCTACAGGGGCGGACCCATTCGCGCCTGGAAAGGCGCTCCCACAGGGTAAGCAGCTGCCTTCCTTGTGTGGGGGGGATCGCGACAAGAATGTCGCTCCTACAGGGGCGGACCCATTCGCGCCTGGAAAGGCGCTCCCACAGGGTAAGCAGCTGCCTTCCTTCATAGGGAGGTGGATCGCTGACACGAATGTCGCTCCTACAAGGGAACGGACCCATTCGCGCCTGGAAAGGCGCTCCCACAGGGTAAGCAGCTGCCTTCCTACATATGGAGGTGGATCGCTGACCGATTCTGTGGGAGCGCCATTCCTGGCGCGAACCGCCGGAGGCGGTAACTTCGGTTGCGGTTATTCGCGCCTGGGAAGGCGCTCCCACAGGGAGCAGCTGCCTTCCTTTATAGGGAGGTGGATCGCGACAGGAATGTCGCTCCTACAAGGCAAAGCGCCGGCAACGTCACTAACTGAGATCTCTGCTTGGGGCAGGGGTCCTTCTTTCTTGAAACAGGAGGTCAAATGCATTCATCTCGACAGTACACACGAACCTCAGGCAGGAAGGCCACCTTCTTCGCGCTCGCCTTCCTGCTCCTTGCCCTATTCGCAGCCTCGGCTTTCGCTGCCGATCTTGCCCTCATCGACGTCAACGCCGCCAAGGGGACTGCCTCGCGCTACGTCATCCTCGACGCCCGCCCGAAAGGCGACTGGCAGGCCGGGCATATCCCCGGAGCGATCCCGTTCTCCTGGGATAGCTTTACCCGCACCGATGCCAGGGGGGTGAAATACAGCTCGCTCCCTCCCCAGGAACTCGCCGCGACGCTCAGCCGGCTCGGGATCGACGAGAAGACGCCGCTGCTCATCTACGGTGACGCCGACCAGAGCTGGGGGGGAGAGGGTTATGCCAGCTGGCTATTCTCCTGGCTGGGACACAAGGGGCCGATCCGCCTCCTGAAGGGGGGAATCCAGGCGTGGCAGGGACATAACCTTCCGCTTGCCAAGGGGGCGGAGAAACCGCTTCCGGGTAAAGCCCGCTACCATGTCGATTTGAAGCCCCAGTACATCGTCTCCACCGAGGATGTCCAGAGAAACAACGGCGGCTTCACCCTCATCGACACCCGTTCCACGCTGGAATGGATCCGCGGCAAGATCCCGGGGGCGATCCACATCCCGTGGGACGACTTCTACACCGGCAAAGACCGGCACCCCCTTTCCCGGGAGGAGCTGAAACGGCTGCTGGCCAAGCATGGCGTCGATTCGGGGAAACCGGTCGTTTTCTACTGCTTGGGCGGGGTCCGCTCGGCCTATGCCTGGACCGCCTATCAACTCGCCGGCCTCCCCGACGGCCGCAATTACAAAGGAAGCTGGGCCGCCTGGGAAAAGCGCTCCGGCCAGTAAAAGAATGGACGTGTAAACCATGATTGCTGCCCAGAGAGGTGCCCTTACGTCCCCTCTCCTTCAAGGGTCGCGCGCGAAAGCGCGAGTTTGCGACGGACAGGGTGAGGATGGGGGTTGTGGAGGCTGGATGCAGAGGGCTGCTAGGGGTGAGGATGCGCTCCGATACCGCGTTGCAACCCTCGCGATCGCATCGGCCCTGCTCCTGGCCCTGACCACCATAGCCAACGCCGAGCCACCCCCGACCGCCCCAGCCAAATCGGGCAAAAAGCGCCTGCTCCTTTTCGCCAAGAACCCGTCTTCCTGGACCGTGGTGAAAGGGGGCGCCAACGGCAATCTCCTCTACCGCGCCTCGACCGGTGACTTTACCCTGGCCGCCCAGGGGCTTGCCCCCCGTTCGCGCTACGCCCTGATCCGCTACGCCGATCGTCCGCCCCAGGCGGAGGTGCTGGCCCGGGGGACGAGCGACGACCGCGGCCGCCTGGCGCTGCGCGGCAGGTGGGAAAACTGGACCCGGAAGTTCTGGCTGGTCAGCGGTGAGGACGTAGAAGGAACGCATGGTTCCGCACGGCTGGTGAACTGGCGTCCCGAGCGCTACCTCTTCGAGGAAAAGCAGCTGGGAACCCCGTGCGACTGCCCGGAACCGGAGGTGAACGAGTAAATGCAAGTATTCCAAGAGAAACTGCGCGCCATCGATAGTGGCCTGACCCGCTTCGAGCGCCTGCAGACCCTGCAGGTCAACCTCGGCGACCGGTGCAACTTGAGCTGCATCCATTGCCACCACAGCGCATCCCCCACCGGGACGCGGATCATGGGGCGGGAAGTCATCGACCAGGTGGTCCGCTACCTGGAACGGCATCCCGGACTCACCCTGGACATCACCGGCGGCTGCCCGGAGCTGAACCCGCATTTCCGGCACCTGGTCGAAGCGACCGCGGGGCTTGCCGCGCGCCGGATCATCCGCAGCAACCTCTCGATTGCCCTGGAAAAGGGGATGGAGTGGCTGCCGGATTTTTACCGGGAGCAGAACCTGGTGGTGATGGCGTCGCTTCCCTGCTACGAGCTGGAGAACGTGGAAGCCCAGCGGGGACGGGGGGTATACCAGGCGAGCATCGAGGCGCTCACGCGGCTGAACCAAAAGGGGTACGGCAAGGACCGGGAGCTGCACCTGGTCTACAATCCCGGCGGTACTGCGGTCGCCGCGGCCCGGGAGACGCTGGAACAAGCCTATCGGCAGGAATTGCGGGAGCGGTTCGGCATCAGCTTCAACCACCTGCACTGCATGAACAACGTCCCGCTGGGGCGTTACCGCGTCAGCCTGGAGCAAACCGGGGCCTACCAGCGCTACCTCGCCCATCTGGCGGAGCGGTTCAACCCCGACGCCGCCCCCGGCATCATGTGCCGGACCCTGATCAGCATCGGCTGGGACGGGACCCTTTACAACTGCGACTTCAATCTCGCCGCCGGGCTCCCCCTGCGCGGTATCGACGGAGCCCCGCTGCGGGTTGCCGAGCTGGCGGAGGCGGTCCGGTCGGGAAACCCGATCCGGATGGCGGAGCACTGCTTCAGTTGCACTGCGGGACACGGTTCCGGCTGCGGAGGCTCCGCCTCAGTGCGTAAGGAAACACCGACAAGGAAAGGCTCCCTGGCATGCCCACCGCAGTAACCGAGCTCCTCACCGCACTCCATTTCCTGGCGCTGTTCACCCTCTGCCTCTACGGGGGGCACCGGATCTGGCTGATCCGCTCCCTGCTCCGCTACTCGGCCGCGGAACCGGTTGCCCCGGACCCTTTTCCGGCCGCTGAGGCGCCGCTGGTGACCGTCCAGCTCCCTCTCTACAACGAGCGGTTCGTGGCGGAGCGCCTCCTCGATGCCGCCGCCGGGCTGGATTGGCCCCGGGACCGGCTCCAGATCCAGGTCCTGGACGATTCCACCGACGACACCCGCGCCCTGGTCGAGCTGCGCGCGGCTTTCTGGCGGGAGCAGGGTGTCGCGATCGACGTGGTGCGCCGGGAGAACCGGGAAGGGTACAAGGCGGGGGCGCTCGCCCGGGGAATGGTCCTGGCCCGGGGGGAATTCCTGGCCGTCTTCGATGCCGACTTCATCCCGCCCCGGCATTTCCTGAAGCAGACCATCCCCTGGTTCCGCGACCCCGGCGTCGGCATGGTCCAGACCCGCTGGTCTTTTTGCAACGCGGACCATTCCTGGTTCACCTCGATCCAGTCCCTGCTGCTCGGCCCGCACTTCGGTATCGAGCATAAGGTCCGGTACCTGCGCGGGCTCTTTTTCAACTTCAACGGAACCGCCGGAGTCTGGCGTCGGAGCGCGATCGAGTCCGCGGGCGGCTGGCAGTCCGATACCGTGACCGAGGACCTGGATCTGAGCTACCGGGCGCAGCTGGCGGGATGGCGGTTCGTCTACCGCGACGAATGCGAGGTGCCGTCGGAACTTCCGGTGACCATGGCGGCGCTGCGCAGCCAGCAGCAGCGCTGGGCCAAGGGATCGATCCAGACCGCCCGCAAGATCCTGCCGCGCCTGCTCGCCAGCCCGCTCCCGGTTGCCGTGAAGCTGGAGGCGGTCGCCCACCTGACGACGAACCTGTACTGGCTGATGGGGATGGTGGTGATGCTCACCCTCTACCCGGCGGTCACCTGGCGGGTCGGGATCGGGCTGCACCAGATGCTCCGTCTGGACCTGCCGCTGTTCCTGGCCACGAGCGGCGCCATCATGGGCTATTTTTTCTTCTATGCCTGGCGCAACCGAACCGTCTCGCTGCGGCACCTGCTCCTGCTCCCCGTGCTTACCATCGGGCTTGCGCCGAGCATCGCGCTCTCGGTGGTGAAGGGGATCTTTCGCCGCGGCGGGGAGTTCGAGCGGACTCCCAAGTTCGGCGTGACCGGTCGCCAGAGGGTTCCCGGCCTGGCCTGGCTTTACCACCAAAAGAGCGTGCGCTATGTCATCATGAACGCGGCACTCCTTTGCTATTGCCTGCTTCCGGTGCTCTTTGCCTGGCAGCGCCAGACCTGGTTCGCCATCCCCCTGTTCCTGCTTTTTCCGTTCGGCTTTGCCCTGGTACTGGCCAAAGACCTCAGGGAGGTAGTGCCGATGGGGTCGCGCGGGTGACCGATTTTCGGGTGGCGCCGGGCCGGGGGGTGGTGCGGTGGGGCATCCCGCTCCTGGTGCTGGGCGGTCATGCGCTGCTGGCGCTGCAGCCTGAGTTGCGTCTTTGCGTTCCGCTACTCATCGGGGTAACCGCGGTCGTAACGGTTGCCCTGGCCGCCGCGGTCTGCGGACCGATAGCGGTCCCCCGTTCCCCGGTGGCGATACTGGCGGTCGCTCTCCTGCTCCGGCTGATGTTCCTCTTCCATCCCCCGCAACTTTCCGACGACGTCTACCGCTACGTCTGGGACGAGACGCGGACCGTGGCCGGGGTGAATCCCTATGCCCATGCCCCCGGCGCCGTCACCCCTAGCGACGAGCTCAGGGAGATCCACTCGAGGATCAACCATCCCCAGTTCCCCACCATCTACCCGCCGGCGGCCCAACTCATCTTCGCGGCCGGGGCCGCGCTCCACCCCTCGGTCGTCGCGCTGAAAGCCGTGCTGGTGGCGCTCGATCTTCTGTTTTGCTATGCGCTGCTGGTGCTGCTGCAACGGGTCGGTCTGCCCGCCGGGCGCGCCGTGCTCTATGCCTGGAATCCGCTCCCGGTCCTGGAGATCGCGGGCTCCGGCCATGTGGACGGGGCGGGGGTGGCGCTGACGGCCGCGGCGCTGCTGTTGCTGCTCCCCGAAGGGGGGGATGGCGCGCGGTGCCGGTGGTGGCGCTACGCCGGCGCGGGGGCTTTGGCGGCCGTAGCGGCATTGGTGAAGCTTTTCCCCCTGGCGCTGACCCCGGTGCTGATCCTGCTGGTGCCCCGGCGGTGGCGTCCCGTGTTTGCCGCTACCTTTGTCA
The DNA here is from genome assembly GCF_016458275.1 of Geomesophilobacter sediminis. GTDB lineage: Bacteria > Desulfobacterota > Desulfuromonadia > Geobacterales > Geobacteraceae > Geomesophilobacter > Geomesophilobacter sediminis. The sequence continues at coordinate 13,271 of NZ_JAEMHM010000008.1, forward strand.
CCACCATGGGGCTGTTGATTGCCGCGTTTCTTCCCGATCTGGCCAACCTAGTTTTCAGCCTGAAGCAGTACGCCCTTAACTGGGAATTCGCCGGCGGCGCCTTCACCGTCCTGCGCGGGGTTCTCGGCTCCGGGCCGGCCGCCCGACTTTTTCTGATCGGGGCCTTTGCCGCTACCGTCGCCATCGTCACCTGGCGCGTTCAGGTCGGAAGGTGCGAGGCGGCTGGGGAGAGGGACCGTGCTCTTGCAGGGGTGGAGAGCTGCTATTGCGTCGCCTTCGCGTTTCTCGTGCTGACCCCGACCCTGCAGCCCTGGTACGCCCTCTGGCTGGCGGGGTTCCTTCCCTTTTGCGGCGGACCGGCCGGCATTGTGCTCTGCTGGGCGGTGTTGCTCACCTACCGGGTCCAGATCCCGTACTTCATCCTGGGGGAGTGGACCGAGAGCGGCTACGTCACCTTTGCGGTCGCTGCGGCACCGCTGATCGCCGGTATCGCTGCCTTTTGTGCCGCACGGCGAAAGGGGGGGAGGGCCTTTTTGCTTCGAGGAAGCCAGGATGGCTCAATAGGTAATGGGACGCTTGCCCTGTGGGAGCGCCTTTCCAGGCGCGATTGACCGCAGCGGTTGGCTGCATGATTCAAGCCGAGGCCCATCGGGGTGATGGGCGCAGTCTTCATTCCCGCTCGTAAGGGCGCAGCATATTGGCCACACGCAAGAAGGGCCGCTCCCGGGGAGCGGCCCTTCTTTTATTTCGAAATTTTCCCCCAAAAGAAGGTCCGTCCTATGATCCCGCCCCCTTTGGCAAAGGGGGCGGGGGGGGATTTGGCTCTGAGGTTATCCGTTGTGCCCTCTAATGCCTGAACCTTAGAGGCAAATCCCCCTAAATCCCCCTTCGCAAAGGGGGACTTTACCGGGATTTGCCCAGAGCCAGCATTACCTCTCCATATGGCTCCAGAGTCGCCGGTGTCATTACCAAGCTGGAGCGCTCATGTCCTTTAGTGGCAGGGGAGCTGGGCGGCGATGGTGTTGATCTGGTCCAGGGTCAGGGTGGAGAGGACCCCCATGCCGCCGGTGTTGTTGGCGATCATCGCCTGGATCCGGTCCGGGGTCCCGTTGGTAATCGTGGTCGCGGTGATCGGTCCGTGGCAGTGGGCGCAGTTGTTTTCGTAGAGGTTCTGCCCGTCGGTGGCCACGACGGTTGCGGCCTGCTGGGACGGTGCGCTCTCACCGCCGGGGCCGACTGCCGTGACGACATAGTAATAGGTCTGGCTCACGTAGAGCCCCACCTGCTCGTACTTGATCCAGCTCCCGACGTCCACCTTGGTACCGGTCGCGGGGGTGACGTTCGGGTCGGTGGACCAGTACACGTGGTAGGTGGTTGCTCCGGGCACCGCCGTCCAGGTGAGGACGATCTTGTTGATGCCGCTGGTCGCGGTCACGCCGGTCGGTGCGGTGGGGGCTGCCGGCGCGGTGGTCGTTCCGGTCGTGGTCCCGGTGGCGGACGAGTTGCCGCAGCCGGTGAGAAACAGGGAAAAAAGGCCGGCGAGGAGGGCCGCGCCGGCAATGTTGGTACGCATCTTCATGTCAGGCTCCGAAGGCGAGATCGGCCCGCGCCGCACCAGAAGGCGCGACGCGGGTCGGCCTGGTTTAGTCCGAGTTGATTCCGGGGAAGAGCACCCCGTGCGGAGCCGCGCCGATCTTGATCTTGTCGCCGATCTGGGCGACCGACGGAGTGGCGGCGGAAAGCCCGCTGGTGTTGAGCTTGATCAGCCATCCCTGGTTGGCGGTGTCGTAGACGGAGTAGTAGAGGATGCCGGTGGTCGGGTCCCAGGCGGCGTGGCTGCCGCCGTAGCCCGGGGTGTCGAAGTGCTTGATGTCCAGAATCTTCGTCGGATCCGGGGACGCGGTCAAAAGCGTCGAGATGTCGATGAACTGGAGCCGGTTGCCGGGGTCCCCGGGAAGGGAGACCTCGCAGTCGGGGGAGGAGAGCTCGGTCACCAACAGGTACTTCCCGTCCGGCGAGATCGCATAGTTGTGCGGCCGTCCCGGTATGGTGGCGATGATCCGCTGGGTCTGCAGGTCGACCACGTTGGTCCCGGAGGTGACCGCCCCGGTCCAGCTGGAGGGGACCGGCCAGGTGTTGTTGCCGACGAAGAGGTAGCGCCCCCCCGGGTGCAGCCGGATGGCGTGGATGCCGCCGTAGCCCAGGCTCAGGTCGAAGGTCTTGTTGGCGTCGGTGGGGACCGCGTTGGGGAGGCCGGAGATGTCGTAGCCGACCACGTGGTAGAGGCTCGAGGTGCTGGTGTAGTATTTGGTGCCGTCCTGCGAAACCGCGCCGACGTGGGGAGCGGTGTTGTTGTTGGTGATGTTCCCCAGGTAGCGGTGGTTGGCGACGTCGAAGACGTTGATCCCTTTGGTCCCCTGGTCCGAGGAAGCGAAGAGGTACCGCCCGTTCGGGCTCTGGACGTTCTGCACCCCGCAGCCGACCCCCTGGAAGGAGTGCTTGATCAGGCTCGCCTGGTTGCCGGCGTTGACGGTCGAGTAGTTGGCGAAACCGGCGAGGTTGTAGACGTTCATGTCCCCGGCAGCGCCGCCGCGCTTGTTACTGCACAGCCACAGTTCGGAGCCGTCCGCGGTCACGTTGGCGAAGTGGCCGACCCGCAGGCCGGTCAGGTTGGAGAAGCGGACCGTTTTCACCACGCTCTGGGTGGTCCGGTTGATGATCGAGAAGCCGGGAGTAGTCTGCCCCGAGCCGCCGGTGTTGATGACATACCCCTGCTCGAGGAGCGGCAGCACGGCAGCCGACGCGGTGTTCACCTTGGCGACGACGTCAGCGAGCTTGGTGCCGGCCGGAACCTTCACGCCGAGGTCCCCGAGCACCCCGTTCAGCCCAAGCGACGTGGAGACGGCGACCACGATGGCGTCGGATTTGGGACCGACCGTGGCGGAGAGGGTCCCGGGCGAGCTCAGATCGTTGGAGAGGAGGCTCCGGTAGGTCTTGCCGTCGTTCAGGGTAACCTTCAGCACCACGCCGGATGGCGTCGCCTGCGGGTTGATGGTGAGGCCGCTGAAGGTGCCTCCCGAACCGGTGCTGTCGGCCACTACCGCAACGGGCGCCGTGCTGATGATCGCGCCGGTTGCGGCATCGAGCGCTACCACCGTGCCGATCTGGTTCGAGGCCGCCGCGCCGACCGTTTTCAGGGTGGCCCGCGCCGCGCCGGGTTCCAGCGCTCCGCCGATGACGACCGCGTTGGCCGCGGTCCCCGAGCTGCTGCCTGAGGTGCCGCAGCCGGTGATTCCCAGCGCCAATGCCGTCAGCGCCGCCAATACTGCTCCTTTCCATCTGCTCATCATGCTTCCTCCTTGAGGGTCTCCCCGGCTCCCTGCCCCGGTTCGTGAAAAAAAAAGAGGCCGAAGTGCATCCACCGTTTCGGTGGGTCTTCGGCCTCCAGTGAGTCTGGTCAGCTTTGTCTGATAAATCTATGGTTCTAGTAGATAAATGATTTGCGCCCGGCTGTCAACATTTATTTCCGCGTTGCGGAGCCCATGATGGGGGACGCTTTTGGTCGCCCATTCCCACGCGCGCAACTTGCCAACCGGCAAAAATGTACTTGACGGAATAAATAAAATATATTATCTACTGTTCAACTAGACTGATGTTGCTGCCTGTCGCAAACCTTGATCCGGTCCGAAGACGATCCGATCAAAACGGCAGGGGCGGCAAATCACAGGAGGGCAGTATGAGCAGAATTATCTTTGAGAATTCCCCGTCCGTCGGAAGGAGCTCCTGGGGCGCCGAGAGCGACCGCTCCCTCGCAATGCTCGAGGTCCTCTGATGGCCGCGCCAACTTCTGATCCATTGAGCCGGGAACTGGAACGAGTGGTGCGCGAGGCCCTTGCCTCGATCCGCTTCGGCACCGTGACGCTGGTAGTCCAGGATGGCCGGGTGATCCAAGTGGATAAAAACGAGAAGATCCGTCTCAACAGGGCCGGGCACGTTGACGGCGGCGGTATCTAGCCGGACTTCCCCCGGTGCCGTCCCGCCTCGGGGAACGGTGCCTACGGGAAGGGCGGGCGGCAGCCGGGCAGCCGCATCTCCCGCCGCAAGGAGCAAGACATGAGCGTTCCGTCGGAAAGCATCAGGCGCTACAGCCTCTTCTTCAAGAAACAGTCGGCCCTGAAGGTCCTCGATTACGGTACGGGTACCCTGAGGAATGCGGTCTACCTGTCCCGCCAGGGATTCCGGGTGCACGCGGCCGACGTGCCGGAACAGTTGGAACGGCTGCAGGGATGTCCTGCCCTGAAACAGATCGAACAACTGCTCGCCGTGGATGAGCTCCGGAAAAGCGCCCTCAATGTCGACCTGGTTCTCTCGACCTACGTGTTCAACATCATCATGAGCCGCGAAGAGCGAAGGCTCTACATCGAGAACATCGCGGCAAATCTGAGACCCGGCGGCTTTCTGCTCATGGAGGTGCGCTGCCCGCGGCTGGACGAGCGCTGCGGTCCTGCCTGTGAGGACTTTTTTTCCTGCGACACCTGCTCCAAGACCCTGACCCATGAGGAGTTGGACACCCTTTTGAATCCCGTGGGGTTGCGGCGCATCAGTCATTACTACCGCGAACACGCGCTGGCCGCTGTTTACCAGTACGGCACGTTGGCGCGGAATTGAAGCGAACTCCGCAGATGTATTCCACCCGAGGGCTTAGGGGATATGCTCTGAGTCAGCGGGAGGACCATTAAATCGGTAGACCAGAGGCATCCGGACTTGGGGCGGATGCCTCTTTCTTTGTTGGAGGCCGGCGCCGCAAAGCGCTGGTCTCCTTTTCTTTTTCCGGTTAAGATATCGAGCTTTCGTCCGAATAGATGATGAGCCGGGGAAGAGGCTTCCCTGCGGCCCTTCGGCGCGGGTGGGCGAGGGCGAATGTCACTTGGGATGCTTACGGCATGCTGCGGGATTACGCAGCTGGCCCTGAATAAAGGTGAAATGACGTTGGACGAACCGATGGAAAATCTACCGGCGGAACTGGCTTCGACCCAGCCCCGGCTTTTGAAGTACTACGAATGGAGCCTCGCTATCGGCTGGACCCTGGTCATTGCCGTGTTGCTGATTGCCATCCTGCAGCACGAAAGGTCCCAGGCGGTGGAGACGGCCCGTACCCAGGCCCGGAGCAACTTCCAGCGCGACGTGGTGTACCGGCACTGGAATGCGGAAGCCGGCGCCGTGTACGTTCCGGTCAACGGGAGAATCCAGCCCAATCCCTACCTGGCCAATCTCCCCGACCGCGACATCGTCACCCGCGATGGGAAGAAATTGACCCTGGTGAACCCTTCCTACATGACCCGCCTCGTTTTCGAAACGGCGGCGCGGGAATACGGCGTGAAAGGGCACATGACCAGCCTGCGTCCGATCCGGCCGGAGAACCGCCCCGATCCCTGGGAGGCACGGGCGCTCAGCGCCTTCTCGAAAGGCTCCGGGGAGGAAAGCACGGTCGAGAAGCTGGGCGACGGCTATTTCCTGCGCTTGATGAAGCCGCTCAAAACGGAAGCGGAATGTCTGAAATGCCATGCCGTGCAGGGGTACCACGTAGGCGAAATCCGCGGTGGACTGAGCGTCGCCGTCCCCATGGAACCGCTCTGGCAGATCGTCCGGGAGACCTCCATCCTCATCGCTGTCAGCTTCGTTGCTCTTTGGGGCATCGGGCTTATCGGCATCTTTTTCGGGTCGGCCCGGCTGCGCCGTGCCATACGGGAGCGCGATGCCGGGGAGCGGCAGATCCTCGCGCTGAACCGGGATCTCCTGGCGCGCACCGATGATTTGGAAACCGCCAACCGGGAACTGGACGCCTTTTGCGCCACCGTTTCCCACGACCTGCGTTCGCCGTTGAGCGTGATCGGCGGCTATTGCGAATTGATCCGGGAAGCCCCGGCGGAAACGCATCTGGAAACCTGCGCCGACTTCACCAGGATCATCCTGAAAGCCACGCGCCGGATGGAGAACCTCATCACCACCCTTTTGGACTTCTCCCGCATCTCCCGTGGCGAACTGATCCGGGAACCGGTGGATCTCACTGCGGTGGCCGATGAGCTCGCCCTGGAGCTTAGGGCCAAGGACCCGAAGCGGCCGGCGAGTTTTGCGATCGAGCCAGGGCTTACGGCACATGCCGATGCCGGGCTGTTGCGTGTCGTCATGCAGAACCTGCTGGGAAACGCCTGGAAATACGCCGCCCAGTGCCCCGAAACCCGCATCGAAGTAGGGGCAAAGGATCGGGGTGGGAAAAAGTGGTTCTTCGTGCGGGACAACGGCATCGGCTTCGACGGGAAACAGGCATCCGGGATCTTCGATGCCTTTCAGCGGCTCGACAACGCGGGGGGCTTCGAGGGGACCGGTATCGGGCTGGCCACGGTAAAGCGGATCATCGACCGGCATGGTGGGGAGATAACCTGCGAAGGGGAGCTCGGGAGCGGGGCTACCTTCTATTTTTCGTTCGAGGGATGAGGAGGGGGGCGGTCCCCCTCTCTGTTGCCGCCTGCGGCGGATCGCGCCAGGAATGGCGCTCCCACAGAATCAATCCCGCAGGCTCCAGCTTAGAAGTAATCCCCTGCTCAACTCTTAGGAATGCAGAAGGCGCCCGGTCTCCCGAGGCGCCTTTTTTGTTTTCCGGGGACTGGCTCCGCAGCTGCCTGTCCCTCTTTTTAGCCCCGGGGACTGGCTCCGCAGGTGCCTGTCCCTCTTCTTACCCCCGGGGACTGGCTCCGCAGGTGCCTGTCCCCCTTCTTACCCCCGGGGACTGGCTCCGCAGGTGCCTGTCCCTCTTTTTAGCCCCGGGGACTGGCTCCGCAGGTGCCTGTCCCCCTTCTTACCCCCGGGGACTGGCTCCGCAGGTGCCTGTCCCCCTTATTTACGGCGCTACGTAGACCATCCAGGACAGGCCGAAACGGTCCGCGATCATGCCGAAACTGGGGGAGAAGAAGGTCTTCCCGAGTGGCATCTGGATGTGGCCCCCTTCGGACAGGGCGGCAAACAGCCTTTGCGCTTCCGCCTCGCTGGCGGCGGTAATCGTCAGGGAGAAGCCGTGGAAATTCGGTTCCCCCTCACCGCGGCCATCGGAAGCAAGGAGCGTCGACTCACCGACCTTAAGCCGCAGGTGCATGATCTTTTCTTCCGCTTCCGGGGGGATGATGCCCGGCTCGCGCGGTTCGGGAATATCCTTGAAGCGCGACAGCATGATTACCTCCGCACCGAGCGCCTTCCGATAGAATTCGACCGCTTCCTCGCACCTTCCGGCGAAATTGAGGTAGGGAGTTACTTGCATCAGGCACCTCCATGGGCTGGTTTGGAAACGCAAAACTGTAACAGCCTACGCCGGAAAAGCAAAAATACGGGTTTTGATTTATGGGTGCTGAATTTCCAACTGATTTAGCGCTGCCAGGGGCAGGAAAAAGCGGAGCAATTATGTATTCTTGATGTCCTGGTTGCACCGGCGGGGCCCATTCAAGGATTCAAACTCAAAAATTGCCTATCGGAGGTGGTCATGACCGGCATACCCGGGACGATGAAGGCGGTGCTCTTGAGCGGTTACGACGGCAGGCGGGAAAGCATGACGGTGGCCGAGGTGCCGGTGCCCCGTCCGGGTCCCGGTCAGGTGCTGGTCCGCATGGACGCGGCTCCGGTCAATCCCTCCGACCTCATGTTCATCCGGGGGCTTTACGGCTTCCAGAAGCCCCTTCCCGCCATCCCCGGTTTTGAAGGAAGCGGTGTGGTCGTTGCCGCCGGCAGCGGGGTCTTGCCCCGCCTGCTCCTGGGGCGGCGGGTCGCCTGTGCGGCGGCCGATCCGGACAGTGCCGGCGGGACCTGGGGGGAGTATCTGGCCATCAGCGCGCTGCGCTGCATCCGGCTGCACCGGAATGTCGAGCTGGAGCAGGGCGCCAATCTCCTCATCAACCCGCTGACGGCGTGGGGCTTGCTGGAAAAGGTGCGTCGGGGCGGGCACGGAGCGCTGGTGCAAACGGCAGCCGCCAGCGCGGTGGGGCGGATGGTGGTCAAGCTCGGGATCCGGTTTTCGGTGCCGACCATCAACGTCGTGCGGCGGGAGGAACAGGTCGAGCTGTTGCGCAGGGAAGGGGCGGAGCACGTGCTGAACTCCGCGGCACCGGAATTCGACGAGAAACTGGCGGAACTATGCCACCGGTGGGCCGCCACGATCGGGTTTGACGCCGTCGCCGGGGAGATGTCGGGCCGGGTCCTCGGGGCCCAACCGGCCGGAAGCACGCTTTTCGTGTACGGCGCCTTGTCGATGGAGCCGAGTCGGGTCGACCCGGCCGCGCTGATCTTCGAGCGCAAGCGGCTGGAGGGGTTCTGGCTCAGTGTCTGGTTCGGCTACAAATCCCCGGCGGAGCAGTTGCGGATCGCCGGGAAAGCGCAACGGCTCCTCGGAAGCGACCTGAAGACCGAGATCCGCGACCGGATCGAGCTCGAGGAGCTTCCCGACGCGCTGGAGCGATTCGCCGCCTCGGCAACCGGGGGGAAGGTGATGGTGCTCCCGGGCCGGAAGTAAAGCCGGTCCGGGGTTATCCCCCCAGCGCCCGCTCCACCTTCCGGGCGAATTCGGCCGTGCTGAACGGCTTCTGGATGTAATGGATCCCCTCGTCCAGGATCCCCTGGTGCACCATGACGTTACTCGTGTAGCCGGACATGTAGAGCACCTTCAGGTCTGGATAGCTCCGCTCCAGCCGTGAGTAGAGTTCCGGGCCGGTCATGCCGGGCATCACGACGTCGGTTATCAAAAGATCCAGCAGACGCCCACCGCAAAGCCCCAAGGCGACCTTCGGACTCTCCGCCGCCAGGACCTCGAACCCTTGCTGCTTCAGCATCTCCTCCACCAGGGTGCGGACCATCTCGTTGTCCTCCACCACCAGGATGGAGCGCCGGCGCCCGTCGAGGGTAACCTGCTCCTGCTCGGCGGCCGCTTCGCTGGCAAGCGGCTCGTCCACCAGAGGGAAGTAGCACTTGAAGGTCGTCCCTTTTCCCACCTCGCTGTAGACCCAGATGTGCCCCCCATGCTGCCGCACGATCCCATAGACGGTGGCCAGTCCCAGGCCGGTTCCCTTGCCGATCCCCTTGGTGGTGAAAAACGGTTCGAAGATCCGCTGCCGGGTCGCCTGGTCCATCCCGCAGCCGTCGTCGGTTACCGCCAGCATCAGGTAGCGCCCGGGGCGGACCTCCTGGTGCTGGAGGGCATACTCTTCGTCCAGGAAGACCGCCGCCGTCTCGATGGTGATGGCGCCGTGCTCGTCGATGGCATCCTGGGCATTGATCGCCAGGTTCATGATGACCTGCTCGATCTGGTTCTTGTCGCCGCGGATGGCGCCGGGCTCCTCCGAAAGGTGAAAGCGCAGCGCGATGCTCTCCCGGATCGTGTGGCGCAGGATTCCCTGGAAGCTGCCGACCACCTGCCCCAGATCGATGGTCTTCATCTCCAGGACCTGTTTGCGGCTGAAGCTTAAGAGCTGCTGCACCAGTTCCCGGGCCTTGTTGGCCGCCTTCAGGACGTTCTCGATCCGGGCCAGGGGCGCCTCCTGGCCGGCCAGGTCTTTTTTGACGAATTCCGCATAGCCCAGGATCGGCGTCAAAAGGTTGTTGAAGTCGTGGGCGACCCCGCCGGCCAGCCGCCCGATCGATTCCATCTTCTGGGCCTGGATCAGCTGTTCGGTCAACAGGGTCTTTTCCGCCTCGGCGGCCTTACGCTCCCTCACGTCGCGGGTCACGTTGGCGTAGGCGAGCGGGGAGCCGTCTTCGTTGTAAATGGTGAAAGCCGTGATTTCGACGGCGATCGGTTCGTGGGTGACGAAGTGTTCGAAGACCGCCTCTCCGTGCCAGTAGCCCTGGGCAGCCAGGCCATCCATGAGCTGATCCGTCACGCCGCGGCATTCCTTCGGAAAGAAATCGGGGATCCGGAACGCCGCCAGGTCGGCCCCCTCCAACCCCACCAGCCGCGCCGCCGCCGGGTTCAGGTACTCTACCCTCCCTTGCAAGGAGGCGATGCCGATGAAATCGCGGCTCATCTCCACCAGGTAGGCAAGCTTTCGCTGCTCTTCCTGGATCTCTTTCTGCTCGGTGACGTCGCGGACCGTGCCGACGGTACGGACCGGGCGGCGGATGGTGCCGTCACCTTCGAAAAAGGTCCGTGCCTGGGCGGTCAGCCAGCGTACCGCGCCGTCGCCCCGGATGATGCGGTGTTCAACGTCCCAGATCCCGTCGCCGGCCGGGTCGTGGGCCCTGGCGACGGAGGCCGCGATGGCGTCGCGATCGTCGGGGTGCAGGATGTTGATGAAGTCCGCCACCCCCATCGCCTGGTCCGCGTTCCAGCCGTTAATCTCCCGCAACCGCGGCGACCAGTAGACGGTATCGGAACGATGATCGTGGTCGAAAACACCGAGATTCGAGGCGCTGATCGCCTGGCGGGTCCGCTCCTCGCTCAGGCGCAGGATCGCTTCCATCTGCTGCTGCTCGGCGGCGCGCTTGCCCAGTTCCTGCGCCATCAGGTCGAAGCTGCGACCCAGATCCCCCAGCTCTCCCCCCTCCACCAGCTCGGCAACCCGCACCCCCAGGTCCCCGGTGGCCAGGCGCCGCGAAGCGTCCTCGAGCATCTTTACGCGGTCTTCGATGGAATGCTTGCCGACCAGGGTGGCGATGGCGCAGGCCAGGACCAGGAAAGAGGAGAGGATCAGCATGTTGGCGGTAAGCTTGCGCCCGGCGGTGCCGTTGATCACCTCCATCGGGATTCCGGTGGTCACGTACAGATAGGGGGTGGCTTCACCGGGAAGGCGCAATTTACGGTAGGAGGTGATCCGCTGGTCCCCGGTGAGGCCCTGCCGGATCGAAGTTCCCCAATCCGGGCCGGCCTTCATCTTGCGGAATTCCTCCGCCGGGTACGGCTTTCCGACGTACGGCTCGGGATTCACCCCCCGGGCCAGCACCATCCCCCGGTGGTCGATCATGAGGAAGTTGGAACCGTTCGCCATGCGCATCTGGTTCAGGAGATCCCGGTAGCGGTCGATCACGAATCCGACGCTGATGACGCCGATGATCCGGCCGTTTTCATCCTTGAGGGGGGCGGCGACGTTGAAGGCGGGTCTGGTGGTGGCGCGGCTTACGACGTACTCACCTGAGGAGAGGCGCCCGCTGGAGAGGGCGTTTTGGAAGTAGCGCCGGTCGGCGATGACGAACGGCGGCTTGACCGGGACGGCGGTGGCCCAGACGACGCCATCACGGTCGGCGATGAAGATATTGGAATACATCGGGTTCAGCTGGCGCAGCTTCTGCAGGATCGGCACGACCTTGGGGGCGTCGTGCTGTTTCACCTCGGAAAGCTGGGACAGGGCGGTCATCAACTGTTCCGCGCCGGCCACCAGGTTCTGCTGCTCGTTGACGATCCGTTCGGCAAGCTGCGCGGTCTCGGCGTAGGCATCGCGAAGCTGGTCGTTTCTGAGCTGTACCCCCGCATAGATGATCACGCCTGCGGCGGGAAGGGCGACCACGAAGGTGATCAGAAGCAGGATCGAACGTATGGAAAGGCGTGTCAGACGGGACATGTACGATTCTCGCGGTGCATCGACACCGTGCTCCGTAAAACGATGGATTACCGGATGGCACAAGATAAGGATTAAAAATGTTTAGGTCAACACAATTGTGACATTGGATGGCACGGTGACTGGCAGAACGTGGAAAGAGCGGGCCTTCTGATCCTACTGTCATATCGTTTACCGTGACAGTCAAAGCATCTCTCTGAGTGATTACCAACGATCGCTTTAAGAGCTTATCATGGATGGCTGCAGTCACAATTACTCCCCCCGGGGGGGCTTTTAACTGCAACTTCTTGACGCTGGTCAAGGCGATCTTGCACCGGACTGGTAGGATCTGCCCCTGTTGACTGAAGGTTCATCCCCGTGATAGGGAAACTCCCATCATCGAAGATGCGGAATCACCGTTAGGCGCGGCCCTGCTGCCTCGACGAGCCTTGGGCAGGGCGGCATGGCCGGCGCGAGACGCCGGCATCAAACAAGGAGAAAACAATATGAGCGGTTGTGGATGCGGGCACCCCGCAGGCATGGGGCCTTTTGCGGAAGGAAAGGCTTTGGTTGAATTTGTGGCCCAGGCGCACGGCGGCACCTTGCGGGACGAGCCGCTGCCCAACGGGGGGCTCCAGGCTGCCTGCCAGGGGTGCGGGGCGGGGTTCGTTCTGGAGACCTTTGTCGGCAGCTGTCCCGAGTGCGGCGGGGTTCATGCGGTATCGCCGCCCCGCTGTCACGACGCCGCCAACATCCAGTTCGCCGGGGCAGGGTTCCGGCTGGCGGAGTAGGAGACCCGCTACCCTGTGGGAGCGGCTTTTCTGGCGCGAATGACCGCAACCGATGGCATCGATTGCGGACCCGGTCGGGCCGGCACCGTGGCCCGAAAGTGACTTGGTAGGAGCGACATTCCTGTCGCGATCGAGGCTCCTGTCGCGATGGAGTCTCGGCTCGACTTGCTGCGTACCCTGTGGGAGCGCCTTCCCAGGCGCGAATGACCCCGACCGTTGTCACCGCCTCCGGCGGTTCGCGCCAGGAATGGCGCTCCCACACCAATACCTGACTCCTCATCCGTTCTCTCGGGAGCGGCATTGTCGCCGCGCTCCCACAGCGGTTCGCGCCAGGAATGGCGCTCCTACAGCACACCGGCGGCAGCTTCACCTCCCTTTATCGGCACCTTCAACTTCGCCGGATAAGGCTCCCTTCCCGTCGTTCCCAACCCGGCAGCCGACGCGCATATCTTCCCGGTATCGTTGCTTGTCCCCACGCAGCAACCTATGGTATCTTCGCTTGTCTTTGCGGTAACCTTGCCGCGCCGTCGGTTAGACCCCCAACGGTGATTTCTCCTGTACGGAGCGAAGCATGACCGGTTATGACAAGTTTTCCCGTGCCCAGCTGATTCAAATGGTTGCGGCGCTCAAGCATGAAAAGAACATCCTGGTCATGACCCAGGGGGTCGCGCTTCGGGAAAGCGAAGAACGTTACCGCAGGATGATCGAGACGGCGAACGAAGGGATCTGGGAGTTCGACGCCAAGGGGAACACCCGCTTCGTCAACACCCGGATGGGCATTCTCCTCGATTACCACGCCGACGAGATGGTTGGCCGTCCCCTTTTCGACTTCGTCGCCGCCGATGACAAGGACGACTGCCGCGAAAAACTGGCGCAGCTGAGAAAGGGAAGCAAGGTTCAGTTCGAGTTGCGTCTGCTCGGCAAGGACAACGGGCCGGTCTGGACCATCGTCAATGCCAGCCCGGTGTTGGATCGGGAAGGGCACTGCACCGGGTCGGTCTGGATGCTGACCGACATCGGGGACCGCAAGCGGGTCGAGGCGGCCCTGGAAAAAAGCGAGGCCTACAGCCGGGCCATGATCCGCGCCTTCGACGGGCTGACCTACGTCTGCTCCGCCGCCCACCGCATCGAATTTTTGAACGAGAGGTTCAAGGAACGGATCGGGCACGACGCCACCGGCGAGCTCTGCTACCAGGCCCTGCACAACCTCAACGAGGTCTGCCCCTGGTGCGTCAACGCCCGGGTGCTGGCGGGCGAGTCGGTCCGCTGGGAGGTCAAAAGCCCCCTGGACAACCGCTGGTACCACGTCTCCAACACCCCGATCTACCACGCCGACGGAACCGTCTCCAAGCAGGCGATGATCACCGACATCACCGACCGCAAGAAGGCGGAGGAGCGGCTGGCGCAGCTGAAGACCATCCTGGAACAGGCCGGGGATCTGGCTCACTTCGGGACCTGGGCGTGGGACAGCGCCACCGGCCTTTTCACCACCTCGGAGAAGTGGCGCCAGCTCCACGGCGCCGGGCCCGGCGTCAACACCCTCGCTGCGGCGCTTCTGCTGGTGCATCCTGAGGACCGCGCGGCGGTGGGCGAAGCCCTGCGGCAGGCCGTGGCGGCGAGCGCACCGGTACGGCTGGAATACCGGGTTGGGTCCGAAGAGGGAGGGCGGATCCTGATGTCGGGAGAGCTCGTTCGCCAGCCTGGGCCGAAACCAACCACCCTCTGCGGTGTCGCCCACAAGATTACCGGCTAGTGCTGCCGCTCCGGCAGCTCTTGCCTCGGCAGGATACCCCGCACCCCAACCTCACCCCACGTAGGTCAGTGCCCGCTCCGACTCAACCAGAATCCGCCACAACTCGGGTGACCCCGCCATCCCCATCTTGACCAAAAAACCGGCGATGCTGACGTTGGCCCGCGCCCGGAACAGCTCCACCTGACGCCAGAAATCGTCGGTTACCATCGCTGCCGCGCCCTTCACGTAGGCATCCAGAAAGGTCTCTTCGACGAGCCCTCCGGAAAGGGCGGGGTAGTTGTCGAACTGGGAGCGGGCCTGCGCCAGGAACCAGCCCACATCGAAGGCGGGCGGCATCACCTGGGACCGTTCGAAGTCGATTGCCCCCAGGTAAAAGCCGGCCTCCCCGCCGGCGCCGTCGCGGCCGATGATGATGTTTTGGGACTGGTAGTCGCCGTGTCCCTGGATCCAGCTCTCCTGATCCCGGACCATCAGATCCTGCTCGGCCGCCTGCACCGCCCGGACGATACCGGTGATCTTGTTGCGGTACGGAGGGTCGCTATCGGTGAAGCGGTTCAGGTCCACCGTCAGGCGCCGCGTTTCCTCGCGGAGGAATTCCTCGGGGGAAGTGATCCGGAGGCGCTGGAGGTGCAAGCGGGCCAGCCACTGGGCGCAGAGCCGCAGGTACTTTTGTGCCTCATCGGTTGAGGCGGCGACCAGCCGGTCGAAAAGCGACTCCCCGGTGAGACCCTGCTCCAGGATGGTGCCGGAGTCGGCATTTTTTTGGATCGGCTGCGGCACGCGGAACATCCCTTGGTCAAAGCCGCGTTCGGAGATGGCGGTCATGATGTGATAGGCGCGTTCTGCCGCGCTCCAGGCGGTGTCGTTGGGGGGCGTGCGGACGATGATCTTTTCCTGGGTCCGATCCGGTTTCTCGTTGCCGATGGTGACCTCGATGACCTTGCTTGCTTCCCGGTGGGAAACCTCTTTGAGGTAGGGGCGACACTGCCCGCTCCGGACCGCCTGGACCAGCTCCCGGATGGTCCGGATCGGCTGGTCGAAAACCGTGGGATAGGTGGCCGCGTAACTGGCCGCGTGGGTATCGGTACCGCTGGTCGCCACGAGCTGGAGCCGGCGCCAGTCCTGCAGCCCCTGGCTGTTTTCCTGCACCGTGTGGTTCGAGTTGAAGATTTCCACCCCGTTCAGCAGGGGGGAGCGGAGCAACTCGTCGGTCGGCTCCCGGCCGTTCCGGTAAGGGTGCGCCCACACGACGACCAGATCGGGGAATTCCTGGCGAACGACCGTCAGAGGGGTGCCGCGGGGGATCGTCACCGGGGCGCCGTAGATCAGGACGTCGCCGAAGACCGGCACGTTCGTTTCCTGCCCGCTCAGGATGACAAAGTCGGGCGGCACCCCTGCCTGCCGGCGCAGTTCGGCAAGGTCGGCCTCCTGCCAGAGGTAGTGATGGTCGGTCAGCACCACCCCCTGCAGCCTCTTGACATGGACTTTTCGTACCAACTCCACCGCCGAAACCCTGCTGCAGGCGGAATGTTCCGCAGTGTGGCAATGCATTTCGAGCAACATGGCATGATCCTCCCCCATCGCCCCGGTTTGTTCGCCGCCGGATTATCCGCCTTCATCGGCGTTCATCTGCGGCTGATTTATGTTTTTATTTGTCCTTTCTAATTGGACCACGAATCGGGTGCGAAAGTTAAGCGGTATGTGCTCCGGCGGACCGAGGCCACCCGCCGCGCGAACCGCTAATTTCTTGACACCTGACTGAGGGAGTCAGTACACTCCGCTGCGGGTTCACCTTGGGAATGAGGGTGGGATGCTTGAGCTTCTCCTAAATCTGCTGGGACGCCTCGGTGTTTTTGCGCTGGCCTTCCTTCTGATCATGCGCTTCGACGTCATCAGGAGGGTGCTCACCGGCCGGACGAGCCGTTCCGACAAACTGTCGCTGTCGCTTCTCTTCGGCCTGGTCGGCATCGCGGGGACCTATCTCGGGGTTCCGGCGCAAAACGCCATTGCCAATTCCCGGGTGGTCGGGGTCGCGCTCGGCGGGATCCTGGGGGGGCCGCTGGTCGGCTTTGCCGCCGGGGTGATCGCCGGCGGGCACCGCCTCCTCATCGACATCGGCGGCTTCACCGCCGTGGCCTGCTGTGTCGCGACCATCGCCGAAGGGCTGGTCGGGGGGCTCCTCTACCGCCGCCTCAAGAGACGCCCGTTCGATCCGATCGCCGCCCTTGGCACCGGCATCGTGGTGGAAGTGCTCCAGATGACGATCATCCTGGCGCTCGCCAAACCGTTTCCTGCCGCGCTCAACCTGGTGCAGCTCATCGGCTTCCCGATGATCATCGTCAACTCCATCGGGCTCGCGCTCTTCGTGGAACTGGTCGCCTCCATCTTCCGGGAAAACGAGCGCTTCGCCGCCTACCAGGCCCAGACCGCGCTCAACATCGCCCTGCGCACCCTGCCGTTTCTCCGAGGCGGCCTCGACAGCGCCTCGGCCACCGCCACCGCACGCATCATCCTCGACGCGACCGACCTCGACGCCGTGGCGGTCACCGACCTCACCAGCATCCTCGCCCACGTGGGGGCCGAAGACTCCCACCACCAGGCCGGCAACCCGGTCCTCACCGCCTCGACCCGGGCGGTCCTCGACTCCGGGGCCACCAGCACCCCGCTGGACAAGGAGGAGATCGGCTGCGCCCACCAGGGGTGCCGGCTCCGCTCCGCCATCATCGTGCCGCTCAAGAAGCGGGACAAGACCATCGGGGCACTGAAGCTCTACCGCCTCAAGAAAAACGGCATGACCCGGCTCGATGTCGAGCTTGCCAACGGCCTCGCGCATCTGTTCTCCAACCAGCTGGAGATATCGGAGGTCGAGGAACAGCGGAAGCTCGCCAAGGAGGCGGAGATAAAGGCGCTCCAGGCCCAGATCAACCCGCACTTTTTGTTCAACTCGATCAACACCATCATCAGCTACACCCGGACCAGCCCCGAGACCGCGTCGCAGCTTCTGGTGAAGCTGGCGGATTTTTTTCGCGCCAACCTCAACACCGCCCCGAGGACGGTCCCCCTGGCCACCGAGCTGGAGCACTGCCGGGCGTACATCGCCCTGGAGTCGGCCCGTTTCGAGGAGCGGATGAAGGTCACCTTCGCGGTCGACGAGGATCTCCTCGACTGCCGCCTCCCGCCGCTTTCCCTGCAGCCCCTGGTGGAGAACGCGCTCAAGCACGGGATCCTTCCGCTGGAGGACGGCGGCGAGGTGACCATCTCCGCCCGCCGCGCGGCCGAAGGGGTACGGATCGAGGTCACGGACAACGGGGTGGGGATGGACCCGGTCCGGCTGGCCTCGCTTTTTGCCGAAGGGGGGCAGCCTCCCCTGCGCCAGGGGGCGGGGATCGCGCTGAAAAACGTCAATGCCCGGCTGGTCGCCCTCTACGGGGCGGATCACCTCCTGGGGGTGGAAAGTGCTTTAGGCGAGGGGACCACGGTCCGCTTCACGGTGCCGCAATCATGACCATAACCGCGTTCATCATCGACGACGAGGCGCCAGCCCGGCGCGAGCTCCGCTACCTCCTGGAACGGATCGAGGGGGTAACGGTGGTCGGCGAGGCCGCCAACGGCACCGCCGGGCTGAAGGGGATCCGGGAGACCCGTCCCCAGCTCGTCTTCCTCGACATCCAGATGCCGGGGATCGGGGGACTGGAAATGGCCCAGTTCCTGGCGGAACTCCCGGAGGTCCCGCTGCTCGTCTTCGCTACCGCCTTCGACCAGTACGCGGTGCAGGCCTTCGAGGTGGAAGCGATCGACTACCTCTGCAAGCCGTTCGCCGCCGAGCGGGTCGCCAAGGCGGTGGCCAAGGCGCAGAAGGCGCTTTTGCGTCGGGCGGTGCCCGAACCGGAGCGGGGGGAGCCCTGCCGGCGCATCCCCCTTTCCCGGGGCGACGCCATCGTCCCCACCCCTCCGGAGCGGATCATCTTCGCCTGCTGCGAGGAGGGGGAGGTGGTGGTGCACGCCACCGACGGCCGGTTCAAAACCCGCTTCACCCTGAACGAGCTGGAAGAGAAGCTGGCGCCGGCCGGTTTTGTTCGCGCCCACCGCAGCTTCCTGGTCAACCTCGATCACGTCCTGGAGGTGATCCCCTGGTTCAACGGGAGCTACAAACTGGTCCTGGACGACCGCGCGCGCAGCGAGGTCCCGGTGAGCCGCTACAACGCGAAGCAGCTGAAAAGCCGTCTTGATTTCTAGCTTTGCCGTTCAACCCCGTTTTTCGACCATTCAGCCTCCCGATCCCGCCGTTCGCCCCCTTTCTCTTTTCATATTTCCTGTGATCCCCTAGAGTTACGCTGACCAGACCCGTTCCCGCGCCCGGGGCTTTTGCGGCGGCACACCGGGTTTTCGAGTCGACAGCGTGGTGGATTCGAATCCAATTACAGGGGGAGAACGATGAATGCATTGACTCTGATTTTCGTGGCGCTGTGTGTGTTCGCACTGGCTTACCGCTACTACGGCCTGTTCCTGGCGAACAAGGTGATGGGGCTCAACGACGCCCGGGTGACCCCTGCGGTCACCATGGCGGACGGGCACGATTACGTGAAGACCGACAAGTACGTCCTCTTCGGGCACCACTTCGCCGCCATCGCCGCGGCGGGCCCGCTTTTGGGACCGGTCCTCGCTGCCCAGTTCGGCTTTTTGCCCGGGGCGCTCTGGATCATCATCGGCTCGGTCCTGGCCGGCGCGGTCCACGACGCCATCGTCCTCTTCGCCTCGGTGCGCTACCAGGGGAAGAGCCTGTCGCTCATCGCCGAGAGCGAGATCGGCAAGGTCGCCGGCAAGGTCGCCTCGGTCGCCATCCTCTTCATCCTGATCCTCACCTTGGCCGGCCTCTCCATCGCCGTGGTGAACGCCATGTTCAACAGCCCCTGGGGGACCTACACCGTCTTTTGCACCATCCCGATCGCCATGGTGATGGGGATCTACATGCAGAAGGTCCGCCCCGGCGACGTGAAGGGGGGGAGCGTGATCGGCGTGGTGCTTCTGGTCGCCGCCCTGGCCACCGGCCCCTACGTTGCCGCCGACCCGACCCTGGCCGCGCTCTTCACCTTCTCCAAAAAGCAGATCGCGCTGATCATCCCGATCTACGGCTTCTTCGCCTCGGTTTTGCCGGTCTGGTTCCTGCTGGTCCCCCGTGACTACCTTTCCACCTACCTCAAAATCGGCACTATCGCGCTTTTGGCCCTGGGGATCGTCGCGGTCCATCCGCAGCTCCAGATGCCGGCCCTGACCCCGTTCGTCGCCGGCGGCGGCCCCATCATCCCCGGGGCGGTCTTCCCCTTCATCTTCATCACCATCGCCTGCGGCGCCCTCTCCGGGTTCCACGCCATCATCGGCACGGGGACCACGCCGAAGATGCTCGCCAACGAGAAGGACATCCTCTTCGTCGGCTACGGCGCGATGCTCACCGAGGGATTCGTGGCGCTCATGGCGCTCATCGCCGCCTGCGTCCTGGTCCCCGCCGACTACTTCGCGATCAACGCGGCCCCCAAGGCGTTTCAGGCCCTGCACCTCACCACGGTCAACCTCCCCGTCCTCGCCCAGGAGGTGGGTGAGCAGGTGCAGGGGCGTCCCGGCGGAGCCGTTTCCCTGGCCGTCGGCATGGCCTACATCTTCTCCGCGATCCCGTTCATGCGGAGCATGATGGCCTACTGGTACCACTTCGCCATCATGTTCGAAGCGGTCTTCATCCTCACCGCCGTCGACGCCGGCACCCGGGTCGGCCGCTACCTGCTGCAGGAGATGCTCGGCAAGGTCTCGCCGAAGTTCCTCGACAACAAGTGGACCCCCGGGGTGATCGTCACCAGCCTCATCTTCACCTCTTCCTGGGGCTACCTGGTGTACACCGGCGACATCACCACCATCTGGCCGCTGTTCGGGATGAGCAACCAGCTTTTGGCCACCTGCGCCCTGATCGTCGGCACCACCATGCTGCTCAGGCTCGGCAAGGCGCGCTACGCCTGGGTGACCGCCGTCCCCGGCATTTTCATGATCCCGGTCACCATGACCGCCGGCTACCTGAACGTCACCAAGAACTTCCTCCCCAAGGGGCTCTACCTCCTGGTCGTCCTCTCGATCGTGCTCATGGTGCTGATGGCGATCGTGTTTGTCGCGGCCTTCCGAAGGTGGTATCACCTCTTGAAGATCGAGGAGCGGGTGGAGGACGCCTACGGCGACCTGGTTCTGGAGACGGTGGAACAAGACACGGAGTACGGTTCCGGGACGGCCCAGGACTAGCCGACAGGAGCGTTTCGTGAAGATAGCAACCTACTGGCATGAAGGGATGCGGCGGGTCGGCCGGCTTTTCGCCGACGGCGCTTGCGTCTCCCCTTTCCTGATCGGGGGGCGGGCGTACGAAAACGGTGCGCTCGCCCTGTTCGAGCGGTTGGCGGCGGGGGAGGAATTGGAGCTGGGGGACCCGGTCCCGTTTGCCGCGGTGCAGCTCGACGCGCCGCTCCCCCGGCCGCGCCGCAACATCTTCTGCGTCGGCAAGAACTACCACGCCCACGCCCGGGAGTTCGCCCAGAGCGGCTTCGACACGAGCTTGGCCAAGGGGGGCGACGAGGTCCCGACGGAACCCATCATCTTCTCCAAGGTTCCCGAGTCGGTGATCGCCCCCGGTGCCGCCATCCGGATCCCGGCCGGGGTGTCGGACGCGGTCGATTACGAGGCGGAACTTGCCGTGGTGATCGGCCGGGGTGGCCGCGGCATTCCCGCGGGGCGCGCCATGGAGCACGTCTGGGGGTACACCATCGTGAACGACGTGACCGCCCGCGACTGGCAGCAGCGCCACAAACAGTGGCTCATGGGGAAGTCGTTCGATACCTTCTGCCCCATGGGCCCCTGGCTGGTCTCCGCCGACGAGTTCGACGGCGCCGACACCAGGGTCCGCTGCTGGGTCAACGGCGAACTGCGCCAGGATGCCCGCACCACCGATCTCATCTTCCCGATACCCAAGCTGATCGAAACCATTTCAGCCGGCATCACCCTCTATCCCGGCGACATCATCGCCACCGGGACACCGGCCGGGGTCGGGATCGGCTTCCAGCCGCCGCGCTATCTCCAGCCGGGGGACCTGGTGCGGATCGAGATCGACGGGATCGGCGTGCTGGAAAACCCGGTCGTCCTGGGACAGGGCTGAACCGGAGGAGTCCGAATCGGAAAGTCCTTTGATCCCTCCTTTGACAAAGGTGGGCAGTGAGAACCTTAGAGTCAAATCCCCATAAATCCGCATAAATCCCCCTTTGTTAAAGGGGGACTTCTTAAGGCGGCACGATAGGATAAGGAGACGTCACACGTATGACCAAAAGCAGCAAGATCGTGGTTCTGGACGGCTACACCATCAACCCCGGTGACAATCCCTGGACCCCCCTGGAAATGCTGGGCGATTGCACCGTGTACGATCGCACCCCGCCTGAGCTCGTCGCCGAGCGTGCGGCCGACGCGGAGATCGTTCTTTTGAGCAAGGTGAAGCTCAACGCGGATCTCCTCCAACGGCTCCCCAACCTGAAATACATCTCCATGCTGGCGACCGGCTACAACAACGTGGACGTGGGGGCCGCCGGGGCGCTCGGCATTCCCGTTGCCAACGTGCCGGCCTATTCCACCGCATCGGTGGTTCAGACCACCTTTGCCCTGCTCATGGAACTGACGGTCAAGGTCTCCCTGCACGACGCCGCCGTGAAGGCGGGGGAGTGGGTGCGCTGCCCCGACCACTCCTTCTGGAAGGCGCCCATCGTCGAATTGGACGGTCGGACCATCGGAATCGTCGGCTATGGTGTCATCGGCAGGGGAGTGGCGCGGGTGGCCCACGCCTTCGGCATGAACGTCATTGCCTACGCCCCGAGAATCCCCCAGGACCCGGGGCCGGTTCCGGTCCGTTTCGTCCCTCTGGAGGAGCTTTTTGCCAGCGCCGACGTCGTGACCCTCAACTGCCCCCAGACCCCGGAGAACACCGGCTTTGTCAACGAGAGGCTTCTGGCGCGGATGAAACCGGACGCGTTTCTCATCAACGTCGCCCGGGGCGGGCTGGTGAACGAGGAGGATCTCACCTGCGCCCTGAAAAAGGGAGTGCTTGCCGGGGCCGGCCTGGATGTGGTCGCCCACGAGCCGATGCGTGCGGACAACCCCCTGTTGACCGCGCCGAACTGCGTCTTCACCCCGCACATTGCCTGGGCCTCGCTGGCCGCCCGGCAGCGGCTGATGGGGATCATCGCCGACAACGTCGCCTCCTATCTGGCCGGTGCCCCGATCAATGTGGTGAACCGCCCGTTTCTCGCCGCAGGCTGAGCGGGAGAAGGGAACTCCCCGATTTGAAAAAGAGGCACCCGGTTTTCCACCGGGCGCCTCTTTTTTTCGATCATCCGGAAATTCCGGGGACCGGAATGTTCCACGAAGCGCTGCTCCAGAACTCGCGTCTCTCCCTTTGCGAAGGGGGAACGCAAGAGCCGCGCCCGGTCTTTCGAGGAACAGGGGGGAGAGGGGTGAGGTCGCCTGTAGGAGCGACATTCCTGTCGCGATTGGTCTCTCTGACACAAGCAAGACGGCTGGCTTACCCTGTGGGAGCGCCATTCCTGGCGCGAATTACTGCGACCGCTGTTACCTCCTTCGGTGGATCGCGCCTGGAAAGGCGCTCCCACAGGAAAATTTGCCTTCTAGTCGTTATTGAAGGCGCGGCACTCCTGTTGCGAAGTAGCCGAAGATTGTGGCGGTGATGCCACGTTTCGAAAGAAAAGGCACTGGGTATATACCTGTGCCTTTTTCTTTCTTTGAGCCATAGGGCATTACTGCTTCTTGCTCGTAACGGACTGTAACAAAATGGACAGTCCATTTTGTTACATGTTGTGAAATATGGAGCGGTTATGAATTTGACTGTAATAAAGTGGACAGTAATCGAATTTAATGGTTGGTGCGATTGACACGATTTCGCCTACTTATGTAATGAACACGGGGGAATTATGTAGGCATGCAATTTGTAAAGTCCACGACCTAAATGAGCTGATGTCGATAGCCGTTACCACATTCTGCGGTAGGGGAGATGCGATGAGGCCGGTCAATGAGATCCTGGGGAAGAACCTGGCAGCATGGCGGGAGCAAAAGGGGTTGAAAATGGAAGCCGCGGCGAGGGAACTCGGCGTCTCCACCGCGACCTGGGGCCATTGGGAAACCGGCCGCCGCTTTCCCGCCATGAAGCAGCTTTCCTGCCTCGCCCAATACCTCGGCGTTCCCCCCTGCCGCCTGATAGCCAATTGCCCCGAAAGGTGCGACGGCTGCGATAAAGAGTCCTGACCACCTATAATCGTCATTTACACAAAATCCTCCACACGCCCTAGATCGGGAGGTGCACCCTTTAAATCGGGAGGTGTTCTCCGTATGTCGGGAGGCGCTCCTGTAAATCCGGCGGCGCCTTAAAAAAATGGAGAGTGGGCTGGCTGGACAAAGTCCCGCTTTAGCACAAGGAAGACAAAGGCACCCGGTTTGTACCGGGTGCCTTACTTTTGTGGGGAGTTCGCCGATAACGTCTCAGTCCGGATGGTGTGGCGGTTCTTTGCCTGGCGCAAGCAACGCGTCGATGCTCCAGATACCGCTGCCGTGGGCGGAGATGTAGAGAAACGCGAAGCAGTAAAGGACCGCCAGCTCTCCCTGGTTCACGAGAGGGAGGAAGGCCTTGGGACCGTGTGCCATCCAGTACGCCACCGCCATCTGCCCGCTGGTGATGAAGGCCGCCCAGCCGGTGAAGAGCCCGAGCATGATCAGGGTGCCACCGACCAGCTCGATGGACCCTGCGCCATAGGTGATGAAAGGTGGGACGCCGGGGGGCATTGGCATCGGATAGCCGAACAGCTTCTGGACGCCGTGGCAGAGGAAGAGAAAGCCGGCGAAAAACCGCATCAGTGCGTAACATTGCGCTTCGAACTTAGACGTGAGAGATCTCACGGGAAACCACCTCCTGATCCGTATCTTGGCTGCCGATCAACCAGCAGCAGGCTTGCTGCACCAACTGTCATTATAAATCCTACGGTGAGTACCTAATGCAGGAAAACGACCGGGAATCCTGTTGAAAAGGTTTGCTCTCTGGACTAGGCTACGGGGGCTGGTGCTCAGTGATGCCGGGAAGGAGAAGACCGTGAACTTTGCTGAATTTTTGGATCGCTACCCCTGCATTCTCGGAGAGGGGGCGCTGATCGAGCGGCTGCGCCGCCGGGAGGACCTGGAGCTCGATCCCTTTGTCGTCAACTCCGCGTTCATCTACGAAGAGGCCAAGCGGGGTGCCCTGGAAGCGCTCTGCCGCGATTACCTGGACATCGGGTGCGAATTCGGGCTGCCGCTCCTCATGTCCACGCCCACCTGGCGGGCGAGCCGGGAACGGATCGCGGCCGCCGGTCTGGAGGGGAGAGATCTTAACGCGGACAACGCGGCTTTTCTGGATCGCTTGCGGGAAAGTTACGGCGGGTATGCGGAAAAAATCCTCATCTGCGGCTTGATGAGCTGCAAAGGGAACGCCTACGAGCCGGCCGAGGCGCTCAGCGTCCAGGAGGCGGCCCAGTATCATGCGTGGCAGGCCGAACGGCTGGCGGCGACCAAAGTCGATTTTCTGCTCGCGGCGACGCTCCCGGCGCTTTCCGAGGCGACCGGGCTGGCGCTGGCGCTGGCAGCGACCGGGAAGCCGTATGTGGTGAGTTTCGTGGTCCGGCCCGCGGGGACGCTTTTGGACGGCACGCCGCTCAAAGATGCCATCGCTGCCATCGATGGCGTGGCCAATCCGAAACCGATCGGCTACCTGATCAACTGCACCCATGCTTCTTTTGCGCGGGCGGCTCTGCTGGATGAAACCAATTCCTCGCCGGAGGTGCGTCGCCGGATGATCGGGCTGCTCGCCAACACGGCGGCGCTCAGCCCGGAAGAGTTGGACGAAAGTGCCGAGCTGGTGGAGGAGGATCCCGAGGTGTTCGGGAGTTCGGTGGCGGGGCTTAGGGATGAGCTGGGATTGAAGATCCTCGGCGGGTGCTGCGGGACGGATGGGCGGCATATCCGCGCGCTGGCGGAGCGGTTGCGGTGAGGTAGGGTGGGCACTTAGCCCACGCGGCGTAACCATCGGATCGGTGGGCGGGGGCTTCCCACCTGCGCCAGGCAAATATTCATCGCCTTTTTTGGGTAGGAGCGACATTCCTGTCGCGATCACCGGCGGCATGCGCGCCTGGAAAGGCTCTCCCACAGGGTTGGCACCCGCACTGCTGGATACCCGGCTTCTGCTTTGTTTCGAAGATCGGGCTTTGGGTCTCAGCTCGCCACCTTCTGCTTGAAAAGCTTCAATCGGTAATAGGATTCCCGGTCGCGCTCGCCCAGGTATTGGGCGATGGTGCGGATCTGGCGGCTTAACGTCGGGAGCACGCGCTCTTCCAGGATCCTGGTCCTCCTGGTCACCCGGGCGATCTCGTCGCCCAGCCGCTTCATCTTGCTTTCCAATGCCGCTATCTCCAAAACCTCGGCCAAAACCCGCTCGAACCGATGGATCGCCTCCTCCAGGTGGGGCGTCGTGGCGCGGCAGTCGTAGCCCCGCTGTTGCGGTTCCCGCACCGGCTCCTCACGAACGGTCAGTTCCCGGTAGGTAAGCCCCATCACGCTCCGCTCGGCAATCTCCACCCCCAGGTCTCGCGCCATCACTTTCTCCAGCGCTGCAATGAATCTTTCTCCCTCGTGGCCGCAGGCCAAGTGCAGCTCGGCCAAGGCCCGGGCGTATTCCCGGCTCACCTCGTCCCTGGAGCGCAGGAATGGCTCGGACACGGTCAGAAACTCGCGCATCAGGGCCAGGCGCCTCGCTTTGAGGATCGCCACGCTCCCGGTCACCGAGCGGGCCTTCTCTTTCAGGAGCAGGAGGTTGGTCCGGGTCGGGTTAATCATGAATCCTCCAGGGAGAAGCGCTGCAAAAGGTCAATGCCGGCGTCGAGACTCCCCCCGATCTCGCGGCGGAGCGTCCCCTGGTGCACCAACTCCCGCTCGAAGGCCTCGGCAAACGAGAGGAGTTGCCGGTCGGCCGCCAGCATCCCCTCGCGCCCGACGATCGCCTCCAGGCGGCGCAGGTCGCGTCCCTTGGCGTAGTGACGGTAGAGCCGGTCCGCCACCTCGCGGTGGTCGGCGCGGGTGCGGCCGGCCCCGATCCCCCGCTGCATGAGCCGCGAGAGACTGGGGAGGACGTCGATCGGGGGAAAGACCCCCTGCTGGTGCAGCTCGCGCGAGAGGACGATCTGTCCCTCGGTGATGTACCCGGTTAGGTCCGGAATGGGGTGGGTGATGTCGTCTTCGGGCATGGTGAGGACCGGGATCATGGTGACCGAGCCGCTTTCCCCACCGATCCGGCCGGCGCGCTCGTAGAGGGAGGCGAGGTCGGAATACATATAACCGGGGTAGCCGCGGCGCCCGGGAAGTTCCTCGCGGGCGGTGGAGACCTCGCGCAGGGCGTCGCAGTAGTTGGTCATGTCGGTTACCAGGACCAGCACGTCCATGCCGCAGGCAAAGGCGAGATATTCGGCGCAGGTGAGGCCGAAGCGCGGCGCCAGTAAGCGCTCCACCACCGGTTCGTCGGCGCGGTTCACGAAGGCGACGAACCCGGTGTGCATCTCGGAGAGTACCTCCATGTAAAAGGAGTACTCCCGGTGGGTGAGCCCCAACGCCACGAAGACCACCGCGAACGCTCCGCCTCCCGAGAGCCGGGCGTTACGCAGGATTCCCGCGGCGAGTTCCAGCGAGGGGAGGCCGGCGTTGGAGAAGATCGGGAGCTTTTGCCCTTTTACCAGGGTGTTCAAGAGGTCGATCGCGGTGTAGCCGGTTTCAATGAACTCCTCGGGGCGGGCCCGGGCGGTCGGGTTGAGCGGAAGTCCGCTCACCGTTCCCCATCTTTCCGGGATATACATAGGAGCCCCGTCGATAGGGGCAAAGGAGCCGTTGAAGACGCGGCCGAGCGCCTTGCGGGAGAGGGGGACCTGGCGCACCGAGTCGGTGAAGACCACCGTGGCGTCGATATCGAGCCCGGCGGTCTCGCCGAAGACCTGGATCAGCACGGCGTTGCCGGTAATCTTCAGTACTTCGCCGGTAGCGCCGGCCCCGTCCGGGAATTCGACGCCCACCACCTCGCCGATGCGGGCGCCGAATACCCCCTCCACGAAGAGAAGGGGGCCGCGGACCGAGGTAATGGTGCGGTAGCTGTGTTCGGCAAGGCGCATGGCAACCTCTGACTTCTGTTCAGAGTTCAAAGCTAACTTCTGTTCAGAGTTCAAAGTTCTAAGTTCAAAGTTGAAACCCCAAGGATGACTCGAAACTCAGAACCATGAACTCTGAACTGCTTTTAACCGCAGTTAAAGCAGGTCTTCCAGCAGCACGCCCTCGGCGAGGCGTTGCTGCGCCTGCTCGTGTGCTTCCAAAAGCGCGGCGATCCGCTCGGCGGTCTGCTCCGGCGCGGAGAAGGCGTCTTCGGAGTAGGCGTTTTGGCGCAAAAACCGGGTCCGGATCCGTTCGGCGGTGTGCATCAGGAGCCGGTCGGCATCCTGCAGCCCTTCGGCTCCCACGATCTCGGCGACCTCGCGCAGCGCCTCTTCCTTTTGCAAAAGCTCCCGGCAGCGCGCCGCCATGGCCTCCCACCCAGGGACCGACTCCTCGTAGTGGCGCGCGATCCGGTCGCGGTACAGCGAATAGCTCTGGAACCAGTTGATGGCCGGGAAGTGGCGGCCGTGGGCGAGGGCGGTGTCGAGCATGAGAAAGACGCCGGCGGTGCGGAGGCAGGCCTGGGTGACCGGCTCGGTGAAATCGCCCCCCGGCGGGGAGACGGAGAGGATCATGGAAAGGGAACCGGTCTTTCCGGAGAGGGTCTCGACGGTCCCGGCGCGTTCCATGAAGGCGGCCAGCCGCGAGGCGAGGTAGGTGGGATACCCTTCCTCCCCGGGCATCTCCTCCAGGGTCGACGAGATCTCCCGCAGCGCCTCACCCCAGCGCGAGATGCTGTCGGCCAAAAGCAGGACGTTTTTCCCCTGGTCCCGGAAGTACTCGGCCATGGCGACCGCGGTGTAGATCGATGCCTCGCGCGCCGCGACCGGCATGTTGGAGGTGTTCACCACGACGACGGTCCGCTCCAAAAGTCCCCGGCCGGTCCAGCGGTCCCCCATGGTGCGGAACTCCTCCAAAAGCTCGGCCATCTCGTTGCCCCGCTCGCCGCAGCCGACGTAGACCACCAGGTCCGCGTCGGCGTACTTGGCGATGCTTTGTTCCAGGATCGTCTTGCCGGTGCCGAAGCCGCCGGGAAAGATCGCGGTTCCGCCGCGGGCGATGGGGAAGAGAAAGTCGATGGCGCGCTGTCCGGTCACCAGCGGCTGCGCGGGGGAGAACTTGCGCCGGTAGGGGCGGGGACGCCGCACCGGCCAGCTCTGGAAGGCGAAGATCTCCTCTCCGCCGGGGTACGCCGCGACCGCCCGTTCGATGGTGAAGGTGCCGTCGATGACGGACTCCAGCGTCCCCTCCCGCGGGGCGACGACCTCGTGGAGCAGCGCCCCTTCCGCAACGGTCCCGATCAACTCCCCCTTCCGCACTGCTTCTCCCCGGTGCCGTACCGGCGTGAACTGCCAGTTCCGCTGCGGATCGAGCGGTTCCAGGAGTCGGCCGGAGCGGAGGAAGGGACCCTCCACCTGGCGCAGGCTTTCCAACGGCCGCTGCAAGCCGTCGTACATGGTCGAGATCAATCCCGGCCCGAGCCGCACCGTGAGGGGGAGACCGGTTCCCCGCGCCGGCTCCCCCACGCTGAGGCCGCGGGTCTCCTCGTAGACCTGGACCACGGTCCTCTCCCGCTCCAGGCGGACCACTTCGCCGGCCAGTTGGGCCGCGCCCACCAGGACCATCTCGCAGAGCTTGAGCCCCGGCGTGTCGACGGTGACCGTCGGCCCCGAAATCCCGGTGATGGTTCCCTTGGCTCCCGATTCCCTCATCACCGCATCCTCACGTGGTAGCCGATGGCCCGTCGGATCAGCCGCAGGGCGTAATCCTCGGCGCTCTCTGCGGTCGTGGCCGGGGCGGGGAGTACCACCAATACGCCGGACCACCGCTTTTCCAGGGCGCGCAGGCGATCTTCCCCGATCCCCCCCAAAAGCCGCTCGTCGATTGCCGCCACCGCGGTATCCGGTTCGCCCGCCACCCGAACCAGGGCCGCCTCCGCCTCGGCGGCGGCGACCACCTCCTGGGCGGCGCCGGCCAGGGCGAAGCCGTGGCTTGCGTCGGCTGGGGTTATGAAAAGGACCTTCTTCATTGGATCAACTCCTTGTGGAGCAGGTCGCGCGGGAGGCCCCGCCCGTGCCAGAGCAGGCTCAGGTTGCGCGCCTC
Organism: Geomesophilobacter sediminis; assembly: GCF_016458275.1. GTDB lineage: Bacteria > Desulfobacterota > Desulfuromonadia > Geobacterales > Geobacteraceae > Geomesophilobacter > Geomesophilobacter sediminis. Next base: position 42,784 of record NZ_JAEMHM010000008.1, read on the forward strand.
CATGGCGACCGACCAGAGGTAGTCCAGGATCGGGCCGTTGCCGGCCACCCGCCCCCAGCTCCGCACCTCCCGGCTCACCCTTCCCAAAAGCTGCGCCTCCAGGTTCTCGGCCGCCAGATCGATCCCCCCGCCCATCAACTGGGCCTCCACCGATGCCCGGGCCGCTCCGTTATGGATGGCTTTGGCGAACCAGGCCGGGGCGACCGTCCCTCCCGCGAGAAACGCCGGGGCGTTCATTCCCCAACGGAGCGCCTTGGCCAGCTGCAGGGCGTTACGCAGGTCGATGATACGGCCCAGCACCCGCCGCAGCAGCGGATCGAGGCGCTGCGCTACCGTCCGCTCCAGGTACCGGTCGGTGAGCCGCTCCTCCAACCCGGCCAGGCCCCGCTCCCGGTACCCGGTGGAAAGCTCCCGGTTCGGGAGCCCCACTCCGACGAAGAACCGGATCACGCCGCGCACCGTCTCCGAGGGCTCCCGATCCATAAGCAGGACGCGGCAGAGGACGGGGGAAAGCAGGGAACTGCGGAGCAGATCCTCAGTCGCCGCGCCGGCCGGCTGCTGCCTCAGGCAGAGGATCACGGTACGCAGCTCGAAGTAGAGAAAAAGCGGGGCGAAGCCGCGCCGCAGCCGAGGCTCCATCTGGGCATAGAGCCAGCTCCATTCCCGTTGGGCGGCGGACCAGATTTCCTGCTCCGTGGTGACCGGCGCGGAGCGAAAGGGGGCGGCGGGAAGCCCCGCGATCGGATCCGGGGCGGCGAGCATCGCGTCCCAGTCGTGGTGCAGGAACGTCCGCCGCGCTCCGATTCTGGCGCAGAGGTATTCGCGGGGATATCCGGCAGCGGTGGGAGCCCGCAACGCGTCCATCTTCACTCCTCCGGCGCGATTGCCTGTACCAGCCGGGGCAAAAGCTGCGGCCAGGCCCGCTCCAGACGCTTCTCCAGGGTGTTGTCGACCCGGATTCTTCCGCCTGGTGCCACCGCCACCATTCCCCCGTGGATGCCTGCTTCCGCCTCGATCTGCGCCTCGGGAAAAGCGGCGGCGGCCAGCTCCCGGTCGGCGGGGTTCACCCGCACCGTTTCCCACCGGCAGGAAGGAAGTTCCGCGGCCAGGGCTTCGAACAGCGATGGGGTATCCTGTCGCAATCGGGCCAGAGCCTCCTGCGCCAGCCGGAAGAGGCGTTCGGCCAAAAGGCTCTCCGCTTCCAGGCGGATCAGTGCGCCCTTACCTTGCGCCGTGGCGATCACGCGTCCCCTTTCGGCAGCGACCGCCATCTCCTGATCGAGCGCGTATTGCCGACGCAACCCGGCGATCCGCACCGCGCAATCGGCCTCGACCGCTGCCGCTGCCGCTGCGCTCTGCTCCTGGATTGCGCGCAGGTCGGCCGCACCTGCCTCGCGCAGCGATTCGATCAGCTCCCGGTGCCCCATTGCTTCCCCCGGCTCACAGGTAGAGGATCATGGCGGCGATGACGAAGCCGAGGATGACCAGGGTCTCCGGGATCGCCAAGAGGATAATGACGGTCCCGGTCAGCTCCGGCTTTTCGGCGAGCGCACCCGCCCCGGCGGAGCCGATCTTGGACTGGGCATACCCGGTGGCAAGCGCGCTCAGCCCGATGGCGAGGGCAGCCGCAAAACCCAACAGGACTTTCTCCATGGTTTCCTCCTTGTTTAAGGAAATGCCTGGGCCGGCGCAACGCAGGCACCGATACAGTCCCCCTTTGGCAAAGGGGGGGATTAAGGACCTGCTCTCCTCCTTGGAAGGGGAGGGGGGTGCGGCAGGCCGGGGCGGCGAAACGGCTCGAAGCGGCGCCCGCCGTAGCTCATGAATTTGCCGAAAAACTCCACGTAGTGCAGACGCAGCACATGTATGGTGGGGGAGAAGATCCCGAGCACCAGGTTCACCAGGTGCAGAAGCCCGGCCGCCACCGCGCCGAAGATCATCTCCCCGGAAAGCCCCGCGAGACGGTTGGCCACGTGGGCGATCAAGACCGAGGCGAGACCGATCGCCATGATCCTCGCGTAGGAGACGACGTTGCCGATGTGCTTCAGCATCTCCAGCGGGGCGAGAAGCCCGCCGGCCAAAAGCGCGGCCACGACCGCCGCCAGGGCCGCCAGGTCGAGGCTGCGGGTGACCGGGGCGGGAAACGGGGCGAGCCGGGAGATGGCGGCCCCCGCCAAAAAGACCAGGAGCGCCAGGTTGGCCAGCTTGAGCAACGCCTCCCGGGGCTCTTTGCGGCGCAAAGCCCCCAGCGCGCCGAGAAACAGTCCGAGGATGAGGTGGGCCACCCCCACCGAGACGGAAAATATGAGCATCGGCAGCACGGCGTGGCGCCGGTCGACGACGGCGATACCTGCAAGAAATGGCCAGGAGGGCGCGATTCCGAAGAACTCGCCGTAGAGAAGGCCGAAACCGATGGCGTACCAGGCAGAGATGAAAAGGATGGCGGCCGCATCGCGGAGATCGCGCTGCCTGGCGTACCTGCGCAGGGCGAGGGAGCCGGCCAGGATCAGGCCGCCGTAACCGGCATCGCCCAGGATCATCCCGAAGAAGATCGGAAAGAAGAGGCCGATGAAGAGGGTGGGGTCGTAGGAGGTGTAAAAGGGAAGCGGCAACAGCCGCGAGAAGAGTTCGAACGGGCGGAAATAGGCGGGGTTGCTGATGGAGACCGGAACCTGGGCCAGGTCCTCTTCGAGCACCTGGAGTTCTTCCACCACGACGGAGCCGCCGAACTTTTCGCCGATCCCGGCGCGGAGTCGCTCCAGGTCGGGAACCGGGAGCCAGCCGTGGAGCAGGAAACAGAAGTCGGTCTCGTGGATCAGCCCGGTGGCGCGCAGCAGAGAGAGACGGTCTTCGAGCCACTGCTGAATCGCGTGGTAGATCGGCCCCCAGCGGTGGGCGAAGCGCTCGACGTCGGCCTCGACCCGGGCTGTTTCATCGGTGACCTGCAGCAGGCGCTCCTGCAGGCGCCGGGTCTGCTCGGGTAGGGGACGGTCGCGGTATTGCTCGGGGAAAGCGAGTTCGGGAATCCGTTCTTCCTCGAGGAGGCGGCGCACCCGATCGGCAAACTGCGGGGGGAGGGCGATCAGAGCAACCAGGGTGCCGTCGGCCGCAGTGGTGGTCATGATTTCGTACCTCCCTCCGGTCAGATCGGAAAGAAGCTGCATCAGGCGGTCCAGATCCGCCGGGTCGCGGACCGTTACCCCGAAGAAACCGAGGGAGGAATCGGCCGCCCCCTCCATGAGGGGCGCGATGGCACTGACGAACTGGGTCTGCCGCTTAAGCCTTTCGCGTTCCTGCCAAAGCTGCTCGCGGTTGCGGCACAACTCGCGGCAGGACAGGCGGTGCTTGTCGACGACGTGGGCGATGGCATCGAGCGCGTTCTCCGGCTCCAGGAAGCTCTCCCGCCCCGGGTGGTCGGTGAGGCAGGGGGAGAGTTCGTCGATCTTGCGGAGCAGATCCTCGTAAAAGAGCCGGCGTGCCACACTCTCCAGGTCGGGACGGTGAGGGTGGACCCCCTTCTCCTCCGCGGCCAGCTCCCGGCTCTCCGCTTCGACCTGGAACACCCCGGATTCGCGCACGAGGTCCAGAACCGGAAGCAGCAGCTCCTTGGGCCCGACCACCCCTACCTTGGCCATCCGGACGATCACGGCCGATCTCCCGGGAGGATGGCGGTGAGCTCCCGAAGCAGGACTTCGCGCAGCGCATCCTCGTCGAGCCGGGAAAGCCGGTCTGCGTACGCTTGGGCCGCGGCGCTGACTGCTGCCGCGCTCTGCCTCGCTTCGCCCTCGATGGCGGCTGCTACCGCTTCCGGCAGCGCCTGCTGCAGCCGCGCCTCCTCGCGGGCCACTTCCTCGTCACTGCGGCTGCGCGCCTCGGCCAGCCGCTGGTCCGCCTGCTGCTGGGCCTCTGCCAGCTGCTGCCGGATCTCCCGTTCCACCTCCAGGATGACGTGCAGGATGTCCTGTTCCATGCCGTTCCCCAGGTTGTCGTGGAGCATCTGTTTTTCGAAAGGGATCCCGGTCCGGCATCGTGCTTACTACCGCCACCTGCACACTTTCAGGATGCTGAGAGCGGTTGAACCGGGAGCATCACTACTGTATCGAAGCCCTGATAAGTATATCATTAATGGTTTCCATAGCCAGGAGGATAGGGGGATGCCAGCAGCTGTGTCGGTGTTGTCACCGAAGCCGTGCTCACAGGGGCGGGACTGGAAGCTCTCTGAGCTGACTCTGGTTGAGTCGGCATGGGGGAGAAAGGGCAGGGTGTGACGTCCGTCTATGAAAAAGGGGGGCTTTTGAGGTTTTGCTTGTTCACGAAATCTTTGAGAAACCTGGCGGGGTTGCGGGCGCAGCATGCTGCGCCCCTACGATGGTGGACACCGGGGTTTGGAGAGGGACCTTCCTGCCGTGCTGGAGCCTTTGTTTGACGTTGCTGCGTACACGGTGGGAGCGCCTTTCCAGGCGCGAATGATCGCAACCGTTGTCACCGCCTCCGGCGGATCGTGCCAGCAATGGCGCTCCCACAGAAATGGTCTCCTCGTCAGATCTACGATGTTGCGATTCGGGAGGCGTCCCTTGTTCCCAAGGTTCACCTGGGGACGTCAGGGGAGCGACTTGAAGTTGCCGGTGAAATGGTCGTCTCCTATGGCATAGGAATAGTTGAAGTTGACCTGGCGCACCTGGGCACTCGGTGCAATCGGAATGTCGAGCACGAGCGGCTGCGATCCGGCAAAGTAGCCTGGATCGGTGGAGAAGATCTTCTGCCCGATTGTTTTGCCGCTGTCATCCAACAGTGAGACGGTAAGTTCGAACGCTTGGTAGGTAGTTTCGTAGTGGGGGTTGGAGATGGTTCCGGTGAGCCGCAGCCCCTGATCGGTTTTGTCCGCTTTCCAGGCAATGTCGATGTCGTGGCTTTTGTACTGGTGCTGAGAGTAGGCGGGGTTTGTGTCATGCCTTGTCTGGGTGCCGGCGCATGCTGCAAGAAACGAAAGAGCGACAATGAGTAATGCGAATCTCTTTGACATGGTGCACCTCCTGTTTTATGTGTCACAACAGTAGCACTATGAGAAAGGTGTACAATGGAATTCATCGAAAAAACATACGTTTATAGTCTTGAGGCTATATCCGATTATCTCGATGCATCGGCTCGGTGGGCAGGGGCTGCCCACCCTGTGCTTCTCCCAACGGCAGGAGGCCGAATGGTATCCCGTTTGGATCACGATACGGTCACCAGCAGCGGGGAGTCGAACCCGGCTGCGGCGCTGACTCCGGCGGCTTCGGCCGGTCCCTCAAGACAGGCCTCGGCGAGGCCGTGGCGGCGGATCAGGTGCACCAGCACCCCGAGGTTACCGTAGATGGCGAAACCGAGCAGCTCCCGCATCCGTTTTGCTCCGGCATCTTCCAGCTCCTGCCCGGCTTCCTGCAAGACCGCCACGTAGTGGCTGGGAAACGCCACCACGTGGCGGTCCAATCCGGAAATATAGGCGTCCCGCTCGGCGGGGGCGAGCGTCGCGAAATCGATGCCGCACCAGATGCTCTCGCGGGTGGAGATCAGGCTGCGGCAGGTGAGCGGACGGACCGGGTAGGCGCTGCAGGCCCCGGCAGCGTCGAGGAACGGGCAAAAACCGATCTCCTGCCGGTGCCGGCGCAGGTAGTCGGAAAGCTCGCTCACCCCCTGCACCTGCTCCCTCAGCCGCACCGCGTATGCCGCCACGGCGTGCTCCTTCTCCTCGTCGAGGAATCTGGCGACGGCCACCGCCTCGGCAAATCCGGTATGGACCGCAAGACTGCAGCAGTTGCGGCATCCCTTGGCGCAGAAGACGGCTCCACCGTTTGAGCGGTACTCCTGCACCCACGAACGTACGAACATCTCCAAAAAAGCCTGCTGTTGCTTTACCAGGTCAACGAGCTGGTCAATCGATTCGGGTGATCCGGTCATGGCTCTCCTTTGTTTCCCCCGGGCGCCGGGCATTTGCGGAAGCGGCCGGATGATAGCAACTTCCCGCGGTGCGGGCCATTAAAATCGGCGGCGGGGTACGGCGGGGTAAAATTTCGTTTTACTTTTCTCTTTTTAAACCGATAGACGTTATAGCGGCTTTAGCACTTTCACCTCATGTGCCCCGACTTTCCTGGAGGGAAGATGCGTACCACCGTCGTATCACTTCTCCTGCTTGCATTGCTTACCGTTGCCCTCCTGGCATCCCGTCTCCCGGTGTGCTCGGCGGGTACCGACCCCCCCCATGCTCCTGCCGTACGCCGGCTGCTGGTCCTCGACTCCCAGAGGGGAAATCCGTACGACGAGGTGCGCACCGCGCTTTTTGCCGCACTGGTTCGTTACGGTTACACCGAAGGGAGAAACTTGAGCACTACGGTCCGCTTTTCCGGCAACGACGTCCGGGAAGGGGAGCGCATCCTGCAGGAAGAGCTGAAGAAGCCATACGACGTCGTCTTTGTCGGCGGGACCGCCGCGACCCTTTCGGCCAAGAACGTCCTGTACGGAAAGCCGCAGCCGGTCGTCTTCGCCTCGCCCACCGACCCGGTGGGGATCGGGGTCATCAGGGATTTCAGCGGCAAGCCGGCGGCCAATTTCACCGGGGTCTGCTATCCCGTCCCGGTGAAGGCACGCCTCAAGTTCATCCGGCGGCTCATGCCCAAGGCGCACACCTTCGGGCTGATCTATGCCGACATGCCCCAATCCCACAGTTACAACAGCTGGATCCAGAACCTTTTGAAAAACGACCGTGAGTTCAAGGACATCAAGGTGATCTTCCGCTCGGTTCCCCTGGTAAAGGGAGAGAACGGCGACCGGGTGATGGCCGCCCGGGCCAAAAAGCTCATCGAGGAACTCGATGCCAAGGTCGACGCCTACATCAAGCCGTGTGACCAGATGGGGACCCGCAGCAACTTCTCCGAGGTTGTCTTCAGCACCTCGAAGCGGCCGCTGATCGGACTGGTGCGGGACGATGTGATGGGGAAATGGGGGGCGACCGCTACCATCTATCCGTCGCACGAAAGCATCGGCAGCCAGAGCGCACGGATGATCCGGGACCTTTTCGCCGGGAAGAAAACCGCCGACATCGTGCCGGAATGGCCGCACCAGTACGGGGTCGCGGTCGATCTGACCAAGGCCCGGCGCTTCCGGATCGAGATCCCGGTGGAACTTTTGCAACTGGCAGGGGAAAACATCGTCCGTTAGCCCCGCTACCGCGATGACAGGAAAAAGATCGTCATGAAGATCAGCCGAAAGATTCTTTTCATCACCATCAGCGTCTTGCTGACCTCGTTTCTGATCAGCTCGACGGCGCTGGTATTGAGCTTCAAGAAGAACTACACCCAGGCGCTCCTCTCCGGGAGCTACGGTCTTGGCTACAGCCTCCATTCCATCGTCGAAGAGCTGTTGAGCCTGGGGCTGCCGCTCGATTCGCTGGCCGGCCTGGACACCAAGTGCCGCCAAATTCTGCAGCGAAACCACCACATCACCTACGTCGGGGTGAGCGACACCACCGGGAAGATCCTGTACAACGGCGATCCCTCGCTCAACGGAAAGGTCTTCACCGACCCGACCATGCGGCGCAGCATCGCCTCTGCGGGACCGGTCACCCAGATCTATCGCCGCTTCGACGGCCACGAATACTACGACGTCTCCATCCCGATCTACGATTCGGCCCAGATCCGTCTCGGGCAGGTCCGGCTCGGCTTCCCCACCCGGGTGGTCAGCGAGAAGGTACAGACGGCGCTGCTCCAGGTCGTGGTCAACTTCTCCATTTCCTTTCTCGTCATCGCCTTTTTGATCAACTACTTCATTTCCCGGTTCGTCTCCCGGCCGGTGATCCGGATTTCCCAGCACGCGCAGAAGATCGCCGAGGGGGATTACGACGCCAAGCTGGAGGTGACCCACGGCGACGAGGTCGGGGCGCTGGCCGCATCGATCAACGAGATGTCCTCCCAGGTCAAACAGAAGACCCACGACCTGGAGATCGCCAACGAGGATCTCGCCGTCAAGCTCGTCGAGCGCGATGCGGCCGTGGAGTCCCTCAAGTCGAGCGAGTCCAAATTCAGAAGCTTCGTGGACCACTCCTTCGACGTCATCTTCGTGCTCGACGCACAAGGGGTGTTCCAGTTTGTCTCTCGCTCGTGGGAGCAGCATTTCGGTTATCCGGCGAGCGAGGTGATCGGCCAGGAGTTCGCCCCCTGCGTGCATCCGGACGACGTAGCGCCCTGCTTCGAGTACCTCTCTCAAATCCTGTCCACCGGGGAGGGGGGGACCAGTCCCGCCTACCGGGTCCGTTGCGCCGACGGCTCCTGGCGCCTGTTCATGGCCAACGGCACCCTCTACCGCGATGCCAGCGGCAGGGTACTTTACCTCGGGATCGGCCACGACATCACCGATCAGCGCAAGGCGGAGGAGGAGCGGCTTTCCCTGGAGCGCCAGCTTTTGCACGCCCAGAAGCTGGAGAGCCTGGGGGTTTTGGCCGGCGGCATCGCCCATGATTTCAACAACCTCCTCATGGCCATTCTCGGCAATGCCGACCTCGCCCTGATGCGGATCGGTAATGACTCCCCGGGGGCGGAGAACCTGCGCAAGATCGAACAGGCCTCGGCCCGCGCAGCCGACCTGGCCAAGCAGATGCTCGCCTACTCGGGAAAAGGGAAGTTTCTGGTCGAGAAGATCGACCTGAACCAGCTGCTCAAGGACATGGTCAGCATGCTGGAGGTTTCCGTATCCAAGAAGGCGGCGCTGCGGCTCAACCTGCACGACCCGATCCCGGCGATCGAGGCCGACATCACCCAGATCCGTCAGGTCGTGATGAACCTGGTCATCAACGCCTCGGAGGCGATCGGGGAGGTCAACGGCGTGATCACCCTTACCACCGGCTCCCTCGACTGCGACCAGAACTATCTGAAGGGGGTCTGGCTCAACGATCACATCCGTGCCGGGCGCTACGTCTGCCTGGAGGTGACCGACACCGGCTGCGGCATGGACAAGGAAACCATGGGGAAGATCTTCGATCCCTTCTTCACCACCAAGTTCACCGGCCGCGGCCTGGGGATGGCGGCGGTGCTGGGTATCGTCCGGGGACACAACGGGGGGATCAACGTCTACAGCGAACCGGGCAAGGGGAGCATGTTCAAGATCCTGCTTCCCGCCGCCGGTGCGCTGCAGCCGCCGACCGCGACCGAACAGGCCCTTAAGGAATGGCGGGGGGGCGGGACGGTGCTTCTGGTGGACGACGAGGAGACGGTCCTGGACATCGCCTCGGAGATGCTCCAGGAACTCGGTTTCGACGTGGTGACCGCCCGGGACGGCAACGAGGCCCTGGCCCTTTTCCGGGAGCGAAGCTCAAAGATCGTCCTGGTCCTGCTGGATCTCACCATGCCGCACCTGGACGGGGAGCAGTGTTTTCATGAGCTGCGCCGGATCGTACCGGAGGTGCAGGTGGTCATGTCCAGCGGGTATACCGAGCAGGAGATCACCCGGAAGTTCGCCGGCAAGGGGCTCGCCGGTTTCATCCAGAAGCCGTACACCCTGAAATCGCTGCGGGAGGTGCTGGTCAAGGTGGTGACGGGAGAAAAAGGCTGAAACAGGGGTGGGTAAGGTTGAGAAAAAAAGGGGGAGCCGAAACGCTCCCCCTTTTTGGTTGCGGTGCCCCATCGATTGCCGGGATCATTCTTTGTGCAGTTTCTTGATCGCTTCCCGAAGCGAATTCAGGTGATACGGCTTCTGGATGAATCCGGACAGACCCTTTCCCGCGAACTTGGCGAAGATCTCCTGCTCGTTGTAGCCGCTCGAGATGATCACCTTCGCCTGGGGATCGGTCTGCCGCAACTCCCGAAAGCATTGCTCCCCGTCGAGGTGCGGCATGGTGAGATCGAGGATCACGAATTCGATGCCGGGATGTTCCCGGTAGATCGCGAGCGCCTCGCGGCCGTCCTTGGCGGTGACGGGGGTGAACCCCAGCTCCCGGAGCATCTGGCTCCCGATCCCCCGCACCGCTTCCTCGTCATCCACCAGAAGTACCGTCCCTTCCCCCTGCCACTGGTCCCCCTGCTCCCGGGGGGCGTCCGGTGCGGCCGGGGCGTGGGAGCTCGGCAGCAGGATCTTGAAGCTGGTCCCCTTGCCCGGCTCGCTGTACACCTTGATCCCCCCCCGGTGGCCCCGTACGATGCCGATGACCGCCGAGAGCCCGAGACCCCGTCCGGTGAACTTGGTCGTGAAAAAGGGATCGAAGATCCGGGAGACGGTCTCCTTGTCCATGCCGCAGCCGGTGTCGGCCACCTCCAGGTAGAGGTAGCTGCCGGGGGAGATCCCCTCGCCCTGCCAGATGTCCTGCAGGTACCTGGCGTCGCACTCGATGGCTCCGGTGGTGATGGAGATGACGCCGCTGCGGTCTCCGATGGCTTCGGAGGCGTTGATCACCAGGTTCATGACCACCTGGCGCAGCTGGGTGGCGTCGGCCTCGACCGTCGGGATCTCGCCCAGGTTCAGGCGCAGCACCGCCTTTTTGGAGATGGAGACCTCGAGCATGTGGAGCATCTCCCGCAGCAGGCGGTTCACCTCCAAAGGCTCGACGAAAAATTTCCCTTTTCCCGAGTAGGCGAGCATCTGCTTGGCGAGGTCGGCGGCGCGGGTCGCGGCGGTCTCGATGTTGCGCAGGTACTCCACCACGGGGGCCTCGGGGGGGACCTTCACCAGGGCGAGGTCGGCGTTGCCGATGATCGCCATGAGGATGTTGTTGAAATCGTGGGCGATCCCCCCGGCCAGTACCCCCAGCGATTCCAGCTTCTGGGCATGCAGAAGCTGCTTTTCCAGGCTGATCCGCGCCTCCTCGGCGTGTTTTCGGTCGGTGATGTCGCGGTTGGCGCCGCGGCGCCCCTGGTAGGTGCCGTTGCGGTCGTATACCGCCCGGCAGGCGTGAGAGATCCAGCGGATCTCCCCGGAACGGTGCAGGATGCGGAATTCCGACTCGTATTCGGCCCCCGAGGGGGAGGGGGCTGAGCTGAGGTGCCGGCGGAACTCTTCCTGGTCCTCCGGGTGGGCGATCGTTTCCAAAAGGGAAGGGTTGTCGATGAATTCCGAGGCACTGTAGCCGGTGATCCGCTCGCAGGCGGGGGAGCAGTAGATGAATTGCCGCTCCGGGCTGACCCAGTACTCCCAGTCGTAGGTGAAGTCGGCGACGGTGCGGTATTTCTCTTCGCTGGCCCGCAGCGCCTCTTCGGCCTTCTTCCGGTTGGTGATGTCTTCGGAGATGCCCAAAAGGTAGGCGGGTTCGCCGCGCTCGTCCAGGATCGGCACCTTCTTGGTGTGCAGGAAACGGGTCTGCCCGTCGCGCGCCCGAATCGGCTCCTCCGGGATGTCGACCACCTCTCCCCGCAGAAAAACCTCCCGGTCCTTCCCGGTGAAGAAGTTCGCCTGCTCCTGGGTGAAAAAGTCGTGGTCGTTTTTGCCGAGCAGCTCCTCCCGGGGGATCCCGAGCATCGTTTCGCCGGCGTGGTTGAACTGGAGGAAATGGAATTCCCGGCCGTCTTTCAAAAAGACCATGTCCGGCAGGTTTTCCACGATCAGGTTCAGTGTCTTGGTCGTCTGCCGCAACTCCTCTTCCACGCGCTGGCGCTCGGCAATCTCGACCTGGAGTTGATCCCGCTCGACGAGCAACTGGTTCTGGATCCGGTGCTGCTTGTCGAGTTGTTCGTTCAGGGCGATGAACTTGTCGGCCAGGTTGTGGCTGGGGTTGCAGCGCAGAAAAACGAGCGGAGCAGAGCTCGCCCGGGTGTCGATCCGATGCCCGACGCAGCGGTACCTGATATCCACTCCGTCGTTTCCGGCGCAGGTGAGGACCCCGGGAACCTGCTGCCGGTTCCGGGCGCAGACCGACAGGTACCGGTGCACCGACTCGGGAGGGTTGGTGAGGAAGTCGGTAAGCGTCTTTCCCGGCCAGTCCGTGGCGCCGGCGCCCAAAAGCCGCACCCCGGCCTGGTTTGCCGCGATCAGCTTAGCTTCGTTGTTCACGATGAAACACGCGGTGTCCCACGGACCGCAAAGCCCGGCGAAGAAATCAAGGAGGGAGGGTGGTGCCGGGTCATCTCCCATAGTATTCCCTGCCTTCGGCCGCGGCGGCTTCCGCCGTCGGTTGCAGGTACACCAGGACCTTGCACCGGTCGCACCCCCCCGCGATGGTCTCTTCGAGGACCACCTTGGCATAGCCGAGGTTTTTGGCCGCGATCACCCCGAAGACGTTGGAGGTCATCATGCACATGGAGCGGCGGTCCAGTACCTTGTCGGCAAACGGGCAGCTGGTGCTGGTCAGAATGATCTGCTTGTCGTCGCTCTCGACGATGGAGAAGGAGCCCTGGATCCGTCGCTTCAGGTCGACGAGCACCTGGGCCACCTGATCGTGGGAAAGCACGGCTACCCCAAGCTCCCGCTTGTAGACCGAATCGATCCACTCCCCGATGTGCTGCCCCACCAGGCTGATGTAACCGGCGGCCTCCTCGTAGCCGATGATCTCCTCGAGGGTCCCGGCCAGTTCCCGAATCAGAGTCCGCATGAAGAGGTCCCGTTCCAGGGGGATGTCGAGCTGCTGTATGGTGCGAGCTGTTTCGGCATTGCCGCGATGGGGAATACTCTCAGCAGAGGTGATCTCTGGCATGACTTCCTCCTTTGTGTCAGATTCTTCCTGACAAAACTGAACACCTCTTGACTATAAAACAGTATGGACATGTTTCAACACACCGTGGCCCCGAAGCTGTGTCAGTCAATCGGGTGTCCCTACCGTGCTCGTGGGGGCCGGAATTGCTGCTGCCAACAGGCTCTCGCGGACAAGGCGGTATTTCTCCTCATTGCCGGCGTATTTGTTGCGCATTTTCCGCCCAGGATTACCGGGTGGTCATGCGCCATGAATCCGCCGGTGGGAGGAGATGCCGTGGAGATTATTGACGAGGAAGCCAGGGGGACCTTTGATCGTTTTGCCGTCGACGACATCGATCCGGTCCTGGAGGAACTAGGCGCGGTCGGGACCGTACTCGACCGTTGGGAGCTGGAATTCCTCCTGGAGCGGTTTCCGGAAGGGTGCCTGGTTTATCGCGAACTGGGGCGGCCGGTCGGGTGGTGCTTTTCGATAAGGTACGGCCGCAGCGGCTGGATCGCCAACCTTTACTTGGCGCCCCGGTGGCGCGGCCGGGGCATCGGACTGGAGCTCGCCCGGCGGGCGCTCCAGGCCCTTCGGGGGGCGGGGGTGGAAAACATCTGGCTGACCGCAAGCGAGGCGGGGAGACCCATCTACGAGCGGCTCGGTTTTCTGCCGGTCGACACGGTCAACTCCTGGGTGGGCTTCGGGGCCGACGGCGAGCGCCGGGCGCCGCACCGCAGGGCCACTCCGGCGATGCTGGACCTGGACCAGGCCGGTTGGGGCGAACCGAAGGCGCCGGCCATCGCCGAACTGGTCCGCCGGGGGAGCCTGTTCGAGGAAAAGGACGGGTTCGTGACCGCCCAGGAATGGAAAGGGCTGGTCCGGGTCGGCCCCTGGGCCTGCCGGGAATGGCTGACCGCATGGGGATTGCTGGATGCGGTCCTGGCCCTGGCGGGGCGGGCGAGACCGGTGCTGGTGCACGCGCCGGTAGGCAATTCCGCGGCCGCGGCCCTTTTGTTCATGCACCACTTCCGCGTCGTGGAAAACCACCTGCTCATGTGCTGCGGCGACCCGTCCGCCTATGACCCCACCTTCATCTTTTCCCTGGCGCTCGGCAGTATCGGCTGACAGTCCCCCCTCAGAAGAAGACCCGCCCCGAAAATTTCTGTTGCGTCCGGTGAGCCGTCATGCAATAAGGCTAAAACCTTGTTTCATTAAACGGTAGACGGCACCGGTCCCGCCTCGACTCGTGTCCCCGGCGCCCAGGTCCCGGTCGTTCCCCCAACCCATCTCCCTCCACCCAAGGAACTGAAGCATGGCGAACATCATCCTGCTGGCGGTCTGTCTTCTCGCCGGCATCGGGCTCAAGAAAAACGGACGCTTCCCTGCCGCGACGCCGGCGGCGCTGAACGGGTTCATCATCCACATCTCGCTTCCTGCCCTGGCGGTGCTGCATATCCACAAGCTGAAGCTGGACCCGTCGCTCGCGCTGACCGCCGGGATGGCCTGGCTTTTGTTCGGGTGCGCCTGGGCCGTATTCTGGTGCGCCGGCCGGATGTTCAACCTGGAGCGCGACACCCTGGGCGCGCTGATCCTGGTCGCCGGTCTTGGCAACACCTCCTTCGTCGGCCTTCCCATGATCGAGGCCTATTTCGGGAAGGAATACCTCGGGGTGGGGATCGTCGCCGATCAACTCGGCTCCTTCATGGTCCTTTCCACCCTGGGCATCTTCGTCGCAACCCTTTACTCCTCCGGATCGGTTTCTCCCCGGCAGATGGCGCGCAAGGTGCTGATGTTTCCCCCCTTCCAGGCGCTGGTGCTGGCACTGCTGCTCCGGCCGGTTCCCTTCCCGGAGTGGAGCGTGACCGTGCTGGAGAAACTCGGCAGCACGCTGACCCCGCTGGCCCTGGTCTCGGTCGGTTTCCAGCTCCATTTCGGAGGCATCGGCGCCGAGCTGAAATACCTTCTGGCCGGTTTGGGGTACAAACTGTTCGCCGGCCCGGCTCTCGTCACCCTGCTCTATCTGGGGCTCTTGGGCGCGACCGAGACGGCGGTGCGGGTCACCGTGTTCGAGGCGGCCATGGCACCGATGATCACGGCGGGGATCATCGCGATCGACCACGAGCTGCGGCCGCAATTGGTCGGCATGCTGGTCGGGATCGGGATCCCGCTCTCCTTCGTGACCCTGCATTTCTGGCACCTGTTCCTGACCCGCATCTGATGCCGGGAGCCCCCTGCCACGGTACGGAGCTGCCACCCCGAGGTGAGGGAGAACGGCAACTTTCACTTGGTAAACGCGGCTTCGTTGTGCTACCGTACCTGTCTGGTTCCGGGCGGAGCCCCGCTTGGGTGAGCTCCTGTCCTGCCAAAACACCCGGCGCATATCAGGAAGGAAACTGCATGAGAAAACACCTCGTCATGGCCCTAGCGTTTGGCCTACTTACCGCATCCATCGCCCTCGCTGCCGAGACACCCGCCAAACCGGGTCCTTACCTCCAAAAGCCGGCCGCGCAGGCTCCTGCCGCCCAGAAACCGGCCGCGCAGGAACCGGCGCCGACCGTCCATTCCATCGGTGAAATCTACGCCAAGAGTGCGGAGCTCATGAAGAAGAAGGTTGTGGTCCGGGGGCGGGTGGTCAAGGTGACCAGCGGCATCAACGGCAAGACCTGGACCCATCTTCAGGACGGTACCGGAGACAAAGCCAAGGGAACCAACGACCTCATCTGCATTTCGACCCAGCGCGGGGCCGAAATCGGCGACATCGTCTCGGTCCTGGGGACGGTCGTTGAGGCCGGGAGCCGGTACCGCGTCGTCATCGAGGACGCCAATTTCCTCCCGTAGCAGGAGCCGCGGCGAGCCCCAAACCACCCACCCATGAAACACGAAGGGATCTGCAGAGTGCTGCAGGTCCCTTTTTTGATTCTGACCATCCCCCAAAACAGAGATCCGGCCGTTGATCCCCCCTGGTGCGGTAGGTCGCAATCACCGTTACCTGGTCACCCCCCGGTGAAGTTGCGGGCGAGCGGGAACCTGCGAGGTCAGGACGGGAGACGGTGCCATCAGATCACTCCAGGGCAACTCCCCCCCGACCCACCCGGTAGCGACTGGGGACATGGGTAACAACAGTTCGGAGACATAGGTAACACTTGTCACGAAGGCATGACCTTCTCCTACACGTGGGGAGGGGGCTCCTGGAAGGGGATGAGTCCGGGCCCTGCTGACCGCTTTTTGGGCAGGGCCCGACGGGGTGCCCAAGTTCCCGGCATCTATTACGTCAACGACGTGGGGTGGTGCGGTAAGTGGCTGTATTTAGACGTGTTTTGCTTCGTTTTGACTTGGCATGGCGCATGTAAGGGAAAAGGGCAGAGGACTCAGCACGCAGTGGGGGATAATCCCCTCACGGGGAGAGGTGACATCATGAAGCTGATCGAAGCTGTTATCAACCGGCTGAAGTTGCCGGAGGTTCGGAGCGCCCTGGATGAGCTGGGGGTGGTGGATTGCATGGAGAGCTCCGTCGTATGCCATGGGAGCCCCGCCCGAATCATGGTCTTTCGCGGAGCGAAATTCGTAGCCGACGTGGCCGAAAAGGTGAAACTGGAGATCGTGTCCGCCGATGAATCGGTGGAACGGATCATCGACGCGATCGGTTCCATCGGCAAGACCGGGCGCCCCGGTGACTGCCGGATCGCGATCCGCCCTTACCTGGAAGTCACCTGACCAGCGCCCAGCGGCAGTGACGAGAAAAAGAACCGGCACCGGCATCAAGCCCGGTGCCGGTTTCGTTTTGGCGCTCCGGGGGGCGCATCGGAACACAAAAAAGCGGCCTCGGAATTTCTTCCGAGGCCGCTTTGTCTGGCAAACGGTAATCGCGATCAGTTGGCCGCGACGATCGAGGAGGTAAGGGTGAGGTAGCTCGTCTTCAGGGTGCCTGCGCTGTTGCTGAGCGCTTCTTCGAGCTGCAGGTCCGTTACCGCAAGGGTCGACAGGGGTGCGGTGCCGGCGTTGGCGAGCGGGAAGGTGATTGACCCGAAAATGCTTCCCAACGTCGTGAACCCGCTGTCGATCAGGGCCACTTCGACCTGTCGGGTGGCGGCGTCGTAGCTTGCCACCGCGAAAGCCCCGGTGCAGAGGGGAGACTCGCTGATCTGGGCGGGGTCGATCTGCTGCACGGTACCGGACGGAGCCGTTGTCGAGGTGAGAACCGGCTCGAGACCTGCCGGGAGAGTGAATTTGAACCGCAGCGCATTTATTTCCGAAGCGGCAACCGCGTTGCTGTTGAGGCTGAACTGGATTTTAGCTGCGGTGGGGAGCTGGGTGCCTGCCGGATTACTGGTCGCATTGGAAACCGCTTTCGTCGATGATTCGGTCGAACCGGTGCTGCCGCATCCGCTCAAGCCTGCTGCGATCAGCACTGCCAAGATTACTACTACGAGCTTCATTACCTCTCCTTGTCTGTTTGGTCCTGCTGCGCCTGGCGCCCGCAGGTTATCTCCAAGGCGGTAGCACGTCGTATGCCAATATTCGTATATGTGATTTCAGCTGGTTAAGTGGCGGGGGTTGGGCGAGGCTGTACCTAGGTTGAACAGGTGTGTGCGAGGTGTGAACAGATCTGTGCGGATGTTGAACAACTCTGCGCTTTGCCCGAACAGGCAACGCGTCCCCGAACGTACGGCGATACAAAAAGGGCCCCAGCGTCCGCCGGGGCCCTTTCCGCTGTTTTGGACCGCGGGTTCAGTTGGCCTGCTCTTCCACCGGGGCAACCCCCGGGAACCGTGGGCGGAAATACCGGACCCCCATCGGGATCAGGAACATCCCGGCGAGGACGATCAGCATCGCGGTATCGGGATTGTGGAAGTAGGCGCTGAGGCGCAACGTGGTAAGGGCGATGACGGCGAAATAGAGCATGTCGCCGGCGATGGCGACGGCCCAGCCGGCGCAGAAGCCATAGCCGGCCGCCAGCGCGGAGGTCCTTCCGGTCATGGGGTCGACGCCGAAGGCGATCATGATGAGTGCTACCGGCCCGGCTCCGGTGCCGCTGAAATGCCGGGTGCTGCGCTCGGAAAGCGCTTTCGACGCGGCGGCGAGGCGGGCAAGAAACGGTACCTTCCTGGCGACCGCCGCCAACAGGCGCAGGATCGGTTCGAAGACCAGCGCCAGGATGAGGTCGGAAACGAGGTAGAGGGCGGTGGTGACCGGCCAGGCCAGTCCTTTCTGGTGAGCGAGGAGCACGCCGGCAGGGATCCCGCCGCCGACCGGCAGCAGGAAGAGCTTGAAGACGGAGAGGATGGTCGTTTGCGACTGGGCCAGCATCATTCCCCCACAAACGCCTTCCCCCAGGCGCACATCTGTTCGAGGATCGGGTGGATGCTCCGCCCTTTCTCGGTCAGCGAATACTCCACCTTCGGGGGGACCTGCGGGTAGACCTTGCGGTGCACCATCCCGTCGGCCTCCAGCTCGCGCAGCTGCTGGGTCAGCATCTTGCGCGTGGTATCGGAAAACTGCCGTTGCAGATCGGAAAAACGCATCGTCTCCTGGGCCAGGTGCCACAGGATCGAGCTCTTCCACTTGCCGCCGACCACCGCCAGCGTCACGTCGATACCGCAGCGGTATCCCTTCTCCCGGTAGATCATGCTTTGATCTTCTGCCAGATTGTCGCTCATGCCGTCTCCCAACTTTTTACGGTTCCCAAAGGGGTACTACGTTCCGTACAGGGTACTACGTTCCGGAAAAGTGCGTTATTGCCCGATCGAAACGTATGGGTGTATATAGCCGATCAGCCGCGGAAAGGGAAGCCCCTTTTGCATCGGGTGATCGGCCCGGCCCGCGGGAAAGAGTAGATCGACAGCTGCATCGGAGCCGGGTGACCGGAACGCCGGGCATGGAATCCAACAGGAGGATCGCGTATGAAGGTTGTGGCGTTCAACGGCAGTCCCAACAAAGAGGGGAACACCTGGCACGCACTGAAGATGGTGACGGCGGAACTGGAGCGGGAGGGGATCGAGACCGAGATCGTTCACGTCGGCAACAAGGTCATCCGGGGCTGCACCGCCTGCGGCGGCTGCATGAGGAACCAGAACGAGCAGTGCGTCCTCCCCGGGGACGAGGTGAACGAGTGGGTCCAGAAGATGAAGGCCGCCGACGGCATCATCCTCGCCTCGCCGGTCCACTACGCCGCGATGGGCGGGACCATGAAGTCGTTTCTGGACCGCGCCTTTTACGTGGCGGGGGTGAACGGCGGGCTGTTCCGCCACAAGGTCGGCGCGGCCGTTGCCGCGGTGCGGCGCTCGGGAGGGCTCCCCACCTTCCACGAGTTGAACAACTTCCTCATGTATTCCGAGATGCTGGTCCCCACCTCCATGTACTGGAACGTGATTCACGGCACCAAACCGGGCGAGGTGACCCAGGACAGCGAAGGGGTCCAGATCATGCGGGTCCTGGGCAAGAACATGGCGTGGCTTTTGAAACTGGTCCAAAACGGCCAGGGGAAGGTGACCCCGCCGGAACGGGAGCCGAAGACCTACCTGAACTTCATCCACTAAGGCCAGGGCCGGAAGAAGAAAAAAGGGGCACCGCTCATGACGGCGGTGCCCCTTTTCTTTTTCGTCTTTAACCACAACCCATACCTGTGGTAAAAGATTGCACCCCTTCTGCGTGCACCTCCATCACTCACCATCGGTTCTCCCGTCACACCCCGGAGCCATTCATGGAGCCTCTGCAAGGCAGTCCCATCTGCGATCAGGATTTCCGCACGATCATTGCCTCGGCTATCGACGCTTTCATCGTGGTCAGCCCCTCCGGCCATGTCCTCGAGGCTAACGACAGCTATTGCCAAATGACCGGCTACCGCCGAGACGAGGTGGTCAACCGGCACTTGTCTGAAATCGATCCGATCGATGATGCCGAGACCGTGGCGCGGCGCGCCGAGGAGATCATCCGTGCGGGGGGGCTGCGCTTCGAGGCGCAGCACCGGCATAAGAACGGATCCGCCATCGACGTCGAGGTGAGCGCCAACTATTCCTCCATCCACGGCGGCTGCTTCGTTTCCTTCATCCGGGACATCTCCGACCAGCGCCGCACCCGCGGCACCATCGCGGCCAGACTGCGGCTGATGGAGTTCGCGCTGAACCACAGCGTGGATGAGCTGCTGCAGCGGGCGGTGGATGAAGCGGAAGAGCTGACCGGAAGCGCCATCGGATTTTTCCACCTGGTCGATTCCGACCGGCAGATGATCTCCCTCAATGCCTGGTCCCGCAGGACCCTCGGCCAATGCCGCCCGACGCCGGAACGGAGCGGCCACTACCCCCTCTCCGAGGCGGGTGTCTGGGCCGATTGCATCCGGGAGGGGCGGCCGGTCATTCATAACGACGTTGCCACCCTGGGCTCCAAACAACGCTTCCCGCACGGGCACGTTGCGGTCTTCAGGGAAGTGGTCGTGCCCGTTTTCCGGGACAAAAGGATCGTGGCCGTCCTCGGCATCGGCAACAAGCCTTCCGACTACACGCCGTGGGACGTAAAGGCGGTTTCCCTTTTGGCCGACCTCGCCTGGGACATCACCGAGCGCAAGCTCATCGTCCAGGAACTGGCCCGCAGCGAAGAGCGCTTCCGCCACCTGTTCGAGGAGTCCCAGGACGCCGTCTTTCTCACCTTGTCCGACGGCAGGGTCCTGCGGGCCAATTCCGCCGCCTGCGCCATGTTCGGCCGCTCGGAGGAGGAAATCTGCGCGGTCGGCCGGGACGGGATCATGAACCTGGACGACCCGCGGCTCGCGGCCGTGCTCAAGGAACGAAACCGCTTGGGGCGGGCGTTCACCGAATTGACCTGCGTGCGGAAAAATGGAGAGATCTTTCCGGCGGAGGTCAGCTCGGTGATCTGCTCGCGGGAAACGCTGGAGACCTACGTCATCATCAGGGACATCAGCGCCCGGAAACAGGCGGAGGAGGCGCTTAAGGAAAGCCGCGCCATGCTCCAGAACATCGTCAACAGCACACCCGATGCGATCTATGCAAAGGACCGCCTGGGGCGCTACCAGCTTTTCAATAACGGCGCGGAGCGCGTGGTCGGCAAAAAGGCGGACGAGGTGCTTGGCAAGGACGACGCTTTCATCTTCCCTGCCGAAAGTGCGGCGGTGATAAAGGCACAGGACCGGCAGGTTCTCGAGGCCGGCGCGATCCGGACCTTCGAGGAGCAGCTCCCCGATCACAGCGGCAGCCAACGCATCTTCCTTTCCACCAAGGGGCCGATGCTCGACGCCGAGGGAAAACCGGTCGGCATCTTCGGTATCGCCCGGGACATTACCGACCGTAAGCTTGCCGAGGTGCGCCTTACCGAAAGCGAGCACCGCTTCCGGTCCCTGTTCGAGGAGATGACCGAAGGGGTGGCCCTGCACAGCGTGGTGCGGGACGAGGCCGGAACGGTAGTGAACTACCGGATAGAGATGGTGAACCCGGCCTTCACCAGGATTCTCGGGATTCCCGCTGAACAGGTAGTCGGCAAGCTGGGCTCGGAGGCGTTCGGCGACCCCGCTCCCTACCTCAACCGGTATGCCCAGGTGGTGAATTCGAAACGGTCGATGCGGTTTACCACCAACCACGAGCCCATGCAGCGGCAATTCGAGATTTCGGCGATGCCCTGGGAATCCGATGGCTTTGCCACCATCTTCCAGGACGTAACCCAAAAGATGGAAAACGAAAAGCTGCAGCGCCAGCAGGCCGACCAGCTCCAGCACACGCAAAAACTGGAGAGCCTGGGGGTGCTGGCCGGCGGCATCGCTCATGATTTCAACAACATCCTGTCGATCATCCTCGGCAACTGCGGGCTCGCCGTCATCAGTCCGGCGCGGACCGGGGACTGCCTCCAGCACATCGAAAAGGCCGCCGAGCGCGCCGCCGAGCTTTGCCGCCAGATGATGGTCTACGCCGGCAAGGCTGACTCGGTCCGGATGCCGCTGGAGCTGCGCGCCCTGACCGAGGAGATGGTGCAGATGCTGCGCTCGACCATGGGCGCGAACCTCGCCGTCTCCTTCGATGCCGCGGCGGAGCTCCCGTCGATTGCCGGCGATGCCAGCCAGTTCCGGCAGGTGGTCATGAACCTTTTGATCAATGCGGCCGAGGCGATCGGTGAAGCCCAGGGAAAAATCGCGATTGCCCTGGCTCCCGTCCTGATCGACTCCGATAGGGTGTGCGATTACTGCGGCAAACCGATTCCCCACGGGCGCTATGTCTGCCTCGAAGTCACCGACAACGGCTCCGGCATGAACGAGGAGACGCTGCGTCGGGTGTTCGAGCCGTTTTACAGCACCAAGTTCGCCGGGCGCGGCCTGGGGATGTCGGCGGTTTTGGGGATCGTGATCGGTCATCAGGGGGCGGTGCAGATTGCCAGCACTCCCGGCAGCGGTACCACCTTCAAGGTCTTTTTCCCGGTGCCGGTGACGAAGGTACCCGGCCCGGAACTCCCCGCGGCTCCCGATTCGCCCGAGTGGCAGGGGGCGGGGACGGTTCTTCTTGCCGAGGACGAAGAACAGATCCTGCACATCGCCCAGCTCATGCTTGAAGAGCTTGGCTTCGCGGTGGTTCCGGCTGCCAACGGCCAGGAGGCGCTGGAGTTGTTCCAGCAGCACCGGGAGGCGATCACGCTGGTGCTCACTGACGTGGGGATGCCGGAAATGGACGGCTATGTCCTGGTCAAGGAGCTGAACCGGCTCGCTCCGGGGGTGCCCATCGTGGTTTCCAGCGGGTTCGGCGATGCGACGGTCGCCGAGCGGCTTGCCGACGGCATCGCCGCGACGATCAGCAAGCCCTACCGGTTCGACCGCTTGCGGGAGGTGCTGAAACGGGTACTATCGGCAAACGGCGGCACCGCGGTGTGAAGCGGTGGGACATGGGGGAACGGAAAGGACCAGGCATTGGCTTGGTCCTTTTTTTGTTTGCAGCTTTAGCCGCGCCAGAACCATTAAAGGTAGGAGCGACATTCCTGTCGCGATTGAGTCTTTTTGAATGGGCGAAGTTGCTGCCTACCCGGTGGGAGCGCCATTTACTGGCGCGAACCGCCGGAGGCGGTGACCGCGGTTGCCGATATTCGCGCCAGGAAAGGCACTCCCCCAACGCCGGCCTTGCGCCGGGGAAGCGTGTTTGACTAACAAGTGCCGCACCTTCCGTGGCAGGACAAAGGAAGTAACGTCGGCTCCACTCTCATAGCCAAAGAGGGAGATTGGATGGGGGCGGCCGGATCCCCCTTTTCTTCTGGATCAACCGCCTCCCGGGCAGAATCTCTTTGAACGAGCAGGGGGAGGGACATATGATATAACTGATAGCCTGCCGCGAGGCTCCAGATCTGTCTGCCGGCAGAAAGGAGGAGGCCCATGGTAATCGGCATTCCGAAAGAGGTGAAAAAGGAGGAGCACCGGGTGGCTCTGACCCCCGCCGGAGCCGTGGAACTGGTCCAGGCCGGCCACACCGTGCTGGTGGAAAACGGTGCGGGAGCAGGCAGTGGCTTCAGCGACGATCTCTACCGGCAAACCGGCGCCCAAACCGTCGGCCGCGGGGATCTTTTCCAACGGGCGGAAATGATCGTGAAGGTGAAGGAGCCGCTTGTCGAGGAATTCGACTTCTTTCGGAGCGGACAGACCCTCTTCACCTACCTGCACCTCGCCCCGAACCGCCGGCTTACCGAATTCCTGATGGAGCGGAAGATCGTTGCCTTGGCATACGAAACGCTGGAGAAGGGGGGGGCGCTCCCCCTGCTGGCTCCGATGAGCGAGGTCGCCGGACGGATGGCTCCGATGCTGGGGGCGTGGTGCCTGCAGAAGGTGAACGGCGGTACCGGCGTGCTTCCCTGCGGCGCGGTCGGGGTCCGGCCCGCCAAGGCGCTGATTCTGGGGGCGGGTACCGTCGGTTACAACGCGGCGCGGGTAGCCCTCGGCATGGGAATGGAAACGGTGGTGCTCAACCGCGGGATCGACCGGCTGCAGCGGATCGACGAGCTGACCGGAGGCAGGGTACGGACCGGCGCCTTGGTGCAGGAGAACATCAAGACCGAGATCGCCGACGCCGACCTCGTCGTCGGAGCCGTGCTGGTCCCCGGCGGCCGGCCGCCGCTGCTCATCCCGCGCGCTCTCCTAGGTGCGATGAAGCCCGGTGCCGTCATCGTCGACGTGGCGGTGGATCAGGGGGGCTGCGCGGAAACGACCCGCCCGACCTTTCATGACGATCCCATCTACTGCGTCGACGGCATCATCCACTACACGGTCGCCAACATGCCCGGAGCCTATCCCCGCACCTCCACCGTGGCGCTGACCAACGCGACCCTTCCCTACGTGATCCTGCTGGCGCAAAAAGGAGTGGATGGGGCCCTGGCGCAGGACCCGGCGCTGGCGACGGCGGTCAACGTCCGCGACGGCAAGGTGGTCCACCCGGGGCTTGCCAGCTCCCTGGCATCGGCCTGAAGAGATTCACCACCAACGGAAGAGAAAGGAGATAGTCATGCAGCTTGAGATCCATGCCGTCCCGATCGAATTCCCCGAAGGGTGCAACATCATCATCGGCCAGACCCATTTCATCAAGACCGCCGAAGACCTCTACGAAATCATCGCCGGCACCGTCCCCGGCGCCCGCTTCGGGGTTGCCTTCACCGAGGCGTCCGGCCCCTGCCTGATCCGCACCGAAGGTAACGATCAGGAGCTGGTGCAGGTCGGTGTGACCGCGCTTCAGGCCATCGGCGCGGGGCACGTCTTCTGCGTCGTCTTGCGCGATGCCTACCCGATCAACGTCCTGAACCAGATCAAGAACTGCCCAGAGGTCTGCCGGATCTACTGCGCCACGGCCAACCCGCTCCAGGTCGTGGTCGGATCGACGACGCAGGGGTGGGGCATCCTCGGGGTCATCGACGGATTCCCGCCCAAAGGGGTGGAGTCGGACGAAGACCGCCAGGCGCGCCGGAGCCTGCTGCGCAAGATCGGTTACAAACTATAGGGAAAGCGCACCGCAGAGGACGCCAAGATACGCAGAGAAGGACCTTGTTAATCGAGGATCAGCCGGGGAATGTCCTGTGGGAGCGCCATTCCTGGCGCGAACCGCCGGAGGCGGTGACAGCGGTTGCGGTCATTCGCGCCTGGAAAGGCGCTCCCACAAGGTAAGCAGCTACGTTTCTTGTTTGAAAGCGTCGATCGCGGCAGGTATGCCGCTCCGACAAGTTGCCGAGGAGCCATCATGTCCCACGTCATCATCACCATCTCCAGGGAGTATGCCTGCGGGGGCGCCTGGGTCGCCCAGCAGTTGGCCCGGCGTCTCGGGATCCGGTACCTGGACCGGGAAATCCTCCACGAGGCGGCCCAGGTGCTGCGCGAGGATGAGTCGCTTCTGGCCGAGCGGGAGGAACGATGCTCCGGTTTCTTCGAAAAGGCCTTCCGGGTGGTCGCCCTGGGGACCGTCGATGCCGCCGGGTATCTCCCGCCGCCGATGCGTCTGCTCTACGACGAGGACCTGTTCGCCGTGGAGTCGGAGATCATCAAAAAGGTCACCGAGTGCGACAGTGCCGTCATCATCGGGCGCGCGGCGTTCCATGTGCTGCAGGGAAACCCGGACCTGGTCAGCGTTTTCCTGCATGCCGACAAGCAATACCGGATCAAGAGGCTGATGGAAATCCACGGGATTGCGACTCCGGAGCTGGCCCGCGCCACCCTTGAAGAGTCGGACCGGATTCGCAGGACCTATGTGGAGAGGATGATCGACACGGACTGGACCGACGCGCGCAACTACCACCTGTGCATCGACACCGCGGTGGTGGGGCTGGAGGGGACCGTCGAGTTGATCCTGCGGCACGTGGAGGCAAAAACAGGGATGAAGGTTCCTGAAACGGAGGGTGGCGCGTGAAGGTCCTGCTCATTTCGGCCAATACCGAGACTGCCAACATGGTGCCCCTGCCGCTGGGGCTCAATTGCGTGGCGGTCGCCACCCGAAACGCCGGGCACGACGTGCGCCTGCTCGATCTCATGGGAAGCGAAAGCAACAAAACGGCGCTTCGGGACGAGATCGAAACCTTCCAGCCGCGGGTAATCGGGATCTCGGTGCGCAATATCGACAACCAGAACATGGCGCAGACGCGATTTCTCCTGGAGCCGGTGCGGGAAACGGTGGCCCGGTGCCGGAGCTGTTCGGCGGCCACCATCGTCATCGGCGGCGCGGGGTTCAGCATCTTTCCGGAGGCCACCCTCGAGTACCTCGGCGCCGACCTCGGTATTTGCGGGGAAGGGGAGGCCGCCTTCACCGCGCTGCTGCAGGCGCTGCAGGAGGGGGCGGATCTTTCCGGCATCCCCGGGCTCTGCCGGCCGGGAAAACCGGTAGTGCAGGAGTCGGCGGTGCGCCGCGGGCTGGACGAGCTGCCGCTTCCCGACCCGGCGCTTTGGAGCATTCCGGACGAGGCCTCGGCCGACATCTGGATTCCGTACCAGACCCGGCGCGGCTGCCCGATGCGCTGCAGTTACTGCAGCACGCCGACCCTGGAAGGTACCGCGATCCGAAAGCGCTCCGTCGAGGCGGTGGTGGCGGGGATCGCCCGGCACGTGGCCGCGGGTTTCGACCGCTTTTACTTTGTCGACAACACCTTCAATCTCCCTCCCGATTACGCCAAGGAGCTCTGCGACGCCCTCGCTGGGGCCGCCCTGGGCATCCGCTGGCGCTGCATCCTCTATCCCGGTTCGGTTGACGAGGAGGTGGTGCGCAAGATGGCGCAGGCGGGGTGCGTCGAGGTGAGCCTTGGGTTTGAAAGCGGCTGTCCCGAGATGCTACGGACCCTGAACAAGCACTACGATCGGGAGGAGGTCCGTTTTGCCGCGGCGCTGCTGAAGCAATACGGCATTCGTCGGATGGGTTTTTTGTTGCTCGGTGGGCCCGGGGAAACGAGGGAGTCGGTGCGGCAAAGCCTGGATTTTGCCGAATCGCTCGATCTCGACCTGTTGAAGCTGAGCATGGGGATCCGGATCTACCCCGGCACCGCGCTGGAACGTGCCGCCCGGGAAGAGGGGATGCTCGAGGCGGGGGACGATCTTCTTTTGCCTCGGTTCTATTTTGCCCGCGGCGCCGATGAGTGGCTCATCCCGATGGTGCAGGAGTGGATGGCCTCCCGCCCGTACTGCACCACCTGATAACGAGACGATTATTCTTTTGGCTATTGGATTGCGCATCCTGTGGGAGCGCCATTCCTGGCGCGATTCCCCCACCGGTATTTGCGCCCGAAATGGCGCTCCCACAGTTTTGGGACCCTGCGCGACCTGGCCTTCGGTCACTTTCCCGCCAGCTTTTCCACCACTCTCTCGATCCCCATCACCACCCGCGCCATTCGATCGTAATCGAGCTTTTCCGGGGTATCCGTCGGCTCATGGTAGTCCGGATACCGGAAAGGGGCGGTATCGGTCACCATCACCGCCGGGTAACCTGCCTGCCAGAAGGCCCAGTGATCGGACCAGCTCACCCCGGGGATCCGCTCCGGCGTGGCCGCTCCTTCGGAAGGGAATCGGGTCGTCCTGCGGAAGGTGCCGATGACCTCGCGCAGCAGAGAAACCGATCCCAGATGGGAAACAAAGCCGATGAAGTTCCCGGTATCGGGATAGAAAAGGTTCAGCGGAGCGGGGTACTGTTGGCTTTTCGGCGCATCGGAATAGCAGCCGATGGTCTCCAGGGAAAGCATGGCGACCACCTTCTCGCCCCGCTGCTGCAGAGCCCGGGCATAGACCAGGCTCCCCATCGTTTCCGTTTGAAAATACGGCGGCTCCTCGTTGGCGAAGGCGACCAGGCGCACCGTGCGCGCCGGCTGCGCGGCATGGAGCAGGCGGGCGAGTTCCAAAAGGGCGGCGATCCCCGACCCGTTATCGTTGGCGCCGGGGCAGCCGGGCACGGTGTCGTAGTGGGCACCGATCACCACGATCTCGTCCCCCCGGGACTGCCCCTTCAATTCCGCCTCGATGTTGACGACGATCGTGGTGCCGACGCGGTAGGGCAGTTCCCGCACCGGCAGCCCGGTCTCTTTCAGCTGCGTCGCAACGTACTGCGCCGCCTGGCGCAGGTTTCCGTAGTCGGCGATGTTGCGGGCGCCGATCTCCCCCGCCAGCACTGCGACGTGCCGGTGCAACCGGTCGCGCAGCAGTGACTCTTCGGGCGTCAGGGGCGGCAACGTTCCCTGGTACGATTTCCCCGGCATGATGAGCATGAGGCCTCCGGCGCAGAGCAGCAGGAGTAGAAGCAGCAACGGCAGAAACAATTTTCGGCAGGAAAGAGGCAGCATCGATTCACTCCGTGGGGTGAGAGTATCCATGCAGCTTAACAGGTGAGGACCAAACTGTAGGAGCGACATTCCTGTCGCGATCCGCCGCAGGCGGTGACAAAAGAGGAAGGAGATTCGCCGATTTTGCGGCCGGTTTAACGGATGGAGGGCGATTTTTGGTGCTGTGGGAGCATCTTTCCAGGTGTGAACCGCCGAAGGCGGCGACCACCCGCGGCCGCTATTCGCGCCAGGAATGGCGCTCCCACTGCGTTGGGTTTCCACCGACCTTGAGGCCAGATCATTCGTACAACGGGGAGCCGCTTGCCGCCTTCGTCCCGCCTGCTATTCGGCGGCGGCCTCGGCGCGGTAGCCGATTCCCAGCTGGCGCTCCCGGAGCCGCTTTACCGTCAGCGGCAGCACGACCGCCGCAAAGATCAGGCCGCAGCCGACCCATTCCTGCTCGGTCAGCCGCTCCCCCAAAAGGAGCATGCCACCGAGCATGCTCCAGACCGGATCGAGGGTATAGATCAGCCCCGCCTTGGTGGGGGTCGTATATCTTTGGTAGGTGTTCTGCAGGGTGAAGCAGATCACGGTCGGGAAGATCGCGCAGTAGGCGAGGGCGCCCCCGGAGACCGCCGTGATCGCGAACGGCTTGGCGGGAAGGATCATAAAGAGGATTCCGCCGATCGTGGCAACGGTGGCGAACTGGACCAGGCTCACCAGGTAGATGTCCTCGTCGCGCAAGAGCTTTGACACCGTGATGATGTGCATCGCGATGAAGAGGGCGCACAGGGTGGAGAGGAGGTCCCCCTGGTTGAAACCTTCCACGCCGCCGCGGGCGAGCTGCCAGAGCCCGGCCATCGCGCCGGCCAGCCCGGCGAAGGTCCAGCGGTCCACCCGCTCGCGCCAGATGAGCAGGCAGAGCATCGGGATCAGGAGCACGAAAAGGTTGTTGAGAAAACCGGCCCGGGTAGCCGAGGTGCCGCTCACGCCGAGCACGAAGGAGAGGTTGGTGGCGCCCAGGGCCAGGCCGACCTTGATCCCGGTCACGAAGGTGGCCCGGTTGAAGCGGTGCCGGCGCGGGAAGCAGATGATTGCCATCAAGAGAGTGGCGAGGGAGAAGCGGAAAAAGAAGAAGGTGACCGGCGGGATCTCCCGGAAGCCGATCTTGTTGAATACGAAGCTCCCGCCCCAAAAGAGGGTGGTGAGCACCAGCATCAAGGTCGGCTTGACCGAGTTCGAATCTGCAGAGGACTGAGGTTGCATCGCCCTATTAAAGACTGCGAGGGCACGGTTAGTCAATGGACAATTGACAATGGACAATGGACAACGCCGTCGGTGCCGGCAAAACCTGCCCGCCTTTCGTTGTCCATTGTCAATTATCAATTGTCGATTGATACATCCACCAGCAGCCCACTAGCTTCCAGTGCCGCCGCCCGCACCTTGTGCAGGTCCACCTTTTCCAACAGGTTCCTGCCGTCCAGAAGGTGGAACGCTTCCTTGAAGAGGTCCCGGCTGTCTTCATAGTCGCTGACCTGGAGGTAGACCTTTTTGCCGATCACCGCCACCTTCACCGGCTGGTTCACGATCAGGACCCGCATCCCGGTCGGCACCATCTGGAACAGCGCCTGGATGTCCTCCTCGTAGAGCCGGATGCAGCCGTGGCTGCTGCGCGTGCCGATACCAAAAGGGCGGTCGGTGCCGTGGATCAGGATGGAGCGGTTGGAAAGGCGCAGCGACCGGCTCCCCATCGGGTTGTCCGGTCCCGGCGGGACTACCGGCGGCAGGTACGGCTTTTCATTGAGGATGGACTTGGGCACGAACCAGCTCGGGTCCTTGGTTTTCTCCACCACCTTGAACACCCCCAGCGGGGTGTCCATCCCCTGGTCGCCGATGCCGATGGGGAAGGTGATGACCTCGTGGGCATTGTCGCGGGGGAAATAGTAAAGGCGCATCTCGGCGAGGTTGATCACGATGCCGCGCTGGATCGGCACATCCGGAATTATCCACTGGGTCGGGACTACCAGGAGCGTTTCCTGGGCGGGGATGAACGGATCGACGGCTGGATTGGCCGCCGAAATGGCGTTCACCCCGATATCGAAATCCCGCGCCACCTCGAAGAGGGACTCATCCGCCGTGATGGTATAAAAGTTCCGGGCGCCGATCAGGGCACCGTCTCTGACGTACTTGGCGGCAAGGCTCGTTCCGGCGCTGCCGAAGCATCCCAGCACGATCAGGAACAGGATCGTTGCCTTCCGTATGATCAGAAACCGCCTATTTAGCATGGCAGCCCGCTTCCTTCACCAGTAAGAAGGGGCACGATATACGCGCCCCCCAAGGTACAGCTTCTCTTAACTCTGTGTCATTTCCGGCAATTGACGCGCTTACGGCACCTGTCCTATAATCCCATGCTATGAGAATCTCTTCAATATTCACCATCCTGTTGGCCCTGGCCCTGGCGCTGCCGGTGGTCGTCCGGTCCGAACCCGGCCCAGCCTCGCTTTATGCCGACCGGTTGGTGGTGATCAAGAGCCAGAAACGGCTCTTTTTGTACCGTGAGGGGACCCTTCTCAAGACCTACAAGGTCGCCCTGGGCAAGAAGATGGGGCCCAAAACCCGTCAGGGCGACTGCCGCACTCCCGAAGGCTCCTACCGCATCGACGGCCGCCGGCGCGACAGCCGGTTCTACAAGGCGCTCCACATATCCTATCCCAATGCCGATGACGAAAGAAACGCGCATAGCACGGGATGTCTTCCGGGGGGCAATATCGAGATCCACGGCCTTCCCAAGGGATACGAGGACCTGGCAGCGATCCACACCCGCCACAACTGGACCAGCGGCTGCATTGCCGTCTCCAACCAGGAAATCGACGAGCTGTGGCAGCTGGTCCCCGACGGCACCCCGATAGAAATCCGCCCGTAGTTTTTCCTCACCCCTTCGGCGCACGGTGGCACCCCGTGTCCCCGGAGTCCGTCACCCCATCCTCACCCCGACCCTTTCCTTGAAGGAGAGGGAGGTAATGGTCCTACTGAGAATTAACATGAATCGGCTGGTTCATTCATCATTGAACAGCCTATTTCTTCTGCTCCAGCCTGAAGATCTTCTCCGCCTTTTTCGCCGCCTGCTCCGCCTCGCGGGTCGACTGTTCCGCCTGTTTAGCCGAGCTTTGAGCCTGCTGTGCCGATTGCGCGGCGCTTCGGGCATCGTTGCGCGCGTCCGTCGCGGCGGCCTCGGCCCGTTTGGCCGCTTCGAGTGCCTGGCGGGCGGTGTCGGTCGCATTCTGGACCGCCGCGCGGTCGGTGGCTGAGAGCTCCGTTGGCTGGGCCAGCCTGCTTTCGATCGCGTTCAGACGCGACTCGATCCTCCCCAGCCGGTCGTTGACCGGATCTACCTGCTGTTTCACGTAATCCTTGGTGGCACAACCCGAGGCAACCAAAAGCGTCAAGGCACAAATACTTACAACCTGTCTCATTGATGACCTCCTCAATGTCTGAATTATGCGACCCTCCTGTTATACCGCTCCCACCAACCCGCGCAACGAATTGAATCGAAGAGTGGGCAAGGGGACTGGCTCCGCAGGTGCCTGTCCCCCTCATTGATATGTACGAGCCCTGGTTCATTGTCTCATTGTTTCATTGTCCATTGCCATCTCCCCGACCCAGACACCCATTCTTTGTGACTTTTCTTCGCCAGCCGACTTGTGCTATCATACCGGATCATTTTAGTCCTAAATGCCAGTTTGATATGGAGCTCATAGCATGAACGTTGAACAGATGAAGGCGGTCCTGAAAGAGATCGTCACCAAGACCGACCTCACCCCCTGCATCGTCGGGCACCGTGGCGTCGGCAAGACGGCCGGGATCATCCAGGCCTGCCGCGACATGGAACGCCGCTACGTCTCGCTGCGCCTGGGGCAGATGGAGGTGGGAGACCTGGTTGGTATCCCCTACCGCGAAGGGAGCAATATGCACTGGTCCCGCCCGTCCTGGCTTCCCCAGGACGACGACGTGCCGACCCTGGTGCACTGCGACGAGTTGAACCGCGCCCAGCAGGAGGACACCCTGCAGGCGATCTTCCAGTTCGTGGAGCCCCCCGCGGAAGGGATGCTCCGCGCCCTCCACACCCACCGGCTCTCTAAGCGCCACAAGGTCGTCGTCAGCATCAACCCCCCCGACGGCACCTACCAGGTGGCGACCCTGGACCGCGCCCTGGTGGACCGCATGGTGATGCTGTTCGTTGAGACCGACTACCAGTGCTGGGCCCGCTACGCCCAGGAACGCGACCTCTCCGGCGACGTCCGGAGCTTTCTCGCCGGCAACTCCGGTGTCCTCGCCAGGCAGGGGGCGCCGATGGACCTTCAGGTCGAGCCGAGCGAGCGCGGCTGGGAGATGGTGAGCGCGCTGCGCAAGAACTGCCGCTTTCCCGGCGACCTGGAGATGGAAGTCTACGCCGGGATCATCGGCAAGGAGGCTGCCATCATGTTCCTGCGCTGGCTGGCCGACCGGAAGGGGCGTCCGGTCACCGCTTCCGAGGTCCTGAACGAATGGGAGAGCGTAGCCGACCGCGCCGCCGCCCAGCGCGACGACATCCAGGCCGCCACGGTGAACGACCTCGGCACCACGCTGCGGGTCTCCCCCGGCCTCACCGAAGAGCAGGAGGAGAACCTGGTCGCCTACATCGCCGTGCTGCCGCGCGACCTGCGGTTCGGTTTCGTGAAGACCCTCCTCAAGATCCCCGAGGTGGCGCTTTCCATCGCCAAGGACCGCTACGACGCGGTCATCCTCGACGCGATGCAGTCGATCGCGAGCGAGGCGAGCTAGGCCGCCATGGTAAACGGGCTGCAAAATGCCGTGGTGCGTCTCCTTAGGGAGCGTCCCTTCTACGGCCATTTTCTCCTCAACCTGCGTCGCGAGGAGCGTCCCCTGGAAGGATGGGGGGCGGGGGTGACCATCCGGGACGGGATTCCGATCCTCTCGGTCGATCCGGCGCGCTTTGACGCGCTCGATCCGGGGGAGCAGGAAGGACTCCTGGAGCACCTGGTGAAGCACCTTTTGCATCTGCACATGCTGCGGAGAAAAGAACGTAACCGCCACGACTGGGACATCGCCTGCGACCTCGCCATCAACCCGGGCATCACGGGAACCAACCATCCCCCTCTCCCCCCGGGAGAGGGTTGGGGTGAGGGAGCAACGGGGACTGGCACCTCCGGTGCCTGTCCCCCTCATACCAAGGATGCCGCCGCCACTTCCCCGCGCCGCCTCCCCGAAGGGGCCGTCTACCCCGAGCAGTACGGCCAGCTTCCGGGCCTTGCCGCCGAGGAATACTACGCGCTGCTGGTTCCCCCCTTCGACACCGGGAACCTTTCCGGGCGCGGCCACGGCGACGCCGACGAGGAGACCCACGGCGCATCCGGCCCGGGTCCGGGCGAGGTCCAGGGAAAGACCGTCGACAGCCACGATCTTTGGAGCGACGCCGACAGCACGCCGCTCACGTTGGCCGAGGAGATGGTGCGCGCGGTGACCCGGGAAAGTATGCGCGGTGCCGACGGGCAAGTCCCCGCCGACATCGCCGCGGTGGTGGAAGGGCTCCTGGCACCGTCACCGATCCCCTGGCGCCAGGTGCTGAGGCAGTTCATCGGAACCGCCGGGCGGGTGGGGCGCTCCAGCACCTGGATGCGTCAGCACCGCCGCTTCGGCCACGACACACCGGGGACCCGCAAGCGCCGGCGGCTGAACCTTTTGGTGGGGATCGACGTGAGCGAGTCCACCGACATCGTGGCGCTGCGTGAACTCTTCGCCCGGGAACTGGTGCAGATCGCCCGGGGGCGCGACGCGGCGATCACCGTGTTGTACGCCAACAGCCGGATCCAGCGGGTGGAGAGCTTCAACAGCGCCTCCTGCGTGCAGCGGCGCTACGACGGGGGCGGCTTTACCGATCTGCGTCCCGTCTTTGACTACGCAAAGACCATGAACCCCCTCCCCGCGGCGGTTATCTACCTTACCGACGGCGAGGGACCCGCACCGGAGCAGATGGAGTTTCCGACCCTGTGGGTGCTGACCGCCCAGGGAGCGAAGCCGGTCCCGTGGGGCGTGGAACTTAGACTGGAGGATTACCATGGAGACTGAATTCAAGCCGATGACCGCCGAGTCGGTCGCGGAACTCTTAAAGGAGGCCGGGGCCCAGGTGATGGTCCGTGCCGGCCGTTCGGAAAACTACAGCGCGCCGCGCGAATTTTCCTTTGAGGTGAAGTCGATTTTCGAAAACGGGATGGGGCTGCACGTGGTGGCGCGCCAGTTCAACTACCGCGACCCGTGGGAGGCCGAGGGGCGGGTAAACGACCTGGTGGACGCGATGCTCTTGCGCGACGGCGCGCTCACCGCGCTCCCCAAGGGGTATCCGTACTTCCAGGGAA
Source organism: Geomesophilobacter sediminis (assembly GCF_016458275.1). Taxonomy (GTDB): domain Bacteria; phylum Desulfobacterota; class Desulfuromonadia; order Geobacterales; family Geobacteraceae; genus Geomesophilobacter; species Geomesophilobacter sediminis. The sequence goes on from NZ_JAEMHM010000008.1 coordinate 77,074, forward strand.
CCGAGGAGGAATGCAACCTCGACGAGGACCAGCTCCGCGAAGTGATCGACTGCGTCCGCAAGGTCAACGTCAAGGTCTACCTCCTCCAGGAGCTGACCGGAGATAGGTAAGGTCATTCCAGAGCCCGTGGATTACCCCACAAGTCGAGCCCGGCAACCGCATCGGTAGCCGGGCTCTTTTTTTGTGTGAGAAAAATTAATTGACAAAAATTAATGCATGTGTAGTCTTTTGGATCATCGGCATCTCAGCAAAAGTCGCAAGAAGAGGAGGTGATTTCCATGTTCGATGTGGCCGATACCAACTTCAAACGCCTCAGTTATCCGGAACTGATCCTGCTCACCGATACCGTTGCCGGCAACCTGGAAACCCACCCGCTGTTCCAAACCAACTACCCTGATGTGGTTCCACTTCCCTCTCATCTCAGGGAGCAGAACGCGGCGCTTCGCGCCGCAGTCAATGCCGCTGCCAACCGGGACACCCAGAAGATCGCTGAGAGAAACAGCATTCGTGCCGCTTTGGAAGACGACCTCAAGATCGTCGCCGCCTATGTCGTCATGAAGTCGATCAAGGAAAACGATCCCGGTTTGATCACCGCCATCGGTTTCGAACTCAGCGTAAAGAGCAACTCGAGGAGCCCCATCACCTACATACCACTGAATGCGCCAGGGGAGCTGATCGCGAAGCATGGCAAAATGTCCGGTACCGTTACGCTCCGCGCGAGGAAGGTCCCCGGAGCGGTAATGTACGAGCTCCAAGCCTGCGACGGCATTCCGACCGGGGAAGAGTGTTGGGAGACGGGGAGGGACTTCAAGTCCTGCAGCAAGATACAAGTCGACGGCTGCGAGCCGGCCCGAAGGCGCTCCTTCCGCCTGAGAGCCAAGGGAGACAACAACACCCACGGCCCCTGGTCCCCGCACGTAACCATCATCGTACTTTGACCGCAACCGATACCCAGGTACCGCAACGCTGAAACAAAAAAGGCTTCCCGAAAAGGGAAGCCTTTTTTGTTATGGATATATAAAAAGAACCCCCCTTTGAGAAGGGGGGCAGGGGGGATTTGCCTTTTATTCTGCCCCCCCGGCGTCTCCCTGTCCGTCGCAGGCCGTGCAAACTTTTAAAGGTCTTGTCGCGATTAACAGGTGGGTAGCAGCAGGAATCGGACTCCTTCGAACATTGCCGCACGATATGAACGGGTAGCACCGGCTCCTTCCAGTGAAGGTAACCCCCACAATGAAAAATATGTCACTACCAAGCTGACCCCGATCACGCCTAAGACAAACCAGCAGGCAATCAAGCCAAACGGGCAAGGCGGTAAGCAAAGAATCCACACCGCCAACGTTGCTCGCCCACCCTTCAACGATTGCCGTGACCTTTCCAACCTTGCGCCCGTCGCCCTTAACGAAGGACGCTGTCCAGCAAGCTTACCCGCCCCAGCCCTAACAGTAGCGGTGTCCCTGCCAAACTTAAAAGGCTCACCTCGTACGGAGGGAGTCACACCTCCACGCTTACCCTCCCCAGCTCTAACGGTAGCAGTGTCCCCGCCAAGCTTAAAAGGCTCACCTTTTTCGAAGGGAGTCACCCCGCCAAGTAAACCGGCCTCACCCCCAACGAAAGCAGTAGCACTGATACGCTTCGCCGATCATTCCCTACGCTGCAAGCAGGCCCGCCGAACCCGTCAGCCACAAATGTAAAGAAATGGCCAAGCTCTGCAAGCCAATCGTCCCCAAATCGGCACGACTGGCATTTCGCTTGCCGTCAAATTTGCCTTTCCCTGTTACTCCTAACGCTTCTGTCGAACCCGGCGGTGCATGGATTTGTTGTTGAATTCCGGGGCGGTCGAGGCTAGTATCACGCCTTCATCCCATCACCCCGTTTCGAGGAGGAGACCCATGAAGCAATCCTTGGGCGCCAAGACGCTGCTCTTTCCGGCACCGGTCCTTTTGGTCGGGACCTACGACCAGGCCGGCAAACCGAACCTGATGAACGCTGCCTGGGGCGGCATCTGCTGCTCCGAGCCCCCCTGCGTCGGGGTTTCCCTGCGCAAGGCGCGGCATTCCTATGACGCCATCGTGGAGCGGAAGGCCTTCACCATCTGTATCCCCACCGAAAGCCAGCTGAAGGAAGCGGACTACGTCGGGATCGCCTCGGGGCGCAACGCGGACAAGTTTGCGGTGGCCGGGCTCACCCCGGTGAAAAGCGAACTGGTGGACGCTCCCTATGCGGCGGAATTTCCCTTCGTGCTCGAATGCCGCCTGCTGCATACCATCGAGATCGGCATTCACACCCAGTTCATCGGTGAGATCGTCGATGTGAAGGCGGACCCCGCGGTGCTTGCGGCCGACGGGCTTCCCGACATCTTGAAACTCAAGCCGCTCATCTTCGATACCGCCCACCGCGGCTACTACGGCGTCGGCGAGCTTTTGGGCCAGGCGTTTTCCGCAGGGAGAGAGTTCGGAATATAATCGCCACCCCGTCTGACTCGTAGGGGCGCAGCATGCTGCGCCCGCTCCTCCGCCTCTCGTGTTATGCAGGCGCGATATTCCTGTCGCGATTCCGCCGCAGGCGGTGCCCACGGCAGCGTCAATCGCGCCTGAACTGAGAGGGGGACAGGCACCTTCGGAGCCAGTCCCCTTTTGCCCCGACCCCCGACCCCAGATCCCCGACCCCGGTTCAATAACATGTCCGCAATCCACAAGAAGAGCCCCGGAGAGATCCTGCTGATCGCCTGCACGATCAGCTTCTTCTGCTTCCTCGGCTCCTACATGCGTATCCCCATCGTCCCTCTCTTCGCCATTTCCCTGGGCGCCGACACGGTCCAGGTAGGCATCATCAACAGCGCCTTCATGCTGGTGGCCGGGGCGCTCTCCATCCCCTCCGGTTTGGTCTCCGACCGGCTCGGACGCCGCATACCGCTGCTTCTCGGTCTGGTGCTTTTGGGCGGCTCCTCCTTTCTCCTCTACTGGAGCCGCTCTCCCTGGGAGATGGCTGGGATCTACCTCCTCTTCGGGATGGGACTTTCCGCCTTCTCTCCGACCCTCATGTCGTATGTCGCCGATGTCACGCCGCCCGAGGTCCTGGGGCAGGCTTACGGCTGGTACACCATGGCTTTGTACGGCGGGATGACCTTGGGGCCCGCCGCCGGCGGCTTTCTGGGCACCGCGGTCGGCCTGCGGCCGGTCTTCCTGGTCTCCGGCGGGCTGATCCTGGCGATGTTCTGCGTCGCCCTGGTTCTGCTCCCGCACCCTCCCGAACGCCACGGTGTTCACCGGCAGCAGCTATTGCCGGCCCTGCGCGAGCTTTCGCGCAACCGCTCGCTTCTGGCCTGCCTGAGCGCCACCTTCGGCACCTGTTTCGGGTTCGGGATGTTCGTGACCTTCATGCCCCTTTACATCCGCAGCCACGGGATGGGGACCACCCAGGTCGGCTTCGTCTTCGCGGCGCAGTCTCTCGCCAACGCGCTCTCCCGCCTGCCGACCGGGAAGTTCAGCGACCGGGTGGGGGACCGGAGCGTCTTCGTCAAAGGGGGGATCGCGGTCTTCGCCCTGGCACTGGCCGGCTTCGGTGCCTGCACGTCGGTCGGCTCGCTCATGGCGGTCGCCGCGCTGATGGGGATCAGCATGGGGATGGCGTTCACCGCCATCGGCGCGCTCATTGCCGACGTGGTGCCGCGCGAGATGCGGGGACTGGCGATGGGGTGCTACAACACCTGCGTCTATGCGGGGTTGCTGGCTTGTGCGGCGGGGATGGGGGCGGTGATCAAATCGGCGGGGTTTGCCACCGCCTTCGTGATCAACGGAGCGATGGCGGCCGCGGTGCTCTTTCTCTTCAGTCGGCTTTACCGGAAGCAGGCACCGGCAGGGTAGGGGGGGGACTTCGTTCCCAGCGGCGCTGTTTTTTGGATTAAAAGGCTTCGCGCCAGGAATGGCGCTCCCACAGGGTAAGTAGCAGCCCCTCGGCTGTGGGCGGGCCACTCTTGGCGCGAATTCCCTAACGGCAGCGTTCGATGCTGCGATAGTAGCGCCTGCTGCGGCTGGATGACCTATGCCATACCCCGCCGCGTATCAAGCTGCACGGAGACGTGGTGCGGGGGGACCTTCGCTGCCAGAACGTTCACCAGGTGGAGGTCGTGGATGCCGGAGAGCAGTGCCAGGGCGTGCTTCGCCAATTCCCGTGGCGCGTGACCGGTCAGATGGGCGAGCCGTGCCGCGTTGTCGGGCACGGTCACCAGGACGCCGTACTCCCCGTCGTCGAAGCGCAGGGCGAACCAGGTCGTGGTCCTCGGTTCGTCCCGCACCAGGGGGGCTGCCGCCAGCAGGAGTTCCTCTACCTCTTCCTCTTGGTTTGTCTTGGCCGTGAAACTGAAGTAGGTCCCCTTGGTATCGTCCTGAAGCGATTCCCGTTCCGGGAGCTTGTTCGTGAGGATGACGGCATTTCTGAAAACCGGCGCTGAATGGAGAAGGTCGGTCTGTACGATCGCTCGGCCGGCCCTTCCTTCCCGATGCGCGCTCCGGGCGGCCTCGTCGGGAAATGCGGCGAAGATGCCGTATTCGGAGCGTCCGAAGCGGATGGCGAACCAAGCGACGGTGTCGACCTCGTCGCGCACCATGGGGACGAGCGACATCAGCAACTCCTCAACCTCGGCGTCCAGGCCCGGCTTTGCTTCCAATTTCACCAGCAATCCATGACTTACCATCTGCCTCCCCCTTTGCCCGCGGCCCAACGGACGTCCCATCCCCGAAAGTGTATACAATTATTGTGGTCTAATTTTTTCGGTGTGTCAATGAAGATAGCAGCGGCTCGATCTTAACGATATGAGGGCAATTTCGAAATCCCAAAACCCAATCCCCCCGGGCCCCTTTGTAAATAAAGGGGGACCAAAGGACCTCAGGGATGATCAGAACCAAAAAAGCCCGGAAAAATATCCGGGCTTTTTTGACGTGCGGAAAGGGTGGGACTTCGTTGCCGGCCGTTTGCTCAGCGCGAGCCGTTCAGGCGTACCGGGCTGCAGAGACTGGAAGGATCGTGGGCCCGGGCACCGCACTTGGCGCAGCAGGCGGTTGCCTCGTCGGAGAGTTTGTTGAGCAAACGGTCGTTTTCGATCATGCAGATCTTGTCGTTCAGGCTTTGGTGGCTATTTCCCTCGCGTTTCATATGGCATCTCCTTCTCATATTAGAGAGTCGCGTCCTGCGGTCTAATTACATCATACCACCACCACTGCGCAAGTTGTTGTTGAAATTAAAAATCAATTACCTGCCGGGAGGCCAATATCGCCCTCACCCCGACCCTCTCCCGGGGGGCGAGGGGGGCGAACCGCAGAGGTTCAAGCGCCCGAGGAATACCGGGAACCCGGAGCGGTTCCGGTTTATCCCGCTTCATCCCGATCCCGATCATCCCGGTTGAAACGTAGGCCCCGGCCCTTGGTGACTAGCTTAGGAAATCCAACCATTTGACCCGCAAGGTCGGGACCCCGAACTCCACCTCCACCGCCCCCTTCATGACATACGGCCGCTTCTGCGAAAGCTTGCGACAAAACCGCGCATAGACCTCGGGGAAGAAGGTGGTGTCGAAGATCGCCGTGGTGTCCTCGAAGGAGACGAACTCCATCGGCCGGCCGTGCTTGTCCTCCACGGTCTTGGTCGTGATCCACCACCCCACCATGGTCACCCATTTCCCGGCGTGCTCCAGCATCCGCGATGCCCGGATCGGCTTGCGCTGCAGACACTCCTCCCGGTACAGCGTCAATGGGTGCCGCGAGACCAAAAATCCCAGACTCTCCACCTCCTGGCGCAGCACCGTTGCCTCGTCGTAGGGAGGTGGCTCGGGGAGCTCGGTCTTTTGCTCGAATAAAAGCGCCGTTGCCTGCTGCTGGAAGTGGAGCAGTTCCCAGAGCAGGGCCGGGCGGCGCTCCTTCCCCTCCACCCCATCGAAACATCCCGCCCGCACCAGCCGCTCCGCATCGCTCCTGGTTACCCGGGCGCGCCGTAAAAACTCGCCGAACGAAGCGAATCTTCCCCTTTCCTCGCGCTCTTGGAGGAGCTTGCCCGCGCCGTCGCGGGTCAGCCCGTCCACCTGCATCAGCCCGACCCGCACCCAGTCGTCCTTCCCGGTGTAGTGGTGCTCGCTCTCGTTGATGTCCGGGGCAAGGACGGTCAGCCCGAGCCGCCGGCTCTCCGAGAGGTAGGCAAAGGCGGAGTAGTAGCCCCCCTGGTTGGAGATCACCGCCGCCATGAATTCCGCCGGATAGTTCGCCTTCAAGTACGACGCCTTCGCGCTCAGGTGCGCGTAGCTTGCCGAATGCGGCTTGCAGAAGGAGTATCCGGCGAAGGAGAGGATCTGATCCCAGATCGACTGCAGCACGGGCTCGGTGACGCCGCGCTCAAGTCCGCCGCTGAAGAACAGCTTCCGGTAGTCGGCCAGCCGTTTCTCCCGGTGCTTCTTGGTGATCACCTTGCGCAGCTGATCGCCGTCGAAGGCGGAGAAGCCGGCGAGTTCCATGGCGATCTGGGTGATCTGCTCCTGGTAGATGGCGATCCCGTAGGTCTCGCCGAGCACCCCCTCCAGCAGGGGATGCAGGTGCTGCCACGGCTTGCCGTGGAGCCGCGCCACGTATTCCTGAATGAAGCTGTTCGCCGCGGGCCGAATGATGGAAGAGGCCTGCACCAGGACCTCAAAGATGTCGAGCTCCTCGGTGCCCGGCGCCGGTACGTCACCCCAGATCTTGCGCAACAGGAGCCGGATCGACGGCGACTCCAGGTAAAAGCACCCCATGGTGCGGCCGCGGCGCAGGATGTTGCAGGTCTTGCCGTCCTCCAGCGGTTGCCACGAGGCGTAGTCGATCTCGATGCCGCGCCCGCGCTTCACCGCAGCCAGCGCGTCGCGCACCACGGCCAGGGAGCGGTTCCCCAGGATGTCGATCTTCACCAGCCCGCTGTCCTCGGCCTGGTCCTTCTCCCACTGGATGAGCGGCAGCCCCTTGCGGGAAACCTCCACCGGGACATAGCGGCGGATCTCGTCCGGGACGATGATCAGCCCGCCGCAGTGCAGGGAGAGGTGGCGCAGGTGCCCTTTGAGACGCTGGGCGGTCGCCATGATCTCCAGCCAGTCCGCCGAAAGGGTCTCGCCGCGGAAAAGCGGGTGCGCCGCCACCGCGCCGACCGTCTGGTCCGCCTTCCAGAACCCCGAGATCCGCTCGGTCATTTCCTTGATTTCCAGATCGGTGAGGCCGTAGACCTTCGCCACCTCCCGCAGCGCCGAGCGCCCCTTGAAGCCGATCTGGTTGGCGACCATGGCGGCGCGCTGCGAGCCGTAGCGGGCGAAGGCGAAGTCGAGCACCGCGTCCCGCTCATCCCAGGGAAAGTCGATGTCGATGTCGGGGGGATCGATACGCCCCGGGTTGAGGAAGCGCTCGAAGAAGAGGTTGTGGCGGATCGGGTCGACGTGGGTGATGCCGAGGGCATAGGCGACCAGCGAGGCTGCGGCGCTTCCCCGGCCGCAGGTCCGCTCCGACTGGTTCGAGATCTCCTCCACCACCAGGAAGTAATGGGCAAATCCCTTGTCCCGGATGATGCTGAGCTCCTTTTGCAGCCGCGCCTCCACCTTCCCGTCGATCGTCCCGTAGCGCCAGAGGGCCCCGGCGCGGGCCCGGCGCTCCAGCTCCTGGAAGGCCGCATCGTCACCCAGGCTGCGGAAGGCGGGGAATATGGTGCGGGAGAAGTCCCAGTCGGTGCGGCAGCGTGCCGCGATGGCCTCGGCGTTTTCCAAGGACTCGGGGCAGTGGGGGAAAAACTCCGCGATCCGCGCCGGTGTCAGCAAAAAATTCGCGTCGCTGGCGGTGTCCTCCGGGGTGAGCCGCGAAAGCTTGCTGTTCCGGTGGATCGCCCGGATGACCCGGTGCAGGTGCAGGTCGTCGCGCTCCAGGAACAGGGCGCGCGAGGTGGCGACCGGCGGGAGCTTCAGATCGCGGGAGAGCGCCAGGGCGCGGTGCAGGTTGTGTCCGGGCGACAGTTCGGCGAAGAGGTCGTCGGCGGATTTGCGCTTGAGCTCGGCGAGGAGTCTGGCGTCGTCGCTGATGACGATGACGCCGCGGCGGAACTCGGCGAGGGCGCGGATGAGGTCGAAGTTGCGGCGGCAGTGCAGGTCGGAGATGAGCCGGGAGATGTTGGCGTACCCTTCCTCGTCGCGGGCCAAAAGGACGGCGCGGTTGGCTGCTGTTACCGCCTCGGTGCCGATGATCGGCGCGATGCCCGCGTCGCGGGCGGCGTCGACGAAGCGGGGGATGGCATAGAAGCCGTTTCGGTCGGTGAGCGCCAGGGTGGAGTAACCCATCTGACGCGCGGCGGCGCAGAGCGTCTCCGGGGAATGAACGCCCCAGTTGGGAGAATAGGAAGAATGAACGTGGAGATGGACGAACATGATTGAACTCGATTTTGAAGGCGAAGCGCACCGCAGAGGTCGCAGAGGAACGCAGAGGAAAAGCTTTCAGTAACAGGGATGAACAGGTAAAACCCGCATACATCCCCCTTTGGCAAAGGGGGGCGGGGGGGATTTGTTTCTGAGGTTCTCGATTGAAAGCGAGACTAGTGTCGACACCCAGTTGGGCCGGTACTTCGATCGCCTAAGGCATGTGTGCTGGAAGCACCGTCCCATCCAGCCCATCCTGGGCATCCTGGTTCGTGAAAAAAGGTTTTCCTCCGTGTCCCTCCGCGCCCTCTGCGGTGTGCTTGGAGCGTGGGTGTTACCCGCCCCGCGTGGTCACCGTCATGTACCGCGTCCGCTCCGGGTCCCAGTCCCCCTGCACCTCCACCACCTGTTCCCTGCGCGGTGCCACGATTCCTCTTCCCCATTGGAGCACCTCCCTGCCGTGCTTCTCCCGCAGCTGGTCCAGGGTCCGCTGCAACGCCTCCTGCTGACGCGAGACTCCCTTGCGCTCCGGCGGCGGCGCGAAGAGCTCCATTTGCCCTGCCGCCTGCGCCACCTGGTCGCAGGAAAGCCGCAAGCCCCGCACCTTCTGCCGCCTTTTGCTGGTTGTAAGGAACAGTTTTTCCACTGCGACGAAAAGTAACAGGTCAAACGCCGTCGGCTCGTCCAGAACCTTCTTTCCCTCTTCGGAGACCCCGTCGGCGTAGCTGATGGAAAGGGTGATCTTCCTTGCCTCCTTCCCCAGTCGCCGCAGTCGCAGCCCGCATCCCTCCACCAGGCGGAGCAGTTCGCTCAGGATGATCCGGTCGTCGTTTTCCTCCTCCGCCAGCAGCCCCTCCTCGACGATTTCGGTGGTTCGCCGCGGCGGCTGCACCGGGGAACGGTCGATCCCCCGGGCCCGGTCGTGCAAAAGCGGGGCGAACGGCCCCACCGCCAGCCGCAACTGCGGCACCGACAGCTCCGCCACCTGTTCCACCCACTGCAGGTTCAGGTCGCGAAACAACAGGAGCTGGCGCGACTCGCCCACCCCCGGCAGCACCGACACCGGAAACGGTGCCAGGAAGTTCCGCTCCGATCCGTGGAAAACGTCGTACACCCCCGGCTCCGGAAGGGCGTCGGCGGCGACCCGCGAGACCAGTTTGTTCAATCCGGTTCCCGCCATCGCCTGAAGCCCCAGCTCCCCGGCGATCGACTTTTCCAACCGGGCCGCTACGTCCCGCGCCGGCCCGAAGAGGCGCCGGGAGGCGGTGACATCGAGGAAAACCCGCCCCACCCCCGGCTCGACGAGCGGGGTGAACTCCTCGGAGAGCTCGGCGAGTTTCCGGCTCCCCTTGCTGAGGAGGTCGGGATCGGGGGGAATCACGATGAGGGAGGGACAGACCTTGCGGGCCCGGAAGATCGGGGTTCCCGCGAAGACCCCCTCGGCGGCGGCCTCGGCGGAGACGCTTTGCAAGAGGGCGCGTTCCGAGTTGAGCGGCGCGACCGCGACCGGCCGCTGCCTGAGCTGGGAGTGGACCGCCCGCGCCAGGGCGATCGGGAAGGCGGGGACGGTTATGTGGAGGATTTCCCGGACCACTTTCGATAAAACCTCATGGAGCCGACCAGCACCCCGCGGATGCGGAAGTCGTCGTCGGCCGTGACGACGATGGGACTCATCGCCGCGTTGGCCGGGTGGAGCTCGATGTGGTCCCCCCGGTGCAGGTACTTCTTGATGGTGATCGAGCCGTTCACCTCCGCGATCACCGTCTGGCCGTTCTCGGCGACCGGCTGCGGGTGGACGGCGACGTAGTCGCCGTCCATGATCCCCATCTCCACCATGGAGTCGCCGCGGACCTCGTACACGACGTTACCCGGGCTTGCCATGGAAGAGGGGACCTCGATCACGTCCGGCAGGTCGAACGCCTCCACCGGTTTTCCCGCCGCGACGATGCCGACCAAGGGAAGCTCCGCGGTGGCCGAGGTGGTGAGGGTCTCGGTGATCTGCACCCCCCGTTTGGCGTTCCAGCGGCGGGAGAGGTGGCCGTCCCGTTCCAGGAGGCGGAGGTAGTGCTGCACCGTGCCGAGCGACTGGAAGCCGCAGCTTTGGGCGATCTCCTGCTGCGTGGGCTGGTAGCCGTTTCGCTCCGCATAGTGCGCGATGAAGTCCAGCACCTTCTTCTGCTTAGGCGTCATACCCCCTCCGTGGTCTTACATCTTGTCTCGCAGGATACTCGTAAGTTGGTCGCAAGTCAAGGGGCGGCGGAAGCCGACTCTTGAGATATCTGGTGGATGGTAGAAGGTGGTGCAACTCGGTAGAAGTCTCGTGCCGAAGCCTTCCCAATCGTGAAACCGTTGTGCGGCGCATAGCCGTCATATATGACAGTTGCGCGCCTAGTGACGGAATGTCCTGACGGCTTTTGCGCGCCCTTTATGCTATGTCGCGTAATTTGGTAATTAAAACATCAAGATGGGTCGGCTAACTCCAGTGGCATGTTACCTGCTCTTTCCTTGTTGGCTGGGCCTGAAATGGATGCCCGATGCCTCCATCCTGAGCGACGGCCAGCGGTGCCGGATCAATTTCCGGAGGAACGCAACGTTCGGTACCGGATGCCACCGGGGAAACTACCCGGCAAGGAGCACCTTTTCCGGCCGAAGCTGATCGCATGGGCATGCAAACGGATAGAAAAAGAAAAGGAGCAGGTAATGAAAAGGTCATCAATCCTATCCTCGCTGGTTCTTTTCGTCGCAGCCCTCATGTTGTCGGGCTGCATTTTTCCTTATTGGGGGGACGACGGCCGGGGGAGTGGTGGTGGAAGGGGACGTGGCGGCGGATACGGTGAAGGGCATCATGAAGGCGGGCATCACGAACGGTGAGCTATGCCACTACCCAGGCCCACACCGATTCCGGCAAGCGTCTTCTGCATCGTAATTCCGGAAGGAGTTTCTGCATGTACCTCAGAGTGCTGATCATATCCTGGCTTTTGCTTCTCCCGTTGGCCGCGCTTTCGGCTGAAACGGAATACGGCTACCCGATCCCGGGTGCCTACGAGGCCACCATCCTCGGGACCCCGGCCAGCCTCGTCCCCGAACTGCCGACCAAGATGCGCTTCCGGCAGCTCGTGCTCGAGGTCCTGCCGGACCGGAAGAAGTCGGATGTCTTCTTTTATGACGACGGGCTGCGCTGCAGCTTCGCCTACCAAAAGCAGAAGGCTCCGCTGGTATTCCTGATCGCCGGTACCGGGACCAACGACCGGGCGGCCAAACTCATGTTCATGGTGAAGGCGCTCTACGCGGTTGGTTTCCACGTCATCGCCCTGCCGTCCCCCTCCCATGCCAACTTCATCGTCTCCGCTTCCCGGAGCGGCGTTCCCGGGGACCTCACGGAGGACTCTGCCGATCTGTACCGGGCAATGGAAACCGCCTGGAAAAAGGTAGCCGGCGACATCGAGGTTTCTTCCTTTTACCTGGGCGGTTACAGCATGGGGGCTACCCAGTCGGCGTTTGTGGCCAAACTGGACGAGCAGCGCCGGGTCTTCAATTTCAAAAAAGTCCTCATGATCAACCCGGCGGTAAGCCTTTACAATTCCGGTGGCAAGCTCGAGGAATTGCTGAAGCAGATCCCCGGCGGACCCAAGAAAGAGGGGATCTTCTTCAACAAGATGCTGACCAAGTTCAGTGAGTACTACAGCTACGGCAACTTCGTCGCCATAAACGACGACTTTCTCTACTCCATTTACACGGAGAAGCTGTTTTCCCCTGAGGAAACCGCCGGTCTGATCGGGCTCACCTTCCGCATCAACCTGGCCGGCATGATCTTCGCCTCCGACGTCGTGACCAACAGCGGCTATGTTGTCCCCAAGAACCGGGTGCTGAAAAGCTCCGATTCCCTCTCGGATTATTTCATGGTCGCCACCCACCTGAGCTTTTACGACTACATCAACGAGTATTTCTACCCCTATTTCAAGAAACAGCGCCCCGGGCTCACCAAGGACGCGCTCATCGAGGCGCAGAGCCTCAGGAGCATCGAGGGCTACCTGAAATCTTCGCCCAAGTTCGGGGTGATGACCAACGAGAACGATTTCATCCTGTCCAAGGCCGATCTCGACTACCTGAAGCGGATCTTTGCCGGCCGGATCAAGATCTACCCGCGCGGTGGCCACATCGGAAATCTCGAGTATAAGGACAACCTCGCCTACATGGTCGCTTTCTTCCAGGAGAAGGAGATGCTGCGATGAGATGCCGCGGCCCTTGGATGATACTGGCCCTGATGCTGGCCCTCTCCCTCACCGGGTGCGCCTCCCCCAGGGGGAACCGTCTCGCCGAGGTCGCCCCTCGGCACACGATAGCGGAGTTCCGGGACCAGCGCTTCGCCGACGTCGACGATCCCTGGGAGGGATTCAACCGGAGCATGTACCGGTTCAATTTCTACCTCGACAAATTCGTCCTGATCCCGGTGGTGCACGGCTACGAGCTGGTCACCCCGACCTTCGTCCAAAACCGCGTCTCCGGGATCTTCAACAACCTGAGCGAGATACGAAACCTGACCAACAGCATGGTCCAGCTCAAGGGGGTGGAGTCAGCGACGACCCTTGGGCGCTTCGTGACCAACAGCACCCTGGGGCTTGGTGGGATGTTCGACCCAGCCACCAGGCTCGGTCTGGCACGTCGCGATGAGGATTTCGGCAAGACCTTGGGGTACTGGGGAGTCGAATCGGGGCCCTACCTGGTGCTGCCGTTTTTCGGACCCTCTTCGGTGCGCGACACCGGTGGGCTCGCCGTCGACACCGGCGTCACCTACGGGATCTATACCGCCGTCGATCCCTTCGCCAACACCGGCAACTCCTTGGCCATCAGTTCGGGGATAACGGCGCTCGAGGCGGTCGACATGCGGCATCAGCAGAGTTTTCGCTACTACGAGAGCGGCTACCCCTTCGAATACTACATGGTCCGCTTCCTCTACCATCAGAAGCGGGAAATCGAATCAGGCAAGCATCCCGCGGAGTGAGAAGCTCAAAAAAAGCCCTCCAAGGGCTTTTGCTCCCTTCGGCCCGGGGGGCGGAAAACTTTGCGGCTGATCTGCTCCGCCGGGCCAAAGGAAATTTCCATGCTGACCTTGATCGATCTTTTCCATAGCTTTGCGGAGCGCGGGGACCAGACCGTCTTTGTTAACCGCACCGGCGTGCGGCGCTTCACGGTAACCTACCGCGAGTTCCACGACCTCTCCCTCAAAATGGCAACCCTGCTGGAGCAAAATGGCGTGGGTGAGGGGGATCGGGTGCTGATCTGGGGGCCCAACTCCTCCTGGTGGGCAGTCGCCTACTGGGGCATCATCCTGCGCGGCGCGATCGCAGTCCCGGTGGACTTCATGTCGGATTTGGCGCGCGCCGACACGATCCGCGGTCTCACCGAGGCACGGCTCGTGCTGCAGAGCCGTTTCAAGCCGGACCGGATCACCGAGGGGAACACACTGCTGCTGGAGGACCTGCCGTACCTGCTCGAAAACGTCGCTCCGATCGGCACCATCGCAGGCTGCCTCCCCGATGCCACCGCTCAGCTCATCTACACTTCGGGCACTACCGGTAATCCCAAGGGGGTCATCCTCACCCACCGGAACCTGATCGCCAACGTGACCCAGATTCACCGCCAGGTGCCCATCATCACCCCCGCGTTCCGCTTTCTCTCGCTGCTCCCGCTCTCCCACATGTTCGAGCAGATGGGGGGATTCTTCCTTCCGCTCTACCGGGGCGCGTCGGTCGTGTACCTGGGGGCCCTCAAACCCTCCGCCATCATGGATGCCCTCAAAGAGGAGGACATCTACGTCATCATGTCCGTTCCCCGTCTCATGCAACTGCTCCGATCGACCATCGAGCGGGAGCTTGAGGAGAAGCACCTCTCCGGAACGTTCCGGCTGCTGACCCGGCTCGGAATCCGGCTCCCCAAGGGGGGGCGCCGGGTCATGTTTTACCCGGTGCAGCGGAAGTTCGGCGCCAATTTCGTCGTCTTCGTCTCCGGCGGCGCCGCGCTGGCTCCGGAGCTCTTCAACTTCTGGGACGCCTTCGGGTTCACGGTGCTGGAAGGGTACGGGCTCACCGAGACCTCGCCCGTTCTCTGCGTCAACACCCTGGAGCACCAGCAGGCGGGATCGGTCGGCCCCCCGCTCCCGGGGGTGCAGCTGAAGATCGAGGACAAACAGATCCTGGCCCGCGGCGACAACGTCTTTCCCGGCTACTACCGCAACGAGCAGGCAACCCTCGAGGCGTTCACTCCGGATGGGTGGTTTAAGACCGGCGATATCGGGGAGATCGGCCCGGACGGCACCCTGTCCATCAAGGGGAGAGAGAAGGAGTTGATCGTCACCGGCTCCGGGGTGAACGTGTATCCCGACGAACTCGAAGCGGTGCTGAACAAGATCCAGGGCGTGAAGGAATCGTGCGTCATCGGGTTGGAGCGTGGAGGGGGGGAGGAGGTGCACGCCGTGCTGCTTCTGGACGGCCGCGGGATCGCCCCGGAGGATATCGTCGGCCAGGCGAACAACTCTCTCGATGCGATGCACCAGATAACCGGCTACACCCTCTGGCACGAGCCGGAATTCCCGAAAACCACGACCCTCAAGATCAAGAAGTTCGCCGTCAAGGAGGCGGTCCAGAAGGGGCCGGAGGGGGGAGACGCAACCGTCAGCAGCGACAGCTTGATTGCCCTGCTCGCCAAGGTGACCGGCACCGCTACCGGAAAGATCCGCGAGGATTCCCTTCTGGTGGCCGATCTGGGGTTGACCTCCATCGACGGTGTGGAGCTGGTGAACTTCCTCGAACAGGAATACCGTCTCGACATCGAAGACTCCCAGGTCGGGGCACAGACCCGAGTCTCGGACCTGCGCCAGATCATCGCCAAGCGGGAAAGAGTGAACCGGCACGATCACTTCCGTTTTTGGACCAACCGCTCCTTTTTTCGGGGCGTGCGCCGGTTGGTGGACACGGTTTTCCACGCCCCGCTGTTTCGAGCCTTGGTAACTTTGGAGGTGCGGGGTGCCGCGCAGTTGGAGAGCCTCAAGGGACCGATCTTTTTCGTCGCCAACCACCTGAGTTACCTCGACCAGCCGGCCATCATGTTCGCGCTTCCGCCGAAGCTGCGCTACCAAAGCGCCACCGCCGCCTGGGAGGAGTTTTTCTTCGGGGATTATCACGGGCTCAACCGGATCCTGAGACGCTTGAGCTACCAGTACGGCACCCTGCTGATGAACCTTTTTCCCCTTCCCCAGAGCCAGGGGTTCTCCGGCTCGCTCCGGTTCATGGGAAGGCTTGCCGACGCCGGGGTCAATATCCTCATTTTCCCGGAAGGGGAGCATTCGAGGAGCGGGAAGCTGCTTCCCTTCCAGATGGGACTGGGGATCATGGTCAAGGCGCTGGGGATCCCGGTCGTGCCCGTTAAAATCAGCGGCACCGACCAGGTCCTGCCGCCCGGGGCGCACTTTCCCACCAAGGGGAAGGTCAGGGTGACCTTCGGCAAGCCGCTATCCTTTCGCCAGGAGACGCCGGAGCAGATTGTGGAACTGGTACGCCGGGCGGTGGAAACCCTCGGGTGAGCTCCAGGAGCGGGCCGCACCCCTGAGGCCGGTTGGTCCCTGGTGAGCGCCGGAACGCCGCTTGGTCTGCGTTTCGTGTGCCGGGGAGTTTTCTCATTCCATTCCTGGAGGCCGCACGCATGAATGCCGGGCCGATATCGATCCCCTACCGCCGCTACGCACTGGGCCTTCTGCTGGCGGTGAACCTGCTGAACTACATCGACCGCCAGGTGCTCTTCGCCGTCTTTCCGCTGATCAAGGTCGATCTGCAGCTTTCCGATACGGCACTGGGGGTGCTCGGCAGCGCCTTCATGATGAGCTACCTCCTCCTCGCCCCGCTCTTCGGCTGGCTGGGTGACCGCTGGAGCCGGGTCAAGCTCGCCTCCGGAGGGCTCGTGGTCTGGAGCCTGGCCACCTCCCTGGCCGGGTTTGCCCCCGGCTACCGGACCCTTCTGGCGGCACGGGCCACCGTCGGGGTAGGCGAGGCGAGTTTCGGCACGGTGTCGCCCGGCCTCATCTCCGATTTCTTTCCCAAGGAGCGCCGCGGTCAGATCCTTTCCTGGTTCTATGTCGCCATTCCGGTCGGGAGCGCGCTGGGATACCTGTTGGGGGGAGTGCTGGGCCAGAGATTCGGCTGGCACGCCGCCTTTCTCATGGTGGGGTTGCCGGGGCTGATCCTGGCCGTTCCCATCGCACTTTTGCGCACACCGCCCCGCGGCGGCGACGAAACCGCGCCCCGCGACTCACGTAAAAAGGTGCCCGGCGGCTACGCGCCCCTCTTCAAAAACCGCTCCTTTGTCTGCAACACCCTCGCCATGTCCGCCATGACCTTTGCCATCGGCGGGCTCGCCCAGTGGATTCCCTCTTTTTTGAACCGCGTTCATGGTCTCGGCGTGGCCAGCGGGAATACCCTCTTCGGCGCCACCACGGTGCTGGCGGGGATCCTGGGGACCCTGATCGGCGGCTGGCTCGGCGACCGCTGGCAAAAAAAAAAGCGGCACGGGGTACCTGACGATCTCGGGGTGGGGGTTGCTGGCAGGAACTCCCTTTGCGGTCTGGGCCATTCTGGCTCCCGGCTTGACCTCCTGCCTGGCGGCCATTTTCGTCGCCGAGTTCTTCCTCTTTCTCAACACCGGGCCGCTCAATACCGTCATCCTCAACGTCACTCCTCCCGCGGTGCGCGCCATGGCTTTTGCCGTCAACATCTTCTTTATCCACGCCCTGGGGGACGCCTTTTCCCCCTCCATCCTGGGATGGCTCTCGGACCAGTGGGGTTTGCGCAACGCGCTGCTGATCACCCCCTTGGCCATGGCTCTGGCGGGGGGGCTCTGCTTTGTCTGCGGCAGGTTCGTCCTGCGGGATATGGCTCAGGTAGAGAAAGGGTGAAGGGGGGACCCGGGACTGCCGCGGGAAGAAGGACGTGAAAAAGCCTCACGTACGGAAATACCCCGGTTTGCTCCGGTGGCCTTCCGTAGTGAGGCTTTTGATGTTTGGTCTCCCCGAGAAGCTTACTCCATGGATCATGCGCCGGTTTTAGAACTGGTAGCCGATGCCCCCCAGGAAGATGTCGGAGTCCCGGTTATAGGTCGAGATGACCCGGTGGAAGGTTGCCCGCAGCGTGTAGTGCCGGCTTACCTGCAGGCTCCCGGATATCGATGCCAGCTCGGACACGAACGCGTTCCGTCCCGTTCCGCTGTCGCCGCGGCGCTGGTCTACGGCGAAATACCCCCCCAGACCCGCTCCCAGGGAGATGCGGTCATCCAGGAAACGTTTCGCCAGCCAGAGTTGGGTGGTCAGGCCGTAGCGGTCGATCAGGTCGTTTCTCCCCTCGTAGAGGGCTCCGGCGCTTACTTCCAGGTAGCGCCAGATGCCGCGCCGGTATTCAAGCTCGAAGGCTGCCGATTTTCCCCTGCCCGGTATATTGACCACCGTTTCGCCCCCCACGAGGGTAATTTCGTTCTCGGTGGTATTTTCCGACTGGTGGGCGCCCCTTACATCCGGGCCCGGTACCGGCGGGGCATCAAGCTGGTACCCGATACCGGCCAGGACCGACAGGGTATTGAAGCTTTTGTCACCTCGGACGTAGTAACCCTGCAGCTGGTAAAACAGGCGGCTTTCCGTATACCAGGTGGCCGCCAGGCTCGTCATGCCTCCCCAGCCGTGATAGTCGCGGGAGGGGCCGGTGGCCGGGTTGATCGTATCGAAATAGAAAATGCCCCCCAATCCGAGGCCCAGGGAGAGGCGGCGTTCCATGAGGTTGGTCCGGGCCCAGAGGTTCGCCGCATAGCCGTCGCGGTGGTGTTCGATGAAGTGGCCCTGGTTCACGTAGGAGAGGCTGTACGCCAGGTGATCGCCGAGCCCTTCCATGTACTGCACCTGCCAGGCGTAGGTTTTTTCCAGAGGCTTGTCGGTCCAGCCATAACCTCCCAACAAGCCGATTTCACCGGCATGGGCAGGCAAAGCCAGAAGGATTACTACCAGGGTCCCAAGAACTCTCCGCATGGCTTTTTCTCCTCAAGGGGTAAACGGGCAAGGTCACCGGAAGACCCCGGTGTCGGTGGGTGACGCGCTTCCGAGGGAAACCGGATTCGGCTCTGTGGACCCCGGTCTGGCTGGCCTATTTGACCTTTATTATGGCATCGCGCAGGCCGGACCTGATTTCGTCCCACACCTCGTCGGTTCCCTTTTTTAGCCCTTCCATTTCCCCGCCGCTTGCCGAAGGCATCCCCTCAAGCTTATGCGCCGCTTCGGCCCGTTTTTGCTGCAGCGCCGCGAGCGCCGTCGCATCCTCCGGGCTCTGGAGGGAGTTTTTCTCCCGGTCCTTGAGCCGGAAGATCTGGTTATCCCATTCGACCATCTGCGCCGAGAGTTTTTCAATCAATTGCGCTTGTTTTGCCATGAGATGACTCCTTTGCCGGGTCGGCTTCCGGAAGGGGGCTCCGCTTATCTGCCGCGCCCCTCTTCCCTGTTCTGCCCTGGTCCGTGTTCCTGCCCACCACCGCGCTCCTGCCCACCACCGCGCTGCTCACGGCCCTGCGGCTGTTGCGGCTGTTGCTGGCGCGGCTCACGGCCCTGCTGATGCTGTGCCGGCTGCTGTTTCTGCTCATGGGCTGCCGGCGCTCGCTGTTGCGGGGCCGCCTTCTCGGGCGCCTGCTTCAACCCCTCACGGTGCTGGGGCTGCGCCTGCCGGTTGGGCGCTGCCCCCGGCCGGTTGGGCGATCCAGGTCGGACCTGCTGCTGGGGGGGGCCCCCCTGCGGGTTTTCCTTCCTGCCCCGTTGTGCCGGGGACGCTTTTTGCTCGGTCTGTTGGAAATGCTGGCGTATCACCTTGTCGCGCGGCTGGTAGTGGTACTGCTGGCTGCGCAAGGTGTGCTGCTGCTCCGCTTTGGGATAGCGGTCACCCGCATACTGCCGCTGGTAGACGGGCAGCGGCGCGCGCTTGGGCACCGAGCCGCGGTTCCAGCGGTCCCACCCGCCCCGGCGCTGTTCCCAGGACCGGCCCCAGTGCTCGCCCCAGCGCGGTGCTGCATTGGATTGCCAGCCGCGAAAGTACATGGGGGGGCGGTGGTAATAGCGCACCGGAACGCGCAGGATGAAAAGCGGTACCGCCATCGGATCGACGTACCCCCAAGGCCCGTTGTACCAGGAACTCGCGTACCAGTTGTCGTTCTGATAGACCCAGTACATGCCGTCATAGAAGAAGTAGTTCCCTTCCACTGCGGGGGCGTAGTAAACGGGATAGCCCGGCACCGGGGCCAGCTCCGGGTACAGCGGCAAGTTGATCCCGATGCTCACGTTGGGTAACCCGATGCCGATGCCGATGTTGACACCGGCGTATGCGGCATTCGTGATGCACATCAAAAGCCATACTGCGATGAGTCCGTAACGTATCTTCCGCATGTTGTCCTCGCTTTTACCGGGCTGGGGCTGTCGACGGGTGCTTCCTAGCGGCCGTGCCCCCCGTGGTCGTGATCGCCATGGTTGCCATGCTTGTCCTCCCGGTCATGACCGTTCTTGCGGCCCTTGCCGTGATGCCTTTTCTCCTGGTAATGCTTGCGGTGCTGGGGCCTTTCTTCTTCGAGATACACCCGGCGTTCGTTTTCGACATAGTAGGGCCGGCCGGCATCGACCTGGACGTATACTCCCGGTGGCGCCGGCAGGTAGCCGTTGATGGTGATGCCGACATTGGCTGCCTCGACTGATTTCATGCTGAAGGTGATTGCAGCTACTGCCATTATCAGCGTGGGAAGAAGTGGTTTTACGCGCATCGGGGCTCCTTTGATCCAGCCCGGTACGCTGGGTGCGTCTGGTTGTGAATCCGGCAACTATCACCAACTTCAACTACAACGAACGTGCCAAGCCGATGGTGCTGGGCCGATGAGGCTAAGATGCTGATTCCAGGCGGCACGACATTACCTGATCCAGGGTGAAGAACCTTGCTCCGCCAGGAATGGCCGTTGCATGTAGCGAAGCCGTCACATATGGCGGGGAGACGCAACGGGTAGGTGCGGGGAAGGGGCAGGGGGGCACGGTTCCGCAGGCTGGGGAGGGAACCGATGCCTCACCCCGTTGGGGTGAAACAAAGAGCGGTGTTCCTTTGCGGCCTGGGTCGCAACGCTCTTTTTTGAGCCTTCGGCAGTTTGTTATTCTGAAACGATACGAGCAAAGATGTTTTTCAGAATTCGTAGGGAATGTTGGTGATGTTGTTGCAGTAGTCAGAGAACTGGCTGCGCCATTAGACGGCCAAAAGTGGAAATACCGAACTCATTTTGCCGTTATTCAATGAATAACAGGGTATTGGATTTGAATTGATAAACTCCATTCAGAAATGGAATTACTGTCAATGCCACAGTATTTGGCGGTAACCTCAGCATATGGAGGTGTACTTTGCCGGTAATGAGGTATAGCCTGAGCGGTAGCTAATTACTGCAAGAAGAGTTTCAAGACCGGTAATTGTCCTGATGGAGAGGCCTGAAAATGGGAAGAAGCGAAAAATTACTGTCAGGAGCCGACAGACTGCGTCGTCGCGCGGAAGATACGCTTGCTGAGAGGAGGGCTGAAAAGCACCCCGCGTCGCAAGGACCCGCCACCCAGAGGGACGAACACGAGTGGGAGGTGCACCAGATCGAGCTGGAAATGCAGAACTTAGAGCTGCTTCGGGCGCAGGCCCTGCTTGAGGACCAGCAGATCGAGCTGGAGCTGCAAAACGCCGAATTGCTCCGGACCCAGGGGGAGCTTGAGGCCCAGCGGATCGAACTCCAGGAGGCCCGGGATTATGCCGAGAGCATCGTGGAGACCGTCTGCAAGCCGCTGGTGGTGCTCAGCCCCGAGTTGAAGATTCTCACCGCCAATCTGTGCTTCTACGAGACCTTCCGGGTCACCCCCGAGCAAACGATCGGCAAATTCATCTACGAGCTCGGTAACGGCCAGTGGGACATCCCCAAGCTTCGGGTGCTCTTCGAAGACATCCTCCCCAGCGAGAGCGTGTTCAACGGCTATGAAGTGGACCACGTTTTCCTCGATATCGGCCGCAAGGTCATGCTGCTCAATGCCCGGGAGATTTTGCGCGATAACGTCGGCTCCCACGTCATCCTGCTCGCGATCGAAGACATCACCGCGCGCAAGGAGATCGAGGCGGAGCAGACCCAGTTGAGCCAGCGGCTGCGCGACCACCAGTTCTATACCCGCTCCCTGTTCGAGGCCAACATCGACGCGAGCATGACCACCGACCCGTCCGGCATGATAACCGACGTCAACCAGCAGATGGAGGTGCTCACCGGCTGCACCCGCGACGAGTTGGTCGGAGCCCCCTTCAAGAACTACTTCACCGATCCGGACCGCGCCGACACGGCCATCAGGCTGGCGCTGGAGGAGAAGAAAGTCACCGACTACGAACTCACTGCCCGCACCCGGGACGGCAAGGAGACGGTGGTCTCCTGCAACGCGACCACCTTCTATGACCGGGACCGGAAGCTGCAGGGCGTTTTCGCCGCGGCACGCGACGTCACCGAGAGAAAGCGCCTGGACCAGGTGCTCCGGGATAAAAACGTCGAGTTGGAGAGCGCGCGGGCCGTGGCGGAGAAAACCAGCCTCACCAAAAGCGACTTTCTCGCCAACATGAGCCACGAACTGCGCACCCCGCTCAACTCGGTCATCGGCTTCTCCGAGGTGCTGCAGGACCAGCTCTTCGGCCCGATCAACGCCAAGCAGCAGGAATACGTAGGCAACATCATCACCAGCGGCCGGCACCTTTTATCGCTCATCAACGACATACTCGACCTTTCCAAGGTGGAGTCGGGGAAGATGGGACTGGACCTCAGCAACTTCGAGCTGCGGGGGGTCCTCGACGGCGCTTTGACGATCCTGCGGGAGAGAGCCTTGAAAGGCAGTCTCGAACTGGTGCTGGACCTGGAGCCGGAAGCGGACCTCGTCATCATGGCGGACCAGAGAAAGCTAAAGCAGATCCTCTTCAACCTGCTCTCCAATGCCGTGAAGTTCACCCCGACCGCGGGCGCTGTACGGGTGAGCGGGCGCCGGGACGGGGATTTCATCGAGATCACCGTAGCGGATACCGGCATCGGCATCCGGGAGGAGGACATCCCGATGCTGTTCCGGGCCTTCACCCAGCTGGAGTCGGTCTATACCAAGGGTTTCGAGGGAACCGGCCTCGGACTGGCCCTCACCCGGCAACTGGTGGAGATGCATGGCGGCAGGATCTGGGTGAAAAGCGAGTTCGGCACGGGCAGCAGGTTCAGCTTCACCATTCCGGTTACCCAGGCTCCTTCTCTCCAGGCTCCGGCCACTCAAGTCTCCGACGGTGAGCCTCAAGGCTTCCCGCCGGCCGGTCACCCCGGCGCCGGCAAGACTGTGCTCGTGATCGAGGACGATCCGCTGACTCTGGGCGCACTGGAAAGCGCGCTGCTGCGCAAGGGATACCGAGCGCTCAGGGCGAGTGACGGGCCGGAGGGGGTCGAGATGGCCCGGCGTAACGCACCCGACCTCATCGTCCTTGACCTGGTCATGCCCGGCATGAATGGCTTCGAGGTCGCCGACCGGCTGCTTCATGAAAAAGCTGCCGCGAAGATACCCATCCTGGTATTGACCTCAATGGATCTCTCGGCTGCGGACCGCACGCGGCTGGCGGGAAAGGTCTGGCGCATCGAAGGAAAGGGAACTCTTTCCCCGCACGAGTTCTTGAGCCTGGTCGAAACCGTAGTCGGCGCCCAGAGTTGAGCGGATCATCTCCGGGCACCGAAGGAGCTATGGGTATGCCGCACACGATCCTGATCGTTGAGGACAACGAAAACAACCGCAGCCTGTTCCGCGACCTCCTGAGCTTTCACGGCCACGAGGTGTCGGTGGCCTGCGACGGACAGGAGGGGGTGGCCCTGGCGCGGCGCCTGATGCCGGATCTGATCCTGATGGATATCCAGATGCCGGGGATGGATGGCATGGCGGCCGGCTGCATCCTCAAGCAAGACCCCTCAACCAGCGGGCTGAAGATCATCGCCCTGACCTCGTTTGCCATGCACGGGGACGAGGAGCGGTTTCTGAAGGCCGGGTTCGACGGCTACCTGTCCAAGCCCGTCAGCACCCGCGAGCTCCCCGTACTGGTGCAAAAGTGGCTGGAGGAGAAAAAAGTATGAACACGTCCAAGGCGCGTATCCTTTGCGTGGACGACGGCCCCCTCAATCTGGACCTGCTGGTGGCGACGCTCGCTCCGCGGGGGTACGAGGTGATAACGGCGGCAAGCGGGCCGAAGGCGCTGGAAAAGCTCCAGACGGAGCGGATCGACATCTGCCTGCTCGATGTGTCGATGCCGGGGATGGACGGCTTTGAGCTTTGCCGCCGGATAAAATCGGACGAGGTGAACGGCAATCTCCCGATCGTGATGATCACCTCCTACGATGACATCGACAACCGCATCCGGGGCATCGAGGCCGGCGCCGAGGATTTCATCTCCAAACCTTTTGAAAGCGCCGAGGTGCTGGCCCGGATCAAGATGCTGCTTGAGGTCAAAAGACTCAACGATCGGCGGGTGCAGCTGGAAGCCGATCTGCAACGGGCGCACGACGACCTGGAAATCAAGGTGGCCGAGCGCACCGGCGATCTTACCCGGGCCAACCAGCAGCTCACCCGGGAAATTCACGAACGCATGAAGGCGGAAGAGTCGCTGCAGGGTGCCTACGCGGAAATTAAAGGATTGAAGGATCGCCTCCAGGCCGAGAACGTGTATCTGCGCCGAGAGGTGGGGAGCCAGTACAACTTCGGCGAGAGCATTGGGCAAAGCGACATCCTCGCCCAGGTGTTCCTGCGGGTGGCGCAGGTCGCGCCCATGGACGCGACGGTGCTGCTTCTCGGTGAGACCGGCACCGGCAAGGGAGTGGTGGCGCGCGCCATCCATGGCGGCAGCTCCCGCAAGGACCGCCCCCTGATCACGGTCAACTGCACCACCCTTCCGGCGACGCTTGTGGAGAGTGAGCTCTTCGGGCGGGAAAAGGGGGCCTTCACCGGGGCCGACACCCGGCAGATCGGGCGCTTCGAGCTCGCCGAAGGGGGGACCATATTCCTGGATGAAATCGGGGAGATGCCCATGGAGCTGCAATGCAAGCTGCTCCGGGTGGTTCAGGACGGCGAGTTCGAACGGCTGGGGAGCCCCCGCACCATCAAGGCCGACGTGCGCATCATCGCTGCCACCAACCGCAACCTTGAGGAGGAGATCCGGGCCGGCAGGTTCCGCGAGGACCTTTTCTACCGGCTCAACGTCTTCCCGATTACCCTGCCGCCGCTGCGCAAGCGGAGCGCCGACATCCCGCTGCTCGTGAACCATTTCGTGGCCAAGTTCAACAAGAAGATGGGCAAGAAGATCGTGACCGTGTCCAAGGGGACCCTGGAGGTCCTCCTGGGATACCACTGGCCCGGGAACGTGCGGGAGCTGGAAAGCGTGGTGGAACGGGCCGTGATCACCAGCCAGGGTACCGAATTGGAGGTGCTGGACCGCTTCGACAGCCTGACCAGGCCGGTGCCGCCGGCCGGGGAGCACGACAGGGAGCACGACGGGGAAGGCCCCGTGACGGCCCTGGTCGAGCTGGAGCGCAACCACATCCTCCAGGTGCTCAAGAAGACCGGTTGGCGCATCGAGGGGATAAACGGCGCCGCGGGGGCCCTCGGCCTCAATCCCAGCACCCTGCGCGCCAGGATGCGCAAGTACGGCATCGTGCGCGTCTAGCCGCGAAGCCTCCTGCCTTCCCGTAACCGCCCGCCGCGCCAACCTTCAGCCAGACTCCCCCCGCGTCAAATCCCCGTTTCGCAAGGTGCCTTCACCCCCGCCTCAACCGTTCGCAAGGAGGTTCCGCCCCCGGACCGGGGCCGTCACATATGCCTGTTACGCCGCATGTGATGGGCCACGTTTGTGGACCGCCGAGCGCCTCCCACTATCTCCTGTCACTCTCCCCTTTTAATTTCGAACGGTTGCACGCTTACAAAGATATGGAATCCCTGGCTCGCTAGTTGCAAATTACCTTGTTGTCAGAGGGTGGATACTCTTCATGCGAGCCCGTTATTCTATTGATATTTGCCCCGTGCTGTCACATCTCTTCCGACCGGCGGCACGTGGAATACATGGGACATTGGTAACCAGCATGCTTGACCCAGCACGATGCATTTAAGGAAGTCCCAAGTAGTGTAAAAGGAGAACGAATGAAACTGGAGAGAATTTTGAGAGTATCGACATTTCCGATGGTCCTGGCATCCCTCGGGGCCGCTACCGGATGTTCCCATTACACCCCCGAAGGAAGGCAGCTAAACAGAAGGATCAACGCCATCATCGACTGCGCCGTCAGGAAATAGACGGCGACGGACCTGGAGCGAACGGAGCTTAAACGGCCAAGAAAGGAGCACCCGATGGAAGCCTTTGACTGTGCTATCAGAATGGAAAGGGATACCAAAGCGTTCTATGAGTCACTCGCGGCGATGTCAACCACCCCAGATATGAAGAATCTCTTTACCCTGCTGGCGCAAGCCGAGCAGGAACATCACGATGCCCTGGTGCAACTGAAAAGACATATCGCGCCTCAGGAGCAGACGGAGTGCGGAGATCTGGACCCGGCCGCCTGCGTCTTCAAACCCCTGCTGGCAAAACGCGACCTCGTCGCTTTATTGAAAAAGGATCCCGGAGCGTATCGGCTGGTAATCGCGAAGGAGGAGAAGGGGGTAGAGCTCTACACCGAGCTGGCGGCCCGGACCCGGGACGCCTCCGCTCGCGTACTTTTGCTCCGGATCGCCGCCGAGGCGAGCAAGCACCTGAGCATAACGCAGAACATCTACTCCTTTGTCGACACCCCGAAGACGTTTCTGGCCTCGGGGGAATTCAGCAATCTCAAGGAATACTGAGGCTGCGGCGTGATGCCTTCCCACCAACGGCCCTCGCACGGCGCAGTGGGGAGTCGTCCAGGTCCGGGACGGTCGGGGTGGGGGCGGGGGGGCGGTCGAAAACAGGCCAGGAGGCGTAACTATGTCCCTGATAATTTATCTCGTCGGTTTTGCCTTCGTCATTGGCGGCATTGCCTGGGCCCTTGCCGTCGCCGGGGTGGGCGCGCGGTACGTGACGATCACGGCCGTCATTTTGGTCGGCATCGCAATCCTGACCGGGGTGACCCGCACCCGCAACAGGGACTGATCTCCGCTCTTTCGGCGGCAGGCTCCGGCGTCGCGCCGGGCACATGGGTACGTTTGGGAGCCCCCGCCGCCTTTGGCGGCTCGGGGGCTCTTGATGCGTTTCTGCCCGGGGGGCGTGTCTTTACTGGAACTTCTCTTGCGATCGGGAGAACAATCCCACGAGCTCCGCATCACAATCCCTTTCCCGTCCCCCGTCATCGGCGCCGAGTCGCTCCGCGACGGTGCGGAAATGAAGGCCGTAAATCGTCAACGCTATCGTCAGCGGGAACACGCGAGGCTTTCTCCAAAGGGTCCAGAAAAAGATCTTCCAGAAGTGCCACCGCTCTTTCC
Source organism: Geomesophilobacter sediminis (assembly GCF_016458275.1). Lineage (GTDB taxonomy): Bacteria > Desulfobacterota > Desulfuromonadia > Geobacterales > Geobacteraceae > Geomesophilobacter > Geomesophilobacter sediminis. The sequence goes on from NZ_JAEMHM010000008.1 coordinate 104,040, forward strand.
CCAGGATGCCGAGAAAAAGCATGGACCGCAATAACGCCCTGATATCACGGCGTTGCAGCTGCGCAAACGATGCTGCTGCGGCCGGCCGGTACTCTTTTAGAAACGTCTTCAGCCGGGGGTAGAAATAGTCCGGCGCATAGATCGTCCGGACCAGGCGCCGGTATCCGGCCAGCAGAACCTGACGGTTCATTTTGGGGACGTAATTCAGGAAGTCGTCCGTGTTGTTGCCGGTAGAGACGACCACGATCCGCCCCTCCCGGCGGAGACGGTCGTGGAGCTTGGTCCCCGGCAGCACCATCAATATGCCCACCATCGCGGCGACGATGCCGCTTTCCTGGATGAAACGGAGCTGTTTTTCGAAGATGGCCGGCGTGTCGCTGTCGAAACCGACGATGAATCCTCCCTGCACCTGGAGCCCCGCCCGCTGGATGCGCTGCACCGAGGCAACCAGATCGCGGTTGCGGTTTTGCACCTTGCCCGTCTCCTGGAGCGAATCCTCCTCGGGACTTTCGATGCCAACGAAAACCTCCCGGAACCCGGCCGCAACCATCAGCTCCATGAGCCGGGGGTCGTCCGAAAGGTTGATCGACGCCTCGGTATAGAAGAAAAACGGCTTTCCGCGATGCTGCATCCAGGAGATGATGCCCGGGAGTACCTCATTTTTCAGCTTTTCCTTGTCCCCGATGAAGTTGTCGTCCACGAAGAACACCCCGCCCCGCCACCCCGTGGCATAGAGCGCTTCCAGCTCGCTGATGATCTGGTCCGAATGCTTGGTTCTCGGTTTGCGGCCGAAGAGCTGGGTGATGTCGCAAAATTCGCAGTCGAAGTGGCAGCCGCGGGAGTACTGGATGTTCATCGAGGCATAGTCCCGAATGTCGATCAGCGACCACCGGGGCAAAGGGGTGCCGCCGAGGTCGGGACGCCCGTCGGCAGCATAGAGCCGCTGGGGCGCCCGGTGTTTCAGATCTTCCAGAAAACGCGGCAGGCTCAGTTCCGCCTCGCCGAGAACGAGGTGGCTCACCTCCGGGAACGCGTCGGGACAACTCGTGAACAGGGGCCCCCCCGCCACGGTGGTGACCCCCAGAACGCGGCATCGCTCCAGTACCTCCCGTGCCGACTCACGCTGGACCGCCATCGCGCTGAGGAACACGAGGTCGGCCGACCGCAGGTCGCGGTCCGAGATCTCGTCCACATTCAGATCGATCAGCCTGAGTTGCCAGGATTCGGGAAGCATTCCCGCCACCGTGAGCAGCCCTAGCGGAGGAAAAACGGCTTTCTTGCCGACAAACGGCAACGCGTAACGGAAGCTCCAGTAGGTATCGGGGTATTTGGGGTAGACCAGCAGGACGTTCATTCATGCCTCTGGGACCTGCGGACGAGGCCAGCGCCGCAGGCAGCTGTATTTTCCAAACGATATTGCTTCGATAAACGGCAACTTGCGTGCCAGAGGAAACCTGAAGGTGCCCGTTGGGGGAAGCTGCGAATGTATCAGGGGAAAGCGGGGGGGGATGGCTGCGGTGCCAGGGGCTGCCAGGGCGCCGAATCCGTCAGGTTTGGCATAACCGCCATATATGACGGCTCCCCTGAAACGCGGGCCTGAGCATGTGTCGAGCAGGTGGGTCAGCTCCACGACGGCGAATTCCGAGAGCCCATGGCATTGCCCGCCGGGATCTCCCTTCGTATATCGAGGTTCCTTCAAATGTTGAGGCAAACCATCGGGTCCAAGCGCTTTCCAGACGGTTTACCCTTGGCATAACGCACCGTTATCTAACAAGATTGCGGCGCACTGGTAGTTGCTTGATCTCTGGCAGGCCATTTGCTGTTAAACGGTAGCGGTGTTTTTTTCGAATGATTCCGGGGGGGGACTTGGTTCATTCGGAAACATGCTTTGAACGGTTTTGGACGCTGCCACGCACCTTCAACTAAAGGAGAAAGTCATGAAATCCGGAGCCCGTTTTACCGTTTGTTTCATCTTGTTTCTACTCGCCACGGTCGTCTTCTGGGAGGGGTGTGCTACTACCGGAATGAGTCGGTCGGTGAAAGCATCCAACTCGATTCAGCAGGTGGACAGCGATATCAGGGAACTCATAGTTCAGATCGATACCACGGGCGCCTCACTGGACGCTCTGGTTTTGGTGGACAATCCCGACCTGAAAAAATCATTTGATGCGTATACCAAAGATCTGGCCAATCTGGATACCAAAGGCAAGAAGGTGATCATACATATGGAGGAAATGAAGGTGAGAAGTACCGAGTATTTCACCGAGTGGGAAAGGCAGGGGGAAACCTACACCAATCCGCAGATCCGCGAACTGAGCGACGAGCGCCGCAACAAGCTGGCCAGTATCTATGCCCAGGTACCCGAGGCAGGCATCGGCGTCAAACGCGCCTATCTTGATTACCTGTCTGACTTGAAGGAAATTCAGCAGTTTCTTTCTAACGACTTGACGCCCAAAGGGATCCAGGCCATCGATCCGGTGGCAAAAAAATCCGTCCAGGACCGGGAGGCTTTTAAGACCTCGCTCGGACCGGTGATCGTCGCTTTGGATAACATCAAGGCGGAACTGTACACTAAAAAACAGTAACTCCGAGAACCAGTTTCCACGCTCGCGTGACACAGGCTCCGCCAGAAAAAAAGGAAATATCTCGTGAGGGTACTTTTTCGCGGTTACCCCGGGGTGGCAACCAGTAGCATCATGCTCTGGACCATTGCTGTGCTTTTATTGCTTTTGTGGATCGCAGGCCTGGTGACATCCTTTATGATGGGGGGCCTGATCCACCTGCTCCTCGTTGTTGCCATCATAACGATACTGGTGCGCGTCATTTAGGGGCGCAGGGTCATGTAGCACCGACCGTCAGGTTGGGGACACATAAGAAAGGGAGGGGCGCACCGGGATGCGCCCCTCCTTTTTTGTGCGGCAAAATGTGGTCGCCCTGCCAACCGGATCTGGACCATCCGGCAGCGAATGCGGGCTGGCTCTATTCGGTGGTCATCCAGTTCTTGACCCCCCGTACGCCGTTTACATCGTTGGTGAGTCTGCTGGCCTTGGCGAATTCCTGTGCGCCTGCCGCCTTGCCGTGCAAGGTGACCACCCCGTCCTTCGTTTCGACCTGGGAAATGAAGGCTTTCAGGGCGCGGTTGGAAAGCAGGGCAACCTTGACTTGTGCGGTTATCGAAGCGTCATCGACGGTTTCGTCAACCATGACGCTCAGCTCGTTGACGACGGTTTTCACCCCGTCGACGTCTTCGATGAATTCCGTCGTCAGCTCTTTTTGTGCCTGGCTTGCGGCGACTCCCCGCAGGGTAACGATGCCGTCTTTGACGTAAACCTCGGTCGTGGCGGAGTTCACGCTTCGGTGAAAGGAGAGCAACCTCTTCACCTTGTCGCGCAGTATCGCATCCGGCGTCACGTCGGGGGTGGCCCCTCGGACCTCGATCCGGTTCTCCACCTTATTCACCCCGGGAAGGGCGGTCACCGTCTCCTGGGCCAGCAGTTGATCGATGTTCTTGGACACGACTCCGGTCAGGGTCACTACCCCATTGTCGGACCGGATTTCGATGGCATCACGCTGGAGGAAGGTCTTGAAGGCATAGGAGTTCCTGGCCGATGCCTCGATGACCCGGTCCTGATCCGAGGCCTGCACGGGGACGCCGAGCGCGAGCCAGACCACCAACATCATCGTCGCAGATACCGTGGTTTTCATGGGCGTTTTCCTTTCTTTGTGCCTGACGTTTACGGCTCCCTTTGATGGGAGCGCTCTTCCCTCGTCCCTGAAATTTCCGGTTCCGGCCGCCCTTTTGCGGACTTCTCCGGTGCAGCTGCCGGGCCTTGCTCCCTTGTTTCGACGGCAACCGGACTTCCGGCAGTACCTGCGCCATTCTCCTGCTCTGGGCTGACGATCGGCTATTGCTTAATCACGCAATCGATGATGGCGTTGATTCTCCGGTTCGCCTGTCTCCCCTCGGGGGTGTCGTTATAGGCAATACGCCGGGTGGAACCGAACCCTTTGGCGGAGAGGCGGGAACTCTCGATCCCGGACGTTTTCGTCAGGTACTGCACCACGCTCTCGGCGCGCTGCTGGGAAAGCCGCAGGTTGTACCCTGACTCGCCCCGGTCGTCGGTATGACCTTCGATTACCGCGGTGGTCGTCGGGTACTTCTTCATGTAGGCGCCGACGTTATCGATCTCTTTGAAATAACGGGGATCGATTTCCGCGCTGTCGGTGGCGAATTCCACCTTAAGGGTCATGCAGAGCCTTTCGGGGGGAGGCGCGAGTTCCTTGACGTCGAGGGCGCAGTCGATGATGGCGTTGATGCGCCGGTTTTTCTGCCTTCCGGCGTCGCTCGCGTTGTCCGCGATCGCCCCTTCCTTCCCGTATCCTTTCGCCGACAGGCGGGAGGGGGCGATGCCGTAACCATTCTCCAGGGCTTTCACCACGCTCTCGGCACGCCGTTGGGAAAGCTGCCGGTTGGACTCATCGCTGCCGACCGCATCGGCATATCCTTCGATCACGGCGGTCGTCGAGGGGTACTTGCTCATGAACGTTCCGACTTTGGCCACCTCATCATTATATTGGGGGCGGATGTCGTCCCTGCCGATGTCGAACTCGATGGCAAGAGAGACGCAGTATTTCATGGTCTCCCGGGTCGGTTCGGTGACCGGGATCGGCACGACTGCCGCCTTGGGCTGGGCCGCTGCCGCCACGGGCTGGGCCGCCGCCCCCTTGGGTTGGGCCGCTGCCGCTTGAGGTGGACAGAGCGCGTTTGCCTTTGCCGTCGCCTGTTTGGCCAGTGCGGCCCCTTCCTCGGTGTGACAGGCCCGGAACACGTCGTAGGCGTGGTCCCTGGCCGCTTCGGCCTCTTTGTACTCGACAGGACAGGCGGTATCCTTTCCGGCCTGCCGCGCCGCTTCTAGCGCTCGGTCCGACTCCTGCATCTCGGAGCGGATGTAATACCCGGGAATGTCGCCGCGCTTGGTGTTGACCTCATAATTGGCGCAACCCGTTAACCCCCCCAGGAACCCGGCTACCAGCAGATACGGAACAGCACCCATTTTCTTGGTAACGCGCATGTCGTTTTCTCCTTTGTCGGGCCAGATGTGGCTGCTGGCCTCTTTGCGTCCTGCGGTGCTTGGCTGTTTCGCTGCATCCCTCTATTGAGAGAAAATCAGCACGCTGTACGAGCCGATGGAAAGCGCGGCCTGGCAGGGAAGGCCGTCATACGGTTCCGGTACCGCAACGACGTCGCCGCTCGGATGGCCGGCGAAGTCGTCGCTGTACCCCTGCCAGTCGCTGTTGAACCGGAGTTTCCAGGCGCCCTCGGCCGGGAATCCGATGACGTAACCATCCAGGGGCTCGCTGTGGAAGTTGGCCACGACCACCACCTGGTCCGAGGCCCCCCCCTGGTCCCAGCGGTGGAAGGCGATGACCTTGCTGTCCTCGTGCTGGTGATACACCTCGGTGAATTGGCCGCAGAGCCCGCGCGTGAAACCGTCGCGGTTGAGCCGCAACCGGGCGAGGTCCCGGTACAGCCGGACGATGCCGTGAAACTCGACGCATTGATCCCAGTCCAGGGGCACCGAGTCGCGAAACCACTCCCCTTCCAGAAATTCCTGCCCCTGGAAGAGCATGGGAATGCCGGGAGCGGTGAAAACCATGGCGGCGGCCAGCGTCGAGCGTTTCCGGGCCTGCCATCCCTTGGGGTCGTCCGGCGCGATCTCCTGCGGCACGCGTGCCTTCCCGTTGGCCACCTCGTCGTGCGATTCGCTGTAGATGACCCGGTCGAAGGCGTCGTCGTTGTAGCGGTAGCAGATGGCATCGCGGATTTCGGCCAGCGAGCGTTGCTCGTCCCAGGGTGCGATTACCGCCTGGCGGATGGGATGGACGAACATGGCGTCCCACTGCGACCCGAACCCGGCCCCCCCGGCTCCTACCGGCTTGGTGAGCCAGATGTTGTTCCGAAGATCCTCGGCGATGGTGATGCGCCCCGCGAATAGTTCGGTGATCCGGCTGTTGATCCACTGCAGGAGGGCCCACCCTTCGGGGAGCTCCTCCTCGTCGGAGCCGTTGACGGTGCGGATGAACTGGGTGCAGTCGAAGCGCAGGCCGTCGACGTGGAATTCCTCGAGCCACATGAGGGCGTTGTCGAGGAGGAACTGGCGCACCTCGCCGCGCCCGTAATCGGGCCGGGTCTCTCCCCAGGGCGTTATGGCCCGCTCGTCGTTGTAGAAGTAGATGCCGCCGCGCTCGTTTTCCCTCCAGCCGTCGAACTGCCAAAGGTCGAGGTCGTCGGGGCCCAGGTGGTTGTAAACGACGTCCAGGAGCACCGCGATCCCCTCCTCGTGGGCGCGCTTGACGAACCGTTTCAAGGCCCGGGGCCCTCCGTAGTTGAGCTCCACCGAAAAGATGTGGGCGGGATTGTAACCCCAGGACCGTTCTCCGGCGAACTCCCCCACCGGCATGACCTGGATCGCATTGACGCCGAGCTTCTTCAAATGCCCCAGCCGCGCCGATACCGAGGCGAACTCTCCGGCGCGCTTCACGTCCTCCTCGTCGTTGAAGGTTCCGACATGCAGTTCGTAGATGACGAGCTCGTTCCAGGGCGCGAGCTGGAAATCGTCCCCGGACCAGTCAAATTGCGGGTCGTGGACGATGGCGTTGCCGGTCGAACCGGTCACCTCGCGGGCGTAGGGGTCGATCCGTTTGAGTTCCCCCTGCTCGGTGAAGAGCAGAAACTTGTACTCGTCCCCGGCCTTGGCCTGAGCCGCATCCGCATACCAGTAGCCGTTATCCTCGCTCTGCATGGGATGTTTGGTGCCGTCCCATCCGTTAAACGAACCGATAACCGATACGTTCCGAGCGTGGGGCGCCCACACGCGAAACGCCACCCCACCCGGATGAAGGATGGCTCCCATCCCCTCGATATGCGCAGCGTCGTTCATGGTCCCTCCCTATCTCGGCAGGTCCGACAGGGGATCCGCCCTAGCGGCGTTCTCCCCCACGTCCTCCTCCGTCACGATGTCCGCCATCCCGATATCCTCCGTCGCGATGGCCGCCGCCGCGTCCTCCCCCCCCGTCGTCGTCCCAGTAAGGGAACAGGCAGCCGGGGAGCATGATGACTACGGTGAACAGGATGAGCGACGGTATCCGGGACGGTTTTTTCATCATCTGGGCTCCTTGGAAAAGGTTCTCGTCCCGGAGCAAAAAAACTGGTCCGGGAGGTGCGCCGAGGCGATGCTTCGGTTATGGGGGGGCAACTAACGTGCCAGAGGCAAAAAACTGCCGCGGCGCGTGGAAGGATGGGATTTTACGAGGCGTCTGCGGAAAATGCGGGGAGCAAGGAAAGGGGAGGGGAGCGGACGAGCCGTCAAGGGTAACATAACTGTCATATATGACGGGCGACGGTGGGCGGGCACGTCGGCCGGCAGGGAGAGCTGCCGGAGGGGGCAGGCGGACGGGTGGGTGGGCGGGAAGCGTGTCGGCCCGGACCCGTCGCCCCCGGCGAGCCCGGACCACGGGGGGAGGATGCCTGGGGCTCAATCCGTCCTTAACTGCTCATCATGGTCCGCCCCTTCCCGTGTGGTTTGTGTCAAACTCGCGGCGGCCGGCGCAGGATGCCGTATTTCCGCATCCGGCCACGAAGCGTGCTCGGATGGAGCCCGAGGAATTCCGCCGCTCCGTTTTTTCCTTCGATGCGCCCACCGGTTTTCCCCAGAACCTCTACGATCCGGTCGTGCTCGGAGACGCCCCGGGCCTGAGCTTCCAACCCCGCCTCCCCGCGTCGTCCCCGCGAATTCTCCCGCCGGTTCAGATCCTGCACCGCCTCCTCCGGGGTGGTGATCACGGCCCGTTCGATGACGCTTTCCAACTCCAGCAGGTTGCCGGGCCAGGGATATTCCTGCAGGACATTCTGGATCCCTTCGGGGAGCGGTCCTACCTGCTTGCCGTATTTCCCGTTGAACTTGGCAACAAAAAATTCCACCAGCCGCGGGATGTCCTGCTTGCGCTGCGCCAGCGGCGGGATGGTGATGGTGAGCACGCTGAGCAGGCGGAACAGGTCTTCCCGGAACCTGCCGTTGCGGACCTCTTCCTCCAGATGCCTGTTGCTGGCCGCCAGGATCCGAACGTCCACCGGGATCGCGCGGGGGCACCTCTGCCGTTTGAACTCACCGTAGCGCATGACCCGGAGCAGTCTGTCTTGCTGGTTCAAAGGGAGGGCGCCGATTTCTTCCAGGAAAATGGTTCCGCGGTGGGCCATCTCGAACCGGCCGATTTGTCTCCCCCCGTCCCCGGAGCCCCGTTCCCTTCCGAACAGCTCGGCTTCCATGACGGCTGCCGGCAGTGCCGCACAGTTGACCCGGATCAGGGGCCGCTTATGGCGAGCACTGCGGCTGTGGATGGCCCGGGCGACGATCTCCTGGCTGGTGCCGGGCTCGCCGAGAAGCAAAACGGGGGTGTCCAGAGGGGCAACCTGCTCCACCAGCCGGAAAACTGCAGCCAGTAGTTGCTGCTCCACGTTTGCCAGTTGGGCTGCTTCCATACCGTACGCTCGCCTGTTGGGTTAAAAACCGGTATCGGCCCGTCGAGGGGGGATATTTTGGCGCGAACACGTGGAGGGTAGAGCAACTTGCGTGCCGGACGGGGATTGACGCAGCCTGCGATCGGCAACCAGCCGATGATGCGTTGGGGGGACGGAGGGAGGCGTTGGGGGGAGGGGATGGCAGAGGATGAAATCCGCCACGTTTGGCAAAACCGTCAAATCATTTTCGTCGGTTTGGCCGATAATGCGGTACGTCCGCTGGCCATCGGCGCAAAGAGCGACATTTACGGTTCCGGCAATTGTGCTCGGAGCGATCTGCGGGGTGTTTGCCTTGGGGATCCTCGGCCTTATCCTGGGCCCCGTTCTCTTTGCGAGCCTGATCACCGTAGGGAAGGATTCGATGGCCTCCCACCCGTCGCCGAAACAGGCCTGACCTGGGCCTGCCGGGTACCCACGCCTCTTGGGACGCTCCCTTCATCCCTTCTGCCCCCTGGATCCTTTCCGGCATCTAGGAAGATCCGAGCTATCACAACTGCGTGTCGAAATAACAAAAGTCACTCTGAGGCTCCGGGCACGACGGGGGAGAGAGAACTAACCCAGAAACGGCAACCTGGCAGTCTCTATCTGCGATACCGTTCCAATTGGAACCGGGTCCCGTAGCTCCAGAGGAACCCCGTTTTTTTTGTCAGCCTCACCACCCCTCCGGGCACGGACCAACCTTCTCGAACGCCATCTTTCCCTTTGGCTCGGGTTGGGGGGCTGTTCCATACCGATACGATCATCCCGGCCGGAGCCGTCATATGTGGCAGTTACGCTGCATGTGGCGGGGCCGGTCGGGAGGCCAGCCCAATTCCGCGGTCCCTCAGAGCGCCTTCCCTATTATATTCAATCGGTTGCATGGTCGTGGCAGAAACAATCCACCGGGCCTGCTAATTGCAAATTCTATTGCTGCCAGAAGACGGACACTCTTCATGCCTGTGGACTGTTCCATTTTCTGTCAGTGACTATCCGAGTCATACAATGAGCCGGAAACTTGAAGCCCAGATCAAAGATAACCACCACATAATCCATCAGAATTGTGGCAATGAATCACCGCAAGGTATCGGGTTAATAAGGAGGGGTTTTGTTACTACATGTCAGGTGCAACCACAGCCGAAACGACTACGTCAAAGGCTTCATGCTGGATGTCCTGAATGGGCCGGATGAGGTGGTTGCCTTTGAACGGGCAATGGGCTGGGTCATTTTTGGGGTAATTTCTTGCCGGTTCGCGGCTGACCGCGCTCCGGCGGGAGCATCGCCAGGCGCTTCCCCCGGCACCCGCTGAATATCGAAGGAAACCCTTTCCGGCCGTTGAGAGCGTGCCACCATACGCTCCGGCACCCGGGTTGCCGTCATCGCCGCGGCAGCGGCAACAATCTGGAGGTGCGTTTGCGCCGGACACTCCGAACATGATCAAAGCACGGGCGCTCTTCCTTCTTATCACGGTAATCACCGGGTTCTCCGCCCCTGGTGCCTACGGCTTCGCATCGGGGCCGGCGGCGGCCCCGGTGCCGTCGGCGCCCTGCCTGCTGGAACCGGGCGCCCGTGGGGAACCGAACTTATTGCGCGCCACTCCCCCGGAGCTCTCCCTGACCGCCTTCGAGCAGGACGGGGTGATCTTCGCAACGGCATCCCCCCCGGACGCCGTGCACCCCGGGGAAACCGGCGTCGATAAAAGCTACCTTATTCCCGCTCTGGAGGTGCCGGGGTTTCTCATCCTGCTGAACGTTTACGACAGGGTTGCCTACCCAAACCAGACCGAGGACGGCAAGAGGGTCTACAGTTCCACCTTTTCCAGCACCTGGGACCACCTGACCAGACAGAACTGGGTCTTCGACAAGGACCCCTTCAACGTCAATCAGTTCGCCCACCCCTACCAGGGGGCCACCATGTACGGCCTGGCGCGTTCCTCCGGCCTTGGCTTCTGGGAATCGCTTGCCTACAGCAATGTCGGGAGCTTTCTGTGGAAAATGGCCGGCGAGACCGATCCTCCCTCCCTCAACGACATGATCACGACCGGCAACGCGGGCAGTCTGCTGGGCGAGGCGCTTTTCCGGATGGCGGGACTGGTCCTGAACGATGACGGCGCGAGGCCCGATACCCTGCACGAGGTCGGCGCGGCGATCATTTCGCCCCCGACCGCCTTCAACCGTTATGCCTTCGGCAACCGCTTCAAGTCGGTGTTCCCGAGCCAGCATCCGGCCACCGCCTGGCGTTTCCAGGTCGGCTCCAGCTTCAATACCCTCTCCGAGCTCAACGCGAGCTTCGACTTTGCCATGGCGTACGGGTTGCCGGGAAAACCGGGGTACCGCTACCAACGCCCCCTGGATTACTTCAACTTCGAGATAAGCGGGCAGGCAAGGGCGACCAACCCCGTACACGACGTCCTTTTGCGCGGGCTTCTCTACGGCAGGGATTATGCCGCCGGGGAAGACTACCGGGGGATCTGGGGACTCTACGGCAGCTACGATTACCTCTCTCCCACCGTTTTCCGGGTCTCGACTACGGCCCTCTCGTTGGGGAGCACCGGCCAGTACTGGGTTGCCCCGGGTATTGCCCTGCAGGGTACCCTCCTCGGCGGGGTCGGTTTCGGTGCCGCCGGGTCGACCCCCGTCTCCTCCGGCGATCGGGATTACCACTACGGCATCGCTCCCCAGGGGTTGCTCGCCCTGCGGCTGCTCTTCGGCACCAGGGCTGTCCTGGACCTCGATGCCCGGGCCTACTACGTGGACGGGACGGGGAGGTTCATCAGCACCGGTAATGCCCTGGACGATGTAGGGGGGTCGGAGACGATCGTGCGCCTCAAGAGCGGATTCAACGTCAGGGTCTATCACCGGCACGGGCTCGGCGTACAGTACGTCGAGTCGATGCGTGATTCTCAGTACGGCCGGCAGCCGAGCCGCCATTCCCGGGATGGCACCGTGAGCCTGGTCTACACCTTCACCGGCGACTCGCACTTCGGCGCCGTCGGTTGGCGCGATGAAGGGCGCTGAGTTGCTTTCTGATCAGCGCTCACCGTCCGCGTCCGCTGTCTCGTCCCACCTAAGGAGGGGCCATGAAACCGATCGGATCGTTATCCGCAGCACTGACCGTGGTCGGCGCGGCGTTGATGCTGCTCTCAGCCGCTGCTTTGTCCGCCGCCGACCGGAAACCCGATTCCCGCCCCGGACCGGGGACGGCCCCGGGAAACGTTCAGGAGTGCCCGAGGCACATCGCTGATCCCGATGTCTGCGCGACGCCAGGGAAGGTTCCGCCGGGAAAAGATGGCGGCGCGGGGCTCAAGGCCAAAGAGCAAAAGCAGGTAACCCCCGAGGCAAGGGATGCTTCGCGAGATCTGCTGGAATCGCTGGTTGAAAAGGGCTCGGAATGATAGGATTGGACCCCTGGCCGCAGCCGATGCCTCGGAGCCTGCAATGCGCCGGTCCGGCGGCCTGAAACAGACGATCCTGAGCCCTGGGGAGCCTGGTCCGCATTGCGGAAGAGTGCATCCAGGCAGGTGCCGCCAGATCCTGATCCAACCCTGACCAGCAAGGACCCCTGAATGGAAAAACAGAAAGCATTTTCGATGATTCGTGAATTTCAGCTTGCCGACTGGTGCACCCTGGCCAATGCGGTCTGTGGCACCGGCGCCTTGTTTTCCATGCTCTCCTACCTGCAAACCGGTGCGATCCGGCATGTCTACTTCGCCTGCGGGATGATCTTTGCCGCCGGTCTGTTCGATGTCCTGGACGGACGGATCGCACGCTGGCGGCAGAAGTCCTCCGGCCTTGGCCGCGAGCTCGACTCGCTCGCCGACATTATCTCCTTCGGGGTGGCGCCTGCCGTCATCGGGTACGGCTGCGGCATGCAGGGCCTGTACGACCGTGTCATCCTCACCGCCTTTGTCGCCTGCGGAGTATCGCGCCTGGCACGTTACAACGTCACCGCCGAAGCGCTTTCCGAGGGGGGCGACAAGGTGAAGTATTTCGAGGGGACTCCGATCCCGAGCTCATTGCTGCTGGTGATGATGATGCTGGTGGCCGCCGCGCGCGGCGCCCTGGGGGAGTCGCTCTGGTTGGGGCAGGTGAAGCTGGGGGGCTTTACCCTGCACCCGATCGTGCTCCTTTTCGCCATCTCCGGCTCGCTCATGGTAAGCCGCATCCGGTTCCCGAAGTTCTGAGGCATCCGGCAGCTGTCAGCCAACCAAGGGAGGTAAGCGCCGTCTTATCAAGGTGGGGGAGCGCCGGTGTGGGGACACTTTTCCCGCAGATCTTTCCTCCGCACGGGTAAAAATTCAACTGTGAATCTCCCCCCTCGGTTTTCCACCTCCCGAGGATGTTCGTCGGTGCCGCCCCGTAGGCGGCGCTCGTCGTCAACATTACTACTATGAATAAGCTCCAGAGTTTCATAGGTCACCTCAAACCATCGTGCTTCGGGTCGTTACTCCACCGTTTGGAACGTCCGTGGGGTTCCCCTGTTTTTTTCCCAAAAATCGACCCTTTTATCTCGTCTTCCCCTCCCGGCGAAAAATGCCGTATTTGCGCATCCGGGCCCGGAGCGTGCTCGGATTGAGCCCGAGGTGCGCGGCGGCCCCGTTGTTTCCCTCGATATGCCAGTCGGTTTTCCCGAGGGCCTGCAGGATCCAGTCGTGCTCCAGATCAGCCAGCACCTTGACCTCCAGCCCCGCCGGGGCCTCGGTCGCCGCACACCCCGCGAACCAGTTGGCGACCTGCAGGGTGCTCCCCTGGCTGATGATCACGGCACGTTCGACGACACTTTCCAGTTCCAGCAGGTTGCCGGGCCATCGGTACCGCTGGAATGCGTCCCGGGTCTCCTCGGATATCACCCGGATGTTCTTGCCGTATTTCCTGTTGAATTTGGCGACGAAGTAATCCACGAGGCTCGGAAGGTCCTTTTTACGCTGATTCAGCGGAGGAAGGGTGATGGTGTCAACGCTGAGCATCCGGAAGAGCTCTTCCCGAAATCTGCCGAGGCGGACCTCTTCGGCGAGCTTTCGGTTGCTGGCGGCGATGAACCGTACGTCCAGCTTGCTGTTGCGGGAAATTCCCGGCCGCGGTAACGCGCCATCACGGATGAACCGGTGCATTTTGTCTTGCAGTGCCCAAGGCATCGCGCCGATTTCGTCGAGAAAGATGGTGGCGCGGTCGGCTGCCTCCAAACGTCCGGGCTGTCGCACCCCGGTTCCGTCATGCTCCCGCCCGAACAGCTCTCCTTCCATCATGTCCGGCGGCAGCGAGGCACAGTTTACCTGTATCAGGGGTCGCGTTCTACGGGCACTTATCTCGTGGATGGCGTGAGCGACCATCCCCTGGCCGGTGCCTGCTTCGCCCAGGAGAAGAACCGGCGTATTCCGCGGGGCAACTTGGTCGATCTGCTGGAAGATGCCGGGCAGCAGCCGCCGTTCAATTTCCGCCAGGGTTTCTTCCATAGCTGTCACCCACTGGTTCGATGCGAAATATCGGTCGGCCTGCCGTGAACGGTCTGAGGCCGGATGCTGCGGACAAGGCTTTTGCGACCGCCATGCAGAAGAAATGATGCAGCTAATGTGCCGGACGGACCCGACGCCCGCCGCCGACGCAAGTGGCCGATTAGGCACTGATTATGGCAGGGGTGCGTCCGAAGGATGGATGCGCCCGGCAGGAAAATCTGCCACGTTTGGTGAAACTGCCATATGCGACGGAGGGCACTGACTGGTCAAGCGCGTTTGCCACCCGTCTTTTGCCCGTCCCTTTCCCTCCGGGTTGCCCTTCGGCCGTGTTTTGCCCGCAAGATATGACGGTTATGTCACCGCTGACGGCTTCCCCCGGCGTTTCTGGCTCAAGCGCTGCGCCCGAATCCGGATTTATCCCGTAAAGTCGGGGCCTGCCCCGGCAAAATCGAAAAAAACGGTATTTGGCCTGGTAGTTGCTGAACCAACCCTGCCTGGGCGATCGGCGCGCTTGCAGAAGGCGCGTCGCTTTGCCGTCAACGCTCGGCTCGACAGGAAGCACCTGGAGGAGGATTTGATATGGCGGAAATTGCGGTCGGTGTCATGGTGGTAACGATGGTCGTCCTCATGATCTGGCTCTGCATGGCGGCTCACCGCAAGGAGGAGGCCGACGTCGCCACGGGGCCGCGGTTCTACACCCGGGAGTAACCATTAAAAGAGGGACCTGTCCTGAGGCAGGTCCCTCTCTTACGTCGGCCCGGGTGACGTTGGTGGGCCTTTTCCGACGTGCGTTTTGTCCAGGCAAGGGGCAGCCGGTATGCCGGGTGAGGCACCCGTCGGGCGCCAGGGAAGGGGATGATTGCACGGATGGAATTGGGAGGAGAGCTGCGGTTGCCGGGAGAATTCCTGGCGGTCCGGCCGGATCTTGTCCCGAGCGGAGGGGATTGCTGCTTTGGTGCCTATTTGCGCTGGATGCCGCATTTTCTCATCCGGGCCCGCAGGGTGCTGGGGTTGAGGCCGAGGAGCCCGGCCGCCCCGTTTTTCCCTTCGATGCGCCACCCCGTTTTCAGGAGCACCCCGAGGATGTGGTCGTACTCCAATTCGGCCAGCGCCTTCGTCTGCGGTTCTGTGGTCGACATCGCGGGCCGATCCAGGTCGAACCGGTCCACGATCTGCAAGGAGGGCCCCTGGGTCGTGATGACGGCCCGCTCGACAACGCTCTCCAACTCCCGGACGTTTCCGGGCCATTGGTATTGCTGAAGGGCCTTCAGGGTTTCCCGCGACACGCTCTGTATCTTCTTGCCGTTTTTCTTGTTGAATTTGGCGATGAAATGTTCGACGAGCCGCGGAATGTCTTCCGTGCGCTGCCGCAGGGGCGGGATCGTGATCGGGAAAACGTTGAGCCGGTAGAAGAGGTCTTCCCGGAACCGGTGGTTACGGACCTCTTCCTCCAGATTTTTGTTGCTGGCCGCGATGATCCGTACGTCTACCTTGACGGTGCGGGGACTCCCCAACCGTTCGAACTCGCCGTCCTGGATGACCCGGAGCAGCTTGCATTGCAGTTCCAGGGGCATTTCGCCGATTTCGTCGAGGAAAATGGTACCGCGGTGCGCCAGCTCGAAACGGCCGATCTGCTGCGCATTGGCCCCCGTGAAGGCCCCCTTTTCCCGCCCGAAGAGTTCGCTTTCGATGAGGTTTCCCGGCAAGGCGGTGCAGTTGACCGTGATCATGGGGCGGTCCTTGCGGGAGCTGTTGCTGTGGATGGCGCGGGCCACCACCCCTTTGCCGGTGCCGGTCTCGCCGAGGAGCAAAACCGTGGCATCCATGGGGGCCACCTGTTTGACCTGGGTGAAGACGTGGGTGATCGCCTTGCTCTGCCCGACGATCTCGCCGAAGTTGTACTCTCCGGCCGCCTCCTGCCGCAGGTAGATGTTTTCCGCCAGGAGCCGGTCCTTCAACCCTTTTATTTCGGCCAAGGCGTTCTTGAGCGACTCTTCCGCCCTCTTTCGCTCGTCTATTTCCCGAGTCAGTTGTGCGTTGGCCCGGGTCAACTCCTCGGTCCGTTCGCCGACGACGCACTCGAGATTGTCGTGGGCTTTTTGCAGCTGCGCCTTCAACTCCCGGGCCAGGGTGCCGTCGACGACCGAACAAAAGACGTGGAATCCCTTTTTCCCGGGTGCCCCCACGGCGACGCTCTGCAGTTGCCAATGGACCACCTTGCCGTCGGTTCCCGTGAGCCTGATTTCGCATCGCTGCACCCCCGGCTCGTGCAGTACGTCGGCCAAGTGGCGGGTAAACCGTGCTCTTTCTCCCGGATCGGCAATATAGCTGGCAAAGGGGGTAGCGGCAGCCTCGCTTCTGTTGATGCCCAGAAGCCGGGCCCCGGCCAGATTTACCTCCCGAATCACCCCGGAAGCGTCAAAGGCGAAATAGCCCACCGGCGCAAAATCGAAGAGCTCGGCATACTTCGCCAGCGAAAGCTCCAGCTCCTGCTGGGCCTGGCGCAACGCCAGGTTCTGCATCTCCAGCTCGATCTGGTGAACTTCCAGCTCGTGGGAAAGCCGCTGCGACCGGTCCCCCGCCCGGGATGCCTGGAGATCCTCGGCGGTGGCCCGCAGTTTTTTTTCGGCCTGCTGCCGCAATTCGCCGGCCGCCGTCGCCGGGCTTTTATCTTTGTTCCCCACGGATCTGCCCCCTGGTTGGGCGAAAAACTGTCTCAGTGCCGGCACGGCTTGTTTCCGGTTTCCCTTTGGCGTGCCGTTACTGGACCTGCGAAATGCCCTGCTCTTTTGTCGTGGTGAACCCATGCCGACCAAGGTCGACCGTAAGGGTCCTGACGTGACCGGGGGATGTATCATGGCAAGTGCAGTCTGCCCGATTATACTTTCCTGTCAACAGGGTTACTCTATCAGGAAACGTTTTGATAAGCCAATGATAATTTGTGTAATCAAATGTTCGATGCTCGAGGCGCTCTCTGAGATCGACGTCTCCCTGATCGCCGGATCCCCCTCCTCCCGGGTATCAGCTCCTGAATGGACCGGGAAATCGTGGGAGTGAGAAAACCTGTTACCATTGAGTGCGGGCACTACCTCCACCGCTGCATCAGCGTCAGGCCCCGCGCCGCTAAGAGAACAAACCATGGATATTATGCCTGCTCCTGCCACCAAAACCGGTGCCCCATTCTGGCGAATTACCGTCCCTGAGCTCTTGCAACGGCTGGAATCCACTCCGGATGGGCTGAGCAGTGTCGAGGCGGCCGCGCGTCTGGCGCGGTTCGGCCCGAACCTCATCCACGGGGAGCGCAAAAAGGCGCTGGTCCTGCAATTCATCGCCAAGTTCAAAAATCCTCTCGTCATCGTCCTGCTTACCGCCAGCGCGCTCTCCGCCGTTACCGGAGACGCCACGAGCTTCATCATCATCGGCACCATCGTCCTGATCAGCGTGACCCTCGACTTCGTCCAGGAGTACCGGGCGGGGCAGGCGGCGGATCACCTGCGCCAGTCGGTTGCGGTGCGCGCCCAAGTGCTGCGTGACGGAACGAGCCGGCCGATTCCGCTCGCCGAATTGGTGCCGGGAGATGTGGCGCTTCTCGCCGCCGGCGATCTCATTCCCTGCGACGGCCGCGTGCTCGAGGCACAGGACTTTTTCGTAAACCAGTCCCTTTTGACCGGGGAAGCGTTTCCGGTGGAAAAATCAGCGGCGGCAAACGTCAATGAGACCGAGGTTCTCGCCGCGGGCAATACCGTGCTTCTGGGGACCTCGGTGGTAAGCGGCAGCGCCCGGGTGATGATGTGCCGCACCGGCCAGGATACCGAACTGGGCGAGATTGCCGAAACCCTTTTGACCAAGCCCCCGCCCACCGCCTTTGAAGAGGGTACCCACCGGTTCGGTCTGCTCATCATGCGCATGACCATGCTGCTGGTCCTGTTCGTCCTTCTGGTCAACGCCTATTTTCACCGCCCCTGGCTGGAATCCTTCCTGTTTGCGGTGGCGCTTGCGGTCGGCCTCACCCCGGAGCTCCTTCCCATGGTGGTTTCCGTGACCCTTGCGCGCGGGGCGCTGCGCATGGCGGCCCACAAGGTGATTGTGAAAAGGCTCGCTTCCATCCATAACCTGGGGAGCATGGACGTCTTTTGCACCGACAAGACCGGCACCCTGACCGAAGCCCGCATCCACCTGGAACGCCACCTGGATCCCCTGGGGAAGGAGAGCCAGCGGGTCCTGGAACTGGCGTATTTCAACAGCTTCTTCGAGACCGGTCTGAAGAGCACCCTGGACGACGCCATCCTGGAACACACCGAGATCGACGCGAGCCGCTGGGAAAAGGTCGACGAGGTGCCCTTTGACTTTGAGCGGCGCCGGATTTCGGTGCTCCTTGGCAGCACAACCGACCGCCTGCTCGTCGTCAAGGGGGCTCCGGAGGACATTCTGCGGCTTTCGGTGAGCTATGTGCGGGAAGGGGAGGCGCAGCCGCATCCCCTGGATGAAGCGGCACGCCGCAGCATCAATGCGCAATTCGAGGCCTTGAGCCGGGAGGGATTTCGGGTACTGGGAATCGCGTCGCGGCAGGTGGGGAAGGAGCACGTCCATGCCGTGGTCGGCGACGAGGCGGAACTGGTTTTCGCGGGGTTTGCCGCCTTCCTCGACCCCCCCAAGGAGAGCGCCAAGGCGGCTCTGGCCGGGCTTGACGCCGATCGGGTGGCGGTCAAGATCATCACCGGCGACAACGAACTGGTGACCCAGCATATCTTTGCGAAACTCGGTCTGACGGTGACCGGAGTCCTCACCGGCGCGGAGATCCAGCAGCTGGATGACTCCGCCCTGGCGGTGCGGGCCGAGCAGGTGAATCTCTTCTGTCGCGTGGCTCCCGCGCAGAAAAACCGGGTCATCCTTGCCCTCAAGCGGCGCGGCCATGTGGTCGGGTACCTGGGGGACGGCATCAACGACGCCCCGTCGCTGCACTCCGCCGACGTGGGGATTTCCGTGGACAGCGCCGTGGACGTGGCTAAGGCCGCGGCGGATATGATCCTTTTGGAACAGGACCTGGGGGTGCTCCATGCCGGCGTCCTGGAAGGGAGGCGCACCTTCGGCAATATCATGAAGTACATCATGATGGGGACCAGCTCCAATTTCGGCAACATGTTCAGCATGGCCGGGGCCTCGCTTTTCCTCCCTTTCCTCCCCATGCTGCCGGTCCAGATCCTGCTCAACAACCTCCTCTACGACTTCTCCGAACTCCCCATCCCGCTGGACCGTGTCGACGACGACTATCTGAGTCATCCCCGGCACTGGGACATGAAGTTTATCCGAAACTTCATGCTGATCGTCGGTCCGGTCAGCTCGGTCTTCGACTTTCTCACCTTCTACGTGATGCTGAAGCTCTTCCATGCCGGCGAGGCGCTCTTCCATACCGGCTGGTTCATCGAGTCGATGGCCACGCAGGTGCTGGTCATCTTCGTCATCCGCACCCGCAAAAACCCTTTCCAAAGCCGCCCCAACCCCTGGCTGATCGTCTGTTCCCTGACGGTGGTGGCGGTGGCCGCGCTGGTCCCCTTCACCCCCGTCGGAAAAGGGCTCGGCTTCGTGGCCCCCCCGGCGTTCTTTTTCCTGATTCTGACCGCCATGCTGGTGACGTACCTTTTTGCCGTGGAGGGGATGAAGCGCTGGTTCTTCCGCCGCTTTTACACGGAGTGAAACGGGGGGGGGCTCTGCTCCCGATGCCGGATCCCGGTCGGTGGCAATGATCCTGCTGCGGGGAGTCCAGGTCGTCGCGGAGCTTGAGCGCAGGCCGGCGCAGCCAGGCGGAAAAACAGCCGGGATTCGAAACCTTAACTGTGGATGCGGGGAAGCATGGGCAGGGGGGAGGAATCGTAGAGCGGCGCGGGCATTTCCGGCGCGCCGGACGCCCTGCCGCTTCGGAGCCCCTGCGGGGAAGGGGAGTCAGTAGTGCAGGCTGATGGTCAGGTCGAGGTCCTTCCCATCGTAGGAGAAGCTGGCGGCGGAAAAAGTTGGTGCGCCGATCACCCCTTTGGCATCGTTTGAAAAGCCGTAACCTTCCTTGGGAACGCCGAACAGGTTGGTATCGAGCTTGCCGTTTCTATTCTCATCATGAATGACCGCCACCGCATACTTTCCCGGGGGGATGTCCAAAAAGTCGCAGCGCGCCTGGGATTCCCGGATTTTTATCACCATGATGTTTCGGGCCGTCTTCAGAAACTCGGCGGGAAAGCCGGCCGGTGCTTCGAAGAGCGCACAGGCCACGGTCCCCTTGCTGTTTCTTATGTCCAGGACCCGCACGTGGATGCCCCGGCATTCCGATCCCGCCAATGCGTGGCAGGGCTCCCAAACCAGCAACGACATCACTACCGATGCGACACGGAGAAATCCGGCCAAGCTCCGCAACCGAAGATTCGTGGCTGAGGAAGCCACCGGCGGTTTTCTGGCAGTTGACTCGTTCATGGTTTCCTCCCGACATTCGAGGGGAGCCGGGTCAGACTT
Organism: Geomesophilobacter sediminis; assembly: GCF_016458275.1. Taxonomy (GTDB): domain Bacteria; phylum Desulfobacterota; class Desulfuromonadia; order Geobacterales; family Geobacteraceae; genus Geomesophilobacter; species Geomesophilobacter sediminis. Next base: position 124,544 of record NZ_JAEMHM010000008.1, read on the forward strand.
CGATCCTGAACTCCGCACCACTTCCGGTATTGCACACCGTCAGGCGTCCCCCCATGTTCTTCACGATGATGGCCTTGGAAAGGTAAAGGCCGATCCCGGTTCCCTTTTCCGGTCCCTTGGTGGTGAAGTAGGGATCGAAAAGCCGGTCCAAAATCCCCTCGGGAACCCCGCCGGCATTATCGGATATGGTTACCACCGACGTGCCCCCTGCCTCGGCCGCGCGAATGGAAATCACCGGAACCGCGATATTTTTCTCCACCAGCGCGTCACGGGCGTTCATCAGGATATTCAGCAGCACCTGGGCATATTCGTTGGGATAACCGAAAGCTTGGGGATCTCCCTGGAGGTCGACAACAATCGCAATCTTTTGCGCCTGGAAGCTCCCGGCTACGAGCGAAAGCGTACGCTTGATTTCCTCTCCTATGCTGAACGTGACCTTTTTCTTGTCGGGGCTGAAAAAGTTCCTGAAGTCTTCGACGGTCCGCGACAGGTGATCGATCACCTCCATCCCCTTCTCGACATTCTCCTCCAGAAACTCCGCGGTAACCCCCCCGGATTTAAAAAATATGGGCAACTGCTGGATGAGGAGCGCCAATATGTTCAGCGGCTGGCGCCACTGATGGGCGATACTGTTGATCATATCGCCCATGACGGCCAGCCGGTCCTGAATGATCAGCATCTGGTCCCTTTGGCGCAGGTCGTCCACTGCCTGCCGGATGCGCTCCTCCAAAGACCGGTTAATCTCCTCAAGCTCCCGGCTTTTTTGCACGGCTAGATCCTGGGCCAACCTGCGCTCGGTGATGTCGACCAGCGCAACGCGGCACTCCTTCCCTGAGCCGTCCGCCACCGCCTCGATCTGCACGAAGCGTGGGCGGTTTCCTTCCGTCGCAAGCGGTACCTCAACGGTCACCTTCTCCTGGCCGGCCAACACCTTGTTTCGACACTCCTGGTAGAGCGGGCGCGCTTCCCGGTCGACGAAGAGCCCGAAGTCGCGCCCCAAAAGCTTGGCGCGGTCGATGCCGAGGAGTCCTGCGCCGCGCAAGTTCGCGGCCAGGATGAATCCGCCGGCGTCGAGGGTGAAGTAGCCGGTCGGAGCGAAATCGTAGAGGTCGGTGTACTTTTCCAGCAGCGTCTCCACCTCGTCCCTGGCGCGGCGGAGCTCGTCGTTTTGCATCTCCAGCTCGATCTGGTGGACCTGCAGTTCGTGGACGAGATACTGCGTTTCCTGCACGTTATTGGTGGCCTGGGCCGACCTCTGCGCCTTCAGCCGCTCTTCGGCGAGACGGCGCAGCTCGGCCGGCTCGGTTGGCGGTGATGTGTCTTTGTCGGTTTTCATGAACGCTCCTTGTCCGGAAAAAGGAACTACGCCGCTGGGCCAATCCGTTCCGGTAACGTGAAATAAAAGGAGGCGCCTTCATCAGGCCTCCCCTCGGCCCAGATCCGTCCATCGTGCTTTTGTACGATCCTCTGTACGGTCGCCAATCCGATGCCGATTCCCTCATATTCATACTCCCCGTGGAGCCTTTCAAAGGGTATGAACAGCCGGGCCGTATGGAGCATATCAAAGCCGATGCCATTGTCCCTCACGAAATACACGGTTTCTCCGTTGGTGCACACGGTTCCGAATTCAATCCGCGCGGCCGGGCACTTTCCGGTGTACTTCCAGGCGTTTTGCAGCAGGTTTTCCAGAACCTGTCTCAGCAGATGGAGATCGCCATAGGCAATAATCCCTCCTGCAACGGCCGTATCCACCTTGCGTTCCGGTTCAAGTTCACTGAGCAGGTCCAGGATCTCGCCGGCCAGCAAACTCAGATCCACGTTGGTCTTGGTCAACCTTACCCGGGTCAAACGGGACAGGTTCAAAATGCCGTCGACCAGTTGCCCCATTTTCCCCGCGGCGGTTCCGATACGCTTGAGCAGGGCCTGGCCCGGTTCATCCAGGCGGGCTGAATAATCCTCCAGAAGGATGTTGCTGAATCCGCTCATGCCGCGCAACGGCGTGCGTAAGTCGTGAGCCACTGCGTAGCTGAATACCTCAAGCTCTCGGTACGATGCTTCCAGCACTGCGTAGGATGCGTTCAGTGCCCGGTTCGCGAATTCAAGTTCTGCGGTGCGCTCCTTCACGCGCTGTTCCAGTTCGTTGTTGAGCCGGATAATTCTATCCTCGGAAAGCTTCAGCTCAGTGATATCAACAACGGCAACCCGGCACATCGGGCTCGACTCGGAGGCAATTGCTTCGATCCGTACGAAGTGAGGGCGATTGGTCTGTGTGATGAGCGGTAGTTCGCAGTACTTTTTTTCTTGAGAGGCAAACACGTCGTCGAGAAAGGCAGCAAAACGGGAACGGGCCTCGTCGGCCACGAACAGCCCGAAACGCCTGCCCAGCAGGTGGGAGCGTTCCACATCCAAAAGTGTGGCGGCGCATAGGTTCGCCGAGCTGATGATTCCCTGGCCGTTCAGGGTAAGGTAGCCGATCGGGGCGAAATCGTAGAGGTCGGTGTACTTTTCCAGCAAGGCCTCCACCTCGTCCCGGGCGTGGAGAATCTCGGCATGTTGCAGCTCCAGTTCGATCTGGTTGACCTGCAGCTCACGGAGGAACCGCTCCCTATCGAACTCTGCTCGCGCCGGTTCCGTAGCCGAAGACGAGGCGTCCAGCCGCTCTTCCGCAATTTGGCGCAGCTCACCTGCTCCCGGCACCCGGTATCCCTTGACCGTCACCTACGCCTCCTTGCCGGGAGCTGCACGCTCACCCTGGAGCCGGGCAATCTCCTCGCGCAGATCCTCTTCCAGGGCCTTGGCCGCGCTGATGTCGGTGAAGGTGATGACCACCCCCCCGATGACGTCCTCGATGGTGCGGTACGGCATGATGCGCACCCTGAACCAGCGCTTGCCGGAAGCCGCGATCTGCTTCTCCGAAAAGACCAGGGTCCGCAGCACCTCGCGTGCTTCTTCGGTCATCTCGGGGTAGACCAGGTCGCTGGTTATATCGGAAAGCGGCCGTCCCACGTCGCCGGGAATAAGATTGAAGAGCTTGTTGGCCCCGGTGGTGAAGCGCCGGACGTGCAGGTCGTTGTCCAGGAAAATGGTGACTATTTCGGTGCTGTTCAGCAGGTTCCTCATGTCGTTGTTCATCCGGGAGAGCTCGTCCATTTTGGACTGCTGTTCGGCGTTCACCGTCTGCAACTCTTCGTTCAGGGACTGCATCTCTTCCCGCGAAGTCATCAGCTCCTCGTTGGTGGACTGCAGCTCTTCGTTGGTGGACTGCAGTTCCTCGTTGGTCGACTTCAGCTCCTCCTGGGAGGATTGCATCTCTTCGCGGGTGTTCTGCAACGCTTCGCGCATGTGCCGCAGTTCCTGCTCCAATTCGAGCTCCCGGCCGGTTCTCGCCGCGGACTTGGCTCGGCCCGGCTTTTCCTTTTCCGGGGGGGCCACATCCTGGAAGACGATCATCACCATTCCCTTGAGCGCCTCGGGCTCCTGAATCGACTGGAGGGTGAGGTCGATCGTCTGGGAAGCAGCGCTTTCTCCGACCCTCAGCCCCTTGACGGTGACCGGTTCTTTGTGCCGGAGCGCCCTGGGGAAGGCGCTCTCCAATTCGAAGCGGAGTCCCTCGCGGACCATGGCGAAGACATTCCAGTTGGCCTTGCCCGCGGCAGGTTCCAGGTACTTGCCGGTCCGACCGCTGATATAGAGGATGTCGCCGGTGTGGTTTACCAGTACGGCGGGGGGGGAAAAGTGCTGCAGGAGCAGTTGATCCGCCAGCGACTGCAGATTTGCTACCGGTTTTGCCATCATCGACTCCCTTGAGACTTCCGGCTGGTGGACAAAAAACGAAGGGGGAAACGCCAGCGGCTGAGCTGCCGGGACCGATTCGCGCCTGCGGAACAGCCTGGATTTGAGGTTGAGCGGGGCGAAGTTCTCGGACAAGGTGCCGAGGCTCTCGGAACTCCCCAGAAACAGGAGGCCGCCGGGGTTCAGGCTGTAGTGGAAGAGCGGCAGCACCTTTTTCTGAAGTTCGGGAGCCAGATAGATCAGAAGGTTCCGGCAGATGAGAATGTCGAGCTTGGTAAAGGGAGGGTCCATGATGAGGTTTTGCGTGGCGAAGGTCACCATCTCCCGGATTTCCTTCCTGACCCGGTAACCGTACTCATCCCTGATAAAGAACCGGCTCAGCCGCTCGGCAGAAAGATCGGCGGCGATGTTGGCCGGAAACCTACCCTGGCGGGCCTTGTCGATCGCATCGCGGTCCAGGTCGGTGGCAAAGATCTGCAGCGTGAACTTGCCTGCGGGCTTGACCTTTTCCAGCACCTCCTTGAAAGCTATGGCCAGCGAGTAGGCCTCCTCCCCGGTGGAGCAGCCCGCCGACCAGGCGCGCAGCGTTCCGCCTGCCGGGTGCGCCGCCAGAAGCGCCGGGATCCCCTCCGCCTGGAGATGGGCCCAGGCCTCCGGGTCGCGGAAAAAGCTCGTGACGCCGATGAGGAGTTCCTTGAAAAGGAGCTCCACCTCCTGCGGATTCTCCTGAAGGTATCGGACGTAGGTGGCGATGCGGTTGATCTGGTGCAGTCCCATGCGCCGCTCGATCCGGCGGTACACGGTGTTCTTCTTGTACAGCGAGAAGTCCTGTCCACTTTGGGCGCGCAAAAGGATCAGGACCTTCTCCAGGGCGCTCAGGTCCTTCTCTTCCAGGTTCAGTTCGGGTTTGTTAATGATGAGCGTGTGCCGGATGTAGTCAACGATCTTTCCGGGGAGATCCTCCGCCGGGGCAACCAAGTCGGCAAGACCGGCAGCGATGGCGGTTCTGGGCATGCTGTCGAACTTGGCCGAGGCCGGCTCCTGCACCAGCGTCAATCCGGCCTTTTCCTTGATGGCACGCAGCCCCATGGTGCCGTCCGAGCCCATGCCGGACAGGATGACGCCGATGCTTAGCTCCTGCCGGTCCTCGGCCAGGGAGCGGAGAAAGAAGTCGATGGGAAGGCGCAGACCGCGCGGCTCGGCCGGTTCGAACAGGTGCAGCACGCCGTGCAGGATGGACATGTCCCGGTTGGGAGGGATCACGTAGACACAATCGGGTTCGACCCGCATCCGGTCCCGGACCTGGTGCACCTTCATCCCGGTGGTGCGCCGCAAAAGCTCCGCCATGATCCCTTTGTGGGTGGGGTCCAGGTGCTGAATGATGACAAATGCCATGCCGCACCCCTCCGGGACCCTGCGCAGAAACTGCTCCAGCGCCTCCAGCCCGCCGGCGGAGGCACCGATGCCGACGATGGGAAAGGAAAGGTTCACTTTATCCGCCGGAGTCTCCTTGGGAATGGAGTTGGCCCGATCATTGCCGTTATCACTGTCCGGTCGATTTTTCATAGGGGGAGACGATACCAGTTATCATGAGTTATTTCAAAGCAAATATACTTGGGCAACAACTCTGAGTGTGCATCATTCAGGCCCCGTACCAGAACAGGGCGAAGTAGTGGCCGGTCGACCCTGTCACCACGAACAGATGCCAGATGAAGTATCCGTATTTAATGCGGGCTTCCACTGCGAAGATGACTGCGGGTGATGGCGGCGGAGGGGGGGGCTCCGGCGGGGTTAGCCGAATCTCTACCAACATGGGGGGGCAAAAGAGTATACTTAATCGCAGGTTACGGAGGAAAGGTCATGGCAGTTGGATGGTCGCGCGATGGGGCGGTGCAGGAACAGATAGATGCCACCGTGGCATCCGCCGTCGAAATAGCTAAAAGTCGCCTACCGAAAGGTGAAAGTCTCACCCATTGCGAAGAGTGTGAGTCACCCATTCCGGAAGCGCGTCGCAAGGCAATGCCGGGAGTTCGATTCTGTGTTGCCTGCCAATCGGAACTCGAAAAGCGGCAGAAGGCCGCTGCGCTCTACAATCGGAGAGGTAGCAAAGATAGCCAGCTGAAGTAAATTCCTGCCTTGGGTAGCTCTCGTATTTCAAACTAATTTCATCCCTCCTCTGTGTTCTCTTCTCCTCGTTCGAAAATGCCAGCTGCTGTTTTCCCAAAATCACTATTCTTGATCCAGGCGATGCTGCGGCTCATGATCGCGTTCTTTGCCTTGTCCTTGTCCGGAAGGGGTCCACTCAACCGCGAGGGGGGTGGGGTAAGGTTTTGACATGTTCACCACGACGAGGTCAGGGTGCCGGGGTGGTGCCTGGTCGTGAAAGCGGGGGTGGTGCCACGGGGGTGGTGCCAGGTCTTGAAAAATCAGTTTGAAAAGTGATTTTTCAAGACCTGGCACCGATGAGGGCACCGATGAGGTTGGCACCGATGAGGTTCAAGACCTGTTACTCACCTTGTCGAATCTGTTGGTCCGGGCCCTGAGTGGTTCCTCGCTCCCTAAGCTGTAACAAAATGGACTGTCCATAATGTTACAGTCGGACGAGCCTCTTTATAATTCGGCATGTTACCACGTGGCGCTGTAATAAAATGAACAGTAAATGCATTTTAATTGAATTTTACGATGTACAGAAACGGTGATTAATCAGACGGTTAGCTTCAAGGATCTGGTGGCATAGAACTTGATATTTGATTGTTTTGCTCAAATCGGTCTTGAACCGTGGGTAGCACGAGACGCAGGTACTCAACTGTCCTGGCTGTGACCTCACTGAGACAAAAACTGGAGTGAACATGCACTACTGGAAAAGGATCATTGGTGCACTTGTGGTGATGGGGCTACTGGCACTGGCTGGATGTCGTGGAGGTGGTGTTGGCGGTGGAGGCGGAGGCGCCTCAACGGTACCGGGCAGGCCAACGGGGATTAACGCAACACCGGGGTATGGTCAGGTAACTCTTGCCTGGACGCCAGTGTCAAACGCAACTTCTTATCACATTTACTGGTCTACGACTCCTGGAGTGACCACAACTGCTTCCCAACTAGCGGCCGGGACCAATACCTATACCCACGGTGGACTGAGCAATGGGGCGAGTTATTACTACGTGGTTACCGCGGTAAATGACGTTGGCGAATCCGCAGTTTCGGCCGAGATACGTGTTTCTCCCGCCGCGACCACAGCAGGGGGAACCTGGAGCCGGGCGGACAGTGGGTTGCCCAGTTATCCGGCAACCGTGATCGCCCTTGATCCGACTAACGGTCAGACTGTCTATGCGGTAACCCAAAATACGGTGTCGAAGTCTACCGATGGCGGCGGATCTTGGAGCACCGTTCTTTCCGGCAGATACGTGCGTTCTCTTGCCATTGACCCGAGCAATGGCCAGAAAATTTACGCTGGGACTGACCTCGGTGTAGTGATATCTGTCGACGGCGGCGCCACCTGGAGCGCAGCGGTCCCGCTTGACATTGCCAACGCACTGGCCATCGATCCGACCAATACTCAGACCATTTACGCCGCAACCCCCTGGGGGGTGTCCAAGTCCACCAATGGCGGCGTGTCGTGGAATTCGATCAACAACGGGCTTCCCCCTCAAGTAATCAGTAACGGAATTCCTACGGCCAATCAGTTATCTCTGGCCATTGACCCGATTAACCGTCAGATCGTCTACAGCGGGACCGAACGGGGCGTCTATAAATCCACCAATGGCGGCGGTACTTGGAGCGCTGCCAACAGCGGGATGCCGGCTGTTACCGATGTCTACTCCCTGCGCATAGACCCGGGCAACAGTCAGACCATCTATGCCGGAACGAACATCGGAGTGTTTAAATCGACCGATGCTGGCGGTACGTGGAGCGCAATCAATAGCGGAATAACCACTATGGTTGTTGGCGTCCTGGCCCTTGATCCGACCAACAGTCAAACCCTCTATGCCGGAACCCGGGATGGGGTGTTTAAATCTACCAACGGCGGCGGCACCTGGAACTCGGCCAACAGCGGTCTGGACAACACCATGATTTTTTCCCTGGCCATCGACCCAACCAACGGCCAGAACATCTATGCCGGCTCTTTGGCTGGAGTATCCAAATCCACCGATGGGGGCGGCTCTTGGAGCACGGCCATCAGTGGGCTTCCCTGTGCCGGTGTCACCGCTTTTGCGATTGACCCGAGCAACAGCCGGACAATTTATGCCGGCACCGTGACGACCGGGGTGGCTAAATCCAGCGATGGCGGCAACACGTGGAGCATGAGTAACACCGGGATCCCCAATGAATTGGTGATGTCTCTAGCCATCGATTCAAACAGCAGCCAGACCATTTATGCCGGGACAACCCACGGGGTGTTTAAGTCCGCCAACGGCGGCGCGACCTGGAGTGACGCCAATGGGGGAACCATCGCAGCGGATTCGTATGTCTACTCACTGCTCGTGGACCCAAAAAACAATGGGACCATCTACGCCGGAACAGATGCCGGGGTTTTCATGTCCACCGATGGCGGCAGTTCATGGGTGTATCGTGGGAATATTGGCGGATCCCCGATTAACGCCCTGGCAGTCAGCTCGGCAAGTAGCCAGACTATCTATGCTGCAGCGAATTCAGGGCAGGTGTGCAAATCCAGAGATGGGGGGAGCACGTGGGGGTGGAGTCAGCTTCTGCAGAACAAACCGGTCACTGCGCTGGCTGCCGACCCTACGAACAGCCAGACCGTCTATGCCGGGACATATTTTGACGGGGTATTTAAGTCAACCGATGGCGGCGACACATGGGTGGCCGTGAACATTGGGATTCCATCGAGCACCCATATTACATCTCTGGTCATTGACCCGCTGAACAGCCAGACCGTCTATGCCGGAACGGCGGCAGGCGGGGTGTTCGTATCCAACGATGGTGGGAGCAGTTGGAACACGGCCAATCTACCGACCGATATTGCGGTCTACTCTCTGGCACTGGATCCAACGAACCACAAGACCATGTATGTCGGGGGAGGAGCGGGTGTGTACAAAGGGCTATTCCCTTGAGGGACAGCCGCTTTTTGAAAATTGCCCCCGATTTTTGAACTGGGACGAAGAAATAGATACGGGGGACGCCCCTTACTCCCTGCTCCAACACATAATTTCGCAGGGGGGTGGTGCCGGGGTGGTGCCTGGACGTGAAAAATCAGTTTATGGAGGGCGCATGTATCGTTTAATCCTTGTTCTTCTATTATTGGTTGCCTTTGTTCCCCGACCTTCTTTCGGCGACGACAAAGTTGCAATTAATCCGACGTATCTTCCGGAAACGACTTATACTGTCAAACAGTCCTCGACAAACCAAATCACGATGAGTCTCGATAATCCCTTCGGAGTTCCGGAAGAAATAAGGCTGAAATTTCCGGTCTCAATGGTAATTGATGACATCCGCGAGATGTCAGTTGTGACCGGAAAGATGACGGATGAGAAGAAATATCCGATCACCATACAGTTGAATAAAGGCATTCAGCTGTTGAAGCAAAATGATCTGGTAAAAAGCATCGATGGCTCTCTTGGAAGGCTGGTAGGCATACGTGCTCATGGCACAAGTGACTTGGAGGGGAACCTCAGTCTGGTCAAATTGGATGGGAAAGAACTGTCCGAAGAGGAGCGGAAGATTGTGTTAGCAACTTTTGAAGCAGTCTCGAAAAGTATGAAATCAGTCAAAAGTGAACCAATCGGCATTGGCGAGAAAACGACGAAAACCATGCCGTTGGAAATACCAATACCAGGAGTTATGAACCTGAGTATGGAGATGACAACGAACTATGAATTGGTTGATATTAAGGACGGAATCGCCGATTTTGTCACGACGTATACCTTTACCCTGGCCGCTTCCGATCAAGCAATCAAGATAGACGCGTCCGGAAAAGGCACAGGAAATATAATGTACGACGTGAAAAAAAGGTGCAGTTGAAATCCCACGACAGTATGGAAATCGATATGACACTGCCACTGGATTCGGCAAATCTCCAGTTCACATCGAAAACCGAGGACTCCATGGTCACAGAAGTTCGCTAGATGTCAAAGCACCTCCCTGCGCCAACGCTATCTGCAGATGAGGTAAGGTTTTGACGTGTTCACCACGACGAGGTCAGAGAGAACTGTTGACGTTGAGTATGGAAATCCCTTACAAAATTAGTAATGTCATTCAGACCGAGGCGGAGATGACGGTGTTTATTGAAAAATGGGCCAATGCCACGAAAGCTGCGGGGTCGCGGTGGCCGGCAATCGTCGCGTTTTTGGCTCTGGGTGGATTGTATGCGGCGCTGCCTTCATCATTGCTGCTCGGCGGTCAGCGCTGGCTTCTGCTGGTTCTGATTGCTGTGCTCATTGTGCCGATGCTCATCTCGCATTACCGAGGTGCCCATACTACCAACATGGTGCTGGGGTATCTCCTGAACGGCGTGGTGACGGCTGCCATGATCATTTCGTTGGGATTGCTGATCAGGGCCTTGCCGTTACATCTGGAAAAACCGCAGGAACTTCTGCAGTCTGCCGCCGCACTATGGCTGTCTAACATCCTCGTGTTCGCCTCGTGGTACTGGCGCCTCGATGCCGGTGGACCGCACAAACGCGCGCAAAGAAGAGACCATCAGCGGGGAGCCTTTCTCTTCCCCCAGATGACCTTGCCGACGGAGAAAAAGCACGCCGCCGGCATCGAGGAGTGGACCCCCAACTTCATCGATTACCTCTTCCTGGCGTTCAATACTTCAACTGCCTTCTCTCCGACTGATGTTCCGGTCCTGTCGCGTTGGGCCAAGGTCCTGATGATGCTCCAGTCGATGATTTCATTGCTCGTCATTGCCCTGCTGGCGGCGCGGGCGGTCAACATCCTGTGAGTAGCAAGCGGGAATGATGTCGCGTTTCGTACCTCAACGCGACCTACTGTCGTATCTTCCGGACGAATCTCATACGAAAGGAGTTTTTCCATGCGCTACATCAATACGGATCGGATTCTCGCCGCTCAGCTCACCACTCCGGCGGAAAATCCGCTGGTCGGGGACGACACGCGCCTCATCGATGTCTGGTTCGACGGCAGTTCGGTGCAAAAGCAGCTCTTCAAAAAGGTGCACAAGACGGAGCAGGAGGCGATGGCCAAGGATCTGGAGAACCGGGGCTTCATCCGCTCGGGTAACCTGCTCATCAATCCGCGGGGGGTGCTCTTTGCCGAGATGGAGCATGAGATCGTCGGCGGGCTGGTCACGATCGGCTACCAGGACAACGGGAAACCGGTGGAGCTCAAGGTGGACAGCTCCGCGTTCAAGGATCTGTGCGAGCGGCTGGCGAAACAGAAGGGTTCGGTGGTTGGATAGGTAGGTCGCGTTGAGGAACGTAACGCGACGCTGCCGGGTTACGAGCTGGAAGAGATATTTCGGAGGTGTTTAAAAGAGCAAATCCCCCCCTGTCCCATACACCCTTTGCCAAGGGGGGACAGGAAGGGAATGGCCTTTCCTTGAATTCGAAAACGGAACGTGCCCAATCAAAGATTCTTTGTTCAGTGAAAAGGGGGATGCCGCTGGTGCGACATCCCCCCTTTCTTTGCGGTGCGGGTGCCGCCTCGGAGCGGCATCCTTCTTTCTGTCGTGCCGACTACGGCTATTCCGCTGCGGCTACCGGCAGGTCGAGGAGGGCGTCGTCCTCTTCGACCACTCCTTCCTCCAGGGCACCCTCCGGGGCAAGTCCACCCTCCCACTGGGCCACTACCGCGGTGGCGATGGAGTTGCCGATCACGTTGGTCGCGGTGCGCCCCATGTCGAGGAACTGGTCGATTCCCATGATGAGCAGCAGCCCCGCCTCGGGGAGGTTGAACATCGGCAAGGTCGCGGCGACGACCACCAGGGAAGCGCGCGCCACGCCGGCCATCCCTTTGCTGGTGATCATCAGGACCAGGAGGATGGTGATCTGCTTGGTGATGGAGAGCTCGATGTTGAAGGCCTGGGCCACGAAGATGATGGCGAAGGCCTGGTAGATCATGGAGCCATCCAGGTTGAAGGAATACCCGAGCGGCAGCACGAACCCGGAAATCTTGTCGGAGACGCCGAACTTCTTGAGCTGCTCCAGGGTCTTCGGATAGGCGGCTTCGGAACTCGCGGTGGAGAAGGCGAGAAGCGTCGGCTCCTGGATCATCTTCAAAAGGCCGAAGAGCCGGCCGCGGAGCACCAGGTAGCCGCCAATAAAGAGCACGCTCCAAAGTACGGCGAGGGCGAGGTAGAAGCCGGTGATGAACTTGCCGTAGGTGATCAGGATGCCCAGTCCCTGCACGGTGATCACCGAGGCGATCGCGGCAAAGACCCCTGCCGGGGCGAACCACATGACGTAGTCGGTGACCCTCAGCATGATCTTGCCCAGCTCGTCCACGAACTTGAGGACGGTCTTACCCCCCTGTTCCTTGAAAGAGCCCGCGGCGAACCCGAAGAAGACGGAGAAGACCAGGATCTGCAGGATCTCGTTCTGTGCCATCGCGTCGAAAAAGCTTTTCGGGAAGACGTGGGTGATGAAGTCCTTGAGGTTGAGCGAGGAGGTCTTGAGGTTGGTGGCGGCGCCGGCGGCCGGAAGGGGGAGGTTCATGGCGTGCCCGGGCTGCAGCACGTCGACGAAGAGCATGCCGATGAAAAGGGAGGCGAGGGAGGCGCAGAGAAACCAGAGCATGGCCTTGAGGCCGATGCGTCCCACCGCCTTGGAGTCGCCCATCCCGGCAATGCCGGACACCAGGGTGGCGAAGACCAGCGGACCGATGATCATCTTGATGAGCCGCAGGAAGATGTCGGTCACGATGTTGAAGTAGCCGGCGATTTCCTTGGCCGCGTCGGCGTTGGGCGCCGAAGCATTGCAGGCGTAGCCGACGGCGATCCCAAGCAGCATGCCGGCCATGATACACAGTGTCAGTTTGTTGGTTTTCATCGGTGCGTCTCTCCTTCGGGGTGGGTATGAACGGACATCGGCGGAAGCGCCGGGAGGCGGGCCTCCGCCTGGATTGCATCGCTGCCTGCGGGCCCAAGGGCCAGCCACTTTCAGCAAACAGGGTGCCAAACGGGGTCGAAACGGGTAAGTTGCTGGTTTTGGTGGGAAAAAGTGGGAAATATGCCCCCCGTGCGGAGGGCGGAAGGGTTATAACCTGCGGGGCGGTCCGGCGGACAAGAGTGCGGAAAGGGGCGCTAAGGGGCGTTGATGCTGCTGCTTGGGCGATGGTTTCGGGAAGTTATAACGCGTGCGGCGGTTATAACCCTTCCTCGCTTCTCCCGAGCTTCTTGAGCCGCTTGCTCAGGGCCGGCTGCGAGACCCCGATGAGCCGCGCGGCGATCGACTGGTTGCCGCCGGTTCGCTGCATGGCCTCGGCGACCAGCAGGTCGATGATGTCGTGCAGCGCCGGGAGCGGCTCGCTCGCCACGAAGACGCTGCCCGGCGTGGCGGCCACCGCGCTCCGCTCGGCGGGGCTGAACCCCTGCTTGTCCATGGCGCGCTTGAAACTCTCCATGGAGAGCATCCGGTTTTCGTGCTGGGTCATGGCGTCGTAGACCATGGAACGGAGCTCGCGCACGTTGCCCGGGAAGGGGTAGTTCCCCAAGAGGACGATGAGCTCCTTGGGGACGGTCGGCTTCTTTTTCCCCAGCTCGGCCGCGGCCTCGGCGAGGAAGTGCTCCAAAAGGACCGGGATGTCGGACGGCCGCTCCCGAAGCGCGGGGACGTGGACGTGGTGGGCGCAGAGCCGGTAGTAGAGGTCCTTGCGGAACTGCCCGCCCGCCTGCCGGGCCGCCAGGTCGTGGTGGGTGGCAACCACCACCCGCGCGTTCATCCGTTTGGGGAGGTCGCTCCCCAGCGGAAAATACTCCCCCTCCTGCAAAAGGCGCAGCAGTTTTACCTGGGACGGGATGCTCAGGTCGCCGATCTCATCCAGAAAGAGGGTCCCCTCGCCGGCCTGCTCGATCATGCCGCGCCGCGGCACCTCGGCGCCGGTGAAGGCGCCCCGGGTGTGGCCGAACAGGGTGTCGCTGAAGACGTTGTCATCCAGCCCCGCGACGTTTACCGAGACGAGCTTCTCGCGGCTGTGGCTCAGCCGGTGGACGGTGCGGGCCACCAGCTCCTTCCCCACGCCGCTTTCCCCGGTGATCAGGATCGGCTGCGCGCTGCGCGCCACCGCCTCGATGTAACGGAAGATGGAGCGCATGGCGGGATCGACGGTGACGATGTCGGCGAAGACCTCCGGGTGGTCCAGACGGTCCGAGAGAAAGCGCGACTGCATCTCGCGGTTTTCGCGCTGCAATTCGATCATCCGGATCGCCCGCTGCACCCCCTGGACCAGGCGCTCCTCCTCCACCGTCTTGACGAAGAAGTCGAACCCGCCGCGCTTCATGCACTCCACCGCGGTCTCCACCTGGTTCAGGCCGGAGATGACGATCACCGGGATTTCGGGATGCTGTTCCACGATCAGGGCGAGGAGTTCCTGCCCCGAGAGGTGGGGCATGTTGAGGTCGAGCAGCACCAGGCCGATGCCGCCTCCGGAAAGAATCCCGAGGACCTCGCGGCTGTCGCTGCAGCGCACGATGTTGCTGATGCCGCCGGAGAGGCCAAGCGTCATGCTGAGGCTCCTGAGCCAGGCCTCCTCGTCGTCGACCAGGAGGATGCCGAAGGATGGGTAGAGGTTTTCGATCACGAACATGCTCCTTGTACCGGGAGCGCCACGAGTACCGTGGTCCCTTCTCCCGGTTCCGAACTAAATTCCAGCCGTCCCTGGTGGTCCTTCACGATGCCGGCCGATACCGACAGTCCGAGGCCGGTTCCCCCGGCGTCGCGCTTGGTGGTGAAGAAGGGGTCGGTGAGGTGGCTCAGGTGCTCCGGCGGGATCCCTACCCCCTGGTCCCGGACGACGACCCGGATCTCGGTGCCGGAGAGCTCGGTGGCGACGCTGATCCCCTTTTCCGGGTCGGAAAGCGCCTGACAGGCGTTCAGGATCAGGTTCACCACTACCTGCTCGATGCGCTGGGCACTCCCCCGGCAGCAGGGGCGGGCGGGGGCGAGGTTCAGCTCGAAGTGCCGGGTCGCCTTCCGGATCGAGTTCTCCAAAAGGCGCACCGAGGTCTCCACCACCCGGTTCAGATCGACCGTTTCATCGAGCGCCGAATCGTCCTTGCGGGCGAAATCCTTCAGGTCGTCGACGATCCTCTTGATGCGGCGGGCCCCGTCGTGCATCTCATCGAAAAGGCGCGGCGCCTCCTCGCGCAGCGTCGAATACCTCAGCCCCCCGACCATGAAGTCTCCCGATTCCTGGAACCGGTCCTCCAGGCTCTCCTGAGCCGCCTGATAGGCCTTCTTCAGCACCGGGAGGTTGAACAGGATCAGCCCGGTGGGGTTGTTGATTTCATGGGCCACCCCGGAGACCAGGATCCCCAGCGAGGCCATCTTGTCCGCCTGGATGAGCTGCTGCTGGCGCTGTTGCAGCTCGGCGGAGTGCTCGTCGATCCGTTTCTGGAGGGTACGGGACCAGAGCACGGTGCCACCCAGGATCAAAAGCAGGGGGAGCGCGACGATGGCTGCGTACTGGGCCACCTTGCCGAGGGGGAGCGGCTGGGGGGCCAGCACGCCCAGCCACCGGCCGTAGATCTGCTGGTAGCGCCCGGTGTTCTTCAAAATGGCGAGCCCCTCGCTGAAGCGGGAGAGGATCTCGTCGTTCCCTTTTTTCACGGCATAGCCGTACTGGCCGCTGCCGAAGGGGCCCCCTACCGGGACGATGTTGGAGAGCCCGAGCTCCTTGCCCAGGTACAGGCCGGGGAGGTTTCCCACCAGGGCGTAGTCGTGCTTGCCGGAGGCAAGAAGCCGGAGCGCGGCCGCGTGGGTATCCACCAGGATCAGACGGGCGCCGATGTGGTGCGCCACCAGGTAGTCGTGCATGCTTCCGCCCTTTTGCACGATCACCTCTTTGCCGCGCAGCTCTTCCAGCCGGGCGATGTGGCGTGCCCCTCTCCTGCCGAAGACCGAGGTATTGACGATGTTGTGCGGGGGGGAGAAGTCGAACTCCCGGCTGCGCGCCTCCGACCAGGTCACCCCCTGCAGGACGTCGATGCTCCCGTCCCTGAGGGCGCTCCGGGCCTCGTTCCAGTTGCCCAGGCGAAACTCCACCCGCATCCCCATCACCTCGGCGATCGCCTGTGAGAGTTCCACGTTGAAGCCGGCGGGTTTGCCGTCGCGGTCCAGGAATTCGTAGGGGGGAAAGTTCTGGTCCCCGCCGATCACGATCACCTGCTTCGGAGTGGCCCCAGGAGACGGCAGTGCCGCCCATCCGGAAAGCGGCGTCAGCAACAGCAAGAGCGCCAGCGTGAGGAGGGGCACGGACCAGGACCGCATCAGGCGGTGCGGTCGGATGAAGCGTGGCTTTTCACAGGTAAAGCGCATTGATCTCTCGCAGGGGAGGGGCTGGTACGGGTGGTAACGGCGCGTGTTGCGCCGGTCGACAGGTCGACTATAGGGGGGCGGAAAATTTTTGTAAAGGACAAGGTGAAGGGGGGGAGAGGGCGCTCGATAGTGGCGGGGGAATTCATCGCGCCAGGAATGGCGCTCCCACAGCACGGGCTGCTTTCGGGTGATGTTGGGTATGGGGTTGATGTGCCGGCTACCGCTTCCGGCCGATTCGGGTTTACAATCGAGCGGCGCAATGCTAATTTCCGGCGCAGATTTGCCATGGTAATACCGACGGAGATGCTCGTGCCGCAGATGCAAGATACAGCTCACTTTCACAAAACTGTGATCAGGCGGATCGCCGCTACTTTGATCCTCACGGTGGTTTCCGTTTTGGCGTGGCACCTGTCGGCGGGAGCCGCTTTCGCCGCGGAGGAACCGGTTTGGGTGGAGGCGACGGGGGAATCGGTGGGGAGCGACCTGGAGGCCGCGGTAGAAGTCTTCCAACGGGCCAAGATGGACGCGGAGCGGACCGCGGTCGAGAGTGCGGTCGGTGTGTTCGTTCGCTCCCACACCTTGGTCAGTAACGGTCAGCTCGCCGAGGACATGGTATTCGCCAGGGTCCGGGGGAGGATCGAAAAGGTCGAGGTGGTCGAACAGGAACGGGACCGCAATGACCCGAACCGGTTCCGCGTGAAGATCAAGGCACTGGTCCGGCCGGTGTATCCCGATGCGGCTGAAGGAATCCGGATCAAAGCGGCGCTCTCCAGGGAGAACCTGCAGGAAGGTGATCCGGTGGAGCTTCACTACCAGGTCAGCGCCGACAGTTATGTCTACCTCTTCGTGATCGGCGCGGACAATTCGGTGACGCAGTTGTTGCCGAACTCAAGGGTGAGGGACAACTTCGTTCGGGCCAATCGTCAGGCGATCTTTCCGCCCCGGGAGGCCGGAATCAAGCTGACCGCGATGCTGCTGCCGGAATCGAAGGGCAAAGGGGCGGTAGAGAAGATCAAGATCATAGCGACCCGGCAGGAAGAACCTCTTTTGAGCAGCGGCTTTCAGGAAGGTTTCAAGGTGTACGATGCGAAATCCACCGGGCTGGTCAGTGATCTGCTGAAACGGCTGATGCAGATCGATCCTGCTGATTGGGGGGAGGTTACGGTGAGCTACAGGATCATGCCGCAGGGTGATTAGCCGTGGCTGGCTTTACTTCGTGGCATTTAACCCCATCCTCACCCTGTCCCTCCCCTTGAAGGAGAGGGGACGTTAGATCAACGGTGTCAGAAGCTGCTCGGGATCGTTTTCATAACTTCTTTCCCTCGTCGCCTGTCCCTAGCCCCGCATTGTCCGCTCGAGTCCCCCCACGCCCCTCACCGCAGGCGCAGCTCGCCCATTTCCTTCAGCGTCGACAGGGGCGGCATGATTACCGGGGTCTGCTCTACGTTCTGTAACCGGGCCGCCCTTTCCACCTGCGGCAGAAGGTAGCGGTACAGGCTCTCCACGGTGATGGTTCCCTCTTTTCCCGCCCCGGCTTCTCCTTTCAACCCTTTCAGCAGATAGTAGGTGAACAGGCCGTGTCCGCCCTTTTCGTACGAGGTGCTGATCTGGCTGCCGCCGGCGGCGGCCAGGACGACCATGTTGTCTTTGAGCGCGGGTGCGGCCTCCGTCGTCATGACCAGCGGGCGCGCCCCCTTGGCCAGCACGGACCGCCCTCCCGAGCCGGAAAAGCAGGAATCCAAGACGACCACGATCTGCTTTGCCTTGAGCCGCGAAAGTCCGGCATAGAGCTCTTTCAGAGGGTAGGCGGTCGTTTCGAGATAGTTGGGATCGCCGTCATAGGGGACGAGGTACGGTTCGCCGCTGGTCGGATTGGGGGCGCCGTGCCCGGCGTAGTAGACGAACACGGTGCTCTGCGGGGTGACCCGGTTTTTGAGCCACACTCCGAGGTATTTCTCGAGATCGGACTTGGTGGCACGTTCGTTGGGGAGAACCACGACGTTCTCCTCCGGATATCCCATGAGTTTGGTCAGGTAGCGCTGCACCGTACTGGCATCATGTGCGGCAAACTCGACTCCCTTGATGTCCCGATATTTCTCGATGCCGATGACGATGGCGAAATTCTCCGCTCGCGGCTGCACCGGGACACCGGCAAGGTCGTCCACATTGGCTTCGGCGCCGGCTGCGACCGGTTGCGGCGCTCCGGTTTCCCGGCGGTCCGCAACGTGTATGGCTGCGGGGAGGATGCCGGACTTGATGGCTTTGGCCAGATCCTGGGCTTCCTCGGTGGTGAAGTTGCCGGTAACCTGCACCCAGCCGGAAGTGATCGCCGTCCGGATCACCGGTGCGGAGATCACGTTGCCGTCGACCGCGATGGCGATCCTGCCGCCAATGGACGCCTCGGTCGCTTGGGCAAAAATTTCGGCTCCCTTTTTGTTCAAAACCAGGTTGATCGCCGGAATATTGCCCTCGCTGATCGGCAAAAAGGCAACTTCGGCGCTTTCCACGACATCTCCGGAGAGCAGGGGCTTTTTCTCCACGAGATACGGGATTTGCTCGACCTTTCCCGCGCCATCCAGTCTCGACTCGTAGATGGTTTCCGTGTCGTCCGAAGCATCATCCTGGGCGCTTGCGTCCTTCACCTTTTTGAATTCCAGCCGCGAGGGGCGGAGGAGAAAGTCGATGATCCAGTCGACTTCGGAACCGGTACGTTCCAAGCCGATGGTGATTCTCCGCGCTCCTTTTTGCTCGACGACTCCGTCGGTGATCCCGATCGATTCCAGGCGGTTTTTCATCACCTCGACCGACTGGCGGGTGATTTCCTTGTCGAGGGACCCCTTTCCCGTTGAAGAAACCTCCAGGGTGATGACACTCCCGTTTTGCGCGGCGGTCACGGTGGAGACCGGCCCTGTCATAAGGAACAGGACGAACAGCAAGCAAAGACAGCAGCAACGCAAAGACGATCCGATCCTGAGCATGGAAACCCTCGATATCAAGTTCTTTCTCTCCCCGCGGCGGTAACTGCCGCTGCGGATTCGGATTCACCTTAATCTGCCTGAGAGAGAATAGTCAATAGCTGTGTCAGTCACCGGTTCCGTGCCAACGGGTCATCGTGAAACAGAGTGATTGCCTGGATTGGTGGAGAGTGTCGCGTTTCGTTCTTCAACGCGACCTACGATTCGGGATGCTGCCTATCATAGACCGCACATTTCTCCTTGTTCGGCTGCTTCCGGCGCTGGTAGTATGGCAGGCATCGATGTTCTCCCCGAACGGTGCGATCACACGCTGCGGGGCACCGGTACCCGAAGTTTCCATCGACCCGTCTCGCATTGCGCCGCGGCTGCCGATGCAGCTTCGCAACGTCAGGCCAGGAGGGAATATGAAACTGTTTCGTTGGCTGATCACCGCCGTCGGTCTGCTTTTGCTTTCCGGGTGCTTCCAGGTAGCCGAGGTGCTGCACGTAAATCCGGACGGCAGCGGAACGGTCGAGGAGACGGTGCTGATCTCGAAGAAATTCCTGGCCCAGATGAAGGCCTTGATGACCGGGATGATGGACGCCCCGGCTGACACCGCCGGAACCGGCCCTGCCGCCACCCCTCCGGTCCCTGCGGCCCCTCCCGCACCACTTGATTTGTACGATCCGGACCTGCTGCGCAAGCAGGCGGGCGACATGGGGGAGGGCGTCACCTTCCGATCGGTCCGCAAGGTGGAAACCGCAGATTTCTCGGGTTTTACCGCGGTCTATGCCTTCGCCGACATCAACCAGCTCAATCTCAACCAGCAGGGCGCCGGTTTGAAGGTGCCGGGGGCGGGAGCGGGACCTTCCATGCCGATGGCTGGTTTCAAATTCACCAAGGGTGCTCCCGGTTCCCCAGCGAAACTCGCCATCGCGCAACCGGCGGCAACGGCACCTCAGGCCGCCCCTTCGGTTCCGGAACCTCCGGCCTTGTCTCCCGATGCCCCCATGGCTGCGCCCGATGAGGAAGCCCGCAAGGTGATGGAGATGTTCAAGGGAATGAAATTCCTGCTGGCGATCGATATCAACGGTTCCATCATCTCCACCAACGCCGCTTTCCGGGACGGCAACCGGATCACGGTGCTCGACTGCGACCTGGACAAACTCGGCAGCGCCCTGGCCGATCCTCAGCTGCGAAACAAGTTGCAAAGCCCTTCGCTGATGGACGCAAGGGCCGCCCTCAAAGGGATGCCCGGGATGAAGGTGGATACGAACGACACGCTTACGGTGGTGTTCGATAAACGTTGACCGCAATCTGCGCAGCGGCGCGCTCCACATGGGGAACGTTGTTCAAAGGTCCAGCCCGGTAAACGATGCGGTCTCCCCGAAGCTGGAGTTTGGCAGCGAGACGGGCATCTCTCCGGTCTTCCCGGAAGAACAAAAAAGCGGCATTTCAGGTGGGTCTGAAATGCCGCCGCTTTCTCATTTGCCCGAATGGTTGGAAGTACCTTCGACTCCTATCGCATCCCAGCCGCGCTTGGATGGCTTCCCTGCCGCCAGCCGCCAAACCCGCTTCAGGATCAGCCAAGGTCGAACCGGTCCAGGTTCATGACCTTGTTCCACGCCGCCACGAAGTCCTGCACGAACTTCTCCTGTGAGTCCTTACAACCATATACTTCCGCGATAGCCCGGAGCTGCGAGTGGGAACCGAAGATGAGGTCGACCCGGGTGGCGGTCCATTTCACCTCGCCGGTGGCGCGATCGCGTCCTTCGAAGAGATCGGCGTCGGCCGAGGTCGGATTCCAGATGGTCCCCATGTCGAGCAGGTTCACAAAGAAGTCGTTGGTGAGCGCGCCTGCCCGCTTGGTGAAGACGCCGTGCGGCGACTGCCCGAAGTTTGCGTCCAGCACGCGCAGGCCGCCGACCAGTGCCGTCATCTCGGGCGCGGTCAGTGTCAGCAGTTGCGCCCGATCCACCAGCATCTCCTCCGCCGAGACGGCGAACTTTGTTCTCTGATAGTTGCGGAATCCATCTGCAGCCGGTTCCAGCACGGCAAAGGCGGCCACATCGGTCTGCTGCTGGGACGCATCGGTGCGCCCAGGCGTGAAGGGAACGGTTAGCGCGTGGCCGGCATTTCTGGCGGCCTGCTCGATGCCGGCGCAGCCGCCCAGGACGATCAGGTCGGCGAGGGAGACCTTTTGGCCGCCGCTCTGGGTGCTGTTGAACGCTTGCTGGATTGACTCGAGGGTTTGCAGCACGGCCTGCAGTTGGGCCGGCTGGTTTACCGCCCAGTCCCTTTGCGGGGCGAGGCGGATGCGCGCCCCGTTGGCCCCGCCGCGCTTGTCGGAGCCGCGGAAGGTTGACGCCGATGCCCACGCCGTTGCAACCAGTTGCGCGATGGACAGCCCGGAGCGGAGGAGCTTTCCCTTGAGCTCGGCGATGTCCCGCTCGTCGATCAAAGGATGGTCGACGGCGGGGACGGGGTCTTGCCAGATGAGCTCTTCCTTCGGGACCAACGGTCCGAGGTAGCGCGCCCGGGGACCCATGTCGCGGTGGGTCAGCTTGAACCAGGCCCGGGCGAAGGCATCGGCGAGCTCTTCGGGATGCTCATGGAAGCGCTTGGATATCGGCCCGTAGATCGGGTCGAGCTTCAGCGCAAGGTCGGTGGTGAGCATCATCGGGGCGCGCCGCTTCGACGGATCGTGGGCGTCGGGCACGGTGGTCCGGGCCGCGGGGTCCTTCGGAATCCACTGGTTGGCGCCGGCCGGACTCTTGGTCAATTCCCAGTCGTAGCCGAACAGGACGTCGAAGTAGCCGTTGTCCCACTGGGTCGGGTTCGTGGTCCAGGCGCCTTCCAGCCCGCTGGTGATCGCGTGCGCTCCTTTGCCGGTGCCGAAGCTGCTTTTCCAGCCGAGCCCCTGTTCCTCGATCCCGGCCCCCTCCGGCTCGGGACCTACCAGGGAGGCATCGCCGGCGCCGTGGCATTTGCCGAAGGTATGCCCGCCGGCGATCAGGGCCACCGTTTCCACGTCGTTCATCGCCATGCGGGCGAAGGTTTCGCGAATGTCCTGGGCGGCGGAGAGCGGGTCCGGGTTCCCGTTGGGCCCTTCCGGATTCACGTAGATCAGACCCATCTGCACGGCAGCGAGCGGGTTTTCCAGGTCGCGGTCGCCCGTGTAGCGTTTGTCACCCAGCCAGGTATCCTCAGCCCCCCAGTAGATGTCCTCCGGCGCTTCCCAGATGTCCGCCCGACCGCCGCCGAACCCGAAGGTCTTGAATCCCATCGACTCCAGGGCGCAGTTGCCTGCGAAGATCAACAGGTCGGCCCAGGAGATTTTCCTGCCGTACTTCTGCTTGATCGGCCACAAAAGCCGGCGCGCCTTGTCGAGGTTTGCGTTGTCGGGCCAGCTGTTGAGGGGCGCAAAGCGCTGGGTGCCGTACCCGGCGCCGCCGCGGCCGTCGCCGGTACGGTAGGTGCCGGCGCTGTGCCATGCCATGCGTATGAACAAAGGTCCGTAGTGGCCGTAATCCGCAGGCCACCACTCCTGTGATGTCGTCATCAGCTCGAAGATGTCCTTCTTCAGGGCTTCGAGGTCGACCGTCTTGAACTCCTCGGCATAGTTGAACGCCTCGCCCATTGGGTTGGAGAGGGCGGAGTGCTGGTGCAGGATCTTGATGTTCAACTGGTTCGGCCACCAGTCCCGGTTGGACCGGCCGGTGGGGGAATGTATGTCAGCTTTACCCGTGAAGGGGCATTTGTTTTCGGTGTCCATGAACTTGGCTCCTTTCACTTCACTGTATGAGTTGAGTTGCCGTTGGCTCATAAGTATACCGCTTTGACATTCAG
This sequence comes from Geomesophilobacter sediminis, assembly GCF_016458275.1. GTDB lineage: Bacteria > Desulfobacterota > Desulfuromonadia > Geobacterales > Geobacteraceae > Geomesophilobacter > Geomesophilobacter sediminis. Next base: position 147,588 of record NZ_JAEMHM010000008.1, read on the forward strand.
ATGGTATAGGGTTCTTGAATAACTGCTATCGGCTTGGTGACCCCCAAGTCAGTGTTGCCCAGTTTCCATCCAATCCAGTTTTCCCCCCAGATTCGGCTCTGCCCTTTGACTGAAACCTCGTAGCCTTAACAGGTTGAGAGCGTGGTGGATGGAGACGTTGCCAGGGTTCCGCAGGGGGAACCATCGCCTGATTGCCGGTGCCCCATATCCTGTTTGCGCCAATGAATGCCAGTTCTGCCTGTGCGTCGATTTAGCGTGCTAATTGGTCCCGGTTAATAGAAAATGGAAATGCGAAGCTACTGCAACCGCGGTTTCATGAGGAGAGGCGCTCCGCAGGGATTTTCCTCTTCGGAGGCCTACCCTGGAGGTTTGAGCCATGGGCCGATGGGCGCTGGTTATCGGGATTGCGACGATCTGCATGGCAGGCGATGCCGCTGCCGCCGGCGAGTCGCAGCAGGTGGAAGGCGCCACCGCTAAAAAGAAAGCGCACGTGCTGGAGAAAAAAGTTGCCGGCGAGGTAAAAAAGACGGTCCCGGTGGCGCCGATCAAGAAAACGGAAGCCCAGGCGGTCGATCCGGCCGGCAAGGCTCCTCTAAACGATGCCATCACCTGCCTTTCGCGCGCCATCTACTGGGAGGCCCGGGGTGAGGGGCCGGCGGAGATGGAGGCGATCGCCAGCGTGGTCATGAACCGGTTGGGGCATGAGGGATTCCCCGACACCGTATGCAAGGTAGTCAAGGAAGGGCGCAAGCACGGTTCCTGCCAGTTCTCCTGGTGGTGCGACGGCCATTCCAATGTGGCCAAAGACGAGAATTCCTACGCCACCGCCAAAGAAATATCCCGGAGAGCGCTCAACCGGCAACTGCCTGATCGCACCGGCGGCGCCCTCTATTTCCACCTGCGGACGGTGCACCCGCGCTGGGCCAGGGAATACCTCAAGACGGGGGAAATCGGCCGGCACATCTTTTACAAGCCCCGCGGCGGGACGGCGAAATAGATACGCATCCATGGTTGATCGAGGTTCACATGGAAAATCCACGACCAACAGAAGCACCGCGCGGTTTTCCGGAAGGCACGCTGCCGGAACCCTGGCGGGCCCTGCTGGTGGTCGTTATCGCCGTCATGCTCGCGGGGTGCGCTACCGATCAAGGATGGAGATACCTGCCGCCCACCAGGGCCCAGGAACGGTCGATTTTCGTGGTGGGGCACGGATGGCATACCGGGGTCGTGCTCTCTAAAGAGGATTTGGGACCGGAGCTCTCCTTCATCAACGACTATCTTCATGAAGGGCGCTACTACGAGTTCGGTTGGGGTGAGGCGGAATTTTACCAGGCGCAGAAGGTTACTCCGTCGATCTTTTTAAAGGCGGTGTTCTGGAGGAATCCGAGCGTGATGCATGTTGTTTCGGTCCCGGGGAGGCCGGAGCAGTTTTTCACCGGGGCCGACGTTGTAGCGCTCACTTTGTCGGAGACCGGACTGAGGCATTTGAAGGAGAATTTGCGGGCGAGCTTCAAATTCGATAGGGTGGGTCTTCCGCATGCCTTGAAGAAAGGGCTTTATGGTGAAAGCAGGTTCTTTCAGGCGGAAGGGCAGTACGTCATAACCGATACCTGTAACACGTGGACCGCGAAGATGCTGGATAGCGGCGGGGTGCCGATGAATACGGTTTTCACCGTGCGTGCCGTGAGTGTGATGAGGCAGGTCAAGAAGGCGCAAAGGGAGTATCCGGGGATGCGGCCAGTGGGGCAGGCGGTGCCGGCATTGCAGTAAGGGCCTTCTTTTCCACGGCGAGCTGGGCCCCATTTTTTACCCCTGTAGGGGGGCTGTTCCTGGCGCCGGTGGGGCCGGCTGTGCCGACTCTGCGTTGATGGCGATTGTCCGGCAACCGGCAGGTTACCCTGTGGGAGCGCCTTTCCAGGCGCGATTAGCGGTAAGCACCGTCACCGCCTTCGGCGGATCGCGCCAGGAATGGCGCTCCCACAGGGTAAGCAGTTGCATTTCCCCCCGCCCCCCGACCCCTCAAAATTGACTAACCATATGAAAAGAGACTAACATTTAGCAAAAAGGAGGAGGCGTGAACCATGGTCAATACACCACTTATCGGTTCTGTTGTTCTCATTGTCGTTGCGGTTCTGGCGATCGTTGCGGCAATCTATCTGCGTAACCGCCGCACGGAACGGCTGCGCGGCCGGTTCGGGCCGGAGTATGACCGAACGGTACGGGAAAGCGCCAGCCGTTCGCGAGCTGAAGCGGATCTCCAAAAGCGCGAGGCTCGGGTGGAGCGGCTGCGCATCAAACCGCTCACTGCGGACGAAACCGCCCGGTTTACCGAGGCGTGGCATCGGGTCCAGACCCAATTCGTCGACGATCCCAAAGGTGCAGTGACCGCCGCGGACCGGCTTCTGGGGGAAGTCATGTCGGCTCGGGGGTATCCGGTAAGCGATTTCGATCAGCGGGCGGCCGACATATCCGTGGACCATCCGCGGGTCGTCGATAACTACCGGGCCGGCCACGACATCGCCCTGCGCCATGCCCGCGGTCAGGCGACCACCGAGGATTTACGGCAGGCCATGCTCAACTACCGGGCGCTTTTCGACGAATTGGTCGGCGAGGCCCCGCACCCGGGCGAGCATCTGCCTCATGCTGCGTAGCAGCGGGAGCCGTATCACGAAAGGTAAACGAAGGTTCAGGTCAGAGGTGAGATCATGTTCGACGAAAGGGACGAGCAAAGAAATGAAGGTTTGACGACGGCTACGCTGGCCGGCGCGGGGGAAGGAAAGGTTTCAGAGCCTGGCGCGGCAGCGGTGCAAATTGATGAGCAGGAGCGTGTGGCGCCGCTTTTTGCCGGCGACGAGGCGCAGCATCTGCATGCCCGCTGGGACGCGATCCAGGGGGCTTTCGTGGACCATCCGCGCGAGGCCGTTGAAGAGGCGGACAAGCTGGTTGCGGCGACGATGAAGCGTCTGGCGGAGATGTTCTCCGAGGAACGGGCCGGATTGGAAGGTCAATGGGATCGGGGCGATGATGTCTCGACCGAGGACTTACGGCAGGCGCTGCGGCGCTACCGGTCCTTTTTCAACCGGCTGCTTAAGATCTGAACCGGGGAGGAAGTCATATCGCAGAGGACGCCGAGGAAAGGCTTTGTGGAGAAAGGCTTTGGTTGACAGGGATGAACAGGATGAATGGGATGTTTAGCGTACGCTGTGGGAGCGCCATTCCAGGCTCGATTGATACAACCGGTTATTACCGCCTCCGGCGGATCGCGCCAGGAATGGCGCTCCCACCGGGAAAAGATAGATTTCCTCGAATCTTGACAGGGATGTCGCTCCTATAGCACACCAGGGACCACCTCCGTAGGGGCGCAGCAGGCTGCACCCATTCCACCTCCGTTTCATAAGGCAGGATGCACCATCCTTCCTGTTGCTGTTTAGCGTAAATTTCATGATCCCCTCTCCCTTTGCAACCTCCTCACCCCGACCCTCTCCCGGCGGGAGAGGGTGGTTACGGGCGTCAGGATGAAGATTGACGCCAATCAGGTTCCTGTTTGGTGAATCCACAGCTCTGTACTCTGGGATTCGGCTGGTGTATGGTAGGGCGGCTGGCACTAGGAGCGCAACATTGAGACTTGGCGGTTCGTTCTGTAACTGACCGTGGGGCCGGATATGAAGCTTTACCTTGCTACTTACTGCACCCTGACTGTCTTTGCGTTTGCCCTGATAGTTATCAATCGGCGTAGCTGCATCCTGCTCCAGCCCGACTATCGGCGCTTCCTGGCGGTGCGATGGAAGGTCGTCACCTTTCTGCTCGGAGCGGTCGGGACTTCGATCATCGCACCCTACACCGGGGACCCCACCTGGGACTACTACGACGCCTTCTTCATGTCGACCTTCACCTTCCTTTCCGCGCCCTGGGCCATCGGCATCTTCTGGAAGGCGCTGCGCCGGCAGTGCCGCTGGTGGGAGCTTTACTGCGCCGTTTGCCTCGGGCTTTTCTCGGCCAGTTGGTCCTACGACCTCTACATCTTGCTGCGGGACGGCTCCTACACGCCGATGTGGCGGGAGAACCTCTACGCCTCGTCGTTTCTCTACCTCCTGGCCGGGCTTTTCTGGAACCTGGAATGGCGGACGGGGCGCGGGGCGACCTTCGCCTTTTTCCACGCAGGGTGGCCGAGCGCGCCGGAAAAACACCCCATCGGGCGCATCATCTGGTACATCCTGCCGGTGTCCCTTGTGGTTGCCTGGCTGTTCATCGAGTTCGTCATCCGGAATAACGGGTGAAAGGATATTGCAGCAATGACGAAGAGGCCTTTTTATACCTGGGAGGGAGACACTCTCGTGCTTAACATCCTCGGTACACCCAACGCCAAGCGGGATGCGATCGGCAAGGTGAAGGGGCACCAGCTTTGCGTCAGTGTGACGGAGTTTCCCCGCGCCGGGCGGGCAACCGACCACATGGTGCGGTTTCTGGCTGAGGAATTCGAGGTGCGGGTTTCGGATATCGAGGTCGTCTTCGGGCGGATGAACGTGAATAAGCAACTGCGGATCAAGGCGCCGAAACGGTTGCCGGCGGTCATCGGGCAGCAGGAGCTGGGGCGGTAAGTGGGGTGTCTTTTGGGCTGAGCGCGCCCGGAATGGCGCTCCCACAGTAGTCATTCGGAGCCTTGGTATTGCCGGCAGGACCGCTCGTTTGCCTTTCGATGCATGGCCCGTTGTGCAGAGGGGGGGAGCGACGGGGGTGGTCGGAAGACCAGCGCGGGCAACGACATTAGGGAAAATCTATCTCCCCCCCCTTTTTCCTAGATATCTCGGCCTTTTTCTGTTACATCTCCGTATACACTTTCGCCTCAGGGCTATCCCCGTTTAAAAACGGTGACTTAACTGCCATGCCTAAATCTAGAGAACTTGCCCAGGCCAACCTGGAGACCTTGTACCGGATCTTTACCGTTCCCGTGGCCCCCGAATCGACACTCGGGGAGATCGACAAGGCAATCACCGACGACCTCACCGGCTTTCTGCAGCAGCACATCGTAGCGGTCGAGCGCGACCTGGACGAGATCGAGGGCGATTTCTCCCAGTCCCGCATCCCGGAAGAGCCCACCTACGTTTCCGACTACACCGATTTTCTCAAGGAGAAGCTGGTCTCCCAGTCGGTGCACACCGCCTCGCCCGGCTTCATCGGGCACATGACCTCGGCGCTGCCGTACTTCATGCTCCCGCTCTCCCGGATTTTGACCGCATTGAACCAGAACCTGGTCAAGGTGGAGACCTCGCGCGCCTTTACGCCCATGGAGCGGCAGGTGCTGGCGATGATCCACCGGCTGATCTACGCCCAAAGCGACGAGTTCTACCGCGAGTGGATCCAGAACAACCGCTACGCGCTGGGCGCTTTCTGCTCCGGCGGCACCATCGCCAACGTCACCGCGCTCTGGGCGGCGCGCAACCGACTCTGCGGGCCGTCGGGCGACTTCAAGGGGATCGCGCGGGAAGGGCTGGTCAAGGCGCTTCGGCACCTGGACTGCCAGGGGCTCGCCGTCCTGGTCTCCCGGCGCGGGCACTACTCGCTGGGCAAGGCGGCCGACGTCCTGGGGATTGGGCGGGATAACCTGATCGCGGTCGATACCGACGGGAACAACCGGATCGACCTGGTCCGGCTTCGGGAACAGTGCGCGCGGCTGAAAGGGGAGGGAATCCGTCCGTTGGCGATCATCGGCATCGGGGGGACCACCGAGACCGGCAACGTGGACCCGCTGGAGGCTCTGGCCGATCTGGCCGGGGAGCTTGGCTGCCATTTCCATGTGGATGCCGCCTGGGGCGGGCCGACCCTTTTCTCCGACCGCTACCGCGGTCTGCTGCGGGGGATCGAGAGGGCGGACTCGGTAACCATCGACGCGCACAAGCAGCTCTACGTCCCGATGGGGGCGGGGATGGTCCTGTTCAAGGACCCGGCCACGCTTTCCTCCATCGAGCACCATGCCGCCTATATCATCCGCCGCGGGTCCCGGGACCTGGGGAGCCGCACCCTGGAAGGTTCGCGCCCCGGGATGGCGATGCTGGTGCACGCCGGGCTCTCCATCATCGGCCGCAAGGGATACGAACTTCTCATCAACCAAGGGATTGAGCGCGCCCGCCGTTTCGCCCGGCTCATCGACGCCCATTCCGAATTTGAACTGGTGTCGGAGCCCGAGCTCAACATCCTTACCTACCGCTACCTCCCGAGCTGGGCGCAGCAGGTGCTGGCGGAAGCCGTGCCGGAGCGCCGGGCGCAGATCAACGAGATCCTGGACAAGGTCATCGAGACCATGCAGAAGCGGCAGCGCGAGGCGGGGAAAACGTTCGTTTCCCGCACCCGGCTCGCCCCGGGGCGCTACGGCGGCGACACCATCACGGTCTTCCGGGTGGTCCTGGCGAACCCGTTGACCACCGACGACATCCTCTCCGCAGTGCTGGAAGAAGAGTGCGAAATCGCCTCGCAGCCGGATATTCAGGCCATGCTGGAGCAGATCAAGGGGTAGATTGGTGCCACGTTGGCACCGAGATCTGGAAAAAAGACAAGCGCCACAGAGGCGCAGGGATCATGGTGAAAAAAGGAGGCAGGTAACCCCCTCATTTCTCGATGACTTCTGTACCTGTGTGGCGTTTTGCTGTGATTGCCTTTGACTTTGCGAAGGCTCTCTATTACTTTCTTCGGTTGCTGCGGATACCTGCCCGAGGCCCAAACCGGTTCGGCTCTGCCACGTGGGGCATACGGGTGCCCGCCTGCAGCGTTGACGGATCGGGCGGGACCTATTCTGTAGGAGCGCCTTTCCAGGCGCGATCCGCCGAAGGCGGTGAGAATGGGTGTGGTTAATCGCCTGAAAAGGCGCTCCCACCGGGTAGTCCGCCGAAAAATATCAAATCACTGACAGGAGTAGTATGAGCACGTTGCCCAAATGCCCGAAGTGCAGTTCGGAATACACCTATGAAGACGGGGAGATGTACGTCTGCCCGGAGTGCGCCCACGAATGGCCGATCGCTGCGGCGGAAAGTAGCGAGGAGAGTCGGGTCATCCGCGACGCGTTCGGCAACGTCCTCAACGACGGCGACTCGGTAACGGTGATCAAGGATCTGAAGATCAAAGGTTCTTCGTTGGTAGTAAAGGTAGGCACCAAGGTAAGGAACATCCGCCTCATCGACGGGGATCACGACATAGATTGCAAGATCGACGGCATCGGCGCGATGCAGCTGAAGTCGGAGTTCGTGAAAAAGGCGTAAATTCAAGGTGGGAGGGTGTGGGCAGTTCCTTGTAGGAACCGGTCTTTGCTGCGCACCTAAGCCCGAAAAGTCCCCCTTTGGCAAAGGGGGATTGAGGGGGATTTGAGGTCCTGACCCAAGGGGTTAACAAAGACATCAGAACCAAATCCCCCCAGCTCTCCTTTGATAAAGGGGGGAGATAAAGTTGGCTCTTACCCCCGCTATCGAGGTGTTCTATCGCGACAGGAATGTCGCTCCTACACCTGCGGGATAGGGCCGTCGCGCCTTCAGCAAAGGTCCACAATTTCATACTCGATCCGCTTGGCGCCCGTGGCGATGTCGGCGGTGTCGCCCACGGATTTGCCGAGGAGTTCCTTGCCTAAAGGCGAGGTGGGGGTGATGACCATGATCTCCCTGCCGTCGTGGCAGATCTTTCGCCCGCCTTCGACCGGGCCGATAAAGACCGACCTGCTGGAGCCGTTGTCGGCTTCGAGCGTTACCAGCGAAGCCAGCTTGACGACTTCGCTTTCGGTTGCGACGGCCAGCTGCCGGTAGATGTTGATCGACTCGCGGATCTCCTGGGCACGGTTTGCCTGCCCTTGGGCGACGTACGAGGATTCCAGCGCCAAGGTGTCGTACTTGTTGTCCGGCTGGCATTCTTCGTGGGTCGCCGCCGCGTGGGCGGATTTTGCCGCGCGCAGGAACAGGTCCAGGTCGGCACTCAGCTGGTCGATGATATCTTGTACGATTTCTGCTTTGGTGATCGTCATGTGGTGAAAATGCTCCGCTGTCCTTGGATGGTGGGGCTGGGGGGATCGGTTCAGCCCGAGCCGCCCAGAATACCACATCTGCCGATCCAAGGAAACCTTCCCTGACAGCTGACGTTTTCTGGCTCCAGCCCTGCGTGCTGGCAAGGCACGCGCTGCAAATCGACCGGTACCGTTGAAAAGGAGGACCCATGGCAAAAACACCGCACAAGGTTGCGCGCAAGCAATACAACTCGAAACTCTGCTTCATCTGCGGGTTGCAGAACAACTCGGGACTCAAGGCTTCTTTTTACGAGACGGAGGCTGGCGAGCTGATCGCCACCTTTTATCCGACCGAGGAACACCAGAGCTACCCGGGGCGGCTGCACGGCGGGATCGCTTCCGCCATCCTAGACGAGACCATCGGCCGGGCCATCCTGATCGGGAGCGAAGAAGACATCTGGGGAGTGACGACGGAGCTGACCCTGCGCTATTTGAAGCCGGTTCCGCTTGATCGCCAGGTACGCGTGATCGCCAGGATCACCAGCCAGAACCGGCGCTTCTTCGAAGGAACCGGGGAGATCGTACTGGAAAACGGCGAGGTCGCGGTCACCGCTTCGGGAAAATACCTGAAGGCCAAGATCGACAGTGTCGACTTCGATACCGAAGTGAACCAATGGAAGGTTGTCCCGGAGCCGAGCGATCCGGAAGTCATCGAGCTATAAAAAGCAGGGGGCGGAGGCTTTTTCACCACCGCCTGGATGGCTGACAAGGAGTCTTCAATGAAAGTGCCCCTGGTTACGTTAGCTCTGGTCATGGCAGTGTTGGTCGGCCCGGTTCGCGCGGAGGATTCCCGGAACGCCTTCTGTGAGAAGGCCTGCAAGCAAGCGGCCGATTACTATTGGGACGTTCTTTCGCTCAACACGTCGGGAACTCCCAAAGACGCAGACATCAAGCGGATCCGCGCGAAATATGACCTGGTTCCCGACGTGCTGGCTGTCAGCATCGCGGAACGGGCTGCGTTGGTTTACCAGCAGTTCGGTCGCGAGGTCCTCAACTACAAGGAGGAGATGAACGCCGAGATCGTCGGCATCTGTTCCGAATCCTGCAAGGAAGATTGAATCTTCATTTGAGCTGAACCGCCTCCCCCAGATTTTGCCCTCTGCGCTATTCACCAGCCGAGTTCCATCACGAAGACATACCGGCCCGACTTTTTTTCCTGCCAGCGGGTATCCCGTGACGTTCAGGGCGTGCTTTTCCTCCTTTCACTCCTGCCACTTGTCAGCGGGTGATCAGGACAGGAACGCCGCTCCTTGTATAAGGGCGGAAGTGGCCTTTTCTGTGGGAGCGCCTTTCCTGGCGCGATCCGCCGGAGGCGGTGAGTTCGGTTGTTGTTATTCGCGCCTGGAAAGGCGCTCCCACAGGTTGGCGCTACCTTGCCTTCTTAACGCAGATGGGATCGCGACAGGAATGTCGTTCCAGGACTGGCCTGCGGCAAGCTGATCGGGACCTTGGAACGGGCCTAGTTGAGCGGGGGGGGGGAAGATAATGGGGGTGCTCCTGGTGAGGGGCACCCCCTTTTATCTTCGGAAAATCCCTGTCTCAAGCCGGGAGCTCATGCGGTAGAATGGTCACTTCTATTTCGGGCTCGGCAATCGTCCAGGGAAAGGGGAAACGAGATGACCGCAATAACGACGCTTTTTCTCGATATCGGGGGAGTCCTTTTAACCAACGGGTGGGACCGCAAGGCCAGGCGGTCTGCGGCTCAGAAGTTCGTGCTCGACTACGAGGAAATGAACGAGAGGCACCATCTTACCTTCGACACCTATGAGGCCGGCAAGCTGTCGCTGGAGGAATACCTGGACCGGGTGGTGTTTTACGAGGAGCGATCGTTTTCCCGGGAGCAGTTCCGGCAGTTCATGTTCGCCCAGTCGCAACCCATTCCGGAGATGATCGATCTGGTCGTCGGGCTCAAGCCCCGCTACGGGCTGAAGGTGGCGGCGGTCCACAACGAGGGGCGGGAACTGAACAGCCACCGGATTCAGTCTTTCAACCTCGGCAGCTTCATCGATTTTTTCATCTCCTCTTGTTTCGTCCACTTCCGCAAACCCGATGCCGATATCTTCCGGGTAGCTCTCGATGTGGCGCAGGTGGCGCCGGAGCAAGTTATGTACATCGAGGACCGGCCCATGTTCGTCGATATCGCTCGCGGCCTGGGGATCAATGCCATCTTGCATCTTGGAGTGGAAACAACGCGGCGGGAGCTGGAGGAGTTCGGCTTGGTACTGACACCATCGTCACCCCCTCCTTCTTCTTAAGGGTGACGCTTCGGTGCGGGGGAGCCGGTCCTGGTGTGGGGTTTGCCGGAGAGGGGGGGGCGGGCGCAGCTTGCTGCGCCCCTAGGTAGCAAGTTCAGCTGCGGCGAGGTTGGGCAGCTCAATCTGCTGTTGAACTTCATCAGTGGCGTGCCCATGGTTCATTGATCATTGTTCTTCAGGCATTCTTTCTTGAAGGTCTGGCGTACGTGCTGGATCATCTGGGTTTCGGTTTCGTACTTAATTTTCTTTCGGGTCCGGTGTTTTGTTGAGGCATCGGACGGATGCTGGGGGGTGAGAGGAATGCTGAAGACCCGAGGCGTAGCGGCGGTTCCTCCCACATCCTCCCAGAACCTGTCGTAATTGAAAAAACTGCAGGTATGGCAAAGCTTTTGGCGGCAAAAGGCGAGTTGGTCGACGGTACGGACTCCGGCGAGGGTGCTGACCTGAAGCGCCTGGGCGACGCCTCGGGCGGAGGCAAGCAAAACCTCTTGGGGCCGGAGTCCGTTGAAAGCCTTGGTTGCCGAATGGACCGATTCCAGCGCATTGCGTGCTCCCTGGAGCCGCGAGATGTAGAGGGCCTGGCGACCCGGTAGCGCAACGATCCTGGACGGAACGAAGGCGAACGCCAACGCATAGAAGGGGGTGTCGTTCTCCTTCAGGATCAGGGAAAGTTCTCCTTCGAAGATGATCGCATCCAGCTCTATGCAGATCCGGTAAAGACTCTGCTCGCAGGCGTGTTCCCACAAAACGATTTCATCTTCAGTGATCCGGGCGACGAACTCGGGCAGAAAGTGATGCTTGAGAAAGTAATAGTGGTTCAAGAAGATGCGCAGACGTTCACCCTTGTTGAAAGAGAGGGCCAGGTAATTGAACTTGAGCTTGGAAATTTCCTGGGGATAGAGTTGGCAAATCGCGCGGAAGCGGCTGTTGGCGAAAATGACTTTGAAAACGAGTCCCCAGGCGGCATCGAAGATCAATCTTCCGAGCAAGCGAAGCCGGTCGGTGATATAGCGGGCTGGTCCATGTTTGATGATTCGGTGGCGTTCCCTGGTCAGACGATGGGTGAGCTTCATGGTGGTCTCCCCGTAAACGCAATTTCGAGGGGGGGCTTGCGAGGGTAGGAGCGTTCCCTGGACCAGTGCCGGATCTCCGAATGGGGCGGCAACCGGGTGGGAAAGGATGAATTCTACCAGAGATTGGCGGGCGTAAAGTAGGAGGCGTGATGTCAGGCGAGGGGGCAATCGGCAGTGTTGTTGCCGGGAAGGAGTCAGTGGAAAAGGCAGCTCAGCGGGCTGCTTTTTTTATCTGTAGATATTGCGTGACACCACCTGTCATAACGCCGAAACGCTTGCATGAGTGGTGTCAGCTGCCCGAAATTCTGGATTCAAGGTCCATCCGGGCATGAAGTATTCTGACAACTTCGATGGTATCTGGTGCTGATGTTCGGTAAAAGATGACATGACTTCCTGCGTTTGCCTTTCGATACCCGAAACGGATGTCGCTGCAATCTTTTCCTTTGAGTGGATCGGCGGCCAGTTGCTGAAAAACATGATGGCGGCTGCCCAGGTACTTGTTTCGTTGACTGCGTCCCCATTTCGCCTCGGTATAGCGGCCGATTTCTTTCAGATCCTCTTTGGCCCTTTCGGTCAAGGTGAACAGTGCCATCACGGCAAGCCTTCTGCATCAAGTTCTTCGATCAACTTTTCGAGGGAATATTCTACGGTTCCGGATTCTTCTCCTTCTTGCAAGGCGCGGCGCAACATCACCAATTTCGTTTCCCGCTCCTCCAGCAACCTCAGGCCGGCACGGATTGCCTCGCTGGCAGAAGCGAACCGTCCATTCGCAATCTGCTCGGAAATGAATTTCTCATAGTATGCACCGATGGTAACACTCGTGTTCTTCGCAGCCATGAAGTACCTCCTCCGTTTCTCCAAGATCCAGCATATAATATTTATTGGTATCGGGCAATTGAACCTTTGGCTTATAGTGAACGTTTGCCGATACGGGCTGTTGCCGCTCGAATGACTTCAGCAATCGCGGGGAAGCACCGATAGGTCAACCAAACATTGCCGAGAAACGACGTCGTACCGGAGGAATCATGCTGGCCGGAGTACGCGGGACCGTGGTAACAGCTTTTCTGCTCTTGATCGTTGATGCGGTGCTGGTCAACACGGTCTTCATGGCTGGGATCGTTCTCTTGGTCGGGATTCCGGTGTTGCTGGTTAAACTTGTCCTGTACCGGAAGGAGCGCGAGCGGCGCAGGCTCCTGTTGAAACGGGCGGCGGTCTGGGGCGCCATGGTGGTCCTCAGCATCGCCGCGCTCATCGGCAACGATTCCCTTGCCGTGCGCAGAGCGGAAAAGGTCATCGCCGCCTGTGAGGCGTTCCGCGGAAAAACCGGCGCCTATCCTGAGAAACTCTCCCAACTGGTCCCCGGATACCTCCCAAAGATCCCGCTGGCGAAACCGTTCGTTACCGTCGGCGACAAATTCCAGTATCATGCCGACCCCGCCGATCATTGTCTCAGCTACACCACGGTCCCCCCCTACGGCAGAATGTGCTATCACCTCGAAAAGAGGCATTGGGAGGCTTTGAACGACTAGCAGCGGTTCACCCGCAGGTCTCATTAAAGAGCTGCGGGTGATCTTGACCATAGGAAAATAGATAAAAAGGTGCAGTAAAACACGTAATTGCCAGCCTTATTGTGTGAACTAGCCTCATTTCAAGTTGTAATTGCTGTCTATATGATGTATGTAATGAGGACTTGACCTCTCTCATAATTCAGCATCACGCCCCGCTTCTTCCATTCCTCTTAGGTTTCTCCCTGCTGAGATAGCAATCGAATGGTCGGTAATGCCTGTGCCGTGATGCGTATCATGGGAGAGGATGATCTACAATTTTGTGTGAAGGAGGATGTTGATGAAGAAGATGATCCTGGCCGCCGTCGGCGTCATGCTGGCAGCTACCCCCGCGCTGGCAGAACACAAGCTGCTGGTGACCGATGTTCTCGATCCGAAACAGGTCGAGGCGCAGGCGAAGTTCGAACACACCTATCTTTCCGGAAGCCTCAGCAACCCGAGTGGGACCACCTCGGTCCGGGCCACCGAATCCCTTTACTCCGTCGGCGTGGGGCTGCTCCCCGGCCTGGAGATGACGGCGTTTATCCCGTATGTGTTCAATGAGCGGGAGAAGGCCCAGTTCACCGGGTTCGACCCGGAGGTCGATAAAAAGGACGGCTTCGGAGACTTCGCCCTCGAGGCGAAGTACCGCCTGCTGGGTGGCGAGCACGAGCCGTTCACCGTGGTTGCCGGCCTGGACCTCAAGTTCGACACCGCCGGGAACAAAAATGGCGATGCCGGGACCGGAACTACCGACTTTGCCCCTTTCATCGCCGCCAGTGCCAACCTCGGCCACCACACCATTCCCTACGCCATCTACCAGGCCACCCTGCGCAACCACGATACCCGGGACACCCACACCATCTCGCTGGGGCTGGAGAAGGAACTGAACGAGACCTTCACGCTGGATGGGCGGTTCGACGCCAACTTCAATACTTCTGACGACACCGTGACTGCAAATGAGCGTTACGTGTTCGAGCTGGCAAGCTACATCCAGGTGGCGCACAACCTCTACGTGCTGCCCGCCGCCGCCTACATCAAAGAAAGCGACTCGACCCTCAAGGCAACGAACACCAAGATCGGCTCCGTTGATGGCTACCGCGTCGGTGCTTCGCTGTACTACCTGTACTAACCCGGTTCATATCTAAGCTGAGAAAAGCCGCCCACCGGTCATGCCCGGGGGCGGCTTTTCTTGTTTCAGACCGGTGTTGTGGACTTCCGCTGTTTCAGTCCCGGCCGAATATCTCTTTATTTTCTGGGGGGAAAGTTCTTAAAATGAACCATGGTGATTCATTGTCATGGGAGTGACCGGCGCCGGGAAAAGCCTGATCGGGGGCATGCTGGCGGCGGATTTGGGGTGGATCTTCCTGCAAGGTGACCTCTTGCGATTCAGATTACCCGCTGTTTGCGGGATCGCGCCAGGAATGGCGCTCCCACAGCTTCGGTCGGCGGCATGCGTGCAAAGGGGCGTCACTGTTGACGCGATTGGTTCGCCCGCTCGGGTTACCCGCTGTTAGCGGGATCGTGCCTATCCCAACTGGGCCAGGATTGCATCGGCTGCCGCCGAGATGTCTTTGGCCAGGGTGAAGTGCCCGGATATCTTGGCCTCGTCCCCCGGACGGTATTTGCCGGTCTGCACCAGTACCCCCTTAAGCCCGGCCTGCAGCGCGGCGCCGACGTCCGACTCGGCATCATCGCCGACCATCACGCACTCTTCCGGTGCCAGACATGCCTCCGCTGCCGCCGCGGCAAAGAAATCGGCGGAGGGTTTGCCTAGGACCACGGCCTGGGTCTCGGCGGCGTATTCCAGGGCGGTGACGAATGGCCCGGCATCCAGGTCGAGGCCGTTGGTCCCCTCGAAATACCGGGTCCTCCCGGTCGCCAGCAGCCGGGCCCCTTTTTTCAGCAGCCGGAACGCCTCGTTCATGTTGCGATAGGTGAAATCGTCCTGGGCATATCCCACCACCACCGCATCCGGCTCATCCTGGGGCAGGCCGTCGTACTCGGCGACCAGGTTGCGGTGCACCAGGAGGTGGGGACGCAGCCCGTTTGCCTCAAGGTACCGGCGCACGGCGAGCGGCGCCGTGAAGATGTGCTCCTGGGGCATGCCGAATCCCATCCGGACCAGGTCGCCGTGCAGCATTTTTCGCGTCTTGCGGGAGGTGTTGGTGACGAAACGCACGATGAGACCGGCACCCTCCAGCCGGGACAGCGCTTCGATAGCTCCAGGAATTGCGGTCTCCCCGACATGGATGGTGCCGCTGAGATCCACAAGAATGCCCTTTATCATGATTTCCTCCCGGTCCCAGTCGCTCTGGATCAGCCATTGGTTTTCGTTTTCTGATGCGGGTGCACCAGATGTACCTTTTTGCCTCGGTGGAATCAAGGGTGGTGGCACGGTTTTCGCCGCGGGTTTCTCTTTACCCACTCGGTTCCGGAGCGGCAGGAGAGTCTTGCGGTAAGCCCCTCACCCCGAACCTCTCCCGGAGGGAGAGGGAGGTTTCGGATAGGAAAATACTTTGTCTTTAATTGGTTACCGGCAAGGCCGGCGGCATTGGCGGGATGGTCTGGTTCCATGCCGCCGCCACGGGGAGGAACCATGCCCAAGCAGAGCGCGGGAATCGTTTTGTACCGCTTCCGGGGTGGGGTCCCGCAGGTTTTTCTGGTCCATCCCGGGGGACCGTTTTGGAAAAACAAGGATCTCGGCGCCTGGTCGATCCCCAAGGGGGAATACCTGGACGGCGAGGACCCGCTGACGGTTGCCCGCCGGGAATTCCAGGAGGAGACCGGATTCACGGTGGACGGACCCTTTACCCGGCTCGAACCGGTACGGCAGCCGGGCGGGAAGGTGGTTTCGGCGTGGGCCGTGGAGGGTGAATGTGACGCCGCGCGGATAACCAGCAACCTCTTCCAGATGGAATGGCCTCCCCGCTCCGGCAGGAGCGCCGAATTCCCCGAGGTGGACCGTGCCGACTGGTTCACCCTCCCCGAGGCGTCGGAGAAGATCCTCAAGGGGCAACTCGGCTTGCTGGATCAGCTTCAGAATTTGCTCGGCCTGCCACTTCCCTCGGGTCCCCCGCCTAAAGAGATGGAGACCTGATGCAACGTGGCACCCCGTGCCCCCGCCGTGGGGCGGTTCGACCGCAGCGATCTCTGTGATATGCCACCTCTTAGCCTTGCCAATCTCACAAACGGAATCCCTTCTCTGTCTTCACCGTCAGACAAAGTTTTCCTTTCTGTCACGCTGGGAAAATTTCCCTGTTACAGTAGAATAGTCACTGTTTTTTCCGGATGGCGCGGCAGGCAGTATCGGAGAGAGCTTCTCTCTGTTGTCATCACTGTTGGCCACCCTGAGCACGCTTTCTCGACCGTTCACTAGATTTCAACAACCATACCAGCGAAATAGAGCTATCTTTTCCCTGCTGCCATTCATTGGGGCCTCACGTTCTGTCAATGCCAAACGCTCTGAACAAACATCAGGATCATCATTCACCGCCGTCCGACCATGTGCCGGAATTCTCCGAAATCGCCTGCGGGGCGAAAGCGATCGGGAAGGGGAGGGAAGGCTTGCGCATCGTCTGTCTTGCCAGCGATCCCGATTACCTCCGAGATGCCACGGCCCGCTTGGCCGGCGCCGGCTTGGCGCAGGCGCTGGCGGAGGTTGAGGGGCGGGAAGCGCTCGTCCAGGCGCTGGACCAGGGGGACGTCGACCTCGTGCTGGCCGACCACGAAATCCTCCTGGACGGAGACGGCAGCAATCTCGATCTGGTCCGGCAGTACTTTCGGCTGCTCCCTTTCGTGGTTTTCGGTGACCTTTCCGAAGACAACGCCCTGGACCTGCTCGAACTCGGCATTGCCGATTATGTCCCCCGGGGCGACCTCGCCCGCATGGTCAACTCGGTCTTTCGCTGCCGCCGGGCGGCGCTCGAAAAGGAGATGTTGCGCCGGTCCCGGTTGCAGGAGTCCCGGGTGTCCCGGCTGAACGCTCTCGCCCTCCAGGTGCTCTCCTGCTCCACCGTCAAGGAGGTGCTGCAGGTGACCGGCGAGGCGGTCCTGGCGCTGCTTTGCTGCCGCTACGTCCACGCCGGACATGGCACCGACGGACGCCTTTCCTGGGCGGTCCACTCCGGGCTGGATGACAACGGCCATCCTCCGGTACCGCGTGCGGCCGACATCCTGAACCGGCTCCGGGAAAGCTCCGGCTCCTTACGCTGGCACCACGGCCACGCCGTCTCGGGAAAGCAGGTGGGAGCGATCCCGCATCCCCGTTCCAAGGAACCGGCGGGAGATTTTGCCGCCGCCGCGCTCTCCGGGCTCGATGGGGGGGAGGCCGGGGCGGTCATTGCGGTGGAAAAGATCGAAGGGAGCTTCAGCCGGACCGACGAGGCCCTTCTCAAGCAGGTTGCGGCGGTCGCCTCGCTGGCGATCCGGCACATCGAGGCGCGCCGCGAGGCGGAACGGCAGGCGCGGGCGCTGAAACGCGAGCAGCGCGCCAGCCGAAAGCTTGCCGACCAGCTCGCTCTCGCCTTGAAAGCGGGCCGCTCCGGGACCTTCGACTGGGACGTGAAAAACGGGGGAGGACGCTGGTCCGACGAGCTCCTGGAGCTCTACGGCCTGCGCCGGGAGGAGTTCGGGGAGCGCTTCGAGGATTGGCTTGAATGCGTGATTCCGGAGGACCGGCAGACGGGAAGCCACGCCTTCCGGCAGGCGATGGAAACGGGGGAATTTGGCTGCGAGTTCCGCATCCGCCGGCGGGACAACGGGGAACTGCGCTGGATGTACGGCCGGGCTCGTTTCCTCAAGGACGGTAACGGCGAGGCGATCCGGGCGGTCGGTATCAACGTTGACATCACCGAACGCAAGGAGGTCGAAGAGCAGATCCGGGAGCTGAACCGGGTTCTGGAGCAGCGCAACGCGGAACTGAACCGGGAGCGGCGGGAATTGCAAAAGGCGCGTCAGGAGCTGGAGGAACGGGTGGCGGAGCGGACCGTGGAACTCGCCGATACCGTGGAGAGCCTGCTCCAGGAAATCACCGAACGTACGCGTGCCGAACAGGAGCTCCAGGCCGAGACGGCGGAGCGGCTCCGGGCAATTGAAGCCCTGCGCGAGAAAGACCGGATGCTGATGCAGCAGAGCCGGCAGGCCGCCATGGGGGAGATGATCGGCAACATCGCCCACCAGTGGCGCCAGCCCCTCAACGCCCTGGCGCTCATGATCCAGTCCCTTTCGGTGGAAAAACAGCTCGGCGAGCTGACCGAGGAGTATCTCCTCTCCATCGAGCAGAAGTCGATGAAGATCATCCATCACATGTCCCAGACCATCAACGATTTCCGCAACTACTTCAAGCCGGACAAGGAAAAGGCCCCCTTCATCGTCAGCAGCGCCGTGCGGAGCACGGTCTCCTTTCTGGAGGAAAGCTTCTTCTGTCAGGACATCGAGATCCGGGTGCATATCGACGAGGACGTCGTCGTCGACGGCTATCCCAACGAGTACGCCCAGGTGCTTTTGAACATCCTGAACAACGCCCGCGATGCCTTCCTGGACCGGGAGGTCCCGCCGCCGCGCATTATCGAGATCCGGGTCGCCGGGCGAGAGGGGCGCTCCGTGGTGACGGTCGTCGATAACGCCGGGGGAATCTCGGAGGCGGTTCTCCCCAAGATTTTCGAGCCCTACTTTACGACCAAGGAACCGGACCGGGGCACCGGTGTCGGGCTTTTCATGTCCAAGAGCATCGTCGAGAAAAATATGGGTGGCCGCCTGACGGCCCGCAACGTGAACGGCGGGGCCGAGTTCACCATCGAGGTCTGATATGACGGTCCGCTTTCCTGAGATCATCACCCAAAACAGCGTGATGGGCGATCTGCTCCAATACCTGGAGCTCATCGCCCCTTCCGGGCAGCCGGTGCTCATCCTCGGTGAGACCGGGGTAGGCAAGGAACTCTTTGCCCGGGCGCTGCACGACGCGAGCGGCAGGGACGGGCTTTTCATCGCGGTGAACGTCGCCGGACTGGATGACCACATGTTCTCCGACACCCTTTTCGGGCACGTAAAGGGGACCTATACCGGCGCGGATTCGGACCGGGAAGGGCTGGTCAGCCGGGCGGCGGGGGGGACCCTGTTTCTCGACGAGATCGGCGACCTGGCTGAACCGGCCCAGATTCGGCTGCTCCGGCTGGTACAGGAACAGGAATACTATCGCCTTGGTTGCGACACCCCCTCGCGCAGCGACGCGCGTATCGTCATTGCCACCAATCGGGATCTCCGGAGGGCGATGAACGATGGCCGGTTCCGCAAGGATCTCTATTACCGTCTCTTCGCGCATCAGATCCCGGTCCCCCCTCTGCGTTCCCGGCCGGACGACATCCCGCTGCTGCTGGACAGCTTCGTCCGCTATGCGGCCCAGTCGCTCGGGCGGGAGGTTCCTTCCTACCACCCTGAGCTCATCACCCTGCTTGGTTCCTACTCCTTTCCGGGCAACGTTCGGGAGTTCCAGGCGATGGTGTTCGAGGCGGTGGCCCGAAGCGGAGGGGGCAAGATCTCCCTGGATCTCTTCAAGGAGATCATCCTGCGGGAGCGCTCCGATGCGCTGCCAGCCCAAGGGGGGGCGGGGAGGCCGGAAGTCCCTCCGGTGATTGCCTTCTCCCGCTTTCCCACCCTGAAGGAGGCCGAGGATTTGCTGATCGCCCAGGCGCTGGCGCTGGCCAAGTCAAATCAGGGCGTTGCTGCTGCCATGCTCGGTATCTCCCGCCAGGCACTCAACCGGAGGCTGCAGCCCAAGGATAAGTGACCCCTGCAACTTTTTTGATTGTGCTCCGAAAACGGAACTGCTGGTAAGTGGCTGTTTCTCCGCAGTTCCTCTCCCTTGTCAAAAAATCCCCGCACCATTGGTTGCACCCCCTCCCGAATCCGCTCTCTCCCATCACTTTTGCTAACCCTTCGAAGCACCGGCAAAATCTCGTGCCGCCCCGTTTCGGCATAAAAGCTGCTCTACAGGAGGCCATGGTCAGCCATGCTGCGAGGGTCCGATGGTCGCGTACACCATTTCGAGTGCCAGGAACTACGATTCCAGTCTCAGGACTACCCTCCATATCGAGGGGGCCGTCACCGTGGCGGACTGGGAGCGTTTGCGGGAACTGCTCATCGACGTATTGAAGAACAGCGAGCAGCTTGTGCTGAACATCGAGAACGTTTCGGAGTTCGACGATTCTTTCAACGTGCTGGTCTGCCTGTTGCGCAGGACGGTTCAACTGCTCAGCAAAAGACTTACCATCGTCGGGAAAGCGGCAGATACTTTTTCATGTATCTATGAAGCTGCCCTGCATTCCGATAAACATGCTTGTTCCTATGCCACGACGAGTTCGTGCTGCATTTGGGATAACCTGTTTACCAACAGTCCCTATACCCTGAAACAATGAAACAATAAACAATGAGACAATGAGACAATGAGGCAATGAAAGTCCGGGTAGGAAAGATTGAGTTTAACCCAAGATTCTGTTCAATGCGGAGGGCAACAATGGCTGGGAAGCGAGTTAGGATGTGGGAATTGGAACAGGGGGATCGGGTCCGACAGGCCCCGACCTTCGTCAAACCTGTCGAAGTAAAACGGTTCTGTTGATCGCAGTATCAGGCTGAAACCAGGAACCAGCACCGATCGGGCTGGACCTGCCGTAGGTGCCATCTCCTTTTCCTCAAGCTGCAGGGGCGGGCTCGCAGGCAATAGTGCCGGGGCCGGGGGATAGCTAAGAAGTGGGCCTGCGGCAGGTCCAACCTGACCGGTTATGTAAAAAAAGGCCGGCCCGAATGGGCTGGCCTTTTTGTTTGTTTTTGTTTAACCTCCGGGACCACTTCCCGCCAGGGAGGATCCGGGGAGGGACCGATCATGGCTGACCAGAACGCATTGCAGAGATTGTTTCACAAGCACGGCTTCAGTGATTTCCGCTGGATCGATCCCGCCGAAATCGTGGTCGCGAACTGGGTCCGCATGAAATGCACCTTCGGGTGCGATTCCTACGGCAGGAATGCCTCCTGCCCCCCCAACACCCCTTCCATTGCCGAATGCCGGAGCTTCTTTCGCGAGTACCGCATCGGCGCCGTGTTTCACTTCACCAGCCGCTTCGAGGACCCGGACGACCGCCATGAGTGGTCGCGCAAGGTGAACCTCGAACTTTTGGCCCTGGAGCGGGAAGTCTTTCTGCAGGGATATCAGAAAGCGTTTCTGCTTTTCATGGATAGCTGCAACCTCTGCAAAGAGTGCGCTAAGTCCCGCAGTGTCTGCCGCAACCGCAAGATGGCGCGCCCTGCTCCGGAAGCCCTCGGGATGGACGTCTTTGCCACCGTGCGCGGCTTTGGCTTCCCCATTGACGTGCTTTCCGACTATCAGCAGGAGATGAACCGCTACGCCTTCCTTCTGCTGGAGTAGCGCCTCCCGCGGCTCCTTCGTTACCGGGGAATCGGGGACCTATCATCATCTTTCCGTTCTTCGTCGTCACGATTTTCCAGCGGTACCAGGACAAACGTCTCGTCGTGCCCTTCGAAATAGAGCGCGAACAACGTCCCCTCCTCCTCAACCCGGTGCATGACCTGTTCCGGCGTCAACCCGTAGATTTCCGCGTACTCCTCCGGGGGCACCAGGGGATACCCTTCATGGTGCAACTGTCCCGCCACCGCTGACCACGCAACCCGCGATTCCACTTCCATGATGTTCTCGCGCGGCCCCTTCATCACGAATTCTCCGAGCTCCAGCCGGATCGCGACCCGGTCGGCAAGATCTCGAAGCACGTTCAGCTCAACCGTCATGGCAATTCCCCCCATTTTCCTGGCGTTATCCCGTGGTTTTGCTTCCCCGGCCGATGGCAGAAAGGGTAACTATACCACAGCAGTAGGCGACTGGTGTCGTGTGGGGATATGAGCATGATCGGGGTCGGCTCAATTTGGCTCGCCGTCCCCCCGGAAAAGTTGCGGGTGTCCCCTGGTCCCACGGAAGGCCGTCCCCGTGCTTGCCGCCGGGGGGGGCTTGGATACAATCGTTCAATTGTCCCGGGGGGGGCAATTCCGTTGAAGGGGACCGGGTTTAGGGGGAACACGTCATGGAAATCGCCGGAGTCCTCACCTTACTGTGCCAGGGGATTCTCCTGGCCCGTGGCAATTTCTCCTGGCTCGGCCTGCTCACCGTTGTCCTTGCACTCAGCACCTTCAGCAGTCCCAACTGGAAAAGGTCCTGCCGGCCACCTGCGCCTGGATTGGCTGATGTGGTTTGCCGCGATGCCGTCACTTTATTACGATCCCTGGTTCGTCCGGCTTCTGGAGCGGATCCTTCAGGGAGACCGGCCGACCCTGGCGCTCCTGGACGGCAATCCTTTTCCGGAGGCGCCGCCGAAGTTCGTCCGAGCCCTGCACTACCGTTACCGGTTTACCACTCCGGAGGAGCGGCGACGAACGGGTGCCTGGTGGCACCGGGATCTGGCGGGGATCTATTTCCCGCCGGTGTCGCGGGAGGAGCTTTGGGAGTTGGACCGGCAGCTTCCGTAGCGGGAAGCGAAAAAGAGTAGGTAGCGCGGAAGGGGGATTACGACCACGGTGCCGATACGGAAAGAGCCGGGCACGCGGCCTCAGCGCGAGCCGATTCGTTCGGCGAGAAAGCTCCGGGCGTCGGCTCCGACTTCGGGGAGAAAGGCAAGGAAGTCACGGTGCAGCCCGTCGTAATGCCGGGCGAGTTCCGCTCCGCCGGCGGGGAGCGGGTTAGGTTGCCTGATCCGGTGCGACAGACGTTTCAGGGCGTGATCGATCCCGGAAACGGTGCGGTAGGAGGGGATGAAGTCGTCGAAGATCAAGGGGAGCAGGTTCTGCAGCCGTTGGGGGAGGGTGTCTTTGCGCGCCTCCACGATGCTGCGGACCCGATCCAGGTATCGGTCCAGCGGATCGGCGGCGAAAGCGCTCCAGTTGAGGGAGAGGAAATGGTCGTAGCAGAGGTCGACCACCACGCCGCGGTACAGCCCCAGCTCGGGGGAAAGCCGGTTACGGCTCCGGACGAAGCAGGGATGGTTCTGGGCAAAGGAATCGATTCTGCGGTGCAGTCGAAGCCCCGTTGCCAACCCGGGTGAAAAATCGTCACCGATCCTCCCTTTTACGAAATCTCCGGCGAGGTTGCCCACCAGGATCTCCGGGTCGTCGCCGGACAGGTAAAGATGGAATAGGTAGTTCATGCACGTGTTCCTTCCCGGGCAAAAAGCAGTGGTACGGATGGCGCTCCTTCCCTCGCTCAGGGTAGCATGAACGCGGTCGAAGCTGGGACATTTGTTGCACCGGGGGGGCGCGTGGGGTGGGGACCCCGTGCTCACGCGGCAGCGCAAGGATCGAACGGCGCGGGTTGCCTCCTGGTGACCCAGTTTGGTAATGTATACGCCCCGCAGCCGTGGAAAGTTCTGGAGATCGACGGAAAAAATCTCTACACTAGGAGGTCCGGCGCCCTATGTCTACCCGCCGGCAAAGGAAACCTATGGAGCTCGTTGATACTTTCGGCCGCAGGATCAATTACCTGCGCCTTTCGATCACCGACCGCTGCAACATGCGCTGTCGTTACTGCATGCCGGCGGAAGGGGTGGAGAAACTCACCCACAGCGACGTCCTGAGTTACGAGGAGCTGCTGCGGATCGGTCGCGCCGCCGTGAATGAAGGGGTCGAGAAGATCCGCGTCACCGGAGGCGAACCGCTGGTGCGCAAGGGGATCCTCCCCTTCCTCTCTTCCCTGTCGGCGCTTCCCGGCCTCCGCCAGCTGGTGCTGACCACCAACGGCGTCCTTCTGGAGGAGCTGGCGGCGCCGCTGCACGCGGCGGGGGTTCAGCGGCTGAACGTGAGCCTCGACTCGCTGGACCCGGCACGTTTTGCCGCCGTCACCCGCGGCGGGGATCTCTCCCGGGTGTTGGCCGGAATTGAGGCGGCGCGGCGGGAAGGGTTCCCGATCAAGCTCAACATGGTGGTGATGCGCGGGGTGAACGACGACGAGGTGGAGTCGGTGGCCTCGCTGGCGCTCGACGCCCCGTTCTCGGTCCGTTTCATCGAGTACATGCCTTCTTCCGGCGAGGAGCGTTGGCAGTCGCTCGTGGTCCCGGGAGAGGAAATTTTGCGCCGGCTTTCGGCGCGCTTCACCCTGGAACTGGTGGACCGCGGCGCCTTGTCCGGTCCGGCCCGGGAGTACCGCATTCCCGGAGCGGCCGGGACGGTCGGTATCATCACCCCGGTGACCGGCCACTTCTGCGGCGACTGCAACCGGATCCGGGTGACCTCCACCGGCAAAGCCAAAAGCTGCCTTTTTTCCGGGGGCGAACTCGACCTCCGCCCCTACCTGCAGGAGGGGGACGCCGCGCTGCAGGAGGCGCTGCGCCGGATCGTCCGGGAAAAACCGCACCGGCACCAGCTGACCCAGGAAAATGATGAACCCACCCCGTTCGCCATGTCGAAAATCGGCGGCTAACACTCAGGAGAAAAGATGGCATCCGTTGTAGCGGTCTGTATCAGCGAAAAGAAGGGAGAGCGCAAGACCCCGGTCGAGTCGGTGGTCCTTCGGGAGAATCACGGCATCGTGGGGGACGCCCATGCGGGAGACTGGCACCGCCAGGTGAGCCTGCTGGCCCGGGAGAGCATCAACAAGATGCGGGACATGGGGCTGGACGTGGACAACGGCGATTTCGCCGAGAACCTCACCACCGAGGGGATTCATCTCTACTCGCTCCCGGTGGGGGCGCGGCTTACGGTTGGGGAGACGCTTCTCGAGGTGACCCAGATCGGGAAGGAGTGCCACACCCGCTGTGCGATCTACCATCAGGCGGGAGACTGCGTCATGCCCAAGGAAGGGATCTTTGCCAAGGTGCTCAAAGGGGGGACGGTACAGGCGGGGGATGCGGTCGCGCTGGTGGAGGCGGGATCGGAGTAGGCGCGACGGAGATTTTCTTCGTTCCGGAGCGCCACGCGGGCCTTTACCCCCGATCCCCGACCCCAGATCCCTGATCCCGGTCATACAGCGGACCGGAGAGGTCGACATAGGTCAGGTAGAGTCTCAGGTCGAACTCCAACTGGTGGTATTCCGGTTCCAGGTGCTCGCAGAGTTGGTAGAACGCCTTGTTGTGGTCCCGCTCTTTAAGATGCGCCAGTTCGTGCACCACGATCATGCGCAGAAACTCCAACGGCGCCTCCTTGAACAGGGAGGCGACCCGGATCTCGTGCTTCGCCTTGAGTTTCGCCCCCTGAACGCGGGAAGCGAAGGTATGCAGTCCCAGCGCGTTGTCGATGACGATCTTCTGGTCGTAGACGACCTTGCTGAGCGGCGGCGAGTTGCGGAGATAGTCGTTTTTGATGTCGACGGCGAAGGCATAAAGCGCGCGGTCGGTCCTGACTTCATGGACGTTCGGGTACTTTTGCAACAGCGCCGCCCCGAGCCGATCCTCTTCGATCAGCCGGCTGACCTGCCCGACGACCTGCGGTGCATATCCCGCCAAGTATTTAAGCTGCTTCAATTTCTTTGCTCCGTTCAGATGATGAACCGCGGTGCCCGCGATGCCCCTACAGTAGCGTGTCGTGATGAACCCAGGCAAGAGGTTTTTGTGGCCACTTACGGGCAGTCCTGAGTGCACGGTGGGCACGGGGCGCCCACCCTACAGATGGTTGGCAGTTCCCTTCGAACTCCGCGTACGATCCGACCCCGGTCGCACAGGCGCGACTAATCATGCAAGAGGTACCTTAATGCCCGGTTTTGAAGAAGCTCGCCGCATTATCCTGGCGAACGTCCAGCCGCTCGGGGAGGAGCGGGTTCCGCTGCTCGATGCCTTGGGGCGCGTCGTCTCCCAGGATCTTGCCGCACCGTGGGACCATCCCTTGTGCGACTTTTCCGCCATGGACGGGTTTGCCGTCCGGGCCGCCGACTGTGCCCACATTCCGGTCACCCTCACGGTAACCGATTATCTTCCCGCCGGCGGCAGCATCGAGGGAAGCGTCGCAGCCGGTTGCGCGAACAAGATCATGACCGGGGCGCCCACGCCGCCGGGCTCGGACGCCATCGTGCCGATCGAGGAGGTGACCGAGGGGGAGGGGACGGTCACCGTCCGGGAACCGGTGCGCCCGGGGCAGCATATCCGCCGCCAGGGGGACGACCTCAAGGCGGGAACGGTGATCTTCCCCGCGGGAACGGTGATCCGCCCTGCCGAGGTGAGCATGCTCGCCTCGATGGGAAAGGCCGTGGTGCCGGTACGCCGCCGGGCCCGCGTCGCCATTCTTTCCACCGGCGACGAACTCATCGACCTGGGGCAGTCTCCCACCCGGGGCAAGGTGATCAATTCCAACGCCCTTTCCCTGGCCGCCGCGGTGCGGGACGCCGGGGGAGTGCCGGTTCTGCTGGGGATCGCGCGGGACAACCGGGAGAGCCATCGGGAAAAGATGCTCGAAGGGCTCAAGTGCGACGTGCTGATCACCTCAGCCGGGGTCTCCGCCGGAGACCGCGACCTGGTGCGCGCGGTTCTGGCCGAATTGGGGGCGCGGCAGCTCTTCTGGAAGATCGACATCAAGCCGGGTGGCCCGACCGCGTTCGCGGTGAAAGACGGCATCCCGGTCTTTTCGCTCCCGGGAAACCCGGTATCAACCATGGTGACCTTCGAGCTCTTCGTCCGACCGGCCCTCATGAAGATGATGGGACACCCCAAGGTGATCCGTCCCTTTGTGAAGGGGGTGCTTGCCGAGGATGTACGCAAGAAGCAGGGGAAACTGAACTTCATCCGGGTGCGCATCGAGAAGGAGG
The DNA here is from genome assembly GCF_016458275.1 of Geomesophilobacter sediminis. Taxonomy (GTDB): domain Bacteria; phylum Desulfobacterota; class Desulfuromonadia; order Geobacterales; family Geobacteraceae; genus Geomesophilobacter; species Geomesophilobacter sediminis. The sequence goes on from NZ_JAEMHM010000008.1 coordinate 174,281, forward strand.
ACGGCCGCTACCTTGCCTACAGCGCCGGCGATCAGCACACCGGGGTCTTATCCACCATCGTGCGAAGCGACGCGCTCGCCGCGCTGCCGCTGGATGCGGCCCAGGTGCCCGCGGGGACCGAGGTGGACCTCCTCTTCCTGCATGAGGTGGATCTACAGGAAGAGCCCCGCTGACCCGACTTGGGTTTCGCGGGGAGTCTTGGCGGGCGGTTCGTCGGCGGCATTACATGAACAGGAACAGGAGCAGACATGGCATTCAATCACTTTGACGAGCAGGGGCGGGCGATCATGGTGGACGTGAGCGGCAAGCAGCCGACGCTGCGGACCGCGGTCGCTTCCGCCAAGGTATTTCTGAAGCCGGAGACCCTGCAGGCGATCCTGGAAGGGAACATGGCGAAGGGGGATGTCCTCGGCGTCGCCCGGCTCGCCGGCATCGCCGCAGCGAAGAAGACTCCCGACCTGATTCCGCTTTCCCATCCGCTGGCCATCCACCATGCCGCCGTAGATTTCGAGGCCGACCCGGCCACCGGCGTGGTCCGGGTGCGCGCCACGGTGCGGGCTTTCGAGAGGACCGGCGTCGAGATGGAGGCGATGACCTCGGCCACGGTCGCGGCGCTCACCATCTACGACATGTGCAAAGGGGCGGACAAATCGATCAGCATCGGCGAGGTCATGCTCCTTTACAAGGAAGGGGGCAAGAGCGGGTTGTTCCAAAGAGAGGAGACGGCATGAGAGCGGCAATCCTTACCTTGAGCGACAAGGGGGCCCGCGGCGAGCGGACCGACGCCAGCGGCCCCGCACTGGAGGCCTTTTTGAAGGAGCGCGGAGTCGCCACGGTCAAGATGGATCTGATCGCCGACGAGGCGGCGCTGATTTCCGCGACCCTGGCGGCTTGGGCCGACGGAAACGTTGCCGACCTCATCCTCACCACCGGCGGGACGGGGGTTTCCCCGCGCGACGTCACCCCGGAGGCGACCGAGGCGATCTTGGACCGGGTGATCCCCGGGTTCGGCGAGGTGATGCGGGCCCGCAGCCTGCAGAAAACGCCGCATGCGATGATCTCCCGGGCGATCGCCGGCATCCGGGGTTCGGCACTGATCATCAACCTGCCGGGAAGCCCGAAAGGGGCGGTGGAGAACCTGGAAGCGGTCTGGCCGGCGGTGCCGCATGCGGTGGCGAAGATCCAGGGGGACCCGGCGGACTGCGCAACCTGAACGACGGGACCCTTCTGTCGGAGCGCCTTTCCAGGCGCGATCCGCCGGAGGCGGTGACCGCGGTTGCGGTTAATCGCTCCTGGAAAGGTGCTCCGACAGGGTTTGTCGCCTTGCATGCAAAGAGTCGATCGCGACGGGAATGTCACTCCTGCAGTATCATCCGAACCTTCCCAGCTCAGCATTCATATTGCTCTACCGGGAACCTTAACGATTGCCTGTCTCAGCTCTCAACGCCTCATCACTTGATGGGGCTTTTTGCTGTATTCAGAGATATTTCACTCTCTCAGCGATGCTTCCTATTGAGTTAGCTGAAAGATCTGATTCAATAGATGGAAGATGTTTTGCGGCGGTTGCATGTTCCTATGAGTTTTGGGGGTGCCCTTTGATTGAGCTTCACCAGATGGTCCTGTTTTCTTCGGGCGTCCTTGTCGGTTTGGCCTTGATTCCGGTCCTATCCCGTATCTTCGATCCGGAGAGCGTCCAGAGGTTTTTCGAGCGCCTGGGGCGGGGGGCGTTGGTGCCGTTTCTGCTGCCGGGGCGCCTTTGGCGCCGGGAGCCTTCCGAGGAGCAGCCTGGAACGGCGGCCCCCGGGGAACGTCCCGACCTGCGGGAGCACCGGATCAACGGGTCGCTCCAGGCGATCCGGTGCATACTGATGGCCTTGGCCGAGGCCATGCAACACATCGACGAAGCCGCCAGCACCTCGTCGCTGACCCTGTCGCAGGCACGCGACGCGCTGAACCGGACCGGGCTGCCCGACGACGTGAAGCAGACGGCGGCGCTCCTGGTGGCGCAGATCGACCGGGTGATTGCCGGCAACAATACGCTTCGCGCCGAGCTTGCCAGGTCGCGGGAGGTGCTGCAGACCCAGCAGCAGGTGATCGACTCGCTGCGTACCGAGGTCAGGGTCGACAAGATGACCCAGTTCGCCAACCGCGCCCATTTCGATGAGAGACTGGACGACCTGCTCCGGTCGAACCGGCGCGCCGACGACGGTTTTTTTCTGCTGCTCGTCGACGTCGACAACTTCAAGGCGATCAACGACAATTACGGGCACCCCGCCGGGGACCGGATATTGAAGGGGGTCGCCTTCAAACTCAAAAACGCCCTGCGCGAAAGCGATTTCGTGGCCCGGTTCGGCGGCGACGAGTTCGCCATCATCCTCGTCAAGGCGAACCGGCATGCGGCGACCGGCATCGCTTGGAAGCTCTGCCAGGAAATCCGGGACAGCCGGTTCCTGCTGGACGGCAACGACATCCAGGTCACCGTTTCCATCGGCGCGGCTGAGGCCCTTCCCGGCGATACCTCGGACACCCTGATCAAACGCGCCGACGGTGCCCTGTACGACGTGAAGGAAAGCGGGCGAAACGGGGTTCGCATCGCCGAGTGACGGTGCTGGACTGGTTCGCCCCGGTAGTGCAGACCAAAGAAAAGCCCCATCCGGACCGAGCCGGATGGGGCTTTTTAATTCATTCTGCCGGTTGAATTATTTCTTCAACGGGGTCTTCCAGTAGATCCCGAGAACCTCGCGTTCCTTCTGGCTCAACTTGGCGCCCTTCATCATCATCCGCTGCTCGATCGCGGCCATGTCCTTCTTGGCCTTGAAGGCGTCCTCGATCCTTTTGATGCCGTGGCACGAGGTGCAGCGGCGCTCCATCACCTGATGAGCGCTTTTGAAGTCGCCGCCGGACACGCTCCCCAGATTGCTCCCGGAGGCGCGGGTATCCTCCAGGGCCCACCCGGACGTAGCGCTTACGGCGATGGCGAGCGCCGCAAATAACATTCTCCTCTTCATATGAACTCCCTTTGGTGGTGGTCTGCGTGGGGCCGAGGCCGGCGTCCAGCGCCGCCACAGGATACCCTAAATTCTCATTTATTCAAGTTCTTTGATCTATTAATCTCTGGACCAGCTCCCGCCTTGTCCGGATCATCCGCCGCCTTGGCGTCGGGCCCTTTACCGAGGTTGCCGTAGTACTTCTCCTTGCAGGAGGGGCAGATGCCATGGGTGAGGCTGGCGCCGGTGACCTGCTGCAGGTAGACCTCGATACGTTCGTAGAACCCCTGGTCGTTGCGCACCGAGTGGCACCAGGCGCAGATCGGGACCATCTCCCGCAGTTCCTGGATTTCGGACAGGGCCTTCTTCAACTCGGCGTTCACCGCCTCCTTCTGCCGGAGCAGTTGACGGATGCGGAAGACCCCGAAGCCGATGAGCAACAAAAGGATGATCTTGATGGCGCCGTCCCAGTACCGGTACGTCTGTGCCACGTAGGCTGGCTTGAACAGGAAGTATTTCGCTCCGATGACGGTGCTGGCAACTGCTGCGGTGGCGAGGGAGAGGGGGAGGGATTCATTCCAGGCGACGAGGGCCAGAGGGATCAGGTAGAGCGGGTAGAGGCTCAGTCGAAACCCGATGAGGAAATCGAGATAGCCAAGGGCGATGATGAACGCGAATACCAGCGGGAGAACGATCGTTGCGGAGTACTTTCCCCTGATGCGCCTGCTGATGCTTTCTAATCCCCAACGCACAAAACGTGAAACCTCCTGGAATTTTTGGACTAGCCGATTATAGCATGGCCGCGGTTTTTATGAGAGGGGAACTGTATACATTGACGTGACGCCGATTTTCCAGTAATAGATTTGACCGCATTTCGAGGCGGCGCCCTTTCGGGCTCCCCTCGTTGCCACAACCAAAAACGGCTCTCCGAGCCGCCTCCGCCTAAAAGGTCATCCTCACGGCGAGCGGCCATTGGGTGCTGCTGGAAACGGCAGTGCCTTCCTCTTGAGAAGGAGAACCTCGACGGGTGGATCCGTATCCACACGCAGGGGACTTCTCTATCCAAGAGGGGTCCCCTTTTTTGTTGTGTGTTTTCCGGTGGTTATCCCCTGGGTTCCAGACCGCCTTTCCCTCCCCGGCGGAGGGGGCGCGGGAGTTTCCGGGGAAACTGCCGACCCTACCGATTGGTCAAGGAGTTGCCCATGCGCATCCTGCTCAGCATCGACGATACCGACAATCTCGAGAGCCGCGGTACCGGCGAACTCGCCTCCCTCATCGCCGAGGATCTGGAACTTTTCGGCTGGGGGCGCAGCCGCCACGTCACCAGGCACCAGCTTCTGCTGCATCCCGACATCCCGTACACCTCCCACAACAGCGCGATGTGCTTTGAGGCGGAGATCGACGAGGAGGCGCTGGAGCCGTTGATCCGGCACGCCGGCGCGTTCCTCCAGCGCGAGAGCGCCCCCGGCTCCGATCCCGGGCTCTGCGTTGCGGTGGTGGACCGGGTAGCGGGAGTGGAAATGCTTCATTTCGGGGAGCGGGCCAAGGAAACGGTCCTGACCAAGGAAGAGGCGTACGCGCTGGCGGCGCGGCTCGGGGTTCATCTCTCCGAACACGGCGGGACCGGGCAGGGGGTGGTCGGAGCGCTGGCCGGAGCCGGGCTTCGGCTCGGGGGAAACGACGGACGCATGAAAGGGAGCCTCGACATCGCCGGTGTCATGTCGGTTGCCGATCTTCTCGGCGTTCCCGGAGTTGACGCGATCCAGGGGATGGAGGGGGAGACGGTGGCGCCGGAGGACCTGGTGCGGGTCGCCGACAAACCGAAGACGGTGATGGTCGGGGGGCGCTCGGTCCTCATGGTCGCACCGGCGCAGCCCGAGGATGGCGTCCGTTGGCAGACCCTGCACCGCAGGGAGCTCAGGAGGTTCTGATGGATGGACGAGACGCCGCCGAATTTAGCGGCGGCAAGGAGGATTGGGCCCGGGCCGCCGCCGAGGCGGAGCGCTGCGCGGCATTCGTCCCCGACGTCGAGGAGGAACTGGTCGTTGCCGAGGGGAGGTCCTGTTACGACTGCCGCTACCGCCGCTGGTCGGCCACCTCATTTACCTGTCACGGTCCGGCAAACGCGGTGGCGCCCTCGGTCTCCGCGCACCCGGCTGTTGCAAAGCGCCCGTGACCGCCGCTTTTTGCGGAGCAGACGCCGGCAGGGAAGACCGCGCCCTTGCGATTTCCGAGCTTGGGTACCGCTACCCGGGGACAGCGGACCCGGCCCTGTCCGGGATCTCCTTTTCGGTCGCCCGGGGCGAGTGCGTCTGCATCACCGGCAATTCGGGCTGCGGCAAGAGCACCCTGCTCATGCTGATCAAGGACGTGCTGCACGGGGGAACCCGCAGCGGTTCGATCGAGGTCTCCGCGGTCTCGCGCCATTTTTCCGATCTGGCGGTGGCGATCCTCTTCCAGGACCCTGAGTCGCAGATCGTCTGCAGCACCGTTGCCGAAGAGGTTGCCTTCGGGCCGGAAAACCTCTGCGTTTCTCCCGGCGAGATCGGGGCCCGGATCGAGGACGCCCTCGCCGCTGTCGGGCTGGCCGGTTACGCCTCGCGCAGCGTCGATCGTCTGTCGGCCGGGGAGAAACAGCGGCTCGCCCTGGCTTCGGTCCTGTCCCTCAACCCGTCGCTGCTGCTTCTGGACGAGCCGACCTCCCAGCTGGACGCCCACCAGAAGGCGGAATTCTGCCGTCTGTTGGACCGGCTGAAGCGATTCGGGTACACCATCATCCTGGCCGAGCACGACCTGGCCCCCCTGGCGCAGGTCGTGGACCGCTACCTCGTCCTGGACCGGGGACGGCTGGTGGAGGAGGCGATCCAGGCACCGGCCGGCTCCCTTTCGCCGGTTCCGGATCGGGCGCGCCGGGCGGTCGGGAACGCCGCCGGCCCGACGGCCGTCAGCATCTCGGGGCTGCGCCTGAGGTATCCGGAGGTCGGGGAGGTCCTGAAGGGGATCGATCTGCAGATCCGCCAGGGGGAACGGATCCACCTCATCGGCCGCAACGGAGCCGGGAAATCCACGCTTTTGCGCTGCCTTTCCGGCCTGGAGCGCTCCGGTTCCGGAAAGCTGGAGCTCCATGGGGTGGGGGCTCCCCGGCCGGAAAAGCTCGCCGGGAAGGTGGGGGTCCTCTTTCAAAACCCGGTGCGCCAGCTTTTTTGCGAGACGGTGGCCGAGGAGGTCTCCTTCACCCTGCGCCGGATGGGGCTTTCCAGTCCGGAGATCCGGCAGCTGACGGCGCGGGTCCTGGACGACTGCAATATCGCCCATCTGGCCGAGCGCGCCCCCCTTACGCTGAGTTTCGGGGAACAGCACCGCGTCGCCCTGGCTGCCGCGCTGGCACCCCGGCCGTACCTGTTGCTTCTGGACGAGCCTTTTTCCGGTCTCGACCTGCCGCAGCGAACGGCGCTTCTGGAAACGCTTCGCCTCCTTTCGGAACAGAGCGGGACCACGGTACTGATCGCTTCGCACGATGAACTGCCGGACCGGGCGTGGCCGGACCGAAAGTTGACGCTGGAGCGGGGGATTCTTCATGAACTTGCCCCTTAGGCAAAAGAGGAGCAGCGACTACGCCTGCCAGTACCTCACCCACGACTCGCCGCTGCACCGGCTGGGGGCGGGGTGGAAGATCGCGGCCACGACCTTGCTCAGTGCCTGCGCGGTCGGGGTGCGGACGCCGGAGGCGCTGACGCTCCTGGTGCTGGTAACCCTCGGTTATTACGCCCTGGCCCGGCTCACCCTGTACGACCTGTGGCGGGACCTGCGGCTGGTCGTCTGGCAGTCGGCGCTGATCATCGCGGCGTACCTGGCGCTCCGGGGCGCCAAGGGGCTCATGCCGGGGCTGCGCACGTCGGTGCAGATCATGGTCTTCTATCTTCCCGGCGCCGTTTTCCTGCGCACCACCTCGACGCGCGACGTCATGGCGGGGCTGCGGCGGATCGTCCCGTACCGGTTGAGCTTTCTTTTAACCACGAGCATACGGTTCATCCCCTTTTTCCTCAGGGAGATGGACGAGATCACCACCGCCCAGCGCCTTCGGGGGGCCCGTCTCCTCCCCCGGCAGCAGCTCGACCCCCGGAACTGGCCCGATCTCTTCCACTGCCTCCTGCTCCCGCTCATGGTCCGGGCGCTCAAGACCGCCGAGGCGGTCTCCCGCTCCGCCGAGGCCCGGGGCTTCGGGCTGCACCGGGAGCGCACCTACTATGCTCCCCAACCGGAGTCGCCCCCGTCACCGATGGCAGCCGGCGCGGGAGGGATGGGCGACCCTGCCGGTCGCCTGACCAAACGGAGAGAACTGTATGACGACCTTTAAGGAAAAGATGCGCCTCTGGCCGCAGTTCACCCTGCGCGAGGCGCTGCTCATCGGCTTTTGCGCCACCTTCGTGATAATCACCCGGGCCGGGCTGCGGCTGCACCTCCACCTCCCCGGGCACGTGATGCTGTTCACCATGTTCTTCTACCTGCTGGCTCGAGGCTGTGTCCCGAAGATCGGCTCCGCCGCGCTGGTCGGGCTCCTCGCCTCCTTGGCGAGCCTCGTCCTCGGGATGGGGATGCCGGGGATGGTGTTCGTAAAGTACCTCCTCCCCGCGCTGGTCATCGAGGCCGCGCTGCTGCTGTTTCCATCCTCCCTGGAAGGGATGCTTGCTTGTGCGGCGGTTGGTCTGATCGCCGCGACCTCCCGGGCCCTGGTTTCCAGCGGCGTTGAGTGGCTGATGGGGCTCGAGGAGGAGATCATCCTCTCCAAGGCGCTCTTCATCGCCGTGGCTAACGGCATTTTCGGCGGGCTCGGCGCCCTGGCGGTCCCGTCGGTCCTGCGGGTGCTGCGGAAAAACGGTCTGATCGAGTCGACGGGAAAAAGGTGATGCTCCCCGGCGAATTCCGGCGGGCGGCGCCGCTCTTTGCCGCCTCGCTGCTGCTGCATCTGCTGGTTCTGCTTGAAATGGGGAACCAGCTGCAGCCGGCCCCGCACCCGCAACGACCAATGGCCCTGTTCATGGCGGCTGCTGCTCCGTCTGCCCCCGGAAGGGGGGCGAGCCCTGGAGCGCTGAGCGCCGCCTCGACGAGGGAGATCGCCTCACCCGGCAGTGGCGCGACCGGCCGGCAGGCGCGGGATGCTGCACCGGGCGGGGCGGAGCAGCCGGTAACCGTCCCGGCACCGCTCCCGCCGGTCCCGGCAGCTGCCGTCCATCACGCCTCGGGATTGCGCAACCGCGTTGCACCGGTCGCCCGCTCCCTTGAGGCGAACCCGGCCCCTGCTATCCCGGCTCCTTTTCCGCTACGAGCGGCAAGCGTGGGCGGCTCGGCATCGGAGAGGGAGAGGTCGGTGCGCAGTGCCGAAGGCACCGGCAACGGCGTCGGTGCCCCCGCTGGATCCGGCGCGTCTGGGGCGCGCGGCGCCCGGGACGACGGAGGGAAGGGGGGCGCCGGTGGTCGCGACGCGAGGGGAGCAAGCGGCGGGACCGGAAGGGGGCGGGACTTCCCGCTGATCCTGAAACGGCTGATCGAGGCGCACAAGCAGTACCCCGTAGCCGCGCGGCGGGGAGGACGGGAAGGTTCCTGCCAGCGCCGGTTCGTGCTTTCCCGGAACGGCACGTTGCAAAGCGTGGAGGAAGTCTCCTCCTGCGGACATCCTTTCCTGGACGCGGCTGCGACGCGGGCCATCACCTCGATTGGAAAGTTTCCCCCGATCCCGGCCGACTATCCCGGGAGCGACGCGGCATTCACGGTGACGCTCAACTTCAGTTTGCGCGGGGAGCAGTGAGAGAAACGACGAAGGCTGAAACGGATGACCCGCGCCGGGACCTTGAGGCACGGCGGATGGGAACCAAAGATCGTGCGGCTGCCTGCCGGGTAGTTCTTTAGGGCAGGAAACGAATTAAACAGGAGGGCTTGTGAAGTTCACTAAGACACATCTGGGTTGGGTAGCACTGTTAGGCATATTCGCACTGCTTGGTTTGTACGGCTGTGGCGGTTCCAGTTCCTCGGCAACCAAGGCAACCGCAACCGGCAACCTCAGCACCACCAACGGCACCACGGCAAGCCAGGTCGCGGTGACCGCCCCGAGCGGGGTGTCTCTTGCCATTCCGGCGGCCACTACCCTTTTGGATGGCTCCGGAGCCCCGGTGACCGGCTCCATCGCCACTTCCGTAAGCTACTCGACCACCCCGGCGGACCTCCCCGCCGCGGCCCAGACCCTCCCGGCGGGAACCACCCTCGCGGCCTTCGCCGACATAAGCATGGGGAGCGTAAAAACCTTCTCCAGCCCCGTCGCGCTGGCCATCTCCGTCCCGGCCGCGGTGGCGCAGCCCGGCGACCTTCTGGCCGTCTACAGCTTCGATTCCGGGACCGGGGTGTGGACCTCCGCCGGAACCTATGCCGTCGACAGTAACGGTGCGGTGTCGCCGCAGGTGACGCACCTTTCCATTTGGGCCGTTTTCAAGACGGCGACCACCCCCCCGGCAAAACCGGCCAATCTCACGGTCACCCCCGGCAACGGCCAAGTCACGCTGACCTGGGATTCCGTCACCGACGCCACGTCGTATAACGTCTACTACGGTGCCGGGGCCACCTCCCTGAGCACCAAGGTGACCGGAGCGGTCAGCGGCCAGGCGATCACCGGGCTCACCAACGGGGGGGGCTATTACTTTGCGGTCACCGCCGTAAATGCCGGCGTGGAGAGCGTCCATTCCACCGTCGCCAGCACCGTTTTGGCCCCCGCCGCACCGACCGCCGTGACTCCGGTCGGCGGCTCCGGCCAGGCCAGCCTCACCTGGGCGGCCTCCACCGGCGCCACCTCCTACAACATCTACTACGGGACTTCCCCCGGAGTTACCGCCGCATCCACCAGCAAGGTCGTGGGTGCCGTCAACGGTCAGGCGGTGACCGGTTTGACCGCCGGTTCCAGCTACTACTTCGTCGTTACCGCCGTGAACGTCTCCGGGGAAAGCCCGGTATCGGCGGAGTCGAGCGTCCTGCTTGCTCCGGCGGCTCCGAAAGGGATCGTGGTCAGTCCCGGCGACGGGCAGGCCACTATCACCTGGACCGTCGCCACCGGCGCCACCTCCTACAACATCTACTATGACACCGGTTCCATCACCGCCGCCTCCCCGAAGCTGAACACCGCCGGCACGGTACTCTCTGCGACGCAGCTTGACGCCACCGTAACCGGATTGCAGAACGGGATCGTGTACAACTTCGCCGTCACCGCTCTGGACGCCGGCGGGGAAAGCCCGGTTTCCGCGATAAAACAGGGGACCCCGAACCCGACGTCGGCGCCGGGAAGCCCCACCGGGGTCACCGTGACCCAGGGGGGGGCCGGGCAGGCGCAGGTCAGCTGGGGGACCGTTTCCGGGGCGAGCTCCTACCGTGTCTACTACCTCCAGACCGGGACCTCGACCGCGCCAAGCTCAACCCAGGTTCTGGCCGGAGCCGCCTATGTTACGAGCTCCGGGACCAGCACCACCGTCGCGCTCCCCTCAGGGAGCAGCTACTGGTGGTTCGCGGTGACCGCGCTCAACGCGGCGGGCGAAAGCGGGACCCAGAACAGCCCCAAACCCAACGGCGGACTGACCATTCCCTAGCCCGCACCGCCCCCCTCTCCATCAGGCGAGGGGGGCGGTTTGAAATTCACCGATAGAGACGTTTTGGTACCCGATGCATCCTAAGAATCCTTATTTCATTGCCGGGCTGATCTCCCTCTCCTGCCTTTTCGCGCTTGGTGCCCAGGCCGCGGAGGACGCGGACCGCTACCGCCTGGGCGAGATCGTCGTGTCCGGCGAACGGGAAGGGGGCGAGACTTCCGAGACCCTCCGTACCGTCAGCGCCGAAGAGATCCGTGCGCGCGGCGCACGGACCCTGGATCAGGCCCTGGCCCTGCTCCCCGGCGTCAGCGTCCGGGTCGGGGCCGACGGAACCCCGCGCATCGATATCCGCGGCTTCCGCACCAGGCACGTGGTGCTCCTCTTGGACGGGGTCCCGATGAACTCCGCCGGCGACGAGCAGTTCGATCCCACCCTCATCACCACCGAGAACATCGCCGAGATCAAGGTGATCTCCGGTCCCAGCTCCGTCCTTTACGGGCAGGGGGGGCTGGGGGGCGTCATCAACATCGTCACCAAGAAGGGGAAGTCCGGGGTCCAGGGGATGGTGGGGGCCGAGGCCGGAGACCGCGAGCCTTACCTTGCCAAGGGAAGCGTTTCCGGCGCCTCGGAGCGCGTCTTTTACTTTCTGAGCGGGCAGGCCTCCAAGGTCGATGCCTTCCCGCTATCGGGGGATTTCACCCCCACCACGGAGCAGCCGGGGGGCTACCGGAAGAACAGCGATCGCCGGCGGGAAGCGCTCCTGGGGACCGTCGGCTTCACGCCGAGCGCCGACCTTTCCCTCGGTCTTACCGTCAACTACTTTCAGGGGAGCCAGGGACTCCCCTCCAGCGTCATCAACGACCCCAATGATCCGTTTGCCAACCCGGTGAAGTACGAACGGCTGGACGGTATCGTCGGTACCTCGGTACAACTCGCGGCCGAGTACGCCGCTACCGACCGCTTCACGGTACGGGGATGGGCCTTTCTCAACCAAAGCGGCGAAACCGATACCCAATTCGACGACGCGAGCCTCACCTCGTTCAACCGGGTCATCGGCTCGTTCCAGCAGCGCATCACCACCTCGATTCGCGGTCTCACCCTCCAGCCCAGCTACCTGGTGGGAACGGCGGGCAAGGTTACCTTGTCGCTTGCCTCGGAGTGGGACACCTGGCGCAACAGCGGCCCGGTCGTGGATTCCCTGGGCAACGCGGTCGGCAGCTACAAGCGCAAAGAGGTCTCCCTCCATTCCGCAGCGGCGGAGTACGCCGTCGCGCCGCTGCCCCGGCTGCAGCTGGTCGTCGGCTACGGCTACTACTGGCAGCTCCGTGACGAACGAAACGACGGCGATTACAGCGTCATGGCCGGGGCATCCTACGACCTGTTTCCGGAAACGAGGCTCAAGGCGGCGGTCAAGCGCAGCATCCGTTTCCCGTCGCTGGATGACCTCTACAACGTCTCCGGGGCGGGGGGGAACGATCTCGATCCCGAGGTCGCCTGGACCTACGAGGCGGGGGTGGAGCAGAAGCTCCCCATGAACAGCCGGGCCAGCGTCACCGGGTTCTACACCCACGCCAGAAATCTGATTCAGAAGGACCCGGTCACCTCGGTTGCCACCAACCTCGCGCGTATCGATTTCACCGGGGTCGAGTTGGCGGCCGATAGCGCGCCGACGAAACGGCTCCTGCTGAAGGCCTCCTACTCCTATCTCGATTCCGCCGACCACTCCCGGGCGGGGCGGCAGGAGCAGCAGTACACCCCCGGCGACAAGGTGGCGCTGGAGGCAAAGTACGACTTCGACTGCGGTTTCACCAGCTACGCGTCGTTTCTCTGGATCGGCAACCAGTACTTCTATACGAAAAACGGCTCCGGCCCGAACCAGCCGGTCCTGCGGGCCAAGCTGAACGACTACGGCGTGGTGAACCTGAAGTTGAGCCAGAAGTTGTTGAGCGACAAGGTGAACCTGTACGTCGGGGCGAACAACCTGCTGGACCAAAACTACGAGACGAGCTACGGCTTTCCGGCCCCCGGAAGGTTCGTCTATGGCGGCGTGGAGTGGCGGTTATGAGGGGCACCATGATGATCATGCTGCTCCTTCTCGGCGCGCTGCTTATCGGCGGCTGCGGTGACAACCAGCCCTGGCGCTACAATCCCGGGGTCCCGGCCCAGGCGACCGGCCTTACCGCCAGCGCGGGCAACCGCCAGGTCTCCCTTAGTTGGACCGCCACCCCCGGAGCGAGCACCTACCAGGTCTCCTACTCGAACTCCCCGTCGGGCGCCGGCAGCACGGTGATCGCCAATCTCACCGGGACCTCCACCATTGTCACCGGCCTGACCAACGACCTCCCTTATTACTTCGCGGTGGCTGCAGTCAGCTCCTCCGGGGCGGGGGGCAAATCCGATCCCGTTTCGGCAACCCCTTCGGCTCCGGGGCCGTTTGTCCAGGCTGACCTGCAGGGAACGTGGAACTTCAATGTCCTCGTCACCGGGGCGAACTCGAAGTGGATGCGAGGGATCGCGGCGATCGACGGTTCTGGCAACGTCTCGGTTTCATCTTTTGTTGACAGCGCCGGCGGGACTTCCGCTCCCGCTGACCTGTTCGGTACCCTCCAACTCCTTCCCGACGGGGGAGTGCTCCAGGCGGGGGGGCAGAGTTTCCACGGCGCTCTTGCCAACAACCAATACAAGGACCTCCTCGTTGCGACGGCGACCTCCGTTGCCGGTTCCCCCATGTTGTTGATCGGCCAGAAGCAGGTGCCGGGGATCGTCTTCTCCGCCGCCGACATCCAGGGGACCGGCCGGGCGGTTGCCGGACCGCTCACCTGGGTCTACCACCAGCTTTCCGCCGGATTGGCCGGGGGGTGGGAATACGCAGCCGGACAGACCGGCAAGGACCAGACCGAGACCTACAGCGCGATTCAGGGCTCGACCTCGCGGCAGCTTCCCGGTGCCGGGAACAAGGTGGTCACCCTCTCGATCACCTCCGAAGGCGTGGTCTCGGAGGCCCTCCTCCCGGGGGCCGCGCCCGCTCCCACCCTGCTCCTGGACCACGGGATCATGTCGGCGGACAAGGTGACCGTCGTCGGGACGGCAACCGATGCCAGCGGGGCGCCGGTGCTGCGGATCATGCAGTTCATCCATCCGCCGGCGGTCGTGCTCACCTCCACGAGCTACCAGATGACCGACCTTGCCGGAAATTACGCCTTCGCAGCGCTTTCCGGCGGCAGCGCCACGCTCTGGGAGAGCGGCTCGTTCGGCGTCGATTCCACCGGGACCCTGACCTACGCGGCTTTTCTCGACAGCAACGGGGCCGCCACCTTGCCCGGTTCGATGCTTTTGATGATGGATCAGCAGGGAATCGTCACCACCGCCTCGGATGCCTCCTACAACGGGAAGCTCTCCTTCTTCAAGGATTCGCTGGTGGCGACCTGGACCGGTGCCGCAGGGGCGCCGTATTTGAGCGTGGCAGTCAAGAGGTGAGGGGAGAAGGGATGGCTCAGCCGGAAGGTGAAGCAAAGCGCAAGAAGAAGCGGTCGCCGGTTTCCAAATATCTGAATCTCGTGTTCCGCGTCGGCCACGTAGCCGTCGGCGGCGTCCTTTTCGGAGGGATGTTCTGGGGGGAACCGTTTTCCCTTATGGTCCGGTGGCACTGGTTCACCGTCGCGACCGGCTTTCTCCTCATCGCCGCCGGAATCTTCTCGAGCCGGCACTGGATCTACCAGGGGCGTGGCGTCCTGGCCCTTTTCCACCTGGCTCTTGCCTGGGTGGTCCATGCCTTTCCGGCCCAGGTGCCCGCAGCCCTGATGGCCATCGTGGTTTCCGGAGTGGTGGGGAGCCATCTTCCCGGGGACATCCGACACTATTCGCTGGTGCACCGCTGCCGCATCGATTGACCGGCTCCAGGTGCCGCCTTGAATCCACTACCCGCCCGTTTTCGGGGGGACCGTTTCTCACGTCGCAATCATAGAGGAGAGCAACAGATGGTAATCATCATCACGCAGGAACCAATTGATCCCCGTTCGGTGTACGACCTCCTCGACCGGAAGAACGGCGGATCCATCGTCTTTCACTTCGCCGTGGTCAAGGAACAGGTGAGCGGCGGCAAGTCCACGAGCGGGATTCAGTACTCGTCACAGGGGGATACTGCCGGTGAGCTCGAGGGGATTGCGAAGATGCTTAAGGAAAAATGGGAATTGGAAAGTGTCGTGCTGGTGAGGCGGGTGGGGGCCCTGAAAGTGGGGGAGATCATCTCGCTGGTGGCGGTGAGCTCGCGCAATAGCGAAGACGCCTTCAGCAGCTGCCGCGAGGGGATCGCGCTTTTGAAAAAGATGAAGACGATCCTGAAGGCGGAAAGTTATCAGTAAAGACATTGAAAAGTAGTCAGGGAACGATGTCAGTGATCAGTGATCAGTCGGATAAAGCGGCGCAGTTGAACTGATCATTGATCACTGTTTCTAATCACTGTCTACTGATCACTGTCTACTGATCACCGTCTATGCTTAAAGACCCGACTACGTGTGCGACGTACTCGCTGTCCACGTTGACGATGTGATCGACCAGCCACTGGCGCATCCCCTTCTTCCTCGCCTGCACGCCGCTGTGGGCCGGGCCGTCGTCGATGATCTGTACCCGCAGGCGGGCCAGCTCGTCCAGGAACTTCCGGTGCTGCTTCCGGTGCGGGCCCAGCTCCGGATAGCCGCTGCGCTCGAGGATCCCTTCCTCTTCGGCAAAGTGGACCACCGTGTAGTTGTCCAGGTACTCCAACAGGGCCAGGACCTCCTTCCCGCCGGCGCTGTCGTCGCAGGCCTCCGAGAAGTAGTCGAACCGGGCGAAAATCTCCTGGTGCTGGTGGTCGATCCCCTTGATTCCGCACGAAAGGTCATCCTTCCAGCTCGATTGGCTCGATTGCATGTCCGCCTCCCCCTGAAATTGTTCGCTTTGGCCGCCTGAAAAGGGTAAGATTAGCGGCATTGTCCCGGTCCGGCAAGTGTGGCGCCTCCTGCCGCTAAGCCCGCGCGGGACCCACCCCTGGGCTTTTTCTTCAGCAGGTAACGATGTCGAATCCACGCTTTGCAGACGTAACCGGAGTGATCCTGGTCGGGGGCAAAAGCCGGCGCATGGGGCGCGACAAGGCCTTTCTTCCCTGGCAGGGAAGACCTCTTTTCGAAGCGATCCTGGCCGTTTTCCGGGACAGCTTCGACCAGGTCCTCCTGGTCGGTGACGACGGCGGACGCTTCGGCGCCTATGACGTTCCCGTGCTCCCCGACCTCTACCCCGGAAGCGCGCTGGGCGGGCTCTACACCGGGCTCTACCATGCCCGTACCGACTACGTCTTTGCCGGCCCTTGCGACATGCCGTTCCCGAGCCGGGAACTGCTGCGGCATCTCTGCACCGTAAAGGAGGGATACGATGCCGTCGTGCCGCAAAAGCACGACGCGCTGGAAACCCTCTTCACCCTCTACGGCAAGGGATGCCTCGCTCCGATGCGACAGCTTCTCGAAAGCGGCAATTTCAGGATCTACGACCTCTACCCGATGGTCCGCACCCGGTACATCTGCGGGGAAGAACTGGAACGGGCCGGCGGGACGGGAAAATCCCTGGTTAGCGTCAATACCCCGGAAGAAGCGGCGCAGAGCCTGCGGTCCTGACGGTTCGCGGCTCTGGCCGCACCCTTTACCTCCCCGACCTTGCCTCCTGCCGGGGCTATCGGCCGACCAGGGAAACCGACACCAGCGGTGCCAGTACCCTTTACTTATCTTCCTCAGAGACCCTCGGTACTTCTGTCTTTGGTGCGGCGCCCTCCTGCCGTCGTCAGTCATTATCTTTGCGCCGCACGGCATAGTGGAGCGTCTGCTAGTTCCCTCGGAAGACATTGCGCATCGGTTGTCATTAAAATGTCAGACCGCGGTTGACAAAGCCTAAATTAGAAAGGAAAATTGTCACCGGTAATGAGAGTGACCTTATTCTTATAAGTGTCGGCTCCCGATTCGGTGGTTGGTCGAAACTCTGCGCCCAAAAGATGCTGACAGTCGGTTCGGTTATTTTGTATGACAATAATCTATAACGTCTTTATAATGTCTGACCG
Organism: Geomesophilobacter sediminis; assembly: GCF_016458275.1. GTDB lineage: Bacteria > Desulfobacterota > Desulfuromonadia > Geobacterales > Geobacteraceae > Geomesophilobacter > Geomesophilobacter sediminis. Next base: position 190,975 of record NZ_JAEMHM010000008.1, read on the forward strand.
CCAATCTTTCACGGCTTCATGCAGTTGTCAATAACCAATTCGTAGTGCCACGGTTTCCCTCAGTTTTCTCTTGATGCCCGGTGCTCCGGAGTGTAAATTGCACCGGATCAAGCATCTATGCAGCGCGTCCCCCCAGGAGGAGACCGATATTACCGCATCACATCTGCTCATCTTCAACCTCGACGACCAGCGCTACGCCCTCCCGCTGGCAGGGGTGCAACGGGTGATCCGTGCCGCGGCGCCGACGCTCCTTCCGCAGGCTCCGGAGATCGTTGTCGGCATCCTCGACCTGCAAGGGACGGTGGTTCCCGTGGTGGACGTGCGCCGGCGTTTCGGCATGCCGCAGCGGGAGATCCGGCCGGAGGACCAGTTCATCGTGGCCCGCGCCCGTTCCCTCAACGTCGCGTTGGTGGTGGATGGGACGGAAGGGGTAATCGAGGATGATCCGGAGCTTTGCGTTGCCCCGGAGCGCATTGTGCCCGGGATGGAGCATGTCTCGGGAGTGACGCGGACCGTGGCGGGACTGGTCCTGATCCACGATCTGAGCCGGTTCCTGTCGCTTGAGGAAGAAGATTCCCTGAGGGAGGCCCTTGCTTCCGCGCCAGGCTGACAGGTCCGGGGAAACCTCCCCGGCCGGGAGCGCCGATCGGATCCTGATCCGATTCGGCAGGTTCGTCGCCAGGCATCTCGGTCTTTTCTACCGCGAGGAGCGGCTGGATGAACTGCGCCAGAAATGCCTGCCGCTCTGCCGGGAATTCGGCTACCCCGACGTCGAGACCTGCCTTTTGTGGCTCATGTCGGAACCGCTTTCCGGCGACCAGCTTGACGCCCTCGCCCGCACCCTCACCATCGGCGAGACCTATTTTCTGCGCGACCCGGCGAGCTACCGCGTCCTGGAACAGGAGCTGCTCCCCGGACTGATCGCCTCCCGGCGCGCCGGCGACCGGCGGCTGCGCATCTGGAGCGCCGGCTGCTCCTCGGGTGAAGAGCCGTACAGCATCGCCATCCTGCTCAAGCGGCTCATCCCCGACCTGGCCCAGTGGGATGTCACCATCCTGGGGACCGACATCAACCCGGCGGCCCTGAAGAAGGGGAAACGCGGGGTCTACAGCCAGTGGTCCTTCCGCGACGCCCCCCCGTGGCTTTCGGATTACTTCAAGCAGCGCCCGGACGGCCGGATGGAGATCCTTCCCGAGATCCGGAGCATGGTGCGCTTCAAGCAGCTCAACCTCGCCGATGAGGTCTACCCCTCGGCAGCCAACGGGACCGGCGGGATGGACCTCGTATTCTGCCGCAACGTGATGCTCTATTTCGGCCCCGAGCTGGTGCCGCAGGTCGTCGATCGTCTCCACGCCGCGTTGCGGGTGGGGGGGTGGCTTTTCGTCAGCCCGACCGAGATCGACCACCGCCACTTCACCCGGTTCAGCTGCCGGCGCTTTCCCGGCGCCATCTTTTTCGAAAAAGGCGACGGGGTTCCGGTTCAGGACCCGGTGCCGGTTCCCGAGCTCCCACTTACCCTGCTCAAGGAGATGTCCACCGGCCAGGCCCCGGCGTGGGCCGCAACCGGTTTTGATTTTGCTCCCGCTCCTTCCGGCGCTCCCCCGGCCGCCGCGCAACTTATGGCAGAAACGCCGGTACCCTCCGCGACCGACCCGGGCCCCGCTTCAACGGTGGCGGCCGCTACCGCCGAGGAGGATGCACGGTCCGGCGACGCGGCGGAATGCACCACGGATGCGGCCGGCTGGGAGGCCAGGGCGCGCCAGTTGGCCGACCAGGGGCTTTTCGACGCGGCCAAGCAGTGCTGCGAAAAAGCCATCGCCCAGGACCGGCTGCACGCCGCGAGCCATTACCTCCTCGCGCTGATCCACATTGAACAGGGGGCGCAGGACGAAGCCGAATCCATCCTGAAACGCGCCCTCTACATCGACCACGATTTCATCCTCGGATACTTCGCCCTGGGCAACCTCTACCGGCAGATGGGACGGGACGCCGAGTCGCAACGGCAGTTCGGGGTGGCGCTGAGCCTGCTCGAACGGTGCGACCCGGCGGCGGTACTCCCCGATTCGGACGGAATGACGGCAGGAGGGCTGGCCGAAGTGATCCGCAGGCAAAGGAGAGGGTAAATGTCCGCCCAACAGGACCGAAATACGATCGCCGACGGCACCGCCGGGGTCATTCATGCTCCCCCGGCCGTCGCGCCGAACCCGGCCGGCCCGAAGGAGATCCTGGCGGCGCGGGCCCGGGCGCTCGCGGCGGCGCCGGAGGCAGAGACCGCCGGGGAGCGGATCGAGGTGATCGAGTTCGAGCTTTCCGGGGAGCGCTACGCGGTTCGGGCCGCGCTGGTGACGGAGATCTTTCCGCTTACCGATTTCACCCCGCTCTTCTGCGCCCCCGCTTTCGTGCTCGGCATCACCAACCTGCGCGGCAAGATCGTTTCCATCGTGGACCTGCGCCGGTTCTTCGAACTCCCCAGCGTCGGGCTTTCCAACCTGAACCGGGTGATCCTGGCCAGCGACGGGGTGATGGAGGTGGGGATCCTCGCCGATGCCATCGCGGGGATCGTTTCGCTCCCGGTGGCGGAGCTGCAGGCGCCTCCGGCCGCCCTTACCGGGGTCCGCGAGGAGTTTCTGACCGGGGTGACCGGCGACCGCCTGGCGCTGCTCGATCTGGGGAGGATCCTCGCCGACCGCAGGATCGTCGTTCACGAAGAGGTGGAGTAGCACCCTGCGGCGTGCCCGCAACAAAACAGCGAAAGCTTTGGAAAGAACTGTACGTAACGGTCGTCGACCGATGCATTACTGGTAACGGGGGAATCATGCTCAGCAATTTCAGGATAGGGACCCGCCTTCTGGCCGGGTTCGGCGTAGTGGTGCTGTTTCTTCTGGTGATGGGGATCGTCTCCCTGAGAAACATCTCGGAGCAGCGGACACTCCTCGCTGAGTTCCACGAGCACCCCTTCACGGTGTCCAACTCGATGCGCCGCGCCGAGTTGAACATCTTGATGATGCATCGGGGGATGAAAGACGTCGTGTTGTACGGCGACGACCCGCGGGAGCTCGAAAACGCGGTACGCAAGATCGACGAGTCCGAGGCTATCGTCTACCAGGAACTGGCCCTGGTCCGGGAGCGCTTCCTCGGAGACCAGGCGAAGGTCGACGAGATCAAAACGATGATGGACCAGTGGAAGGGAGTCCGCGCCAAGACGATCGCCCTGGTGCGCGCCCACCGCACCGCCGAGGCGATTGCCTGGCACAAGGCCTATGCCCGCGACACCGTCGACCGGATCGTCGAAGACGCGAAAGAGGTGGTGAAATTCGCCTACGCGCGCGCCAACCAGTTCATCGAGGAGTCGACGCAGACCCAGAAAAATGCCTACCTGACCGGCGTCCTCCTTACCATCGTCGCCGTTCTCACCGCGATCGGCACCGCCGTCGCCATCACCGCCTCCATCATCCGTCCCATCAACCAGGCCGCCGACGCCGCCCAGCGGCTGGCAACCGGGGACCTCTCGGTCGAGGTGGAGAGCGCCGGCCGGGACGAGGCGGGACAGATGCTGCGCGCCACCCGGAGCATGACCGAGTCGCTGCGCCGGATGGGGGAAACCGCCAACCGGATCGCCCAGGGGGACCTCTCGGTCGATGTGGTGCCCCGCTCGGAACATGACGTTCTCGGCCTGGCCATGCAGGGGATGGTGGCTTCGCTGCGGCTGACCGCGTCTCTCGCCGACCGGATCGCGGCGGGGGATCTCACCGTGGAGATCGCACCGAAATCGGACAAGGACCAACTCGGCGCATCGCTTGCCACCATGACCCGCAACCTCAGGGAGCTGAACCGTGACATCGGGGAGTGCGTCGGGGTACTCAGCACCTCCGCCGGGGAGATCCTGACCACGGTGAGCGAGTTCGCCTCGACCTCCTCGGAAACCGCCTCCGCCATCAGCGAGACCAACGCCACGGTCCAGGAGGTGCGCCAGACCACCGACCTCGCCTCGCAAAAGTCCAAGCAGGTCTACGAGAGCTCGCAAAACGCCGTCGCGGTCGCGCGCACCGGCAAACGCTCGGTGGAGGACGCCATCGAGGGGATGCGCAGCATCGACGACCGGATGAGCTTCATCGCCGAGCGGATCGTGAACCTGAGCGAGCAAAGCCAGGCGATCGGGGAGATCATCGCCACCGTGGGGGATCTGGCGGAACAGTCGAACCTCCTTGCGGTGAATGCCGCCATCGAGGCGGCCAAGGCCGGCGAGCACGGCAAGGGTTTCGCGGTGGTAGCCCAGGAGGTGAAGAACCTCGCCACCCAGTCCAAGCAGGCGACCGCCCAGGTGCGCAACATCCTGGGCTACATCCAGAAGGCGACCACCGCCGCCGTTCTCGCCACCGAGCAGGGGAGCAAGGCGGTGGAGAGCGGGGTGCGCCAGTCCGGGGAGGCCGGGGAGGCGATCCGGCTTTTGGCCCAGAGCATCGAGGAGGCTTCCAACTCCACGCTGCAGATCGTCACCTCCACCCAGGAGCAGGCGGTGGGGATGGACCAGATCGCCATCGCCATCCAGAGCATCAACCAGGCGGGCAGCCAGAACGTCGAGGGGAGCCGGCAGATCGAGACCGCGGCGCGCAACCTCTACGACCTGAACCAGAAGCTGCAGCAGCTGGTAAGCCGGTTCAAGGTGGCATGACCGGTTCTTCCCGTGCCATAACGCCGGCAGGAGGCTCCCATGGGAGTTGACGGCGCCGATCTCTTGCAACGGCTCCTGGTGATCTTCCAGGGGGAGGCGGAGGACCACCTGCGCGCGCTCAACTCCCTTTTGGAGGCGCTGGGCCAGGAGGAGGACCCGGCGGCGCGCAAGCCGCTTTTGGAGAGCCTCTCCCGCCGGATGCACACCCTGAAGGGGGCCGCCCATGCGGTGAATCTCCTGGACGTGGCCGAGGTCTGCCAGGTGCTGGAGAGCATCCTGGCCGACGTGAAGCGCGGCGATATGGAGTTCTCCGCGCCGCTTTTGGACCGGCTGCAGCGCGAGGTGCAGGGGTTGGAACAGGGGATATTCCCCGGCCCACCGGGCGCCTTTGGGGCGCCGGGTATGGCTGCCGCGCCGGTCGAGGATCCCATCGTTCCCCCTGCCGAGGCTCCCGAAGCAGCGCCGTCCACCTTCCTCCCGGCGGCAAAGCCCCCCGCCTCGGAGCCCCCCGCCTCGGAGCCCGTATCCCCGCCGCCGGTCGAGCCGATCGCTTCCCGCGCGACCCCGGTGGAACCCCCGCTTCCGGCTGGGCAGCCGCAGCCGGTGCGGAGCGCGCCGGTCGAGACGGTCCGGGTGCCGGTCCCGCTTCTGGAGCAGCTCCTGCTGCAGGCCGAGGAACTCGTGTCGGCGAAGCTGATGGTTTCTTCGCTGGTGGAGGGACTTGGCGAACTTTCCCGGAACATCGCCCTGCGTGCCGACCAGCGCGCCCGTGCCGAGGCGCTGGCCCGCAGCGGTCCGGCAGAGGGGACGCCGGCCGCCCTGGCGCAGCTGATTCGTGAACAGCTGGAGCGGGAGAGCCGTCTCGGCCAGCGCCTGCAGAGCCTGACCCAGAAGGGGCAGGCAAGCCTGTGGGCCCTGGGGGGGATGGTGGACACCCTTTTGGGGGACGTCAAGGAGCTGCAACTGCTCCCCTTTACCTCCGTCGTGGAGAGTTTCCCGCGGCTGGTACGCGAGCTTTGCGCCGAACTGGGCAAGGAGGCGGATCTCCACCTGCGGGGGGGCGAGCTCGAGGTCGACCGGCGCATCCTCGCCGAGCTGAAAGAGCCGCTTTTGCACCTGGTGCGCAACATCCTGGACCACGGCATCGAGCCCCCCGCCGAGCGCCGGGAGCGTGGGAAGCCGGCCCGGGGGCGGGTGACCATCGCGCTGCGGCATTTAGACGGCAACCGCGCCGAGATCGAGGTGACCGACGACGGCGCCGGGATCGATCCGGCCCGGGTGAAGGGGGCCGCCCTGCGCCAGGAGCTGATCACCGAGGCGGAGGCGGCCGCGCTTTCCGACGCCGAGGCGCTGAACCTCATCTTCGAATCCGGGCTTTCCACGAGCTCGATGATCACGAGCATCTCGGGCCGCGGCCTCGGGTGCGCCATCGTCCGGGAGTCCCTGGAAAAGCTCGGCGGGCACGCGGCGGTGGTCTCTCAGATCGGTACCGGGACCGTGTTCCGGCTGGTGCTCCCGTTGAACTTCGCCATGATGGACGCCCTGCTCGTGGAGGTTTCCGGGCGCCAGGCGCTGATCCCGTCGTCGAGCGTCCGGCTCACCTGCCGGGTTTCGGCCGCCGAGGTGAAGGGGGTTGAAAACCGTGAGACCGTGACGGTCGAGGGGGAGGTCCTGTCGCTGGCCCGGCTGGCGCGCATCCTGGAACTCCCCGAGCCCGAGGACGACCCGCCGCTGCATCAGGTGGTGGTGCTCGACGCCGCGGAGCGGCGCATCGCCCTTGCCGTGGACGCCATCTTCGGGGTGCAGGAGATCCTGGCCAAGCCCCTGGGGCCCCAGCTCTCCCGGGTGCGCAACGTTGCCGGGGCGACCGTTTTGGGCAACGGGCAGGTGGTGCCGATCCTCAACGTGAACGACCTGTTCCGCTCGGCGCTTACCGCCGCCCAGGCGAAGGCCCAGCCGCTTTCCGGGCGCGGCAAGGCGCGCCAGCTCTCGGTCCTTGTTGCCGAGGACTCGATCACCTCGCGCACCCTGCTCAAGAACATCCTGGAGGGAGCGGGGTTTGCGGTGCGGACCGCGGTGGACGGCTCGGACGCGCTGGCGCTGGTCAAAAGCGAAGAATTCGATATTGTCGTGTCCGACGTCGAGATGCCGCGGATGGACGGCTTCCAGCTCACCGCCGCGATCCGGGGTGACCAACGGCTGGCCGAGCTCCCGGTCATCCTGGTCACCGGCCTTGAGTCGCGCGAGGACCGGGAGCGGGGGATCGACGTCGGGGCGAACGCCTACCTGGTCAAGAGCAGCTTCGACCAGGGGGGGCTCGTGGAAGTGATCCGGAAACTCAGCTGAAGGGGTACGTGCGGTGATCCGAGTTTTGGTCGTGGAAGATTCGATGACGGTTCGGCAGGCCTTGGTGGAGATCTTCGGGTCGGATCCGGAGCTGTGCGTGGTCGGCACCGCCGGAACCGGTGAGGAGGCGGTGCGCCAGGCGCAGTCGCTCAAGCCGGACGTCATTACCATGGACATCAAGATGCCGGGGATGGACGGTTTCGAGGCCACCCGGGCCATCATGTCCAGTGCTCCGGCCCCGATCGTCATCGTGAGCGGCAAGGTCGACCCCAAGGATTCGGGGACCCTGTTCCGGATGATGGAGGCGGGGGCGCTCATGGTGCTTCCCAAGCCGGCCCCGGTGGGAGATCCCGACTTTGCCGACTCGGTGGCGCGGCTGATCCGCAACGTGAAGCTCATGAGCGAGATCAAGGTGGTGCGCCGCATCCCGTCCCGCGACGCTGCCCCGCTGGCTCCTCCTCCGCTGCTGCGCCCCGCCCCGGCGCTGCGGCCGCGGGTGATCGCCATCGGCGCCTCCGCCGGCGGTCCGCCGCTTTTGCAGCGGATCCTCTCCCGGCTGCAACCCCCGTTTGCGGCGCCGATCCTCATCGTGCAGCACATGACCGAAGGGTTCACCGAGAACTTCGCGAGCTGGCTCGCCCAGAGCGCGCGGCTGCCGGTCCGTCTGGCCGAACAGGGGGGAGCGATGCTCCCCGGCACCGTCTACATCGCGCCGGACGGCTACCACCTGGAGGTTGCCGGCGACCGGCTTTCCTTGAGCAGCGCCCCTCCCGAGAACGGGCTGCGCCCCGCGGTGGCGCGCCTTTTCCGCTCGGTCGCCGAGCAGTTCGGCCGGCAGGCGGCCGGGGTGCTTCTGACCGGGATGGGGCGCGACGGCGCCGCCGAGCTCAAGCTGATGCGGGATCGCGGGGGGCTCACCGTGGTCCAGGACCGGGAAAGCGCGGTGGTGTACGGGATGCCGGGCGAGGCGCTCCGCCTCGACGCGGCCGACTACGTCCTGCCTCCCGAGGAGATCATCGCCCTGCTCGAACGGCTGGGTGGGAAGGAGCCGGGCTATGTCTGACGCCGAAACGATCCGGGACGGACACCGGGGGCACCGGATTCTCATCGTCGACGACAGCCCGACCCAGGCGCGGCTCCTCGAGTACATCCTCATGGAGAACGGCTACGAGGTGGCCATCGCCCAGAACGGACGCCTGGCGCTGGAGCGGATCCTGGAGACCCGCCCCGACCTCGTCGTCTCCGACATCCTGATGCCCGAGATGGACGGGTTCGAGCTTTGCCGGCGGGTCCGCGAGACGGACGCGGTGCAAAGCACGCCGATCATCCTTTTAACCCTGCTCAACAACCCCGCCGACGTCCTGCACTCCCTGGAGGCCGGGGCGACCCATTTCATTTCCAAGCCCTACAACGCCGAGCTTCTCCTGTCCCGGATCGCCGCCACCCTCAAGTCGGGGGCGGTCTGCTACGACGGCGGCGACGAGGCTCCCATCGAGGTGCCGTACCGGGGCCAGCGCTACCGCGTCAGCGCTCCCCGCGAACAGATCGTCGATTTTCTCCTCTCCACCTACGAGACGGCGGTGGAGAAGAACCGGGAACTCCTCAACGCCAAGAAGTCGCTGTGGCTTTTGAACCGGGAGCTGGAGCAGCGGGTCGAAGAGCGGTCGGCCGCGCTGCAGGCCGAGACCACCGAGCGGCTCCTGGCCCTGGAGGAGCTGCGCCGCAAGGACGAGGTCCTCATGCAGCAAAGCCGCCAGGCGGCGCTCGGGGAGATGATCGGCAACATCGCCCACCAGTGGCGCCAGCCGCTGAACGCGGTCGGGCTTCTGGTCCAGGACATTTCGCTTTGCCACGAGTGCGGCGGGTTCACCGACGAATACCTGCAGACCACCACCGAGAAGATCATGGAGATCATCCGGCACATGTCGCAGACCATCGACGATTTCCGCAACTTCTTCATGCCCGACAAGGAAAAGGTGCCGTTTTGCGTCGCCGACGTCGTGGCGCGCGCGCTTTCCCTGGTGGAGGGAGCCTTCCTCGCCAAGGGCATCGAGGTCGACGTGGTGGGGAGGCCCGACGCAGTGATCCTGGGCTATCCCAACGAATTCTCCCAGGTGCTGCTCAACATCCTGTCCAACGCCCGGGACGCGTTCCTGGACAATCCGCACGGCGAGCCCCGCATCGTGGTCCAGACTGAGACCACGCCGGAAGGGCGGGTGGTTTTGAAGATCGCTGACAACGCCGGGGGGATTCCCGAAGAGGTGATCGGGAGGATCTTCGAGCCGTATTTCACCACCAAGGAAGAGGGGCAGGGGACCGGGGTCGGTCTCTACATGGCCAAGAACATCATCGAAAAGAACATGAACGGCTCCCTTACCGTGCGCAACGTCGGGGGCGGGGCCGAATTCACCATTGAGGTGTGACATGGAGCTGCGCCAGGCGGCAAAAGACGAGCTGAAGCTGTTGTACGTGGAGGACGAGCCGGTTACCCGGGAGGCCGTCTGCGGCCTGATCCGGAGGAAGTTCCCCGCGTTGGACATCGTGACCGCCGCCAACGGCAAGGAGGGGCTGCAGCGGTTCCGGGAAATCCAGCCCGACCTGGTGGTGACCGACGTCAAGATGCCGCAGATGCACGGCATCGAGATGTCCCGCACCATGAAGCAGGAAAGGCCCGACGTCCCCGTCATCGTCACCTCGGCCCACAGCGATCTCGACTACCTGATCGAGGCGATCGAGATCGGCATCAGCCGCTACGTCATGAAGCCGATCGACAAGGACAAGCTCTTCGGGAGCATCCGGGCCTGCATCTCGGAAATCCTTCTGAAACGGCAGGTCCGCGAGCAGCAGGAGTTCATCGAGAAACTGAAGAGCGCGGTGGAGCAGGGGCCGAGCATGGTGGTCCTCTTCGACCGGGACGGGGCGATCGAGTACGTGAACCCGAAGTTCACCGAGGTGACCGGGTACACCCTGGAGGAGATCGTGGGGCGCCCGACCCTTTTCCTGGAGCCCGACTCGGTCCCCCCCGAGGTGATCCGCCAAATGTGGGAGAGCCTCAACGCGGGGCAGGCCTGGCGCGGCGAGTTCAAAAGCCGCCGGAAAAACGGGGAAGCCTACTGGGAATCGGTGTCGGTCGCGCCGATGCGCTACGGTGAAGCGACCGCGGCGCAGTACGTGGCGGTCAAGGAAGACATCACCGCCCGCAAGGAGGCCGAGCGCGAGATCGAACTTTTGAACCAGCGCCTGGAGGAGCGGGCCCGCGAGCTGGAAGAGGCGAACCGGGACCTGGAATCCTTCAGTTACACCGTCTCACACGATCTGCGCACGCCGCTCACCAACATCAACGGCTACTGCCAGGTGATCCTGGAGCTCTTCTCGGAGGGGCTCAACGAGCAATGCCGGGACTTCATCCGGATCATGCTCACCGAGACCCTGAACATGAACAAGCTGATCAAGACCCTGCTCGACTTCGCCCGGGTGGCGCGCAAGGAGTTGAAACGGGAGCCGGTGGATTTGAGCCAGATGGCGTGGGCGGTGGCGACCGAGTGCCGGATCCGGGAACCGGAGCGGAGCGTTACCTTCACCATCGCCGACGGGGTGAGCGTCGTGGCCGATGTCAACCTGATGCGCGTGGTGCTCACCAACCTGTTGAACAACGCCTTCAAATACACCGGGAGAAAGGAAGAGGCCCAGATCGAGTTCGGGAAGCTGGAGGGGGAGGAGACCGTTTTCTACGTGCGGGATAACGGGGCGGGGTTTGACATGACCGCGGCCGACAAGCTCTTCACGCCGTTTCAGCGGCTGCACTCGTCGGCCGACTTCAAAGGTACCGGGGTGGGGCTGGCGACGGTGCACCGCATCGTGCAGCGCCACGGGGGGAGGGTGTGGGCAACCGCGGAAGTCGACCGGGGGGCCACGTTCTTTTTCACTGTGGGGGATGAACATTGACAATGAAACAATGAAACAATGAGACAATGAGACAATGAGACAATGAGACAATGAGACAATGCTAAGTGGTGCTGGGGGGGAGGGAGTTGTTTGCAGCGTTTTTTCTAAAACGTGTTTTACGTAAGATGATGTACAGGATGGCAGCGAGTTCGTTTAGATCATTGAACAGACTATCAAATGCTTTGTCGTTGATATAATTTGTCTCTTTCAAAAGCCACAGCCAATATTTTGTTTCCTGCGACTCTTTATAAGGGATTGATACCTTTGCTGAAAGTTCCGCCCAGGATATCGCCCCGTTTGCCTCGGCTAAATTGGCTCCGATTAAGGTCCCCGATTTCAGTAATTGCTTCGACATCACATATTCCCTGTGTTCTTCCGTCAAGTGTCGGTACGCATTGACTATTCGAATAGCGAAGGCACAGGCTTTATCGTACGCAGGATTTTTTTTACCCCCACCCATACGCCCTCCAATTTTTCAACGATCCTTGTAATGGCCTGACGCCTCTCCCGTCTCATTACCTATTGTTTCATTACCTATTGCCTATTGTTTCATTGTTTCATTGTTCCATCTTGCTGTATATGTTGTCGCGTATCCACTTCTGGTCCCACCACTCGATCGGGTTGACCTGTTCTCCCGAGACCGCAATGCCAAAATGGAGATGGTCGCCGCCGGCGAGGCCGGTATCGCCGCTTCTCCCGATGATCGCCGCTTTCTCGACCTGATCCCCCACCTTCACCCCGATCTGGCTCAGGTGCCCGTAGATGCTCTGCAGCCCCATGCCGTGATCGATGATGATGCATTGCCCGTAGATCCCCAGGTAGTCCGCGTACACCACCTTGCCGCTGTTTGCCGCCGGAATCGGGACGTGGGACAGTGCCGCCAGGTCCACGCCGAGATGGGTCTGCTGGTCAACCTCTTTCCCCTTGTAGAAGTAGGTCCGGTGCTGGCCGAAGCCCCCCCGCGGGGCGGAGTTGGGGAGCCTGAGAAAGGCGTCTTTCCAAAGCGGATCGGCAGCGGTTTTCAAACCGCATTCGCGCAGCGTCTTCAGGTTCTGCAGCCGCTCTTCCCGGTTCACCTTCAGGTAGACCTCCAAGGGTGTCCCGGAATACTTCCCGGCGAATTCGTTGGCCACCTTGTCCAGAAAGCTGTCGGTGAGCTCGATCCGGTCGGAACGGAAGGTTTTCGGGATCAGATGGAAGTAGATCCCGGCGCGCCGCTCGTTGCCGGCCTTGTCCACCGCCAGGACCTTGGGCACGAACTGCTCTTCCGGCATGTCGTAGGGGAAGGCGAACAGGCAGGCGTAGTTGCCGGATTTCTGCCGGTACCCGGGGAAGAAGCGGTCGGCGAAGACGATGCCGCTGCGCTGCAGTTCCTTGTTCACCGAATAGACCACCAGCCCGACCCCGCCGCGGGCGATGTTGTGTGCCGTGCTCAGGATGGATATGGCGGGGGGCTTGCTGTCGAAGACGAACTGGTGGGAGAGCTCGGTCGTGTGGCCGGCACCGAAGCGGGCGATGGAGCGGTCGTTGACCCGTACCACCAGCGTGACCGGCCCGTCCTTCACCCCGGCCGGGGCGAGGTTCAGGGTCTCCCTCGCCTCCTTCACCCCCTCCGGATACTTCTTGTTCACCAGTTGAAATGGCTGCTGCCCCTGGACCGCGCTGACCGTCAGCTCCTTGAGCCCGGATACCGCCTTCAGCGCGACGACGACGGACTGCTTCGCCGATATCGCTCCCGAACTGGGGGTGACCGTCACCAGGGGGCCGGTTCCGCCGAGGAAGAGGTATACCCCCCCCACGATCACCACGGCCAGAAGAACCAGCAGTATCACCATCGCGGACGTTTTCATGCTTCACCTCGATCGGCCACCCCGCACAGTATCCCACAGCCGGGGCGGCTGCGGCTAAGTAGTTGATGGTCACGGGATTCTAGCACCCCACCCCTCAAAGTCCAGCCGGTCTGCGGCATCGTTTCCGAGTCGGTGGACCCCTCCTCGGGACCGGTGCTCCGGGACGGACCGGAGCTGCCTACGGTTTTCCCCAGCGCTGTCTTGCGGGCGCTGTCGTGGACGTATTCCCGCGGTGGATACCCCTTCGCGTCGGTTGCAAAGAGAGGGGGCTTCGTTAGAATGGTTAAGTTTTTTTTCAATGAAGGAGGGACCCGACGTGAGCCAATTGAGCCGCCCGACCGGCACGGTCGATTACCACTTTCCCAAACGCTGCAGCGCCGCGGGCAACCGGCTGATGCACGGTGTCAACGGCTTCGGGCGCACCTTGCTCAAAAACGGCCGCTGGCTGGTCGGCCTCGATGCCGACGATCTCCTCGAGCGCGCGACCGGGATCACCCGGTTGGACGATTTCGGGACCCCGCCGCTGCGGGAGCCGCTCAACCTCCTCCTCACCTCCTTCGAACGCGACGCCGATCTCAACCTGGTCGGCCGCATCACCGTCCGCTCGGAAATGCTGCGCCTTTTGTGCAACCGGCTCCGCCTGACCCACGACCGCAAACAGTTTCCCGCGATCGCCCGGGAAGAGATCCTCCGCCCCATCTTCATCACCGGCCTGCCGCGCAGTGGCACCAGTTTTCTCCACGCGCTCCTGGCCCAGGATCCCGGTGCCCGGGCACCGCAGGTCTGGGAGGTGATGCACCCCTCGCCACCTCCCCTGCGCAGTTCCTACCGGAGCGATCCCCGCATCGCCGCCACCGAAAAGGAACTCCGCTGGATCGACGTCCTGATGCCCGGTTTCGATCGGTGCCACGACATCGAGGCGCAGGCCCCGCAGGAATGCATCGCCATCACCGATCACTCCTTCCTGAGCTATGTCTTCGAATCGATGTATTTCGTCACCAGCTACCGGAAATGGCACGACCGCCAGGACAAGGTTCCCGCCTATCTTTTCCACAAGAAGTTCCTGCAGCAGCTGCAGTGCCACTGTCCGGGCAGCCACTGGGTGTTGAAGGCCCCGAGCCACCTGATGGCGCTCGACGCGCTGGTGCAGGTCTACCCGGACGCGGAAATCATCATGACCCACCGGGATCCGCTCAAGGTGCTCGCCTCCACGGCCTCCTTCGCCGAGGTACTGCGCGCCCCCTTCACCAACCGGTCCGTGCGGAGGGGGCTCGGGGCGGAGGTGAGCGAACGGTGGGCGGAGAGTGCCCGGCAGGCGATCCGGTTTCGCCAGTCTCGGCCGAAATCGCAGAATAAATGGTGCGACGTAAGTTACCTGGACCTCGTGCGGGACCCGATGGCGGTCGTGCGGGGCATTTACCATCAGTTCCAGCGCGAGCTCACCGAGGAGGCCCACGGCAAGATGCTCGCCTTCCTCAAGGCGCAACGAACCGATCGCAACAATCTGCACCGCTATTCCCTGGAGGAGTTCGGCCTGGACCCGGCCCGCGAGCGGGAGACCTTCCGGCGCTACATGGAATTCTTCCGGGTGGTCCCGGAGGGGTAGGGGGGGACGATGGGGCCGACGTTGCGCCGCCTCTACGTGCTGCTGCTGGCCGTGGCCGCGCTGGTGCTATTTTTCATGCTGGTGGGGATCGACTGGGGGGCGCTCGGGCACTTGCTGCTCGCTAACCGGCGCTACTGGGTGCTCCTGTTGCTTCCCTACGGCCTCACCTGCTGCCTTTGGACCTTATCCTGGCGGCTGCTTTTGGTCGATGCCCCCCCGGGGCTCGGCTTCGGACGGCTGTTTTTGATCCGGCTGGCCGGCGAAGCCCTGAACCAGCTCACCCCGACCGCATCGCTTGGGGGGGAGCCGTTCAAGGCGGTGCGCGTGAGTGAGACCGGGGTCCCCTGGCAGGAGGCGACGGCGTCTCTGGTGATCCATAAGGTCTTGACCGTCCTGAGCCTGGTGCTTTATATATTCCTCTGCCTGGCTTTAATCCCGTTTGCCCTCCCCGGTCTGCCCCGCCGGCTGGTTCTTAGCACCGGCTCGGCGGCCGCCCTGCTGGGCGCCGGCGGGCTCGCCTTTGCCTATCTGCAGCGCCACAACCCGTGTGCGACCTTACTGCGCCTTTTAAAGCGTCTGGGGATCTGCCCCGCCTTCCTGCTGCGGCGCGAGGCCGACCTGGCCTCGCTGGACGCGCAGCTGAGCGGCTTCTACCGGGAGCACCCGCGCCGCGGGTACCTTTCCCTGTTCTTACTTTTTCTGGGGTGGCTGGTCCACTCCCTGGAGGTCATTATCATTTTCCGGTTTCTGGGCCGTCCCATAACGCTCGAGTCGGCGCTCTGCTTCGATGCCCTCGCCCAGGCCTTCGCCGCGGTCGGGTTCATGGTCCCCGCCTCGGTCGGCGTCCAGGACGCCGGCAACGTCCTGCTGTCGCTCGGCTTCAGCTTCGGTGCGACGGTCGGCGCCGCTTTCGGGATCCTGCGCCGCTTCCGCGAGGCCTTCTGGCTTTGCGTCGGGCTGGTCGCCGCGCGAGGCAATGGGGGAAGGAAATAGATGCGGCGCCCGTTCTCCCTTCTTTTCGCACTTTTTCTCCTCTGTTCGTGTTCCACGACGGTCCCCCGTCATGACCTTCCCTACCCGCTCACCAACGACAACTTCGGCGACGAGGTGAAGACCGTGACCATCCCGTTGCCGGTCATCGCCTCCAGCCCGAACGAAGGGATCACCGGCGGCGCGCTGGTCGCATTCCTGCTCTATAACAAGAAGGACGAGGCGAGCACCCTGGTGGTCCCCCAGATCAACTACAACGACTACTTCGGGGTGACCTCCAGCATCTACGGCGCCTTCTATCCCACCCCGGAGCGCGAAATCCAGGTCAGTCTCGCCCAGGCGACCCACATCAACAAGGAGTACCGGATCCGGTACGGTGACGAGGCCTTTCTCAATAGGCGCTTCGAGCTGAGCGGCACCCTGTACGATTTCGCCGACGGATCGGCGCGGTTCTTCGGTTTCCAATCCAACTCCGCGCGCCAGAACGAGACCAATTACGCCGACCGGGAGGCGGGGGGAAAGATCGACTTCGGCTACCGGCTGCTTCCGGGCAATTTCGAGCTGGTCTTCGGAGAACGCTTCAAAAAGGTGGAGATCGGCCACGGGGCAGTAAACAAGGTCCCTTTCATCACCGATGTCTTTCCGGCGCAAAGCGTCCCGGGGGCCGACGGTTTCACCGTCCACGCCCAGCAGTTTTCCGTGGTCTACAGCACGCTGAACGCGCGGAACCTCCCGGTGGAGGGGGTGTACGGCCGGGCGATGATCGACACCAGCTTCCGGGCCTTGGGGAGCAGCGAGACCTACCAGCGCTTCGAGCTCCAGTTCCTGCACTACCTGCCCCTCCAGGATGCGCGGTTCATCACCGTGAGCCGGATTGCCGCCAGTCAGACCAACGGCAGCAACATCCCCTTTCTGGAGCAGAGCATTTTGGGGGGGGAGACCACCCTGCGCGGCTACGGGCAGAACCGGTTCATCGACAACAGCTACCTTTTGCTGAACCTTGAGGAACGGATCCGGCTGTTCCGGTGGGAGATCTTCCACGTTCAGGCCGATTGGGAGCTCGCGCCGTTCATCGACCTGGGGTCAGTGATGAAGAGCCTGGTGAAGGCGAAGGAATCCAGCTTCGAGTTCAACCCCGGAATCGGTTTGCGTGCGGTGGTGCGTCCGAACATACTGGGGCGGGTCGACATTGGGGTGGGCAAGGAAGGCCCGGCGGTGTTCGTGGGACTGGGGTATCCCTTTTGACAATGAAACAATGAAACAATGAGCAATAACAAGCATCGCCCTGGTGTCCCTGGTGTCCTTTAAGTCCCTGCGTGAGCCAGCAACAAAAAGAGGCCGGAGAAAACCCCGGCCTCTTTTGCTTCTATCGGTGGTCAACTAGAAGTGGTAGCTCAGACTGACCGTATGCAGGTCCAGCCCCGGGTTGCCGCTGCCGTTACTGTAAATGCCGCCGTTGGACATGTGCTGGAACCGGTAGCCGATGCCGATCCCGTTGTCGAACCGGTAGATCAGCGCCGCATACCCTTCGAACAGCAGGTTGCCGTTGAAATCCTGGCGGCCGAAAACCTGCCGGCTCAGAACGTCCAGGTCCCCCCCGAGTTCGAACATGATCCCGCGGTTGCCGGCCTTGTCGAACACCACCGAAGGGCCGACCGCCCCGATGAAGCCGCTTTCTCCCCCCCCGCGCACCATGCCGGCCGCCATGTTGAGCTGCATCGCCGCCCCCCAGCCCCGCTCTCCCCGCAACGACCAGGGAAGGCCATAGTTGGCGAAGATGTCGAAGCGGTGGAAATACTGATGCTTCTCGGTCGCCGACAGCCCCGCATGTACGCCGACGGCCTTCCAGCCGCTGTCGTCGTACTCGGCTCGGGCCAGGGTGGCTCCGGAGACCAGCAGGATCAGTGTGAAGAGAATAAAGGCTGGATTTCGCATGGCACGGCTCCCATTCGATTTGAAAACACTAATTTAGTCCAGTACTTTACCGACCGCATTAAATAAGTCAAATCAACCCTGGTGCCGCGGCAGCGGAGGCAGCGAACCCTTTTCTTATTATTTACGTAATACCTCCGCAATTCGCTGCTAACTTCGCGTTGTCACAAAAGGATCCCCTGGGTGAGCGGCTCAGGTTGAAATTGACAGGGTATGCCCCCATCTGGTAACGTTCGCAAATTAAAGCGTTTCCACGGGCAGGGTTCCAATTTTTAGCTAAAGACGGGACTTCGGGATGGCCAGCGGCCGTCCCGAAGCTTTTGTAGGAAAGGACAGTTTACCTATGACGAAATCGACCGACGCCTCCGGCGCCAATCCTGAAACCCCGGAAAAAACTTCCTCCGACGCGCCGTCGGAACGTCCCCGCTCGCGCCGCGGCACGGTGGTGACCATTGCGGTCCTGGCCCTGGTGGTGCTCGCGTGGTATCTCTTTGCCGGCCCGGGGAAACGCCCCGCCAAGCAGGCCGCTCCGAAAACGGCCCCGCCGGCGCCGGTCCTGGCTCTAGCGGCGCACCTGGGCGACGTCGGCGTCTACGTCAACGGTCTCGGCTCGGTGGTGCCGACCAACACCGTGACGGTGAAATCCCGCGTGGACGGGCAGCTCATGGAGGTCCGTTTCCGTGAGGGGGAGATGGTGCGCCGCGGCGATCTCTTGGCGCTCATCGACCCGCGTCCCTTCCAGGTTCAGCTCACCCAGGCCCAGGGGCAGTTCGCCCGCGACGAGGCGCTTTGGAAAAACGCCCTGGTGGACCTGGAGCGCTACCGCACCCTCTGGAAGCAGGACTCCATTCCCAAGCAGCAGCTCGACACCCAGGAATCGCTGGTGCGCCAGTACGCCGCGGCGATGAAGGTGGACCAGGGACAGATCGACAACGCCAAGCTGCAGCTCATCTACTGCCGGATCACCGCACCGGTCCCCGGCCGGGTCGGCCTGCGCCAGGTGGATGTCGGCAACATCATCCATGCCACCGATGCCAACGGCCTGGTCATCATCACCCAGCTGCAGCCCGCGTCGGTGGTCTTTCCGATTCCGGAGGACAGCCTGCAGCCGGTTATGGCCAAGCTGCGCGGCGGGGCGCACCTGGCGGTGGACGCCTGGGACCGCGAGGAAAAGACCAAGCTTGCCACCGGTCAGCTTTTGACCGTCGACAACCAGATCGACCCGACCACCGGCACGGTCCGCCTCAAGGCGAACTTCGCCAACCAGAAAAACGAGCTCTTCCCGAACCAGTTCGTGAACGCGCACCTGCTGCTGGAGTTGCGCAAAAACCAGATCCTGATCCCGACCTCCGCCGTGCAGCGCGGGCCGCAGGGGACCTTCGTCTACGTGGTGAAGGCCGACAAGACGGTCGCCTCGCGTCCGGTCACCCTCGGTCCGGGGCAGGGGGACGAGGTCTCGGTGACCGCTGGTCTTACCCAGGGTGAGTTGGTGGTCGCCGACGGCGCGGAGCGGCTGCGCGACGGGAGCAAGGTTGAACTTCGTGCGGCGGGCGGTCCCGGCCGGGGCGGCCACGGCATGGGAGGGCGGGGCGGACAGCCCGGTCAGCCGGGCGCGGGGAGACCGGGCGCGCAGCCTTCGGCTTCGCCGCGCGGTGCCAACGGGGTCTCCGGCCCCTCCGCGGGCCCCAATCCCAACGCCGGCACCGGCGGGCCCGGTGCCTCCGGCCCCATGGGGGGCCAGGGGAGCACGGGCAGCAACCGATGAACATCTCCCGTCCCTTCATCATACGGCCGGTGGCGACCACGCTGCTCATGATCGCCATCCTCCTCGCCGGGGCCATCGCCTACAAGCAGCTGCCGGTTGCGGCGCTCCCCCAGGTCGATTACCCGATCATCCAGGTGCGCACCTTCTATCCCGGCGCGAGCCCGGACGTCATGGCGACCTCGGTCACCGCCCCCTTGGAACGGCAGTTCGGCCAGATGCCCGGACTCACCCAGATGACCTCGACGAGCTCCAACGGGAGCTCGATCATCACCCTGCAGTTCTCGCTGGATCTCTCGCTCGACGTGGCCGAGCAGGAGGTGCAGGCGGCGATCAACTCGAGCTTCACCTTCCTGCCGAAGGACCTCCCCAACCCGCCGGTCTACAGCAAGGTGAACCCGGCGGACACCCCGATCCTGACCCTGGCGCTCTCCTCGGATTCGCTCCCCTTGACCGAGGTCGAGGACCTTGCCGACACCCGGCTCTCGCAAAAGATCTCCCAGCTCCCCGGCGTCGGCCTGGTGAGCATCACCGGCGGCCAGCGCCCGGCGGTCCGGGTGCACGTGAACCCGACCGCGCTCGCCTCCTACGGGCTCACCATGGAGGACGTGCGCAGCGCCATCGCGACGGCCAACGTGAACCAGGCCAAGGGGGGCTTCGACGGCCCGCGCCAGGCCTACGTCATCGGCGCCAACGACCAGCTCTACTCGAGCCGGGACTTCCGCCCCCTGGTGATCGCCTATCGTAACGGCGCCCCGGTGCGCCTCTCCGACGTCTCCGACGTGATCGACGACGCCGAGAACGTGCAGCAGGCCGCCTGGTCCAACGGGACCCGCGCGGTCATCATGAACATCCAGCGCCAGCCCGGCGCCAACGTCATCGAGGTCGTGGACCGGATCAAAAGGCTCTTGCCGCAGCTGCAGAATTCGCTCCCGGCGGCGGTCAAGGTTACCGTCCTCACCGACCGCACCGACACCATCCGCGCCTCGGTCGAAGACGTGCAGTTCGAGCTGCTGCTCGCCGTCGTCCTGGTCGTGGCGGTCATCTTCGTCTTTCTGCGAAACCTCCCGGCGACCGCCATCCCGAGCGTCGCGGTCCCGCTCTCCCTGGTGGGGAGCTTCGGGGTGATGTACCTTCTGGGCTTCAGCCTCAACAACCTCTCCCTCATGGCGCTCACCATCTCCACCGGCTTCGTCGTCGACGACGCCATCGTCATGATCGAGAACATCTCCCGTTACGTGGAGGAGGGGGAGCCCCCGCTGCAGGCGGCGCTCAAGGGTGCCAAGCAGATCGGCTTCACCATCCTCTCGCTCACCGTCTCCCTCATCGCCGTCCTCATCCCGCTGTTATTCATGGGGGACGTGGTGGGAAGGCTCTTCCGCGAGTTCGCCATCACCCTCGGGGTGACCATCCTGATCTCCGCCGTGGTCTCGCTGACCCTGACCCCGATGATGTGCGCCCGGCTTTTGAAGCACGTCCCCGAGGAAAAGCAGGGGTGGTTCTACCACGCCTCCGGGCGCTTCTTCGACCGGATCATCGCCGCCTACGGCCGCTCGCTCACCTTCGTCCTCGGGCACCAGAAGAAGACCCTCTTCGTCGCCGTGGCGACCCTGGTGGTGACCGTCCTTTTGTACGTCTTCGTTCCCAAGGGGTTCTTCCCGGTGCAGGACACCGGCGCCATCCAGGGGATCTCCGAGGCCCCCCAGTCGATCTCGTTTGCCGCCATGGCAGATAGGCAGCAGGAGCTCGCCAAGGTCATCCTGCAGGATCCCGCGGTGGAGAGCATCTCCTCCTTCATCGGGGTGGACGGGACCAACACGACCCTCAACTCCGGCCGGATCATGATCAACCTGAAGCCCCTGGCCGACCGGGACCTGACCGCCTCCGAGGTGATCCGCCGGCTCCAGCCGGAGCTCGCCAAGGTCCCCGGCATCACGCTGTTCATGCAGCCGGTGCAGGATTTGACCGTGGATGCCCGGGTGAGCCGGACCCAGTTCCAGTACACCCTGGAGGACCCCAATACCGACGAGCTGAAGGCGTGGGCCCCCAGGATCGTCGAGGCCTTGAAGGCCCGCCCCGAGCTGCGCGACGTGAGCTCGGACCAGCAGGACCTGGGGCTGATGCTGGCGCTCGATGTCGACCGGACCACCGCCTCCCGGCTCGGGATCACCCCGCAGAACATCGACGACGCGCTCTACGATGCCTTCGGCCAGCGCCAGGTCTCGACCATCTTCACCGAACTGAACCAGTACCGCGTCGTGCTGGGGGTAAAAGACGGCTTCAACCAGGGACCGGACGGCCTCAGTTCGGTCTACCTCCGCTCCTCGACCGGTGGCACGGTGCCGCTTTCCACCATCGCCAAGGCCCGCGAGGGGACGACACCTCTGGTGATCAACCGCCAGGGGCAGTTCCCGGCGGTCACCGCCTCGTTCAACCTGGCCCCGGGGGTGTCGCTGGGGGGCGCCGTCGCCGCGGTCGAAGAGGCGACCGCCAAGATGGGGCTTCCGGCCAGCATCCGCGGCAGCTTCCAGGGGACCGCCGAGGCCTTCCAGCAGTCGCTCAAGAACGAGCCGCTTTTGATCCTCGCCGCCCTGATCACCGTCTACATCGTGCTCGGCGTCCTCTACGAAAGCTTCATCCACCCGATCACCATCCTCTCCACGCTCCCGTCGGCCGGCGCCGGTGCGGTGCTCTCGCTCATGGTCTGCGGCAACGAACTGAGCGTCATCGCGGTCATCGGCATCATCTTGTTGATCGGGATCGTGAAAAAGAACGGGATCATGATGGTCGACTTCGCGCTGGAGGCGGAAAGGACCGAAGGGAAGTCGCCCGAGGAGGCGATCTACCAGGCCTCCCTGCTCCGTTTCCGCCCGATCATGATGACCACCATGGCGGCGCTCCTCGGGGCACTCCCGCTGGCCTTGGGCCACGGCGTCGGCAGCGAGCTGCGCCGACCGCTGGGGATCTCCATCGTCGGCGGCCTCATCATCAGCCAGGTACTCACCCTCTACACCACCCCGGTCATCTACTTGGCCTTTGACCGGCTCGCGCGCCGTCGCGGCAAGAAATGAACATCTCCGCGATCTTCATACGCCGTCCGGTAGCCACGACCCTCCTTACCCTGGGGGTGGTGCTGGCCGGGATGCTGGCCTTCAACCTGCTGCCGGTCTCCCCGTTGCCGCAGGTCGACTTCCCGACCATCTCGGTTTCCGCAGGGCTTCCCGGCGCGGACCCGGAGACCATGGCGACCTCGGTGGCGGCGCCTTTGGAACGCCAGTTCGGCCGCATCGCCGGGGTCACCGAGATGACCTCCACGAGCAACCGCGGCTCCACGAGCGTCACCCTGCAGTTCGACCTGTCCCGCGACATCAACGGCGCGGCCCGCGACGTCCAGGCCGCGATCAACGCGGCACGCGGGTATCTCCCGGCGAACCTCCCCTCCAACCCGAGCTACCGGAAGGTGAACCCTTCCGATGCGCCGATCATGATCATCTCGCTCACCTCGGAGACGGTGACCAAACCGAAGATGTACGATGCGGCCTCGTCGATCCTGGCCCAAAAGCTCTCCCAGGTGAAAGGGGTAGGGCAGGTCTTCGTCGGGGGGAGTTCGCTTCCCGCGGTGCGCATCGAGATGAATCCCCTGGCGCTGAATCGCTACGGGGTGAGCCTGGAGAACGTGCGCGGCGCCATCTCATCGACCACGGTGAACCGCCCCAAGGGGAGCGTCGACGACCGCGACCACACCTGGGAACTCCATTCCAACGACCAGCTCAACACCGCCGCCCAGTACCTTCCGCTCGTGGTGAGCTACCGCTCCGGCGCGGCGGTGCGGGTCCAGGACATCGCCAACGTGGTCGATTCGGTCGAGGACGTCCGGACCACCGGTATCGTGAACGGCAAGCCCGCCGTCATGGTGGTCCTTTTCCGCCAGCCCGGCGCCAACATCATCGAGACGGTGGACTCGGTGCGCGACCTCTTGCCGCAGCTCAAAGCCGCCCTTCCCGGCGGGATCGATCTTTCCGTGGTTTTGGACCGCACCCCGCCGATCCGCGGGTCGCTGCACGACGTCGAGGTCACCCTGCTCATCTCGGCGGCGCTGGTCATCCTGGTCGTCTTCTGGTTCTTGCGTAACGTCCGCGCCACCATCATCCCGGCGGTGGCGGTCGGGGTCTCCATCATCGGCACCTTCGCGGTGATGTACCTCTTCGGGTACTCGTTGGACAACCTCTCCCTGATGGCGCTCACCATCGCCACCGGCTTCGTCGTGGACGACGCCATCGTCGTCCTGGAAAACACGACCCGGTACCGGGAACTGGGCCACTCTCCCCTGGAGGCCGCGTTCATCGGGAGCCGCGAGATCTCGTTCACCGTCGTCTCCATGAGCATCTCCCTGGTGGCGGTCTTCATCCCGATCCTGTTGATGGGAGGGATGGTGGGACGGCTCTTCCGGGAGTTCGCCGTCACCCTTTCCGCCTCGATCATGGTGTCGCTTCTGGTATCGCTCACCCTCACCCCGATGATGTGCGCTATCTTGCTCAGGCCCGAGGAGCCGCGGGAGCACGGATGGCTTTACCGGTGGAGCGAGGGGATGTTCAACCGGCTGCACTCCGGCTACGAGCGGACCCTGCGTATCGCCTTGGACCACCAGTTCATCATGCTGCTGGTCACCTTCGTCACCATCGGCTTCAACGTCTATCTCTTCGGTGCGATCCCCAAGGGCTTCTTCCCCGAACAGGACACCGGGCGGATCGCCGGGAGCATCCAGGCCGCGCAGGACACCTCTTACCAGGCGATGCGCGACAAGCTCACCCAGATCGTGAACATCATCAAGACCGACCCCGACATCGAGTACGTGACCGGCTTCACCGGCGGCGGTGGGGGCGGGGGTTCCACGACCAATACCGCCCGGATGTTCATCTCGCTCAAGCCCTTCTCCAAGCGGAAGGCGAACGCCCAGGAGATCATCCGAAGGCTGCGTGGCAAGATCAACCAGGTTCCCGGCGCCCCGACCTTCCTGCAGCCGGTGCAGGACCTGCGGGTCGGCGGGCGGATCAGCAACGCGCTCTACCAGTACACCCTGCAGGGGGCGAACATCGCCGAGCTGAACTCCTGGGCCCAGCAGCTGATGCGCAAGTTCCGCACCATGCCGCAGCTCGTTGATGTCTCCAGCGACCAGCAGGACAAGGGGCGGGAGGCGACCCTGGTGATCGACCGCGCCACCGCGGCCCGCTTCGGCATCACGCCGCAGGTGATCGACAACACCCTCTACGATGCCTTCGGCCAGCGCCAGGTCGCCATTACCTATACGCTGTTGAACCAGTATCATGTGGTGCTCGAGGTGGACCCCGCCTTCTGGCAGCGTCCCGACACGCTGCAGGACATCTACGTCCCCGGGACCAACAACGCCATGGTGCCCCTTTCCGCGTTCAGCCACTACGAACCTACCGCCTCGGCGCTCGCGGTGAACCACCAAAGCCAGTTCCCCTCGGTCACCCTTTCCTTCAACCTGGCGCCGGGAGTGGCGCTCGGCCAGGGGGTGCAGGCGATCGAGAAGGCGACCCGGGATCTCGGGATGCCGGCGAGCATCCGGGGGAACTTCTCCGGCTCCGCCCAGGCCTTCCAGGCGTCGCTCGCCAACGAACCGTTTCTGATCCTGGCCGCGCTGATCACCGTCTACATCGTGCTCGGGGTGCTCTACGAGAGCTACATGCACCCGCTCACCATCCTCTCGACCTTGCCATCAGCCGGTGTCGGGGCGGTGCTCGCCCTGATGCTCTTCAAGACCGATTTGAGCCTGATCGCGATCATCGGCGTGATCCTTTTGATCGGCATCGTGAAGAAGAACGGGATCATGATGGTCGACTTCGCCATCGGGGCCCAGCGCAAGGAAGGGCGCAGCGCCCACGATGCCATCTACGAGGCGTGCCTGCTCCGGTTCCGTCCCATCATGATGACCACGATGGCCGCCCTTCTGGGTGCGGTGCCGCTGGCGTTGGGAACCGGGGTGGGGAGCGAGCTGCGCCGGCCGCTCGGTATCTCCATCGTCGGCGGGCTGATCTTCAGCCAGGCGATGACCCTCTACACGACCCCGGTCGTCTACCTCTACATGGACCGGTTCCGTGAGTTCATCGAACGGGTACGGGGCAAGAGCGAGCGGCGTCGCGAATACGAGGAAAGCCGCGCCGGACTGGGCGAGGACGACGGGGACAAGGGATAGCAGGATGGTTGTGATTATGCTGTGGGAGCGCCATTCCTGGCGCGAATGGCAGTTAGTTAGGTAAGAAAGGTGGTTGCGTCCTGTAGGAGCGACATTCCTGTCGCGATCCACATCCTTTAATCGCTCCCGAAAGGGCGCTCCCACAGGGTAGGCGCCTATGCATCAGATGATGTTTTCCGCTAACGGAAGGAAGGTATCCCATGCGCTTTTTAAATAGATCGATCCAGCTCACCGGGGCGGCGGCACTCCTGCTTTTGACCGCCTGCACCGTCGGCCCCAATTACGTCAAACCCTCGGCCCCGGTCCCGCCGCCATCCATGGATGCGTTCAAGGAGAGCGCCGGTTGGAAGCTTGCCCGCCCCGGCGGGGAAACGCTCGGCGAGAAGTGGTGGCAGCTCTTCAACGACCCTCAGCTGAACGACCTCGAAGAGCAGGTGAACATCTCCAACCAGAACGTCCTGGCGGCCGAGGCGCAGTTCCGCCAGGCGAAGGCCTTGGTGCAGTCGGCGCGTGCCGGCTACTTCCCGACCGTCACCGCCGGCGCCTCGGTAACCCGCGCCGGGACCGGCGGGAGCGGCAGCAGCGGGTCCGCCGGCTCGGCGGCCTCCTCGCGCGGTATTGCCGGAACCACCACCTATGCGCTTCCGATCGACTTCGCCTGGGAGGCGGACGTCTGGGGACGGGTGCGCCGCACCGTCGAGGCCAACCGCTCCAGCGCGCAGGCAACTGAAGCCGACCTTGCCGGGGTACGGCTCTCGGCCCAGGCCGCCCTTGCCGAGGATTACTTCCTGCTCCGCGCCCAGGACGTCCAGATCCGGCTTCTTAACGACACGGTGGCGAGCTTTCAGAAGGCGCTCGATCTGACCAACAACCGCTACCAAGGTGGCGTCGTGGCCCGCTCCGACGTGCTGCAGGCGGAAACTCAACTCAAACAGGCCCAGGCCCAGGCGATCGACCTCAGCGTGCAGCGGGCGCAGCTGGAACATGCCATTGCATTGCTGGTCGGCAAACCGGCCTCGGTGTTTTCAATTCCGACCGTCCCGTTCTCCCCGGTCTTCCCCAACATCCCGACCGGCGTGCCGTCCCAGCTTTTGGAGCGCCGGCCCGACATCGCCGGTGCCGAGCGCCGGATGCAGGCGGCCAACGCCGAGATCGGCGTCGCCAAGGCAGCCTTCTACCCGACCGTCGGCCTCGGCGCTTCGGCGGGCTTCCAATCGACCAGCCTCTCCAACTGGCTCTCCTGGCCGAGCTTTTTGTGGTCGGTCGGTCCGACGCTGTCGCAGACCCTGTTCGACGGCGGGCTGAGAAGGGCCCAGACCGAGCAGGCCAAGGCTGCCTACGACGCGGTCGTCGCCAACTACCGCCAGACCGTGCTCACCGGCTTCCAGGAAGTCGAGGACAACTTGGCCGCGCTGCGCATCCTGGAGTCCGAAGCGGCGGCCCAAAACGATGCGGTGACTGCCGCCCGGTCGTCCCTCGCGGTGACCCTGAACCAGTACCGGGCCGGCATCGTGAGCTACATAAACGTGACCGTGGCCCAGAACACCCTCCTTACCAACGAGCGAAGCGCGGTGGACATCCTGGGGCGGCGGCTTTCCGCGAGCGTGCTCCTGATCCGGGCCTTAGGCGGCGGGTGGGACACCTCGAAGATCACCTACGACCGGCCCAAACAAGCTCCCGCACCTGCGGCGGCCGGCGCTGCCCCTGCCGCCGGAGCGTCGCCCAATACCGGCACGGTGGTCTCTGCGGGCGCCGCCAAGAAATAAGTGGGTGAAAACCTTGGAGCAATCTGGTAGGATTCGGTGGCTTTGGGGGCCCAAAGAGACTGTTGCTCATAACGGGACGGGACCCGGTTCATATCAATGGCGACATGCTGACACGGAGGGGTGACGAGCCCGGACATCCTTGCGGCGATCTAAGAGGCAACATGAAATACTGCAGATTCTTCCTTATCTTTTTGCTGCTGGCGCTGACCGCAGGGTGCGGTGCCGACTGGTTCCCGGAGTATCACCAATCACCCACCGATCCGAACGTATTTTCTTTCGATACGCAGACCAACGTCGCTTTGGGGAGTGTGGTCAAGTCCAATACCATCACCGTCCAGGGCCTCAAGGCCGCGAGCACGACCATAACCATCTCCGATACCACCGGATCCGGGAGCCAGTACTCCATCAACGGCGGGGCCTTCACTTCTGCCAACGGGACCGTGAAAAACGGAGATACGGTGACGGTGCAGCATACGGCTTCCAGCACCGTTGGCGGCGTCGTCGTTACGACCGTTACCATCGGAAATATCGCCGAGACCTTTACCAGCATTGTCAGCAACGTTCAGCCCCTGTTCAGTCCGATCACCAAGCAGGCGGCCGCCGGGAAGGATGTAGATTCCGGTCTCGTGACTTTGAATATCACCCCGGGATC
Organism: Geomesophilobacter sediminis; assembly: GCF_016458275.1. Lineage (GTDB taxonomy): Bacteria > Desulfobacterota > Desulfuromonadia > Geobacterales > Geobacteraceae > Geomesophilobacter > Geomesophilobacter sediminis. Next base: position 218,713 of record NZ_JAEMHM010000008.1, read on the forward strand.
CTACGTTGTCAGCATAACGAACGGGCTTTTCTCAACCAACGCCACCACCGGGTTCACTGCGATAAGTCAGTCGATCACGTTTTCCTCTCCCGCCGTGATCTACCTGCGCAATACGGCTCCCAGCACCGTGGGACAAAGCGTCGTTACGACCCTGACCGTCGGTAATCAGACCGGAACGATGACGACGACGGCGCAATAAGGGCCCATTCCCGCGGCAGAACTGCCACCCCCGCAGGTACTTACATAACAAGGCAGCGGCGCAAAATTGTGCCGCTGCCTTTGTCATTTATTCCCTTGCCACGACGTCCTCACTCTGTCCCTCACCTATCCAGGATTCTTGCCCCCCGCGCCGATTTCTTTCCTCTTTGGCGCGGAGTTTAACCGCGTTATAATGAATCGTCCCGGCAACCACCTTTCACCTTCCGCAGGAGATGCGTCATGTCCGGCACTCTCGATCTCATTTCCCCCGATGTAGCTCCGACCCTTCCCGCGCTTTTCTGCGAACGCGTCCGGCGCACCCCGGACGCCTGTGCTTATCGACGCTTCGATCTCGGCGACCGCTGTTGCGAAGAGGCCACCTGGGCCGAAGTCTCCCGCCTGGCGGCCCGCTGGCAGGTCGCCCTGCGCCAGGAAGGGCTCCAACCCGGCGACCGGGTCGCGGTGATGCTGCGCAACAGCCTGGAGTGGGTCATTTTCGACCTCGCTTCCATGGGACTGGGACTGATCACCGTTCCGCTCTTCGTCAATGACCGTCCCGACAACTTCACCTTCATCCTCGGGGAGACCGGCGCCAAATTTCTGCTCCTCGACGGGGTGGAACAGTGGGAGCGGATTCGGCGGGTGCAGGACCGTCTGGTCAGCCTGGTGCGGTTCGTCGCGGTGATCCACGCCTGCGATCACGACTGCGATCCCCGGCTGATCGACCTTTCGCGCTGGATCCCGGAAGAGGCTCCCCCCTATGATCCCGGCAACTGGAGCCCGGACTCCGTTGCCTCCATCGTCTATACCTCGGGGACGACCGGCAATCCCAAAGGGGTGATGCTCACCCACCGCAACATGCTTTCCAATGCCTGGGCCGGCATGCAGAGAATCCCCATCTACCGTGAGGATCTCTTCCTCTCGTTTCTTCCTCTTTCCCACACCCTGGAGCGGACCGCCGGTTACTATGCGCCGATGATGGCCGGGGCGTCGGTCGCCCACGTTCGCTCCCTGGAAAAACTCCCCGAGGACCTGGTAATCGTGCGCCCCACCGTGATCGTGTCCGTGCCGCGGGTTTTCGAGCGGGTCCACAAACGGCTGACCGGCAAACTGGCGCAGGGCCCGCGCTTTAGAAGAGAGCTCTTTTTCCTGGCCGCCCGGATCGGCTGGCAGCGCTTCCAACACCGGCAAGGGACCGGCGGCTGGTCGCCGTCTTTTCTCCTTTGGCCGATTCTCAAGCATCTTGTTGCCGACAAAGTGATGGCGGCGCTGGGCGGACGGGTCCGGCTCTCGATCAGCGGCGGCGCACCGCTCAACCCGGAGACGGCGCGCCTGTTCATTTCCTTCGGGCTCGACGTGCTGCAGGGATACGGCCTGACCGAGACCAGCCCGGTAGTGGCGGTGAATCCGGCGATCGGGAACCGCCCCGAGACCGTGGGGCCGCCCATCGACGGCGTTCAGGTGAAGGTCGCGGGAAGCGGAGAGTTGCTGGTGAAGGGGCCGAACGTGATGAGCGGCTATTGGAACCGCCTGGAAGCGACCCAACTGGCCCTGGAAGAGGACGGCTGGCTGCACACCGGCGACCTCGCCACCGTCGATGGCGACGGTTACATAAGCATCACCGGGCGGATCAAGGACATCATCGTTTTGGCCACCGGCGAGAAGGTGGCGCCGGCCGATCTGGAGATGGCGATCGCCGTCGATCCGCTCTTCGAGCAGGTACTCGTCGTAGGGGAGGGGAGGCCGTATTTATCGGCCTTGGTGGTGGTGAACGAGGAACAGTTCCTGCGCGTTTTGTCCGAGAAGGGGCTGGCCGAGGCGCGGGAGGCGGTTCCGGCCGATGATCCGCGGGTGGAGCAGACTTTCCTGGAGCGCATCGCCGCCGCGATCGCCCATTTCCCGGGATACGCGAAGATCTGGCGGGTGCACGCCACCCTGATCCCGTGGGAGATCAACGAGGGACTGATCACCGCGACGCTGAAATTGCGCCGCGCCCAGCTCATCGAGCGCTACCGCGCCGAGATCGACGCGCTGTATGCGGGGCATTGATGGAACCGGCGTCTGGGATCGAGAATCTGGGGGCTGGGGGCGGGGATGGCGTATTGGGTATTGGGTATTAGGAGCAGGGATCGGGGGGAAACGCTTGCCGAGGGGATGTGGGGCCTTACCCTGTGGGAGCGTCCTTCCGGGCGCGATTGAAGAAAGCTGTCGGTGGGCAGGTATCTGTCCACGATGAGGCCGAAGTCTCCCTGCCATCGCTGTTGATCATTTCCTACCAGATGGTAGCGTTTTTCTTTGCCATTGAGCTGCATGTTTCTTAGTATGGAATTAAGTAGTTACCAGGAGAACGTAGATGGCCATACAAAGAGACGAAGAACATATCCCGCTTCCGGTTGATGTTTATGAACGTATCAGCGCTGCTGCAGCAGCGCTCGGCACCACCTTGAACGAATTCGTTGTATCTGCCGCAATAGAAAAGGCTGACGCAGTTTTAGACCAGGAAACAGTAATCAGATTAGACGGGGCGTCGTCCAAGATCCTGTTTGACTTGCTCGATAATCCTCCCGAACCCAATGATTATATGAAGGCGGCACTGGAGCAGAGGAAGAGGCTGCTGTGCAAGTAGTCCCTCTGTCAAAGGCTCATGATCGTGCCGGTTGATTGTGGAGTTGCTCCGTTGAATCAGTTTCTGAAGGAGACGGCACGGCAACATGGCGAAAAGGAATCAGCAAGACGTTTGTTCTCGTCGACGATGCAAAGCCCGGGGAAATCCTGGGCTTTTTTACACTTGCTATCTGCGAGATTTCAGTCGAAGTATTACCGGAAAGGTATGCAAAGAAATACCCTGATTCAGCTCTTCCCGCAGTGAGGCTGGCTCGCCTTGCGGTCTCTGTTGATGCAAGGGGACAGTTTTTGCCGATGCAGACCCTTTTGAAGCTGGAGTAGATCTTGGCGGCACGCGCTCTCGTGGTCAGGTAGTCGCCCGAGCTTGGACGAGGGCGGCCGAGTCTTGTAGGAGCGACTTTCCTGTCGCGATCAACCCGCAACGCGGGTTGCAACCTGCCTGTCCTGGCAGATGACGGGATAGCATGCCGCGCCCCTCCGAAACCTGGCCCGATATTCAGCTGTCGGGCCATTTCTTTTAAACAAAGAGCGACACCTCTGCCGCAATCACCCTCTGGCAATCGCGAAAGCTATGTCGCTCACACACAGCATGTCCTCCACGGGGAACCCTCAGCTTTCGTACTGCTGCGCCGCACCCTTTACGATCTTCCCGATCTCCTCGCGCAGCTCGGGCGGCTCCAGGACCTCGGCGTGGGCTCCGTAGGATAAAAGCCAGGAAAGGATCTCCATCTTTCCCCCCGCCCGGAACTTCAGCAGCACCCCGCCGTCTTCCTGCTCCACGATCTCCTGGGAACGGTGCCAGACCCGGTCCTTTATCGAATGCCCCACCTCCCGGTCAAAGCGCACCGCCACTTCCATCGGCGGCTCGGCGACCAGGCCGAACGCTCCCTCCAGCGCCTGCCCCGGATTGAATCCCTCCGGAATCTCGAAACGTTCCTTCCCCGCCTCCACCCCCCGGATCCGCTCCAGGGCAAAGGTCCGCAGCGCCTTGCGCTCGTGCGCGTAACCGAGCAGGTAGATCCCCCCTTTCTGGAAAAGCAGGGTGTACGGGTCGAAATGGTAGTTTTCCGGCACACTTCGGCCGGCCGGCAGGTAGCTCACCGTGAGCTGCTTCTGGTAGAGGAGCGCCTCGCGGATTGCCTTCAGGTGTTCGGCCGATCCCTGGTAATCGCGCCTCCCCTGGATGAGCGGCAGCGCCACCTGGGCGATCCGTTCCATGTGCGCGGCAAAGCGCGGCGGCAGGACGGAGTTTACCTTGCCGAAAATGCTTTCCACGTCGTCGCGAAACGGGGTGCCGCTTAGAAGGTCGAGCTGGGAACGGAGCAGGGAGAGGGTCATCAGCTCCTGAAGGGTGAAACGGATGGGGGGGACGTCCTTGAAGCCGGTGATGAAGCGGTAGAGCTTGACGCCGTCGGTCCACTCGGCGGTGAGCGGGTATCCCGCCTCCTGGATGGAGACGAGATCCCGCTGGATGGTGCGGCGGTTCACTCCGGTCGCCTCGACGAGTTCGTCGAGGGTGATGCCGTGGCGCGACTCGATGAGCCGGATGATGTCGTGGACCCGGGCCGCCTGCGAGTATTTCTTGGCAGGACGCCCTTTAGGCATCGGGGGAGTTGGGAGCGTCGGAAGATGCCGGTGCATTGGCCGCTTCGGAGCCGCCGGGCTTGGAGCCGGGCTTGCGCCGCCGGCGCCGTTTTTTCTTCTCGGCGTCTCCTTCCGGTTTCCCCTGCTCGCCCTCGACCTTCACCTTCTCGGCTTCGGCTTTAACTTTCTCGCCTTCGTCCTTGCGCTTTTCGCCGGCCGGTTTTCCTCTGCCGCTACCGGACCTACCTCTTTCACCGCCGGACTTTCCGCGGCGGCCGGGAGCCAGTTTATCGTCGGTCTTCGGTCTGGGCTTGGTCCGTTTGTAATCGTGGACGAACAGATCGTCCTCGGCCCATTCGGTCGGGATCTTCTGCTTGATGTAATCCTCGATCGCCTCCAGGTAGAACGCCCCGTCCTCGTCGGCCAGGGAGATCGCCTTTCCTTCCGCGCCGGCGCGGGCGGTCCGGCCGATCCGGTGCACGTAGTCCTCGCAGTCCTGCGGCAGGTCGTAGTTGATGACGTGGGAGACCCCGTCGATATGCAGCCCGCGGGAGGCGACGTCGGTGGCGATCATGATCGGAAGCTTGCCGTCCTTGAAGTCGGCGAGGATCTTCATCCGCTTGCGCTGTTCGACGTCACCGGAGATCACCCGGCAGGGATACTCGTTGGCGGAAAGGCGGTCCATGAGGAACTCGGCTTCGCGCTTGGTATTGACGAAGACCATGGTCCGATCCATCCCTTCGCGCCGGAGCAGACCCAAAAGCAGCGGGAACTTCTCCTTGCGCGAGACGTGGAAGAGGACCTGCTCCACGCGCTCGGCGGTCATCTGCTCCGGAGTCACCGAGACCTTTTCCGGGATGTTCATGAACTCGTAGGCGAGCTCCATGACCCGGGTGTTCAGGGTCGCCGAGAAGAGGAAATTCTGCCGCTTTTCGTAGCTCGGGAGTTTTCTCAGGATGTAGCGCAGGTCGGCGATGAACCCCATGTCGAACATGCGGTCCGCTTCGTCGATGACCAGCGACTCGATGTCCTTGAGGGAGTAGACCTTCTGTTTGAGGTAGTCGATGAGCCGCCCCGGGGTGCCGATGACGACGTCGGCGCCCGCCTTGAGCGCGTCGCGCTGCTTCATGTAGTCCACGCCGCCGTAGATCGCCTGGATCACGAAACCGGTGTGCTTGCCGAGGGTCTGGGCGTCCTTTTCGATTTGGACCACGAGTTCGCGGGTGGGGGCGAGGATGAGGGCACGGGGGTGATGTTCGTTGCCGCTCTTCTTCTGGCTGAGGAGCTTGGTGAAGAGGGCGATGAGGAACGCGGCGGTCTTGCCGGTGCCGGTCTGGGCCTGGCCGGCGACGTCTTTTCCGCTCAGCGCCAGCGGGAGTGACTTCTCCTGGATGGGGGTGCAGTCGGTGAAGCCGGTCTCCTCGATCCCTTTCAGAACCTCTGACGGGATCGATAAGTCTGTGAATTTCATTCTCTGGTTATCCTTTTTTCACGTTATTTCAAGAGGATATCATTAGCACAATGTGCAGGAAATGGCAATGGAAAGGATGCTGTAAGCGTGCCAGGAGCGGTTATCAGCGAAAAAGAAGTTTCCACGTCGCTCTCTTTTTTGTCCTTCAACCTTTTCGGGAGCTATGGTATCTTCAGTCGGATTTCACCAAGAAGAGGGGCAGATGCAATCGTTTATCCAGATCGAATCACCTAACTACCTTAAACCTGAAGAACTTTCCAGTCCGGCCGACTGGAAAACCGTTTTCGGCAACGACCGGCCATTGGCGCTGGAGATCGGCTGCGGCGTCGGCGACTTCATCCTGAAGACGGCGTTGGATGAGCCGGACACCAACTTCATCGCCATCGACTTTTACAACAAGGGATGCTGGAAAAGCTGCCGGCGCCTGGATAAACACGGGGTGAGCAACGTCCGGGTGCTGCGCGACGAGGCGCGGCTGTTCGTCACCGAGCGGATCGCCAAGGGGAGTCTCTCCGCGGTCTACATCAACTGTCCCGACCCCTGGCCCAAGAAGCGGCACCGGAAGCGGCGTCTGGTGAACCGGGAGTTCGTGGAATTTATGCTCGACTACCTGGTTCCCGGTGGCGATTTCTTTTTCGCCACCGATTTTGACGACTACGGGATCGACGTGGCGCAGGCTCTGCCCGGTGTGGAGCGGCTGGAGAACCAGTTCGCCCCCGACCTGTACCGGCACGACTTCCCCGGCTATCACCTTTCCAAGTACATGCGGAAGTTCATGGCCGAAGGGAAGCAGATCTATTTCGTGCATTACAAGGTGAAAAAGGCGGAAGGGTGATTTTATAGATTACTGAATCAGCCGCAGATGAACGCGACTAAACGCAGATCTGTCGGATTGGTTTAGTACGGCAGGGTTTTAAGTCCCCCCTTGAAAAAGGGGATTTAGGGGGATTTGCTCTTAAGATTTTCAACGTCCTGACGTCTGGGAAAACCTCAAAGGCAAATCTGCCCCGCCTCCTTCGCCAAAGTGGTGCGTTGTCCGATGTCATCTGCGTTCATCTGCGTTCATCTGCGGCTAATGCGCATGATGTTCCACCGATCCCACCGCCGGCAGATGATCGTGTTTCGCATACTTCGCCGGCGTCTCATGGCGCAAAACCGTCGCCAAAAGCAGCATCACCACCAGCAGCAGGATCTCAATCCGCACCGTCGCCCGAAACCGGCGCACCACCGTTCCCTTTCCCACCAACGACGGATTCGCCCCTGCCACCGCCGCTGCAATAGGGCCGATCAATGTAGATCGCAACGGGTCCAGCCCGGCCGATTCGCGCAGTGCCGGCACCACCAGGTACCGGTTGAATGCCCCCACCTCCAAAAGCGCGCAGAAAAGCGCTCCCTTGCCCACCACGATCCCGCCGTACAGCGTAGTCATCAGCGAACTCACCTCGTCGAGGTTGATCACCGTGTTGTACGCCGCCGTGGCGGCCACGACCAAAACCGCCCACCCGGCAACGCGGGAAAATCTCGAAACCGCTTCCGCCACCCGCGGCGCCACCTCCTCCGTTGCGTCCCTCAGCACCGCGCGATCCAGCGCGATCAACCCACCGCACCAGATCAGCACCGCCATCAGGTGCAGTCCATCCATAAACTCCGGGAGGGTGAAATCCCCCGCGTCCGCGGCATGGCCGGTTGCGCTTTCGGTGCCACAGACGACGGCGATGAGCGCCATCATCACCCAGGAGAGCGATCCTCTTTGCTCGAGCCGCCGGGCGGCCAACGCGGTGCCGGAAAGTAACGCCAAGGCGACCATCCGTCCGAGCCATAACTGGCCGTAGTGGCTGCGCAGCACCGCCGGGAGCATCGGAACGACTTCGGAGAGCGGAACGTCCCCCATCTCGGTGCTGCGCACCAGAAACGCCAGCGCAGCGCTCAGGAAGGCAGCGCCAATCCCGATGCCGAAGACTTTACCGAGGTTGTTGTCACGCCACAGGAGAGGGGGCGAATCAGGAGTGGAGGTCAGCCAGCCCGCGCCGAGAACAGCGCCGGTGCAGATGGTGAGGGAAAGAATTTCAATCCAGGAGGGAAGGAGGGCAAGCAACGACACAACTCCCCCTTAGCGGACCGTGAACGGGAAATCGCCGGTGGTGCGATGGCCGTCGCGGGATACAACCTTCCAGTAGACGTGGTAGGTATCCGGTTTCAACGGGGGAACGCCGATTTCGAGGAGTTTTTTGTCCTTGGCGTCGACGTGCCCGTCGCCCTTGTCCACCCGTTTGCCGTTGTGGTCTTTGACCATCAGCGTACTGAATCCCGCCTCCAGCGCTCCGTCGAACCAGATGCGCACCATTTGCGGTGCGTTGACCGTCGCCCCGACCTTCGGCTCGGAGCGCTCCGGGAAACAGTGCGCCCACACGGTACCAGGGGCGGCAAGTGCCACGAGGATCAGGGCCGAAACGAGCCATCCTCTGCAACGAGTCGATATCATGGGAAAATTGGCCTCCCGATGCTGTTGGGGAAAAGGTCGTCGAGGAACAGATGGAACAGGGCCATTACCCCGATACTGTTACCGGAGCGCGCATTGATCGGAATCTCTGCGGCCACGCCGAATTCAACCGATTTGCCCATCCAGACGATCCCGGGGTTGACGGTTCCGGTGGTTTGTCGGGTGTCCACGTCCGTTTGCATGGGAAACTCCGTCACCAGGGTCATCCGGTTGAACGGCGCGCCGAGCCCGACGTCCTTAACATAGGACTGAAGATACTGGAGGCTGTACTGCAAAGTAAAGCCCCAACTGAAGGTGGCCGGGTTCTCGGAGCGGATCGGGAAATCAGGACCGATGGCGCCGGTGACGGCGAACGGTTTGAGAAACGATGCGCTGTCGGGGAGATCCCCCATCCCCTTGCCGAAGAAGAGGGCGGGGGAGACGGTCGAGGTGTTCTCGGCTATCCGGCGTGCCCCGGTGCCGCCGATTTCCACGTCGGTGCCCAAGGATAGGATGGTTTCGTGCTGTTCGCTGGTGAAAAATTGCCACTTGCCGCCGACCGAGAGGTTCTCCCAACCGCTCGTGGCGCCGGCGCCGTCCAGGCGCTGATACGCGTCGTGGAATTCGAGGCCGAAATTGGGGAGGATCCTTTTGGAATAGTCCAGGTTGAACTCGGTGGAGTTGTTCGGGGCATCGCCCGGCTGTTTGCGATGATCCACCAAAAGGGAGAACTCATCCGAGATGAACGGATCGTCCACCTGGAAGGTAGTAGGGAAGAATCTTTTCCCGGCAGTCCCGTGTGCATGAGCGGAAAGGGGCGCCAGAACAAGGATAAGCATTATGGAAAGGAACGAAACAGCCGTAAATTTAAGTTCTCGCATGACAATACCCTCCAGGATACTACATAACGCAGTCAGAAATTGCGATGAAGGTTATCGCCAAAGGCGATTCTGTCAATGAACATAAGCATTACAAGAATCTTACAACAAAAGGAAGAACCATTGGTTCTCCCTTCTGTTGTAGTTGTCGGGAATTTAGCCGCGGATGAACGTCGATGGCCGCAGATAGGATTGTGGCAAAGCCGGGCCACAGAAGTTAAAGCCGGACCACAGAGGACACAGAGGGACACAGAGGAAAACCTATTGGTGTGGTCGGTTGAACCAGTAGGGGCTCAGCATGCAGCGCCCGTCAGCCCTGGTATTGGTCATTTCGCCAAGGCGAAAGCGTGACCTTAAGTCCCCCTTTAGCAAAGGGGGACTTAGGGAGATTTGCCTTTGAGGTGTTACCGTTACCGGGAGGCAGCAGAAGACCTGAGAACCAGATCCCCCTTGGCCCCCTTTGTCAAAGGAGGGGCCATACCGAACCTGTAAAAAAGAAAAGCTCCAGCCTGTAACAACAAAGCTGGAGCTTTTTTGTGGAGCGAAAGGCAAGGAGTGACGGGCGCAGCATGCTGCGCCCCTACGGGATTAAAAACGCGAACACAAGGTTTTCCTCTGTGTCCCTCCGTGTCCTCGGTGGTGCTGCTTTACGACAATCCCATCTGCGTTCATCAGCGTTTATCTGCGGCTAATTTTCCCGCTTCCGGTTATTCGAAGTTCCGCAAAAGATGCCCGCGGATCGTCGCTTCCAGGTCGTCCTCCCGTTCGCCGCGGTACACCAGCGAGGAACCGAGCTCCGCGGCCAGGATCGCGAAGAGATATTTCTGCGGCAGGTTCTTGATCCGGCGCCGGTAGCGCTCCTCGCTCAGCATGCGCGGCAGGTGCGCCAGGATCGCCCGCCGGTACAGCGGCTGCAGACAGAGTTGCGGCCGGTTCTGGAAGAACCGGAAGATCATCGCGTAGTTCGCGTTGATCTCGGTGCTCAGGCTGTCCGAGATGTCGGTGCAAAGCAGCGCCGGCTGCTCCCGGTGCCGCTTGATGATCAGGCTCGCCTCGTCCGCGGCCCTTTTTTCCAGGATCGCCAGGACGTCCCGCACGTAGCGGTCCTTCTCGGTCAGAAACTCTTCCTCGCTCAAAAGCAGGTTGGCGATGATCTCGTAGGACGAGGAAATGACCCCGCACTTGTTCGCCGAGGCGTCGCGCATGATGATCACCCCGCGTTTTTGCAGCTCGATGCGGGCCTCCGGGGTGATGAACGAGTTCGCCCCCTCGACGATCGCCGGGGCGGACGGCGTCGCATCCGACAGGAAGAAGTCGCTCCAGTTGTCCCGGTCGATGGTTTCCGGACGCCCGCCGGCGGGGATGAAGAGGTCGGCCGGGACCGTGAAGGGGAGGCTGGCGTACTCGCGGGAGAACTCGTCGGTGGAAATCCAGCTTTCGTTGATGCCGGCCGAGGTGCGGTCCACCCGGCGATAGAGTTCGCGCAGCCCTTCGCGCTTGTTCCCGGTGCGGAAAAGCATGAATCCCCCCGGGTTGAGGTTCATCGGGTTGAAGGCGTCCAAATCCTCTTTGAGCAGGATGCGGGAAAGCTCCCCGTGGTTCGCCCCTTCCGGATCGTAGAGGGCGGCGGTGCCGTCCAGGATCAGCCGGATCGCGACCTTCGGTGCGCGGCCCAAAAGGATGCGCATGGCGTTTCCGGCCACGTCCCCGTTGGTCCCCCCGGTGAACTTCACCGTAAAGGGGTCCTTGGTGATGTCGATGCCGAGATCGGCCATGGTGACCTCGGCGAATTTGACCACGCCGGTCGAGGTGACCCCGTACTCCTTGTGGTTGATCCCCACCTCCTTGCTGGAGATGATCCCGATGCCGAGGATGTAGCCGCGCCGCTTGGAGATGCGGGCGATGTTCTCGATCATCGCGTCGTGCATGTTCTCGTCCGGACCGATTTCGATCGGCTCGTCCTCACGGTAGTAATCCACCACCCGGGGGTGCTTGGCGACGCCGTTCTCGGTGATGAAGATGTCGAGGAAGGCGTTGATCACCCCGTGCTGCAGCTTGTACAGACGCCAGTTTTCCATTTCCCGCTCGCCGCCGCGCTGCATGTCGGAGGCGTCCAGGATCAGCACCAGCTTCGATCCCCCCTCGTAGATGTCCTTGTTCTTGAGGTGCTGGGTGTGGGCCAGGACGAAGTTTTCCCGGAAGATGGTGTTGGCGTTGGTGATGAAGTCGTCGGTGTTGCGCGCGATGACGGTGCGCCAGCCGCCGCGGGCGATATCGGAGAAGCCGATATGGTAGCCGAACCCGTACCGGCTGAAGAAAAAGGTGACCCGAAACGGCAGCGCCTGGGGGAGATCCGCGGTGAATTCGGGGGGGAGTTCTTTGAGATAGATCGGATCCAGCCGGAAGGCGAGCGCCTGCTTTTCCAGCACGAAGAGGTTCGTCTTCAGCGTGTGCTCGATGAACAAAAGGCAGCAGCCGAAGATGGTGCGGCGCACCTCGTCGAGATAGCGGTGCCCGGTGTTGTAATCCTCGACCGCCTCCCGGGTCTCTTCGAGCACTGTCCGGTACACCGAGTCGCGGTCCTCAAGCTGCGGGTCGAAACGCGCCTTGAAGAGTTTCACCAGCTGCAGCGCGATTTCCGGGTGCGAATAGAACGCACTCTGCACGTCGTCCAGCCCGTAACGGTCCGGACGGGTGTGGGCGAGGTTGGTGTGGCAAAACGCGATGAACGCGTTCACCAATGACGCCTCTTCGCCGGTCATGATCCCGGTGGTGACGAATTCCCGGTAGGCTTGGCCGCGGGTGGCGACGATCTGCGTGTTGTAAAGCTCATCCTGCAGTCGCTGGAAAATCTCGCCGTCCGGGCGCAGCGTGCCGCCGATACGATGGGTGACGTAGAAGGTGCCGAGAAAGTAGGGATGCCCCCCGCTGGAGATGGTAAGGCAATAGGCGCGGTTGACGGCGAATTCCAGGCGGTTGAACACCTCCATGAGCTGGAGGAGAAATTCCCGCGGCGGCGGGTTGGCCACCGCGAAATGGACCCGCGAGTGCGTGCCGTCCGCCATCGGTTCGACCGAAAGGTAGAGGCCGCTGCTGCGGTTGGCCTTTTGCAAAAGCTGCAGCACCTGGGCGACCCGAAGCGGCGAGGAGACCCGCACATAGCTCTCGTTGTTGAGCCAGAGGATCCGCAGCAGTCGGTCGTAATCCTTCATGTCGAAGTCGGGATAGCTCTTCCGGATTTCCCCGGCCACGCTCCTGACGATCGACCTCGGGATTACCGCGGCATCGAGCGCCAGGACCACCTCGTTGCTCTTGCGGTCAAACTCGAAACGCTGGATTTCCAGCTCCTGCTCCATGCCCGGCAGCATTCCGTCCGAGTGGGTGAACATGGCATAGGAAATGTCCCGGTCCCCCCACTGGCGCAGGGCGTCGTAGAGCGAGCCGACCTCGTTGACCCGGGCGAGGATGAGCGATTTTTCGCGGTCGGCGAGGATAAGGCGCCGGTTGTGCTTCAAGCTGCCGAGTTCGCGCTCCAGGATGGCGAGCGCTTCCGGCTCGTCGCGCATGGCGCGGAAAAAGAAGGGGGAGATCTGTTCGTGGAGCCATTTCCGGTTTCTGGCGACGTCGGCGGAGGAGACCGACCGTTTTTTTGCTCCCTGGTTAGGCATGCGATACCCCTTTGAGATATGAAAGATTGCTTGTTACTGTAACAACACGTTTCGGCAACTGCATGAGAATGTTTAACCTATAGAAGGAACTACGGCAACCGGAACCGTTAAAGATTTACCCGCTGTTCCAGTGAGCAGGGAAAGGTTGAGTTGTGACATTTCTTTGAGCCAAGGCCCGCTCTCAATGGGTGCAGATGGTAACCCTGAGGAAACGACAGTTATCCTGTGGGAGCGCCATTCCTGGCGCGAATAATCCGCGGGACCTCGCGCATCGGAAAAACTGACAACCGTTTGAACCGGGATGGAAGGGATGAAGGGGATAAACCTTTTAGATCCTGACGGATTATCCCCTGCATCCCCTTCATCCCTGTTAACACCCTGTTAACTTCCGAATCCGTCCGCCGATAAACGCCGATGAACGCGACTCGGTCGGATTGGTATAGTACGACAGGATTTTAAGTCCTCCTTTGAAAAAGGGGGATTTAGGGAGATTTGCTTTTAAGCTTTGATAGTAAAACACGACACGATCTCATTCCCCAGCACCGACGCAAAACAAACCGTTTGACCTCTTGACGCTCATCTGCGTTCATCTGCGTTCATCTGCGGCCAAATTCATCCGTCATACAAAACCGTTGAATCCGCGCCGGTGAGTCTGTATGATTGCCCGATTGCAAAGGGGGCTGCCGTTGACTGATCGCACCGCAAAATTCCTGACATCCGACATCGCCGGAACCGGCGGCATCGTCAAGGAAACCGTCGAGGACTTCCTGGTCGAGGAAATTCCGTCCTATCTGCCGAGCGGGGAGGGGGAACACTGCTACGCCCTCATCGAAAAGCGCGGCATCGCGACGCTGGAGGCGCTGCGCCGCATCGCCAAGACGCTCGGTGTCCAGGAACGGGACCTCGGCTACGCCGGAATGAAAGATGCCATCGGCATCACCCGGCAAACCATCTCCATTCCGCGGGTGGCCCCGGAAAAAGTCGAGGCGATGCAGATCCCCGGGATCAAGGTCCTGTCGGCGCGACGGCACGGCAACAAGCTTAGGCTCGGCCACCTGAAAGGGAACCGTTTCCGGATTCGGGTCCGTTCCGTGGTGCCGAATGCCGCGCAACTGGCCGCCCAGGCGCTGGCGGTTCTCGAAGCGCGCGGCGTACCCAACTTCTTCGGCGAACAGCGCTACGGGGTCCAGGGCAATTCGCACCGGATCGGCGGCGCGGTATTGCGCGGCGACTACAAAGCCGCGATCGATGCCCTGATCGGCGAACCCGGTGCGGTTTCCGACGAGCGCTGGCGCCAGGCGATCGAGGCCTACCGCCGCGGCGAATTAAGTGAGAGCCTGTCGTTGTTTCCCGGCCAGTTCCGGGTCGAACGCGACGTCATCGCTCGCCTGATTTCCCGCCCCGACGCCTTTGACAAGGCCTTCCACGCGGTGCCGCCCCGGCTGAAGCGACTCTACCTTTCCGCGTTCCAGTCCGCGCTTTTCGACCGCGTGGTCGAACATCGCTTGGATACCTTGGGCGAAGTCTCGACCGGCGACATCGCTTTCAAACACGAAAACGGCGCCTGCTTCCTGGTGCAGGACGCAGCCGCCGAGGCGCCGCGGGCGCAGGCGTTCGAGATCTCGCCGACCGGCCCGATGTTCGGCTGCACCATGATGGAGCCGTCCGGTGCGCAACTCGTTCTGGAGCGCGAGCTTCTGGCAGGGGAGGGGCTAACCCTGGAGAGTTTCAACCTGAGTGGCGGTCTCAAGATGGAAGGCGAGCGCCGCCCGCTGCGCGTGCCGGTAAAAGACGTGGAAGTCGAGCAGGACGGCGCCGATCTATTGCTCGCCTTCTCACTCCCCCGCGGCTCCTACGCCACCACGGTCCTGCGCGAGATAATCAAGGTCTAGAGACTCAAAAAAAAAAGTGACCATTTAAAAAAATGAGGTTGCGATGGTTACCCCCCTTTGCGAAGGGGGGCAGGGGGGATTTGCCTTTCTTACTCCTTACCACGCCCCATCATCAACTCCCTGCCTGATGCAACAGTTCTTTAGTGAATGGAGGGCAACCAATTGAAAAAACTGATCCTTAAAGCACCGGCCAAGGTGAACTACCGCCTGGACGTTTTACGTCGCCGTGCAGACGGCTATCACGACCTGCGCATGGTCATGCAACGCGTCGATCTGAGCGACGACGTGGAAATCCGCCTCGTCGACGAGCCCGGCATCCGTGTTACCTGCGGCAAGGACGGTGTTCCCGACGGACCGGGCAACATCGCCTGGCGCGCCGCCGACGCCCTGCTTCAACTCTCCGACTACCGCGGCGGAATCGACATCGACATCACCAAGCGCATTCCGGTTGCCGCCGGACTCGGCGGCGGGAGCAGCGATGCCGCCACCGTCCTTATGGGCGTGAACGAACTTTTGGGGCTGAATCTTTCCGAGCAGCGCCTGCGCGAGATTGGCGTGAAGCTCGGCGCCGACGTGCCGTTTTTCATCTTCAAGAAGACCGCCATCGCCGAAGGGATCGGCGATCAGCTCACCGCTCTCGAAAACATGCCCAAGGTGTGGGTTGTGCTCGCCAATCCCGGCGTACACGTCTCAACCGGCTGGGTGTACCAGAATTTGCAATTGACAGCCGACCGTCCGGTGGCTATAATCCCGAATTCTTACGCCGGGGTAAAGGATGTCTGTGGCATTCTTTCCAACGACTTGGAGCCGGTCACCTTCAGTAAGTTCCCCGTCGTTCAGGAGCTGAAAGAGTTGTTGGCCGCGTGGGGAGCCGCCGGGTCGTTAATGTCCGGCAGCGGAGCCACCGTTTTCGCCCTGTTCGAAGACGAAGCCACCGCGAAGCAAGTAGCCAACCGGGTAACCGAAGAAAAAGGCTGGTTCGCCGAAGCCGTACAAACGCTGTAAAGACTACAGGGTCAAGATCCAATGAGGTTTGGTCGTCCCCGACCCCAGACCCCCGATCCCAGACCCCCGCAGTTAAAAATATTGGGGCGTCGCCAAGCGGTAAGGCAACGGGTTTTGATCCCGTCATTCCCAGGTTCGATCCCTGGCGCCCCAGCCAATATAAAAGAGGACTTAGCCCCCACAGCTAAGTCCTCTTTTTCGTATTGATGTTACCAGCAAGTGAGGTGCAGATTGGACCGGCTTCTCTTTGGCATATCCGGGCTTCCGCTTGGAGACGGACGGAAGCTCAACTACGCTTCCGCGATTCCTTATCTGAAGGAGTTTGGGCTGGATGCGATGGAGCTTTTGTTTGTCCGCTCGATCAACGTCTCCGACAAGAACAAGGACGCGATCCTTAGCAGCAAGCTGGCGCACGATTTTTACCTGTCGGCTCACGGCTCCTATTACATCAACCTGAATGCAGAGGCCGAGAAGCTGCAGCAGGCCTCCGTCGAGCGGATCCTCGATGGAGTGGAGGCGCTTGCCAAGGTGCAGGGGCGGAGCCTGATTTTCCATCCCGGTTACTACCTGAAGTCCTCTATGAGCGATGCGTACTCGTCGGTCCGGAATAACCTCTCCCTTCTGCCCTATCGTGGCGTCGATTACCGATTGGAGACGACCGGCAAGGGAACCCAGTTCGGGACGATCGAAGAATTGGTGGCGTTGTGCAAGGAAATCAGTTCCTGCAAACTCTGCATCGACTTCGCTCACGTACATGCGCGGAATAACGGCAGCCTGAGAAGTTACGCGGACTTTGCGGGGATTCTGCAATTCGTTTCCGACGAGCTCGGGCGGGCCGCTTTGGACGACTTGCACATCCACATGGGAGGTATCGAGTACGGCGTAAAAGGCGAGCGGAACCATCTCCCCTTGCAGGAGAGTGATTTCAACTACGTCGCATGCTTGCAGGCGTTGAAGGATTTCGACGTAAAAGGATGCGTGATCTGCGAAGGGCCAAAAGTCGAGCACGACGCGCTGCTGTTGAAGAGGACTTACGAGAAGTTCTGAGGTGACGGTTCGAATTCGAATTGTTTCAAACCCGAAGCCTGCCGCAGATAAACGCAGATGAACGCCGATTTTCATCGGTACGAACCAGAAAAATTCAGGAATCAATCGGAATAGGTGGGTGACCATCATCGGAAACACGTTCCTCAACTACACCGAATAGCTGCGTTCATCAGCGTTCATCTGCGGACGATATTTTAAAGCCGGCCCACTCAATTATTTCTGCCATCCTCGGTCAACAATATTGATAACCTACAGAATTGACACAGTTTTTGTTTGGAATTGAGGTTGACATAAAACGTTCTCACAATGTATTAAGGCTCTAAAATCTTGAAGGGAACGCCCAGATTTGTCGTTGGTATTGGGCAACAGGTCGGGTAGGTCTTGTGGGGATTTCTTTCTACAAGGGGGTTAACATGCGATGCACCAGAAGTCTGATGGTCCTGCTCATTCTCTCCGTCTTCGCCGTGGGCGGATGCGGTGGTAGCGGCGATACAACCCCGATCATCAACAAGTCGGCGCAAACCCGTGACGTTGCTCCCAGTGCGGACGCCGCCACCCTGCAGTCGCTGGCACAAAGTGTAAATGCCCTCGGCATAGACCTCCTGGGTAATGACGCCGTCAATACAGTGGTCGCTCCCTACACCAGCGCCCTCGCGCTGGAAGAAATCCGAATCGGCGCCGCCGGTCAGACCTTTAGCGACCTCAACGGCATCCTGCACCTTTCCCTGCCGGATGCCATGGTCGATTCCGGTTTCAATTCCCTCGATCTCAGCATCGCTGCACGGCTTAAAAACGCCTCTCTCCTGGGGACGGCCTCCTCCATCGGGTCGCGCGCCTGGTTGCAGGATCGCTATGGCTATCTTCTGAAATACTTCGATCCCCTTGCACAAAATTTCGGGCTGTATCCCGTTGTTGCCGATTTCGACCAGAGGCTTGATTTTACCCAGCAGGGGATAACGGACTGGGCCCAAGGGTGGACCGCAGTGCCGGTTAACGCTCCTGGAAGCAAAGACACCCGCTTGGCGGTAGGAGAAGGGCTGTTTCTGAGAGCTTCCTGGCTGGACCCCTTCGATCCGGCTCTCACCACCCCAGGTAACTTCGAGGATCTTGCCGGTAACATCTACTCGATGGATTTCTTGCGCAAGCAGACGTCGCTTGGCCAGACGACCGGCGACGGCTACACCGCGATGGAACTGCCGATCTCCGGGGACTTGCGGTTCTTGTTGATCTTGCCGGACGAGGGGCGTTTCGGAGCGGTTCAGGGGGCGATGACCCCTACCAAACTTGCCCAAATCACCTCGGCTATGACACCGGGAGCCGTTGATTTATGGCTTCCGAAGTTTTCGATTTCCGTCGCCAACGATCTGCCAGTCGGCAGCGGGGCGATTAAATTAACTGCGGACTTCTCAGGTATTGACGGGACCAGCGATCTTTTCGTTACCTCGAGCAGGCAGTACGCAAACATAAAAATCGATGAGTCGGGTGTTCAAGGGGGAGCGGCAACGCTCCTGGCCCTGGACGATGCCCATCCGGAAACCTGGACCAACCCGGGTGATTCCGGATACGGTGTGACGGTGTATTCATATCTGGGCACCACTAACATGTCCATATTTTCGCTTCCGTCGGTAGTCGTAGGCCGGCCCTTCCTTTTTTACGTCAGAGACTCTGTAACGGGCGTAGTTCTCCTCACGGGGCGGGTGGTTAATCCGTAGGGGGATCTGGCCGGCCAACTCGCGTCGGCGAACCCCTTATCAGTAAATCAATACTAGGTACTATGGTCCTATAGATGCCCTATCTAATATATGAAGCAGAATCGCGAATCCCTTGTGATGAAATTTCTGAGGTACTGCAACGATCTGTAGGCCGTCCGAATCGACTAGGTCTTCCGCCAAAGGACCTTCCATTTTTTGGCAAGGTCACCCCAAATGGATTTAAAATCATGCGGACGATCCGAGGCCGCGATTCATTTAATCCCATGTTGTTTGGGAGATTTCATCCTTCTAAAGATGGAACTCATGTAAAGGTCGTGATGACGTTTCACCCGCTGATTTGGTTTTTTTTGCTTGCATGGACCGGTTTTCATAGCTATTGGATGTATGTTGGATACCGAGACATGCATCGGATTAATCAATTTGACAATCTCACATTTCTTATTTTCCCATGGATAATGGCGGTACCATTCTTCTATATTAATGTAGTAAAAAGCAAAGACGCCCTTGAGGGTATTTTAAAATTGTACAAAAGCGATTAAACACAGAAACCACAGAGCTACGATTGCCTTCGAGATAAAAAGCTCATCCGGTACCCGGCACTATGGCTTCCGTTGCCCTACTGCACCGATATCTGCGTGCATCAGCATTTATCTGCGGACGATATTTATAAAGCCAGCTCCTGTCTCCAAGTCACCTGTCTTTGCTTTCGCGGCGCCTCAAACGCCTAAAATCACATATCTGTTTTTGTCGGCGGACATTGAATCGTATCCAAACCTGAAGCCTGCCGCAGATAAATGCAGATGAACGCCGATTTTCATCGGTACGAACCAGAAAAATGCAGGAATCAATCGGAATAGGTGGGTGACCATCATCGGAAACACGTTCCCGTTCTGCACCGAATATCTGCGTACATCTGCGTACATCTGCGTTCATCTGCGGACGATATTTATAGGTTTGCCAATCAAATTCAGTTTAGAGGTGTTTGAAAAACATCTGTGCTATGGGGGAGCAAATGCAAACATCATCGCTTCGAAATCTTGTTGTCGCTCTGATCTGTGCTTTCAGTCTGTTTACTGGCTGCAACGGCTCTTCCAGTTCCCCGACGTCAAGCGTTGTCCGATCTGCCCTGTCCCGCAACACGAGCCCAAGCGTTCCCGATGCTGACCTGGCTGCCGTAGTCTCGGGAAACAATCAATTTGCCCTCAACATCTTTCCGCTGATAGGTAACGATAACACCAACAGCTCTTTTTCCCCCTACAGCATTACCCAGGCCTTCGCGCTCCTCACCGCAGGGGCTCAAGGTAACACCCTCACCCAGATTGAACTGGCACTGTGCTTCACCCTTCCGCAAGAGCGGCTAAATCCTGCCTTCAACAAGCTCGATCTCCTCATCACCCAGGCAAACGACGGCTCTAATAACAGGCCCATAATCCATAATGCCAACGCGCTTTGGCTGCAGCAGGACTTCTCAATTCTCCCCACGTATTTGGATACGTTGGCAGTCAACTACGGTGCCGGAGTCCATACCGTCGACTTTGTGACGGCATGGGAACCGGCTCGCCTGGCGATCAACGCCTGGGTCGCCGAGCAAACCAACAACAAGATCCTGAACCTGATGCCTTCAGGCAGCGTGACTACGGACACCAAACTGGTGCTCACCAATGCCGTTTGGCTGAAAGCAGCATGGGCTGCCCCCTTTGAGCCGTCAGCAACCAGCGCAGAGAGCTTTTTTAATCGGGACGGTTCGTCCGCGAGCGTACCCTTCATGCATCAGATCAGCGCCTTCCCCTATGCGGAGACAGCAGGATGCCGTGCCGTCGAGCTGCCGTACGTCGGAAATGACCTCGCGATGCTGGTGGTGCTTCCGAACCCCGGTTCGTTCGATGCGTTTCTGGGCACATTCTCACCAGCCGTCCTGGGGCAAATCACCACCGCGCTGACCTTGCAGGGAATCGAGCTCAATCTCCCTAAATTCAGGGCAGACGGGGACTTCGGTTTGAAGGAAACGTTGTCCGCCTTAGGCATATCCGACGCTTTCAGCCCCAATGCCGATTTTTCCCTGATCGACGGACGACATGACCTGTCGGTCGCGAGTGTTGAGCACAAGGCGTTCACGGTGATTGATGAGAACGGAACCGAAGCCGCAGCTGCTACCGGAATCGGAGCGGGTGGTGGGTACGTATCTACGTCGATCCCGTTGGCAATCGATCATCCTTTCCTTTACCTGATCCGGGATCGTACCACGGGGTTGATTCTGTTCATGGGGAAAGTCGTGAATTTTTAAGCGACAGGACAAGTCACGCACAGAAACAGGGACGGTTCATCCCTGGCGTTCCAGCCAATATAAAAGAGGACTTAGCAAACATGCTAAGTCCTCTTTTTTTTGTCGGCGGATATTGGAATTGTGTCCAAAACTGAAGCCCGCCGCCGATAAACGTAGATGAACGCCGATGATCCTCGGTAAGGACCTAAAAGATGCAGGAATCAATTGGGATAGGTAGGGATATCATGGGATACACGTTCTTCAACTACACGGAATATCTGCGTAAATCTGCGTTTATCTGCGGACGATAATTTTAAGCCAACGCCTTTCCGCAAAGAGAAAATTGCCCTTCGCGCAACGAAATCAACTTTTCCCGCACGAAAACGTCACTTCGATTTCCGAACTCGCATTTCGCAACGCGCAAAATGCACTTCGCGTCGCGAAGTTGCATTTTGCGTTCGGAAAAATGCATCTCGCGTTACGAAGTTGCATTTTGCGTTCGGAAAAATGCATTTCGCGACGCGAAGTAGCATTTTGCGAATGGAAAATGCGTTTTTCAGGCGGAGAGTGCATTTTCGCTGCAAAAGCTGTGGGAACGTCCTTCCCTGGTGGGATTATACAATCGTCCGCCGATGAACGCTGATGCACGCAGGTCTTCTTTTTCATGAAACCAGCCGCTTCCTGTAGCAATGGCATTCCTGGCTCTTAGCAACGGCGCGACCGAATGTCCGTTTACACCTTCCAAATTATTTCTGCCTTCCTCGGTTAACAATATTGATAACCTACAGAATTTAAACAGGTTTTGTCCCGATTTTAGATTGACATAAAACGTTCTCACAATGTATTAAGGCTCTGAAATCTTTGAAGGTGGCAGGAAACTTGGGGTTGCCAGACTGTAGGTCGGCACCCTGCAAAGCTTCAGGTTCCGGATAAAAAAGTCAACAGCCGAACCGTTATCAAACGGTGTAGGTCTGACGGCAGGGCCTTGGGAGGATTCATGCACGGAATATTTCGAATCTCGATCTTAATGCTGGTCATTGCAATGCTTGCTGGCTGTGGAAGCGACAGCAGCTCTGCTGGCAATTCCACTCCCCAAACTAATCGGAACGATGGCGGTGGGGGATTTGAATCCCAGATGCAGAATCTTTACACACTACCAGCTGGCTCAACCGTGATCATGCTTGCCAATGATTCGGTAGAGGTACCCGCGGGAACAACAGTCACGTCGCCGGACGGGAGCAGCACGATCACCATCACCACCCGAAACGGTATTTTCTACACGGTCGTAGGAGCAACGGTCAGAGTTCCGACAGATGCTAACGGCCCAGCCCTTAATACGGTGACCACCACCCCCGCGCCAACCAATTGATAGGTCTGTCATGGGGGGCTGAGCCTCCAGGTAATTCCCTTGTGGGGGCCGAAATCCCGTGGAGCAATTCTGACGAAGGTTAAGCAAAGGGCAGACACGTTTCTGAAATGTCCTAATGTCGAACCTGACCCCACGGGGTGTCCCCATGCCGAGAGCCACCAAGGGGCTGGTTAATAACCACAAGACCTGAAACAAACATTTGGACCCGGCATGGTACCGAGGGTTTTCTGGACCGCGAAATGCGGAAGGGGCCGTACATCTACCACCGTAACCGGCCTTGATCCTGATGGGTGACTGGGATGCAGCAAAGTTTGACATCGCAAAGAAAGAAATAACGGCAATAGTACTGACGGCGATAACTGAAAACAGAAGGGCTTGAAAAGTCTCTTTTCCAGCTTCAGGGGGCCTTTTTGCCTCTTGACGGACAGCCTTTAATGACTTTACCCCCTTGCCAGATGATGGCTGGATTGAAACAATAAGGACAATATGCGTGGTGACCTATTAATTCTTTTGTTTGGTTTTTTAACCTTTGTTTATATACGTGTGATGTTTCATTTTCGTAGTGACCTTTTTGATATAAACAATAATAAAAAAACATCCAAAATTATTTGGATTAGTGTTATTGTTATGTCAATACCAATATGGATTATACCTTCATTTGATATAATTTGGAAAATTAATATATCAATGCTATACCTTATTATGTTTTTTGGTAATGTTTTGGTTGTTCGTGCAGTAAGAAAAACTATTCATAATAAGTAACATGAGGACTTGATTTTGCATTTAGCATAGCTATGAACAACTGGCGGTGTCAGATTATCTCGAACTGCACCATTCAACGGTGAATAGAGTCTTGACGAAGTTAGCTGAAAAACATCAAGGGTAAAGACTTGATCCCTTGCCTCTCTTGCCTCTTCGGGTTGGTCCGTACCGTGCTTTTACTTAAAACAGCTTGGTAAATAGTGTCCATCCGGAAACGTCGTTTATGACGTACTGAGACAGGACGACAACCAGGAAAGCTTAGGAACTTCATACAAAATATAAGGAGAACAAAATGAAATCGGTATTAATTACAGGAGCCAACAGAAACATAGGATTGGAAACAGCAAGACAACTTTCAAAAAAAGGGCTGCTTGTTTATTTGGGCAGTCGTAACATTGAAAAGGGGAACATTGTTTTAAAAGAATTAACAGAAGATGGATTTGATAACATTAAAGCTATTGAAATTGATGTCACTAAGCCAGATACCATTTTGTCCGCCAAGAATAGGATCGAAACAGAGCAGGGCAAATTGGACATTTTGATAAGTAATGCAGGCATACTCGGAGAAGTGCCTCAACATGCCATTGATACGCCTATCAAAGAGATTCAGAAAGTGTTTGATACCAATTTTTTTGGCGGGATTAGTGTTGCACAATCCTTTTTAGAACTGCTTAAAAAGTCTAAAAGCCCACGTATTAGCATTATCACATCCGGTCTTGGATCTTTAACTTTACACAGCGATCCGAGTTGGAAATATTATGATGTAAAACATGTGGGGTATATAACTTCAAAAGCAGCTTTGAATGCTTACACCATTGTTTTAGCCTATGAACTAAAAGGATTGAGTTTTAAAGTAAATGCAATTGACCCTGGTTTTACTGCAACAGATTTTAATAACCATATTGGGACAGGAACAATAGAAAGCGCAGCAGAGTTTATCATTAAACATACGCTAACTGATGATGATGGACCGACAGGTAAGTTTTTCAGTAACGACATAGAGGATGAAACCGAATTAAGTCCCTGGTAAAAGGAGCAAAAACAATGGAACACAAAATTGGACCAATTGTAGTTAGAGTATTTAAATTTAATTTAGAACCAACGTGATGATGTTCTTTGACTCAAAGCTATCGAAAGCATTATCAAAAGACATAATAATGTTCGATATGGACGACGAAATTTTTGCGGGATATGATGCTATCAATCAACTTTAAAGATCTCCGCCACTCTGTGGGCGATTTGCTCCAGCTCAATTTGGCTGTCTTTGTAGGCAGCCCTCCTTTCCATTTGTTCATTTGCTACTTTCAGGACGGCTTCAACGAAGTCGCTATCACCAAGAATACGCTCGTCGCTCTTTAAGAACGTGTTGCAGCGTCGGGCATCTTCCACAACATGCCAACCACCGGAGAGCTCCGGGAGTGTCTATGCGGGCTTGACGGGGCATGTGCTTAAAATTGCCATATCACCATGGGAAAGCAACACATAATTGCATGGGCGTCCCCCTAAATGTGCCTTCAGGGTTAGCTGCGGTAGGCACTCCCGCCCTTTCTGTCGGGACCTTCATAAGAACGATTGCTGGTACCACTGGTTTGATTTGGATTAATTAATCTTTATGTTGCGGATATTTTGGCAATCCAAGGCGGTAATGTGGATCCTTTTACTGAAGCACTAATGATGCTGTTCTCTTTGGTACTTGCGTCAATTTATTTAGCAGTGATGTTTTTTGGGAAGCGTGAAGTTTTTGACATTAACAACTTTAAAAAAGGAAGGACTATATATTATACTGGCACCGCTATTTTATTGGTTCCAGTATTGTTTTCAACCTTTCCAATAATTTATAAAGTTGGTTTTATTGTATTAGTCTTTGTATTTTTCAGACTTAATTTTAAGCTGGTTGCATCCGCTCGAAAAAAACTTGGAAAATAAGTTGCTTGTTCTATACGGTAATATTGGAGGCGCCCCGAGGGGACGTTGTTAAGATTTTAAGTTTCACGTCGTCTTACTACAAACCTTGGAAATTCTAAAAGGAACGGCCGACCAGTTATGCACTCTGGTCGGCCGTTTGTCGTCTTGGCAGCTTCCGCCGCCTCCCGGAGAATGGACCCTAACCGGCAATCTCAATGCAAATCTTTCCGAAATGGGCTCCGGCCGCCTCGTATTGAAAGGCCTCGAACAGGTTTTTTAGCGGGAAGGTCTTGTCGATTGCCGGCTTTACGTCATTGGCGTCGAGGGCCCGGATCATCTCGATCTGCTGCTGGCGGCTTCCGACTTGGATGCCTTGAAGCCTCACTTGTCGTGCCAACAGCTCCACGGTCGGAATCGGTCCGGAGAAACCGGTCAGGACGCCGATGTACTCGATGTGTCCCCCGATGCGGCTTGCCCTGATCGACTGCGGCAGCGTGTCGGGACCGCCCACTTCGATGACATGATCTACGCCGCGTCCGCGGGTCAGCTCTAATACCTGATCGGACCAATTCGGATAGGTCTTGTAGTTGATGGTATGATCGGCGCTCAAGGTGCGGGCGCGGGCCAGCTTTTCATCCGAGGAGGAAGTGACGATCGTAACTGCGCCCATCATTTTTGCGAATTGCAGCGCGAAGATCGACACACCGCCGGTGCCTAACGTCAGTACCGTCTCGCCGGCCTTCAATGGGCCATCACTGACGAGGGCACGCCACGCAGTGAGAGCGGCAGTTGGCAACGTTGCCGCTTCGGCATGGTTGTAGTTTTTCGGCGCGCGGGTGAACCAGTGCGCCGGCCGCACTACCTTCTCCTGTGCATAGCCATCCGAGCTGTCGCCAGGGACCTTTGCGACGGCGGAGGGTACCGGTTCTCCGTTTTGCCACTCGGGGAAAAAACAGGAAACGACGTGATCGCCGACGGCAAACTCGGTCACCCCTTTCCCGACGCTTTCGACGATGCCTGCACCATCGGACAACGGGATGAGTCCTTCCGCAGTGCGAATCTTGCCGAGGGCGACGAGGTAATCATGATAATTGAGGGAATTTGCCAATAGCCGCACCAGGATTTCGCCCTGCTGCGGCGGGCCCGGCTCTTGCGCCTCGACCATCGTCAGGCGTTCGAGCCCACCGGATCCTTTTAGTCGTATCGCTTTCATAGGCGCCTCATCTTTGCAAATGGTTTGGGTGTCAGCTACGTCTGGATCGAAAAGAGTGTCCGATGTCTCAGTCCGGGTAGATTTGATCCAGTAGTTGAGACTTCTGGTTGAATTATGATCCTCTTCGAGGGGTGTTGTTAAGCGATTAATGTGCGGGCCTCGGCTGGCGATAACCTCGCATCAGGGGCGTGCTGTCGTCAGGGCGAGCTGGCACCGCAGGGTGGGAATGGGTTCTGTTGCGCCATTAAAAAGGCAAATCCCCCCATCCCCCCTTTGTCAAAGGGGGGTATCAAGGACTGATCTGCGTTTGGCGGGTGGTTCTGTAACAAAATGGACTGTCCATTTTGTTACAGTCTATCCAAAGTGACACTATTACAAAAGCTTACCGAAATCGGCTGTAACAAAATGAACAGTAAAATGAAGTTAATGATAACGCTGGCTTAGGTCCGGTGTGCTATTGTGTTGAAATGTATAGGGTTCTGAATTGCTCCTGGAATGGGCACGAATATTGGAATACCAATTGGTTTTTCCTGTCCAATGTTGTGATCTGATGCCGGGAGGGCAATTGCATGCTGAGTGAATTGAGGTGCGGTGGGGTTTTAAAAAGGGGACTGTCTTTCTGGTTGCTGCTGTTTTCCCTGTTCGTGATCCTTCCCAAATCTGCGGCCTGGGCCGATGATCTCACCTTCTCCTACGGCGGTAACGCCAACTGGTTCACGGAGACGGCCACATCTCACAGCGGCGGCAATGCCTTCCAGAGCGGGGCGATTTCCAACAGCCAGTCGAGCTGGATGGAGACCACGGTCACCGGACCCGGCGTGATCCGGTTCTGGTGGAAGGTCTCCTCGGAGGGATGCTGCGACCCGCTCCGCTTCAGCATCGACGGCACCGCCCAAACTGACATCCGCGGCGAGATCGACTGGCAGTACAAGAGTTTCTCCGTTCCCGCCGGCACCCATACCCTGCGCTGGACCTATTCCACCGACGGTTCCATCTTAAGCGGCAGCAATTCCGCCTGGCTGGACCAGATCACCTTCACCCCGGGTACCTTCGATCTCACCGCTCCGACCACGACCGCTTCCCCTGCGGGGTACTACTATTACCCGGCCGGCCAAAGCGTCACTCTTTCCTGCAGCGACGGTACCGGGAGCGGTTGCGCCTCTACCTATTACTGCCTCGGAAGCGGCTGCTCCCCGACCAGCAGCTACACAGCTCCGATTGCCCTGTCCTCCTCGACGCCCATCAGGTTTTATTCGACGGATGTCGCCGGCAACAGCGAAACGGTTCAACAGACCTCCTACTACATCGATAACCAAGCTCCGACCACCAACGCCAATCCCGCGGCCGGCTCCTATGTCGGGGGGCGCTCGATCCAGCTCAGCTGCAGCGATTCCGGCATGGGATGCGCCTCCACCTATTACTGCACAGGAAGCGGCTGCACCCCGACGACGGCCTATCAGTACTCCACTTCCATTGCCGTTAATGCCTCGACGGTGCTCCGTTACTATTCCACCGACCGCGCCGGCAACACCGAGGCGGTCTCTACCGCCAACTACACCATCACGGCGGACACCACCCCTCCGACGACTACCCCCTCCCGTGTCAGCGGAACCTACGCGGCCTTCTATCCTTACTTCACCTGCAGCGACGGAAACGGCAGCGGTTGCGCCGCCACGTACTACTGCCTGGGGAGCGGCTGCACGCCGACCACGCTCTATGCGAACCAGATCCCGTACCTCACCAACTCCAGCGATCTCCGGTTCTACTCCACCGATAACAGCGGCAACAGCGAAGCGGTGCAGACGGTATCGTACGTGATCGACAAGACCCCGCCGGTCACCTCGGCGAGCCCGTCGGCCGGTACCTACACCGAGGCTCCGGTCGTCACCCTTTCCTGCAGTGACGGCAGCGGCACCGGATGCAACCAGACCTATTACTGCACCGGCCCCAACTGCACTCCGAACATAAATTACAGTGTCCCGATCCGCATCAACGACACCACGGTGCTCCGCTTCTACTCTTCCGACAATGCCTACAACAACGAGTCGGTTAACACGCTTAACTACGTGCGGGGGAGCCAGGCGCGGACCATCAACGTGCCGGCCGACATGGCCACCATCCAGGCGGCCATCGACGCGGCCTACAACGGGGACACCGTGCTCGTCGCCCCAGGCACCTACCTGGAAAACATCGACTTCCACGGCAAGAACATCACCGTTACCAGCAGCGGCGGCGCCGACGCCACCATCATCGACGGGAACCGCAACGGCTCCGTCGTTTCCCTGGTATCCGGAGAGACCCGTGCCTCCGTGCTGGACGGATTTTCCATCCGTAACGGCTCGGCAAGCTATAACGGCGGGGGGATCTACGTCGGAAACAGTTCCCCAACCATCACCAACAACAAGGTCTACGGAAACACCGGCGATTTCGGCGGAGGAATCGCGGTTTATTTCGGCTCCCCGTCGATCCGGAACAACAGCATCTACCAAAACAGCGGCGATTGGGGGGGCGGCATCAGTCTGACTGGTTCCACGACGGTGGCAGAGGTCACCGGGAACAGCATCTACCAAAACCGCGCCAGTAACGGCGGCGGGATCTCCCTCTGGGCTGCGGGGAACTAGCTGGTCCAGGGAAACGTCTTCCGGAACAACACCGCCACTACCGAGGGGGGCGGCATCTCGAGCGTGAACAGCTCTACGACCACCTTCCTGCAGAACCTGGTCGTCAATAACCAGGCTCCCTCCCACGGCGGACTGACCACCGGCTACGGTCCCACCGTCTTCATCAACAACACCATTGCCAACAACGATTCCACCGGCGGGGCATACTCCGACAATGCGGCGGTTTCCCTCGGCGGCGGCACGTTCGTGAACAACGTGCTGCTCGGGGTGCCGGGAAAGAGCGCGGTAGTCTGCTCCGCTTCGTCGCTCGGAAACTTCAGCCACAACCTCGTCTATGCCCCCTCCGGGACCGCCTATGCAACCGGGTGCCCGGACCAGACCGGGATCAAGGGGAACCTCGCCGGCGACCCCCTGTTGAATAACGTCACCCAGGGGCTCGCTGCGCTTCGGGCCGGTTCCCCCGCGATCGACGCCGGGGACGGAACGGTTGCCTCGATTCCCGCCACGGACCTGGGAGGAGGGACGCGAGTCGTCGACGGGAACGGGGACGGGACCGCGACGATCGACATCGGCGCCTACGAGTTCGATCCCGCCTACCCGGTCGCACAGCTGGCGGGAGTGCCGACCGCCTTTCTCACCAGCAACAGCCTCACCCTGACGGTGAGCGGAACCGGCGTCGTCTCGTACCGCTATGCCCTGGACGGGGGCGCCTTTTCCGGGGATACCGCCGTCGCGACCCCGATCACCCTCACCGGTCTCAGCAACGGCCGGCACTTTATCGTCGTTTTGGGGAAAAACGGCTCGGGCCTGGAGCAGAAAGCGGAGACCGCCACCGCCGCCGGGTGGGTGGTCAACACCGAAACGAGCGACCTCACCTTCACCTCCGGCGGCGACGTCTCCTGGTTCGTACAGCCGGACGTGACCCGCGACGGGATCGCCTGGCAAAGCGGCGCGGTCACTTCGGGACAGTCGAGCTGGCTGGAAACCACCGTCACCGGGCCCGGTGCGCTCCGGTTCTGGTGGCGGATCGATTCGGGCTACTACGACGGCTCGCTTTCCCTCACCATCGACGGAACCATCACCACCACCTGGAGCAACACCACCTTCAACAACACGACCGGATGGCGGCCGCAGTCCGTTCTCGTCCCGGCCGGAAGCCACACCCTGCGCTGGACCTTCACCCCCCAAAGCTACACCGTCCCCTGGGAGTCGGCTTTCCTGGACCAGGTCAGCTTCCAGGCCGGAGCGAACCCCGACGTCTCGGCCCCGACCACGACGGCGGCTCCGGGCGCCGGGATGTACAGCACGCCCCAGAGCGTTGCCCTTTCCTGCAGCGACGGTGCCGGGGCCGGGTGCGCCGCAACCCTTTACTGTCTCGGCTCCGGTTGTACCCCGACCATTCCCTACACCACGCCGCTGAGCATTGCCTCCGACACCTACCTCAGCTTCTCCTCGTCGGACACGGCGGGGAACTACGAGCAGGTCAACACCGGGCACTACACCTTCGACCACACTCCGCCGTCGACGTCGTCTTCCCTGGGCGGCGGCACCTATTCGGGAGAACGGGACGTAGCGCTTTACTGCGGCGACAGCGGCCTGGGGTGCGCCACCACCTACTACTGCACAGGTAGCGGCTGCACACCCACGACGACCTACAGCACCGCCATCCCCATCACCGCCTCCACCGACCTGCGCTATTACTCGGTCGACCGCGGCGGCAATGCCGAAGCCGTGAAAACGTTGTCCTTCACGATCATCCCCGACGTCACCCCTCCGGTGACTACCACCGGTTCGTCTTCCGGCACCTACCAGTCCCTTTCGGTGAGCCTTTGGTGCTCCGACGGGAGCGGCAGCGGATGCGCCCACACCTATTACTGCCTCGGTACCGGGTGCACCCCGACCAACCTGTACACCTCGTACGTGAACATTTCCCGTTCCAACGACCTGAGGTTCTACTCCGTGGACAAGTCCGGCAACGCGGAGGCGGTTCAGACCGTCTCCTACGTGATCGATGCCGACCCGCCCACGACGACCCCGTCGGTTGCGTCGGGAATCTTCACCGCTCCCCAGACGGTGACGCTTTCCTGCAGCGACGGCGGCGGGACCGGCTGCTCCGCGACCTACTACTGCCTCGGCAAGGGGTGTACCCCGCACACCGCCTACTCCGGCCCGATCGCCATCTCCGAGTCGACCTATCTCACCTACTACTCAAGCGATAGGGTGGGAAACTGGGAACGCGACAAGACCGAGCGTTACACCATCCGTTCCGGTCCCCCCGCAACCATCAACGTCCCGGCTGGCCAGGCGACCATCCAGGGGGCCATCGATGCGGCCCAGGACGGCGATACCATCGTCGTCGCTCCGGGAACCTACCGCGAGAACATCGACTTCAAGGGAAAGGCGATCTCGGTCACCAGCAGCGACGGGGCTGCCGCCACCATCATCGACGGGGGACATGCCGGCTCGGTAGTCAGTTTTGTCTCCGGTGAGATGCGGACCTCGGTGCTGGACGGTTTCACCCTGCGCAACGGGACCAGTTCCAATAACTTGGGGTATGGCGGCGGGGTTTACGTGGCCCAGTCCGCTCCGGCGATCCTCAATAACCGGATCACCGGCAACACGGCCTATGCCGGCGCCGGGGTGGGGATTTATCAGGGATCGCCCTTGCTGCAGGGGAACCTGATTACCAACAACAGCATGGGCAGTTCCTCCTATTACTACGGCGGCGGAGGCATCTTACTGGACGGCGGTGCCGATGCCCGGATCATCGGCAACACGATCAGCAACAACACGGTTTCCTACGGCAGCGGCGGCGGCATCCTGGTGAGCGATTCCTTCGGGGCCACCATCCGGAACAACACGGTCCGGAACAATTCCTGCGGCCAAAACGGAGGGGGCGTCGCGATCGAAGACAGCGACAACGTCTCGGTCCTCCAAAATGTGGTAGCCGGCAACCGCGCCGTCGCCGGCGGGGGCGTGTACCTGTTGCAGGAATTCCAGGTCGGGGCCCAACTCACCCTGGAGGGCAACACCATCGCCCTCAACGAAGCCCCGTCCGGCGCAGGAATCCTGGCCTCCGGCCCCAACGATGGAACCTTGATCGCCAATACCATCGTCACCTCCCAAAACGACCAGACTCCGGTGCAGTGCGAGCAGGGTTGGTATTCCGATGCGCTCCCCCCGGCATTTCAGGACAACCTCGTCTACGCCTTAGGCGGCGCCACCTTCGGCGGCACCTGCAGCGGCCAGAACGGGGTGAACGGCAACCTGAGCGCCGATCCGCTGCTGAACGGTCCGTCCTTCGGATATTTCAGCCTGACGGCGGGCTCCCCGGCCATCGACGCGGGGGATGCCAGCGTAGCCGGCGTTCCCGATTTCGACCTGGCCGGCGCCCCGCGCCTGATCGCCGGGACCGCCGGGACCGCCGGGGGCGCGGCGCGGCTTGACATCGGCGCCTACGAGTTCGATCCGGGCGAGCCGCGGGCGGTCCTCTCCGGCGCGCCCACCAGCGCCGTCCGGGAAAATTCCGCTACCATCACCGTGGCCGGCGACGGCATCGTCTCCTACCGCTACGCCGTGGACGGGGGGGGCTTCGGCCCGGACGCCATCCCGGTCGCCACCCCCATCACCCTCACCGGCCTGAGCGGCGGGGCGCACGTGGTTGCGGTCATCGGGAAAACGTCCGACCGTGAGCAGCGGAGCGCTTCGGCGACGGTGGCCGGCTGGACCATCGACTCCCTCCCTCCGACCACGACCGCCACCCCGGGGAGCGGCACCAACTACAGCACCGCGCAGTCGGTCACCTTGGCCTGCAGCGACGACCCCGGCGGCAGCGGCTGCGTCGGCACCTTCTACTGCCTGGGGGGCGGATGCACCCCCAATCTCCCGTACACCGCCCCGATCGCCCTCTCCGGCGATATCGGGCTCAAGTACTACTCGGTGGATGCCTTCGGCAACCAGGAGGCGGTGAAGACCGCCAGCTACTCCTTCGTCGGCAGCATTTCCGGACGGGTCACCGACAGTGCGACCGGCAGCGGCATCAGTGGGGTCTGGGTACAGCTGGTAAATGCCAACACCGGTTCGCCGGCCCAAAGCGCTCCTACCGACGCTACCGGGGCTTACCTCCTGTCCGGGGTCCGCAGCGGCAGCTATAAGGTTTCCTTCCGAGCCAACGGTTACCTCAACCAGTGGTACAACGGCCGATCCGATAGCTCCACGGCCACCCCGGTGGTCATTACTGCTCCGGCAGCGGTGACCGGTATCGATGCGGCCCTGAACATCGCCGGCCGGATTTCCGGGACCGTCACCTCCGCCGATACCGGCGCCGCGATTTACGGGATATACGTCACGGCCCACGATGCCGTTACCGGCGCCTGGGGAGGTTCGGCCACTACCGATGGTTCGGGCAACTACACCATGTCCGGGATGGCGACCGGCCGGTACAAGGTCCGCTTCTGGGCCGATTACGGTTACCTCGGCCAGTGGTATGGCAACAAGCCGGACTCGGCCTCGGCAACGGAAATCGTCGTGAGCGCCGGTAGTACCGCGAGCGGTGTCAACGCCGCCTTGCAGAAGGGGGGGAGCGTCTCCGGGACCATTACGGCCGGCACCGGGGGAGCGATTACCTCGGCCACCGTCACCGTCTACGATGCCGATAGCGGCTCCTATGTCACGTCAACCGGAACCGACAGCTCGGGACGGTATAGCATCTCCGGGCTTTCCGGCCGCTTCAAGATCGAGGCCTTCGCCTCGGGATACCTCGCACAGTGGTACGGCGGGACGAGTCAGGCTGCGGCCTCGGTGGTCGCGGTGGTACCTGGCGGTGCCGTCACCGGGATCGATGTCGCCCTGGCTCGCGGGGGGAGCATCACCGGAAAAATCACCGACCGCGCGACCGGGGCCGGCATCCCCTATGCCAGCGCCACCGCCTACGATGCCAGCACCGGCCAATATGTCGGCAGCGCCGGCGCCGGCGCCGACGGCACCTACACCATTCCCGGACTTGCCAGCGGGAGCTACCAAGTTTCCTACTCGGCGTCCGGGTATATCGGCCAGTGGTCCGGGGGAGCCGGTAACCAGACCTCCGCCGCCACCGTCGCCGTAACGGCGCCCAACACGACCAGCGGCGTAAACGCGGCACTTTTGGTCGGCGCAAGCATCACCGGCACGGTGACCGACAAGGGGACCGGGACCGGGCTTGCTTGGATCTCCGTGATCGCCGTCGACGTCGCGACGAGCAACTGGGGCCGCTCCACCTACACCGACAGTTCCGGGAATTACACCATCTCCGGGCTTCCCAACGGCAATTACCGGATCCGCTTCTCGGGGACCGATTACACTGCCCAGTGGTACAACGCCAAGGCAGGGTATGGGACTGCGGACGTCGTTGCCGCCGCTGCCGGGGTGCCCGTTTCCGGCATCGACGCGGCCCTGGAGAAGGGGGGGGCGGTTTCCGGTACGGTGACCGATGCCGCGACCGGGCTCCCCATCAGCGGAGTCTCGGTCCAGCTGATGACCGCATCCGGGAGCTCTGTCGGATACGGCTGGACCGACAGCTTCGGCCGCTACCGGGTCTCTGGGGTGGTGAGCGGCAGCTACCGGATTTCCTTTGACCGCAGCGGCTACCTGCAGTTCAGCACTTCGGTGGCGGTGACGGCTCCCGCCGAGACCACCCTCGACGCGACCCTTGCCGGCGGCGGCGCCATTTCCGGCACGGTGACCGATCGCAGCACCGGGGTCGGGTTGTTGGCCCACGTCTTCTCGGTCGACACGCGAACCGGGAACTCGACCGGTGCCGTTGACACCGCAGCCGACGGCAGTTTCACGATCGCCGGCCTCGCCAGCGGAAACTACCGGCTGCAGGTCATCTCCACCAACAACTACCTCGGCGGAGTTTTCGACGGAGTGGGGGTGGGTGGCGGCTGCCCCGCCACCATCGCCGTTTCGGCGCCGGCAACCACCTCGGGTGTTGACGTGCGTCTCGGCCAGGGCGGCAACATCTCCGGACGGGTCATCGATGGGGTAACCCTGCGGGGGATCGGGAATGCCTCGGTCTACGTCGCGTCCACCTCCCAGTCGCTGTATGGACTGGGCGGCTTCACTGCGGCGGATGGAACGTACTTCATCACTGGGGTGCCGAGCGGGGAATATTTCGTCTCGGCGAATCAGAACGGGTATCTGCCGGGCCCACAGGTGCGGGTGACGGTGGCGGCAGCGACGACGGCGACCGCAGCCGACCTCTCCCTTCAGCCAGGCGGCGGGGTAACAACGGGTAATGGGACCATCAGTGGGCACGTTACCGACTCCAGGACCGGGGAACCGGTTCCCGGGGTGGTCGTCGAAGCAAGAAATGCCGGTTCGGGAAGCTCGGTTAGGTATAGCTACTCCGACTCCTACGGGGCCTTCTCCATCGGCGGACTGCCCAGCGGCAGCTACCAGCTTTACTACTACCTTCCTGGCTCGTATCCGGGACCAACCATCGACGGCACCACGACAAGCACCACGACCAGCACCACGGGGGGGACCGGCTACCTCGGGTCGTCTTCCGCCACCTTGGGGAGCGTCTCGACGGTAGGGAATGTATCCCTGGTATCGGCTGCCCAGCAACGAGCGTCCTCGGGCCTTGCCAACGGGGTACCGGCAACAAGTCCCAAGCGCTTGACCGCCTCGCCCGACATGCCCACTACCACGGCCACGAGTTCTGCCGGGACCCTTGCTCCCATCGGACCGGTCACCGTAACCTCCCCCCAGGAAACCTCGGGTGTCGATTTCACAGTCGACACCCTGGGGGCCATTACCGGCACGGTGACCGACCCTTCCGGCGCGGTCATCCCTTACGTCACGGTGTTGGTCTACGACAGCACCACCGGGGCCATCGTTGGAACCACCCAAACGGAATCCGACGGCACCTACTTCCGTTTCGGTCTCCCCACCGGCTCCTACCGGGTCAAATTCGAAACGGATTATCCGAACCTGACGGTAGGAGGGTACCAGACCCGGTGGTACGCTACGGCAGGAAGCGTGGGGGCGAGCGATGTGGGAGTAGTGGCCGGGCAGGTGAACTCGGGAATCGACGCGCAGATGGTTCCCGGGGGAGCCATCACCGGTGCGGTCTCCCTGCCGGCCAGCCTCTGCACCGAGTGGACCACCGTGTCGGTAACGGCATATGACGCCGACGACAAGGTGGTGGCCCAAACGTTCGTCACCCCTCAAAACGCCGAGCAGTTCACCTTGTGGGGGCTGGCCGCCGGAAGCTACAAGCTCTTTTTTGCTCCGCCCAACCCCGGACTGCTCCGCCAGTGGTACCGAAACGCCAATGACGCCGAGACCGCCACCGCGGTCGCGGTGACGCCCGGCGCCAGCGCCGACGGCAACGACGTCACCCTTGTCGCCGGCGGCGCGACCATCTCCGGAACGGTTACCGGCGATACCGGCTGCTCGTTGACCATCGGGAACGTCCGGCTCTTCGACTGGTACTCCGGCGGGTTGGTCGCCGAAGCTGCCCCACTCTTCGGCGGTCACTACCAGATCAGCGGCGTTCCCGACGGCAACTACCGGCTCCGTTTCACGGTCAACGGGGTCGACCACTGGTACAAAAGCTCCGCCGAAACCGGCACCGCCACCCGGATCACGGTAAGCGGCGGCACCGACGTAAGCGGTATCGACCGCACCGAGGCCTGCGGCCCGGACGGCACCCTGGGGGACACCGGCGTGCCGACCCTTTTGGACGCGATCAAGGTGCTGCGGATCGCGGTGGGGCTCGATGCCGCCACGCCCGAGGCGCTGGTTCACTGCGACGTGGCCCCGGTGGTCGGCGGCGTCGCCGCCCCCGACGGGAAGATCGATATCACCGACGCGCTGCTTATCCTGCAAAAGGCCGCGCGCCAGACCGTCTTGCTACCTTAATGATTGATGGAGTGAAAAAAATGAAACGAGTTCTGGCTTTACTGGCAATAGTGGTGGTGTTTCTGGGGCTGGCTTCCTGCGGTGGCGGGGGAGGGGGGGGCACGCCGAGCACGAGGGTGAGCGGGGTGGCCTCGAAAGGGATCATCAAAAACGGCCTGATCAGGATCTTCGCCCTCAATGCGGACGGGAGCAAGGGCGCGCTCCTGAAGGAGACCTCGACCGACGCAAACGGCGCCTATTCGGCCTCCTTCTCCTATTCGGGTGCGGTCCTCGTGGAGGCGAGCGGCAGCTACACCGACGAGGCGACCGGGGCGACCAAAACGATTCCGGCCGATGCGCCGCTGCGTGCCGCCGTGGAACAGGTGAGCGGTACCGCCGCGATCGCGGTGACCCCGCTCACCGAACTTGCGGTCCAACGCATGGAGGACCCGGTCAGCCACAACGTCACGGTGGCGCAGATCGCCGCCACCAACGCCGCGGTGTCCGCCCTTTTCCAGGTGGACATCGTCGGGACCATGCCGGTCGACGCGCTCTCGGTGACGCCGGGGGCGAGCAACGCCCAGAAGGAGCATGCCTTGGTCCTGGCGGCGGTTTCCCAGTTAATGCAGGACAAGGGAGAAGATCTGCCGACGGTGATCGCCACGCTCAAAAGCGCCATCGGGAGCGACGGGACCCTGGACACGACTGCCGCCCAGGAGTTCCGGGGCGCCCTCGCCACCTTCACCGCGAGCGCCGAAAACCAGACCGGCATCGTCGACCTCCTCGAGACCCACCTGGCCGACATCGGGTCGGTGACCAGAAACGTGCGGCTTGCCGTGACCGGAACCGCGGGGTCGATCGGCGGGCTGCAATTCCAGGTGGTGCTGCCCCCGGGGGTGACCGTGCAGGCAGACAGCAACGGTAACGTCGTGGCAGGGTCGCTTGCCACCGCGAGCGGGGTCTTCGCCGAAGGGGTTTACGCCAGCGCCAACGCCTGGAAGCGGGGACGGGTCGGCGTTATCGTGGCCTCGCCCACAGGTTTTGCCTTCGGTCCCTTTCTGACCCTGACCTGCCAGGTCGCGCCCGGCGCTGCGCCGGCCAACGGCGACTTCCAGCTGCCGGTGCTCGGCGCGTATGACTCGGGCCAGGCTCCCATCGACCCGACCGGCCTGACCGTGACCGCCACGCTGCTGTAGGCGCTGGTTCACCGTTTGGTGAATAGAAGAGGGGGCGGCTTTTCCAAGCCGCCCCCTCTCTTTGTTGGCGCCAGGCACGGCGCGCGGTTTAAGAAGCCGCTACTTCAAAAAAAAGGGCGGCATTTTTCCGCCGCCCCCTCTTGGTTCCTGCCTTTTCCCTCGGTTACCGTTTCCCTTCCTCCCAGTCGGCGTCGACCGCCTGCTTCTTGCCGGAACTCCGGGCTGCCCTTTGCCTCAGGATCTTCACTACTTCCGCCGAACTGAGATCCTCGCCGCTTCCGGTGCGCCGATCGTTGACAATGGTCCCGGTTCCCCTTCGGTCTGGCATGCTCATGGTTCACCTCCGCGCGCATCCGATGTTCCCTTCCGGGAGCTGACGCTTTCCTTTCGTTTCTGGGCACCAAGCTTAAACTGTGCCGGAACTAAGTGCCCGGTATGACAGGAAACGGTGGCGGGGGAAGTGGGGGAGCTGCTCGCGCCGAGGGCAGCGCTGTTCATAAAATTAACAATGGCTAATTTGTGGTATCCCCTTGGATGACCGAAGGCGCAGGTAGCAGGCTTAAAGGGATCGTTCGCGCCCGAAATTGCGCTCCCGCCACTCCGGGTTCCCTGCATCGCTCAGTTGCGAAGTTGTTGCGTTGATGTGAAATAGTTAATTAGGTGGTTTCTCTGTCACAGGGGAAGTGAGACATGACAAAGGGCCCCCTTCACACTGATTTTCATGTAAAGATATACTCTCTAATTAAACGACCATCCCACTGATCCTACCCGAGAATGCTTTCCACAGCTGTTCCATCTCTTTTCTAACTCTCTGTATTCACAATGCAATGCCAGTTGCTACTCACCAGGCGGGTTACTACCTTAGTGCTATCCGTATAATCCCCCGATGGGAGGTTTTTCCTGCCAACATATACCTGAAGTAGTTATTGCGCCTGATTCCTCGAACGATATGGTTTTTAGCAAATACATTAAATCTTTCCGGTAAATCGTGGCCTGTGTCAGTCCGGTAGGTGCGGGTGACAGATAACGGAAGGCCATGAAAAGCATATACGACCTCGGGCCGGGCGGAAGGATCGCTTCCGCCCAGCCCCATTCCCTACCAAGGGGAGCTGACCATGTATCTGCGCTATTACCGACTGGCACGGGAACCGTTCAACATCACCCCCGATCCGGAGTTTCTCTACCTGAGCCCGGACCACCGGGAGGCGCTCGCCGCCATCGTTTACGGCGTCGCCCAGCGCAAAGGGGTGATCGTAATCGTAGGCGAGGTCGGGGTGGGGAAGACCACGGTCTTGCGCAGCTACGCCGCAGGGGTGAACCGGGAAATCAACCGGGTGCTGAACCTCCTGGAGGCGCGCGTCTCGGTCGATCAGCTGCGCCGCTTCATCGCCCGCGAGCTCGGGCTCGAAGCCGCGGCGGACCCCCTGGAGGCGATGCGTGCGTTGAACGGATACCTCCTCGGGGAGAGCGCCCGGGGGCACCACGTCGTGCTCGTCATCGACGAGGCGCAGAACCTCCCGATCGAAACCCTCGCGCACCTTTGCGTGCTCTCCAACCTGGAAACCGAGCGGGGCAAGCTTTTGCAGGTGGTGTTGTGCGGCCAGCCGGAACTGGAGACGCTGCTCGAAAAAAGTGAGCTCCGGCAACTGCGCCAGCGGGTCGCGGTGAAGGCGGTGATCCGCCCGCTTCCGGGCAAGGAGCGCCTCGCCTACATCAGGCACCGGCTGAGGGTTGCCGCGGGGAACGATTCCCTCTTCGCCCCCGATGCGCTGGCCTACATCGCCGACCGCGCCGGCGGCATCCCGCGGGTGATCAACATCCTCTGCGACAACAGCCTGGTCACCTCGTTCGGATACGGCCGGCAACGGGTGACCCTCCAGACCGCCCGGGAGGTCCTGGCCGATTTCCAGGCGACGGCGCGCCGGCCCAAGTGGCGGTGGTTGAGAACCCTGGCGATCGGGTTGGGCCTGGGGATGGTCTTTTTCGGCTCGTTTTTCCTGGCGGAACATTTCCTGAGCCCGGAGGGGGGGACCCCGGCTGCGGCCCGGTCGGTCGAGGTGGCGCGGAGCCAAGCCCCGCCCATTCCCGCCGCCGCGGAGCCGCCGCCAGCAAAGGTCGCCGCTGCGCAGCCCGAGGAGAGGGAGGCCGGCACGGC
Source organism: Geomesophilobacter sediminis (assembly GCF_016458275.1). GTDB lineage: Bacteria > Desulfobacterota > Desulfuromonadia > Geobacterales > Geobacteraceae > Geomesophilobacter > Geomesophilobacter sediminis. The sequence goes on from NZ_JAEMHM010000008.1 coordinate 258,640, forward strand.
CCTGCGCGGGGAGGGGAAGACGGTGCGCAAGGGGGACACCCTCGCCGCCCTGGTCATCAAGCAGTACGGCTTCGTGAACCGCAACATCATCCAGCGGGTGAAGGCGAAGAATCCCTGGATCAAGGACGAAGACCTCATCATCGAGGGGAGGAAGGTGTTCTTCCCTCGCCTGGAACCGTAAGGGGAACAAGGCCGGCAACCCCGGGGGGCGATCATGAGCAAGATCTATCGGGCGCTCGAGCAGGCGCGGCAGGAATTGACGGAACCGGAATCGGATGCCGGTGCGGGATGGCGCATGCCGGTCCGCAAGGACACGCTCTTACCCCCGCAGCGGCAGGGCTCCCGGGTCAGCGCGGAGCACAACGCCTACATCGAGATCTGCCGCGCCTTCGAGACCCAGTTGGCGCTGCACAGCAAAAAGACGGTCCAGGTCATCTGCTCCCGGCGGGGGGAAGGGGTCTCCACCGTGGTGAAGGGGATCGCGCTCACCTCGGCGGAGCGCCTGGGGAAACGGGTCCTCATCATCGACACCTCGAGCCGCTACCCGGAGTGGGTGATGGCCGGGGGGCAGCGGCCGCACGGCGGCCCGGTGCCGGTGTCGACCTGCTTCAAGGCGGGGCGGGAGAACCTCTGCGTCGCCTTTCTCCCCCTCGATGCCGCGGCCATCTGGCTCAGCCCGGTCCAGTCGGGGCGGGACATCCTGGCCGAGCTGAGCGACTACTTCGACCTGATCCTGATCGATTCCCCCTCCTTCGAGGAGTCCCCGGACGGGATCGACCTCGCGCGCCACGCCGACGGAGTCATCATCGTGGTGGAAGCGGAGCGGACCAAGTGGTTTCTCGTCGACAACCTCAAGGAGAAGATCCTGAACAACGAGGGGCGGCTGCTCGGGGTGGTCCTCAACAAGCGGCGCTTCCACATTCCGGAGCCGGTCTATCGGTGGTTCCACTGATACCCGGGAAAGGAGCTCCATGGCATGGCGACCTTGCGCGATGACATAACGGGTTTCGCTGCGGCATCCCCCCGGACCCTTCCGGAACCGGTGCTGCCGGGCGAAGCGGCCTTCGACCACATCCTCTGCCGCGAGCGAAAGCGCGCCGAGCGGACCGAGGACTCGCTGCTTTTGCTTTTGGTCGACTTCTCCCTGCTGCGGCAAAAGGAGCGGCTGCAGGGGTGCCGGGAGGCGGCCTTGGTGCTCCCGCCGCTCTTGCGGGAGACCGACGCCTACGGCTGGTTCCGCCTGGGCGAGGTGCAGGGGATCGTCTTTACCTGCCTTCCCCGCTCCGGGATCCAGGCGACGCGGGAGCTTTTGGTGCAGCGGGTGCGCGACGCCCTGCAAAAAGGGGTGGAACCGGAGCTTTACGCGTACCTCGTCATCTCCGCCATCGTCTTTCCCGAAACGGTCGACGCCCCCGGCGACCCGCTCAACGCGCTTTTGTACCCGGAGGTCGTCAAGGCGGGGCCGGGGCGGCTGGCCGATCTGGCCAAGCGCGGGGTCGATCTCGCGGGCTCGCTCCTGCTCCTGGTCCTCGGCGCCCCCCTGTTTTGCGTGGTGGCCCTCCTGATCAAGCTCACCTCGCCGGGGCCGGTCTTCTTCCGCCAGGAGCGGCTCGGTGCCTACGGCCGGGTCTTCACCCTGCTCAAGTTCCGCTCCATGAGGATCGACAACGACGACGCGATCCACCGGGAGTTCATCCGCAACTTCATCAACGCGGGAGGCGAAGGGGAAAAGGATCCGACGACCCCCTTCAAGATCCGCAACGACCCGCGGCTCACCCCGATCGGAAACTTTCTCCGGCGCTCCAGCATCGACGAGCTCCCCCAACTGGTCAACGTCCTTACCGGAGCCATGTCGCTGGTCGGCCCGCGCCCCCCGATCGCCTACGAGGTGGCCTCCTACCATCCCTGGCACCGCTTGCGGCTGACCCGCAAGCCGGGGATCACCGGGCTTTGGCAGGTGCGCGGCCGGAGCCGGACCACCTTCGACGGGATGGTGCGGCTCGACGTGGAGTACATCCGGCACTGGTCCCTCTGGCTCGATATCAAGCTCCTTCTGGCAACGCCCCTGGCGGTCATCCGGGGGAAGGGGGCGTACTGATTCTGAAGCAAAGCGAGGTGCCTTCATGTTACGACTCGGCGTGGTTGGCTACGGTTACTGGGGACCCAATATCGTCCGGAACTTTTCCAGCATTCCCGGTGCGTCGGTCCACTCGGTGTGCGATGTCGACGCCAGGGCGCTCGGCATGGTCAAGAAGAACTTTCCCAAGATCGAGATCACCGACGACTACGACGCCCTCGTCAAGTCGCGGCGCATCGACGCGGTGGCGGTGGTGACCCCGGTGTCGACCCACTACGAGCTGGCCAAGAAGGCGCTTTTAAACGGCAAGCACCTCTTCATCGAGAAGCCGTTCACGGCAAGCTCCGCGCAGGCCGAGGAGCTCATCGAGATCGCCGAGCGCAAGAAACTGACCATCATGGTGGACCACACCTTCCTCTTCACCGGCGCGGTCAACAAGATCAAGGAGCTCATCAGCGACGGGCTTTTGGGGGAGCTCTACTACTTCGACTCCACCCGGATCAACCTGGGGCTCTTCCAAAAGGACGTGAACGTGGTCTGGGACCTCGCCCCCCACGACCTTTCCATCATGAACTTTCTGATCGACCGCCCCCCGGTGGCGATCGCGGCCACGGGGATCTCCCACTTCGACGACGACATCGAAAACGTCGCCTACATCACCGTCTACTTCTCCGGCAACATGATCGCCCACTTCAACATCAGCTGGCTCTCCCCGGTCAAGATCCGGACCACGCTGATCGGCGGGGACAAGCGGATGATCGTCTGGAACGACCTGGTCTCCGACGAGAAGATCCGCATCTACGACCGCGGGGTCGACAACGGCCACGCGGATGCGACGCCGGTGCACCCGGCCCAGATGAGCTACCGGAGCGGGGACATGTGGGCCCCCAAGGTCGAGGAGTGCGAGGCCCTGCGGCGCGAGGCGGAGTACTTCGTCGACTGCATCGACAATAACCGCAAGCCGTTCAACGACGGACGGACCGGACTGGACGTGGTCCGGATGATCGAGGCGACGGTGAAATCGCTGAAGATGGGTGGGGAAGTGGTCTACCTGTGATCTTTGCGTCAAAGGAGGCGTTGCCATGGGGGAATATCTGGCGGTAAGCGCGGACGTCAGGCTGGGGGAGGGGGTGAAGCTCGCCCACTTCATCAACCTGTACGGGTGTGAAATCGGGGACCGGACCAAGATCGGCGCCTTCGTCGAGATCCAGAAAAACGCCCGGATCGGGAATGACTGCAAGATCTCCAGCCATACCTTCATCTGCGAGGGGGTGGTCGTGGAGGATAACGTCTTCATCGGGCACAACGTGACCTTCATCAACGATCTCTATCCGCGGGCCACCAACCCCGGCGGCGGTCTGCAAAGCGAAGCGGACTGGGAGTGCGTCCCCACCCTGATCCGGGAGGGGGCGTCCATCGGTTCGAGCACCACCCTGCTTTGCGGGGTCACCGTCGGCGAACATGCCATGGTCGGGGCGGGGAGCGTGGTTACCAAAGACGTCCCACCTTACGCCATCGTGGCGGGAAATCCGGCCCGGCTGATCCGGCGCCTCGAGCGGGCGGCCACCCAGGAGGTGTACCATGAAAGTCCCCTATCTTGACCTCGCGGCGCAGTACCAGGGTATTGCCGAGGAGATCTCCGCGGCGATGACCCAGGTGATTGCCAGCTGCTCCTTCTCCGGCGGGCCGTTCGTCTCCGGGTTCGAAACCGCGTTTGCCGACTTCTGCGGCACCCGCCACGCGGTCGGGGTCGGCAGCGGGACCGAGGCGCTCTGGCTTTCCCTGCTCGCCCTCGGCATCGGCCCCGGCGACGAGGTGATCACGGTCCCCAACACCTTCATCGCCACGGCGGAGGCGATCTCGCTTTGCGGTGCGGTCCCGGTCTTCGTGGACGTGCAGGAGAAAAGCTTCACCATGGACCCCTCCCTCCTGGAGGCGGCGATCACCCCGCGCACCCGGGCGGTCATCCCGGTGCACCTTTTCGGGCAGCCGGCCGACCTCGACCCGATCGTGGAGATCGCCCGCCGGCACGGGCTGTTCGTGGTGGAGGACGCCTGCCAGGCCCACGGCTCCCGGTACAAGGGGAAGGGTCCGGGGGCGATGTCGGAAATCGCCTGCTTCAGCTTTTACCCCGGCAAGAACCTGGGCGCCTACGGCGAGGCGGGGGGGGTGGTGACCAACGACCGGAGCCTGGCGGAAAAGGTCCGGATCCTGCGCGACCATGGCCAGGCGACCAAGTACTGCCACGACGTGATCGGGATCAACAGCCGGATGGACGGCATCCAGGCGGCGGTCTTGAGCGTGAAGCTCAAGTACCTGGACGGCTGGAACCAGGCCCGGATCCGCCATGCCGAGCGGTACCGGGAGCTCCTCGCCGACCTGGAGGACGTCATCCTGCCGCGCCGGATGGAGTACGCCCACCACGTCTACCACATCTTCGCGCTGCGGGTCCGCAACCGGCCGCAGTTTCTGGCCACCCTCGCCGAGGCGGGGGTGAGCTGCGGGATCCATTACCCGGTACCGGTGCACCTGCAGCTCGCCTACCGGGGGCTCGGCCATGCCCGGGGGAGCTACCCGGTGGCGGAGCGCCAGGCCGAGGAGTTCCTCTCGCTGCCGATGTACCCGGAGCTGACCGACGAGCAGATCCGGCAGGTCGCTCAGGGGGTCCGGAGCGCCTGCCGTCCTAAGCGGGTCTACGTCACCTATCGGTTCGCCGGGGAGGTGCCCGTAGCGGCCCACAACCGGGCCCGGATCAAGGAGGGTCCGGAGGGTCCCGGGACGCAGCGGCGATGACCTTCGAGATGGTGGACCCCGCGGAGCGGGAAGGATGGGACCGGGCGATCCTGCGCCTTAAGGAACCGAGCATCTTCCACTCCGCCGCCTGGGCCAAGGTGTTGAGCCGCTCCTACGGCTATCGGCCCCGCTACCAGGTCCGCCTGGAGCACGGCGAGATCGCGGGGCTCCTCCCGGTGCTGGAGGTGCGCAGCCTGGCGACCGGATGCCGGGGTGTTTCGCTCGCCTTTTCCGATTTCTGCGAGCCGATCGCCCGGGACGCGGCGACCTTTGACGAGCTTTTGGGGAGGGCGGTCGACTACGGGAGGGGCGCGGGGTGGCGCTATCTGGAGCTTCGGGGCGGGGAACGTTTCCTCCCCGGCGTTCCCCCGTTTGCCAGCTATGTCGGGAACCGCGTCGACCTCTCCGAGGGGGAACCGGCGCTTTGGCGCCGCTTCTCGGGGAACACCCGGCGCAACATCGAGAAGGCGGTCGCCCAGGGGGTGGTGACGACCCGCTCCCGGTCCCTGGAGGCGGTGCGCGAGTTCTACCGGCTCCACTGCCTGACCCGGAAGCGGCACGGGGTTCCCCCCCAGCCCCTTTGCTTCTTTGAAAACCTGCACCGGTTCCTGATCGAGCCGGGGCTCGGCACCGTCGTTCTCGCCGCGCACCAGGGGCGCCCTGTCGCCGGGGGGCTCTACCTTTGCTTTGGTGCCACGCTCCTCTACAAGTTCGGCGCCTCGACCCTTGAGGACCGGAACCTGAGGGCCAACAACCTGGTCATGTGGGATGCGATCCGGTGGGGAATCGAAAACGGAGCGGGCGTGCTGAGCCTGGGGCGGACCGACTGCGGCGACGAGGGACTGCGCCGGTTCAAGCGCGGCTGGGGAGGGACGGAGTCGGTGATCAGCTACTACCGCTACGACCTTAAGGATGGCTGCTACCGGGAGCCCCTTCCCCCCGGGGGGGGCGGACGCCGGGTGCTCAACCGGCTCCCGGTCGCCCTGCTCCGCTGCATCGGCGCAATCTGCTACCGCCACGTCGGGTGAGGCAACGCGGGGAGACCCCGCAGGAGAGGAGGTTGCGATGGCGAGCGTGATCGAGATAGATCCCCTGGTCGACCCCCGCTGGGATGCCTTGGTGGAGAGCCACCCGTTCGGATGGATCACCCATCTCTCCGGCTGGAAACGGGTGCTGGACGACTCCTTCCCCCATCTCAAGGGGCACTACCTCGCCCTCGAGGAGCCCTCCGGCGTCCTCGTGGCGGGACTTCCGGTCTTCCAGACCTGGAGCCTTTTCGGGGGGAGGCAGCTGGTGAGCCTTCCGCAGGCCACCCTGTGCGACCCGCTGGTCCGCTCCGAGGAGGAGCTGGCGCCGCTCCTTGCTGCCTTGCGCGCCCTGGCCGAGCGGCTGAACTGCTCGGGCGCCGAGCTGCGGACCCTGACCGCCGCGCCGCTTTTCTCCGACCCGACTCTGGATGAGCGGCGGCGCTTCCGGTACCACTACCTCATGCTTCGCGCCGACCCTGAGGAGCTGATGCCCGCCTTCCACCGAAGCTGCGTGCGCCAGCGGATCGCGCGGGCCGTCGAGGCCGGGGTGACCGCGCGGCCGGGGACCGGAGTGGGCGATCTCGAGCTCTTCTACCGGCTCTACCTCGGGGCCCGGAAAAGGATCGGGCTCCTCCCCCAGCCGTACCGGTTCTTCGCCGCGCTCTGGAGCGAGTTCCACCCGTCCGGGCTGGTGACCCTCACCATGGCCGATTATGCCGGGGCGCCGGTGGCCGCCCTGCTCCTCTTCCGCTACGGCAAAAGGGTCTCCGCCGAGGTCTCGGTCGGCGACGAGGCGTACCGCGGGGTGAGCCCCAACCACCTCCTCTTCTGGGAGGCGATCCGGGCCGCCTGCCGGGAGGGGTACGAGGTGTTCGACTTCGGGAGGACCCCGGTGGAGCACAAGAGCCTGCTGGATGCCAAGAATCGGTGGGGGACCCTCTCCCATGATCTTTGTCACTACCATTACCAGCGTTCCGGGACCAGCGAGCGGGACGGCAAGGAGGTGCTGCGCTCCGTCGCGCTTTTGCGCAAGGCGGTCCCGACGCTCCCCCGCTTCGCCTTCCGCATGGCGGGGAACTTCTGCTACCGGCACCTGGTGTGACGGGAGGCTGTATGGACGAGCGGCCGGAACAAAGGGACTCTCTCCCCTGCCAGATCGGATCGGTCCCGAACCTCATCCTTTCCGGAGGGGGCGGGATCAATCCCCTGGCCGACGTCTGGCGCTGGGGGCGGCGCTTCTTGAAGCGCCGGGGCAACTACCTTTTGAACTGCTGGTCGCGGGAGGCTCCCCCCGGGGGGGAGGAGGGGGCGCCGTTGCTTCCCGGGACCCGGGTGCGGGTGAAAAGCGAAGCGGAGATCCGGGCCACCCTTAACCGCTGGAACCAGCTCAAGGGGTGCGCCTTCATGAACGAGATGCTCCCCTTCTGCGACAGCCGCCAGACGGTCCTGAAGCCGGTGGCCCGGTTTCTCGACGAGCGGGACTACCGCATGAAGAAATGCCGCGGCATCTACCTCCTGGAGGGGGTGTACTGCTCCGGGACCGTGGATTTCGGCAGCTGCGACCGCACCTGCTTCTACTTCTGGCGGCGCGAATGGCTGGAGCAGGCCGAGTGAGGACCGGGAAATCCAGGCTGGAGGAAACAATGGGACGCAACGTGGCCATGGTGGTTTTCTCGCACTACCCGAAAGACCCCCGGGTCCGGCGGGAGGCGGAGGCGCTCGCCGACGCGGGGATCTCCGTCGACGTCTTCTGCCTCAAGGACCGGGGGGCTCTGCCCCGCGAGCTCTGCAACGGGGTGCAGGTCTACCGGCTCCCCCTGCAAAGAAGCCGGTCCGGAAAGCTCAACTACGTCCTGGAATACGGGGCCTTCATCGCCGCCTCGGCCGGCGCCGTCGCCCTGTTTCACCTGAAGCGGCACTACCGGCTGGTCCACGTCCACAACATGCCGGACATCCTGGTGCTGAGCGCGCTGATCCCGAAGCTCGCCGGGGCGAAGGTCATCCTGGACCTGCACGACCCGGTCCCCGAGGTCTACATGACCAAGTACGCCCTCGCCGAGGATCACCCCGTGGTGCGGGGGATGTGCCTTTTGGAACGGCTGAGCGTGAAGTTCGCCGACCGGGTCTTGACCCCCAACTTCGCCTTCCAGGAGCGGTTCATCGCCCGCGGCTGTCCGAGGGAGAAGATCGACATCGTGATGAATTCGGCGCAGGAGGAGGTCCTCTGTTGCGGCACCGAGCCGCCGGCCCGGGAAGGATTCGTGGTGATGTTCCACGGGGTGATCAACCGCAGAAGCGGCATCCACGTCGCCCTGGAGGCGCTGCGCCTGGTCCGGGACCGGATCCCCGGGCTCTGTTTCGAGGTGTACGGGGAGGGGGAAGCACGCCCGGGCGCGGAACGGCAGGCGCGGGAACTGGGGTTGGAGGGAATGGTCCGCTTCCACGGCTACCGGCCGCAGGAGGAGCTCGGCCCCCGGATCCGGGAGATGAGCGTCGGCCTGGTCCCGAACATCAGCAGCCCCTTCACCGAGATCAACCTCCCCACCCGGATCCTGGAGTACCTCTCCCTGGGCAAACCGGTGATCGCACCCAGGACCCGGGGGATCACCGACTACTTCGACGACCGCACCCTGCTCTTTTTCGAGGCCGGGGACCCCGGGGCCCTGGCGGAGACGCTCTTCGACGCCTACGCCCACCCGGAGAAGCGGGAGGAGGTGGCGCGGGCCGGGACCAGCCGTTACCAGCCCTACCGGTGGGCCCGCCAGAAGGAGAAGCTCGTCGCGATCGTGGAGCGGACCATCGGTGCCTGCTGAAGGGGACCGGGGGAGGGGAGATGCCGGGGAAGAAGATTCTCGCAGCCGTTGCGCTTTTGGCCGCCGCACCCCACGGGGCGGAGGGGGGCTGGGATTTCGACCGGGACCGGGTCGGGGCCACCCCGTCCGGCTACTACGTGAGCGCCGGGCAGTGGCGGGTAAAGGGGGAGGCCACCGCTCCCTCACCCCCGAACGTCCTGGCGCAGCTGGGGCGGAGCTCGACCGACACCTTCAACCTCACCCTGGTCGCCGGCGCCCGTTACCGCGATGTCGAGCTTTCGGTAATGCTCCGTCCGGTCGGCGGGGAGCGCGAACCGGGGGGAGGGGTGGTCTGGCGGGCGCAGGACGCAAGAAACTACTACCTCGCGAGTTACGACCCGCTCGCCGGCGACTTCACCCTGGCCAAGGTGCACAACTTCGGACGGGTGGTGTTGCGGCGCGTCGCGACCCATAGCTTTTCCGGGTGGCACGCCCTTCGGGTGACCATGAACGGGGACCGGATCGAGTGCTACCTGGACGGGACGCGCTACCTGGAGCTGCGGGACCAGAGCTTCCCGGCGGCGGGAGAGGTGGGGCTTTGGACCCGGGGGGATGCGGTGACCTACTTCGACGACTTCGCCGTGACGGGAAGGTGAGAAAGGCAGTTTTAAGTTTTGAGTTTTGAGTTTTGCGTTCTGAGGCGTTGAGACCGGTTACCGCCACTAATGGCGTCTGGTTCGCTCCCTTAAGAATCGGCCGTAACGGTAGCAAGTGAGCCGGCGTAGCCCAGAACTCTGAACTCTGAACATTAACCGTTGAACGTTCAACTCAACACCGGTGACGTGAACCGTCGGGAGATACTGCCATGAAAACGCCGCGCCTGGTGATACTGCTCCTCCTCGTCCTCCTTGCCGCCTGTGCCACCCCGCTCCCTCCTCCCGCACCCCAGTCGGTGCTGGCGCATGCCCCGGCCCCGGTGCGGGCGTACCGGATCCAGATCGGGGACAGCCTCGACATCAAGTTCTTCTACAACCCGGAGCTCAACGAGACGGTCACGGTCCGCCCGGACGGCAAGATCGCCTTGCAGCTGGTCAAGGAGATCGAGGTCGCCGGCCGGACCGCCGCCCAGTTGACCGAGCTCCTCATCGAGCGCTACTCCCCCCAGATCAAGAGCCCGGAGATCACCGTCCTGGTCCGTACCTTCAACACCGAGAAGGTGTACGTGGACGGGGAGGTGAACAAGTCGGGCCTGGTCGCCCTGAGCGAGCCGATGACCATTCTCCAGGCGATCTCCCAGGCCGGGGGGGCCAAGCAGGACAGCGCCCGGCTGCAGGACGTCATCCTGATCCGGATGTCGGAAAAGGGTAAGACGGCGATGACCCTGAACCTGGAGGCCGCCCTGGACGGGAGCGATCCCAGGCAGGATGTGGCGCTTTTGCCCTACGACATCGTCTTCGTGCCGAGAACCACCATCACCAACGTGGACCTCTGGGTCGACCAGTACATCCGCCGGCTCCTCCCGTTCTCCCTGAGCGCCGGGGTCTACAAGGGGTACCCGTGATGCCAAAGGAAACTGCCATGGGAAACCTGATCCGTATCGAAGAGACCGGCCCGGGCCGAGGGAACCGGGACTATCTGAGGACCTGGCTCAGCGTCATTTTCAAAAACCGGCTCCGGATCGCCGTCGTCTGCGCCGTCTGCGTGGCGGCGACCGCTGCGGCGAGCTTCCTGCTGCCGCCGGTCTACGAGACCCGGTCGAGCATCCTGGTGAAGATCGGCCGTGAATACCAGAACCGCCAGGATCTCGGTAACGGCGCCCCCTTCGTCGCCGTAAGCCAGGAAGAGATGACCAACTCCGAGATCCAGATCCTCACCAACCGCGACCTGATCAAGAAGGTGATCGCGACGGTCGGGCTCGGCACCATCTACCCGGAACTGGCCCGGAATAACGGACCGGAGGCCGACCGGCTGGGGGTGGCCGCGGAGCTTTTCACCAGCCAGCTCAAGGTGGCGGTGGTCCGCAAGTCGAACGTGGTCCAGGTCTCGTTTCGGCACCGGGACCCGAAGGTCGCGGCCCGGGCGGTGAACACCCTGGTGGAGCTTTACACCGTGATGCATCTCCAGGCCTTCTCCGACAACAAGTCCCCCTTCCTGGAGCAGCAGCTCTCGGCCTACGAAAAGAAGCTCCGGCAATCGGAGGACACCCTGCAGAAGTTCAAGCAGGAGCACGGGGTGTATTCGCTCGACGAGCAGCGCCGGCTCCTCCTCGACCAGCGGACCTCCCTGGACACGGTGCTGAAGTCCGCCGAGAACTCGATCGCCGAACAGCAAAAGAAGATCGCGGCTCTGACCGCGCAGGGGCGGCGGCTCGCCCAGGTCGAGGGAGGCTACACCCAGACCGAGCGGGATCGGATCATCGTGGACGCCCGGGCGCGGCTGCTTTCGCTGCGGCTGGAGGAGCAGGAACTGCTCAAGAAGTACACCGAGGGAAACCGGCTCGTGGTCAACGTCCGTAACGAGATCCGGATGGTCACCAATTTCATGAAGGAGCAGGAAGAGGAAATCAAGACGCGGGTGAAAACGGCCAACCCGGTCTACCAGAACGTGCAGATCGAGCTGATCCGGGCCGAGACCGACTACCAGTCCCAAAAGGCGAAGGCCGGCACCCTGCGCCAGCAGCTGCGCCAGCTCGACGGGGCGATCCAGGCGCTCGACTTCCGGGAGAAGGATATCCAGAAGCTCAAGCGGGATCAGACGATCAACGAGAAGAACTACCAGACCTATCTGGAGCGCACCGAGGAGGCCCGCATCGCCGACGACATGAACCGGCTCAAGCTCGCCAACATCAGCGTCATCGAGCAGGCCGCGGTCCCGGCGGTTCCGGTGCGTCCGAACAAGGGGCGCAACCTCGTCCTGGGGCTCTTCTTCGGCCTGGTCGCCGGGGTCGCCGCCGCCTTTTTCCGCGAATATGCGGCGCAGAGCTTCTCCACCCCGGAGAGTGTGCAGCGGCGCCTGGGGGTCCCGGTGGTCGCGGCGATCCCTTACCGCGAGGGGGAGGCCGCCGGCACCTCGATCACCATCGGCTGAGCCGGGAAGCCGTCGGGCGAGGGCCGAAAGCGCCCGCTGCCGACCCATGGGACTAAAGGCATGATCATTCCTCTTTACTACCGTGTGAAGCCGTTTCTTCCCAGGCGCCTGCAGATAGCGTTGCGCCGGTGGCGGGCGTTCCGGACCCTCGGCCGGTGCGGACACTTCTGGCCGATCGATCCCCAGGCCGGGATCCCCCCCGAGGGGTGGGGCGGGTGGCCCGAAAAGCGGCGCTTTGCCCTCATCCTCACCCACGACGTGGATACGGACCGGGGACAGGAGAAGTGCCGGCACCTGCTGCAACTGGAGGAGAGCGCCGGGTTCCGTTCCTCCTTCAACTTCGTGGCCGCCCGCTACCTGGTATCGAGCGAGCTGCACGACCATCTGCGCGGCCGCGGCTTCGAGGTCGGGCTGCACGGGCTCGTGCACAACGCGACCCTCTACCAGTCCCGGGAGACCTTCCTGGCCCACGCCGAGCTGATCAACATCTTCTTGCGCCACTGGGGAGCGGTCGGCTTCCGTTCCCCCTGCATGTACCACAACCTGGAGTGGCTCCAGGAGCTCGACATCGAGTACGACGCCTCGACTTTCGATACCGACCCTTTCGAGCCGCAACCCGAGGGGGTCGGCACCATCTTCCCCTTCTGGGTCCCCGGGAGCGGGGGGAGGAAAGGCTATGTCGAGCTTCCCTACACCCTCCCCCAGGATTTCACCCTCTTCGTCCTGCTCCGGCAGCGGGGGATCGACCTTTGGAAACGCAAAATCGACTGGATCGCCCGGTGCGGGGGGATGGTCCTTTTGAACACCCATCCCGACTACATGTGCTTCGAGGGAGCGCCCGGGTTCGAGGAGTATCCCGCCTCGCTCTACACCGAGCTCCTCGACTACGTCCGGTCGCGCTACCGGGGCGAGTACTGGCACCCGCTGCCGCGGGAGATGGCCCGCTTCTGGGAAAAGGGGGGGCGGCTGGCCCGTGCCGTCCCGCAGGGAGGAGATCCGGGCGCCGCGTCGATGCGGTGGGACGCCCGGAACACGGGGGAAGCATGACGACCACGGCTGGGTTACCGCAGGGCTTCACCTGGGAGAGCGACAGCGTCGGGCCGCAGCAGTGGTCGGCGATCCTGCGCCCTTTTGCCGATGCGAACCTGTACCAGACCTGGGAATACGGCGCGGTGCGCTGGGGGGCGCCCAGGCTGAGCCACCTGCTATTGAAGCGCGACGGCGGGGTGGTCGCCTGCGCGCAGCTTGCCATCTTCCGGGCCCCGGTCAGCTCCGCCGGCATCGCCTATCTGCGCTGGGGGCCCCTGCTCCGGCTCGCCGGCGCCGCCGGGGTCGGTACCGCACGGGCCATGGCCGGGGCGCTCCGGGAGGAGTACGCGGTCAGGCGGCGCCTGCTCCTCAGGGTCGTCCCCCATCCGCTGTACGAGGAAAACCGCTCTCCGGAGCGCCTGGACCGCACCTACCGGGGGAGCGGCTTCGCCTGGGTCGGGGGGGGACACTCCTACCGCACCCTCCTGGTGGACCTCTCGCCTTCGCTGGAGGAGCTGCGCCGGCGGCTGGCCCAGAAGTGGCGCTGCGACCTGAACCGGGCCGAGCGCAACGGCCTGACGGTGACCGGGGGGACCTCGCTCGAGCTCTACGACCGGTTCGCCGCGATCTACCGGGAGATGTGCGCCCGCAAGCGCTTTGCCACCTCGATGGACCTCGACGAGTTCCGGGCCCTCCAGCAGGCGCTTCCCGAGGGGGCGAAGCTGCGGATCCTGGTCTGCGAAGAGGGGGGGGAGCCGGCCGCGGCGGCGATCTTCTCCGCCCTGGGGGAGTGCGGCATCTACCACCTCGGGGCGACGAGCACCCCGGGGCTGAAGACCAAGGGATCGAACCTCCTGCAGTGGCGGACCATCCAGTGGCTCAAGGAGAACGGGTACCGCTACTACGACCTCGCCGGCATCGACCCCGAGCGCAACCCCGGCGGATACCACTTCAAGGCGGGGCTTGGGGGGGAGGAGATCTGCTGCCACGGGTACCTGGAGAGCTGCACCTTTTTCGGGAGCCGGCTGGTGGCCGGGGTGGGGGGCCTCCTCCCGGGGTACGCCCGGCTCAAGCGCGCCGCCGGTCAGCTGCTGCGGGGCCGCGGCTGATGGACAGTCGGAGAGCCCATGCCATGTACGCGCTGATCACCCCGGCCTATAACGAGGAGCGGTACCTGGAAAAGACCGTGGCCTCGGTGCTGGCCCAGACCATCCTCCCGCTGCGCTGGGTGATCGTGAGCGACGGCTCCACGGACCGCACCGATGCCATCGCCCAAAGCTGCGCCCGGGAGCACCCGTTCATCCGCTTCCTGCGCCGGCCGAAAGGGGGGGGCGGGGGCGACTTCGCCGCGAAGGTTCGCGCCTTTGGGGCGGGGTATGACCTGCTGCGGGGGGTGCCGTACCAGTTCCTGGGCAACCTCGACGCCGACGTCTCCTTCGAGCCGGAGTACTTCGAGAGCATCCTCGAGGAGTACCGCCGCTCTCCCGGGCTCGGGATCGCCAGCGGCCGGATCTGGGAAGAGCAGGACGGCGAGCTCCGCCCGCTCCCCTTCGACGACACCCGGTACGTCTCCGGGCGGGTGCAGCTCTTTCGCCGGGAGTGTTTCGAGGCGATCGGCGGGTATCGGCCGGCGCCCCTGGGAGGGGAGGACACCATCGCGGCGGTGATGGCGCGGATGCTGGGGTGGGAGTGCGCCACCTTCGACCACCTCGCCGTGCTGCACCACAAAAAGGGGAGCGTCGCACGCGGCGCCCTCAAGGAGAGCTTCCGGGACGGCGCCAAGGACTACGGGCTCGGGAGTCATCCGCTGTTCCAGCTTCTGAAGGGGGTGCGCCGCATCACCCAGAAACCGTACCTGGTCGCCTCGGGGGTAAGAACCGCGGGATTTTTCTGGCAGTACTGCCTGAAGCCGCCACGGCCGGTCGACGACGACTTCGTCACGTTTTTCCGGTCCGAACAGTGGGAGAAAGTCCGGTCGCGTTTGCCAGCGCTGTTTTGAGCCGGCCCGGCCGGGGAGGTGGTCCACGATGTCACGCTCCGCAGGTACCTATTCAGCGGCCGGGGAGAGTTCCCGGCTCCCCTCCGGATGGCCGGGGACGCTCGCCGCGCTCGTCGTTGCCGCGGGGATCGGGGTCCTGATCGCCGCCGCCCCGCTGCCGGTCGCCCTCTTCGTCCTCGCCGCGGCGGCCGCCTCGATCGTGGCCCTGCTGCGACCGGAGGTCGCGCTCTACGCGCTGATGGCGGCGGTGATCCTGACCACCGAGACGATCGACGAGGAGTTCGCGGCGGCCGGAGGCTTTCCCCCGATCCCGGACCTGAAGCTCATGCAGGGGGTCCCCCCCGCCACCGTCGCGGCGCTCTTAGCGCTCGGTGCGCTCTACTTCGTCCGGCGCTTCGCGTTTCAGGGGCGCCCCTCCGTGGTGCCGCTCAGGTACCTCATCCCCTACGCCCTCCTCTTGGCCCTCGCCCTGGGCACCGGGCTCGGCAACGGCGCCGCCCCCGAGGAGGTCAAAAACGACCTGATCCGGTTCGTCTACCCCGCGCTCTGTTTCTACCTCTGCGTCAACCTTCTCGACGACGGGAAAAAGATCCGCACCATGCTCTGGGTGCTCTTCGCCGCCTGCGCGCTGCGCTGCACCCTGCTCGACCTCAACTACCTGACCGGCAACGGCCAGCCCTACGATTTCTCCACCGTGGTCACCCTCGACTCCGGGCTCCTCATGGCGTCGGGCATCATGGTCTCCCTGGTCCTGGCCCTCATCGTGGCGGGAAGGTGGCCCCGGCCGTTCCCGGTCGTGCTCCTGGCGCTTCTGCCCATGGTCTTCGCGCTCGTCTTCTCCTTCCGTCGGGGGCACTGGGTCGGGCAGATTGCCGCCGGCCTTCTCCTCTACCTCTGGAGCTTCCGGGACGCAAGAAGAAAGCTCGCCCTCGCCGCGCTCCTTTGCGCCCTGGTCGCCTCGGGAAGCTACCTGGCCGCGGGGGGGGGTGAGGCTCCCGGGGAAGAACGGCTCACCCTCGCCGCGCGGCTGGGCTCCATCTTCAATCCCTCCCAGCACTCGAACCGGCACCACTTCGAGGAGTCGGCGGTCACCCTCAAGGACCTCTCGGCGCGGCCGCTTTTGGGGATGGGGCTCGGCGGGACGCACTCCCCGGTCCCCGGGGCCTGGCGCGCCGAGGACCAGCCGCTGCACGTCGTGCACAACACCTTTCTCTACCTCTGGATGAAACTGGGGCTCGCCGGGATCTCCCTTTTGGTCGTGGGGGGGGGGGTCTACCTCAGGCGGGTGCACCGCTTCCTCCGCAGCGCGCCGGCATCGCCTTTGCGGGACCACGTCGTCGGGATCGGCTCCGGGGCCGGGATCTGGCTTTGCATGTTCGCCACCGGGCCGGTCCCCTGGTACCTGCACCAAAGCTTCCTGGTCGCGCTCTTTGCGGCGCTGTGCCTGAACCTCATGCGCCTGGACCCCTCAGGCTCGGACGTCCCCGGGAGATGTCGATGACGGACCACCGGATCTTCCATAACGCGCTTTTCAACACCGCGAGCTGGGTCGTGGCGGTGCTTCTGAGCCTGGTGTTTCTCCCCTACATCGTCGGCAGGCTGGGGGCGGACGGCTACGGGGTGCTGGTCCTCGTCCTGTCGGTGATCGGCTATTTCGCCGTCCTCGATCTCAACCTGGGGGACGCGGTGATCAAGTACGTGGCGCAGTACCACGCCGAGGGGAAGATGGGGAAGGTGAACGAGGTGGTCGGGAGCGTGATGCTCCTCTACCTCGCCCTGGGCTGCGCCGCGGGGGTTACCGTGCTGCTGTTGTCCGGGGAACTGGTGACGCATCTGCTCGACATCAAGCCCGAGCTCCGGCCGGCGGCCCTTTTCGCCTTCCGGGTCGGGGGGGCGGGGATCCTGCTCACCATGATCTCCTCGGCCCTGGCGGCGATCCCCAACGGGGTGAACCGCTACGACATCACCAGCAAGGCGACCATGGCCCTGGGGCTTTTTACCAGCCTCGGCACGGTGGGGCTTCTCTACCTCGGAGCGGGGCTGCGGGGGGTGGTGCTGCTCAACCTGGCGGTTTCTGTGGCCGGTATCGCCTTTTACGTCGCCATCGGCAAAAGGCTCCTTCCGGGTCTCGCGCTCCGACCGGTCTTGAGCCTCGCCTCGCTGGGGACGGTGCTTCGCTACGGGCTTTTTTCCCTGATGAGCCGGCTCTCCACCATGCTGCAGTTCCAGGGGGTCCGCCTCGTCGCGGGGGCGGTGCTCGGGGTGGCGTCGGTCACCTACTACGTGGTCCCCTTCAACCTGGTATCCCGGGCGATGGCGGTCACCTTCCGGGTCGGCGGCGTCATCTTCCCGGTGATCAGCGCGCTGCAGGGAAAGCGCGACTTCGATTCGGTCGCCCGGCTCTACCTCAAGGCTTCCCGGCTGATCTTCGCCATCTCCACGGCGCTCTGCCTCCCCCTTTTCCTCTTCGGGGGGCGTTTCCTCGCCCTGTGGATGGGGGAGTCCTTCCGGGCGCAGACCGGCTCGGTCCTGCTGCTGTTGACCGCGTCGCTGTATATCGACACCTGCACCAACATCCCCTCCAACGTGCTGAACGGGCTGGGGATGCCGAAGGTCTGCGGCTTTTTCGCGATGGCCAACGCGGGGATCAACCTCGCGCTGGTCTATCCGCTCAGCCGGTGGCTGAACATCGACGGGATCGCGCTCGCCTTTTTGGCCGGGCACGTCCTGGTCGCTCCCGCCTTCGTGGCCTACGTCACCAAGCGGGTGCTCAACCTCTCCTTGGTGCGGCTTTTCCAGGAGGTCTACCTGCTGCCGGCGGCGGCGGGTCTGGTCACGGCGCTGCCGTTCCTTTTCCTGCTCCGGCTCCCCTTCACCGGGGTGGCGGCCGTGCTCGGTGCGATGCTGGCGACCTCGCTCCTGTACCTGGCCGTATCCTGCGGGATGGGCGTTTTTTCCCGGGAAGAGCGGGCCTTTGTCGTGCAGTACTTCCGCCCGGGGCGCAAAGAACGCGCCGCCGGCGCGTTGGAGGAGCCACCGTGAACGTCCTTCAGGTGAATTTTTTGGAAGCGACCGGCGGCGCCGCCCGGATCTCCTACGACCTCTTTCGCGGCTACCGGGAGCGGGGGCACGGCTCGTATCTCGCCGTCGGGAGAAAGCAGAGCGCCGACCCGGACGTCTTCGAGATCCCCAACGAGCCGATGCGCAACCGCTGGTCGGGCTTTTGGCGCAGCGGCGAGCGGCGTCTGACCGAGGGGGGGATCCGCCTGCTCCCCGGCCTGGCGCGGCTTTTGGCCCGCCTCGGCGAGCCGCGGCGCTGGCGGGAGGAGCTGGCCGGTGTCGAGGACTGCCACTTCCCGGGGACGGCCCGGCTCCTCGACCTCCCCTCCCGGCGCCCCGACCTGCTCCACCTCCACGTGCTGCATGGCGGCTATTTCGACCTGCGCCTGCTGCCGGAGCTTTCCGCCGCGCTCCCGACCGTGGTCACCCTCCACGACGAGTGGCTGATGACCGGGCACTGCGCCTGCACCCTCGGCTGCGAGCGCTGGCGGACCGGGTGCGGCGCCTGTCCTGACCTTGCCAGCTATCCGCCGGTAAAGAGGGA
Organism: Geomesophilobacter sediminis; assembly: GCF_016458275.1. Lineage (GTDB taxonomy): Bacteria > Desulfobacterota > Desulfuromonadia > Geobacterales > Geobacteraceae > Geomesophilobacter > Geomesophilobacter sediminis. The sequence continues at coordinate 277,049 of NZ_JAEMHM010000008.1, forward strand.
TGCGACTGCCTACAACTGGCAGCGCAAACGGATGCTCTACCGGGACAGCCGGCTTTACCTCGCCACCCCCTCCCGCTGGCTCATGGACCGGGTGTACCGCTCCATGCTGCGGCCGGCCCTGGCGGAGGCGCGGGTCATCCCCAACGGGGTCGACCTGTCGGTGTTCTCTCCCGGTGACCGGGGCGCCGCCCGCCGGGAGGTGGGGGTGGACGAGGGGGCGTGGGTGGCCCTTTTCGTCGGCCACGGGGTGGTCAAAAACCGCTTCAAGGATTTCGACACCCTGCTGAACGCCGTGAGCTCGCTTCCCGGAGGGACCGGGGGGCGCCGGCCGCTGCTGATCTGCCTCGGCGAAGAGGGGGAGACCCGGGTCGCCGGGGGGGCGGAGATCCGGTTCGTCGGTTACCAGGGGGACCCGCACCGGGTGGCCCGGTTCTACCGTGCCGCCGACGTCTACCTCCACGCCGCCCATGCGGACACCTTTCCGACCACCGTGCTGGAGGCCCTGGCCTGCGGGACCCCGGTGATCGCCACCGCCGTCGGCGGCATCCCCGAGCAGATCGACGAGGGGGAGTCCGGCTTCCTGGTCCCCCCCGGCGACCCCGGGGCCATGGCGGAGCGGATCCGGCAACTGCAGGGGAACCCGGCGCTCAGGTGCCGGATGGGAGAGTACGCCGCGGCCGCCGCCCGCCGCCGCTTTTCCCTTACGCGGATGGTCGACGACTATATCGACTGGTACCAGATGATTCACCTGCGCCGGTACGGGGGGGACCTTCCCTCCGCCTCCGTCGCATCGGGGTGACAAAAGGGAGGGCTACCACTATGAAAACGGCACTGGTCTGTGGAGCTGGTGGGTTTATCGGAAGCCATATGGTGCAGCGGCTCAAATCGGAAGGGTACTGGGTGATGGGGGTCGACCTCAAGTTCCCGGAATACTCGGAAACCGCCGCCGACGAGTTCGTCCTGGGGGACCTGCGGGAATTTCCCCTCTGCCAGCGGGTGGTCGACCGCCGTTTCGACGCGGTCTACCAGTTCGCCGCCGACATGGGGGGGGCCGGGTTCATCTTCACCGGCGACCACGACGCGGCGATCATGCACAACTCCGCCACCATCAACCTCAACATGGTCGAGGCCTGCCGGAGGCGGAACATCAAGAAGATCTTCTATTCCTCCTCGGCCTGCATCTATCCCGAGCACAACCAGCTCGACCCGGACAATCCCAACTGCGAGGAAAAAAGCGCCTACCCGGCCGCTCCGGACAGCGAATACGGCTGGGAAAAGCTCTTCAGCGAGCGCCTCTACCTGGCCTACGGCCGAAACCACGGGATGGAGGTCCGCATCGCCCGCTTCCACAACGTCTTCGGCCCGGAGGGGACCTGGGACGGGGGGAGGGAAAAGGCGCCGGCCGCCATCTGCCGCAAGGTCGCCCTCAGCCGGGACGACAGCGTGATCGAGATCTGGGGGGACGGCCAGCAGACCCGCTCCTTTCTCTACATCGACGAATGCCTGGAGGGGATCTCGCGGCTGATGCGCTCTAATTGGACGGGACCGGTGAACATCGGCTCCGACGAGATGGTGAGCATCAACGATCTGGTCGCGATGGTGGCGAAGATCGCCGGGAAGCACCTCGGCATCAAACACATCCCGGGTCCGCTCGGGGTCCGGGGGCGCAACTCGGACAACCGGCTCATCTACGAAAAGCTCCACTGGCGCCCGTCGCAGCCGCTGGCCGCGGGCCTGGAGACGACCTATGCCTGGATCAGCCAGCAGGTCCGGGAATCGGGAAGGATGGCGCCATGAGAGAGCGCCCCCGCATCTCCATCGTCACCCCCTGCTACCAGGCGGAGCACTCGATCCGGGAGACCGTGGCGTCGGTCCTGGAGCAGACGGCGATCCTTTCCGGGCGCGCCGAGCTCGAATACCTGATCCGGGACGGGGGATCGACGGACCGGACCGTCCCGATCATCGAGTCCTTCGGCTCTAAGCGGATCACCATCATCTCCGAGCCGGACCGCGGGATGTACGATGCCCTCGCCAAGGGGCTGCGGCAGGCTACCGGCGACATCGTCGCCTACCTGAACGCCGGGGATTACTACCACAAGTGCGCCTTCGACATCGTGCTGGACATCTTCCGGAACAAGCAGGTGAAGTGGCTGACCGGCTACCAGACCCTCTACAACGCGAGCTCGCAGGTGGTCGGCTTCCGGATCCCCTTCCGCTACCGTCGGCGCCTGTTCGCCCGGGGGCTGTACGGTCCCCGCCTGGGGTTTGTCCAGCAGGAATCGACCTTCTGGGCCAAGGAGCTTCTCGATGCGGTCGATTTCGATTCCCTGCGCCGTTTCCGGAACTCCGGCGACTTCTACCTCTGGCACCAGTTCGCGCAAAAGGCCGACCTGCACATCGTCGCGGCGTACCTGGGGGGCTTCAAGGTCCATCCCGATTCGCTCACCCAGAAGGGAGCGCAGGAAGCGGGGGGGGCGCCCGCGGCCAACAATATCAAGGAGATCCGGGAGCTGGCCCAGCGCCCGGGGCTGCCGGATTACCTCGTGTGCGCCTTCGACCGCCTGGTCGGCGCGCTGCCGTTGCGGGTGAAAAAAAGCCTCAACCCCGACCAGCTCTTCGTCTGGGACAAGGACCGGGAAGAGTGGGTGTGATTTCGGCGAAATGCCACCAAGCACCCGGGGGGACGGCGGGCCGGTAGCGGTTGCGGCCCGCAGCCCGATTCCGGCAGGGAGCAAGCCCTATGAGCGCCATGATCGGTAAAGCATGCCGGGCCCTGATGCGGCAGCTGAAATCTTCCGGCTGGGCCGGGAATCTGGTAACCCGCGGGTTCCAGGCCTGGTACGAGATCCCCGTGGCCCCGACCCATTACTACAGCCCGTTGCCGGATGTGGCGGCGCTGCGGGAGAAGATGCCCCGCTGGTACCGGGAAAGCGATCTGGGCGGCGTGGAGCTGGCGGTGGAAGAGCAGTTGGGCGTCCTGGAAGCCCTGCGCCCCTACCGGGAGGAATGCCGGGACCTGCCGGATTTCGAGGCGGTCACCGCGGCCGGTTACGGCCCGGGCTACGGCGAGGTGGAGGCCTCTTTGCTGCACTGCATGATCCGCCATCTCAAGCCGGGGCAGGTGATCGAGATCGGCTCCGGGGTGTCGACCTGCTATGCCTTGGAGGCGCTGCGCCGAAACCGGTCCGAGGGTGGGAAGGAGTTCTCCCTGAGCTGCATCGAGCCTTACCCGAGCGCCAAGTTCCGCGAACTCGCCGGAGCCGGCCGCCTCGAGCTGCATGCGCAGGAGGTCCAGGACGTCGAGCTTTCCTGTTTCGACCGCTTGGGACCGGACGATCTTCTGTTCATCGACTCGAGCCATGTCTGCAAGCTGGACAGCGACATCAACCACATCTACCTCGAAATCCTCCCCCGCCTGGCCAAGGGGGTGGTGATCCACATCCACGACATCCCGTTTCCCTATGCGACCTGTCATCCGGAACACCCCGCCTTCGCGGTCTCCATGTTGTGGAACGAGGCGGCGCTGGTGCGGGCGCTCTTGATGTACAGCCACGCGTTTCGCATCGTCATGTGCCAGAGCTATCTGCACTACAAGTTCCCCGAGGCGATCCAGGGGGTCGTGGAGCGGTACGATCCCTCCCGGCACTTCCCCACCTCGCTGTGGCTGAGAAAGGTGGTCTGACCGGTCGGGGATAAGGGAAGCAAAGGAGGTGATCCGGATGAGCGCCGAAACAGTACGCACCGGGGGGAAAGGGCACCAGCCGGGGAGAAGGCCGCGTTTCAGCATCGTCACCGTCGTCTTGAACGGGGAGCAGGGGCTGCCCCGGACCCTGACCTCGGTGGTGAACCAGACCTACCGGAATTTCGAGTTGGTGGTCATCGACGGCGGTTCCTCCGACGGCACCATCGAGCTGATCAAGGGCTACCAGCGCTTCATCCGGTACTGGATCAGCGAACCCGACCGTGGGATCTACGATGCCATGAACAAGGCGATCCAGGTCTGCCGGGGGGATTACCTGTACTTTCTCAACTGCGGGGACACCTTTGCCGCTCCCGATACCCTGGAGCAGGTGGTCGCCAGGCTCGACGGCGCTACCCCCGACATCGTCTGCGGCAACGTCCTCCAGCTGCACGAAACCGGCCCCCGGATGTTTCGTTACGATATCGGCTCGCAGTACCAGCTCTACCGCGACACCATATGTCACCAGGCGCTCTTCACCGCGCGGCGGGTTTTCGCCACCACCGGGATCTTCGACATCAGCTACCGGATCAGCGCCGACCGGGAGTGGCTGTTGCGGGCGCTCAAGCGCCACCACTTCGAGATCTGCTTCATCGACCTCCCGGTTTGCCTTTTCGACGTCACCGGGGTGAGCTCCCGGCAGCGGACGCGGCTCAAGATCGAAAACCTGAGGATCAACCGCGCCTATTTCACCTGGAGGTTCTACCCGTTTTTACTGCGGCAGTTGCTTGCCAAGGTGGGAAGGATGGCACTGGTACAGAAGGTGGGGTAGACGCGGGGATCGGGGATCGGGGGCAGGCGGCAACCAACAAGGGGTGCGTGCGATAGCACGGCTTGCAACGGACCGGGTGCAGCTGGGGCGGAGATGCACCATCAGAAAGGCAAATCCCCCCATCCCCCCTTTGCCAAAGGGGGGTGTCAAGGACGAAAGGGGGGCCAAGGCGAGAGCTGTTCCCGCAACGCCGGCTTTGCCCCGGTGCGGAGAACATCTTTTGAATTCCCAAAGAAAAAGGCGGTGTTGCCACACCGCCTTTTCTTTTGCCTCAACTTGTTGACAGGCCCGCCGAAGGGTTACTGACCTATGGAGATGCTGGACGGGGCATAGAGTTCCAGCGACGGGTCGAAGGCTCCCAGGGTGGGGGCGGTTCCGGAGAACGGCAGACCTACCTTGGTCCCTTTCCCGACGATGTTGGCGGTGGCGCTCCCGGGACGGTAGTAAGGATCGGGCCGGTTGCCGGAACCCTGGAACTGGGCGGCGAAGTTGTAGTTGTTGGTCACCGTGGTGAATCCGCCGCTCCCGTAGTTGTACGTGTACGCCCCGTTGGCGACGTTGTTGTTGGTGAAGACGATGTTGGAGATGCCGGCCCCGCCCGGGTAGATCAGCGCTCCGTGCGCGACCCCCTTGAAGATGTTGTTCCGGATGTTCACCGAGTCCAGGGTGCCGACCCCGTTTTGCATGTAGATGCCCTGGCTGCTCCCGTTGTTCATGGTGTCGAACACGTTGTTGTAGATGTTGATGTTGCTTCCGACGAAGGGGGCCCCGGTCTTGTCGGTGGTGTTGATGGCGACGGCATCGCCGTAGATGTTGTAGAAGACGTTGTTTCTGATGGTGACGTTCTTGGTGTACCCCTTGCCGTGGATGCCGATGGCGGTGTCATACCCCTTGGTCGAGGTGGTATTGGTGAAATAGTTGCCGGCAATCAGCACGTTTTCCACGAAGTAGCAGCTTTCCAGCGCCTGGCCGACCGCGGTGCTCCCGGTTCCCTGGGGGACGTCGCTGGCGAAGGTGTTGTTGATGATCTCCCAGGAATAGGGGAGGTTCGGTCCGTTTGGATTGAGCAGGATGGAGTACATCCCGTTGGTCCAGTTGTTGTAGAACTTGGTGTCCCCTTCCACCATCCAAACCTCGATGGCGACCGTGTGCCAGGCCAGGGTGGCCACCTTCATGGTGTTGTTGTAGAACTGCACGTCGTTCCACCAGTGCGAGGTGTTCCCCACGGCGCTGAGCAGCGAGGTGGAGTTGTCGATCACGTTGTCGTGGATGCTCGAAGACTTGATGGAGTTGGGGTAGAGCTTCGAGTTGATCAGCGTGTTGTTGTAGATCTGGATGCCGGTGGCCCATTCGTTTGCGGCCGGCTCGGTGCTCAGGGGCGCGCTGTCGTCGCAGTAGGTCGCCGTCTGGGTCGGCGCCGTGGTCAGGCAGGCGTTGCTGTAGATGTACATCTTGCCGTAAACGCTGATGGCGTTCGCGAAGCCGTTGAAGGCGCAGTCGTGGAAGATCTGGTTGCTGCGTGCTCCGGAGAGGATCGCGGTGCCGGTGCCGACAAAACCGATGCCGGCGATCTCGTTTGCCCCGTTCACCACGGGAAGCGAGCTCGTGGCCTTGATATAGGGGTTGGCGGTGGTGTTGATGGTGACCAGGGAGCTCCCCGCTCCGAGGATCTTGACGCCGGTTTTGAGGGTGCAGGTGCTGTTGTCGGTGTAGCTCCCCGCATTGACGTTGATCGTGTCGCCGGAGACCGCCTTGCCGCAGGCGTACGACAGGGTCTGCCAGGGCGCCGACGCAGATCCTGCTGCGCTGTTGCTCCCGTTCGGTGCGACGAAGTAGGTGGCCGCCCATGCTGCCGGCGACATGAAGGACATCATCGAGAAAGCCAGGATCCCAAAGCAGGTTCTGCTCACTGTTCTCTTCATTCCGTATCTCCTTTGCAAAGTTACTCTATCTCGAGCAAACTTCGCCGTCGTTCCCATTGATTATACCGCGTAACCGGATTCTTTCTGACAGTGTCGCTACCCCCGCCGCAGATTCTTATGAGGAATCCGCGGCGGAGGAAGTGCCGGTTGATTGATCGCTATGGGATTGGCGGCAGGCTCTGGTTCAGTCTAGTAGCCGGCGACGTTGATCTCGGCCGCGGAGGTCCAGGGACCGCCGTTTACCTCCGAGAGGGCTCTCAGCCGGATGTACTGGCCGCTTTTGGCCGCGAAGGAAACCTGCTTCAGCGTGGTGCTTTTGGCAAAGGTCCCGGTTGCCACCGGGGTGCCCCAGTTCACGCCGTCGGCGCTGACGTAGAATTCGTACTTCGCGATGGTGCCGTTGATGCCGCCGTCCTGGCGCGGCAGGTAGCTGAAGCTGGAGAGCTTGTACGATTTGCCGAGGTTGATCTGGATCTCGTGCGGGGCGGCAGGCGCAGCCTTGTACCACTGGGTGTGCCAGATGGTGGTGGAGCTCCCGTCGAAGGCGTTGGTTGCCGCGCCGTTTTGACCGACCGTTTCCTGGCTGTCGGCATACTTGAGCTTCCACAGGGTATGGGGGATGTTTGCGGCGGTCGTGGTGGTCGCGGTCGCCGCGAAGGTGGCGGAAATGGTGTGGTTTGCGGTGACGCTGGTGAAGGTGTAGGAGGAAACCGCGCCGACCGAGGTGCCGTCGACCGTTACTGCCGCTACCTGGTAACCCGACGCCGGGGTGATGCTGTAGGCCTGGGAGCTGCCGGCATTCACGGTGGCGGTTCCTGCCGGGGAGATGCTCCCGCCGGTGCCGGCGCTGGCGGCGATGCTGTAGCTGATGGTGGCAAACGAGGCGGCGATGGTGTGGTTGGCGGCGACGCTGTTGAAGGTGTAGGAGGAGACCGCGCCTACCGAGGCGCCGTCGACCGTTACCGAGGCGATCTGGTAGCCCGATGCCGGGGTGATGCTGTAGGCCTGGGAGCCGCCGGCATTCACCGAGGTGGTCCCGGCCGGGGAGATGCTCCCGCCGGTGCCGGCGCTGGCGGCGATGCTGTAGCTGACGGTGGCAAACGAGGCGGCGATGGTGTGGTTGGCGGCGACGCTGTTGAAGGTGTAGGAGGAGACCGCGCCTACCGAGGCGCCGTCGACCGTTACCGAGGCGATCTGGTAGCCCGATGCCGGGGTGATGCTGTAGACCTGGGAGCCGCCGGCATTCACGGTGGCGGTTCCCGCCGGGGAGATGCTCCCGCCGGTGCCGGCGCTGGCGGCGATGCTGTAGCTGACGGTGGCAAACGAGGCGGCGATGGT
>NZ_JAEMHM010000009.1 GCF_016458275.1 Geomesophilobacter sediminis
GTTTCGCAGAGGGTCTCCTTAGTTTCGCAGAGGGTCTCCTTAGTTTCGCAGAGGGTCTCCTTAGTTTCGCAGAGGGTTCCCTAAGTTTCGCAGAGGGTCTCCTTAGTTTCGCAGAGGGTCTCCTAAGCTTCGCAGGGAGGCTCCTTAGCTTCGCAGAGGGCTCTTGGAACTCACCAAGAGCCGCCGGGGCAATTTCCAGATTGCAGGCAAACAAAAAGGCACTTACGCTTGCTCGCGTAAGTGCCTTTGATTTTTGCTGGTGCCCAGAGACGGAATCGAACCGCCGACACGAGGATTTTCAATCCTCTGCTCTACCGACTGAGCTATCTGGGCAAGAGACCAACCTTATACTTTGTTTGCCGACGGCTGTCAACACTTTTGTGCAGCGCCGGCTCTTTTGCTCAGATAGTAACGGGTAGCGCTATGACTTAGGCGCGGGAGATGAAACGGCCGTCCCGGGTGTCGACCTTGATCTTCTCACCGGCTTCCAGGTACGGCGGCACCTGCAACTTCAACCCGGTTTCCAGCAACGCTTCCTTGGTCTGCGCGGTGGCGGTCGCGTTCTTCAGCGCCGGGGCGGTCTCGGTCACGACCAGTTCCACGGTCATCGGGAGATCGACGTTCACCATCCGCTCCTGGAAAATCCCCAGCTGCACCTCGGTCCCGTCCAAAAGAAACGGCTGCAGGGCGGAGAACGCCTCTTCGTCCATCTCGAACTGCTCGTAGTTCTCCAGGTCCATGAAGATCCCCTTGCCGCCGTCGGAATAGAGGAACTGCCCCTTGTGGCGCTCGAAATCGGCCTCGTCCACCTTGTCACCGGAGCGGAAGGTCTTCTCCAAGACCTGCGCGGTGATCAGGTTGCGGTACTTGGTCTTCACCATGGTATTGGCGCCACGGGCGGAGGGGGACTGGAAAGCGACGTCCAGGATCAGACACGGAGCGCCGTCCAGTTTGATGACGAGCCCCTTTTTGAAATCGTTGGTGGTGTACATAGAAAGAAATCTCCTTGCGCGAAATACCTTTTTGTATCAAATATCGTCGGTGACTTCAACAGAGATGCAGCGCATCGGGAAAAGGGGATTGGTAAATGAAGATCGATGGAGAGTTCATCAAGCTGGACAGCTTTCTCAAGGCCGTGGACGCGGTCAGCTCCGGAGGGGAGGCGAAGATCCTCATCGCGGAGGGGCTGGTCCAGGTGAACGGCGAAACCGAACTGCGCCGCGGCCGCAAGCTGCGCCCCGGCGATACCGTGGTGATGGAGGGGAAGGCGTATCAGGTTGAGTAGTCATGGATCCAGCGGCAAGCCGGGGCGTCTTTAAAATCGGGGCTAGGGGCTAGGGGCTGGGGGCTAGGGGGATCGGTCTTTACGATTCCCTGGAGCCTTTGGCTTTCCCCTAGATCCTGGCCATCAGCCCCTAGCCCCGCCTCTCATCCTTCACCCGCCGGCCCGCTTGGCCTGGTAACCCCGCTTCAAAAGCTCCTGCATGATCCGGTCACCGTGATCGCCCTGGATCTCGATGGTGCCGTCCTTCACGGTCCCGCCGCTGCCGCAGGCCTTCTTGAGTTCCGCCCCCAGCGCCGCCAGCGCCATCGCGTCGAGCGCAAGCCCGGTGATCACCATCACGGTCTTGCCCCCCCTCCCCTTCGATTCGCGCCGCACCCGCACCACGCCATCCCCCGCCGGGGCGGCGCCCTTCTTCTTGCAGACACACCCCTTAACCGGCTTGCCGCACTCGGGACACATCCTCCCCGCCTCGCTGGACCAGACCAGGCGGCTGCCGTTTCCTGCGTCTTTCTTCACGTCTTGCCCCTCCTAAATTTCTTCTCCCTTTAGCTACCACGGGAAAGGGTCGGGAGGCAAGCACGCCACGTAGCTTTCGTGGCCCCATCCTCACCCTGTCCCTCTCCTTGAAGGAGAGGGGACGTAGGGAGCGAGGTCTACTTCTTTTCACGGACAATCCCTTTTCGATGACAATCCGCAAAAAAAGGCCGGGGATTTCTCCCCGGCCAAGTCAGGAGGTTGCATGTTCCGGCGGTTTACCAGGCCTCGCCCCCGGAGCCGCCGCCGCTGTGTTCGGAGCACGATGAGCCGAAGTTCGCGTTACCGAAGGTGCTCCCCTTGATGTTGACCGTCGAGGTCCCCCACGCCTTGAAGAGCGGCGTGCCGGACGCGCCGTTGGCGCGGTAGCGTACCGGGGCGTTGGTGGTCTGCAGCAGCCGGGAGATCTTCCCGCCGTGCGGTACCCGGAGGTGGCAGTTCACGCAGACCGGAGGTCCGGTGGTGCTGTTGTAGTGTTCGCCACCGGAGGTGGCGAGACCGCCGGCAGAGTGCCAGCTATTCGACCCGGTCACGGTGTGGCAGTTCAGACAGAACAGGCCGTTCACCGTGCCGGCTCCGGTGTTGTAGGTCGCCAGGCGGAAGTAGGTCCCGCTGGTGGTCCCGTTGGCGGCGGCCGAGGTGTACGGCCACGCCTTGTTCACCCCGGCGAGCATCCACTTCACCGACGAGCCGTGCGGCCCCTTGGACGCCGTGGAATCGGTGGCGTGGCAGTCGGAGCAGGTCATCACGCTCCCCGGGGTCCACCCGCCGGCGAGCTTCGCCGCGGTGAGCTGCCGGGTGCTCGGCAGCGCCGCAACGATCGGATGGCCGGAGGCGTTGTTCGGGTTGAACTCGATGCTCAGGTCGGTCCAGGCCAGGTTCTTGGCCCCCACCTGCCCGGCGCTGGTCATGTTCTTGAACCAGCCGGTCGACCCCATCGCGTTGGTGTGGCACTTGAAGCAGACCTGGTATTCCGCGGTGGCGTTCGGAAGCGCCGTGGTGCCGGACTGGCCGTAGGTGTTGGCGCTCCCCCAGCTGGTCCCCCAGGTGGTCACGGTGACCCCGGCGACGCCGGTGAGGACTCCCGGCAGCGTGTTGGCCCGGCTCCCCTTCGCCGTGGTCGGTGCGGTCGAGGAGTGGTTGCCGAACTTGGCGGCATGCTGGTTGTGGCAGTCGGTGCATTCCACGTGCTTGGCAGCCGCGATGTCGGCGAGCGTCTCGTTGGCCTTGTGCAGCCCGGAGTAGGCGGAAATCTTGTGCCGCGGCGACCGGCCCGCCGAGGTGAACGACTTGTAGGTGTCTTCGGCAGAGCTCCGCATGGTATTGGAGCCGAACCAGTCTTTGCCGTTGGCCGCCTTGAGCGTCCCGCCCAAGGCGGTGTCGGTGGACTGGCTGTGGCAGCGGAAGCAAAGCGTCTGCTCGCGGTACTGGGCCAGGGTGCCGGTTCCCAGGTCGTCCAAGATGCTGACCGACGCACTGAAGTGCGGGCCGAACTTGTTCACCGAGGTCTGCTTGTCCTTGGCCTGTTCGTCGGTGTGGCACTTCACGCAGTTCGCCGCGAAGAGCTGGGTCCCGAAGGCGGACAGGGTGGTGTAGTTATGCATGCTGGCGGCGTACTGGCTTCCCGAGACGATCGGGGTCGTCGCCACTCCGCCCGCCGCCTGGTTGGTGGTATCGCGGGTCAAGGAGGCGCTGTGGCAGGAGACGCAGATGCCGAAGGTACCGCTGTTCACGAAATCGGTGTTGGACGGCGCCGCCCCCGAGACGGTGGCGATGTCCACCCTGAGGTTCGCCCCCTTGGTGGTGACCGTCCCGCCGTTGTTGAAGTAGTTGTGGTCCACGTGGCACGAGACGCAGTAGACGTTGGTGGTGCTGGTCGGGTAGCTCCCGGTGTTGGGCGCCTGGTCGCCGGCGTCGGTGGAACTCGTCCCCAGGACGTGGTGGTAGCTCGCGGTCCGGCTGGTGCCGACGATGCTCATCGCGGCCTGGAAGTTGGAGTGGCAGCCGAAGCAGGCGTTGCCGCCGGTGGATACCCCGCCGCCGACCGGGGTGAAGGCATCCCCGCCGTGGGCGCTCCCGGCGTGCGAGTGGCAGGCAGTGCAGGCGCTTCCGGAGTTGTGGCCGTCCCCGGCCGTCTGGGTGTAGTGGCTCGTGGTGGTGTGGCAGACGTTGCAGACCCCGTTGAAGGGCGCCGCGCTCTTGGCGAAGTCGGTTCCGGTCGGAGTCGCCGACAGGGTGAAGGCGGCGGCCGTCGTACTCTGCGCGGTCGGCGCGCTCGTGGTGCGGTCCGAGGCGACCGCCGGGTTGGCGCGGACCATCGCCTGGTTGGTGTTGCCGGTCCCGTGCGGGTCGTGGCAATCCCAGCAGAACTGGCCGCCGGAGAGCGAAGCGCTGTGCTTGGAGCCGTAGTGGTCCGCCTCGACCGCAGGCGAGGTGGTCCGCTTGATGGTGGTGCCGTTCACGTTCACCCCGGCGCCGGTCGCCGAGTGGCAGACCAGGCAGGGGGCGTTTCTGCCGTAGGCGGCGGTGGAGAAGTTCAAGAGCCGGAACGGGTTCGCCGCCACCTTGTGGGCGACGGTGGCATCATGGCAGAACTCGCACTGTCTGGCCTGCACCCCGAAGTTGGCCGCGGGATAGCCGGTCCCGGGATAGGTCCCGGAGGCGAGCCCGTGGCCGTTGCCCGCCCAGGAGCCGGTTCCGGTCATCTGGATCTTGGACATCACCCCGTTGTTCCAGAAAGTGGCGCCGAAGTCCGCGGTAGAGGCGGAAGCCCCGTTGCCGTGGCAGTCCTGGCAGTTCAGCGTCGCGCCCCAGGTGGCGCTGCTCCCGGTCCCGCCGTGGCAGGTCACGTTGGAGCAGGTTCCGGAGGATTGGGTGAAGCTGGCCGTTGCGCCGGCCTGGGTGGTGTCGAAGTAGACGTTGGGGGTGCCGTTCAGGTGGTACTTGGCCGCGGTGTAATCCTTGAAGCGGCTCGCCACCGTGGCATTGGCCGTCTTGTTATGGCAGGTGGCGCAGATCGTCGTGCCGGTCGCTCCGGCGACGTGCTTGGGATGGCTGTTGGCCGTGCTGCTCGGCGCCGCCCCGCCGTTCACGTAGTCCGGGGCGCCGATCGCGCTGGTCCGCCCGTGGCAGCCGTTGCAAGAGAGGCTGGCCGCGCCGGTCCAGCTCTTGCTCCCGGTCATGTTGACGTAGACGATGGCGCCCGGATTGCCGTTACTGTGGCAGTAGACGTTGGAGCAGACCTTGGTGGTCCCGTTGTAGCGGGCGCTCCCCCCGGCCCGGGCGCCGGAGTAGTCGAGGAACCCGTTCACGTGCTTGGTCCGGTCGGAGACGGTGGTGGTGGCGCTCACCGTCTTGGCGTGGCAGTTGACGCAGTCCAGCCCGTTGTTGGTCCCGATGATCGCGTTGTTGGTCGGGTTCATGTGCTTGTCGTGCTTGCCCGACAGCTTCGTCGCCGTAGCGCCGGTTTGCTTGGTGTCATGGCACTGCACGCAGGTGCCGGTGGCGGCGGCGCTCCAGGAGACCGTCACCAGCGGCGCGCCCCCCTGGCCGTTGGCATGGCAGCTGTTGGTGGAGCAGCTCCCCGCGGTGTACTTGAATCCCTTGGCGTCGGTCACCGACGCGGTCCCCGGGGTGTACTGCGCGCCGGTCAGTTTCGCCCCGCCGATCTCGGCCGAGGAAAGGGTGTTGGCCGGGCCGTTGGCATGGGAGCCGGTCGGGTGGCAGTTGCGGCAGGCAAAGCCGTAGGCCGCCGCGCTGGTCACGTTGTTGCCGGTGATGTTGGTGAAGACCGTCGCCTGGTTGTAGTGGATCGCGTGCCCCGCCGTGGTCCCGGCGGAGAGATCACCGTTGTTGCTCGCGCCGTGGCAGGAGTTGCACTGCAGGGAGGCGCCCCCCCAGGAGGGGGCGGAACTGCCGTGGCAGTACAGGCTGGCGCAGGACCCGTAGCCGGTGCTCGTGGTGAAGTAGTTCGGATACAGGACGTGGGTCCCCGCGGTGTAGGTCCCGGCGCCGGTCGGCGCGGCGGTGAAGCTGACCGCGAGGTTGCGCCCGCCCGGGGATGCGGAGGTCGCGTGGCGGAAGGGGGTCCCCTCGGCGGCGTGGTTGGGATGGCACTGGGCGCAGCCGGTCACCGTCGAGCCGAAGGAGACGAAGTGCTTGGCGTGGCTTCCCGAGGCGGGGGGGGCGCCGTGGCACTTGGCGCAGACGGTGGTGTCGGGGCTCGCGTAGGCGGCGCTCCCCCAGTTGTCGGTGCCGGAGCCGAAGTGGCAGTTCACGTTGTTGCAGCTACCGAGGATCGGGACGCTGGTCTGGTTGGAAAAGACGGTCGCCGTGCCCCCCTTGAGGTACTGCGCGGTCGACGGGGACGAGTTCAGGTTCGCGCCCAGCTTGATCACCGGCTTTTGCGCCGTGGTCATGTGCCCGAAGGTATAGGAGGCGGCTCCCGGGTGGCACTTGGCGCAGCTGTTGACCGATGCCGTGGCGTGGGTCCCGTGGTTTCCCTGCAGGGTCGCGTTGGTCGGCGTCGCCACGGTGGAACCCTTCCGGGCTCCATCGGCAGGCGGCAGCGAATGGCAGTAGGTCACGCAGGAGTTGATCACCTCCGCCGACGCCGGCCGGGTCCCGCCCAGCCAGGCCGTAAGGGTGATCGCTCCGATCAGCGCAAGCCTGCCCAAGTCAGCGTATCTCATCGTCATTTCCATCGGTAGCTCCTTGTCGGAGGGTGTGGCGTACTCACGTCGTAAGCGGCGCTTCTAGTGCAGCGGATCCCACTTCGGCGACGCGCCGAAATGGCAGTTGATGTTGGAACAGGTCCCGGTCACGTGGTTGGCCGCGTCGAGCCGGTTCGAGGTGTAGCGGGCGAACTTGAGGTTCTCGTAGGCGAAGACCGAGTTCACCCGCACCTTGATGTTGCTGCTCGGCAGCCAGACCAGAGGCGACATGACGTGGTCGGCCGGGTTATGACACTTCTGGCAGTTGGCCCACCCTTCGCTGGGGCGCGCCCCTTTCTTCACGTGGGCGTTGATGGTGTGGGCTCCCCCGCCGCCGGCGTAGTTCTCGCCGTGGGCGGAAGACCAGTTCCCGCTGGTCCCGACAAACCCGGCACTCGCCGGCGGATAGCCGTGGCAGGAATCGCAGTTGCTGTTGACGTCGATGGTCCCGTTGATGTGCAGCGCCGGATTGATAAACCCGGTCCCGGCGGCGTTCACGTTGGGATGGCAGCCGGCGCACTCGGTCGGCAGCTTGGTCGGCAGGTGCGGCCCTTCGGGGGGCGGATAGCCGTGGCAGGTGGCGCAGTCGTTGGCGGCGCTGCCGGTGAGAAACGGCGTGTTCCATACCGGGCTGGTCTTGGAGCCCCCCACCAGGGTGGCGCCGTGGCAGTAGGTGGCGCTGCAGGTCCGGTTGGCGCGGGTGAAGCTCGGGGTCCCGCCGCCGCTCTTGGTCAGGGTGCCGAAGGTGATGAGCGAGGCGCTGGAGAAGTGCCCCAGGGTGTTCACCGTGGCGGGGACCGTGTGGCACTCGGTGCAGGCGATGTTCCCGGTGATGTTGTGCCCGGAGCTTGTGGCATTCAGGTGGTTCGTGTGCGCCCCCGCCTTGGCGTCGCTGGTCGCGGTCGCCGCGTTGGTGGCATAAAACGGCACCGTGGCGGCCGAGCCGTGGCACTTCTCGCAGCTGACCCGGGTGGTGTTGGCCCCCCAGGTCGGGCTTCCCGAGCCGTGGCAGCTCGTGTTGGAGCAGCTGCCGTAGGCGGCCGACGGAGAGAAGGCGCTGCCGTTGGAATACTGGGTCGCCTGCACCATCGGGGCGGTGAGCTGGGTCGGCGTCGAGAAGGAAAGGTTGATGTTGCCGTCGGCGTGGTTTTGCTCCTGGACCGGCGGCACCGTCCCGTTGTGGCAGGTGGCGCAGGCGTACTGGCCGTTGCCGGTCGTCCCGGCATGCAGGGCATGGCTTCCGGTGGCGGCCAGCCCCGACTCGTCGGCATGGCAGCTCCCGCAGGACAGGGCGGCGCCCCCCCAGGCGACGGTCCCGAAGGCCGAAGGTGCCCCGCCGCCGGTGGTTCCGCCCCCCTGGACCGTGGAGTGACAGTAGACGTTGGTGCAGCTTGCATAGCTTCCCGAGCCGCTGGGGAGGTAGTTCGGGTAGACGGTCCGCCCGGTCCCGTAGGCGCCGGAGCCGGGGACGACGATGAGGTTTCGGTGCCCGGCCGCGGCGGAGGTGGCGTGCTGGAACTTGGCGCTTTCGGCGGCGTGGTCCGGATGGCACCTGGCGCAGCTGCTCACGGTGCCGCCGAAGACCGTCACGTGCTTCGCGTGGTTGCCGGTCGCGGGGGGAGCGCCGTGGCACTTGGCGCAGCTCGTGGTGTCGGCGGTCGCATACGGTGCGGTTCCCCAGGTATCGGTGGCGCTGTTGAAGTGGCAGTTCACGTTGCTGCAGCTCCCGAGGACGGGGAGCGAGGTCTGGTTGAAGAAGGTCGCCTTTACCCCGGCCTTGTTATAGGCGCCGGTGGCCGGGGAGTTGTTGATGTTGGAGCCGACCTTGATCACCGGTTTGGCGGCGCTGGTCATGTGGCCGAAGCTGTAGCCGCTCGCCCCCGGGTGGCACCGCTCGCAGGTGCTGACCGTACCCAAGGCATGGGTGCTGTGGCTGCCGCCGAAGGCACTGGAGCGGGAATCGAAGTGCAGGTTTCCCTTGCGCGTGCCGTCCTTGGGCGGCATCCGGTGGCAGTAGGTGACACAGGAGTTGAGCACGGAAGCCTCGACCGGCCCCGCCGCAACCAGGGCAAGAACGACCGCGATCATCCCCCACCCGATCCCGAACGACATCGATTTCCCCTCGATTCTCCTCATAACGTCACCCCTCGTTGA
Source organism: Geomesophilobacter sediminis (assembly GCF_016458275.1). Taxonomy (GTDB): domain Bacteria; phylum Desulfobacterota; class Desulfuromonadia; order Geobacterales; family Geobacteraceae; genus Geomesophilobacter; species Geomesophilobacter sediminis. The sequence goes on from NZ_JAEMHM010000009.1 coordinate 8,686, forward strand.
GTCCCCGGATCGGGCACTGCCGATCCGGTCCCCCTAGTGCTGCGGATCCCATTTCGGAGAAGCCCCGAAATGGCAGTTGATGTTGGAGCAGTTGCCGGTCACGTGTGCCGTGCCGTTCTGCCGGTTGGAACTGTAACGCGCCAGTTTCCCGAACTCGTAGCCGAACAAGGGGTTCACCCGCACCGTCACGTTGCTGGCCGGGAGGAAGGTGACCGGGCTCATCCGGTGGTCCAGGACGTTGTGGCACTTGCTGCAGTTGCTGAACCCGCCGGCGGGAGTCGCTTTCGGCGAGACGTGCTTGGCGATGGTGTGCGCCCCGCCGCCGCCCGGATAGTTCTCCAGCCGCGCCGAGGACCAGTTGCCGGAGGTCCCGACGAAGCCGGCCGAGACCGGGGGATAGCCGTGGCAGGTGTCGCAGGTCCCGCTGGGCTGGAAGCCGAGGGTCGGGGCCGCGCCGTTGTGGCTGTGGCAGCCGACGCAGGAGCTGCCCGGATTGTGGTTCGCGTCGAAGCCGCCGGCGGGGAAGTGGTCGACGGCGCTCGCCCCGGTCCCGGTGTGGCAGACCTGGCAGACCCCGTTGAAGGCCGGTCCCGGCTTGACGAAATCGCCCCAGGCGGGGGTGCCCGGCTGGGCGAGGACGAAGCTTACGGCAGCGGAGCTCCCCGGGGCGCCGGTGCCGTGGTCGGAGGAAAGCGCCACCTGGGCATGGATCATGTAGTCGTTCCCGTCGCCGTGGGGATCGTGGCAGTCCCAGCAGAACTGGCCGGCGTTGTTCGCCCCGCCGTGTTTCACCCCGAAGTGGGCCGAGGAGATCTTGACCGTCGCGTTCACCAGGACCCCGCCCGCGCTCACCCCGGCGGAGCCCGGAGCGTGGCAGCTCTGGCAGGGCTGGTTGCGCCCCCAGGCGGCCGAGGAGTAGTTGAGCATCCTAAACGGGTTGACGGCGACGTTGTGGCCGGTCCCGGCGTCGTGGCAGTAGAGGCAGGGAGAGGTCCCGGCGAGCTTCGCCGCCGGGTTCCCCGAGTTGTAGCTCCCGGCGGTCTTGCCGTGGCCGGTCGTCGTCCACTCCGCCTGGTTCACGTTGCCGACCGGCGACGCGGTCGTGAACGGGAGGGAGAAGACGTCGAGGTCCGCGCTCGCGGAGAGGTGGCAGTCCTGGCACCCAAGGCTTGCACCCCAGGTGGCCCCGTGACCGGTTCCGCCGTGGCAGCTGATGTCGGCGCAGCTGGTCGGGCTCGCCGGGGTCCCCAGGGCGGTGACCGAGAAGGCGGCCCCGCCGCCGGCGGCGACGAAGTACTTCTGCACCATGTGGTTCCCCGGCGTGGTGATGGTGACCCCGTCGCTGGTGACGCTGGCATGGCAGGCATTGCAACCCAGGTGGTTCACCGCGACGTGCTGGGCGTGGCTGTTCGCCTTGGGGGTGCCGTTGGGGTAATCCGGGCCGGTGCTGAGCCCGCCGTGGCAGCCGCTGCAGTCGGAAGGGAGCGGCTGGTTCCAGGTCGGCAGCAGCCGGGCCGCCCCGAAGGGAGCGGTAAAGCTGGTGCCGTTACTGTGGCAGTAGGTCCCGGCGCAGCTTCCGTAGCCGTTCCCCGGCGGGTTGGGGGACTGGCTGTAGCTGCCGCCGCCGGCGAAGACGACGTCGATGTTGCCGTCGGCATGCTTGCCGGTCCCGCCCCCGGCGCCGAAGTGGCAGGTGTCGCAGGTCGGTGTCTGCCCCCAGATGGTGCTGGTGAAGTGCTTCCGGTGGCTCCCCGGTGCGCTCGGCTGGGTCATGTCGAACTGGTGGCAGCCGTTGCAGGCAAGCGCGGCGCCCCCCCAGGTCGGGGTGGCGAAGTTCTGCGGTCCCCCCACCCCGCCCGGTCCCTGCACGTCCGAGTGGCAGTAGGTGTTGGAGCACTGGCCGTAGCTTGCGCTGGGGGCGAGGGTGCCGGTGGAGCCGGTGGCCGCGCCGCGGTAGGCGGCGGCCGCCCCGTTCTTGGTGACGTCCCAAAGGACGGTCCCGTTCACGTGCCGCACCGCCCCGACGTTGCCGTGGCAGGTGCTGCAGTCCAGGGCGAGGTTGTTCTTGCCCAGGCTGGTCCCGTTACCCGCGTGGCGCAGGTGGCTTCCGGTGGTCGGCGGATTCGCGGCGCTCGCCCCGTGGCAGGAACCGCAGGTTGCCTGTCCGGTCCCGGTCCAGACCGGGGTGGTATTGGTGCCGCCGGTGAGCGTCCCCCCGTGGCAGTAGATCGAACAGCTCACCTGGCCGCCCGGGGTCAGGTTGAGGGTGGTCCCGGGGTTCGCCTTGAAGCTGTAGCCGGTGTTGAGCGAAGAGTTGGCGTTGATGGTGCCGGTGGTCACCGTCCCGACGAAGCCGAACCAGGTCTGCGGCGTGACGCCGAAGCCCATCTCCAGGACGTGGTTCCCCATCGGGCTTTGGGTGTAGCCGGAATGGCAGGCCAGGCACTGGATCGACTTGGAGGTGACGTGGGTCCCGTGCGCCCCGGCCGAGGCGGGGGAGGCTCCCAAAACCCCGGTGGCCGGGGTGGCGAGCCCGGTGGGGCCGCCGATGTTGGTCGTGGTGATGGGGTAGCCGTGGCAGATGTTGCAGCCGCCCGAGAAGGAGCCGAGCGCGTTGTCGTGGAAGTGGCAGTCCTTGCAGTCGCGCGCCATCGCCTCGGGGAGGGCGTGCAGCGGCGACACGGCGATGGGGACCTCGTGGCAGGCCTGGCAGACGCCGGTTCCGGACTGGTCCTTGAAGTTGGCGGAAAGGGCCGAGGTGGCGGTGGAGAAGACCGGGCGCTGGCGCACCGCGCCGACCGGGCTGGAGAAGTTCATCAGGCGCCGGATCAGGAAGCTGTTCGGGACGCTCCCGTCGCCGGGGACGACGTGGGCGCCGTGGCAGTCGGTGCACTGCACGTTCTGGCCGCGGTAGTTGTGGTTCTTCTTCCCCGCGTGGCAGCTGGTGCAGATGTTCACGTTGTCGGCGGCCCCGGCGGCGACCGGAGCGCCGCGCCGGTCGGTGCGCAGGATGACCCCGTCACCGTCTTTCAGATGGTAGTAGGAGCTGTACGAGTCGAAGGTGGCGCTGTTGGAATCGGCGTAGTGCACCCGGTGGCAGGTGGAGCAGACCACTTTCCCCCCCTTGAGGAAGGCGTTCAGGTCGGAGCTGGCATTGGCCGGGTTCGCGTTCACCGGCGGGTTGTTGTACTGGGCGGGGTTCAGGACCGCCTTGGAATCGGGCGCGGTAAGGCCGAAGTTGACCGGATGGGTGCCGGAGAGCTGATCGCGGAGGTTGCGGCTGCGGTGACAGTCGAAGCAGAGCTGGTCCTGGTCGTTGGGCATCCGCAGAAACGGCGGGTTGGCGTTGGAGTGCTGGTTGTGGCAGCGGATGCAGGCCAGGTCCCCGCCGGTCTTGGTACGGACCGAGGTGAGCGCCGGGAAGAGCGGCGGCTCGGCCCCCGCGGCGGGGACGGTATCGCCGCCGTCCCAGCGGTGCGAGGTCTGCAGCTTCACCTTGCCGCCGCCGGTGTAGCGGCCGAACGGGTCGGACGCGTCGGCCAGGGTGAAGGGCTTGGCACCGGCGCGCGGCACCCCCGGCCGGTGGCAGGAGAGGCAGATGTTGTTGAACCCCGTGCTCCCCAGGGTGACGTGCCCGGTGTGGCAGACGATGCAGCTGTAGTCGCCGTGGGGCGGATCGACGGTGACCGCCGAGGCCGGAGCGGCGGCAACCAGCCAGAGGAGACAAGCGAGCAGGGTCGTGACGGTCACTTCTTTCATACGATGCTCCCGACAAGGGTGAAGTCGTATTCAATGATCAATGATCAATGAACAATGATCATGAGCTGTTCCGTTGACGCAGGGGCGCCGAGGGCGCCAGGGCGTGGACGGTCGGTGGCTCCTGCCGTCTTCGGGAACCTGACGGCGGATAACGAACTCGGAAATGCGGCGAGGTGCTGCTGGTATGTTAGGCCCGGTGCCCCTTCGGTTGCGAGCGGACCACCCGGGAAAAGTCGAGGTGCAACAGTATCGGTCTGAGAGGACAGGAAGCTTCCGGACCCGGCTGCCGAGAGCGGCAGCCGGTCCGCTTTCACGGGGCTCGATCGGTCAGAAACCGAAGTTCACCGTCATCGTCGGGGTTACTTTTCCGGCCCAGATGTCGTCGGTGGAGGCCGGTGCATTGGTGGTTGCGTCCGCCCCAGCCGCAACGAAGGCGGGGAACGGGGTGTTCAGGGTGGTGAAGTCCTGCTGGGTCAGGTTGACCCCGGGGCGAATCGTACAATCCAGCTGCGCAAACGGGAGCGCCCCAAAATCCCTGGTGAGACCACCGCCAACCCAGTTGAGCGTGACGGTGTTCGTACTGCTGGAGAAGGTTCCGTTGACCCCGCCCTGCAAGGTCCCCGTCGTGGCACGGAGGCTCGGCTTGGTCAGCTCGAAGGTCGACGGGTTGAAGGCGACGTCAACCCCGGGGGGAAGTTTCGCCGCCAGGGTGATCCCCAGGATCTGGGTGGTTATGTTGGACATGACCCCAAAGGTAATGGTTGCCGTCCTTTGGGGGGGCGTGCTCCCCCCTCCCCCGCCGCACGCCGCGGCGAGGAAGGCTACCGATATAAGAATCAAAAGCTTGATGAGTCTCATGACTGGACCTCTATGCCGTCCTCCCTCTCCTGCAAGGAGAGGGTCGGGGTGAGGATGGGGTTGGCCGGCTTATTCAGGGGCCCCCATCCCCCACCTGTCCTCCCGCAAAGAGGGAGGGACGCTCCTTGCTCGTGGCCTACCAAAGTCCCAGCACCCGCATCATGGTCGCCACCGTGTCCTTGATGTCGATCTTGCCGTCGGGCATCGGAACTCCGTTCACCAAAGGAGCCAAGTCGCCGTGCAGCTTCTCGTTGATCCCCGCGGGTCGCAGCCCGGCGGTGATCTTCAGCGATTCCAGCGCGTCGGCCACCGTCGGCACCCCCGGGCTCCAGGTCTGTCCCGGCACCTGGACCGGAACCAGGATCCCGTTTCTCGAACTCGATCCCCCCGGAGTGACCGCGGTGATATCGAGGGTCGCCGGATCGTAGCTGACCCCGGTCAGGTCGACCGAGGCGGTGTCCCCGTAGACGAGGACGTTGCCCACCGGGCCGTTTTTGTCGCGTACGCTCAGGATCGCCCCGCCGCCGACGCTCACCTTGAGGGGCGAGGTCGATTCCACCGTTACCGCCGGCGGGGTCGGGTCGGCGACGGTGAGTTCCCTCACGCTCGTCGTCTCGTTTCCCGCCGCATCAACGGCGGTGACCGTTACGGTGTAGGTCCCGAACTGGCCGGTGGGGACGGTAAAGGCGAGTCCGAAGGAGCCGTCCGGTTTCTGGTAGATCGGGACCGGAGCCCCGTTGATCGTCGCACTCACCGTGGTCCCGGCGGCGACGGCGCCGTTGATGCCGATCTGCTGGCTTTGCCCCCCCAGTACCACCGCGTTCTGGCCGGGAAGGGCCACCGCCAGCGGAGGCGCCGACGGGTTGTAGTTGATCCCCACTTTCGTTGAGGAATTGACGTCGCCCAGGGTCGCCGTGGCGACCAGGTTGTTCAGGCCCGGGGTGAGCGGGACGTTGGCGCTCCAGCGTCCGCCGGTGACCGTCGCGGCCACGCCGTTGACGGTGACCGCGCTTCCGGGGCTTGCCGCGCCGGCGACATCGATGCTGTTCGTGGCCACCGTGGTTCCATCCGCCGTGGCGAAGGTGACCACCGGGGCCGAAGGCGCCAGGTTGACGTTGGCGACCGCGGTCGGGCTTGCGTTACCGGCGGCGTCGACTGCGGTGACTCCGACCGTGTTTGCCCCGAGGGTGAGGACGGCCGCGGTTGAGAAACTCCCCGCAATGACCGGCACGGTCACCGGTGTCCCCCCGTTCACCACCACCTGCACGCTGGTGGTCGAGGTGTCGGTAACCGTTCCCGAAATCGGGAAACGCTGCACGCTGGTGGTGCTCCCGGTGGGGAGCATGGAAACCATGAGATCCGGCGCGATCGAGTCGAGCACCACGCTCACGCCGGTGGTGGCCAGGGAATAGGCCGGGTTGCTGGCGGTGACCAGCAGGCTGTTGGCCCCCTCGGTGAGGGCCGCCTGGTAGGTCCAGCTCCCGCCGTTCACCAGCGCCGCGTTGCCGTTCACCAGGACCGTCGATCCCGGCGGTACCGTGCCGTGCAGGGCGAGAAGCGGTGTCGACACCAGGGACGGCAGCGCATCCACCGTGATCGGGGTCACCGGCGCTCCCCCGCTCGGTGGCAGCACGAGTACGGTGGCGGTCACCGTGGTCGACCGTCCGGCGGAATCGGTGGCGGTGACGGTGAAGATGTTGTTCCCGGCCGCCAGGTTGCTCACTGCGTCGCTCCAGCTGGTCGCGCTGGGGGAAGCCACCGGCGCGAGAGCCGCGCCGCTGTTCACGGTTACCTTCACCGTCGCTCCCGCGGCGACCTGCCCGGTCAGATTAAGGGCCGTCAGGTTGGTTGCCACCGGCAGCGGGTCGATCGAGAGGGTCGGCCCTCCCGTGTTGGCCGGGGCCGCCGGAAGCTCGACCCCGTACAGGGTCAGGTTTCCCGTGTCGTTCGCGACCACGAGCCGGGTGTTGTGCGGATCGAAACTGTCAAAGACCGCGTCGGTCGGAACGGTGAGCCGGCCGCTGCCGGTGCCGTACCCCCCGATGACCCGGACAAAGGCCCCGGAGCTCGGGTCGAGGACCTGGATGTTGCTTTGAAAGGCGTCCACCACGTACATGAGGACGCCGCTTGCGCCGTAGGAGAAACTGATTCCTTCCGGGGCGGTGAATTTGCCGTTGCCGCTTCCCGCCGCCCCGACCGTCTTGACGAAAACGCCGTCCGGGGTGAAGAACTCGACCCGGCCGTTCAGGGTGTCGGTTACCGCGAGGTTCCCGGAGACCATCTCGAAGGCGACGCCGGTCGGTTGCGAGAACTGGCCGCTGGCGCTGCCGAAGGTGCCGAAACTGTTGGCCGGTTTGCCGGCCGCAGCCGCCGCGATCGTGAGCGGGGACCCGTCGGCGCCGAAGACCTGGATGCAGTTGTCCAGGCTGTCCGCCACGAAGATCCTCCCGGTCTGGTCGACGGCGATGCCGTTTGCCATCCGGAACTGCCCTACCCCCTTGCCCAGCCGGAACTTCTCGGTCCCGGTCGAGGATAGGACCGCGACGAAGGTGCCCTGGCCGACGACCAGGTCGCCGGTCACGGTGACCGCAAGACCCTGCGGCGTCGCCGCGGTGTTGAACTGCGCCAGGAATTTCCCCTGGGTGCTGAATTTCAGAATCCCTCCGGCCCGCGGGTCGCTCAGGTAGATGTTTCCGAGCAGGTCCGTTGCCACCCGTACCGGGGTGCTGATCCGGTCGCTTATGGTTCCGAGGCTGGATACGTTGGGCGCCAGGACCCCGTGGGACAGGGTTGCTTGCAGGGACGCCGTTATCAGCACTGCCAGCCCGACGAAAATCTTTTTCAGGCTCCGATTCATGTTTGGTCGCCTCCCGGCCTTTCATGCTGTCCCGGGAGCGCCGCCCGTATTCAAAGCATCCGGCTATTGCCAGGTGCGTACTGGGTGGCAGCCTAGCGAGGTGCCGGGTGGTACTCCGGTCCCCGGAGAACAGCTGTTAGGTCCGGCTTGCCCGTACTGGATGAACGGCTTGATGGTCGCGGCAGCCGGAAGTTCGAATGCGGAGGTTTTCAGGTTGCTGAAATGGGAATTCCCCCCCGCGGTTACCGTCATGTCGTGGCAGACCGTGCACGCGAGCCCCAACTGGTTCACGTGCAGGTCATGCCTTCCGGAATGGAAGCTGTTGTACTGCGTCTGGGTTGCGGCGGCAGTGTCATCGACGTGGCAGGTGGTGCAGTCGGTGGCGACGTTGATCTGCCCCACCCCCCAGGCGGGGGTCGTGATCCCGCCGTGGCAACGGATGTTCGAGCAGGTGCCGTTGGCAAGGATCTGGCCGGCGCCCGACTTCGCGTTGTAGCTTGTATAGACAGCCAGAATCGGCGTGGTGTCCGTGTGGTTGTAATGCGCCAGGGTCCCGGTCCCGCCGCCGGAGTGGCAGGCGTCGCAGGTGAAGCTGCCGACCGCGAGGTGCGCGGAGTGGGAGCCGCTGGCCGGCGGGAAGGCGTGGCAGCTGTCGCAGTGGTTCCGGGTCGGGACGTTCCCGGCCGCAAGGAGGGTATGGCAACCGTTGCACGCCGGACCTACCCCTCCGGCCGCCGTGCCACCGAGGCTGCTCCCACCATGACAGAGCGTGCAGGCATTCTGGAGGTTTCCGGCGCCGTTATGGGTGCGCCAGGGCCGGGGATGGGCCGAGGAGCGGGCCGGAAACGCAGGATTGGCGAGGTTGTGGCACCCGGACTGCTCGCAGCCGGCCGGCAGGCTGCCGATGGCGAGGTTGAAGCGCGGGTTGCTCCCGGCTCCGCCGGCGGTGGCGTGGCAGGTCTGACAGTTGGTCAGGTCCGCCTTGGCTACCGGTCCGTGCAGTGCGGGGTCCTTGAAGGGAATCGGGTGGTTCGGAACACGCGGCCCATGCCCGTTTGCGTGGCACCCCGGCAGGTTCCCCTGGTTGAAGCAGTCGACCTTGGAGATCCCCCCGCGCAGATCGGCACCGTGGCAGCTCCGGCACAAATCCGGATTGGCGACGTAGGCGGCGCGGTGATCGACGACCCAGGTCTTGCTGTGCTGCCCGGTGTCCGATAAAGGCGGGGCCTGATCGTTTTGGGTGGCGCAGCCCGCCAAAACGGCGAGGAGCGCTCCGGCTGCCATGCGTGCCACGAAGCTGGATCTGGACATGTATTCCCCCCGGGTCCGCTCGGTGTCGCTCACGTCATTGTGAAGGGTGCAACACTCATAGCGGATGCGGTTTTTTTTCGACAAGTTCACTCAGAAGAAAAAGCTGTTTCTGGATTTAAGAATAGTCTATCGCTCAGCATCTACAATTTAAAGTAATGCAAGTGACTTTGAATTTTATTACAGCCTGGTTTCAGTCATTTGTTCATGTGAAACCATGCGTTTACAAAATAATTATTTTTGACAAATTGGTATTTTCTTGCCCACAATTTCCATTTGAGACAGTGTTTGTATTGCCTTAGGGTTAAAAACTTCAAAAGATGTATCAAGGCTCAAGTCATTATTAATTTTTTCAAACAATAGAGCACTAGCCTATCACGTTGCTATGAGTGTGAACGAGCCGGTTTGTCCTATTTGTTGAGTCCGAAGTGTATCAGGAAACATGCCATTGTCTTTACTTGCGGGTAACTCCGCGAATCAGCGTGGTTCTTGCCACCACTCCCCGTTCTATGGAAACGTCAAAGGGGTGCGCCAAAAATACGACAGGCAAGCGGCCGGCAGCGATAACCGTCGGTAATCACATCATTTTTTCTTGATTTGGAAATGAGGACAGGTGCAACCTTACGGACAGGTCAGTTAACCAAAAGGTTACGAGGGAGGGGAATCGGCCTGGGAACCTCGCAGGCCATGATGGGGCGGGGGGTGATGCGGTCCGGGACCCGGAGGATGGTGACCCCGGCGGGGGGGCGGAGTTCATCGAAGAGGTTCTGGCTCGTGCCGAGGTACCCCTTGGAATGGTGCATGGGGAGGGCGTAGGTGGGGCGCAGACGTTGGAGCAGCAAATTGAGATCGCTGGTGCAGAAGTGGCCCGTCTTGCGGGCCTTGTCCTGGTCGGCTGCCAGGAAGGCGCACTCGCAGACGAGCAGGGTGACCCCCTCCAGAAGCGCCTCGACCTTGGCCAGGTTCTCGTCCGAAAAGGCGATGTCGGTCACATAGCCGATCGATGCCGGGCGGGTCTCCCGCCGGACCCGGGCGTAGAGCTCATCGGCCCGCCCGGTCTCCTCCCGGATCGACTCGCCGGATCGGCGCAGGTACCGGACGGCGATCCCGCTCATGGTGTTGGCGTGGTAGAGACGCTCCAGTTCCGAGATCCAGGGTCCCTTCACCAGGTGCTCCCGTTCCAGCAACTCCTCGTCGAGGCCAAACGCCTCGGTTTCGGTGAGCCGGTAGCAAAGGACCCCGATCTTGTGGTCGCAAAGGACGGCGCGTACGTTGAGATAGTCGTTACGGTAGATGATGGGACCTAGCGACTCCCCGTCCGGGCGGCGGGCAAACCCTTCCGGGCCGCTGAACAGGGTGGCGCTGACCGTATCGCCGTGCACCTCGCCCACCCGCAGGTTGCCCCAGAAGGTGTCGGCGAGGTTCCAGTCGTAGGAGGTGAGCTTCGCCTGCAACCGGTCGGCCAGCCCCGGCGGGCCGAAAATTTCGGTGGTCCGGGGCGAGACGTGGCTGTGCCGGATGAAGGTGTCCATTCCCATGAAGTGGTCCATGTGGGCGTGACTTATGAAAATGGCGTCCAGCGATTTGAGTTCCCGCTTGGCGAGATGGTGCAGCTGGCCGCAGTCGAAAAGGATCGACCGTCCCAGAGGGCGGACGTAGACTAGGAGGAGGGGATCGTCGAAGAGCCCGGCATACAGTACCGGCTCTATGTAACGGAACGGCTTGGGCATAAGGTTAATTCTAGCATAACTTGATTTTAATCAATTTGGATAGGTGCCGGTGGGAGTAGAGTAGGATCAAAGAGGATGAGACGAAGACCAAACGAAAAGGAGACTACGCCATGGCAAAGAAAGGTGTCGCCAAAGCAGAAGTGTTGAAACTGATCGACCAGGCCGCTTACCAGGAAGGCGCGGTGGTGAGCCGGACCATCATCGACGAGCCGGTCGGAACCGTCACCGCGTTTGCCTTCGCCGAAGGGGAAGGGCTCAGCGAGCATACCGTCCCCTACGATGCCATGGTGCAGGTTCTGGACGGCGAGGCGCAGATCACCATCGACGGCGTACCCAACACCGTGAAGGCGGGCGAGATGATCATCATGCCGAGCCACAAGCCGCACAAGGTCCGGGCGCTCAAGCAGTTCAAGATGCTGTTGGTGATGATCAGAAGCTAAGGCCGGCCGGACCCGACAGAAAAGCCCGTTTTCCCCGGGCTTTTTTTGTTCCTTCCGGGGGATCCCCGGGAATCGGATTCGATGTTCTCCTCGAAAGAGTGGCCTGCTTCAGGTTCACAACCTTCATCGACAGCGTCGGGGGAAAGGGGTCAGCTTCATCAAGGAGGAGCAGGGGGATTGCCCCCTCCGCTCAGGACGCAAAAAGGCCCGCTCGAAAGAACGGGCCTTTTTGCATTTCCAACTCCTGGAACGGGATTACCGGCAGCCGCAGCCGCAGCGCTCCTGCTGCGCCAGCTCGTACCCCTTCTTCAAGAGCTTGGCGACTTCCTTGGAGTGGTAGGTGAGGATGAGGTCGGCGCCGGCGCGCTTGAAGGAGAGCATGGTCTCCATGATGACGCGGTCCTCGTCGATCCACCCCGCCTTGGCGGCGGCCTTCACCATGGAGTACTCGCCGGAGACGTTGTAGACGGCGGTCGGGAGGTTGAACTCGTTGCGTACGTCGCGCACGATGTCGAGGTACGGCAGGCCCGGTTTCACCATGAGGATGTCGGCCCCTTCCTCAACGTCCATGTGGGCCTCGCGGATCGCCTCCAGGCGGTTGCCCGGATCCATCTGGTAGGAGCGGCGGTCGCCGAACTGCGGGGTGGACTCGGCGGCTTCCCGGAACGGGCCGTAGTAGCCGGAAGCGTACTTCACGGCGTAGCTCATGATCGGGATGTCCTTGTGGCCGTTGTTGTCGAGCGCCTCGCGGATCGCGGCGACCCGGCCGTCCATCATGTCGGAGGGGGCGACCATGTCGGCGCCGGCGCGGGCGTGGGAGAGCGCCTCCTTGGCCAAAAGCTCCAGGGTCTCGTCGTTGTCCACGTCGCCGTTTTTGATGATGCCGCAGTGCCCGTGGTCGGTGTACTCGCACATGCAGACATCGGTGATGACGGCGAGTTTGGGCACCGTCTTCTTGATGGCGCGGATGGTTTCCTGGATGATGCCGGTTTCCGAGTAGGCATCGCTCCCCATGGCGTCCTTGACTTCCGGGATGCCGAAGAGGATCACCGCCGGGACGCCGAGTTCGTAAGCCTCCTGGGCCTCCTCGACGATGTGCTCGATGGACTGCTGGTAGATGCCCGGCATCGAGGAGATCTCCTTCTTGATCCCCTTGCCGAAGGCGGAGAACATCGGGTAGATCAGGTCGTTGGCGGAAAGAGAGGTCTCGCGGACCATGTTTCTGAACACCTCTTTCCCTCTGATGCGTCTGGCTCGGTACACGGGATAGAACATTGGCGGCTCCTTTTTTGCGTTCGACGTTCGGCGTTCGACGTTCGGCGTTCGGCGTTCGACGTTCGACGTTCGACGTTCGGCGTTGGAAATCTTTACCCAAGCCTCCAACAAAGTCGGAGGTATTACATGAAAGCTAGGCCAGAAGGTTTCTACGTCGAACGTCAAACGTCGAACGCAGAAACGGGTTTCAACGGTTCATGTATTTGACCAGTTCCTCGGTGAGCGCGTCAAGGGTATATTGCGCCGGCTCGACGTGCACCTCCAGGCCAAGTTCCCGGCAGGTCTTCGAGGTGATCGGCCCGATCGACCCGACGGTGACCCCCTCCAAAAGCCGCAGGAACCGGTTTTCCCCGAGGATGGCGGCCAGATTCTGCACGGTGGAGGACGAGGTGAAGGTGACGCAGTCGACCCGGTGCGCCTCCAGCGCGGCGAGCGCCTCCTGCGGGAGCTCCGGCGGGGTGACGTTGCAATAGGCGACCGGGGTGAGGACCTGAGCCCCCATGCGGGTCAGTTCCTCGGGAATCACCTCGCGGGCCCGGTCCCCACGCGGGAAGAGGACCCACTTTCCGGAGAGGTCCAGCTCGCCAAACGCGGTCACCACCCCTTCCGCCTTGTAATCGGCGGGGACGAGGTCGGCCTTGATGCCGTAGGGCGCCAGTGCCGCCGCGGTCTTGGGGCCGACCGCACAGACCTGGCAGCCCCCCAGGGCGCGGGTGTCCCGGCCGAGGGCGTGGAGCCGGTCGAAGAAGTACTTCACCGCGTTGTACGAGGTGAACACGACCCAGTGAAAGCTGTCCAGGGCGGTAATCGCCTCGTCGAGCTCACGGTAGTCGGTGGGGGGAACGATCTCGATGGTGGGGCAGGAGAGCACCCGCGCCCCGAGGCGCTCCAGGCGCACCGCGAACTCCCCGGCCTGGTCCGCGCCGCGGGTCACCAGGACCGAGCGCCCGAACAGGGGGCGGTTGTCGAACCAGCGCAGGGTGTCGCGCAGCTGCACCACTTCGCCGACGACGGTCACCGCCGGGGCCTTGAACCCGACGGCCTGCGCCTTCTCGGCGATATCGGAGAGCGTCCCGGTCAAAACCTGCTGCTCGGGGCGCGTGCCCCACCGGATCAGGGCGACCGGGGTCTGGGGGGACCGGCCGTGCGCCATCAGGTTTTCCGCGATCTGGGGGAGGTTGCGGATCCCCATGTAAAAGACGATGGTGCCGCTTCCCAGGGAAAGACCTTCCCAGTCGATCTCGGAGCTCAGCTTGCCCGGGCTCTCGTGCCCGGTGACGAAGGCAACCGAGGTGGTGACGCCGCGGTGGGTGAGCGGGATGCCGGCATAGCTGGTAGCACCGATCCCCGCGGTGATGCCCGGGACCACTTCGAAGGGGACGCCGGCCGCTACCAGCGCCTCGCACTCCTCGCCGCCGCGCCCGAAGACGAAGGGGTCCCCCCCCTTGAGCCGCGCCACGACGTTCCCCTCGAGCGCCTTTGCCACCATGAGCTGGTTGATCTGGTGCTGCTCCCGGTTGTGCTCCCCGCCGATCTTGCCGGAATAGATAAGCTCGGCGCCCGGCGGGGCCATCCGAAGCAGCTGGTCGTTGGCGAGGTAGTCGTAGAGGACCACGTCAGCCTTTTCCAGGCAGTCGCGTCCCTTGATCGTCATCAGGCCGGGGTCGCCGGGGCCCGCACCGATCAGATAGACGAAACCTTTTTTTCCGTGAGCCATATTAAAACCTCGGGGTTGGGGGTCTGGGATCGGGGGTCGGGGACCAAGGTCATACTTACCGTAGGCGCAGCATGCTGCGCCCGTGACATCCTGCATCCCCCTCCCCTGGCGGACGGGGGGGAAGGCGGTTCGGGGCTTTTAACGACGAAACGGGAAAAGGCTAAGGCCGCCCGGGGTCGACGTCGTCCCCGGCCAGCCGTTAGCCTTTTCCCTTGGTGCTCGAGAACGGTGCAATTAGACCGGGATTTCCTTCTCCCGGCTCACTTCACGCTGGTACACCTCGGCCAGGATGGCGTGCCCTCCTTCGGAAAGGAGCTTCTCGGCCAGGGCCACCCCGATCTTCTCGCAGTCGTCGGCCGGGCCGGTCAAGGTCCCCTTGACGGAGGTCTTGCCGTCGACGGAGGCGATGAAGCCGGTCAGGGTGAGCTGGTCGCCGCTCACCTGCCCGTAGGCCGCGATGGGAACCTGGCAGCCGCCCTCGCAGCGCCACAAAAGGGCGCGCTCGGCGCGGACCGCACGGCTGGTGTCCGGGCTGTTGAAGAAGGCGATGGTCTGCTTCACTTCCTCGTTGGAAAGGTTGCACTCGATGCCGAGCGCCCCCTGCCCGATCGCCGGCAGCGACAGGTCGGTCGGCAAAAGCTCGGTGATCCGGTCGGCGAAGCCGAGACGGTTGAGCCCCGCGGCGGCGAGGATGACGGCGTCGAGACCTTCGGTCTGCAGCTTGTTCATCCTGGTCTCCACGTTGCCGCGGATGATGACCATCTCGAGGTCCGGACGGACCTTGAGGAGCTGCGCCTGGCGCCTAAGCGCCGAGGTGCCGATCTTGGCCCCCTGCGGGAGGTCCAGGAACTTCACCCCGTTGGAGATGACGGCATCGCGCGGGTCTTCACGGTCGGTGATGCAGTAAAGCCCGAGCCCTTCGGGGAATTCGGTCGGGACGTCCTTCATGCTGTGGACGGCGATGTCGATGTCGCCGCGCAGCATGGCTTCCTCGATCTCCTTCACGAAAAGCCCTTTGCCCCCCACCTGAGCGAGCGGCACATCGAGGATCTTGTCGCCGATGGTCTTGATCTTGGTCAGGGTGACCTCAAGATCCGGGTACCTTTTTTCGAGCTCGGACTTCACCCAATTTGCCTGCCAGAGCGCGAGCTGGCTCGCGCGGGTCCCGATCCTCAATTGCTTCAATGCCATCTGTGATCTCCTTTAGAAATGCGGGGGCTAGGGGCCGGGGGCTAGGGGCTGGTAACGGCTCTTTGCCTTTACTAGCCCCTAGCCCCTAGTCCCTAGCCCCGGTTTTTGACTATTCTTCCAGCTCCATCATCCCGTCCTGCTCCGGCGCGGCGGTCTCCAGGTCGAAGAGGTTTCTCAGGGCGTCGATGTACAGGTCGGTCCGGTTTCCCTGCTCCGGGTTTTTCAGCACGCTGGTCGGCGGGTGCAGCAGCTTGTTCATCATCGCGTTGGTGAGCGCCTCGAGCTTCTTCTGGCCGTCCGGCGGGAGGTCCTTCCAACCGGAGATGGTCTTGGCGAGCTCGGCCTTGCGGATCTCGTCGAACTTGCTGCGCAGTGCCACGATGGTCGGGGTGACCTCCAGAGAGGAGAGCCATTTGAAGAACTGGCCGATCTCCTGCTCGACGATCGCCTCGGCCTTGGCCGCCTCGATCTTGCGCTGCTCCAGGTTGCTCGCCACGACGCCGTTCAAATCGTCGACGGTGTAGAGGTAGGCGTTCTCCACGTCGTTCACCTTCGGGTCGATGTCGCGCGGCACCGCGATGTCGATGAAGAACATCGCCTTCTGCCGGCGGCGCCGGATGACTTCTTCGACGTCCTTGCCGCCGATGATGAAATGGGGCGCCCCGGTGGAGGAGAGGATGATGTCCGCCTTGTGCAGCTGGTCGAAGAGGTCCTCGAAGTGGATCGGCTTGGCGGCGAATTCCTCGGCGAGCTTCTCGGCGCGCTCGTAGGTACGGTTGGTGACCATCACCCCGCGCACCCCGACGTTGATGAAGTGCTTGGCGGCGAGTTCGCACATCTCGCCGGCGCCGATCAGAAGGACGGTCTTGTCGGAGAGCTCTCCGAAGATCTTCTTGGCCAGTTCCACGGCGGCGAAGGCGACCGAAACCGCCGACGAGGCGATCTTGGTCTCGGTGCGCACCCTTTTGGCGACCGAGAAGGCCTTGTGCAGGAAGCGGTTCAGGATCAGGCCCGAGCTCTTGTACTCGGCGGCATAGCCGTAGGAGGTCTTGATCTGCCCGAGGATCTGCGGCTCGCCGACCACCATCGAGTCGAGACTGGAGGCGACCCGGAAGACGTGCCGGGTGGCGTCGACCCCGTAGTAGCTGTAGAGATGCTTTTCCAGCGTCTCAAGCGGGAAGTTGTGGTAGTCGGCCAGGAAACGCTTCAGGCGCGCCATCCCGCCGGCGATGTCACGGGTGGTGGCATAGATCTCGACCCGGTTACAGGTAGAGACGATGACCGCCTCGGTGATGTCGGGGAGCGACACCACGGCATTGAGCGGCTTTGCCATCTGGGTGGGGGCAAAAGCGACCTTTTCCCGAATTTCGACCCCGGCTGTTTTATGGGACAGCCCAACCACAATAATGTTCATATACAACCTGCCTCTTCTGCAGAGTAGCTCCGGGCGACGCCGCCCCGGCGCCCCCTACCTGTAGCTATGCAGTCCCGACATGAGAAGGTTCACGCCGAGGAAGGTGAAAAGAACGATGACGAAGCCCAGGATGGAAAGCCAGGCGGCCTTCCGGCCCCGCCAGCCGGTGGTGAGCCTGCCGTGCAGAAGGGCGGCGTAGATGAACCAGGTGATGAGCGACCAGGTCTCCTTGGGATCCCAGCTCCAGTAGGTTCCCCACGCGGTCTCGGCCCAGATCGCCCCGGAAATGATGGCGAAGGTCAAAAGCGGAAACCCGAAGGTGAGGCAGCGGTAGCTGATCTCGTCCAGGATGTCCAAAGGCGGAAGCTTCTGGAACAGCGAACCGAGCCGGCGCTTTTTCAGGAAGTGCGACTGGATCAGGTACATGATGCTGACCGCGAACGAAACGGCGAAGGCGGCGTAACCGAGGAAAGCCATCACGGTGTGCACGAAAAGCCACTTGCTCTTGAGCGCCGGGTTGAGCGGCATGATCCCATTGGAGAAGCCGATCGACAGGACCAGGATGAGCAGCGCCAGCGGGATGATGAAGGAACCCAGGATGGCGGCACGGTAGCGGCGCTCGAAGATGATGAAGGTCCCGACGATGGCGAGGCTGAAGAAGGAGAGGGACTCGTGCAGATTGGTGATTGGGGTGTGCCCGGCGACGAGGTAGCGGTTCAGGGTGAACCCGAGGTGGACGAGAAACCCGACCGCAACCAGCCCCTGGCCGACCCGTCCGAGTACATCACGCGGCTTGACCAGGTAACTGAGATAAACGACGGTAGCTGCGACATAAACGACAAGGGTACTGGAGAAAAGGAGGGCATTCATGAAGGATCCTTTTTTTCGGCCCGTTCCGGATCGAGTGAAAACCCGGTACCGAACAGCTTCAGAAGTATCTGTTCTATTTCGTCCTTCCGGCCGTTTTTGATCAAGGCAGGCAAATCGCGGGATGCTAGATCGGCAAAAACCCGCTTATTGTATGCGGCCCCGCCCGTTACAGTCAATGTTTTTTCACGGACAGCTCTGAAAAGATCAACAGTTTCGGCATATTCAGGGCCGAACTCTGCCTGTAACTGTTCGACGATCCTCCGTGACAATGCAGGACTCGCGCCAGCGGTGGAAACCGTGATCTGGAGTTCTCCCTGCTGGAGAACGGCCGGGGTGGCGAAATCGCTCTCGGCAGGCGCATCGGTCACATCGACGAAGATCCCCGTCCGGCGGGCTTCTTCGGCTACCGCACGGTTGACCTCCCGGTCGTCGGTGGCGGCAAAGGCAAGACGCGCCCCGGCGAGATCTCCCGGGCCAAAAGGACGGCAAACGTGGCAGATTATCCCCTTATCGGCGAGGTCCGCCAAAGATTTAGCGACTTTCGGCGCGACCACGGTGATCCGGGCGCCGGCCTGCACCAGCCGGTCCGCCTTGCGTGCCGCAACCGAGCCGCCGCCGACGATGACCACACGCTTTCCTTTGACGTCGAGCGATATCGGGTAAAACCGCATCGTCCCCCCTTTGCATGATTGGCAACAACGGCTGCGAAGCTCTCAGAAGGAGCGGCATTCCTGCCGCGATTTGGCAGGTGATCCCAACCGGAATGCCGCTTCTACAACTAACGGTCACAACTGTTGCAGAATCCATCCAGGTGCCGCAGAAGTTGTGCAATTTGCTTTAAAAAGCGTGTCACTATCGCCCGATACTTACGACATTGTCAACAGCCAATGCACTGGTAACGCCGCCATTGGCGGGGCTCAATTACTCCTTGCTTTTTTCGACCGCTAGCATATGATGAACCTATTCAATTTTTCATCCAAGGAGAGGGTTACATGGCCAGTGAAAACGTTCTCGCATTCACCGACGACAACTTTGAGAAAGAAGTACTTCAGTCGGATCTTCCGGTGCTGGTAGATTTTTGGGCTACCTGGTGCGCCCCCTGCAAGGCGATTGCCCCCCTCATCGACACCGTCGCCTCCGAGTACGCAGGCAAGGTGAAAGTCGGCAAAGTGAACGTCGATGACAACCCGGCAACGCCGAGCAAATACGGGGTACGCGGCATCCCGACCGTCATTTTGTTCAAAGACGGCAAGGTGCTGGACCAGGTGGTCGGCGCAATCCCGAAAGCCCAGCTGGAAACTCTGATCAACAAGGCCCTTTAAAAGGCCGCATCTAAAGAAGGCATATGAAAGGCAAGCAAGGTTTCAGTTTTAAACGCGCAGGACTGGCAGGCAAGAAGGTGTTGTTGCTGGCCGCGGCAGGGCTGTTGCTGTTCACGCAACCTGCGGCGGCCATTTTGCAAAAAGGCGAGCCCGCGCCGGCTATCAAGCTCGTCACCACGTCGGGGCAGCCGCTGTCGTTGGCGAATTACCGGGGCTACGTCCTGGTGATGGATTTCTTCGCCACGTGGTGCGTCCCCTGTCGCGAAGCGATCCCGCACCTCAACGCGCTCAACATGAAGTACGGGAAGCAGGGGTTGCAGGTTTTGGGCGTCAGCGTGGACGACGGCGGTGAGCGGCTGGTGAAGAACTTTCTCGCCGAGAAAAGGGTGAACTACCCGGTGGCGATTGCCGGAGAGGACATGCAGACCGATTACGGGCTGCGTTCCATACCGACCATCTTCGTGATCAACAAAAAAGGCGTGATCGCGGAGCGTTTCCAAGGTTACTCCGACCAGACCGCCCGGGCGATGGAAGAGTCCATCAAGAGGCTCCTCGCCGAATAGGCACCACCAGTCCAGCAAAGGGTGACAAAAAAGAACCCCCAAAGGCCGCAACGTCTTTTGGGGGTTTTCTCTTTTCCAGGACACAAAGGACACAAAGGACACAAGGGACACAAAGGACACAAGGGACCTACTGCCTTTTATTGTTCACTGTTCCTTGTTCATTGTTCCTTGAAATCACTGTCCTTCCCCGTCGGGGAGGATGGTGATCTCGCTGTTCCCGCCTTTGCCGCTGACATAATCCTCCACCCAGCCACCCACCTTATCCTGCACTGTCTGTTTCAGGTTATTCTCGACCCGAGCCCGCTGTTCCTTCGGCGTCCCGCCGATGTACCTCAGTTCGTAATGAACGTGCGGTCCGGTGGACCGGCCGGTGTTGCCGGAGAGGGCAATGACGGTCGTGCTGTCGACCACGTCGCCGGCCTTTACCTTGATGGCGGAGTTGTGACCGTAGATGGTGACGTATCCGTTGCCGTGGTCGATGACAACCATCTCGCCGTAGCCTTTGTAGGTCCCGGCAAAATACACCGTCCCCCGCTCCACCGGGTGCACCGGGGTCCCCACCGGAACGGAGATGTCGTAGCCGTTGTGCCAGATCATCCTGCCGCTGCCGAACGGGTCTACCCGCCATCCCACCCCCGAAGTGATCTTTCCGCCGTCGACGGGGGATTTGCGGGAAGCCAGTGCCTCACCTGCCGGCAGAAACGTCCCGGCCAGGGCCACGATAACCGCGAGCCGCTTCCAGAAAGGACTAGGCATCGGGTGCCTCGCTCTGCGCAGGGGCATTTCCCCTCCCGTAATCCTCGGCATGGTAGGAGCTGCGCACGTACGGCCCGCTCTCGACGTGGAGAAAGCCAAGCGAGAGCGCGTGTTCGCGGTAGCGGTCGAAGAGTTCCGGCTCGACGAAACGCTGCACCGGATGGTGCTGGCGGCTGGGCGCAAGATACTGCCCGAGGCTGAAGTACGCGCAGCCAACCTCACGCAGATCCCGCATGACCTGGAACAGCTCCCCCTCTTCCTCGCCCAGGCCGAGCATCACGCCGGACTTGGTCTTCAAGCCCGGGTCGAGACGCCGCGCCTCGTCGAGGAGATGCAAGGAGCGCCGGTAATCGGCACCGGAGCGGATGTGGTAGAGCCTGGGAACGGTTTCGACGTTGTGTCCCAGGATATCGGGGCGGCTCGCCACCACCGTCGCCAGCGGCTCGCTCTTGCCACCAAAGTCAGGGATCAGCAGCTCGATCTTGGTCTGCGGCGATTCGGCTCTGATGGCCGCGACCGTCGCGGCGTGAAGAACGGCACCGCCATCGGGGAGGTCGTCGCGGGTCGGGCTGGTGATGACGACGTGGGATAGCTTCAGCCGCGCCACCGCACGGGCCACGTTCATCGGCTCGACCGGGTCCGTCGGTCCCGGCGTTTCCTTGGAAACCGAGCAGAACGAGCAGAGGCGGGTGCAGATGCGCCCGAGGATGAGAAAGGTCGCCTGGTGCTTGCCGAAGCATTCGCTGATGTTCGGGCAGCGCGCCTGCTGGCAGACCGTGTTCAGGTTCAGCTCGCCAAGGAGTTGCTCCACGTGGGCGTGGGCGGACGGCGTGATTTTTTTCTGAAGCCATTCCGGCTTACGGACCAAGGTCATCGGGTCACCGAGAAGCCTCCGGGTGGAGGGCAAGGATAATTGGGTAATGGAGCCTACCCTGTGGGAGCGTCTTTCCAGGCGCGAATAACCGCAACCGCTGTCGGCGCCTGTGGCGGATCGCGCCAGGAATGGCGCTCCTACCAAGGCCAGCGGCAAGTATAGCCTTAGCGATCGATCCCCTCAATATTCCAGCGGGTCGCGCGGTACTTCTCGCGGGTAAGCCGCTCGACCGCGTCCGCTTCCTGGGGAGACAACGAAACCGGAGTGAGCCGCACCCCGAGCGTCTCCTCAAACGCCTCCCGCAGCAACGTCTTGAGCCGATCCGGCTCGGTCTCCACCCCCAGTTCGGCAAGACTTGCCGCCCGTTCCGCGCCGGGAGAAGAATCGGTCACGTACGTAAGCCCAAGCGGCACCCGACTTTGCAGCGGGATCGACCCGTGCTGCAGGATCAGCCCGCGCGCCCTGCGCTGGGCGTTGCCGCCGAGCTTTCGCCCCTGCACCACGATGTCGCACTCCTCCTTGCCGGCAAAGCAAAAGGAGGTCCGGACCCCGAGCTGAGCACCTTCGGGATTGTGGTCGATGGCGAAGGAAGGGTTCAGCCCGAGCTTTCGGTAGGCCCCCAACAGAAAGCCGCACAGCCGCCGGAAACCTGCCTTCACTCCGGCCCCCTCCCCGACCTGGTCCGGTCGGCAGACAATGCTGTAGGTGAGTTCGTCGGCATGGTAGATGATGCCGCCGCCGGTCATCCTCCGGACCACGGCGACGTCGTCGGCAGCGCAGCGGGGAAGATCCAGGGCGGTGGCGGCATCCTGGTAACGGCCGAGCGAGAGCGCCGGTGGGGACCAGCCGTAAAGCCGCAGCACCGGCTGCGAAGTGGCCGGGTCGAAGCAGGCGAGAAGCGCCTCATCCACCGCCATGTTCGCGGCCGCGTCCAGCGGTCCGGTATCTATGAGACGCCAGTGGGTCAAGGGTCTGAGCACCTCGTGGGTTAAAAGTTTTCCCGCAGGAGACGATGCGGCCACAAACTCCGTAGGAGCGACATTCTTGTCGCGAGCGAGAGTCTTGTCGCGAGCGAGAGTCTTTGGATCAGCAACCAGGTCGCCTGCCCGGGGGGAGGCAGTCGTCACCGCCATTGGCGGATCGCGCCAGGAAAGGCGCTCCCATAGTAAGGCCGATGATCGCGACAGGAATGTCGCTCCTACCGTAAGGGGGATGATCACGACCAGGAATGTAGCGCCTACCGCGTTCGGCATCCAAACGCGGGTGGATTCCACAAAATGAAGCGACCTCCGGTAACCATCCCCGGAGGTCGCGCTCATTACTCTGAATGTTTCCTGTGCGACTTCTCCGGTGTAACCAGCGGACAGAGTAGCACAGCTGCGGCTTTCCCGGCCATAGGAAAACCGCTGGGCGCGGACAAGCCTAAAGCTCGCAGCAGACCTGCAGCGCCCGGGCCGCCCGGGTTTCGTCGAGCCGCCCGACCGGTGTGGTCACCGGAGCGTCGTGCAACTCCTCGGGACGGGTCCGCGCCACCTCGGCCGCCTCGAGCATGACGGCGATAAACGAGTCCATGGTCTGCTTGCTCTCGGTCTCGGTTGGCTCGATCATGATCGCCTCTTTCACGTTGAGCGGGAAGTAGACGGTCGGCGGGTGGAAGCCGCGGTCGATCAGGTACTTGGCGATGTCGATCGCGTGCACCCCGTCTTTCAGCTGGCGCGAGGCGGAGAAGACGCATTCATGCATGCAGGTGATGTCGAAGGGAAGCTCGTACTCCTCCTTCAAGCGCGCCATCATGTAGTTGGCGTTCAGGACCGCCTGCTCGCTCACCTCGATCAGCCCTTCCCGCCCCAGCATGGTGATGTAGGCGAAGGCCCGCGCCATGATGGCGAAATTGCCGAAGAAGTCGGAGACCCGGCCGATCCCCTCGGGATGGGCCTCCACGCCAAAGGTTCCGTCCGCCCCCTTCACCACGCGCGGGGTCGGGAGGTACGGGATCAGGTGGGATTTCACCCCGACCGGGCCGCTGCCCGGGCCGCCGCCGCCATGCGGGGTGCCGAAGGTCTTGTGCAGGTTGACGTGGATGACGTCGAAGCCGACGTCGCCGGGGCGGACCTTGCCGAGGATAGCGTTCAGGTTCGCGCCGTCGTAGTAAACGAGCGCGCCGGCCTGGTGGGCGATCTCGCAGATCTCGGCGATGTGCGGATTGAAGATGCCCAGGGTGTTGGGGCAGGTCATCATCACCGCCGCCACCTGATCGTTCATCGCGGCCCGGAAGGCATCGAGGTCCATGTCGCCGTAGGGTGCGGTGGGGATGGTGACGATCTCGTACCCCGCCATCGCCGCACTGGCCGGGTTGGTGCCGTGCGAAGAGTCCGGAACGATGACGTAGCGCCGGTTCTGCCCGCGCGCCTTGTGGTAGGCGGCGATCACCATGATCCCGGTCATCTCGCCATGGGCGCCGGCCAAGGGCTGGGTGGTCACCTCGTCCATGCCGGTGATCTCGGCAAGTTGCTGCTCGAGGCCGTGGATCAGGGAGAGCGGTCCCTGGACCTTTTCCGGCCCGCCGGGAAGCAGCGCCAGCACCGGATGGCTGTCGGCGAAGAGCGAGCCGGCGTTTTCCATCACCTTGGCGTTGTACTTCATGGTGCAGGAGCCCAGCGGGTAGAAGTTGGTGTCGACGGAGTAGTTTCTCCGGGAAAGGCCGGTGAAATGCCGCACCAGGTCGAGCTCCGCCACCTCGGGGAGCGCGGCCGGCTCGGCCCGGCGCAAGGATTGCGGCAGCGGCGCCGCCTTGGGCACGTCGGAAACCGGGATGCGCACCCCGCTGCGGCCGGAAACGGACAGTTCGTAGATCAGTTTCATAGTGCCCCCTCCAAAAGACCGGCCAGACGCTCGATCTCCGCCTTGGTCCGTTTCTCGGTCACGGTCACCACCAGTTCCTTATCCCGCCCTTCATAGTAGGGTGCGAGCGGAAGCCCCGCCGCGATCCCCTGGGTAAGGAGCTTTTCCACGACCTCGGCCGCGGGCCTGGCAAGGGTGAGGGTGAACTCGTTGAAGGTGGCGCCCCGGTTGGCGACCGTGACCCCCTTGATGCCGGAGAAGACCGACTTGGCGTACTCGCTTTTGTCGTAGTTCAGCGCCGCGAGCTCGCTCAGCCCCTCTTTGCCCAGGGCCGACATGAAGATCAGGCCGCGCAGCGCGCAGAGGCTCTGGTTGGAGCAGATGTTGGAGGTCGCCTTGTGCCGCTTGATGTGCTGTTCCCGGGCCTGGAGGGTCAGGACGTAGCCGCGGCGGCCGAGCTTGTCGACGGTCTCGCCGATGATGCGTCCCGGAATGTTGCGGATGTACTGCTTGGTCGTGGTGATGAACCCGAAGTAGGGTCCCCCGAAGGAGAGCGGGTTCCCGAGGCTCTGCCCGTCCCCCACCACGATGTCCGCCCCCATTTCCCCCGGGGTTTTGATCAGGCCCAGGGCCACCGGGTAGGAGCCGACCACGAGGAGCGCCCCGTGCTGGTGCGCCTTCTTGGCCAGTTCGGTGAAATCGGTTACGCTCCCGAAGAAGTTGGGGTTTTGGACGATGACCGCGGCGGTTTCGTCGGTGATGGCGGCCATGAGGCGGTCCATGGCCGGCTCGCAGCCGTCCGGGGCTATCACCTCCGAATGCGCCGACAGGCTGTGCAGGTATCCCTGGACCACCTCGCGGTGGAACGGGTTCACCGAGGCATCGACCACGATGCTGTTGCGCCCGGTGATCCGCAGCGCCATCAGCGCGGCCTCGGCAAGGGCGGTCCCGCCGTCGTAGAGGGAGGCATTGGAAACCTCCATGCCGGTCAACCGGCAGATCGAGCTCTGGTATTCATAGAGCGCCTGGAGGGTCCCCTGCGCGCATTCCGGCTGGTACGGCGTGTAGGCGGTGTAGAACTCGGCGCGCCCGGAGAGATGATCCACCACCGCCGGAACGATGTGGTCGTAGAGCCCGCCGCCGATGAAGTTGGTGATCTCCTGACCCGAGGCCGCGGCCTTCTCCTTCATGATCCGCATCAGCTCGAACTCGGAGAGCCCGGCGGGAAGGTCGAAGGACTTGGCGCGCAGCTTGTCCGGGATCGCGGAGAAGAGCTCCTCCACGCTGCCGACCCCGATCACCGCCAGCATTTCCCGGATCTCGTCCGGGGTGTTCGGACAGTATCCCATGTTATTCGAGCCCCTTGAGGAACTGCTGGTAAGCGGCGGCGTCCATCAGTGCGGCCAGTTCACCCGCGTCGACACCCTCCAGGCGGCAGACCCACCCCTTCTCCTCGGCGCTTTCGTTCACCAGCTCCGGGGCGGCGTCGAGCGCGTCGTTCACCGCGACCACCTTGCCCGAGACCGGGGCGTAGATGTCGCTGGCGGCCTTGACCGACTCGATCCCGGCCAGGGTATCGAACTGCTTCACCGCCTTGCCGATCTTGGGAAGTTCGACGAAGGTGATGTCGCCCAGTTCGTGCGCGGCATGCTCGCTGATCCCGACCGTCCCGGTGGCGCCGTCCAACTCAACCCACTCGTGCTCTTTGGTGTAGTACTTGGCCATCTGTCCATCCTCCTCGTAAGTAAATAAACAGCTGAAATCCGATCAGGAGCGCAGCGATCCCCCGGCATAGAACGGGAGCTCCACCACGGTTGCGTCCATTTCCACTCGTTCGTGCTTGATTACCAGGCGCTTGCCGAGTTCCGCGACCTCGGGGGCGACGAGGCCGAGCCCGATGCCGCAGCCGAGCATGGGCGAGAAGGCGCCGCTGGTGACGGTGCCGACGTTTTTGCCGTCGCAGTGGATCTCGTAATGGTGGCGCGGCGAGCGGCGCGAATCGACCTTGAAGGCAACCTTCTTCTTGGGCGAGCCCTGGCTCTGCTCCTTGAGAATGGCCTCCTTGCCGACGAACGACTTGTCGAGGTTGACGAAGGCCATAAGCTGCGCCGAAAGGGGCGTGGTCACGTCGTCGAGGTCGTTGCCGTAGAGGGAGTAGCCGACTTCGAGGCGGAG
Organism: Geomesophilobacter sediminis; assembly: GCF_016458275.1. Classification (GTDB taxonomy): domain Bacteria; phylum Desulfobacterota; class Desulfuromonadia; order Geobacterales; family Geobacteraceae; genus Geomesophilobacter; species Geomesophilobacter sediminis. The sequence continues at coordinate 34,636 of NZ_JAEMHM010000009.1, forward strand.
CAGGTCGCGGGCTCCCAGCCCGGCGGGCTCGACCCGCGCGTCTTTGAGGAGGAGATCCCACAGCTCGCGCACCTTCGGCGCCGGAATGAAGATTTCGTACCCCAGCTCGCCGGTGTACCCGGTGCGGCTGACCAAGGCATCGACCCCGAGGATCTTTTTCCGGATGAATTTGAAGAAGGGGATTTCCGCGATGTCGGACCCCAGGTGCTCGACCAGCACCTCGCGGGAGAGCGGGCCCTGGAGGTCGAGCTTTCCGGTGGCGTCGGAGATGTCGGTGAGAAGTGCGGGATTCTTGAGACGGGAACTGATGACGGCGAAGTCGTTGGCGATGGTGGCGGCGTTCACCACGATCATCACCTCGTCCTCCGCCAGGCGGAAGACGATGAGATCGTCGATCACCCCACCCTTTTCGTTGAGCAGGAAACCGTAGCGCGAGCGCCCGACCGGGATCCCCTTGACGGAAAAGGTGAAGACGTCCTCCAGGCCGCTGGCCACGATGTCGCCTTTGAAGAGGAACTCACCCATGTGACAGATGTCGAAGAGGGCCGCCTTCTCCCGGCACCACTTGTGTTCGGCGATGATGCCGGAATACTGGATCGGCATCAGCCATCCGCCGAAGGGCGCCATCAGCGCCTTCAGCCCCTCATGTTCCTTCACCAGCGGCGTGGATTTCAGCTCGTCCATAGCCCCCCCTTTTGGCAAAACAAAATGCGTATATTTAAGAAGATCGCCGCCGTTTGTAAACAACATTTTCCCGGTTGTTCATATTTCTTTGCCGGCGGTCCGGAATCCCTTCCTGTTTTAACTACTTGCCAATTTTGGCCATATGACTATAATCAGACATCTTTGAGGAGGAGGCATGGAAAAGGCCGCCCTGGTGGAAAAAACGCGCGATGCCCTGAGGCCTTTCGAAACGGCGAACGTCGTCGATTTCGTGAAACACCTCACGGTGAAAAGCGCCATCACCAACCCGTGGTTCGTCACGGTCTTTTTGATCCTGGCCTTCTACGCGATCATCAAGCGTTCGAAGTTCGTGCTGAGCGTGCTGTTCACCGCCTGTGCGCTGTTATTGCTCATCCACTACACGCTTCCCACCGACAGCGAAGGACTCACCCTCTCCTCCACCCTACCCTTTGCATTTGGCGGCTTGGCCATCGGCGCAGTGCTGATCTATCTCTATTTCATCAAGACGGAGTAACACCCATTGCGCAGAGTCGGCTTTACCTCCACCATCCCGCTCGAAGTGCTGGTTGCGGCGGGAGCGGTCCCGGTTGACCTCAACAACATCTTCATCACCAATCCCCAGAGCAACGATTACATAGAAGAGGCGGAACTGGCCGGGTTCCCCAGGAACGTCTGCGGCTGGATCAAGGGTATCTACGGCGCCGTGGTGGCAAGCGGCGTCACCGAAATGATCGCCGTCACCGAGGGGGACTGCAGCTATACCAAGGCGCTGATGGAGGTGCTCTCGCTGCAGGGGGTCCGCACCTATCCGTTCGCCTACCCCGGCGGCCGCGAACCCGAGCTCCTGCGGGCTGAGATCGAAAAGCTGATGGCCGCCTTCGGGGTCGGCTGGTCCGAGGTCCACGCGGCCAAGGCACGGCTGGACGCGATCCGTCTCAAGGTCAAGGAGATCGACCGGCTGACCTGGGAGGAAAACCGGGTGACCGGGGCGGAAAACCACTACTACCAGGTCTGTACCTCCGACATGAACGGGGATGCCGAGGCCTTCGAGGCCGAGGTGGACACCTTCCTGGCCCGGGCCAAAGAGCGGACACCGATGCAACAGCAGTTGCGCCTTGCCTACTTGGGGGTCCCCCCGATCATCTCGGGGCTGTACCAGTTCGTCGAGACCCAAAACGCCCGGGTGGTGTTCAACGAGACCCAGCGCCAGTTCGCCATGCCCTACGGCTGCCCCGACCTCGTGGAGCAGTACCGCGCCTACACCTACCCCTACGACATCTTCCATCGCCTGGCCGACATCAAGAAGGAACTTGCCGCGCGGCGCATCGACGGCGTGATCCATTACGTGCAATCGTTCTGCTTCCGGCAGATCGAGGACATGGTACTGCGCCGGGAGCTTTCCCTCCCGATCCTCACCCTGGAAGGGGACAAGCCGGCCGACGTCGACGCCCGGACCAAGATCCGGGTGGAGGGTTTTCTGGAGATGTTGCAGGAGCGGCAATAACAATGACCAATGAGACAATGAACGATACCCAGAAACTCAGCATCGGGATCGACTTGGGGAGCCGGAAGGCGAAGTTCGCGCTTTTGAGCGGTACCGAGATCCTCCGACTCCAGGACATGGATACCATTTCCTTTTACAAGCGGTACGGCCGGATCGATAACGACGAACTCTGCCTCGACCTCTTGGGGAGCGGCATCTTCTCCGCCGAGGAGCTCGATCAAGCCCGGATCACCGTCACCGGCTACGGCCGCAACAGCATCAACCTGCACGGCGCACGGGTCATCTCGGAAATCCGCGCCCACGTTGCCGGCGCCCTTTTCCAGACCGGGCTTACCGACTTCACCATGCTGGACATGGGGGGACAGGACACCAAGGTGGCCCAGGTCGTCTCCGGCAAACTCGCCGACTTCGTCATGAACGACAAATGCGCCGCGTCCAGCGGCCGGTACCTGGAAAACATGGCGGCGGTGCTCGAAGTGCCGCTCGAAGAACTCTCCCGGCATGCCGAGGAGCCGATCGCGCTGGACGCGACCTGCGGAATCTTCGGCGAAAGCGAGCTGATCGGTCAGATCCTGCGGGGACATCCGGTCTCCCGGCTCTGTGCCGGGGTGAACCTCACCCTGGTGAAGCGGGTCATGCCGATGCTCAAACGCTTCCCCTCGAAGACCCTGGTCATCACCGGCGGGGTCGCCCTCAATGGGGCGATGGTCTCCCTGCTCAAGGAGCAGTGCCGCATGGAGGTCCTCGTTCCGCACCATCCGCAGCACAACGGCGCCATCGGTTGCGCGGCGCTCGCCTAAATTTCCCTTGAGTTTTCGGGAGCAGCCGTTTACCCTCTCCCGAGCTTATTTTCCAGGAGGGTTTTGATGCAGATCAGCAAAAAGGACTGGATGTTCATTGGCGTCATCGCCGTAGTCATCATCATCTTCGTTGCCATTTCCGGCGAGGAAAAAACCAAGCGGGTTCCGCTGGACGACAAGCACAAGCCGTCCTACGACCTCTTCAATAAGACCCAGAGCAAGATGGAAGTCGACAAGGGGTGCCCTGCCTGCCATTTCGAGCCGGGCGGCGTCCCGTTTCCCCCGAAACACCCGGTCAAGCCCAAGGACGGCCCGATGCGCTGCCTGTTTTGCCACAAGCTGAAGGTCAGCGGCCTGCAGAAGCAGTAGGGAGCGCCTTAGCTTGTCCGACGTGCAGTATCGGAAAAACTGGAGCGGGGCATGACCCCGCTCGATCTTACCTTCGAGTTGGAGCGGGTCATCGAGGACGTCACCCTGCGCGTCCCCGAGCTGAACCATATCGACCCGCTGAAGCTCCTGGTGTGCATTGCCTTTGGACGCACCGGCGGGGGCGGCAGCTACGCCAAGATCCACCCGCTGCGCTTTCCGGGGGGCACCCGGAGCATGACCACCCGGCGCGGCCGGAAAGACTACCTCTGCACCATGCCCACCATCAACCATCGGGGCCAGGAGATGCTCTACGTCGTCTACTTCCTGGTCCCGCGCTTCATGGAACTTTCCCTCCGCGAAAAGCTCGTCACCATCTTCCATGAGCTCTACCATGTCTCACCGGAATGCGACGGCGATATCCGCCGGTTCCCCGGGCGCAACTACGCGCACGGCTCCTCGACGAAAAGCTACAACATGCTGATGCGGCAGCTGGTTGACCGCTACCTGGAGATCCTGCCGGACCAATCGATCCTGCATTTCCTGGAAGGGGACATGGGGACGCTGCGTCGCCGACATCCCAAGATCGTCGCACGCCGGCTTCCCGCCCCGCGGATTTCGGTGGCACCGGCGAAGTGAGGGTAGAGGCCAGGGGTGAACAAAATCCGCGAGCCTAAACAATAAAAAAGGGAGGCCGTTCTTGCGGCCTCCCTCTTTGTTGCAGAATCGCTCAGGCGTCAGGGGCGAACGACGCAGTCGATGACTGCGTTGATCCTGCGGTTTTTCTGACGTCCTTCTTCGGTGTCGTTGTAGGCGATCCGACGGGTGTAGCCGTACCCTTTCGCCGACAACCGGGAGCGGTCGATGCCGAAGTTGTCGACGAGGTAGTTCACCACCGCGTCGGCCCGTTTCTGGGACAGTTTCATGTTGTAGTCATAGCCGCCGACGTTGTCGGTGTGCCCTTCGATCAGGGCGGTGGTGGTCGGATAGCGCCGCATGTAGTCGGCAAGCTTGGCGATCTCGTCGTTGTACTGCGGCTTGATGGCCGCCTGGCCGGGGTCGAAGTCGATGACCAGGCTCACGCAGAGCCGTTCCGAAGGACGGACTTCCTGCATGGTGAAGGTGCAGTCGATGACCGCCTGGATGCGGCGGTTTTTCTGCTTCCCGACATCGGTCGAGTTGTCGGCGATCGGGCGGGTCATGCCGTACCCTTTTGCGGTGAGACGGGAGCGGTCGATGCCGAAGTTGGTGACCAGGTAATCCACGACGGCCTCGGCGCGGCGCTGGGAAAGGCCCATGTTGTAGTCGGGGTCACCCACGTTGTCAGTGTGACCTTCGATGACCGCGGTGGTGGTCGGGTACTGTTTCATGAAGTCGCCGACCTTGGCGATCTCGTCACGATACTCCGGACGTACCACGGCCTGGTCGATGTCGAATTGCATGCCGAGGGTCACGCAGTACTTGTAGTGGCCCGGAGTCGGCTCGGCGGCCGGCACCTGCTCGAGAGGCGCTTCCTTCTCCATCTGCTGCTGCGGCGGCTGCTCCTCGACAGCCCCGCCGGCAGCCGCCGCAGCCTTCTTGCCACCGCCGAAGAGGAAGGTCAGGCCCGCGGTGTATTCCCAGTTGTCGATACCACGGTTGCCGATATCAAGGATATATCGACCGTCCACGCGGAACGCGACACTGTTCGCCAGGAACAGTTTGAACCCGACACCTGCGTTTAAAGCACCGTCGGTGCCGTCGGCGCCTTCTCCTGGGTAATTGAAAGAAAGCCCACCGCCCCCGATCGCCGCGTACGGTACAAAACGTGAGTGAGGCATGAAGTTGTAAAGCAGGTCCAAGCCGTAGCCGTAGACCTGGACATCCCGATGCGCAGACGCCATTTCTGCATCAATGTACTTACCTACCAATTCCGCTTCGAAATGGTCGGAAAGGTCGTAGCCGAGACGCAGACCGTAAACCTGACGATTCTGCCTCAGGTCATAGTCTCGCCTTTGGTCAATTTCGAAGTTGTATCCTCCGGCAAACGGCGAGATCGAGAACGCACCGGCTCTTTCGCCGGCAAAGGCACTGTTTTGAACCAGCATCAGCAGTAACGGAACCAATATGCTCAGCAAGTATCTTCTCATTTCGGACCTCCTTCTTTCCTGTTTTCAGGAACGGGTATGAAATCACAGATCAACACCTCTGGCTTCGGGCGGGATGCCCGTTCAGGGGAAGGCAAAATCGGGCCCGCGGATCCGGTTCACCTGGCAGACCAGAAGCACCAGAGCGAATACGAACGCTCCGATCACCCTCAGGGGGCCGGCGACAGGTTCGGCCACGGAGGTAAAGCGGACGCTCCGGGCGCGGTGAAACGGTGGCAGGATAGCGGAATGGTTGGCGGCAGTGGAGAGCGGGGCAGCGCACGGCTTGGCCGGGACGAACGCTGCACCGTGCTGAGGAAGGGACAGAGACGGACCTAAAGCGGCGGCCCAAAGAGCCGCCGTATGAGTTTTTTCAGGATAACGAGTCCAACCGAACCCATCGTTATTACAAAGCATTTTGGCACCCCACAGAGGTTTTTGACGGCCGAAAACGCATTAGTAGGCTATCATTATCCACTGGGAGCGCAAGAGGTTTATGTGATTTTTTTAAGTTTCTACCTAATGAAGTTGTCTACCACGAAGTCCGTTACTTGTTGAGGGTCGTTCAGATCCAGTAGCGGGACGTCGAGATCCAGAGGTTCGTCGCTGGCCACAGCAACCAGGGTGGGATCATGGGATGCCCCGCGGCAAAGAAGACCCTCGCTGCGCTCCCGCCGATGCAGTTCCAGCTTCGGAAGGGGGCCGCTCTTGTATCCCTCGGTGAGTACGATGTCGACATCCTGGAAATAGGCCGCCACCAGTTCCTCGACCGGAGGGGATGCTGCGTGTCGCTTCACCATGGCAAGCTTCTCGGGCGAGGAGATAATCATGGTATCGGCGCCGGCGGCGGTCAGGCGGTAGCTGTCCTTGCCGGGATGGTCGATGTCGAAGCGGTGCGCGTCGTGCTTCACGACCCCGACCCGGTATCCCCGCCGTTTCAGCTCCGCGACCACCTGCTCCAGCAACGTGGTCTTGCCGGTACCCGACTTAGCCACAAAAGAAAGACATTTTGGCGGCATCTCCCCTCCCTGTTTCATGAAGTAGTAATGGCGCCGCCCCGCGCTCGGCTCGGATAATACCTGGAGAACTGCCGGTAGGGCGCAGCGGCCGCACGAATATATCCGTGCCCTTCGGTGAAGTCAATCGCAGGCCGATTCCGGCGCCCTGGCATCGATGAGGTGCAGGCGCCCTCTGAACCACTTCGTCGTGGAAGACTCACAGCCATCGACAGGATCTTTTTTTTCGATCGACAAACCAAACCCTCATAGAAAAAAGGTTGACACCGGCCCGTGCAATTTGCTATAAGCTCTCTGTTGCCCATTCCCGAGTAGATCAGTCGGTAGATCAGCGGACTGTTAATCCGTGTGTCGTAGGTTCGAGTCCTACCTCGGGAGCCAGCAAATTCAAAGGTTAAGCCTTCGGGCTTAACCTTTTTCATTTTCATAGGGTGCACATAGGGTACATCTTCTTAATCCACCCTTCCTCCCCCCCACATGATCATGCCCCCAAACACCTCTTTCATAGCCCCCCCGTTACTCATTTACCTACCAGCTCATACAATCCTCACCTTTCCCACATCACCCCGTCCTCGGCGCAATTCAAGAAGTGTAACAAAATGGACATGTCCAAAATGTTACTATCGCTCCTTATGTACCCGTTTTTTTTGATATTTTACCTATTAGCAAGCAGGGACTGTAAAAAAATGGACAGTAGATCGAGCAACACTCTTTATTAACGGCTTTAGTATTATCAAGCACTTACCCCGTATCGGCATTGGCACGAGTTTTGATGAATGTGCAGTAATTACTATCTTATCGTTCGTCACGGGGGGGGCATGGAAGCAGCGGAAGCGGTTGAGCTGGAAGTGGTAAAAAAGTTGGAAAAGCCTTACGACACCATTCTCAATCGGCGAACTCAAGAACAAATTGTTGCTCTTTGTGGCGCAGTGGGCAGTGGTACGACGGACATAGCCAAAAAAATTTCCGATTGTTTCAGTAGGTATTCTTACGAGGTGAAGTCGGTCAAAGCGAGCGACCTTTTGATTGAAGCGATTGCAACCCTCGAAGATACAGGACAGGTGGAGAAAGGGAAGTTCAAGTATAAGGACTGGGGATCAGAAGAGGAAAGAATCAAGTGTTTGCAAGACATCGGAGACTGGTTGAGGTTAAAGTACGGCTCAGACGCCGCCGCTCAGCTTTTCATAAAGAAGGTATCAGCATTCCGCCAAAAAGACATAACAGAGAAAGAGGTAGCCGCTGGGCAATTGCGGCGGGAATCCAAACCCCTCGTTTGGATTCTAGATAGTCTAAAGCACCCGGAGGAAGTGAAACTTCTGAGATTGGTCTACGACAAGATGTTCAGCTTGTTTGGCGTCCTTTGTACATTTGACGTGCGGAAAAACATAATGGTCGATGTTCATGGGATGACCCCCGAACATGCCGAACAGGTTTTGAAACGTGACGAATCAGAAGATATAAGTCACGGCCAAAAACTGATTAAGACATTGCAATATGGGGATTTCTTCATACGGAATTCGCCATTCACCACCCAGAGGGTTGTTGACTCAATAGAGCGGTACGTTAAGCTGCTTCTAGGTGATCATAGCGTCACGCCTACTCATGGCGAATACGCCATGTACCTCGCCCAGTCTGCAGCTTACAGGTCCGGCTGCATGTCTCGGCAAGTGGGCGCAGCAGTGTTAAATACTCATGGTGAGATAATTTCAACCGGATTTAACGATGTCCCCAGGTACGGTGGTGGCCTGTACGTCGAAAACAGCCAGAAAGACGCCAGATGTTTTAAAGTTGCGCGCGGAGAATGCCGAAACGAATTCCGGAAGGGCGTGATAAAAAAGAAGCTTAAGGAGCTGTTATCCAAAAAATACCCTGAAACCGAAGTAGATGCCGAATTGATTCCCCTCATTTCTGACGAGACAGGTATCAGCGATCTGACGGAGTATTGCCGAGCTGTCCACGCCGAAATGGATGCGATCACCAGCGCCGCACGAAAAGGTTTTTCATTAAGAAGCGGTACAATGTACGTAACCACCTTCCCCTGCCATAACTGCGCGAAACATATCATCGCGTCTGGGATGAAGAAGGTGTTCTACATAGAGCCATACGAAAAAAGCCTCGCACTTTCAATGCATAACGATTCTGTCTCGACAACCGAGGAGACCACCGAGGCAGTTCTTTTCTTGCCGTTTGAGGGAGTTGCCCCCCGCCAGTATCAGAACCGTTTTTGCACGACAACAACAAAAAAAGTGGATGGCAAGTTCGTTGCCATAAACGTTGGGAAGGACACCCCTGCTTATTCACAACTGCTGGATTGCTTCACCGACTACGAAGGGAAAATTGTTGACACTCTAGCGAAGAATGGCTTATAAACAACGGGCTTCATCGTTGGGGAGGGGATATGGAAAAAAGGGCGAGAGACCGGCAAATGCCGCTTTTCGTTGGAAGCGTTCAACAGGTATCGAATGGTTGCGAGTCTAAAGTCATCTGCTTCACGGAAGCAAAATCCGCAAGAGAAGGCCTATTAATCAAGTCCCGTGAATCTGCCGTTATCCAGAAGATCGTGAGTATTTCCGAGCGGTTCAACTGGTAGGTCACAAAAAGAGACTCTGCACCGCTAAATGACCGAAGGGCCGGCCCGCTAAAAGTGGACCGGCCCTTTTTGGTATCCCTCCGTTACCTCGAAGAAGTCAGGGACCGTGCAGCCATCGGCTGTCAGCCTTTTCCGAAAAAATTTTACCCATTTTGCCCGGATAAAAAAATGAGTTAGCACACGGTCCTGACGAGGGAAGCTCCAGAGGATTTGCCCTACCCCCCCCCTCCGCTCAGAACGAGCGTCCATATCTTACGGTTTGAGCAGACTGTGACTCCGGCCCGCCGTAGGAATGCGCCTCTCGGGAAATCCCGACGGGACTGGTCGAATTTCAATTTGAATAATTCTCCCAAATTTGGCGTATGACCCGAGTTTTTTGGTTGGTACGACCCTCTCTATTCCCGAATATGGTGCCAAACGACTTCATTGGCAACAGCACTCCTATTCCCCCCAAACTCATCTACGGATAAACGGGTGGAATCAACCCGGTCGTCCGATGATAAAGCAACAGCGATAACAGTGAGCCCCCCCAGGGCACATCGGGCATCCATGTTCGGGGATCATTGGGAACAGTGCTTTCCTCTTCAATGCTGTTATTTCAGTCGCGCAGCCTCTCCAGCTACATGACCAGCCAACTGAGAAATGAACGCCTTTAACCCGGTCATAGCCGACATTTCCGAGTACGCTCCGGTTGTGACCGAGCTTCGGCCCGATGTGATCAGAGTCGCAGAAGAATAAAGCTGCTCCTTCACCAGGCGCTGGCATAGTAGATCGTACCGCTTGATATACGAAGCCCCCTTGAATTCGTCAAACACAGGGAAGTGAGGGGAAAGATCCCGCACTGGAGCCCGAGACTCCGCCGCGTCTTCGACCATCATCAACCATGCCACAAAAGGGCGCGGCTGTTTTCCGAAGGCCTCCTCGCGGTATGCGGTCCAGAGGTCATGTGCAGTCCCGATGGCCTCTTCCGTCCTGTTGTTGAAGTTATTGCCGAAGGATGGGCCAACCTGGCTCTTCAACTCTACGGCAGCGACGAGCTCTCCCTTGTGGATCACCAGAAGATCCCAAAGTTTGGTGGGCCTGAAGTACCCCGGCAGGGTGAGCAGCGCCCGCTTCTGGTGGATCTCAGCATCGGCCAGACCGTTAGCCCGGATCACGTCGATGACCAAAGCTATAAATCCATCCATGTTTTTACCAGCGGTAACCCCTGCACGCTCTCCCTGGTCGGCCTTTCCCGCCTCGATCTGCTTCACCCTCGCAGCTTCTCGATTCCCCCAAAACGCTTTTACCGCTTCCCGAGCCTTATTTTCGTAATCTACAAGGTCCAGCGCCAAAGCTAACCCTCCCCGCCGCCTAAGGCGGCCTGTTCTTCGCTTGTTAAGTTGTACAAGGCGAATGTCGCCTCATTGCATGCCTTTAAATCTCTTGTTAACGCCGCATCGATCAACTGCATCCGTAGACGCTGGGGAACCGTCCGCCAAAGAGGAAGGCGAATACGACGCAAATACTGAGCCTGGAAACGGAGGAATCCTCCGCGCATTTTTGTAGAGTAAGTCGCGATGAAGAGGCGGGAGACTTCGGAAAGCAGGACGGCTTGTAAGGCGCGGAGATCCCATTGGTTCGAGATAACGTAATACAGGTTGTGGTGGGGGTACAACCTCCCTTCCTCATACACAACATGGGCCTCTCCCTTGATATCCGGGATCAAGAGCTTTGGCTTCGTTGCAAGGCCGGGGGTAATACGGTCGATGGTACGATACCAACTTGCCGGCGTTTTTTGGGCACAGTGGCGCCGCGCAATAATGTCGCGTCGCTCTTGCAGATACTGGCGCAGGCGTGGGTAAGAGTTCAAGTCCACCAGCTTTCCGTCATCAGCGAATGGATTTATGACCCCGAGCCCCCGCCAATGGACCTCACCAGACTCGATATCGCGTGTGGTGGCTAATGGTAGCTTTCGCTCTTGCTCTACATCCAGAGTTTCGAAATTACCAATGAAAGCCTTATCGGCCCCAGTGGCAACCCCAATGCCGACCTTACAGCCGGCTTCCTCAAGCGTAGGGAATTCCTTTTCAAGTCGTCGAATCAGCTCCGTTTGGTCAGATGATTCGAGAAGCCAAGGTTCCGCGCCGCAAGTCACTTTTGGCATCTCTCGAACGGAACAGGAATCCTTCGGTAGCGACCGGCCGACCAGAGCAGCGGCAAGTTCTGTAAGGATAGTGCTATCGATAGTGGGTCGGCGCGCAATACGGGTCGGGCCAGGTCTGTCACGCGATATAACCGTGATCGCCGGGTATGCCGACACCTGAGAAAGAAATGCCGGTGTGTCCACCATGTCAACATACACCCTAAGGTGGTAGTCCTCCGCAATCAGTTTTCGTAGGGGACCGCCATAGCGGTTTTTCATCCAGCGGTCAGCGCAGATGAAACTCAGAGAACCGCCAGGCTTAAGGCTCAAAAGCGAACGCTCTATGAACGGAACATACAGGTCGGCCCGGTCGTACATCGTCTCAAAACGGCTACGGTACTCAGCTAGCAGGGGGCCGGGAATCAACTCCTGGCGCACATAAGGTGGGTTCCCGACGATAACGTCAAATTCACCGTCCAGCGGGGAAAGGAGAAAATCGTCGCATGTAAGCCAACGACCAGAGAGGGCTTCGGCCGCCTCTTTACTTACACCCTCCCCAACAAGCAGGGAAATCACAGCACCGCGAGTCAAATCGAAGGAATCCCGGTGTAGCTCCACCCCACGGATCGCCCCCCCTAACTCGCCAAACGCGTTTTGCGTACTACCAAATTGTCGCCAGGAAGCTAAAAGCCTTCTCACGATTGGCAACAGAAAGTCCCCCTCACCGAAAGACGGCTCAAGAAGCCTACAGCGATGCAACGGCTTCTCTGTCGTATAACCGACGAGATCTAAGATGAATTCGACGACTTCTGTTCGGGTAAAGATTGCGCCACGAGACTCCGGATTGGTGCTTGCGGATAGTTGCTCGACAGCAGCCGCAACAACCGGGTGAATTTGGGTGGACGGTAACTCTAATCGAAGTTGATCATGTGCCATGCCCAAATCCTTACCTGATAAAAATCATGGAGTCAATCCCGATCCGTTTACCCCTCCCAAAGGCAAAACGTCACATCCTCGTGTGACTGCCACCGTTGGTAGGAGGTAACCCGCTCAATAACCGCGAAACGCCTCCTAAAATATAAGTCCATCGGTTTCAACCGGCTTTTCGGGGGGAAATGGCCAAAGTTATCGCGCTTATCGCGCTTTTCGCGCAGACTCCTTCAGCATCACGATTTGCCGAGGTGCCCCGTCGGTTTTCTCAACTAGGGTTTCCACAAGGCTCTCTTCCTCCATCTCCTCCAGTACCGTAGTCAGGCCTTCCGCGGACAGGTGTTTCTGGAAAACCTGCTCCCGGATTTCGTTGCGAGTCATGCGCGGTTGCGCGTTTAGCGCGGTAAGGATTTTCCGCTTCCGGATGTCGCCGAGTTCCCCCCCGAAGAGATGTAGAGCCGAGTCTTCACAATAACTCCAGAAGGCAAGGGCGGCTTCGATATCGTCCCGCTCAATCTTGATGTGTAGAGACAACAACGCATAAATCAGCGCGAGCCGCATTACTTGGGCTTCTCCCCTGTTGACCATGCACCCCGCAAGACCCTTGTGCGCCATTGACAATTTGGGGTACTCAGCGGCCCAAAGCTCCCGCGCTTCCGGACTAAGTTGATATTCGCCACCACGAAAGGCGTGCTCCAACCTCTCCTGGATCAGGGTGCATATCATCCTCCGCTCTTGGTCGGGGATCGGCTCCGGGAACGGAACTAGGCGTTGCCGTCGGGCGCAGACCCAAAGGAAGCGGTTCCCAAACCCGTTTAGCTGTTCAGTTTCCGCCAGCTTCGCCTTGAGTTCAGCGACGGTAACGTGGGAAACGATCCCGACATGGGCACCGGTGGTTTTTGTGCGGTTGTGTTTGGTAAGGGGGGCGGCACTCCCATCGTCGTACAACCCCCGGATAATGCCAGAAAGTGTGTTTCCCTCCCGCCTTGTAGCATTGAGGGCGTTTGCAAACTCCTCGTCGAGTATAAAGAGGCGCTTGTCCTCGATACCGGGGTCTGAAACCTGGTACTGCCCGAAGCCGGATTTCCTGTCTATCACCCAAGTCCGCTCCTCATCCCGGACGGCGTAGATGATCCCCTCGCCTGATGACAGGGGACCAGGGGAGGTTGCACACCCATTGGGGAGTCCAGAGAACACCGTCTTTATGGGTCCTGCACTCGTTCCTTTCCTCGCCTTCGAGGACTCCCCCACGATAACCGCACTCAGACGTGCGTAGTGCCGTGTTTCGCCGACAGCAACAAAAGACGATGCCCCGGCTTCGATGCCAAACCGGACCAGGAACGTTGCGGCTACCGCAGCCGGGTCTGCTTCGGAATTCCGACAAGCAACCTCAACAAACTCTCCCAGGATTCCGGGGAGAGCGGCGGAAGAAAGGACCGGCCAACCCGGCTTTGCTTCACCTGGACAGTCAGGCTCGGTTAGGATTTCTGATTCAGTGGCAGCAATTTGCACGAAGCTGTTTTCCCCATAACCCTCGGCGGCAAGGTAGCGTGCTGCAGCTGCGAAGTCTCCGTTGAACCGGGAATGGGTGAACAAGCTGAAACCATCGTGGTAGCCGATAGGGACCGGGGCGCTCGACGAGTAAACATAGACGCCCCGCTGAAAAACCTTGCCACTGTGGTCGCTATCGGTGTCGCAGTCGGGGCGGAGCCAGTAGTCGCCACGGACGTGTTTCCACCCGAGAGTCTCCAACACCTCTTCAATCTGGTGCCTGCGGATAAAGTCATCGCCCGGTCTCGTGCCCTTGCTGTCGGCTCGTGTTCCGCGTTTGATCTCTTCTACGGTCGGGGGAAGTTCTCTTCCGATGAGGAACAGTGAATCCACATCAAGAAGGATTCCATCTTGGATCTTTGAAAGTGCGTACTCTCGGGACCCCGGAGGACATGACGGGAGGTAGTGAATTCTCCCGCGCTCAAGGCAACACGGATCAAGGCATGCCGTCAACCCCGCGGGAAGGACCTCCAAGATCACTTTTGCAAGGGGAACATGCTCGGCCGCTTCAACTGCACGAGAGAGCGGTAACACCGCCCGGTAGCGCGGGCTCTCGGGGAGGTGGTTAAACGTGCTGTACAACCATACGAGTTGGCCGGGGAACGCAGCGAAGATATCGTCAGGCGTCGGATGGCCTTTGTCAAAATCGAGGCATATACCCGAAGCGATGACGAAGGAAGCGTTCTTCCTCGGGCCGCTGAAGGTGGCGGGGGTAAAGAGGGGGCCGTCTTTATCCATGCGCACCGAATGCTGGAACATCCCCGGTGTTAACGGGCGAAATACGGGGTTGATATCCGTTTTTCGCTGGAAGGTAGACACGGAACCGATGGCGCCGATGAACTTCGCTATTAATTCGGAAATTTCCTCGCTTCCTCCGTTCATCGGCGCCCCCCCTTCACCTGCCGGAACAGCCATGCCCGAGCAGCAGCGAAACGTTTAACGGGCTGTACCAGTTGCCCGGTCGCGAAAGCAATGACAATCGCCCTGGTCACTTCGTTGTCGATGAACTCGAAAATTACGAGCCCGTCCCTTTGATGACCTATAACCGGCGGATTCCCGGTGCCTGTCATAATCGCAGCGGTCAAATCAAGGTCTGCTGTCTCAAAAATCTTCTCATGCGACATAAAAGTCCTCCCTCCCGTCGGATGCGCTACTGCTGTTTCTTTGTTGTTAAACGAGCATTGCCCGCTTCCGTCGTGCTCGTGTACCGATCGAGACCGGCGATGAATTCGTTCAGATCGGCGGCCGGATACCTCACCGATCTGCCGAGCTTGACGAACTTAGGCCCCTTCCCTTGAAGTCTCCACTGTTCGAGGGTGCTGGCCGACAACCCTGTTATCTCCTCTACCGCCTTCTGTTTTAGTAACACCACGTCCATCGTCCCGTTCCTCCATGTGCAAATCCAATGTGGTTTGGTAGCCCAGGGCGAAAAAAAGAAAAGCCCCCTGCGGCCCAGTAAAAGGGTACAGGAGGCTGAAACTTTGTTTACCTAATTATAGACGTTCTATGTGAGGGAAACTTTCAGTATCAGGCGAGACGTCACACAACCAAGCGATGTATCGTTAATTTCGAGTTTAGTGTAAGAGACAATTTTACTTTTTTGGGCCCATCAGGTCAGCATAACTTAGATCCTCAATAAGATCCGACCACGCTTGAATGTACTTTCGATACGCCGAAAGTTTCCGCTCAACGCTTTTCTCGCTGCTGCAGCGGCCTTCTTTTTTCGACAGCACGACTAGAGCATCTTCGTACTTTGTTCCCTTTCTCCGAAGATCCTCAAACTCCTGGTAAATTTGTTCGGCCTCAAATAATTCGTCCTCGATATGCTGTTGTTGGGGCCGGCCTAGCTTTTTAAACCCACCATGCAGGAAGCGGATTAAGAGTTCCCAGCACTCCAAATCTATCTCCCCTGCCCTCCCTTCCCGAAGAAGTTCGTAGAGCAACAGGAATTCCCCTCGTGGGATGTCTTTCTTCAATATGTCATTTACAGACGGAGCCCTGGCGATAATACCCATGTATGGTTTTCCTCCCCCGGAAATTCATCAAAACAGACCTGGGCGGTTTGGTTATGCCCGGTCCTTCCGCCTCGCTTCAATATCGATAATATTGCCCGTCTCTTGCTCTGGACGGCGGCAAAGGGACAGGATATGGTCAGTAACCTTCTGCATTAAAGGTCGCAGTTTTTCGAGATTTTTGATGACGTACCCGGCCGTAACGTCATCGGTCCTGGTGGAGTGGTTCAGCAGCTTCTTTAGCTCGTAGTAGCCGACAACGCCGTCAATGGCACTGGTAAAAGTCCGCCGCATGTCATGTATGCAAAATTCTACCCCGGTCTGTGCAGTCACCTTCAGCATCTGCTTGCGGGGGTCCTTCAAGTGCCCGTCCTTCCCTGATCCGGGGAAGACGAAGGCGTTTTCTCGACACTCTGAACGGCGCGTGAAGAGATCAAAAATGAAGTCGCTCATCGGGAGGTAAAGCGGTTTTCCGTTCTTCGTCCTCATCAAGACGAACCGCCGCTTCTCTAGGTCAACGTCCCCCCAAGGCAACGAAGCAGTCTCTGTTCGACGTGCCCCCGTCAGCAGCAAGAGCAAGAAGAAATCCCGGATGGTGACATTTTCCAAACCGTTGACGGCAGCGAACCACGCGGGAAGGTCTACCTCCTCAATGACGGTCTGCCTCCGCTCGATGGTGAACCACTGCTTGGTGTTGGAAAGGCGTTTCACCGGGTTGACCGGAAGGGTATCATCCAAGATTTCGTTGCCGAAATTGTAGATCGCCCGCAAGGTCCGCATCGTATTGTTTGCCGCCGCATCACCGTGATTTTTGGCGATTTCCAAATGCCTTCGGGCAACCATATCTTTCGTGATCTCCTCAAGAGGCTTCCTCAGCCAGTCCGCAAGATACAGCCTGAAAAGATCCCGATATGTTTTAATGGTCCGCGGCTTCAATCCGGTCCGCGCAACGAAATATTTGTCCAATACCTCTGCCAGAGTCATCCCTCGGACTCTCGCTTTAGCCTTTTCCCGGTTGATATCCACACCTTTGCCGAGGTCCGCGATGACCATGATGGCTTCTTTGCGGGCAGTATCCGCAGTGAGGACTCCGTGCCGGCCTATGTTGACCCTGGCATTTTTGCCATTGATCCGTTTGCGAACAAAATAAGTTTTTGCGGAATGGGAAACCCGCACACCAAAAGAAGGAAGCTCGGAGTCAAAAAAATCATTCTGCTTCCCCTTTTCTGCGTATGGCAACCTCTCGACGGTCGTCTTGGTGAGTTTAAAATCCTTCCCCATCTTCGCCACCTCCCATAGGGTACACATAGGGTACAAGACACGAGTACCTTGTCAAGGTTCTACGATACACCAAAGGGCGTAAGATGGCTATTTTTCAAGCTCTACGAAACTCCTCACACCGCCCCATCCCACAGATCCTCAAACTGTTAATCCGTGTGTCGTAGGTTCGAGTCCTACCTCGGGAGCCAGCAAAATCAACGGCCGATTTCGAAAGAAATCGGCCGTTTTCATTTTTCCCACCCCAGCAATTACTTTTTACTCTTTATTTCCCGCTTTTGATCCGATACATCCAGTAAATTTA
This sequence comes from Geomesophilobacter sediminis, assembly GCF_016458275.1. Taxonomy (GTDB): domain Bacteria; phylum Desulfobacterota; class Desulfuromonadia; order Geobacterales; family Geobacteraceae; genus Geomesophilobacter; species Geomesophilobacter sediminis. Next base: position 51,922 of record NZ_JAEMHM010000009.1, read on the forward strand.
CTCACCAGCCAGTCCGATCCTGTGTCATAGTAGTGCCTGTACCTTGCACGGTATCCGTTCGATGAGTATGTCGTTCCGGAGGTCGCCATGATGAGAGCCATGAGGTTCCACGGGAAAGGAATCCCGCTGCGCCTGGAATGGGTTCCCGTTCCGACGCCGGGGCCTCGCCAGGTCCTGCTGCGGGTCCACGCCTGCGGGCTTTGCCGCACCGATCTGCACATCGTCGATGCCGAGCTCACCGATCCCAAACTCCCCCTGATCCCCGGGCACCAGATCGTGGCGACGGTCGAGGCGATGGGAGACGGCGTGGAAGGATTCGCACCGGGTGACCGGGTCGGCGTCCCCTGGCTCGGCTCCACCTGCAACGAGTGCCGCAATTGCCGCTCCGGCCGGGAGAACCTCTGCGAGAAGGCCCGTTTCACCGGCTACCACATCGACGGCGGTTTCGCCGAGTACGCCGTCGCCGACTACCGCTTCTGCTTCCCGATCCCCGCCGGATATCCCGACCGGCAGGCAGCCCCGCTTTTGTGCGCCGGGCTGATCGGCTACCGCTGCCTGCGCATGGCGGGTGACGCCGAACATTTGGGGCTCTACGGTTTCGGTGCGGCCGCCCACATCCTGGTCCAGGTGGCCCGGTGGCAGGGGCGCAAGGTGTACGCCTTCACCCGCCCCGGGGACGTAAAAGGGCAGGAGTTCGCCCGGGCGATGGGGGCGGATTGGGCCGGGGGCAGCGCCGACCTGCCGCCGGAACCGCTCGACGCCGCGGTCATCTTCGCTCCCGACGGGGCGCTCGTCCCTGCGGCACTGCGCGCCACCGCCAAGGGAGGCACCGTCGTCTGCGGCGGCATTCACATGAGCGAGATTCCCGCCTTTCCGTACGAGCTCCTCTGGGGTGAGCGGGTAGTTCGCTCGGTGGCAAATCTCACCCGCGCCGACGGGGAAGAGTTTCTCGCCCTTGCCCCCCAGGTCCCGGTTCGGACCGAGGTGGCCGCTTTTGCTTTGGAAGAGGCGAACGAAGCGTTGAACGCTTTGCGCAACGGTGCCTTCAACGGCGCCGCGGTCATCGTCGTGCGCGACACCGACTGACCGGGCAGACATCATTGGCAGGAAGGGGTTTCCGATGAGCAAACAGAAGATAAGTGATGAGACCAAGTTCCTCCTGGTGATCATCGCGCTGCTCCTCAGCGTGCCGCTCTTTTTCTACCTTCTTTCCCTGAACACCGGCGACGAGGCTCCGAAAAAGGAAGCGGAGAAAAAGCCCAAGGAGCTCACCGTCGTCGTCTCCGAGACCGACAAGCCGGCCCCCGCCGCCCCGGTCGCCGCGCAGCCGGTCCCCCAGGCGGTGCGCGACTCGATCCAGCAGGGGGATTACTCCACCGCGCACCTGCAGATCACCCGGATGCCCAAGCAGTCTTCACAGGTCAAGGAGCTCATCAAGGCGGCCGTCGCGGCGAACAAAGGGACCCGCGGCCCGAAACAGGAACCGCCGACGGCCACGACTCCGCTTCGCTACGTCGACGCCTCCTCCCCGCGCAACCGGCAGGCCGACTCCTTTTACCTCTACCTTGAGGATGAGGGACAGGCCCCGCGCCCCTGGGTATGCATCCAATCCTTCGGACCCAAGCCGCTGGTCTGGAATGCGGTGAAGGTCCGCACCGACGGGACCAGCGCGCTGTTGAAGATCACCCCTTCGGTGGCCCGCCCCGGCGGCAAGTTTGCCGAATACTATGACGCCCCGATGAACCGCGACAGCTATGCGGTCATCAAACGCCTCGCGACCGCCCGCCGCTCGGAAGTGCTCTTCGTCGGGGCTGCCGGGACCAAGGAGCACAAGATCACCGAGGTGGAAAAGAAGGCGCTGGCCCGCATGCTCGAGCTCTACGAGGCGCTGGGAGGAAATGTTGCTCTCTTCGAGCGGAAGTGACCTGCGGCTGCGGGGGAACCTGAACAAGCTCTACGCCTACTCCTTCCTCAAGATGACCCTTTTCCCGATGGCGGTCATCACCCTGTTCTGGAAGGACCACATCGGGCTCAGCCTCACCCAAATCCTCCTGATCCAGAGCATCCTCTCTTTCGTGATGGTGCTCTTCGAATATCCGGCCGGATATGTCAGCGACCGGCTCGGCTACCGCGCCGCCCTCAACATCGCGTCGCTGCTCGGTCTCGCCGGTTGGGGACTCTATACCGTCGCCCATCACTTCGGCGACGTCCTTGCCGCCGAAATCCTGCTCGGCATCTCCCTATCCTTCATCAGCGGGGCGGACAGTGCGCTCCTTTTCGAGACGCTGCGCGACGCAGGGAAGGAAACCTTCTACGCCCGCCACGAGGGGCGGATGAACGGCTTCGCCCAGTTGGGTGAGGCCTGCGGCGCCCTCTTTGCCGGCGCGCTTTACGCGGTCGCGCCGCTGCTCCCTTTCTTTTTGCAGATCGGCGTATGGTTTCTCGCGCTTTTGATCGCCCGCTCGCTGGTGGAGCCGGTCCGCAGCATCGCCCCGCGGGTGAGCCACCTTTCCGAGGCGCTGCGGACCGCCCGCTACGTCTTCTGGGACAACCCGCGGCTGCGTTCGACCATGCTCCTGAACGCGGCACTCGGGATTTCCTCGTTCTACCCGGTCTGGCTGATCCAGCCCTACCTGCAGCACAGCAAGGTTCCGATCGCCTGGTTCGGACCCATCTGGACCGGTGCGAACCTCACGGTCGCCGCCTCGGCGGTCCTGAGCCACCGGATGCAGCAGCGCCTGGGGGAGCGGCGGATGGTCCTCTTTTTTCTCGTACTGGTGTGGATCGGGTACCTTGGGCTGGGGTGGTGCGGCGGGATCGGCGCTTTCCTTTTCTATTACCTTTTGACCACGATGCGGGGACTGCGCGGCCCGATGATGCTCGATCTGACCCAGCGCGAGTCACCTTCGGCAAACCGCGCCGGTATCCTCTCGCTGCAGACCCTCTGTTTCCGGCTCCTGTTCACCTGCACCGGCCCGGTGATCGGGATTCTTTCCGACCGCGGCGGCGTCCGGGGAGCGCTCCAGTACCTCTGTTTCGCCTTCGTGGTGGTGCTCCCGCCGCTGGCGTTCCTCTTCCTGCGCAACCTGCACGGGCCGGAGTGCCAAGCTGCGCCTGATTAGCCCAACCATCGTTACCTGAACCGGATAGCCGCTTTCCCTGTGGGAGCGCCCTTCCGGGCGCGAACCGCCGAAGGCGGTGATGATCGCGGGGAAAGGCGCTCCTACCGACCGGGCACCTGCTCAAGACCAAAGCTGATTAGTGTCTTTCTTCATGCCGAAGCACCTGAGCCCCCCTCTTCCTCCGGGAGAGGGTCGGAGTGAGGGGATTTCCCATGGGAGCTCCTTCCCTCACCCGCCCTTCGGGCACCCTCTCCCGGAGGGAGAGGGCGTCACCTGAAAATTGACGCTCGTCAGGAAAACAAAAAGGCCACTCCTTGCATAGGAATGGCCTTTTTCATTGCGGGCGGGGCTCACGCGCCCGGAAGGGCGCTCCCACCTACCCCGCTGTCGCCTCCCGCACCAGCCGCTCCAGTTCACGCGCCTGGCGGTCGATTTCGGCCGCGGCTCCGGAAGTCTCGTCCGCCCCGCGGGCCGACCGGGCCAGCACGTCGCCGATCTGCTGCACATTGGCGGCCATCCGGACCGACGTTTCGTTTTGCCCCTCGGCTGCGGCGGCAATCTCCCCGATCTGCGCCGAGACCTCCCCGATCCGGGTCAAAATCTCCTGGAGCGCCTCCCCCGACTTGTGCGACGTCGCCGCCCCCTTCTCCACCTGGAGCACCCCGGCCTCCATCGCCTTGACCGCGTCGCGGGTCTCGGCCTGAATCGCCTTGATCATGTTGCCGATCTCGCTGGTGGCCCGGGAAGTCCGCTCCGCCAGCGCCCGGACCTCGTCCGCGACGACGGCAAAGCCGCGCCCCTGTTCGCCGGCGCGGGCGGCTTCGATCGCCGCATTGAGCGCCAGCAGGTTGGTCTGGTCCGCAATCTCGTCGATGGTCCCCGCGATCTCCCCGATCTGCTCGGAGCGTGCGCCCAGCGCCTCGATGGTCTTAGCCGCCTGCCGCACCTGGTCCGCGATAACGTTCATCCCGGCAATGGTCTCCTGGACGACCGAGGCACCCGTGTTGGCGGCCTGAGCCGATTCCCGGGATGCCTCCGCCGCCATCGAGCAGGTCCGCGATATCTCCGAGCTCGCCGATGCGATCTCCTCGCTGGCCGAAGCGACGACGCCCGCCTGCGCCGACACTTCCTCGTTGCCTTGGGCGATCTCGCGCGAGGTCTCGTAGAGCCGGCTCGAGGTCGAGGCAATGGCAACGGAAATGTCCCCTGCCTGGGCCACCTTGCCGCGCAGGTCCCCCACGACCGCAGCCACCGAGTTGAGCAGACGCCCCACTTCGTCGTCATTGTCCAAAACCGGGAGGTTGCGCTCCCCCCGGGCCAGCCGGTTCGCCAATTCCGCCGCGTCGGTGAGCGGCTTGGTGAGGGTCTGCGGGATCAGCATGGCGAAAACCACGGAGACCAGCGCCCCCACCACCAGGAGAATCACCACCAGCGCCGTGGTGATCGTCCCTTCCTTGTCGTTGGCGCCAAGGGCCGCCTGCAGCTGGGTATCTTTGTCCGCGACGAGCTTGTCCATCGCGTCCTGCATCATGTAGGTCGCCTTTTCCACGTCCCGGAGCAGCTCGAGCGCCTCGTCGTGCCGGCCCGCCTGTTCGAGGTTCAGCATCTTGGTGCTGCTTTCGTCGGCGAAGTCCCGCGCGACTTTCAGCTCCTGGATGGTCTTGCGCTCCTTCTCGGTGGCCAGGGTCCGCTCCAGCTGGTCCCGGAGACGATCGATCTCCAGCACCAGTTTGTCCGCATCACCCAGGAGCGCCTGGCGCCGGGCCGGATCGCTTTCGTGCATTGCCTCGGCCAACATCCCTTTCCGCTGTTGCATGGTCGCCGAAAGCTTCGAGGCAAGCCCCATCGGATGCACGACCTTCGCCGAGATCTCGTTGAGGCTCTCATTGAGACGGTGGTTGCGGAAAAGACTGATCCCGCCAATCAGCGCAGCGACCGCCGCCACCATGATGAAGGCGACCATCAACTTGGCCCCTACCCGGAAATTACCCGACATCTACCTACCTCCAGCTACGGCCACAGGCCGAGTTTTTCGATTTCTTCCATCACCATCGTGTCGTCGAACGGCTTGGTGAGATAGGAGGTCGCCCCTCCGTTGTAAAAGGAGTCGATGACACTTTTGGGGTCCTCGACCGCCGTGATCATGATGACCTTCACCTCTTTGGTGTTTGCAATGCCGCAATCCCGCTCTATCTCCCGGATTTGGCGCAAAGCCTCGTTGCCGTCCATCTCGGGCATCTTGACGTCCATGCAGATCAGGTCGTACGGCTCCTTCTTGACCAGCCCCCGCTGAAAGGCCAGGACTGCCTCGCGGCCATTGACGGTAATATCGCACTCCCCGAGAGGGCTCAGGGTGTCCTTCAGGATCTCACGCACCAGGAAGCTGTCGTCCACAATCAACGTCTTCATGCACACCCCTCCAATATGGATTGAATTGAAAAGTAACCGCCCGCGATGACAACATAATTTTGTATCGGCGCAAAGTTGGAAATATTTAGGATTTTATTGAGAGAATCGGCGGCTGCCCGGGAAGGAAGGCCAGAAAGCCTGGGCGGCCAAGCGACGCTTGGCCAAAGGTAAGGGGCGCGACGGCTTCAGCAGGTGAATCCCGCAACCTGATTGAGGGGGCTCCCCCCACAGGGGCGGCCCCGTAGGAGCGGTAGACATGGTCATAAACGGCATCGGTGCCGCTCACCGCGGTGGCACCACCGACTCGAAGCTCTCCTGCCAGCGCTGATCAGGGGTTTCCGTGTCGCCACCCTCGTTGAAGTAATAGACATAGGTGAAACGGAGCCGCGATCCCGGGGGCGCCGCACGCTTGAGCTTGACCGAAAACGAAGCGGACTGGTCCATGGGGAGCTGAACCGGGACGACGTACCCCACCGACCGGGAAGCCTCCTTCCCCTGCTGGTCCAGCAGCGCCACATAGACCTCGATGTTCGTCAGGTAGGCATACCGGACATTTTTGATGACCCCATCGACGACGGCCCCGGATGGGGTATCGCGAACGCCCCAGGCGAGTTCCGCATCGAAGTGGCGGTAGTGCTGCGGCAGGTTCCCCAAAGCCACGTCATTTGGGTTAGGACCCACGGCGCATCCGCCAAGAAACAGCAACAACAAAAGGGTTTGGATTCGCATCGATCACCTTCCTCCCTGGCCGGCCGGATGCCCCGTCCCCGTTACCAGATGGGGACCTGAACCGGCCGGAATCTGGTCCGAAAACGCCGGACCAATCGTGACATTTGTCGAAATTAATTTTGGAATTCCTTAAAGTTAGGAAATTTCCCTCCGATACACCAGACAAACGGCGTTCGATTAGGGACCGCATCCTGCCAGGACTATTTCCCACCCCCGTCCCCGCCAAGGCCGTTTTGTTGCCCTGGAGCCGGCTACGGCAACTGCGGCTTCAATGACATTATTTCAGGAGGGGGCCATGGAATTCAAGCTGTTCAGACATTGGCGGATCCAAAACAAGATCATGTTCATCACGGTGCTGAGTGTGACCATCATGCTCCTCGGGATGTTCCTGTTTCTGCTGCCGATGCTGGAGAAATGGATCATCAACGAGAAACGCGACGCCACCCGGCATGTGGTCGAACTGGCGATGGGGATACTAGAGCAGCAGGACGCCGAGGTCCGCGCCGGGCACATGTCCCTGGAAACGGCTCAGAAAGAAGCCCAAGACCATATCAGCAAGCTCCGCTACGAGAAGAAGGAATACATCTGGATCAACGATCTCAAGTCGATTTGCATCATGCACCCCATCAAGCCCGAGCTGAACGGCAAAGACCTGTCCGAGATGAAGGACCCGAACGGGGTGCGTATTTTCAGCGAGTTCGTGAAGGTATGCAAGGAAAAGGGAGACGGGTTCGTCAACTACATGTGGCCGCGCCCGGGCGAGAAGGAGCCGATTCCCAAGCTCTCCTACGTGAAGGCGTTTCAGCCGTGGGGCTGGGTTTTGGGGAGCGGCATCTACATCGATGACGTCAACCGGGAACTCAGTCACGTAAAGTGGCTCTTTCTGGCGCTCAATGCCTTCGTCGCCTGCTTCAGCTTCATCCTCGCCTTTTCGGTCAGCCGGGGAATCACCCGTACCCTGGGCCGGGTGGATCGGACCCTTGCCGAGATGGCCAGCGGCAAAGGGGACCTGACCCGGCGGCTCGAAGTGGAGCGTGAAGACGAGACCGGATCGCTGGCGCGGTCGTTCAACCGGTTCCTCGACAACCTCAAGGAAATCGTGGTGCACATCTCCAACAACTCCGTCGAGGTGGCCTCCGCCGCCAAGAAGTTGAACGACACGGCGGCAAACATCGCCTCCGGGACCGAGAAAGTCGCCCTGGAGTCCGGGTCGGTGGCGATCGCCAGCGAGGAGATGGCGGCGACCTCTTCGGCAATTTCCCAGAACTGCGCCGCTGCGGTCACCAACGTGACCCGCGCCGGTGAAACGGCAAAGGAAGGGGCCGTCGTCGTCGGCAAGGCGGTGCAGAGCATTCAGCGCATCGCGGACAAGGTGAGCGAGAGCGCCCAGACCGTCGCGTCGCTCGGCTCCCGCTCCGACCAGATCGGCGAGATCATCGGTACCATCGAGGACATCGCCGACCAGACCAATCTCCTCGCGCTGAACGCAGCCATCGAGGCGGCCCGGGCCGGTGAACAGGGACGCGGTTTTGCGGTGGTGGCCGACGAGGTGCGCGCGCTGGCCGAGCGGACCACCACGGCGACCCGCCAGATCTCCGAAATGATCCAGACCATCCAGCGCGAGACCGCCTCGGCGGTGACCGCCATGGAAGAAGGGGTGCGCGAGGTTAACATGGGGACCGAGGATGCGGCAAGCTCGGGACGGGCGCTCGAAGACATCCTGAACCAGGTCTGTTCGGTGACCGGACAGATCGACCAGATCTCGGTGTCGGCACAGGAGCAGACCTCGGCGACCAACGACATCAGCAGCAACATGCGTCGCATCACCGAAGAGGTGGAACGGACCTCGACCAACGCCCAGGCGACCGCCACCTCGGCGGGGCAGCTCGCCGAAATGGCCGAAGAGCTGAAGAGGATCGTGGCGCAGTTTCGCCTGTAAGCACCACGTGGCCCCATCGGGCCCGCGCAAAATCACCGTTACCAATGCAAAAGGGCTTCCCCGGAAGGAGAAGCCCTTTTGTTCGTGCCGGCTTAAGGCAGTGCTTTGAAGTCCCCTTTAGCAAAGGGGGATTTCAGGGGGACTTGCCTCAAAGGCTCTGACTTTGCGGAGCCCCTCCCCAAAGAACCTCAAAACCAGATCTCCCCCTGTCAAAGGGGAGATCAAACGACCCGCGCGATCAGTCCAGGCGCCCTTCCTCCGCCAACGCCACAAGCAACCGGTCGTTTTCTTCCTTCAGGCGCACCGCCACCCGAAAAAACCGTGCGTCGAGCCCGTGGAAATTGGCGCAGTCCCTGATCATGAGCCCATGCCGCAGCAGCCGTTCCTTGAGCGCCGCCGCGGTCATGCCGTTGCGAAGCTCAACCAAAAGATAATTGGCAGCCGAAGAAAAGGTCCGTGCCCAGCCCAGCGCGTCGATAGCCGCGGCCATCCGGGAGCGCTCCGCCGCGATGAAGCGGCGCGTCCGCTCGCGGTACTCCCCATCTTGCAACGAGGCAATCCCGGCAAGCTGCGCTGCGGTGTTGACGCTCCAGGGTGCGCCGGCCTCCTCCAACCGCTCCACCAGACCGGCGTCGGCAATCGCGTAACCGAGCCTGAGTCCCGGAATGGCGAAGAACTTGGTCATGGATCGGAGCACGATGCCGCGCCCGGACCGAAGGAGCACCGCTTTCGCCGAGTCCCCTTCGCAAAAATCCATGAACGCCTCATCCAGAACGAAAAAAGCCCCCGCCGCTGCGCAGAGCTGCACGATCTCGGCGATCTCCGTCTCCGGTACCAAGGCGCCGGTGGGGTTTGCGGGATTGCACAGGAAGAGCAGGTCGCACCGTTCGAGCTTGTCCTGCAAGGCAGAAAGCGGTAGGCGGAAATCGTTCCGGCTGTCGAGAACGAGGTACTCCACGTCCCAATCGGCCCGTCGCAGCGCGGACTCGTACTCCGCAAAGGCCGGGGCCACGATCAGCGCCCGCTTTCCCGGCAACAGCCGCGGGAGGAGATGAATGAGCTCGGTGGAGCCATTGGCCACGCAGACTTGTTCCGATGCGATGCCGTGGTACGCGGCCAGGCGCTCCTTCAGTTCGAAAGCGTGCTTGTCCGGGTAATGCAAGAGCCGGTCGAAGCAGTCGGCGAGCACCTCCCGTACCCCCGGGGCCATGCCGAGCGGGTTGATGCTCGCGGAAAAGTCGACGATCCGCTCGGCCGGGACCCCGAGCGACCGAGCTACCGCAAAAACATTCCCGCCATGTTCATGACCTTTGGACATGCAATGTTCCTTCGTTCCGTCCCAGTGCCAATTTCGGACCGATCCGTCGGATCCGACCGATCGGTCCGATCAGTCCGAGTGGGTGCTCCTGGAGATGCCGCCACCCCAACCTGCAGGGGCGCAGGATGCTGCGCCCACCGCGACCGCCCGCGCTCAAAAACCTTCTGCAATCACCCGTCCAGCCACCCACACGCCCACCAGCAAAAGCTCGCTGGCGTACATGAGCCGCACCGTACCCCGGTACGCCGCCAGTGACAGGGGAACCAACGGATCGCCGATGGTCGGCTTCTCGACTACCTTTCCGAAATACGTGTTCGCCCCACCCAGCCGAACCCCGAGTGCTCCCGCGGCGGCGGCCTCGGGAAACCCGCTGTTGGGGGAGGAGTGGTTGCGCCCGTCGCGCCGCACCATGAGGAAGGCACCCCGCCCGCTCAGCGCGCAAAGGGGCGCCGCCAGGACCATCAGCAGCGCAGTGAGCCGGGCGGGTACCCAGTTGGCCACATCGTCGAACCGGGCCGAGGCCCAGCCGAATTCGAGGTAGCGCTCGTTCTTGTACCCCACCATCGAGTCGAGCGTGTTGACCGCCTTGTACGCGGCGGCAAGTGCCGGACCACCTAACAGCAGGTAAAAAAGCGGCGCGATGACCCCGTCCGAGGTGTTCTCGGCAACCGTTTCCACCGCGCCCCGGATCAGCTCCTCCTCCCCGAGATGCTCGGTTTCGCGTCCGACAATCCAGGAAAGCGCCACCCTGCCACCGGCGAGATCCCCCTGTTCCAGGGCAGCCGCCACCTTCCGCGACTCGCCATGGAGGGAACGCGCCGCCAGACAAACCCAGCCGATGTAGAGACCGACGCCGATTCCTGCCGCCGGCGCGAAGCGCCAAGCCAGCGCGAGCAGCGCGGAAACAAGCCCATAGGTCGTCCCTGCCACGACTACCAGAAGGGCCACGCCAGCCAGCCGTTGGTTGCCGAAAAGCCGCCGCAGCTTAGGCTCCAAGAAAGATATGAACTTTCCGATCGCCACCACCGGATGCGGCAGGAAGCGCGGATCACCCAAGGCGAAATCCAGCAGCACCGCGCCGACGACGAGGACGATGTCCATCTCTTCCCGGCTCACGACAGGAGCTGCGCCAACGGTTGCGTGAGCGAGCCCGGCGTCATCCGAGGCACCCGGCAACCGGCTCGCCGCAGATAGTAAAAATCCGCTCCAGGTCCAGGTGCTTTTCCAGGTGATCGGCCAACTGATCGAGGGGATCGGTCCCGGCAACCGTTGCTTCACGCTCGGCAACCCCCCTGGCGCGGCGCAGCCGGTTCAACAATGCCGTGCGGAAGCCGTGGTTGTCGAAGATCCCGTGCAGGTAGGTTCCGAAGACGCGGCCGTCCTCCGAGACGGCACCGTCACCCAAGGTGACCGCCGCACCGGAGCGCTCGGCAAGGGTGGCAAACGGAGCGGCGTGGGGCCCGAGCGTGGTTTCACCCATATGGATCTCGTAACCCGCCACGTCCGGCCCGCATCCCGGTGCCACCGCAAGCCCGGCATCGGTCAGCCGCCCGGTGACCCGGTGGGTTTTCTTGCTCCCGATCAGCGTGGTTTGAACGTCAAGCAACCCGAGCCCGGTGGCCTCATCGACGTCGCTTTCCACGCGCTCCGGATCGGCGACGCAGGTGCCGAGGATCTGGTAGCCGCCGCAGATCCCGGCGATCATGCCGCGATAGCCGCGGATCGCATCGAAGAAGCCCACTTCACGCATGCTATTGAGATCGGCAATGGTCGACTTGGTGCCCGGGATAACCACCAGGTCGAAGCGGTCCAGACCTTCCGGAGCGTCGAGATAGCAGAGTTCGACGTCCGGCTCGCGTTCCAGGGCGGCGAAGTCGGTGTAGTTGGAAATACGCCCCAGCCGTACGACGCCGATCTTCAAAGGCGCCGCCGAGGCACCCGGGCGGGTGCTCCGTTTGCGCAGGGCAACGCTGTCTTCTTCGGGGACGGCAAAGCCGGTAAACCAGGGGACCACGCCCAGAACGGGGACGCCGGTCTTCGCTTCGACGAGGTCGATGCCCGATTTAAGCAGGGAGGCATCGCCGCGGAACTTGTTGATCACGATCCCTTTAACCTGCGCCCGTTCGGCCGGTTCGAGGAGCTCGAAGGTACCGACGATCTGGGCGAAGACTCCGCCGCGGTCGATGTCGGCGATGAGGATGGCGGGAGCCCCGGCCATCTCGGCGGCCTTGAGGTTGGCGATGTCGTGCGCCTTGAGGTTCACCTCGGCAATACTCCCCGCCCCTTCCATGACCACGAATGAGTAGCGGGACTTCAGGCGCTCGAAGCTTTCCCGCACCTTTTCGAAGGCGACCGGCTTGTACTGGTGGTACTGCTTCACCGCCATGTTGCCGACCACCCGTCCCTGGACGATGACCTGGCTTCCCAGGTCCGAGTTCGGCTTGAGCAGGACCGGGTTCATGTCGGTGTGGGGCTCGATGCCGCAGGCTTCCGCCTGGACCGCCTGGGCACGGCCGATCTCGCCCCCCTCCGGAGTGACCGCCGAGTTGAGCGCCATGTTCTGGGATTTGAACGGTGCCACGGCAATGCCGCGCCGCTTGAGGACCCGGCAGAAACCCGCCGCCAGGACGGATTTGCCGACATCGGAGCCGGTGCCGCAGAACATCACCGCACGGGGAGAAACCGGGGATCGGGGGTCGCGGGTCTGGGGTCGGGGGGAATCGGTGGCCGATGCGGCGGCCACACCTGTAGGAGCGGCATTCCTGCCGCGATCCGCGCTGCCGGAAGTCAAGGTCGGTTCCAAACCTTCAGCCGCCGCAGTGGCATCCACTGTGGGAGCGCCATTCCCGGCGCGATCAACTGCGTCGGTTCGCGCCAGGAATGGCGCTCCCACCGAGTTGGCGCTGGCCATCGTGGCGGCGTCGACATCTGCCTTCCGGGACCGCGTGCGGTGCGATCCATCGGTGGTGTAGCCGCGGGGAGTGAGGATCCGGCCGTCACGTAAAAGCCTCGTGGCGCTGTTGCCGACGATGACGATGGAGAACATGTCAATGGGATGCTGCAGCATGTCGCCGAGGGTCGTGATGATCCGCTCTTCCCCGTCGCGGCAGGCGTTTCTCACGATGCCGACGGGAACTTCCGTCCCGCGGGCTTCGATGAGGATCGCGGCAGCCTCTTCGATCTGGGTGACCCGCCCCTTGCTGCGCGGGTTGTAGAGGGCGACGACGAAGTCCGCAGCTGCCGCGGCCTTGAGCCGCAGCCGGATGGTCTCCCACGGCGTCATCAGGTCGGAAAGGGAGATGACGGCGAAGTCGTGCATGAGCGGCGCGCCGAGGACGGAGGCGGCCGCCTGCACCGCCGAGACGCCGGGGATGATGACGATCTCCAGGTCGGAATCCATGTCATCGGCGAGTTCCAAGGCCAGTCCGGCCATGCCGTAGACGCCGGCGTCACCGCTGGAGACGAGGGCCACCGTTTTGCCGGTGGCGGCGATGTCGATAGCCTGCCGGCAGCGTTCCACCTCGCGCATCATGCCCGAGGAGACGACCTCTTTTTGAGCCAAAATCGGCTCGATCAGATCGAGGTAGGTCTTATAGCCGACGATGACATCTGCGCCGTCGATGGCGGCGCGGGCCTCGAAGGTCATATGATTCAGCCCGCCCGGGCCAATGCCTACCACACTCAATTTGGACATCAAACAAACCTCATTTAACAAGGATGAACAGGATAGACAGGATATTAGATCTTGAGACCTTGTATTGCATATCCATCTGCACTTGAACTAAAAAGCCTTTTGAATTCAAGCTTTGGATTTCCAAAGTTAATCAAAAGCCCGACCTGAATACCTGTTGCTCTCAGGTAATTTATTGTCTGAGCCATGTGCTCCGGTGCTATTGCTTTACACGCCTTCAGTTCAACGATCACTCGGTTTTCGACCACAATGTCAGCCTTAAATTCTCCTACATTTTCTCCACGGAACTTTACGGACAAAGGCACCTGATTATCAACAATGAGACCTTTTTGTTTCAAAGCTAATAGAAGTGAATTTTCGTAGACAGATTCCAGGAATCCGGCACCTAGCTCGTTTATTACCTCGAAGCTCGCTTCAAGAATCTTCCCAGTAACGTCTTCATGAAGAAGTGCCATAACCTCGACCTCCCATTAGAAAAAAGGATGAACAGGTTATACATGACACACCATCCAAATCCAGCAGCTGTTATTCGAAAAAAAGTTCCTTATCCTGTTAATCCTGTGCATCCTTGTTAGATAACGCCTCTGCAACCGCCAAGGTGACGTTGCCGCTTTTAACTTTGCGCAGGATGATCCGGCCCCCGCAGGAGGCGAGCAGGGCCGCGGGCTCGGCGACGCCTTTCGCCCCGATCGCCGCCAGCGCATGTTCGGAGGGGGGAGAGGGAATTTCCACCTCGTTCAACTCGGCGCTTTCGAAGGAAACCAGCGGCAACCGCGCCAGCGCGGCGAATTCCACCAGCCCCGGTTCGCTGCGCTTGGCGGCGGCAGTTGCCACACAACGCACCCCGCGCAGCGAAATCCCCAGCTGTTCCAGGTTCTCCCGCACCACGGCCTCGATCTCCGCCGCAGAAGTCCCCTTGTTGCAACCGATGCCGAGGAATTTCCGCCTCGGCCGCAAGACCAGGATCCGCTCCCCGGCACGCTCCGCCGGAACGACGGCGTCGGTGACGAAAACATACCCGGCGGCGCCGGCGGCCAAGGCATCATCCACGCGGTCATGGAAGATGACCTCGCCGCGTCCCCCGAAGTAGCGCTGTACCGCACCGGAAGGGTCCACCACCGCGATCGGCTCCCCTTCCAAAAGCAGCGCATTCAGGTACTTCACCTGGCCCAGGTCGTCGATCTCCCAGTGGTGTTCCTTGGCCAGCATGTCGAAGGAGGGAAGGTCGTTGGCGTCGGTCGCGGTGGTGACGACCGGAACGCTCCCGGTGAGGGCGGCACAGCTTCGGGCCAGGGCATTGGCTCCGCCGAGATGGCCGGAAAGGAGGGAGATGGCGAACCGGCCGGCATCGTCGATGGCCACCACCGCAGGATCGGTGTCCTTCGATCGCAGCAGGGGTGCCACGGTGCGGACCACGATCCCGGTCGCCATGATGAAGACGAAACCTTCGTATTCAAGCCACAACCGCTCGACCAGTTCGCGCACCCCACCGGAGAACGCGGCCGCCTTCCCGGTCGCGAAGCGCTCCGTCACGAACAGTTCCCCCTTGGGGAATCCCTCGAGCAACACCTGTCCCAGCCGGGCCCCGTTTCGGGTTATGGCGATGATGGCTACACGCATATGTCAATGCGCAATGAACAACGAACCATGAGCAGAGGCAGTGACTGGATCAGCAGTCCTGCCCATTGCTCTTTGCTCATCGCTCATTGCCTTCACGCTCTGAACTCGTGGCTGAAGTCTTTGTCGTAGAGTTGGGATTTGGCGGCGAGGCCGGCGGTGCGGGCGTTCAGGACGTCGCCGACGATGATCAGCGCCTGCTTGCCGATGCCGGCTTCCCGTACTTTTCCCGCGATGTCGGCCAGCGTTCCTTCGATGACCTGCTGGTCCGGCCAGGTGGCGCGCGCCACGATGGCAACCGGCGTCTCCGGTTGGTAGGCCCCTTCGAGCAGCTCGGCCACCACCTTCTCGATCATCCCGATGGAAAGGTAGATCAGCATGGTGGCACCGATGCGCGCGATCTCACCCAGCCGCTCCCGCTCCGGAACCGGGGTACGTCCGGCGATCCGGGTGATGATCACCGTCTGGCTCACCTCGGGGAGGGTCAGCTCCTGCTTGAGCGCCGCCGCGGCGGCAAAGGCACTGGTCACCCCCGGCACCACCTCGTAGGCAACTCCATACCGGTCGAGCTCGGCCATCTGTTCCTGAATGGCGCCGTATATGGAGGGATCGCCGGTGTGCAACCGCACCACCTTTTTCCCGGCGACCGCCGCGTGGACCAGTGCCTCGGTGGTCTCCTCCAGCGTCATGCCGGCTGAATCGAAGACCTCCGCGTTCGGCGCATAGCGCAACACCAGCTCGCGGTCGACCAGGCTTCCCGCGAAGACGATGACATCGGCTTCGGAAAGGAGGCGCGCCCCCTTCACCGTGATCAGTTCCGCATCTCCGGGCCCGGCTCCGACAAAGTAAACGATGGCCAACGTTATTCCTCCAGAATTGCAGACGCCCCAATCGGGGCGACAGACAAACGGTTGAAATATGCCTTAAGACAGGGTCTTAAGTCCCCCTTTGCAAAAGGGGGATTTAGGGGGATTTGCCTTTTCCAGAACCTTGAGCGTTACTTCTTCACGATCAACATGGAAAGGTAATCGAGCTTCTCGCCCTTCAGGGCTTCCAGGTCGAAGCGGACCTCTTCCTCGCTCGATCCGACCCGACGCACGAAGACCCCGTTTCTCTCCAGCCCCATCTCCTTGAGCACGCCGTAGATCCGGTCGAAGACCCGGTTCACCTTCATGAGGACGACGGTGTCGAACTGGCTGAGGGTTTCCTTCAGCTCCTCGTCCTCGTAGGTGGCGGGAAGGACCGCGATCCGCTCTCCCCCAAGCCCAAGCGGGACGCCGGCGGCGGCCGATGCGGCGAGGATACTGGAAATGCCCGGCACCACCTCGATCTCGATCTCGGGGTGCCGGGCCTGCAGGATGCGGTGCAGGTAAAGGTAGGTGGAGTAGAGGAAGGGATCCCCGATGGTGATGAAGGCGACCGACTTACCCTGGGCGATCCGCTGGCAGACCTGCTCGGCGGCCTCCTCCCAGAAGGTGTCGAGCCCCTGCTGGTCCTTCTTCATCGGGAAGAGCTGGACCAGCACCTCCTGACGGCTACGGTCGATGAATTCCTCGACGATGGAGAGCGCGTAGCTCCCCCCTTCCGCACCGCCGGTCGGCGCGCAGATAACGTTCGCATTCCGGATCACCCGCTCCGCCTTCCGGGTCAGGAGTTCCGGGTCGCCGGGGCCCACCCCGACGGCATAAACCTTTGCCACTACTCTTCCCCTTTCCAGGCCGTGATCACGTAGACGGGGTTGTGAGCGGCGAACATCTTGTATTCAGTGAGGGTGCGGGTCTTCGCGATGTTGACGCAGGTGACCTCGACGGTATAGCCGTGGTCTTCCAGAAACTCGACCGCCTTGGTGAGGGTGTCCAGGGTCACCGCGTTCAAAACAATGAAACCGTCCGGCTTGAGGCGCTTGTCGACCGCCTCGATGATCTCTTCGAGCATCCCGCCGGAGCCGCCGATGAAGACGCGGTCCGGGTCCGGCATGTCCTCCAGCCCTTCCGGGGCGAAGGATTCGGTGATCAGGACGTTGCGCGCGGAGAACTTCTTGAGGTTCTCACGCAGGAAGGAGAGGTACTGCGGGTTCTTCTCCACCGCGTAGATGCGGCCGTTGGGCATGAGGTTGCCGGCCTCGATGGATACGGAACCGCTGCCGGCGCCGATGTCCCACAGCACCAGGTCGTCCTGCAGCTGCAGCTTGCCGAGCGTTACCGCCCGGACCTCTTCCTTGGTGATGAGCTTTTTCGCGGTGGCGAATTCGTCGTCCCGGATGCCGATCATCGGGTAGTTCTGCAGGGTCGGTTCCCAGGTCTTGATGAGGATCAGGATGTTGAGCGGCGAGCAGGAAAGTTCCGCCAGCCCCCGCACGTCGGTCTTGGTGAACTTTTCGCCGGTGAGCCCCAGGTCCTCGCAGACCCAGGCTTCGTACCCTTCTGCACCCCGGGCGATCAGCTCACGGGCGATCACGGCAGGGGTGTTGGTGGCGTCGGTGAGAACGGCGGTCTTCTCGGAGGCGATGATCCGGTCCAAGGCCGGCTTGATGCCGCGGCCGTGGACCGAGACGAAGGTCGCGTCATCCCACGGCTCCTTGATCCGGGCAAAGGCGTACTGGACGGAGGTGACGTTCGGGTAGATCTCCACCCGGTCCTTGGGGAGGTTGCGCAGGAGAAACCGCCCGACACCGAAGAAGTTGGGGTCGCCGGAGCCGAGCACCACGGTCATCTTTTCCGTGCTGCGCAGGTATTCCAGCATGATGGAGAGGTCCTCCAGCAGCCGTTTTTCCCCCGGGAAGTCGGGGAAGATGTCCAAAAGGCGCTGGCTGCCGATCAGTACCTCGGCGTTGTCGATCACCGCCAGGGCCTGTTTCCCGAACCCTTCCCAACCTTCTATCCCGGCACCGACGAGACAAATTTTCTGTTTCGGCATGGACTCTCCCCTCTCAAAAAACTGCACAAGAACTTCAATAACAGGCTAAAGATCCGCACGAGGTCCCTCCCCCTTCAAGGGGGGGGACCGCGCGTGAGCGCGGCTTGCAACAAGCACCCATCCTCACCCCGACCCTCTCCTTGAAGGAGAGGGAGGAAGCAGGTTTTGTATCAACCAAGCTACCGGCTGAACTCTGCTCCGGTCCCGCAGTACAGCATCTCGCCGTGGTAGCCGGCGAGAAAGACAACGACGGAAAGCCCGGGGACCAGGGCGGCGGCGGTCATGGCCGCGCGGCCGCAGACGATCTCGATCAGCCGGCGGTCGTAATCCGAGGCGATCAAAAGTTCCCGCGCCGTGTTGCAGCCGCGGGCCTTCTCCGCCAGGTGCGCGGTCCCGGGATCTTCTTTCAGCCACCCCGCCAGGACCTCCAGGTCGAGCTCCGAAGAGGTGACATGGGTCTGGGGGTGGCCGCAGGCGATCTTCACCAGCTTGGCGAACTGCGCCGCGATCACCACCCGGGGAACCCCCTTTTTGGCGCAACTCTGGGCGGCATAGCCAAAATGGTCGCCCATCATGACATAGGACTCGTCGGCCAGTTTTTCCTTGTCGCGGAAGTGATTCTGCGCAGCGAGCTCCGAGCTTCTCCCGGTGGCAAGCACGACGGTCCGGCAGCCGCAGGCCAGGGCGACGTCGACCGAGGTGTCGATGGTGTCGGTCCAGGCCTTGGTCGAGATCGGCTTCACGATCCCGGAGGTCCCCAGAATGGAAAGGCCGCCGACGATGCCGAGCCGCTCGTTCAGGGTCTTCTTCGCCAGTTCCTCGCCGTTGGGGATGCTGATGGTCAGGGTGAGGGTGGCCGGCACGCAGCGGACCGCGAACACCTCCTTCACCGCCTCCTGGATCATGCGCCGCGGCACCGGGTTGATCGCCCATTCCCCGACCGCAACCGCGAGCCCGGGCTTGGTGACCTTCCCGATCCCCACCCCGCCTTTCAGGATGATCCGGTGCTTGGTGAAGAAATCCACCGTGGCGGTCGCGTGGATCTCGGCGCCGTTGGTGATGTCGGGGTCGTCCCCCGCATCCTTGACCACGAAGCAGGAGGCTCGGTTACCTTCGATCACCTGCCCCTGGATCGCGAACCGCGCGGTCTGGCCGCAGGGGAGCGGAAGCACCACTTCGTGCACCGGTACCTGGTCCCGCAACATCTGGCAGGCAGCCTTAACCGCAGCCGCCGCACAGGAGCCGGTGGTATAGCCGTATCTGAGATTCTTGTCGGTCATCGTCTGGTCCAGGTTGATCACTCATCCGCGGGGCGCTGCTGACGTCCCGCCCATAACTAACGGCTCACGACTCAGCGGCCTGGATCACTATTGCATTGATAATGGCGGCAGCTACGTTGGATCCCCCCTTGCGTCCCCGGTTGGTGACGAAGGGTAAATCCGGCAACTCCTCGGCAAGCGTAAGGAGCGCCTCCTTGCTCTCGGCAGCGCCGACAAAACCGACCGGAAGCCCAACCACCAGGGCGGGGCGTACCCCCTCCTCGCGGACCAGCCGGATCAGTTCGAAAAGTGCCGTCGGCGCGTTGCCGATGACGAAAATCCCGTTGGCGGCATCCTGCGCCCCCTTGCGCATGGCCAGGATGGAACGGGTGATACCCTGTGCCTTCGCCTCGCGGGCCACGTCGGGGTCGGCGACGAAACAGCTCGTTTTCACGCCGAACTGCGCCAGCCGCGCCTGGGAGATCCCGGAGAGGGCCATGGTGGTATCGGTGACGATACCCCGCCCGGCCTTGAGCGCTGCGATCCCGCGGGCTACGGCGTTGGCCGAGATGCGCATGGTGACGGCGTACTCGAAATCCGCGCTGGTATGGATGGCGCGGCGCACCAACGGCCAGTCGCATGCCGACCAGCTATGGGGGCCCAACTCTGCTTCGATGATCTGGAAGGAGCGTGCTTCGATCTCCTCCGGCGCAAGGTGCACCGACATCAATGCCACCCCGTGTCGGTCAGGCTCTCGGCGATCCGCTCCACCACGATTTCGGCGAGCTTGGGATGGGGCCCCAGGTGCCGACCGAGGGTCATTTCGATCCCCGGATGGCGCTGTTTCGCCTCCTCCAGCTCCTCGGGGAGGTCCTCCTGGACGTGGGCCCCCAGGTAAAGGAAATAGGGGACCAGGAGGATGCGCCGAGCCCCCTGCGCCACGCAGTTGTCGACCCCCTGCTGGATGTTGGGGAGGTGCTGCTCGCGGAAAGCGACTTCCACGATGTCGTACTGGGTGATCTCTTTAACCCGTGCCGCGATGATGCGGGCGGCGTCGTTGGCCTCGGCGATCCGGCTGCCGTGAGCCAAAAGAAGAATGGCAGTGTTCATGGTGTTCCTTGTTTCGGTGATGTTTGCCCGTCGGGGGCCGATCGGACCCGCCGGGGAGTGTTAAAACAATTTGGCGTACTGCTTTACCGCCCGCTCCACCTCGCGGCGGGCCGCCGCCTTCCAGGGGCCGACCGCCACCAGGTTCAGGTTCGCCGGGGCGAACAGGTCGCGCGCCGTGGCCATGATCTGCGCCGCATCGATCGCCTCGGCCTCGGCCCGGTCCTCTTCGAGAGTCCGCACCATCCCCATCAGCTCGCCCCAGCCGTAACGGACCTGCATCTCGTAGGTCGAATCCCGGCTGTACTCCAGGTCGTAGAAATAACCTTCCTTGACCCGCTTGAGCTCCTCGGCGGTTCCCGGGTTGAACGCGATGTTGTGCACTTCTTTCAGCACCTCGGAGACCGCCAGGGGGAGGTTCTCCGGAGCCGTGGCCAGCTCGATGGCAAAGGCGCCGGTCTCCTCGTAGGCGGCCAGCGAGGCATCGACCGAGTAGACGATCCCGAGCTTCTCCCTAAGCGTCAGGTGCAGCCGGGAGCTGCCGCCGCCGCAGAGCATGCGCCGGATCAGCCGAAGCGCCATGATGCGCGGGTCCTTCCGGGCAAAGCCGCGAAAAGCAAGCTGCAGGTTCACCTGGCTGTCCGAATCCTTGACGAAGAGCGTCTGCGGCTCGCGCTGCGCGTTTTTCGGCTCTTCGGCCACCGGGGGGTGCCCCCCTTCCCAGCCGGAAAAGGCATCGGCGCAGGCAGTAAAAAAGCGCTCCGGCTCCACCTTCCCCGCCGCCACGATCAGGGCGTTGGACGGGATGTAGTAGCGGCGCAAGTGATCGCGCAGGTCCTTTTCCTCGATGGCGGCAATGGTGTTCAGGTAGCCGATGGTCGGCATCCCCAGGGGGTGGTCGGGCCAGAGCAGACGGCTGGAGAGGTTGTTCGGATTGGTCTCGTCGCCCCGCTCGTTGATGTCCTCGAGCGCCTCCTCGGTGATGATCCGCTTTTCAATGTCGATCCCGGGCAGGGTCGGGCGGAGCAGCATCGAGGAGAAGAGCTCGATGCCGCGCGGAATCTCGCCGGGATGGATGCGCGAAAAGTAGCAGGTGGTCTCCTCGTCGGTGGCAGCATTCACGCTCCCCCCGATCGCCTCGAACGCGATCTCCAGCTCCAGGTTGGAGGCGAACTCACTCGAGCCGCGAAACAGCATGTGCTCGAGGAAATGGGAGATACCGGCTTTTTCAAAGGTATCGTTGCGCCCCCCCGCCCGGATGTAGACGGCGATTTCGGCGCTGTGCAGGTGCGGCATCTCCACGGCTACCAGTCGCAGGCCGTTGGGTAGCACCTTCTTGCTGCAGTTCAGCATCAAACCTCCGGGATCAGATTGCCGCGGCCCCCTTCAGGGTCACCCAGGCAACCGCCGCGTAACGGGCGAGCTTGCCGGTGGCCACCAGAAGCGAAAAGCGGATGAAGCGGACCCGGAGCACCCCCCCGACCAGGCAGAGGGGGTCACCCACTACCGGGAGCCAGGAGAGGAGCAGGGAATAGGAGCCGAAGCGCTCGTAGAGCCGCTCCGCCTTCTGCGTCGTTTTCGGGTCCATGCGCAAAAGACGGGTCTTCAGAAAGTCGGCGCCGTAAAGTCCAATCAGGTACGTAGTCAGTGCCCCGAGGTAATTGCCGCAGGTCGCCACCGCCACCACCGCAAACGGATCGCTCCGGGAAAGGAGCATGGTAACCACCAGCCACTCCGATCCGAGGGGGATCAAAGTGGAGGCGAGAAAGCTCAGAAAAAACAGGGATAAAAAGCCGTAATTGGCCAGCCATTCATGCATTTGCCCGTCAAATTAACGGAAAGGTTTTCGATTGTCAAAAGAATCTTGTTTTGCGGTGGTCGCAGTTTTTTCTTGACATCGATCCGCAAAAGGGGCAAGAATTCCGCACCATGAAAAACGCCTGCTATTTTTCCTTTTTTAACTTTTACTTTTGGTGCGGCTTTTATTTTAGGCCGTCTGCCCGGGGTTGAGGTTTGATTTAGGAAGCAGGAACTAAACTACCAAACCGAAAGCCGAGGCGGACAGAGAGATCCCCCCCGGCTTTTTTTGATTCCAAGTGAATCGCGAGCAGCAAATGCAAGGGCCGGGGGAGCAATCCTCCGGCCCTTCGTCGTTTCGGGAATCCAAAGGGGGCAACAAAATGATCGTCGTCATGAAATCCGGAGCAGCCAGGAAAGAGCGGGAAGCGGTAACCAAGAGGATCCGTGAGCTGGGCTACACCCCGCACATCATTCACGGGACCACCCGCGACGTCATCGGCGCCGTAGGCGACGAGCGGGCCAAGAGCGTGCTGCAGACGCTGGAGTCGATGCCCGGGGTGGAAAGCGTCGTCCCCATCCTCCAGCCGTACAAGCTCGCCTCCAAGGAGGTAAAGAAGGAATCGAGCGTGGTGCCGGTCTCCGACACCGTCGCCATCGGCGGCAAAGAGATCGTCGTCATGGCCGGCCCCTGTTCCGTGGAAAACGAGGCACAGATCATCGAAAGCGCGCTGGCGGTCAAGGCGGCCGGCGCCCAGATGCTGCGCGGCGGCGCGTTCAAGCCGCGGACCTCCCCCTACTCCTTCCAGGGGCTTGAGGAGGAAGGGCTCAAGCTGCTCGCCAAGGCGCGCGATCTTACCGGCCTTCCCTTTGTGACCGAGGTCATTGACCCGGAGTCGGTCGACCTGGTCGCCTCCTACGCCGACATGCTCCAGATCGGGGCACGCAACTCCCAGAACTTCGCCCTTTTGCGCAAGGTCGGCCAGATCAAGAAACCGATCCTTTTGAAGCGCGGCATGTCAATGACCATTCAGGAATTTCTGATGAGTGCCGAATATATCATGAGCGAGGGCAACCAGTCGGTCATCCTGTGCGAGCGCGGGATCCGGACCTTCGAGACGGCGACCCGGAACACCCTCGACCTTGCGGCGGTCCCGGTGCTCAAGGCGAAGACCCACCTCCCGGTGGTGATCGACCCGTCCCACGCGACCGGCAACTACCATTACATTGCACCGATGTCCTACGCTGCCGTCGCCGCCGGCGCGGACGGCCTGATCATCGAGGTGCATCCCGATCCGGAGCACGCCTCCTCCGACGGCCCGCAGTCGCTCAAGCCGAAGAAGTTCGCGGCCCTGATGGAGAAACTGCGCCTGTTCGCCGAAGCGGCCGACCGGACGCTGTAGCGTGCCGTAATCGTGTAGGAGCGACATTCCTGTCACGCGATTCTGCACGATGATCAGTGTCAGCAAGACCTTGGGCTCCCCCCCTTTGGCAAAGGGGGGGACGGGGGGATTTGCTTTTGAGGTTTTGCAGTACAAAACCCTAGAGGCAAATCGCCCTAATGCCCCTTCGCAAAGGGGGACTTGATTGGCTGAGCCTTGGAGATGCCCATGCAAAATCGGAAGGAGCAGGCCCTGCAGTAACTAGCAGTAATGAACTTCCCCCTTTCGCAAAGGGGGACACGATCGGTTTCAGGTGGAGGGTAGTGATGAGCAGCATCAGGTACGAAGATGCGGTGCCGTGGGGGCGGTCCTTCGACGAATACCGGCGCATGTTCCGGCTCACCGACGAGGACCTCGGCAAGAAGATCATCGGCGCCGCCGACGGCCCGGCCAGTTTCAACGCGGTAATGAAACGGGAGGGACGCCATGTCGTCTCGTGCGATCCGCTTTACCACTGTTCCGGCGACGATATCCGGAACCGCATCGAGGCGACCTACCATTCCGTTCTCGCCCAGACCGCGGCAAACCAGCACCTTTTCGAATGGGACGAGATAGAATCCCCGGATGCCCTGGGTGAGCTGCGCATGAAGGCAATGCAGGATTTCCTCAGCGATTACGACCAGGGCCGGACCGAGGGTCGCTATGTTTCCGGGAAGCTTCCCGCCCTCCCCTTCGAGAACGGGACCTTCGACCTGGCGATCTGCTCCCACTTCCTTTTTCTCTACTCGGACAACCTGCCGCTGCATTTCCACCGGAAGGCGGTGGACGAACTCTGCCGGGTGGCGAAGGAACTGCGCATCTTCCCCCTGCTCACCTACCGGGGAACCCCTTCCCCGTTTGCGGCACCCATCGTCGACTACATGCGCTCCCGCGGCTACGAGGTGAGCGTCGAAGAGGTACCGTACCGGTTCCAGCGCGGCGGCAACAAGATGCTGAGGATCACCCGCAGCCACGACTGCTGAGCCCTCGCCAAAACCTCCCGATCCGCTATCATTGGCGGATGCCAATTTCCGGCAACCCAGAACAGCCACTGCGAACCGGTACGGTGTGCCCCCCAGGAACAGAAGGTCCCCTCCCCGGCCGGGAGGGGACGGGGGAAGCCGCCGCGGCGTGAGCGGTCCGCTGCTTGAGGTTGCCTACCAGGGAGGTATCCCCCATGCGACGCCCCATTCTCGTTTCCCTCCTTTGTCTCGTCCTCACTCTCCATCCAACCCACGCCCGCGCCCAAGGCGACAGCGAAGCCAGAGTATTGCAGGACTTCGAGCGCATCCTCGACCTCTGGCGGGACGGCAAGTATGCCGAGCTGTACGAGCGGACCCTGATACCGGGGAGGGAGAGTCGCGAGCAGTTCGCGCGCCGGCTCTCCGCGGCTCCGCGCCGGCCGGCCTGCTGCTGGGAAAAGATGCAGAACGCCAAGGTGAGTTTCAAGGGAGAGCGCGCCGCGGTGGTCAAGGCGCGGTTGGGATTTGAAGGTGGGGTCTCCGGGACCGAGTACGTAACCAAGGGGATCAAGCTGAAAAAAGAAGATGAGGTCTGGATGATCTCGCAGACCGACCTCTTTGCCCTGGGGAACCTGGTGAAGAAAAGGACCCGGTACCGGTACGTTCCGGTCCGCTGACCTCTTCCCGGGCCGGCAGACGACGGTGCATCTTCTTCGATTGCAGCCGCTTTACCCGGTGGGAGCGCCTTTCCAGGCGCGAATGAACCGCTTCATCACCGCCTGCGGCGGATCGCGCCAGGAATGGCGCTCCCACAATAACTTCCCACCTGAAGGGGCCGCACGCTGCGCCCGCCAGTTCCGCTCACCTCCCCCCTTTGACAAAGGGGGGCCGGGGGGATTTGCCTTTTAGCTCACCCTGTAAACCTCAGAGGCAAATCCCCTAAATCCCCCTTTTTCAAAGGGGGACTTCAAAACCCTGCCTTTTCATGCAACCTGCGTCCGGTTTATCAGGGCCGTCATAGAGCATTTCGGACCAAATCTATCCTAAATTTCCTCCGAACCCCGCCTTACCATTACGCTTTTCCGATGACTGATTGACTCAACTGCCCATTTTCCGGTACTCTAGCCGGATGTCCAAGTCCATTAGCACCCCCAAGAAACCGGAACTGCTGTCTCCCGCAGGCTCCCTCGAAGCATTTTTCGCCGCCATGGAGAAAGGCGCCGACGCGGTCTACGCCGGCCTCAAGGACTTCTCCGCCCGCGCCAAGGCCAAGAACTTCTCCCTTTCCCAGATGGAGCGGATGACCACCTACGCCCACAGTATGGGGCGCAAGATCTACGTCACCCTCAACACGCTGGTCAAGGAAGCGGAACTCCCCCAGCTCGTCGAGACCCTCGCGGCCCTTGAGGTGATGCGGGTCGACGGCGTCATCCTGCAGGACCTCGCCGTGGCGCGGCTCGCCCGCCTGCATTTCCCGGGCATCCCGCTGCACGCCTCAACCCAGATGACCATCCACAATTCGCTGGGGGTGAAGCAGCTCGAAGAGCTCGGCTTCGAGCGGGTGGTGCTTGCCCGCGAGCTGCACCTCAACGAGATCAAATCCATCATCGATACCTGCGACGCCGAGATCGAATGCTTCATCCACGGTGCGCTCTGCTTCTCCTTTTCCGGCCAGTGCTTCTTCTCCTCCTTCCTCGGGGGGCACAGCGGCAACCGCGGGCGCTGCGCCCAGCCCTGCCGGCGCCAATATAAATACAAGGGGAAGGAAGGGTACTACCTCTCCACCAACGACTTCTCCAGCATCGAGATGATCCCGCACCTGGCGCAGGCCGGCGTTGCCTCGCTCAAGATCGAGGGGAGGATGAAATCAGCGGAGTACGTGGCGAGCGTGATCGGCGCCTACCGCATGGTCCTGGACGCCCCGGAAGGGGGACACGACGCCGCCGTCGCCCAGGCGAAGGAACTCCTGAAACTCTCCTTCGGCCGGGTCCCCACCAAGGGATTCCTTGCCTCCCACACCCCGACCGACATCTCGACCCCTTCGATCAAAGGGGCCACCGGGCGCTACCTCGGCGACATCCGCGCCATCCGTGGCGGACGCATCTCCTTTGAGACGCGCGATCGGCTCCACGTCGGCGACCGGATCCGGGTCCAGCCCAAAACCGACATGGCCGGACGCGCCTTCACCATCAAGGAACTCTTCATCTTCGACAAGCCGGTGAAGAACGTGAAGGAAAACACCCTGGTGTCGACCCCTTCGCCGTTCCCGTTCAAGCTTGGCGATTCCGTCTTCAAGGTCTCCTCGGAGACCGCCTTCACCATGAGCGAAAACGCCTGTCTCAAGCGGCTGGACGCGGTGAAGGGCGACTGCATTCCGTGCGAGCTCGCCATCTCGCATGCCGGCGAGTCGATGCGGATCGCGGCCAGGGTTGCCGGGCAGGAATTCGTCAAGGAGTTCCCGCTTGGGCCGCTGGAGCCGGCGCGCAGCTCCGACATGGAAAGCGTGCTGCGGGGCCAGTTCTCCAAATGCGGCGACACCTCGTTCAACCTCCGTTCGCTCTCCGCTCCCGATTTCCCGGCGCTCCTCATCCCGGGTCCGCTGCTCAAGGAGGTCCGCCGCGGCTTCTATGCCTGGCTCGCCGAGCAGGTGGTGGGTGCCCTCAAAAAGCAAAGCCGCCTCGGGCGCGAGCAGGCGCTCGCCTCGCTGGTCCCCTCCCGCCCCGCTCCGGCGCGCGGCAAGGAGGAGCTGCTGGTCCAGGTGGAGCAGGCCAAGGACTGGTTCGAGCTGCACCGCGACATGGTCGACTCGGTGGTGCTGCCGGTGTCCAAGGCAAACATGCACCAGGTCCGTGAACTCGCCCGGAAGGTGAAGGGGAAAGAGGACCATATCATCTGGCAACTCCCCTTCATCATCTTCGAGGCGGACCTTCCCTTCTACCGGGAGGCGGTGACGCAGATCCTGGGGGCGGGCTTCAAGCGCTTCGAGCTCACCAACCTTTCCCAGTTCCAGCTTTTCAAAGGGACCGACGCCGAGCTTTCCACCGGCTACCGGCTCTTTTCCCTCAACTCGCAGGCGCTGTTGAGCTGGCAGGAGCTCGGCGCGGTGCGGTCGACCCTCTACATCGAAGACGACCGTGAGAACCTGGCCCGGGTGCTCGCCGCCGACGTGCGGATCAAGAAAAGCGTCGTGCTGTACGCGCCGATCCCGGTCATCACCTCGAAGATCGGCATCAAGGAGCTCAAAGGAGACGTGCCGATCACCTCCGACCGCGGCGAGGCGTACACGGTGAAGGTGAAGGACCACCTCACCGTGGTGAGCGCGAAGACGCCCTTTGCCCTCACCCAGTACCGGTCCGAGCTGCGGCAGGCCGGCTGCGGCTCCTTCACTTTGGACCTTTCCCTGCTGCAGCAGCAGGAGGAACGGGATCAGGTTTTGGAAGCCTATCGGAAAGGGGTTGCCGTTCCCGGGGCATCCGAATTCAACTACTCCGCCGAGCTGGTCTAGCATTGAAGAGACAATTGAGCACGGACAGTTGACAACGGAGGCGGATCAAACTTTGAATCCGCCTCTTGTTTATGACAAAACTCCGTGGTGTTGGAATATGATTGATTCAAGTAATGTCATTGACTCTGTCATCGTTCGCTGTTTTGTAACGTTATGTAAAGAAATCCGCTTACCACAGATCCTGTTCGAGAGGTAAAACCGTGAACGATTATCTCGTAAGAATTCTGGCGAAGTCCGGCAACGTACGAGGCCTTGCCTGCACCACTACCAATCTCGTGGAAGAGATCTGCCAGCGCCATGGCACGCTCCCCACGGCTTCGGCCGCGCTGGGGCGGGCCTTGACCGCGGGAACCCTTTTGGGTGCCATGCTGAAGACCGGACAGCGCGTCGCGCTCCGCTTCGAGGGGAGCGGGCCGCTGAAGAAGATCGTGGTCGAAGCCGACAGCAACGGCGCCGTCCGCGGCTACGTGGGGGATTCGCAGGTGCAGATGTTTCGCCCGGACGGGCGGCTCGACATCCCTTCAGCACTGGGGCGCGCCGGTTTCCTGACCGTGGCCAAGGATCTGGGAATGAACGAGCCGTATCGCGGGATGGTCCAGCTCTACACCGCCGAGATCGGCGAGGACGTGGCGCTGTACCTGGTGGAATCGGAACAGATTCCCTCCGCGGTCGGCCTGGCCGAGTACGTCAACGAAAAGGGTGAAATCGCCGCCTCGGGAGGTTTCCTGATCCAGGCGGTGCCGCCGGTCGATCCGGATGTCGTCGAAAAGCTCATGGAACGGATCCAGCAGCTTCCTCCGCTGAGCGAATTGCTGCGCAAGGGAACCACGCCGGAGCAGATCCTGGAGCTTCTTTTCGCCGAGATTCCCTACGACACCCTCGAAAAGCACGCCCTCGCCTTTGCCTGCAGTTGCAGCAGGGAACGGATCGAACGCGTCCTGCTCTCCCTGGGGAAAAAGGAACTGATTTCCATGCGCAAGGAGCAGCACGGTGCCGAGGTCACCTGCGAGTTCTGCGGCGAGCACTACCTGTTCAACGAAGGCGATATGGAACGGCTGATCAACGAGGGTTCTGCCGAGGAGAAAGAGTAAGAGCAGGCTTTTTACGGCGTGAGCAGAGTGCACCGTGGTGCAGGAGCAGGCGCCGTACTGTGGGAGCGCCATTCCTGGCGCGATCCGCCGAAGGCGGCAACCTACTCGGGTCATTCACTCCGAGAAAACTAGGGCACTCCCACAGTTCATTACCTCCGGCTTCTTATTGCGGCTCCAACCAGTTAATGTCGCCCCCAAAGCGTTACCGTTGAAGGTTCTTCCTGCGCTATAATCGTGCGATCTCACCACCCCCCAGCGAGAGGTTCTCATGACCATCCATGACATTACCGTGGCAATTTCCTCCGAACTCCCCTACTACCCCGGCGACGTTGCCGTCAGCCTTTCCCCCTGGAACTCCATCGCCAACGGCGACGAAGCCAACCTTACCCGCCTCACCCTCTGCAGCCACAGCGGCACCCATGTCGATGCCCCACGGCACTTCAACGACCAGGGGATAACGGTTGACCTCCTGCCGCCGGAGATATTCCTCGGACCGGCCGTCGTCGTGGAAATCAGCGGGGTCGCAGCCATCGGAGCGCAGGAACTGCGACAGTTCCCGCTACAGGGTGCCCAGAGGGTTCTATTGAAAACGGGAAATAGCGATCTGTGGAAGAGCGGCTCTTTTTCGACCGACTATGCCGCGCTATCGGTGGACGGAGCCAGGTACCTGGTCGAATTGGGGATCAAGCTGGTAGGAATCGACTATCTGTCGGTGGAACCGTTCCACGGGAATGGAGATGTGCACCGGGCCCTGCTTGATAACGGGGTAATCATTCTGGAAGGATTGAATCTCTCGGAGGTGCCCCAAGGAGAGTACGAGCTGATCTGCCTGCCGCTGAAGATCAAGGGGTGCGATGGCGCGCCGGCACGGGCGCTGCTGCGGACGCTCAGCAAGTAACAGCTCCTCGTTCTCGTTCCCAAGCTCCAGCGTTTCTTGTTCCCAAGCTCCAGCTCGGGAACGCCCATCCGATCTCGAAGCTCCAGCTTCGCATGCTCAGATACAAGCTGAAGCTTGGCATATCATTGCGTTCCCAAGGTGGACCTTGGGAACGAGTCCTACGTCCCTCCAAAACAAAAGGAGCGTTTCGACGAGTCGAAACGCTCCTTTCTTTTCTTCAGCGTCAAAGCCAGATACTAGTGCACGTGCTCCGGCTTCTCTGCGGCGGGCTTGCCGGCCTTGTCACAGCAGGGTTGCGGCGCCGCCTTTTTCATCTTCGGGCAGTTGTCGCAATCCATCCCGGCGCCCTTGCCGTCCTTCCCCATCGTGTCGCAGTTGCCGTCCGGGCAGGGTTTGCCGGCTCCCTTTTTCATCTTCATGCATTTCGGGCACGTGGAGCAGTCACACGGCTTGCCGTCTTTCATCTTCGGACAATCCGCACACCCCGGGCAGTCGCACTTGCCGTTTTTCATGTGGACGCAGCCAGCGCACTCCTTGCAGCCTGCGCCATGCTTCATCTTCGCGCATTTGTCGCACTCCTTCGGGCACGGCTTGCCGTCTTTCATCTTCGGACAGTCCGCGCACTCCTTGGGACAAGGCTTGCCGGCCTCTTTCATCTTGGCGCACTTGTCACAGCCCGGCTGGGCCGCAACCTGCCCCTGTTTCATGCATTTGTCGCAGGGCATCTCCGACTGCTGATTGGCCCACACCGCAACCGAACCGACTACGGCAAACACGACTACGAGCAGTACGCCCAAAAGCTTCTTTTTCATGTAACCCTCCTGTTAAGAAGTCCCATGAGGTGGGATCAGGTGTTATTGAAGGAGATCTGCCGGTGCGGCTGCGGCAAAGGATGGATCGGGCGGGGCAACCGCCTCGATGAACTTTCCGTTGGGGGTCGTAAAACTCATGCTGCGGCAGTGCAGCATCATCCGGGCGGCCGGAACCCCGCCGTACGGCTCGTCGCCGACGATGGGAAAACCGGAATGGGTCAGATGGACCCGGATCTGGTGGGTGCGGCCGGTCAGCGGCCGTGCCTCGATGGCGGTCACCCCGTTGCCTTCTCCAAATACGCGGAAGAGCGTCCGGGCGGAGCGTCCCGGCAGCGCCACGCCGTAACGGAACTTGCTCAGCTTGGCGATCGGCGCGTCCACCTCCCACTGCTCCTGGTCCGGAGAGCCGGAAATCAGCGCCCAGTAGGTCTTGCTCACCTTCCCCTCCTTGAGGAGGTTCGAGATCAGCGTCGCCGCCTTTTTGTGCTTGGGCCAGAACATGACGCCGCTGGTGCCGCGGTCCAGCCGGTGCACGACCCGCGCCGGCTCGGTGAGGCCAATGCTGCGCAGGTAGCAGTCGACGGCGTACTCGACGGTTCCCTTCAACTGGTACGGGGTCCGCTGGCTGTTGAAACCGGAGGCCTTGAGCACCGCCAAAAAATCGCGATCCTCGTAAAGGAGATCCCCCTTGGCGTAGACCAGCTCGATGCAGCGCTCCGGCTCCATGATCCCGAGCGCGATCTCGTCCCCTTCCTTGAGGGCCCGCGAGGCGACCCGCACCAGGGATTGATTAATGTTGCAGCCGCCCCAGTCGATGACGCGGCGGATCTCCCCCTTGGAGAGCTGGGGGAAGATCGCCTTCGCCCCGTCGTCCAGGCGCATCCCCGCCTGCTCAGCTGCCACCCGAGCGGTCAATATCATGAAAGGTGCCTCTGTGCCCGCAGCAGGGCGGTTATGGTCTTGCCGTCGGTGATTCTTCCGTCAATGGCCATGCCGAGAGCCTCGGCATAGGGGAGTCTCACGCAGGCGATGTCCTCGTAATCCTCAGGGTCCGCTTCCCCCTGGGTGAGCCCCTTCGCGAGGAAGAGATGAATCACCTCGTCGAACACCCCCGGGGAGGAATGCAGGATCCCTAAGGGGACCAGAGCGCCGGCGGTGAGGCCGGTCTCCTCGACCAGCTCCCGTGCCGCGGCAAGTTTCGGGTCTTCTGCGGGGGCCAGCCGTCCCGCGGGGAGCTCCAGCAGGAAATCGTCCGCAGCCGGTCTGAGCTGGCGGATCAAGGTGACCGAACCATCCTCATGAACGGGGAGAACCGCCGCGCCGCCGGGATGCCGGACTATCTGATAGGTGTACCAGCCCTGGTTGCCGATCATGACGTCCATCTGCTCGACGTCGACCACCAGGCCGTGAAAGATCATCTGTCTGTTTTTCGTTTCCATGGGAACCTCAAAGGTTCATTAGTAACATTTTCGTAAGGGAATGTGAAGGGAGAATGAACCCTTGCCGCACCGTTCTCCCATCTGCCATAATACCCGTTGTCGGCAGGCAACTGGCTGCCCGACGCAGAGACGAATAAAAACTGGCATGTGGACGAGCAATCTGGTAGGCTCTCCCGGATTTGCTCCAAAATAATCGGTTAAAAGGCGGTGCAAAATGGCACAGGCAAAACAAGGGGACCGGGTAAAGGTCCATTACACAGGCAGGCTCGACGACGGCACCGTCTTCGACTCCTCGGAATGCGCTGACGATCAGTGCGGGTGCGGCCACGGCCCGCTCCAGTTCACCATCGGGCAGGGAGAAGTCATTCCCGGCTTCGAGAACGGCGTGGTCGGTCTTTCGGTTGGTGAGTCCAAGACGATCCATATCCCGGTTGAAGACGCGTACGGGGAGCGGATCGATGAAATGGTTGCCGTCGTTCCGCGCGGCGATCTCCCCGCCGAGCTCTCTCCGGAAGTCGGGCAGCAGCTCGAAGTGACCCAGGAAGACGGCCAGGTATTCCAGGTGCTGATCACCGAGGTCACCGACGAGTCGATCACCATCGATGCCAACCACCCGCTTGCCGGGCAGGCGCTCAACTTCGACATCAAACTGGAGGAGATCCTCTAAGGATTTCCCTCCCAGCTACAGAAAAGGCCCTTGGCAGCAACGCCAAGGGCCTTTTTTTGTCCGGGATCCCCCCCACACCGGCCCGCTTAAGCACGGGGTTGAAGTCCCCCTTTGGCGAAGGGGGGGGATTTGCCCTTAAGGTTTTACCGGATCAGATGAGTCCGTGGGCCACCATCGCCTTGGCCACCTTGATAAAGCCCGCGATGTTGGCGCCGTTTACGTAGTTCCCCGGCGTGCCGAATTCATCCGCGGTTTCGTAGCAGAGGTCATGGATGTTCTTCATGATTTCCGCCAGCCGCTTCTCGGTGTAACCGAAGGTCCAGGTGTCGCGGCAGGCGTTTTGCTGCATTTCCAGCGCCGAAGTGGCAACCCCGCCGGCGTTGGCCGCCTTGCCCGGGCCGTAGGCAATCCCTGCCTCCAGGAACGCGCGGACCCCCTCCGGGGTGGTCGGCATGTTCGCCCCTTCCCCCACCGCGATGCAGCCGTTTTTCAGCAGGGTGATCGCGTCCTTGCCGTTGATCTCGTTCTGGGTTGCCGACGGCATCGCCACCTTGCAGGGAATCTCCCAGATGTTGCCGTTCGGCGTGTAGCGGGCGTCCTTGTGGTACGTCGCGTAGTCCTTGATCCGGCAGCGCTTCACCTCTTTCAGCTCCTTGATCAGATCGAGGTCCAGCCCCTTCTCGTGGTAGATGACGCCGTCGGAATCGGAGCAGGCGACGCACTTGCCGCCGAGCTGGTTGATCTTCTCGATCGTGTAGATGGCGACGTTGCCCGAGCCGGATACCGTGCAGACTTTGCCGTCGAAGGAGTCACCCTTCACCTTGAGCATGGCGTCGACAAAGAAGGTGGCGCCATAGCCGGTCGCCTCGGTCCGCACCAGCGACCCGCCCCAATCCAGCCCTTTCCCGGTCAGGACCCCCGGCTCGTAGCGGTTGGTGATCCGCTTGTACTGGCCGAACATGTACCCGATCTCCCTGCCGCCGACCCCGATGTCGCCGGCCGGGACGTCGGTGTGCTCGCCCAGGTGGCGGTAGAGCTCGGTCATGAAGCTCTGGCAAAAACGCATGATCTCGTTGTCGGACTTACCCTTGGGATCGAAGTCGGAGCCCCCTTTGGCGCCGCCGATGGGTAGACCGGTCAGGGAGTTCTTGAAGATCTGCTCGAACCCCAGGAACTTGATGATCCCGAGGTAGACGGAGGGATGAAAGCGCAGGCCCCCCTTGTACGGCCCCAGGGAGCTGTTGAATTCCACCCGGAAGCCGCGATTGATCTGGACGTCGCCGTGGTCGTCCTGCCAGGGGACCCGGAAGATGATCTGTCGCTCCGGCTCACAAATCCTTTCGATGATCTTGCGTTCGCAGAATTCCGGATGCTTCACGAGCACCGGTCCCAAAGACTCCAGTACCTCGCGAACCGCCTGGTGGAACTCGATCTCTCCCGGGTTCCGCTTCAGCACTTCCTGGTAAATCGGCTCAACCTTTTCGTCAATGACTGGGGACATACCTTCCTCCTCGTTGAGATAGGGGGCAACGCTGCCGCCCCAAAAACCAAAAAAGCACATTGGTAGCCCCACGTTATACCCACCTCATGCCCATTTAGCAAGCAGTTTATGCCGCGTTTTTATACAGATATGCTTACAAATTTGGCATTATGCTTATTTGCTCGACATCACCGTAAATTGAGCTGAAGTATTGTGCAGTCAAAGGCAAGACTGCTGCCTATTTTATATGCAGACAATACCGTGAGGGAGGTAATGACGTCCAGCCGACCCGTTTCTCATCGTGGGCTGGCCGTGCGGCGGGGAGTTCGACTGGTCCAGGGGGCTATAGCGGTGGGGCGGGAGAGACAAGGAGCCAGTTGGTTGAGGCGAGGTTTATTGTTGACGCTTTTCGGGGGAGAGGAAGGCAGCATGAAAAAAACCCCTTACCCGCGGTCGGGTAAAGGGCTTTTTTCTTTTGATCTGCAAAGGCCGGCTGCCATAGCCGGGGTGGCGCCGTTGGGCGACCTAGTTTTCCGCCATGAAGTGGGCCTCGTAGAGGTCTTCGAGGGCCTGGAGGTGCCGGGTCTCGTCAGCGAGCATCTTCTGGAACAGCGCCCCCATCGGTGCACCCTCGCATCCATTGGACATCTTCTGGTAGAACTCGATGGCGCCCTTTTCCAGGTGGATCGCGTAAGCCAGTGCTTCGCGGGCATCAGAATCCGGACGGAGTTCCTTTTTCGCCAGCACGTAGTCGAGATTCATGGTCGGAACCGGCTTTTGCAGCTCACCGCCACCTTTCATCTCGCCCTCAACCAGGGTCTTTTCCAGTTGATGCTTGTGCTCGAGTTCATCCAGCGCGGCTTCCTTGAATATCTGGCGCGCCGCCTTGTCTTTTACGGTGCGGAGAGCGGTAAGATAGTTCCTGAACCCCTCTTCCTCCATCTTGGTGGCCATCTCTATCGCGGCTTCAAACGTGTAACAAACATCACCTTGCTCAGCCATGGTAGTTCTCCTCTGCCGTTTAGATTACGAGGTTTTTAACACAAGAAGCGTTTAAGCACAAGCTTATGTATACAGAATCGCTGCCGGATGGCATTTTTTATGAGGACTGTTACACTACTCCAGCTCATTAACAGCAAGGAGGTTCACTATGAAGGTTTTTCTTACCGGCGGTACTGGATTTGTCGGGCGCCATGTCCGTAAAGCCTTGTTGTCCCGCGGACATACCATCAAGCTCCTGGTTCACCGGAAAAGCGGCGCCCTGGAACCGGGCGAGGAAGAGGTCTCCGGGGACGTCGGCGATGCCTTCACCTTCTCCGATGCCGTCCGCGGCTGCGACGCGACCATCAACCTGGTCGGGATCATCAGGGAATTCCCGGGACGCGGGATGACCTTCAACCGGCTCCATGTCGAGGCGACCAAGAACGTCATCCTCGCCGCCAAGGGGGCGGGGGTCACCCGCCACCTGCAGATGTCGGCGCTGGGAACGAGCAAGGAAACGGGGGGCGGCTATTTCCGCACCAAGTGGCAGGCGGAGGAGGAAGTGCGCCAGTCCGGTCTGGGATACACCATCTTCCGCCCCTCCATCATCTTCGGGCCCGAAGACGACTTCGTGAACCAGCTCGCCGGCATCATCCGGACCGCCCCGGTGATGCCGATCATCGGTGACG
The DNA here is from genome assembly GCF_016458275.1 of Geomesophilobacter sediminis. GTDB lineage: Bacteria > Desulfobacterota > Desulfuromonadia > Geobacterales > Geobacteraceae > Geomesophilobacter > Geomesophilobacter sediminis. Next base: position 87,771 of record NZ_JAEMHM010000009.1, read on the forward strand.
GGGAGTATCCGATGCAGCCGATTTCCGGCGACGACGTGGCGCGCTGCTTCGCCGAGGCGCTGGAGAAGCCGGAGACCGTAGGGCAGACCTACGAGCTTTGCGGCCCGGACCGGATGAGCTACAACGAGCTCGTCGACACCATCGGGCGGGCCATGGGGAAAACCGTGCTGAAGGTGAAGAGTCCGCTCTTCCTTATGAAGCTGGTGGTGCCGCTCCTGGAGCGGGTCCCCTTTTTCCCGATCACCTCCGACCAGCTCGGGATGCTGATAAAAGGGAGCGTCTGCGACTGCAGCTGGCAAAAGACCTTCACCTTCGAGCCCCAGCACTTCGCCGAGGGAATCGGGAAATATCTCAAGAGGACTTAAAAGCCAGATTACTAAATCTGGCCGCAGATGAACGCAGATAAACGCAGATGTTTTTTTGGGATCAATTTCGCAAAACTTCTAGTTCACCTGTCTGCATCCGCGGCCGTTTCAGTAAGGGAGCAAGTGCCATGGATAAACTTACCGACCGGATTATCTGTTGCGCTTTTACTGTCTCCAACACTCTTGGCGCTGGCTTTCTCGAAAAAGTTTACGAGAACGCGCTGGCCCACGAACTGAGCAAACGTGAACTAACCGTGCAGCAACAGGTACCGGTCCCGGTATTTTATGACGGCGTCATTGTTGGAGAGTACTACGCTGACATACTTATCAACGGGCAAGTGATTGTCGAACTGAAAGCTTCTAAAGCTCTGGATGCCGTCCATCTCGCTCAGTGCATGAACTATCTGAAGGCAACCGGGCTGAAAGTCTGCCTTCTTCTGAATTTCGGTAATGCCAAGGTTGAGATAAAACGTGTAGTCAACGGCTATGAACGCGCTGAGGAATACAGTTCAACAACGACCTTCTGAGGGTTTCTTCCCAAATAAATCTGCGTTCATCTGCGTTCATCTGCGGTTAATTCAGGTTTTTAACTTGAGCCCGAGGTAAGGTTTTCGCTATATTACCCGGATGGTGATCAGGGACGACGCATATTGGATGGGTAAGGCGATCGCGCAGGCGCGGCGGGCTGAGGCAATCGGCGAAGTCCCCATCGGCGCGGTCATCGTGAAGGACGGCGAGGTCATCGCCCGCGGCCACAACCTCCGGGAAAGCCAGCAGGACCCGGCCGCCCATGCCGAGATGATCGCCATCCGCAAGGCCGCCAAGAAACTCAACAGCTGGCGCCTCACCGGCGCCACCCTCTACGTCACCCTCGAGCCGTGCACCATGTGCATGGGCGCCGTCATCCTCTCCCGGCTGGACCGGGTCGTCTTCGGCTCCTTCGACCCCAAAGGGGGCGCCGCCGGCTCACTCTACGATCTCTCCAACGACAGCCGGCTCAATCACTGCGTAGAGGTCACCTCCGGGGTCCGCGGTGCGGAGACCTCCGCCATGCTCTCCGGCTTTTTCGCCGACCTCCGCGCCCGGAAGAAATCGGAAAAACTTGCTGCCGGCACCATCCCCCTGGCCGGCGAAGCGTCCCCCTAGCCCGCTTCGTTACCGAGATCCCCCTCCCCCGCCCCCTCAGACGACCATTTTGCTTCCGTCCTTTGCGACGGGAACAGGCTCTTGCAGAGCGTGACGTTGTCCCCCGGCTCCATCCTCCTGCCACAGGCCCCGAACATCGGCTCTTCGTGGGTCGACAACGACACTCCGTCCGGTATTCCCACGCGGTTTCTCCCCGCCCGCTTCGCGGCGTAGAGCGACTCGTCGGCCCGCTTGATGATGTCGTCGACGGAAAGGTCGTTTCTGTGCATCGCCGCCACCCCGAGACTCAGCGTCACCGCAATCGGCTCGCCCCCCTCGTCGCTGGCCAGATGCTCCCTTTCCACTTGGCTGCGTAACCGCTCGGCGATGATCACGGCCTCCTCGAGGTCCGTTTCCGGCAGTACCACCATGAATTCGTCGCCGCCGAGGCGGCCGACGATGTCGAAGCTGCGGACCGATTCCGTGGTGATCGACGCGACCGCCTTGAGGACGACGTCCCCGATCTGGTGGCCATGGCCGTCGTTCACCTGCTTGAAGTGGTCGACATCGAAAATGATGCACCCCAACTCCTCGTGGAGCCGACGCCCCCGCTCGAACTCCTCCTCGAACCGCTCGGTCACGTGACGGCGGTTGTAGATCCTGGTCAGGCCGTCGGTGATCGCCAACTCCTCGATGACCGACCTTGCGTCGGCGAGCTTTTTGATCAGCCGGGCAGCCAGCCGCCACAAAACCAGCAGCAGCAGACCGGTAGCCAGGACGCAGGAAGCGAAAACCAGCAGGGTGTTGCGGTTCATCTTCCCCTGCATGTCGTCGACCGGGAAGCTGATGCTGATGCCCCCCAGAGGTTCCCCGATGCGGTACCCCTTGCCGACATGGCAGGTAAGGCATTCACCGGTCACGAACAGCGGCGCCATGTAGCGGAATACGGACCGTTCGCCGACCTTCTCGAGCATGAAGCGTTCTTTCTCGCCCGACCGGAACGACTTCAGCGCCATTTCCTCGAAGGGGTCCGGGACATTGTGGGGATCCAGCGGCTTAAGGCTGGTAATACGGATGAGCGAGGCGCCGTTTTGCCGGGAAATCTCGGAGATCTCCCGGGTCATGGCCGCATGGTTCTTCTTGGTGAAGACCCGCCCGTCCGGCAGGGCCACGTCCTCTCCGGCGAGCGCGGCATAGGTCGGAGTGTCCTTTCTCCTCTCGACGAACACCCCTCCGTTTCGCGCGTTCCACTCCCGCAAAAGGACCATGGTATTGACCTGAGCGCGAGCCCGGGCCAGGAACTCCTCCTGGATGAGGTCCTCGTCCTGGCTGCTGTCCAACCAGAAGATGCCGCACATGATCAAAATGGTGACCACGCAGATCGATATGAGGAAGGTGCGGTAAAAACAGGTTTCCTTCTTAAACGCCATACTTACCCCCGGTGCATCTTCAGCTCCTACGGTCCCCCGGATGGCAGGGGAAACAACAGTGCCGCCGGCCGCGGCCGGCAGGGCATTAGTCAGGCTCGGATATCGGGAAGGGGACACCAGATGTTCTGAGATTTAAGACAGAGAAATCCCCAGGAACACGGGAATACCGTAGCAGGCAACGTGCCAGAGGCCGACAACGCGTTAAGGGACCGATTTTACGTAGGATGCGCCATGGGAAGGATTGAGTGCAGGGGTGCGAATAAATTGCAGGGAGGTACCGACGACAGAGCTAACCGTCCGGTATTGCGAAGAAAGCTCCGTTACCAGCGGTGCAGCTTCAGACACCCTTTGCCCAAGCGCCGGGGCTCTGAAAGCGAACGTATCACAAGCACGACTCTCCTTTCCGGCAAGCAACGGCTTCCACCTGGAGCGACATTCTTCCTGTCGCGATCCACCTCCCTATGAAGGAAGGGAGCCGCTTATCCTGTGGGAGCGCCTTTCCAGGCGCGATTAGATTCACGGGGTCCTTTCGCCCCATGTAGGAGCGACATTCCTGTCGCGATTAACCAGCGCTTCCTTGCCTGCGGCGGCGGGAAAGTCCGCTGCGGTTATTTTGGGTGCGGAGGTGATATTCGGCACCTGCGCGACCTAGGGCTTGAAATCCGCTGAAAAATGCGCTATACATTAACGTCCATCGCATATCATCTTCATGCGAGGCGGAAAAGAGCGAGTTAAACGGAGAGATGTCCGAGTGGTCGATGGTGCCTGACTCGAAATCAGGTGTACCGAAAGGTACCTAGGGTTCGAATCCCTATCTCTCCGCCACCTTACAAAAGGGCCGGTCAACATGACCGGCCCTTTTGCCGTTTTATGTAGCAGATATGTAGCAGTAGCAGACGGTAGCCAGTTAAACTTTTAGTTTGCGTAGGTGCCATTTTCACTCCCGCACCCCTCGATCCCAACCCTTCGGCCCTGACCTCGTTGTGACTTCCAACAACCTAGAGCATCCTCACCGTTGGAGAATGCGTATCAGCAACGTAAAGATACACTTAGAACGTCCCACGGAACGGTTTCACGAAGACTAAGCGCAGCCGACCATTTTGAACGTTAAAAGCAGTTGACAGTCTTAATACACGCAGTGTAAAAGACTGTTTTAATGTGTTTGCAGGCGAGGCCCAGAGAATGTTGCGACGTTTCCTGTCGCATCGCACGCCTATACTCAAGTTATATTTGAAAAAGCCAAGGCAAATCCTGCCGAGGGGGCCCCAATGCCATCAGCTAAGCTGCTAAGGCAACTCATTAAATCAGGATCAGAAGGCAACTTTGATGCATTTAAGACTGCCACGGAACAGGTTATCCAAGAAGAGCGTGCAAAGCAACACCACCTCCTCGCCAACGACTTAGAACGTTTGCTCTACGGTAGGGCATCAAACAGTAATACAATTCCAAGAAGCGTACTAGATAAGGTACCTGAAGATAAGGAACGGGGTCTTGCTCTGCTGCATGTTAAAGAGCCTGCCAAAAATCTTGAAGACATTGTCTTATCCGATGAGAACCGTTCGCTACTTGATGAGATTTTACAAGAGCATCATCGTAGGGAACTTCTCACAAGTTACGGATTATACCCCGCCGATAAGATACTATTCTGTGGCCCGCCTGGGTGCGGCAAGACACTTAGTGCAGAAATTGTTGCTTCAGAGCTGGGCTTACCACTCGCAATCGTCCGGCTTGATTCAGTCGTTTCCTCGTATCTTGGCGAAACAGCAGCGAATTTACGTAAGGTGTTTGATTTCATTTCTAGAACACCAATGGTTGTTCTTTTCGATGAATTCGATGCACTCGCCAAAGAACGTGCCGACATGGCAGAACATGGTGAACTTAAACGCGTTGTTAATGCTGTTTTGCAGATGCTGGATTCTTACGATGGCAGGAGCCTATTGATTGCAGCGACCAATCACGAAGGTATTATGGACTCCGCTATTTGGAGGAGATTCGATGAGGTTCTAGTTTTTAATCCTCCTAATCTAGAACAGATACGTCGATTGTTAGAAATCAAGCTGAGGGGTGTCAGACGAGATTTCGACATTGATCAGAGAAATTTGGCTGGAATGTTTAAGGGCTTTAGTTACGCGGACATTGAACGCGTCTTACGTCGCGCAATTAAGGATATGATTGTATCAGGTAAAGAGTTTCTTGCAATTCGACATATTGAAGCAGCTCTTCGCAGAGAGGATGCACGTACAAGTCGGTTGAAGAGGATATAACTGATGCCATACCCCCACCTCACCCTACAACGTGAAGCTCCTACCCCGGAGAAACGACCTCGTCGAGGATTCCCAGGACCTCCTCCTGCAGATCCAGCAGCCCATGGAAGGGCTCTTAGGGCACGGTTAGCTGAGGCCGTTACTCAAGTAGAAACCGATCTAGGTGGATTTGATGATCGGTTGCTCTTCAAGTTTGAAGTACAGAAAGGTTTTGATCCGGATGACCTGCAGAAGGTCTCTAATGAAATCGAGATTGTCAGCCAGGAAGGGGAGCAAGTCGTTGTCGCCTTTGTAAGTGCTGGAGCACTCAGGTCATTTGAGGCCCGGCTCTCAACCTTAGCAAGAGGGGAGAAACCGGTTTACGTCAATGTACTCTATGCACTGAATAGCCTTAATGGCTGGCTTCCAGAAGATAGAACGGGTTGGGCTTTGACACGCGACGGTTTCCCTGAGGGAGATTCTTTTGCCTTGGACGTCGAGTTGTGGCCAATCGAAGACAACAACGATGAACGGGAGTTGCTGATCAACTCTTTCAACGATTGGCTGACCGAGAACGAAATCAGACGTCTTGATAGCGTAAGGCAGCCGGGGATAATCGTCTATCGGGTTCGGTGCAATCGAGAGCAAGCGGAAAATCTCCTACGTCACCGAGATGTCAGGACAGTCGATCTCCCCCCAAGCTATCGCCTCTCCATCCAAATTCTTCAGACTAATATCCAAGAACTTACACCGCCACCATCCCCTCCAGAAGATTCTCCAAGAGTTGCCGTTCTTGATAGCGGCATCGTTAGCAACCATCCACTTTTAGGGCCAGCTGTCGGTGCCGAGCGCTCATTTATTGATGCACATGGACCAAGCGATACTCATGGCCACGGAACTAATGTCGCGGGAATCGCCGTTTACGGTGATGTCGCAGCGGCAATTACCAATGACGCCTTTACCCCAAACTTCTGGGTGTGCAGTGGTCGTGTTCTGGATGGTAACGGTGAAACGGATGCTGGATTTATTGAGAACCAGATCATTGATGCAGTGCGATATTTCCACGACGAGTATGACTGTCGAGTATATAACGTTTCCATTGGTGACCTAAACAAGCCCTATTTAGGCGGCCATATACGTAGCTTTTCACAAATTCTGGATTTACTTGCACGGGAGCTGGATGTCCTTTTCGTCGTTTCAACTGGAAACGTTTCTATTGACGAAATGGACGCGCTGTCATGGAAGCAGCAATATCCTGCGTATCTTACACGAGATCAATGGGCCATCATTGAGCCTGCTCCCGCCTTGAATGTGTTAACTGTGGGAAGCCTTGCCCGTTATGACCAGAACGTGAGAATGCTTCGCTGGCCGGACGATCCTGGGGAGTTGCCGATAGCACGTCATGGTCAGCCTTCACCATTCACTCGTCGAGGGCCATCGGTGGGTGGCGCAATCAAACCAGATTTGGTTGCGTACGGCGGGAATTGGGCTTTCAACACCAGGGGAAACAACGTCAGTGCGCAACACCTCGGAGTTGTTACAACTAACAGAACATTTACAGAGGATGGCTTATTCAAGCAGGCCTGCGGGACCAGCTTTGCAACGCCTTATATTACCTACCTTGCCGGAAAGGTTCTTTGTGAAAATCCAACAGCTAGCCAAAACCTCCTCCGAGCACTGCTAATTGCTCATGCCCGCGTGCCTGAGGGCAGCGAGGGGCTTTTCCCTGAAAAGGAAGCTATTAGGAGCATTCTAGGCTACGGTGCCGTTGATGCTGCCGCATTGTGCAGGTCCCGTGATAACCATGTCACTATGATTGTAGAGGGGACCCTCGAGGATAAGCGACATCATTTCTACGAAGTACCTATACCAGAAGATTTTTTAAGCCAAGGGAAAAGAGACCGTGAATTGACGGTGGCTCTGGCCTATGCGGCTCCAGTCAGATCAACCCGTGTTGCCTACAAAGCAACAAGGGTTGAGTTCAGGGTCGTTGCTGCACCAGACCTCGATCATGTAGCAACAATGTTTAATAGAGCTACGAGTGCAGAAGATTACCAAAGTATTCCTGAAATAGGAAATGCTAGTCTTGGCCCTACAATGCGTTCAAAGGGAACTGTGCAGGGTGACACCTGGACATTTAAACAATTTAATACAAGATCAAAGCTCGTAACCAATCGTCTTTTCATTGTAGTTACTCGAAATGACTTCGGTTGGGGTTCGAACGTTACAGCAACCCACGAACAGTACGCACTGGCAGTTTCACTGAGTGACCGGGCTAACCAGAACGCCAGGTTGTACGCACAGGTTCAAGCTCGCCTCCAGACTCGCGTCCGCGTAAGACAATAGCGGTGTGCGGAGCCAAGGGGGACGTAGGCGAGTTGGACGAGTTTCCCAGTAGCCTCAAGGCTGCAGAGTGCATGGACAAGTGCTGACCAAAATTTCGGACTCTGAGGCCGGCAGATCTCCCTTCTGCCGGCCTCTTGTCCTTTACTACTTGAAGTACGGCGATCTGCCTGGCCAAACAGCTAGAGATGGTCTGGGTGACCCTCTCGAAGATTTTCCCTATGTGATCATGGCGTTTACACCCCTCCTATTATCGTGGCGATCATACGCAGGCACGCTTGAATCGATCCGGCGCATCCACTGCTGCAATCATCGCCTCGCGCATGGTCGGCGCTTTGCCTTTCAACTCGCCGAACGGATCGCAAAACCCCTCCAGGAGCAGTTCGGCAGGTTTCCACTTGTGGTACCACGTGAAATTCTCTCCCTCACCGTTGATGGATTTGAATGGTCCGAGGACCTCCGCCTTTTCGCCATCGACAACGAAAGTCCAGAGCTTCGAATTGTCCTTCCTGGGGTTCCCGTAACAGGTGAATGAGGTGCCGAAGTATTCGAGTGTTACCGTTTCGGGTGCGTAGGCAACGGCGGCCTCACAGGCCTCTTCAACCGAGGCTGCATGCCCGAGATAAGTGCAGTAGACCGGTCTCTCCGGGTCGTCGACCAGTTCCACCGTCAGCTCCCAATAGAAACGGCCAGTACGGTCAAGCCCCACCCGAATCCTCCCCGACTCTCCATCGGAATACAGATTGTCCCACTCGGAATAACCGAAGCCTTCCCATTCACGGCCGCAAACCAAATAGGTATTCCACTCCTCGCCTTTTTCCAAGCTGTGCAAAAACTTCCTCATGATCCTCTCCCATTTTTGTGTTCCCCCTGGTATGGGAGAATGAATTCCCGAAATATTATCGCCCTGACTCGCTCGCCCCTTTCCTCCGCTCAGAGTTCTACTTGCCTTCAGCCTTTTTACTTTCCTGAAAAGCACGCTTAAGAGCACCCTCAAACATACGTCCGGTTTGCCCCCTATCGTACTCTGTCAGCCGAGATAGACTTCTCGTAGGATAAAATTTAAATGCTCAAATTTTAAGTCTGCAGGGCCGGCCTTGGGAGTTCATACCTGCGGAGGAGGTACTGCATGATACATCTGACGCTTGATCTCACCGGGAAAGACGCTGTTTTTCTCAGCAACACCTACCGCTACCTTAACGGACTGCGCAACCTTGCCATCTACCGCAACCCATAGAGACAACCAGCTTCCTGATTGCCCCGGGAACCGGTCTTCAAAGGGCCGCACCTCTCCCGGGGCCCTTCCCCCCAGACGGCCGCAACGATCGTTTCCCGCCGTGACACCCAGGTATGGTCCCACTACAGCCATCACCAGTCCCTTGGGCAGGCGCGTCTCGACTGACGGCAAGCTCGGATGGACGAAAGATGGGGCCGTCACCGGTCCTGCCATGCAGGTATTTGTTCTTGGTGATGCCCATTGGCACTGAGAAGGTAAACCATACTCCCGCGAATTAAACGCATCCATGGTCCAACCATGTGCACCACCGGTTGTGGAATAAGACTGGTTTTAGCCGGCGGCACCGATGTTTGGTCTTGTGACGTCCATGACCAGTCTTGAGATGGGCATGGTTGGTCTCGTGATGGGTATGGTTGGTCTCGTGATGCGAACTTTTTCGTCCAAAAGGCGCGATCATGAGAGAATGCAGCCACAGCAACCAATCAGAAACGTCCCGTCACCGGCAGCAAGATGGGCATAATCCACGCCAGCACACGGCGTTAATGGACCAAACCGAGCCATCTATAAGGGAGACAAGGACGTATTTCGACCAGAGATGCCAAGAGGAGCCACAACTCCTGGCCGCCGCATGACCCAACCAGGATCTGTTTCAAGACCAACCATGACCCGTTTCAGGACCGATCATGAGCCGTTTCAAGACCAACCATGATGGTCTCAAGACCAACCATGGCCGTCTCAAGACCAACTATTTTCATCTGGAGACCAACTATGGTGCATGCCGGAATCCGATCGTTGTTCAGCAAGACCAACCAGATTTCCGGCTTGATGTCACCTGCCGTTGGCAGGGTACCTCCAAAATGACGAGAGGCTACCGCAAAGGGCGGTAACCTCTCGTCTCTCTACTGATAGGGGCAAGGGATGCGGCAGGATCATCCCCCTGCAGGCATCTCAGCGCAGCCCGCCGGTCACGTGCAGGGTCTCGCCGGTGATATAGCTTGCGTCATCGGAGGCGAGAAAGACCACCGGTCCCGCAATTTCCTGCACCTTGCCGACCCGACCCAGCGGGGTGGTCGCCTCTATCCAGTCACGCATGGCTCCCTCGGCAAAACCGGCGCTTTGCACCCCTTCGGTCACGACCATGCCGGGGTTGACTGCATTGACGCGGATCTTGCGCGGCGCCAGCTCCTTGGCGAGCACCATGGTGATCGCATCGACCGACGCCTTGGTCGCCGTGTAGACCGCCGTGTTGGCCGGCGCGATGGTCGACACGCCGGAGCTTATGTTGATGATGCTCCCACCCCTTTCGTTGAAGGCGCGCACCGCCTCCTGCGACACCAGCAAGAGGCCCAGGACGTTCAGATCGAAGTGCCGGTGGAAGTGCTCCGGGGTGATGCCGTCGAGCGGCGCAAATTCATAGACTCCCGCGTTGTTGACGAGAATGTCGAGGGGGCCGAAGGCCTCCTTCGCCGCGGCGACCAGTCCCCGCACCTCCTCGGGTTTCGCCACGTTGGCCTGGACCGTGACGGCCCGCCCGCCGTTTTTCTCGATCTCGGCGACGACCCGGTCCGCCCCTTCCTTGCTGGTACTGTAGTTGACCACCACCGCGGCGCCGGCAGCGGCCAGTTCCAGCGCTATTTCGGCACCGATCCCTTTCGACGCGCCTGTGACGAGCGCGACTTTACCTTCCAGTTTCCTGGTCATGATCTTTCTCCTTGTTACGGTTTTTAGTTAGGTTAGGTTCCTCTTTTGGTCTGGGCCATAACGCCACCACGATGGTTATGAACCAGAGCACCGCTATGCTGATCACGATATTCATGTCTTAGCCTTGCCTCCTGTTGCCGGTACCGGACCGCTCCGATCCATCAGCATCGATCCGGTAAAAAGCCTATTTGTTACTTTTACAAAAACAATATTGACTAAAAAAAAACTGTCGCCCCCTTAGGTGCCTTTTTTTATCTCCGTGATGACGTCAGCCAGGGTTGTCTCGGTGAGCGTCTCTTCGAAGGAGATTTGTGCCTTCTCCAGGACATGATCGATCATGGGCTTGAAGCCGCAACTGACCGGGCAGAGACTTTGGGCCGGGTACGCATGAACCGCGAAAACCTTTGGCGCGTCGACCGCCTCGTAGATATCGAGAAGCGTTATGTCGTCTGCCGGTCGCGCCAACTGGCAGGTACCCGATTTCCCCCGCATGGTGCGAACCAACCCCGCCTTGGACAGCTTGGACAAAATCCGTCGGACGAAACTCGGGCAGGCGTTAACGCTCGATGCCAGGTCGGTCGAGGTGATATCGGACCTGACGCCATAGCCTAGCCCCGCCATGAGGTGAATCGCTATCGAGAATTGGGTGTTGTTTGCTGACATATTGTTACCCTAAAAGAAACAATATCGGATTGCAAGCGAAATATTCACGCTCCGTCAGAGCCGCTGCGGGGGCCCGGCGAGGCACCAGGCCCCCGCAGCGGGGAAACGTCATCTCCTAAAGCTCGCTTTCGGTCAAGTCCTTGAACCGGTTGATGACCCTCCTGGCCCGATCGACCAGGTCCTTAAACCGCTCCTGGTAACCCTCCGAATCGACGTCGTCGGGACTCCAGACTTGGGTAACGGTGTCCAGATCGACATGGTCACGCCGGGTCACTTCGCCGTAGTTGTCCGTTATGCCGCAGCAATAGGCGGCTCTTTTCCATTCCCTTTTGCTGCGGGATTTCCAGGTTGCCTTGAACTCGGAATAGGAGAGGTCTCCTCCGTAATTCATTTCACTCACGTCTATCGACACCGGCTCGCGCAACAGGTTCCGGTGCACCTTCTCCACATACGCGACGTGCCAGTAATTCTTGATCCGGAAGACGGCGACATCTCCTTCCGTGACGTTGGGAACGGTCGTGTTTTTAAGAGCGGGCATGTCGTCTTTGGTCGGGATCGGAAACATGGGAATTCTCGTCTTGATGTAATCGACGCAGTACCCGCCCTTTTGCATCCAATCATCACAGTTACAACTCACGGCATAACAGCAGGTGTGGCTGGCTGACAACAAGATGGTCAGCACCATAACGGCAACAACTTTCACGCAAAGCTCTCCAAAAGGGCACCAATTTCACCTCGAGAAGCGGAAATGGCATCCGGGAAAAAAACAGAATCTAAAAGACGCTGAATCCCTCAGGTAGCGGCAGAGCGCCAGGACGCAAAGGCACCGCAGGCGTCACCTTCAGCTCCGGAATTCCCGGCGGGAACCCGGACCGAAGAGCGCGGAACGATTCATCGTCCGCCCAGCACCTCCACAGTCGGCAAACCAGGTACCGGTAGGGAGGCAAGCGGCATTCATCAGCAGGCGTGGTTATTCACTGCGGGGGGAGCACGACCTGAGGTCGTGGCGGACCGGGGGGAAACGTGCCAGGGTGGCGTGGAGGGGGTGAAAACGGGGCAGGAAACGGTAACGGTTGCTACCAGAACTTCCGTCGCTAGGGGAGCAGAGTCGTCGAGGGGCTTAAGCTGCTTGGGCTGCTTGAAGGGCCCCTTTTGCTGAACCTCTACCGCACGCCAGGTCGGCTTGGGGCGGTGGGGGCGTGAGATGTCGGGAACGTGCATACCTCCGGACAGGAGACTGAGCACGACCAGAAACGTCACCAGGAGCTGCGGGCAGTGTTGAGGGAAGCGGTTCGATATCATAGGGTTTTGATGCTTGCGCCGGCCCATTACTAGCACGTTTTCCGGCAAAAGGGAATGCCTGTGTCTCCCGCACCGATCAGGATCCCCTTTGCAATTCTTTACTTGATTCCACTTTGAAATTATTGCATCATGCAACTAAATCAAACGGAGGGAAACGCGATGGCATCGCAAGCCAAAGAACTCATGATGCGTCTGGCAGAGCTGATGGAGGCGACCATGGAGCAGACGGAGCACCCCTTTCCGGATCTCGCCCTCACCCCGCGCGAGGTGAAAGTCATGATCCATCTGGGGGACCGGGGGGAGACGACGATGACCGAACTGGCCGACGCCGTCGGCACCCCTTTGAGCACGGTTACCCGGATCGCCGACCGCCTGGAACGGAAGGGGATGATCGCACGCTCCCGCTCGGATCGCGACCGCCGGATCGTGGTCGTCTCCACCAGCGACCAGGGGCAGGCGCTCCACAACGCGGTCCGGGAACAGCAGCTTGCCGTCAGCGCGAAGATCCTCGAGATCCTGACTTCTGAGGAGCGCGAGACCCTGGTGGCGCTGCTGACCAAGGCGGCAGCGGGCCTGCGCAGCGGAAACGGCTAAAAAATTTTTACAAATATTTGCAAAACGCAACATTTGAAAAGTGGGTGCAACGTGTACAGTGAAATCCGCTCGATCATGCTCATTGCCGCTGCGGTGCTCTTGAGTGCCTGCGCCGCGGTCGGACCGAACTACCGCGCGCCGGAGCTCAAGGTGCCGACGGAGTGGCAGGCTCCCCAGGCCGGGAAGAGTGCCGACGTGAATGCATGGTGGTCCCGCTTCCAGGACCCCGCCCTGAGCACGCTGCTTGAGGCGGCCCAGCAGGAAAACCCGACCCTCCTCAAGGCCGCGGCGGCAATCGAAAAGGCGCGCGCGAGCCGGTCCGCGGCGGAGTCCGGATTTCTCCCCAGCGTCACGGCCAGCGCCGGCACCAGCTGGTCGGGGTCGCTCAAAAACGGCACCGGGACCGGGGTGACTACCGGTGCTACAACCGGAACCAGCCGGAGTTCGACGGCCGGACTCGACGCCTCCTGGGAAGTCGACCTCTTCGGCAAGAGCCGTCGCACGGTCGAATCGGCGGGAGCTCTGCTCCAGGCCCGGGAAGCGGACTGGCACGATGCGCGGGTTTCGCTTGGCGCCGAGGTGGCGACCACCTACGTCGACTACCGGGGGGGACGCCTGAAACAGAAATACTACGAGGAGCAGGCCGACTCCCAGGCCAAGACGGCAGAACTGACGGCACTGGCAGCCAAGGCGGGGTTCACCGCGCCGGCCGACGCCCGGCTTGCCGAGGCCTCGGCGGCCAGCACCCGGTCGACGGCCCTGGCGCAGCAGGGGGAATGCGAGCTCCTCGTGAAGTCCCTGGTCGCCCTGACCGGTCTCCCGGAGGCTTCGGTGCGGCAGACGCTCGGCGCCGACATCAGGGCGCTGCCGGTACCGGACGGGCTGAAGGTGACCGCGCTCCCGGCCGATCTGCTGCGCCAGCGCCCCGACATCGTCTCCGCCGAGCGCACCCTCGCCTCGACCAGTGCCTTGATCGGAGCCGCCGAGGCAGAGAAATATCCCTCTTTTTCGCTGAGCGGATCGGTCGGGCTCTCCGCGGCAACCGGCACCTCCCTGCTCGCTCCCTGGTCGTTCGGCCCGACGGTCAGCCTTCCCCTTTTCGACGGGGGCAAGATCGCCGCGGATATCAAGGGGGCGCGCGCCGACTACGCTGCCGCCCGGGCCGGCTACCAGCAGGTCGTGCGCGACGCGGTGAAGGAGGTGGAGCAGGCGCTGGTGCGGTTGGACAGCGTCGCCCGGCAAGAGGAGGAGGCGAAGAAGAGCGCCGCCGGCTACCGGGCCTACGTATCCGCCACGGAGGCGAACTGGCGCGTGGGTCGGGCGAGTCTGCTCGACCTGGAGACGGCCCGGCGCTCCGCGATCGGCGCGGAGGTCACCCTGCTGGATCTGCAGCAATCCCGGCTCGAGTACTGGATTGCCCTCTACAAGGCGGTAGGGGGCGGCTGGAAATCGACGTCAGGCGAGGCAACGCGCATGGCCCAAACGGTTTCCCCCGCCCCGGCCGGTAAGGAAGGAGAGTTGAAGTGAAGCGACCCGGTACAAAGATCATCCTCCCCGCCCTCCTGCTGATCGCAGGGGCGCTTGGCATGGTGGGCATAAACCGGACTCCCGCCCGGGCCAAACCGGACCCCGGCACGGCCAAGGCGGTCCTCTGCGTCGCGACAACGCTACCGGAGCGCAAGCAGTGGCCCCAGGAGCTCCCCGCCAGCGGCAGCATCGTCGCCTGGCAGGAAGCGGTGATCGGTGCCGAGACCGGGGGGCTGCGCATCACCGCGCTGCACGCCGACGTCGGCTCCCGGGTCCGCCGGGGCCAGCTCCTCGCCGAACTGGCCCGCGATTCGGTGCAGGCGGAGCTCCGCAAGTACCAGGCATCGCTGGCCTCGGCCCAGGCGAGCCTCGCCCAGGCCAAAGCCAATGCGGACCGGGCGCGCCAGGTGCGCGGCAGCGGGGCGATCTCGGAGCAGCAGGTGCACGACTATCTTGCCGCGGAAAAGACCGCCCAGGCGAACGTGGATCTGGCCGAGGCGCAGATCGCCATGCAAAGGGTCACCCTCTCCCAGACCAGGATCGTCGCGGTCGACGACGGGATCATCACCTCCCGCAGCGCGGTGCTCGGGCAGGTCGTCGCCTCGGGGACCGAGCTCTTCCGGATGCAGCGCCAGGGGCGGCTGGAGTGGCAGGCCGAGGTCGACACGCGGGAACTGGCCCAGGTCAAGGAGGGGGCCGAGGCGGAGGTGACCCTTCCTTCCGGAGAGCTCCTCCACGGGAAGGTGCGCCTCGCCGCCCCCACCCTTTCCCCGACCACCAGCCGCGCCAACGTTTTGGTCACCCTCCCGGCCGGTTCCGGTGCCAAGGCCGGGATGTTCGCGAGCGGACTGATCCGGGCCGGCGTGACCGGAGTTGTCGCCGTGCCGGACACCGCGCTGGTCATGCGCGACGGCAGAAGCTATCTCTTCGAGGTGGGTGCGGGGAACAAGGTGACCCGCCGCACGGTCACCGCGGGGATGCACCGGGACGGCCAGGTGCAGGTCGGCGGCATCGACGTTCACGCCCGCATCGTCAGTTCGGGGGGTGCCTTTCTCTCCGATGGGGACGTGGTCCGGCTGGCCAAGGAGTAACCGTCATGAACATTTCCGCATGGGCCATCCGCAACCCGGTCCCGTCGCTGCTCCTTTTCGTCCTTTTGACCGTCTTCGGGGTACTCGGGATGCGCCGGCTCGGCATCCAGAACTTTCCGGACATGGATCTTCCCACCATCCAGATCGCAGCCTCCCTGGAGGGGGCCGCGCCGGCGCAGCTGGAAACCGAGGTGGCCCGAAAGATCGAGGACAAGCTCGCGTCGCTCACCCGCCTGGACCACATCACCACCACCATCACCGACGGCTCGGTCGCCATCAACGTGACCTTCGAGATCGACAAGGACACCGAGGAGGCGCTGAACGAGGTGCGCAACGCGGTGGATTGGGCCAAGGGGGATCTCCCCGCCAGCATGACGAGCCCCACGGTCTCCAAGATGACCTCCGCGGGAGGCTCGATCCTCACTTGCACGGTCGAGGCAGCGAACCTGGGCGAAGAGGAGCTCTCCTGGTTCGTGGACAACAACGTCTCGAAGGCCCTGATGTCGGTGAAAGGGGTGGCCGCGGTATCGCGGGTCGGGGGGGTCGACCGGGAGGTCCACGTGGACCTCGATCCGGGGCTGATGGCGGGAATGGGGGTCGCCCTGAGCGACGTTTCGACCCAGCTCAAGGCAGTGCAGCAGGACGTATCCGGGGGGCGCGGCGAAGTGGGGCGGACCATCCAGTCGCTGCGCACCCTCGGCGCGGTGCATACGGCCGACGAGGTGGCCGCGCTCACCATCCCGCTTTCCGACGGGCGCCGGGTCCGGCTGGACCAGATCGCCAAGGTCTCCGACACCCACGCGGAGCGGAGCACCCTCGCCTACCTGGACGGCAAACAGGTGATCGGCTTCCAGGTCACCCGCTCCAAGGGGTTCTCCGACGTCAGTGTCGCCGACGACGTGCGCGCCGCGCTCGCCAGGTTCAAAGCGCTCCATCCCGAAGTCCGGATCCGGGAAATCAGCAACAGCGTCGACCCGATCCAGGAGAACTATCACGGCTCGATGCATCTGCTCCTCGAAGGGGCCATCCTGGCCGTCGTCGTAGTCTGGTTGTTCCTCAAGGACTGGCGGGCCACGGTCATTTCGGCGACGGCGCTCCCCCTTTCCATCGTGCCGACCTTCATGGTCATGAAGCTTTGCGGCTTCAGCCTGAACGTGATCTCGCTTTTGGCGCTCGCCCTGGTGGTCGGGATCCTGGTCGACGACGCCATCGTCGAGGTGGAGAACATCGCCCGCCACCTGCGCCAGGGGAAAAGCCCGTACCAGGCGGCGATGGAGGCGGCCGACGAGATCGGGCTCGCGGTCATCGCCACCACCTTGACCCTGGTAGCGGTCTTTCTGCCGACCGCCTTCATGGGGGGGATTCCCGGGCGCGTCTTTCGCCAGTTCGGCATCACGGCCGCGGCGGCAGTCCTCGCCTCGCTTTTGGTCGCCCGGCTTTTGACCCCGATGATGGCCGCCTACTTCATGAAGGAGTCGTCCCACCAGGAGAGCGAGAGTCGGCTGATGGCGCGCTACCTCGGGTGGCTGAAAAGCTGCCTCGGCAACCGCCGCCGCACCGCGATCGCCGCGCTTTTATTCCTGGCCGGCTCCGTTGCCCTGATCCCGCTCATCTCCACCGGGTTCATGCCCGCATCCGACGACGGGCAGACCCAGGTTTCCGTCGAGCTGCCGCCGGGGAGCACCCTGGAAGAGACCGCGCGGACCGCGCTGCGAAGCGGCACCCTGATCCGGAAGATCCCCGACATCGCCCAGGTCTTTGCGTCGGTCGGCACGGCGAGCACCGGCGGCGGCATGGGGGCCTCGGCCACCGCCTCGGTGAATTCGGCGACCCTGAGTGTCCAGATGAAGCCGCGGGACCAGCGCAGAAAGCAGGTGGTGATCGAGCAGGAGATCCGCGAGGCGCTGCGGGAGATCCCGGGGGCACGGATCTCGGTGGGGCGGGGGAACAACGGCGAGAAGCTCGAAGTGACTTTGGCGAGCGACGACCCGAACCTTTTGAAATCGACCGCGGCCGCGCTGGAGCGCGAGATGCGCACCTTGAAGGGGGTCGGCAACGTCGCCTCGGGGGACGCCCTGCAGCGCCCCGAGATCCAGATCTATCCCGACTACGCGCGGGCATCGCAGCTCGGCGTCACCGTCGAGGCGCTCGGCGAGGCGGTGCGGCTGGCGACCTACGGCGACTACGGCGCGCGGCTGAACAAGCTCAACCTCCCGCAGCGCCAAATCCCGGTCCGGGTCCGGCTGAATCCGGAAACCCGCAACGATCTGAACCGCATCGGGATGATCCGGGTGGCCGGGAGCAAGGGACAGGCGGCGCTCTCGTCGCTGGCCGAGATCCGGATGGGGGGCGGAGCCTCGCAGATCGACCGCCTGGACCGTTACCGCAACGTCACCGTTTCCGTCGAGCTGAACGGCCGGCCGCTGGGCGAGGTGATGCGCGAGGTGCGCGCGCTCCCCTCCATGCGCAACCTCCCCCAGGGGGTCTCCCTCGTCGAGCAGGGCGAACTGCAGCGGATGGGCGAGCTATTCGGAAGCTTCGGGACCGCGATGGCGATCGGCATCCTCTGCATCTACGTGGTGCTGGTCCTGCTCTTCCACGACTTTTTGCAGCCGGTCACCATCCTGGCGGCGCTCCCGCTCTCCTTGGGGGGAGCGCTGCTCGCGCTGATCGTGACCCGCAACAACTTTTCCATGCCGGCCGTCATCGGGCTCCTCATGCTGATGGGGGTGGTCACCAAGAACTCGATCCTGCTCGTGGAGTATGCCGTCATGGCGCGGCGGGAACACGGGATGGGACGCCTCGACGCGCTGATCGATGCCTGCCGCAAGCGTTCCCGGCCGATCCTGATGACCACGATCGCCATGGGGGCGGGGATGTTTCCCATCGCGCTCGGGCTGGGAGCGGACCCGAGTTTCCGGCAGCCGATGGCGATCATCGTCATCGGAGGGCTGATGACCTCGACCCTTTTGAGCCTTTTCGTCATCCCGGTGCTGTTCACCTACGTGGACGACCTGCTGCAGGTTTTCCGCCGCCGGCTCCCCAAAAGGGACCATCCGGAAATCGAGGTAGATGTTGACCGTGGCGTCCCGTCCCCTTCGGTTGCGCGCCAAGGCGCAAGCTCGCCACACGGGGTGAGGATGGAGTGAGGAAAGGCAAATCCCCCCCATCCCCCCTTTGTCAAAGGGGGGGGAATGGTTATAGCCTTTTGGCAAATATTGACGTCTGTCAAAGGAGCGTCAGTAAAGCTAA
This sequence comes from Geomesophilobacter sediminis, assembly GCF_016458275.1. Lineage (GTDB taxonomy): Bacteria > Desulfobacterota > Desulfuromonadia > Geobacterales > Geobacteraceae > Geomesophilobacter > Geomesophilobacter sediminis. The sequence goes on from NZ_JAEMHM010000009.1 coordinate 106,644, forward strand.
CTGCTTAATTTGTCGCAAGGATGACTGTTTCCGGCGCAACTACCGTCCCGTAATACGGAAGCCAATGTAAAGTTTGATCCGTTTTTGATGTGTTGGCCCTTACAAGTGAAATGAACGCTCACCATTCTTTACCTAACTTTACTCACGAAGGCACTTCGACGGAGAGAATCTTGCTTTCTCTAGCATTGAGTTTCCAGCATTTAACTTACCCATGAGGAGGTAGCACCATGACAGTATCCGGTATTTCGGGAACAAGCATCCAGTTCCCCAGCTCCACGCAGATGAACCAGATGAAGCAGAACTTCGACGACCTCGGTACCGCGCTGAAATCCGGCAATCTCGACGATGCCAAGAAGGCGCTCGCCACCCTGCAGCAAAACGCCCCGGCCCAGGCCTCCGACAGCAACAACCCGATGGCGATCGACATGAAGACCCTCAGTAACGCGATCAACTCGGGAGATCTGAAAACGGCCCAGGACACCTACTCCAAGATCCAGTCCAACCAGGCGAAGGCCCCGAGCGGCGGGAGCATGCCCAAGCCCCAAGGGGACACGGTGACCCTTTCGAGCCAGGCCGCCGCATCCGGAGGCAAAGCCGCGGCATCCGGAGGCCAGGCGAAATCGTCCGCATCGGCTTCCGCGAGCTCTTCGAGCAGCTCTTCGCTCACCAAGACCTACGACAAGATGGACGCCAACAAGGACGGCAAGGTCTCGATAAAAGAGGAGCTGGATTACAAGGCGAAGCATCCCGACGAGAAGGACTCGGCGTCCACGAGCTCCGCCAAATCTGAAACGTCCACCTCCGAGAAGTCCACCTCCGAGAAGTCGACCTCTGAGGACGGCACTGCCGAGAGCAAGGTAGAGACGTACGCCTAAGACCGCTAGACTCCGGCTTGCCCGAGAGAGGTTCCGGCCTCAGAAAACCATTCGACATACCGATTCGCGTCAATCTTCAGCAACACGTCCCTCCCTCTTCAAGGGGGGTGCGCGCGTGAGCGCGGCTTGGCAACTTAACCCCATCCTCACCCCAACCCTCTCCTTGAAGGAGAGGGAGGTAATGGCTCAATTGATAATTGACGCGAACCGGGTTCGACAATAAAGAAGCGGCGGTCGGGATATCCCAACAGCCGCTTCTTCTTTTCCCAGGTCGCGTTGAGGCACCCAATACGCCGGTGCGAGCTACGGGCTCGGCGGCACCAGCATCCCGGACTTCACCAACACCTCGCATAACACCGACATGGTGTACGGCTTCATGATGATCCCGGCAAGCCGCTGGCCGGCGAAGACCCGGCCGACCTCCTGGGTGCTGAATCCGCTGGAGATGATGACCTTTACCTCCGGATCGAGGGCCACCAACTCCCGTTGGCACTGCGCTCCGTCCATCCGGGGCATGGTCAGGTCGAGAATGACGAAGGCAATCTCCGGGTGTACGCGGTACTCCGCCAGGGCCTCGGCGCCGTCGTTGGCGGTGATCACGGAGAAACCGAGGTGCTCCAGGAGACTACGGCCGATATCGCGGACCGGCTCTTCATCGTCTACCAGCAAGACCGTTCCCGATCCCCGGTAATGCGTCACATCCTGCTGTTTGGCAGGGGCGGACTCAACCTCCGCGTCGGTGGCCGGCAAAAGGACCCGAAAGACACTCCCCTGTCCCGGCTCGCTGTAGATCTGTATGGATCCGTGGTGGCTGCGGATGATCCCCTGTACCGCCGACATCCCCAGGCCCCGCCCGGTGAACTTGGTGGTGAAAAACGGGTCGAATACCTTCTCCTGGGTCTCCTTGTCCATGCCGCAGCCGGTATCCTGCACCTCCAGGAAGACGTAACGTCCCTCGGCGATTTCATCGCTGAGCCAGGCGCCCCGCAGGTAGTACCGGTCGCACTGCTTCCATCCGGTGCGGATGGTTATCGTGCCGACCTCTTCGCCGATAGCCTCGGAGGCGTTGATGACCAGGTTCAGGATCACCTGGCGCAGCTGGGTGGCATCACCTTCCACGGCGGGGAGCGGCCGGGTAAAGTCCAGACGGAGCTCGGCCTTTTTCGTGATCGAAGAGTGGATCAACCGCTGCATCTCCTCGACCACCCGGTTGAGATCGATCGTCTCGACGCTGAAGGTCCCTTTTCCGGAATAGGCGAGCATCTGCCGGGCGAGGTCGGCGGCGCGCTGCGCCGACAGGTTCACCCTTTTCAGGTACGGTTCGATCGGGGCACCCTCGTCGAGCTGCATCAGGGCGAGCTCGGTATTGCCGAGGATCGCGGTCAGGATGTTGTTGAAATCGTGGGCGATACCACCGGCCAGAACCCCGAGGCTTTCCATTTTCTGGGCCTGCATCAGCTGCCGCTGCAGGTTCAGGCGCTCCTCCTCAGCCTGCCTTGTCTCGGTCAGATCCCGCACCGCGGTGATGACCACGGATCGGTCTCGATAGGTGCTCTGCCACCCGTGCGACTCCACGATGATGCGGGATGCGTCCCTGCGGATCAGGGCGTGTTCCAACTTGAACTCCGCTCCCTGAAGCAGGATCGCCTGCACCATTTCCTGCTGATCGACCGGAATGAGCACATCCACGGTGAGGCCGACCAACTCGTTCCGGTCGTACCCGAGCATGCGCCCGAACTGTTCGTTCACTTCCGTGATCACGCCGGCTTCGATAATGACGATCCCCTCGAACGTTGCCGCCGCCAGGACCTTGAACAGCTGCTCGCTCTCCCTAAGCGCCGCCTCCGCCCGCATCCGTTCGGTGATGTACTTCGCCTGCTGCACGTTCTGCAGCGCCTGACGGGAGAGCTGGTTGGCGATCAGGTACAGCGCGTGGCCGATCCTTTCGAACTGCTCCCGGGACATCCGGGTCACCTTCCTCAGCGCCTGGCGGTACTCCCTCTCGTCGGCCTCGATTTCCCTCGCGTAGGCCATCATCACGTCCAGGTCGCACGATTCGTCCAGGACCTGACCGATCAGCCAGTTGGCGACATGCTGGTTTCCCACCTGGATGCTGGTCCCACCGTCCAAAAGCCCGCCACTCAAACAGGGCTGGATGATTGGCCCGTCCGGGTTCATCCGCCCGATGGCTGCGTCCGATTTGTAGCAGTTTGCCAACCCCTTCGGGGTGTTACGGATGATAAGTTCGCAAAGGTGACTGAAGTTGCTCGGACGGGTGATCGGGTTACCCTCGACGTCGGTGATGAGCGACGCCACCCCAACCGCGGCGGCAAAGGCGTCCTGGATCTGCTGGATTTCGTCGAGATTGAAGAGGTCCTGAAACTTGATGTCGCCCAGGATCCCGAGCGGGCTGGTGAGGGCGACCAGGCGGTGCTGCAGCGCCTCCTCCATCCGCTTCTGCTCGGATATGTCCCGGTTGATGCCGATCATCCGGACCGGCTTCCCTTCGGCGTCCCGGATGACGATCCCGTCCGCCTTCAGGTACCGCTCCGTCCCGTCGCTGCCCCGCACCCGGAAGGTGGTGTCGAACGGCTTCTCCCCCGCGACGGCCGCGCTGCATTCGGCGACGGCCCGCCCCATGTCGTCGGGGTGGAGTCCGACCAGCCAGGAATACACCGACCCGGTGAAGGTCTCGCGCGAGATGCCGTAGAGTTCCAGCATCCGGTCGTCCCAGACCATCGAATCGTCCACCAGGTTCCAGTCCCAGACTCCCAGCCGCCCCGAGGTCGTGGCGAGCTGCAGCCGCTGCATGGCGACCTGCAGGCGATCCTCCGCCTCCTTGCGCTCGGTGATATCGGTGAGCGACCCCACCAGGGCCACCGTTTTCCCCTCCTCCAGAATCGGCGCCTCGTTGACCTCAACCCAGATCTTTCTCCCCCTTTTACCGACGCACTCCATCTGGTAGGTCGGCTGGCGTTCTCCCGTCTCGATGGCCCGTCGCGTCAACTCGAGGCCCCGCCGGTTCACCGGATTGTCCGTCAGAAGCTTGGTCCAGAGGTCCAGCACCTGGTCGGGAGCGCAATCGAAGAACTGCTGCGACTGCGGGCTGATGTACGAGAAGTGCTGGTCGGGGGTCTGCACGTAGAAGAGGTTGGTGCTGTACTCCAGGATGTTGCGCAGGCGTTGTTCCGTCTCCCGGAGGGCGTCTTCCGACCGCCTGATGGCGATCATGTTTTCGTTCAGCCGGCTCGCCATATCGTCGAAGACCCGCCCGAGTTCACCCAGTTCCCCCCCTTCGACCAAGTGCCCCACCCTGGTGGTGAGATCGCCCGCGGCAAGCTGCTTGGAAGCCGTCTGCAGTTTGTAGATCCGCTCCGAGATGGAACGCCTGCCGATGAAGAGCGCGAGGAAGAACCCCCCGGCCGCAAACGGCGCCAACATCGTGATGTTTCGCACCAGTTTCCGGTTCTCGTGCGCTACGGCGGTCTTGAGGGACATCCCGGCGATCACGTACATGTAGGGGGTCGCTTCACCTGGCAGTCTCAGCTTGCGGTAGGAGCTGATCCGCTTTTCGCCGTCACTGCGCACCAATTCGCCGGTGCCCCGCTCGGGGCCGTCTTTCACCGCCGTCCAGGTCCAGGGGACAATCGGCTTTCCTACCTGGCCGGCGCCGTTCCCCCTGCTTAAAGCGACCCCCTGGTGGTCGATGAGAACGTAATTGGTGTCCCTGGGCAATTGGGAGCGCTGCAGGATGGACCGCATGATCTCGAGGTCGTAGCTCATGATCACCGTGCCGCGGAACCCTTTCCCGTTGTGGGTAAGGGGGTAGCCAAACGATACGGTGGGCGTGTGCAGGACCTTGTGCAGGGCGAATTCGCCGGAGGAAAACCGCAGGGTCTCCCGCGCCGCCTTGAAGTAGCGCCGTTCTGCGATCGAGGTCTGTTCCAGCCCGGGAATCGAAGAGGCCCAGATGCGCCCCGTCTCGTCGGCGACCAGGATGCTTTGGTACTGCTGGTTCTTCTTGTGGATGCTGGTGAGGAGGGATTCGACCTTTTCCTTGTTGCGTTGCTTTACCTCGGGGAGGTCGGCGAGCAGGCTTCCCAGAAGCTGCGCTTCGACGATGAGGCTTTCCTGCTTGGCGGCGATGTTGTCGGCGAGGCGCTGGGTTTCGATTTCGGCGGTATGGTAGCTCTCATGGCGCTCCCGGAGCCCGGAATAGAGGATGATCCCCGCCGCAGGCAGGGTGAGCAGGATGGCTATGGCCAGAAGCTGGATACTGATGGGCAGTTTCGCGAATCTCGACATGGGAAGCTCCCGCAGGGAAAGGAACGGTGTGTCGATTTCGGAGATGGCAACTTTTCAGAGGCCGAAGAATTGCTAGGACGTGTACGTTCGGAAGATGATTTACTGACATAGGGAATCGCCTAGGACTATATCGCACACCATATTAACGGCAAATATTCTCTTTCCTGTGAGACGTGCCAAGGTGAAGACCGTTGAAATTGTATAGGTTACTCTCATAACCCGAAAGACATAGCTTCAGGTATTATTCAGGCAGCCAAAATAACGAAGGCACCCGGGCTTATGCCGAGTGACTTTACCATCTATCATGGACTGACCCTGCTGGAGATCTAATCCTTTGGACTACATAAATTTGGCGATCAGTATTAGGCGCGAGCCGTCATCGCAACCTGCATCTGCCAGATGGATGGAGCGCTGCCGGGAAAGATTGGCGCGCCTATTTTCCGAAAGTAAAAGGGGTAGCCGCAAGCAAGCGGCTACCCCTTTTTTGTTACCGGTCAGAGCGTGGGGATCAGTGATCCACCGCCTTGGCCATGCCGATGCCGGTGTTCTGGCGGACGTAGACCTCGTCGAACATCTCTTCGGAACGGCGGCTCGGGAAGGCGAGGCAGCCGAGGATCGCGGCCAGGAACCCGAGCGGGATCGAGACGATGCCCGGGTTTTTCAGCGTGAAGATCGGCTTGTCCAGCCCCATGATCGAGGTGCCGTCCTGCTGCGCATCGACCTTGGCCTTGGTCAGAGCCTTGGCGTCTTTCTCCGGAAGTGCTGCGCCGGCCGGCAGTTCCGCCTGCTTCTTCTCCAGCGCGACCACGATCTTCTTCGCGCCGGCGGCGATCTGCTTGGGATAGGTCATGTTGGGGGAAACCATGACCAGGCCGATCGAGACGATGGTGCCGACGACCAGGCCGCTGATGACCCCGGCCGTGTTGAACTTGCGCCAGAAAAGCGACAGCACGACGACCGGGAGGTTCCCCGAGGCGGCGACCGCGAAGGCAAGCGCCACCAGGTGGGCGACGTTCTGCTTCTCCGCCGCGATCCCGATCACGATCCCGCAGGCCCCGACCACGAAGGAAGTGACCCGGGCGGCGTAGACCTGCTCGTGCTGGTCGGCGTGCCCGTCCTTGAAGACGTTCACGTAGATGTCATGGGCGATCGCTGCGGATGCGGCGAGCACCAGGCCGGAGACCACCGCGAGGATGGTCGCAAACGCCACCGCGCAGAGAAAGGCCAGGAAGAGGTCGCCGACGATGGGAGAGATGTCCGCGCCGAGATACTGGGCCAGCATGAGGGTCGCCATGTTGCCCCCCTTGTCGACCGACATGATCCCCTGCGGGGTGAGGTGGATGGCGGCGCCGAAGCCGAGGAGCGTGGTGAGGATGTAGAAGGCGCCGATGATGAACATCGCCACGATGACGCTCTTGCGGGCGGCCTGGGCGGTCGGGACGGTGAAGAAGCGCATCAGGATGTGCGGCATCCCGGCGGTGCCCAGGACGAGCGCCATGCCGAGGGAGATCTGGTCCAGCGGGTTTTTCAGGTACAGGCCGGGCTCGAGGAAGCGCTGTCCGGCGGCGGCACCGTTGAGGATGATCCCGTCCTTGAGCACGAGTTTGGAGACGTGGTCCTGGATGTCCGGGCTGTTGGCGATGGTGGCGAAGAAACCGAGCGGGCTGAAGCCGGCCTTGACCATGACCAGAAGCGACAAAAGGGCCGCCCCGGACATGAGGAGTCCCGCCTTGATGATCTGGACCCAGGTGGTGGCGACCATGCCGCCGAAGACGACGTAGCCGACCATGAGCACACCGACGCCGATGATCGAGGTCTTGTAGGGGATGCCGACCAGAAGTGCCATCAGCTTGCCCGCTCCGACCATCTGCGCGGTCAGGTAGAACGTGGAGACCGCAACGGTGGAGAGCGCCGCGATGGCGCGCACCGGCTTGGGCGAGGTCCTAAACGACAGGATGTCCCCCAGGGTGTACTTGCCGGCGTTGCGGCACGGCTCGGCGACGATCAGGAGCACCGTGATGTAGGCGACCAGCCACCCTACCGAGTACATGAACCCGTCGTAGCCGTAGAGCGAGATGAGTCCCGAGATCCCCAGGAAGGAGGCCGCGGACATGTAGTCGCCGGCGATGGCCCAACCGTTCTGGGTGCCGGTGATCCCGCCCCCCGCCGCGTAGAAGTCCGAAGCGGTCTTGGTCTGCTTGGCCGCCCAGATGACGACCCCCATCGTGATGGCGATGATGACGGCGAACATGGAGATGGTCACCGTCTTGTTGGCCTTGAGCTCTTTCTTGTGGGACGCGGGGGGCTCAACCGCCGCGGCGGGCGCTGCCACGGCGGCCCCCGGTGCCTGAACCACGGTCGCCGCTGCCGCCGGGGCTCCCGGAGCTGCGGCCGCCTTGGCGGACTCTTCGGCATGACACACGGCGGCGAGGCTTAAGGCCAGCGCTGCCGCCACTACTATCCTTTTCAATTTCATACCCGTCTCCTTATTTGGCGATCTCGTCGATCAGTTCCCGGTTCAGCCGGTCGAAATCCTTGTTGGCAACGTAGGCGTAGTACCCGGCGATCCCCCAGGAAACGAAGAACTGGGAAAGCGCGAAGAGGTACCCCAGGTTGATGGGGCCGACGACCTTGATCTTGAAGATCCCGGGAGCGTAGGCGGCCCCCAGCGGCAGGCAGAAATAATAAACTGTGGAGAAGACCCACCAGCCGAGGAGAAACGCGGTTTTCTTGCGGGAAAGCTCCACGAACTTAGGATTCTTGGCAATAGCCTTCCAATCGTACTTTTGTTGTCCCATAAACAGCTCCTTTGATCTTAGATTGACCGACGGCGAGGCCTCCCGGCCTCCATCACCAGCGACTGCATCATCCTCCTTTGCCGTTTTTTTAAATTTCAGCGCGTGCGTAACCGAAGCGTTCCGATAAAAGCTCGGCCCCTTCCCTTAGGGAGGGGATGATCTCCTTTTCCAGCCGTTCGGTGAGCATCCGGAACGAGGGCCCCAGCATGGTGATGGCTCCGACCACCATTCCGGCGTAATCGCGCACCGCGACCGCGACACTGATGACGCCATCCCCCAGCCCCCCGTGGTCGATGGCGACCCCGGTGGCCCGTATCTGCTGCATCTCCCGGGCAAGCTGATCCAGATCCGGCTGTTTCCCCTTGCGCTCGTCCCTTTTGCAGATCTTTTCCAGAAGGTCCCAGGAATCGACCGCCTTCATGACCTTCCCCGCGGCATTGGTGAAGAAGGGGAACTTCCTGCCGGTCAAGGCCTCGGTCTTTACCGGCTGCAGCGAATCGACCATGTTGAGAAACAGGACCTCGTTGTCCTTGATCACGGTCATGTAGACCGCTTCGTCGTGGGTCCGTGCCAGCTGCTCCAGGATCGGCTGGGCATAGCCGACCAGTTCGGCCCCCCCGGTAGCAGAAGGGGTATCGTTGGAAACCGGCCGGGTGAGGTTGGTGCTGACCAGGAGCTTGCGCGCCAGGGCTGCCGTGTCCGCCCCGAGACGATAGGCGCCGGAACACCGGTTGCGCTCCACCAGCCCCCGTTCGATCAGGGTTGCCAGGAGCCGGTAGATTTTGTTGGGGCTGAACCCGAGGCTTGCGGAGAGAACGGGGAGGGTGATCTCCTCCGGGCTCTCGGCCAGCAGTTCAAGGAGCTCGAGCGCCTTTTTCACGTTGCGAACCGTATAGTCTGTCGTTTCTTGCATTGAGATGACCTTTCCTTGCAGCACCGCCGCAGGATGCAGCTCGCCGGTGGATCCGGCTCATGAAAGCGGACCGGGACCTTTCCCTGGCGAAGGTGCAAACGGTGCGAATTGCCCAAACCGTCGCGCGGCTACGACAGCGCGGACCTCAGGAGCGGGCGCGCAGCAACTGCCGACGCTGGAAACAGGCGCGGACGGACGCACCGGCGCTCTTTGGGGCGTGAGACGGCCTTTTGGGATGAAAGAAAAAGGACGAGCTACGAGAAGGCGGCGAGGGAGATGGGCGGAGCCCGGGGAGGGAGGATGCAGCGGGCCGGCGCGGCGACACCGGTGTACATCGGGATCGGGTGGCGGTAAGGCTCGGCCTGGCGAGCAGGCACGACCAGGGGGGCAGGGAGATCGGCGGCGTGGACCACGGGCGCGCAGGCGAACGACCCCTTGAGCTCCTTCTCGATCACGGCGCGGGGGCGCTGCTTCGGCCCCGGGGTGTGGTCGAGTACCGGGTTCCTCATCCCGAGCATGACGAGGAAGAACGCCGGAACCAAAATCAAAATGGGAAGGAGGATCTTTCTTGGCATCGTGTGCTGATGCTCCCGTAATGGGTGCTGGTGGCCCGAGCCGAAGACCCGGGTGTTTTATTTTGGATAAAAAATATTGGTATCGAAACAGTTCCATTTATAACAGTATTCTACCCTTTTGCAACACATTTCTCTCAACTCGTTCGACATGGCGTTATTTTCCTTAATTTCCCGCACCTTACGCCACTACCAAAACAGAACATTATCCCTCCAAACGCATAGGAGCCCGTAGCGCACAACAAACAAGGGCCCGCGGCATACGCTGCAGGCCCCTGTCTCTCCGCAGGACCGCTCCGTTTTTTACTCTTCCCCCCTGCCCCCCATCCTCACCCCGTCCGAAGCCTCACACCATGGTCCCGATCGTTTTCCTGAAGCGGGCGAGCGAAAGGGAAAAGAGGACGGTGCCGATCACGGCCAGCGAGACGAACTGCGGCCACACCACCTCGAGCCCCGCGCCCCGGTACAGGATCGCCTGGGCCAGGAGCACGAAGTGGGTGTTGGGCGCCGCGAGCATGATGAACCGGATGAACCCGGGCATGCTCTCCCTGGGGGTGACGCTCCCGGAGAGGATCTGCAGCGGCAAGAGGACCAGCATCAGCAACAGGCCGAACTGCGGCATGGAGCGGGCCACGGTGCCGAGGAAGATCCCGAGCGAGGTGGTGGCGAAAAGGTGCAGCGCGGTTCCGGCGACGAACAGGGGGACGGAACCCTCGATCGGCACGCCGAGTACGCCGTGGACCACGAAGACCAGCGACAACACCGACCCGACCAGCACCACCAGCGCCATCGCCCACACCTTACCCGCCATGATCTCGAACGGAGTCACCGGCATCACCAGCAGGTGCTCCACCGTCCCGTGCTCCCGCTCCCGGATCAGCGCCGCCCCGGTCAGCACGATGGAGAGCATGGTGATGTTGTTGATGAGCTCCATCACCGCGCTGAACCAGGACTTGTTCGCCTGCGGGTTGAAGCGCACCCGCAGGGCGAGGTCGACCGGGGAGGAGGCCGCCGAGCGGTGCCGCTGCACGAAGGCGCGGATCTCGCCGTTCACGATCTCCTGGATGTAGCCGCTGCCGGCAAAAGCCTGGGTCATCCGGGTGGCATCCACGTTGAGAAGCAGCCCGGGGCTCCTCCCGGCCAGGACGTCGCGCTGGAAGCCGGGCGGAATGAGGAGCGCGAAGGTGTCGACGCCGGCATCCATGCGGGCGTCCATCTCGGCGAAGGTAGTGAGCCGCGGGGTGAGGAACAGCGGCGGATAGAAGGCATCGGCGATCTCGGCGGAAAGCTGGGAGCGGTCCTCGTCCACGATGGCGATCGGCGCATTGTGCAGGGTGTCCGGCATCGCCGTGGCGAAGGCGTAGATCGCCACGGTGAAGACGTAGACGACCAGCACGATCATGATCGGGTCGCGTGCCAGGCTGCGCAACTCTTTTACCCCGAGATGTACGACGTTGGCGGCACTCATGGTCACCGCTCCTGTTTTTTCAAAAGCGCCGCGCCGAGGGTAATCAAGAGCGGTCCGGCGCAAAGGAGCGGGGGAAACGCCCCCTTGAGCTCCGAAAAACCCAGCCCCTTGGAAAAGACGCCGCGCACCACGACGAGAAAATGCGTGGTGGGATACCACCGGCCGATGAAGGCGCCGATCCCCTCCAGCGAGGAGACCGGCTCGATCATGCCGGAGAACTGGATCGCCGGGAGGATGCTCAGGACCGCGGTTCCGAAGAGCGCGGCGACCTGGGTCCGCATGAAGGCGGAGACGACGAGGCCGAAGGCGGTGGCGACGACGGCATACAAAAAGGCCGCGGCAGTGAGGGCGGAGAGGCTCCCCTTGAGCGGGATTTCGAAGACCGAAACGGCAAGCAGCACCAGCAGCGCGAAGTTCAGCATGGTCACCACCAGGTAGGGGATCTGCTTGCCGAGCAGAAATTCCAGCCGGGTGACCGGGGTCACGTAGAGATTGACGATGGAGCCGAGCTCCTTTTCCCGCACCACCGACAGCGCGGTCAGCATGGCGGGGATCAGCATCAGCAGGAGCGGGATCATCCCCGGCGCCATGGCCGGGAGGCTCTTGACGTCGGGGTTGTAGCGGAACCGGGTCTCGATGACCGCCAGCGGCAGCGCCGGGGCGGCGCTGGAGCGCTGCCGCGCCTGGGTCGCCAGCCAATGGGCGTGCATCCCCAGCACGTAGCCGCGCACCGTCTCGCCCCGGGTCGGCATCGCCCCGTCGATCCAGGCCCCCACCGAGACGGGGGTGCCGCGCTCGAGGTCGCGGGCGAAGCCGGGGGGGATCTCGATGCCCAGGCTGATCTCGCCGGAGCGCATGCGCCGGTCCAGGTCGGCGTAATCCTTGAGGGGAGGGCGCATGCTGAAGTAGCGCGAACCGGAGATGTTGTCGAGGTAGTCGCGACTGAGCGGGGTCTGGTCCCGGTCGAGGTAGGCGAAAGCGAGCTTCTCCACGTCGAGGTTGATCCCGAACCCCATGACCAGCATCAGGATCATGCTCCCCACCAGGGCGAGGGTGAGCCGGATCGGGTCGCGGCGCAGCTCCAGCGACTCCCGCCGGGTATAGCTGTAGAGCCGGCGCAGGCTGAAACCGGCCGGTGCCGGTGCCGCCTGGGCCGCGGTTTCTGGAACCGGGGTCCCGGTCGCGACGGCCGCCGCAGCTCCCCCGGCGCCGCCCGCAGCCTCTTCCCCGGTGCCGCCTCCGGCACCTCCCGTCCTGATCACGCCCCCCCCTGCCCCGGTCACCGCCCCTGCCGGCTCCGTTTCGGCTGATGCGGCGGCGTTCGCCTCCTCCAGATACCCGATGAAGGCCTGTTCCAGCGTATCGGCCCCCCGCGCGGCGACCAGGGCCCCCGGCGCGTCGCTCACCAGCACCCGGCCGGCGTGCATCAGGGAGATCCGGTCGCAGCGCTCGGCCTCGTTCATGAAATGGGTGGAAATGAAGATGGTGACCCGGTCCCGGCGCGCCAGGTCGATCATGATCTGCCAGAAGCCGTCCCGCGCCACCGGATCCACCCCCGAGGTCGGCTCGTCGAGGATCAGCATCTCCGGGCCGTGGATCATCGCCACGGCGAGGGAGAGGCGCTGGCGCTGCCCCAAAGGGAGCGATTCGGGGAGGGCATCCATCACGCTTTCCAGGCCGAAGCGCTCGGCCATCTCCCGCACCCGCGCCGCGATCCGCGCCTCGGGAATCCGGAACAGGCGGGCGTGCAGCACCAGGTTTTGGCGCACGGTGAGCTCGGTGTAGAGGGAAAAGGACTGGGACATGTAGCCGACGCGGCGGCGGGTATCGAGGTCGCGGGGATCGACGGGGCGGCCGAAGAGGGAGGCCGTTCCTTCGCTTGCCTCCAAAAGGCCGGTGAGCATCTTCATGGTGGTGGTCTTGCCGCAGCCGTTGGAGCCGAGAAAGCCGAAGATCTCCCCCTGCCCGATCCGGAAGCTGACGTGGTCGACGGCAACGAACTCCCCGAAGCGCATGGTAAGGTCGTGGGCCTCGATGACGGTGGTGCCGGCGGCATCGTCGGGACGGGGGGGAATGACGAGGGCACGGTGTCCCGCGCGCTGCTCGGGGGGCAAAAGGGCGATGAAGGCTTCTTCCAGAGATGCAGCGCCGGACTGATCCAGGAGCTCGCGCGGGGTCCCGGTGGCGAGGATGCCGCCGGCGTTCATTGCCACCAGCCAGTCGAAACGGGCCGCCTCTTCCATGTAGGCGGTGGCGATGAGGACGCTCATCCCGGCGCGGCCGCCCCGGATCCGCTCGACCAGCTCCCAGAACTGCCGGCGCGAGAGCGGATCGACCCCGGTGGTCGGCTCATCCAGAACCAGGAGGTCCGGGTCGTGGATCAGCGCGCAGCAAAGCCCCAGCTTCTGCTTCATCCCGCCGGAGAGCTTGCCGGCCGGACGGTCGGCGAAGGGGGCGAGCCCGGTCGCCGCGAGAAGCTCGGCGATGCGCCGCTGCCGCTCGCGCGTCCCGTGGCCGAAGAGCCGCCCGAAGAAGTCGACGTTTTCGAAGACGGAAAGGGTGGGATAGAGGTTCTTCCCCAGCCCCTGCGGCATGTAGGCGACCCGCGGGCAGACCGCGCGGCGGTGCCGGGGGTCGGCCATGTCCCCGCCCAGGACCTCGATCCGCCCCCCCTGCCCGGCGCGCGAGCCGGCGATGAGCGAGAAGAGGCTCGATTTGCCCACCCCGTCCGGTCCGATGACGCCGACCATGCAACCGGCCGGGATCGCCAGGTCGACCGAGCCGAGGGCGACGGTAGCGCCGTAACGCAGGGAGACGCCGGCCAGGCGCGCCACCGGGGGGGGTGCTTCCCTCGGCGCTGTGGCCGCCTCCGCGCTCATTGCGGGATCCTCACCTGCAGGCGTGCCGGCCAGGGGACGGCGGGATCGAGCTTGACGTAGGCGACCCCGGGGAGGCCGGTCTTCACGCGGGTGATGTGCTTTTGCAGGAGATCGGCGGGGATGTGGGCCCGCACCCGGAACATGAGCTTTTCGCGCTCCGAGGCGGTCTCCACCGTCTTGGGGGTGAACTGGGCGACGTCGGCCACGAAGGAGACCTGCGCCGGGATGACGTAGCCGGGGGCGGCATCGAGGATGAGCCGGACCTCGCTTCCCAGCGGCACCCGGCCTGCTGCGCTGGTGGGGAGAAAGAAGGTCATGTAGACGTCAGTCAGGTCGACCAGGCTCAGCACCCGCCCTCCCGCGCCGACCACCTCGCCCGGCTGGGCCACCCGGTACTGCACCCGCCCGCTGCGGGGCGCCTTGAGCGAGCTGTCCCTGAGGTCCGCCTCGATCCCGGCAACCACGGCCTGCGCCGCCTCGACCTCGGCCTTGGCCCCGGCGATCTGGCTTTTGGCGGTGGTGACCGAGGCCTCGGCCGCGGCTACCTGGGCCCGGGCCGCACTGACCGCCGCCGCGACGCCGGCAACCCTCGTGGCATCGTCGTCGGCGGCCTGCCGGGTCATCGCCCCCTTTTCCGCCAGGGCCGCGGAACGGGCAGCATGCTGGCGGGCGTTGACCTGTTCCGCCTCGCGCTGCCGGACCAACGCCAGGACCGCCCGCTTTTCGCTTACCCGCTGGGCAAGCTGGCTTTCGGCGGTGGCAACCGCCTGCCGGGCCAGTCTCAGTTGCGCCTGGGCCTGACGGAGGTGGGCCTCCATGGTTTCGGTATCCATGGAAGCCACGATCTGCCCGGCGGCGACGAAATCGCCCTCCTTGGCGACGATCTCGCGGACCCGCCCGGGGCTCTTCGCCGCGACCTCGATCTCGGTCGCCTCGATCCGCCCGTTACCGCTGACCAGGCCGTTGCCGTCGCCGCGCCCGGCGTACTTTTCCCAGGCAATGGTCCCGGCGATGCCGATCACGATGACTGCTGCGACTGCAATGACTGCTTTCCTACGTTGCGTCGTCATGGCTTGATTCCCCCGCGAGGTCCCAACGACTGCCACTACTCAGAACTCAGTTACCACAGCGATCCGCTCCGATGCCTGCCCGGGCGAATCGCGCTGGTTAAGCCCCCTCCCCCGCCTGAAAATGCCGGGCATATCCCTTTCCAAACAGCGCGAAGCAGGCATCTGCCACCGCCGCATCGTAGGCGGTTCCGCGAGCTTGCTTCAGGTGCTGCAGCGCCACCTCCGTCCCCTTGGCCGGACGGTACGGGCGAAAAGAAGAAATCGACTCAACGGCATCGGCAACCGCCACCACCCGCGCCTGGCGCAGGATCTCGTCGCCGCGCAACCCCTGCGGGTAACCGGTTCCGTCCTGGCGTTCATGGTGTTGCCGAACGATGTCAGCGACCGGCCACGGGAATTCGATCTCCCGCAGGATCTCGTACCCCGCCTGGGGATGGGTCCGGACCAGCGCCAGCTCCAGCTCGGACAGCTCCCCCGGTTTGCTCAGGATTTCGCTCGGGACGTAGAGCTTGCCTATGTCGTGGATCACCGCCGCGGTCCAAATCCCCTTGATCCCGTCGGCGTCGAACCAGTCCAACTCCCCGGCAATGGCGCAGGCCAGCTCGGCCACCCGCGCCTGGTGCCCCGCGGTGTACGGATCCCTTTTCTCGATGGCGGTGGCAAGAGCGTGCACCGTCTCGTCCACGACCCGGACCATCTTGGCCAAGCTCTCCTGGAGCGCATTCTCGAGGGCCAGCTTTGCCGTGATGTCATAGATGATGGCAACGGTGCCGATTACCGTACCGGCCGCGTCGAGGACCGGAGCCGTGGAAAAGCTGATATGGATGGTGGCGCCGTCTTTGCGGATGGCGGTCATCGGCAGCGAATGGAACACCTCCCGGAGCAGGGCTCGGGCCCGGTACTCCTCGTACATCTGCCACCCCTTATCGGAAAAGGCCCGGATCGGGCGGCCGACCACCTCGTCCTCCCGCCATCCGGTGATTGCCTCGGCCGCTTTGTTCCACAGCCGAATCACCCCTTCGGTATCGACCGCCAGTATTCCTTGGGGAGAAGACTCGAACAGGGCATGGAGCGTCTCCCGGCTCACCCGGGCATCGGGGTTCCAGTTCACGTTGGCAACTGCACCGGGTTCGGGAGACGTCGTCATGGCACTACCCCTTAACTTCCTGGCAGAAGGGACACCACTGGGTCTGGCGATGCCTCAGAAAAACACTTGCGTTTTTCATGGCTTGTAGGAGCGACATTCTTGTCGCGATCAACCTGGGGCAATCGCGACCGGAATGTCGCTCCCACAGGAAATCCTTATTGTCGGCCCATTGCCAAGGCTTTTAATCGGTCCCCAAAAAAGATCATCCCGCCTCAGATCTCACAAAATGAATCCCCACAGAGAAATCCACCGTCAGACCAAAAGATCGGGATGCCCTGACAGTGTATCCCCGATGGTGTGGATTGCATCATCTTACGCCTGACAGCATAACCTTCCCGGAACGGTCCATTAGCGCGCCGCGCTGTGATAGAAGCCGGTCGCGTCTTGTCAATGCGGCGGAGGCTATCGAGAGCCCCATCGTCATGCAAACGGCGCCCGGACCGGTCACTTCAGGCCGGGGGACTCGTCGGCGTGCTCCGGGTAACAGAGGCGGAAGTTGAGAAAGGCGAAGAGATTCACTGCGAAGAGGTGCGTGTCGCCCATTGACGTGGAACGCCAACCGGGATGCAGCGCGTGAACCTCAGCAAAATCAGGCCACCAGGCTTGCCGCTCGCTCCAGTCCGCCAGTGCGGTAAAACCCGGGTCGGCGAAGACGGTTCCGCCGGGAATGGTAAGCCGTGATCCAAAGTAATCGTTGATTCGATCGTGGGTGATCATCCTTTATCTCCGATAGAAATTGCCGCAGCGCGGTACCTATAAACCGGTTCTAATGCGCGCCTGAAAAGGCGCTCCCACAGAGTGAGCAACTCATCTGCCGGGTCGCCAAAGAAGTTCCGCCCAGATCCCGGGCATCAGTGCGCCGCGATCCCTCCGGCGCCGGGAGTGCCTCTTTTCAACAGCAGCAGGAAGGGGAGCACGACCAGAAAGGCGATCCCAAGCACCCAGAAGATCCGGTTGCAGGAGAGGATCGCCGCCTGCTGCTGAACGATCCGGTACAGCATGGCAAGGCCCATCCGGTCGGCGCTCACCGGGTCGAGCCCCCGGGCCGCAAACCCCTGGGCCAGGGACTGGGCCTTCTGCTGGTAAACCGGGTTGTACGGGTTGATCTGCCCCACCATCTGGGTCTGCTGCACCTGGGAAAAGCGGGACAGCATGGTCGCCGTCGCCGCGATCCCCACGCTCCCTCCGATGTTGCGCAAGAGGCTGAAGAGCCCGGTGGCGTCCCCCATCTGCTCCGGCTTGATGCCGCCGAGGGTGAGGGTGGTGAGCGGGACGAAGAGAAGCGCCATCCCTACGCCGGCGAGGACCCTTGGGCCGATGAAGTCGGCGTAGGCAACGTCGAGGGGGAAGCCGCGATAAATGAACATGGACCACGCCGATACGATGAGCCCGGCGGCGACGATTTTCCTTCCGTCCAGCTTGCTGCTCGCTACGGCGGCGGCCGGCATCAAGAGCAAGGTCGCCATGCCACCGGGCGCAAGCACCATCCCCGCCTGGGTCGCGGTGTACCCCATCATGCTCTGCAAAAGAAGCGGGATCAGCATGAGCGACCCGTAGAGGCCGAAGCCGGCGATGAACATGACCAGGTTGCCCGCCGAAAAGCCGACATCCTTGAAAAGCCGCAGGTTGACGATCGGGTGCGGGTGTTTCAGCTCCACGTAGACCATGAGGAGCAGGGTTACCACGGAAAGAACCGAACAGCCGACGATGAACGGCGAGCTGAACCAGTCGTCCTGCTGCCCCTTGTCCAAAACGATCTGGAGCGCACCGATTCCCACGGTCAAGAAGAGGAGTCCCAGGTAGTCGACCTGGGCGCGGGCCCGCTTCAGGTAGGGGGGATCGAAGACGAAGGTCCCCACCATTAAAAGCGCCACGATGCCGACCGGGACGTTGATGTAGAAGATCCAGCGCCAGCTCAGGTTGTCGGTGATCCACCCCCCCAGCGCGGGGCCGATGATCGGGCCGAACATCACCCCGACGCCGAAGATCGCATTCCCCATCGCCTGCTGGTTTTTGGGGAAGCTTTCCAGAAGGATCGCCTGGCTGATCGGGATCAGTGCCCCGCCGGCCGCCCCCTGGACCACCCGGAAGAAGATGAGGGTGGCGAGGTTGGGTGCCGCGCCGCACAAAAGCGAGGCGAGGGTGAAGAGGACGGTGCAGGTCATCAGGAAGCGTTTTCTGCCGAACATGCGGGAGAGCCAGCCGGTGATGGGGAGCACCACGGCGTTGCTTACCATGTAGGAGGTGAGCACCCAGGTCACCTCGTCGGTCCCTGCGTTGAGACTCCCCTGCATGCTCGGCAGGGCTACGTTGGCGACCGAGGTGTCGATCACCTCCATGAGCGCCGGCAGCATCACCGCGAGCGCGATCACCCATTTGTTGGTTCCGGTTTCTTGTTCCGACATGGGAAGTCCTTTTGATTCAGCCCTCTCCCAGAGGGAGAGGGAGGTACGGTCTCACGCAATTACAGCTAGGAAAGGTGGAGCAGGTCGCGGATGATGGCTCCGGTTGAGCGCTCCACCTGGATCTCGGGGGTCACGCTCATGCCGACCCGCAACGCGCTCTGCAGCTGGTCGGCACGGTCGATGGCGATCTTCACCGGCACCCGCTGCACCACCTTCACGTAGTTGCCGGTGGCGTTCTCCGGAGGGAGAAGCGAGAAGGCGGCGCCGGTTCCGGCCATGACGCTTTCCACCTTGCCGGTGAACTCCCTTCCGGGATAGGCATCGACGCGGAAGATGACCTTCTGGCCGGGACGGACGTGGGTCAGCTGGCTTTCCTTGTAATTCGCGGTGATCCACGCCTGGGACAGCGGCACCACGGCCAGAAGCGGCTGCCCCGACTGGACCCGGTTCCCCGGCTCCACCGCCTTGCGGGTGACGTAGCCGTCGGCCGGGGCACAGATTCTCGTGTAGGAAAGGTTCAGCTGTTCCTGCTCCAGGGCCGAGCGGCGCTGCGCCTCGCGCGCGCCGGGGCGTCCCTTGCCGACCAGGCCGACGGACGCCTGGGCTCGGCGCACCCCTTCCTTCGCCTCCTGGACCTGGGCCGCCGCGACGGTCTCGTCGGTCCGGCGCCGGTCCAACTGCTCGGCCGGCATCACCTCGCGCTGCACCAGCGCCTCGGCGCGCTTTCTATCGAGCTGCGCCTGGGCGAGCTGAGCCTCGGCCCGTTCCAACTGGGCCTGGGCGGCCGCTACCTGGGCAAGGTCGCCGGCAGTATCGTTGCGGGTGACATCCAGATCCGCCTGGGCGGTCGCCACCCGCACCGCGTAGTCACGGTTGTCCAGCACCACCAGGAGATCCCCCTTGTGGACGAACTGGTTGTCCTGGACCAGCACCTTTTCCACCGTCCCCGGAACGCGCGCCGCCACCGAGTGAACGTGGGACTCGACGAAAGCGTCATCGGTCCCGATATGCCGCTGTCCTTCGACCCACCAGGCACCTCCGCCGACCGCTGCCGCAACCGCCACCGCACCGGCCACGGCCCGGACCAGGATCTTTCGGCCCAGTCCCTTCGACGCCACCTGCTCTTCCTTATCTTCCACTTCGCCCGGTACTTCGATTACCTCTTCCATTGCTGCCTCCGTTTCATATCGGTGCCCCCGTTTCCCCCCCTTGACAAAGGGGGGCCGGGGGAATTTGCCTTTAAGGTTGGTCCTGAGGATCCCCATCATCACGCTGTGTTGCGAGCTTGCGCTTCCGCGCGCAACCCCCTTGAAGGGGAGGGGACGCCGGGATCACTGTCATCTGTTGGGATAGTTCCATTTTCACAGGATGCCGAGCGCCTTTTTGATCCTCGCCTGAGCGACCTGCCGGTCGAAGAGCGCCTGGAAGTAGTCGGTCCGGGCCTGGGTGAGCAGGGTCTGGGCGTCGACCACGTCGGTCGATGTCCCCATCTGCTCCTCGTAGCGGGTCCGGTTCAGGCGCAGGTTTTCCTCGGCCTGCCCCACCGCCTTTTCCGTGGTCGCGATCCGCTGCCGGGCCACCTGGGCGTCGTGCACCGCCGTCTGGTATTCCAGCCGCGCCGATTGCTCGACGTCGCGCAGGTTCTCCTCCTGCTGCGAGCGGGCCTGGACCGCCTGGCGCAGCCGCGCCTCCTTGGCCTTGCCGTCGAAGACGTTGAAGCGGACTCCGACGGTGGCAGCGAGGATGGCGGGTTCCTCGACGTAACGGTTCTGGGTGTAATCGAGTCCCGCCCGCAGGTAGAACTCGGGGCGGAAGTTCGCCTTTTGCTCGGTGACCGCCGCCTCGCTTGCGGCTACCGAGGCCCGCGCCGCCTTCAATTCCGGTCGCTCGCCAAGGCGGGCGGCCGCCGTGGCGTCGTTTACCTCCGGTTCGGCAGGCGGCAGATCCTGCAATTGGGCACGCTGGACCGGCTCGCGTCCGGTCAGGTTGTTGAGGAGCAGCCAGGTGTTGTCGAGCTGGCGGGCGATCTCCAGGCGGCGCTGCTTGCTGTTGGCGAGCTTGACCTCGGCCTGCAGGACGTCGTTTCGGGTGACTACCCCCTGCTGGTATTTGCTCTGTGCGTCGGTGAGATGCCCCCCCATCTGGCGCACCTCCTCGTCGGCGGCGGCAAGGAGCTGCTCCGTTTCCAGGATGCCGTAGTAGGCCTGGACCACCCTCAGGAAGACCTCCTGTTCACGGGCCCGGTACTCCTGGCGGGCCGCCTCGGTCCCGGCACGGGCCCGGTCGACGCGGGATGCGGTCCGGCCGAAATCGTAGAGGGTCTGATCGATCCCCGCGGAGAAGAAGGCGTAGTCGGCCTGCTGGGTCGGCGCGGTAAATCCGCCGACCGACATCGACTGCGGTTCCAGCTGGGCGGTGTAGCCACCGTTAAGATCGATGCGGGGCAGGTAACCGCTCGCCGCGACCTTCTCGTCCTCGGCGGCGATCCGGCTCTGGTAGGCGTAGGTTTTCAAGGTCTGGTTGCGGCGTGCCGCGCTCTCCAGGCTCTGCTGCAGGGTGAGCGTCTCCGCTCCCGCGGCGGTTGCCAGCCCAACTACCAGGGCGATGCTCAAACTTACGATCTGCTTCAACATTAGTGCTCCCGTTTCCTTGTCATTGCTTCCCCCTCTTCAGGGAGGAAAAACCAACTACTTCTCCCGGTCCCGCGTCCGGCCCACCCCGGCCTCGTGCTCGTTTTTCTTCCGCTGCACGAGGGCCACCAGGACCACCGCGCTCCAAACCAGGACCGTCATGCCGACGAGTATGCTCATTGCCGTTTCCACGGTCAGAACCTGAGCGCCAGGTCCATCAGCCGGCGTCGGGCCGCCTGGTAATTCTCGTCGTCGCCCCCATCCATATCGTCTCCCTCCAGAAGCACCGACTCCTGGTCGGTCACCCCGAAGAAGTTGAGCAGGGACCGGAGGTAGCCGATGCTCTGGTCCGCCTCCTTGCCGTAGCTGAAGGGGGCGGCATGAAGGTGCAGCGATTTCTTCCACTCCCCCGGGAGCATGCCTTCGGCTCCGTACGGCGTCAGCCGGTAGGTCCGGTTCGGGACGCAGATCGTATCGACGTAGACCTTGAACTCGGCGGGGAGCCAGAGGTTCAGGCTGTGGGTGACGAAGATGTACTTGTCGCAGCCGCCGAACTGGTCCGCGAGCTGCCAGATGCGGCTCATCTTGCGGCGTTCGTCGTCGGTGAGGATGCTGCAGCCTTCGCCGCGCACGATCTTCTTGAGCGCGCTGTAGACGTCCTGGTCGAAGCGCTGGATGTTGTCGCGGTAAAGGTCCAGGATGCGGACCTCGTCGCGCGGGTTCCAGCGCAGGTACTCTTCGAGGAACTGGTACCCCAGCGAAAGGGTACGGGAGCGTCCCTGCGGCGAGAGGTTGCAGGTGACGTAAAGAACGTTGGCCATGATGTTTCTCCTTAGCATAGGCACCGATGCATACTAATTAGCTAGGAACATGCCAGCTGCTAACATCATGTCTTTTCAGGTAGTTACCTCGGTGGACCAGACCATTCCACAAAATGCTGCGGTTAGGACCCTCATATTCCGTGATTTGCTGAAATAATCATGGTATATTGCGGTTCACTTGTCGTGCGGGAGTCCCTTTCCTCGTGTGATTAACCGCAACCGTTGTCGCCGCCTTCGGCGGATCGCGCCAGGAATGGCACTCCCACAGGGTTGGCAGACAATTGCCTGGGGCAACTTCTTTCACGGGGATCATTGCATCAAGAAAACTACTGAGGGCATCGCGCAGCGAGCGTGGCGCCAGGGGTGGGCAGGAAAATGGACTTTAAACAGGAAGAATTCCTCAAGGAGATTACCTTCAGGATCTGCAGCAGCCTGCAGATTAAGGAAGCGCTGCGCAGCACTTTTGATTACCTGCGGCTGCATTTTCCGCTCGACGAGCTTTTCCTCAGCATTCTCGACCTCCGCCTCAATGCGGTGCGCCGGATCGCCTACGTCGGGCCCGACGAGATCGCCGCCCCGGATGAGATCGTGCCGCTTCCGGAATCGGTGCTGGACGAGATCAACAGCCGGGATTACTCGGCCCCGTTTATCATGACCGCCGGAGACGACGATTTCCTGGTCCGCACCATGGGGCCACGCTTCAAACTGGAGGGGAACACCGATCTCATCGTCCCCTTGGTCATCAATGGCGAGAAGCTCGGCGCGCTGACGCTGCGGGCCTGGGGGGAAGGGAGATACACCGCGGAGCAGGCAGAACTGCTGGGGAGGGTCGCGCAACCTTTTGCCATCGCCTTGGCGAACGCGCTGGCGCACGAGGAGGTGCTCCGCTACCGCGACATCCTGCTCGACGACAACCGCTTTTTGAACCGTGAGCTCTACGGGCAGTCGGTGGACGAGATCATCGGCGGGAGCACGGGGCTGCGCAACGTCATGGAGGCGGTGCAGCAGGTGGCGCCGCTCAACAACACGGTGCTCCTTTTGGGCGAGACGGGGACCGGGAAAGAGCTGATCGCCAACGCGATCCACTTCTCGTCGCCGCGCAAGGACGGCCCCTTCATCAAGGTGAACTGCGGGGCGATCCCGGAGAACCTCATCGACAGCGAGCTTTTCGGCCACGAGCGGGGAGCCTTTACCGGCGCACTCACCGAGCGGAGGGGGCGCTTCGAGCGCGCCGAGGGGGGAACCATCTTCCTGGACGAGATCGGGGAACTCCCGCTCCCCGCCCAGGTACGGCTGTTGCGGGTGCTGCAAAACCGCGAGGTGGAACGGGTGGGGGGCAAGCGACCGATACCGGTGAACATACGGGTGATCGCCGCCACGCACCGCAACCTGCAGAACATGATCGCGGACGGCAACTTTCGGGAGGACCTCTGGTTCCGGCTGAACGGATTTCCGATCATGGTGCCGCCGGTGCGGCAGCGCAAGGAGGACGTGCCGGCCCTGGTGCGCCACTTCATCACCGCGAAAAGCCGCGAGCTCGGGGTGGGCAACCCGCCGTCGGTCGCGCCCGGGGCCCTGCTGCGCCTGATGGATTACAACTGGCCCGGCAACGTGCGCGAACTGGAGAATCTCGTGGAGCGCGAGCTGATCCGCCATCGCGGCGGTGCGCTTACCTTCGACGCAGTGCTGGCCGGTGCCGGGGCGCAGGCGGTGTCGGCCGCCGAGCGCGGGCCGGCGTCCGAGCTCCCGCTGAGGCTCGACGACGCCATCGCCGCCCACCTGGGCCGGGTGCTGGAATTGAGCAAGGGGAAGATCTACGGACCGGGCGGCGCAGCCGAGCTTTTGGACATGAACCCGAACACCCTGCGCTGGCGCCTGGACAAGCTCGGCATCAAGTACCGCCGGCGCGACCGGTGACGTTGTGAGGGGAAACCCGGCCTCGGGAGAGCACTAACCGCTCTCATACATTGCGACCTACCTCGGCGCAAAAAGGGGCCACCGCTGTGTGCGGTGGCCCCTTTTGTGTGTGGCCTGCTGCCTGCTAGGTTTCCGGCATCAGAACCTTTCGAAGGCCTCGTCCCCCCCCAGGTCGATGGGGGTGCCCAAAAGCGGCTGGGCTGCTGCCTGCGGTTGGGGCGCGGCCTGCTTCGCCGCCGAACTCTTCTTGGGCGCGGCCAGGGCGCGCCGCGGTTCGGGTCGCACCCGCCGGGTCTCCTCACCGACACTGAAGAAGCCGATGGTCGCCTGGAGCTGTTCGGACTGGGAAGCGAGCTCCTCGGCGGTCGAGGACATCTCCTCGGCAGACGAGGCGTTGTGCTGGATCACCTGGTCGAGCTGCTGGATCGCCTTGTTGATCTGCTCGGCACCGGTATCCTGCTCGCGGCTCGCCGCCGCAATCTCCTGCACCAGCTCCGCGGTCCGCTGGATGTCCGGGAGCATCCGGGTGAGCATCTCGCCCGCCTGCTCGGCCACCTCGACGCTCGAAGAGGAGAGCTCGGAGATCTCACCGGCCGCCTTCTGGGAGCGCTCGGCCAGCTTTCTCACCTCGCTCGCCACCACCGCAAACCCCTTGCCGTGCTCCCCGGCCCGCGCCGCCTCGATGGCGGCATTGAGGGCGAGCAGGTTGGTCTGGCGGGCAATCTCCTCGATGATCGAGATCTTGCCGGCGATCTCCTTCATCGCATGCACGGTCTGGGCGACCGCCTTGCCCCCTTCCTGGGCGTCGGTCGCGGCCTGTACCGCGATCTTTTCGGTCTGGATGGCGTTGTCCGCGTTCTGCCGGATGTTGGCCGACATCTCTTCCATCGCCGAGGAAGCTTCCTCGGCCGATGCCGCCTGCTCGGTCGCTCCCTGGGAGAGTTCTTCGGCCCCCGACGACATCTGCTGGCTTCCCGCCGCGACGTTGTCGGCCGCGCTCTTCACCTCCTGCACCACCTCGGAAAGCTTCTCCACCATGCTGGAGAGCGACCGCATCAGGTCGTCCTCGTCGGAGCGGACTTTCAGCTGCACCGTCAGATCCCCCTGGGCGACCTTGGTGGCGGCGCAGGTGATGTCGTTGGTGGAGCGGATCAACATGTTCAGGTTGTCCTTGATCTCGTTGAAATCTCCGGGATAGGTCTCGGTGATCAGTGGCGGCATCTGCCCCCGGGAGATCTGCTGCACGTAGCGGGCCGCGACGTTGAGCGGTCCGATCACCGCGTCGAGGGTCCCGTTGACCCCCTCGATCACCTCCCGGTAGGCCCCCTGGTGTTTCCCGGCATCGGCCCGGGTGGCGAGCTTTCCGGCCACCGCCGCGTGGGAGAGGACGGTGCTGTCGGCAACCAGCGCCTTGATGCTTTCCGCCATCACCCGCATCGACGCGAGAAGCCGCCCGGTCTCGTCCTTGGAGCTCTCCTCGATCCGGGCCGACAGGTCGCCCCGGGCGAGCTGGTCCGCCACCGCCACTCCCTGGGCGAGAGCGGTGCTGATCAGGCGGGCAACCAGCACCGCCAGGAAGGTGCCGGAAAGGATGGCCACCAGGATCACCGCTCCGATCATCAAACGGGAACTCTTATAGGTGGCGATGGCGTGCTGGTAGGCCCCCTCGGCCCCCTTCTCGTTCAGGACGATGTCCTTGTGCAGCACATCGATGACCTCGCCGAAGGCCTTGCTCGAATCGCCGCGCAAAAGTACCAGCGCCTCCTGGTGCTTCCCCTCGTTGCTCAGGGCATGCTGCTTCTTCGCCACCTCGAGATAGGCGGCCCAACTGGCGGCGAACTGTTCGGAGAGCTTCTTCTCCTCCGGGGAGGTGACCATCTTTTCGTACTCGGCGGTGGTCTGCTTCACGATGTCGATCTGCCCCTCCATCTTCTTTTCCCACTTGCCCAGGTCGGCACTGTTGGTGGAGAGGACGTGCTGGAACTCGAACCGCCGGTACTCGTTCACCAGCGCCTCGAGCCGCCCCAGGGTCTTCACGCTCGGCAGCCAATTGGTGGCGATGTCGACGGTCGAGTTGTTCACCCGGGCCAGTTGCCAGATGGAAAATCCCCCCAGAAACGCGGTGAGCGCGAGAACGACCAGGACCACCGTCAGAATCTTCCCGCTGATTCTCAAATTCTTAAACCATTGCACCATATCCCTCCCCGTACCAAGTTATTGTGCAGCCCTCTGCCTCTACAGTTCTGGTACGGTTATCGGCGACCAGCAACAGAAGCTTTAAATATAACCGCTCAATTTTCTTGTTATTTTTAAATTATAAAAAACCTATAATTTGAGTTCTCTATAGGTACGATCCTGGCCGATTCCATGCGTCGCGAAGCCGCCAAAAGTAATGGAATGGTAACGTTTACGTAAGCCGGAACGTTACCTTAAGGAAACAATCAGGATTTAACCGTTTGCGGCTTCTGCTTGGCAAGGATGGTAGGACAACTTCTTTTTATTAGATTGACCAAAACGCTACTGCTTGTTTGTATTTTTTAATTTAAAGATTCTATGCCTGCTCCACATCTAAACTCTGAGCACCTGCCTTCTTGAAACCAAGGCACAACCATCGGCAGATTGTAATTTTCAAACCCTCTGAGATAATGAAGAGGATCGTCTCTGACCAACAATCCTTCCCCGGTCCTGACGCTATGATATGAATGTATCCATGCCTCACTGATGTCACCCTGCGGGAAATGCACGCTTCCTGAATGAAAGAGAGAAACACCGTGAGCTGCTGCCTTCCCAGGAGGCGCCATGTCGGGGAACGGACCCTCAACCTGCTGTAGCCGCCGCAACTTCCTTACCGGGCTCGGCACCCTCCTCCTTTTGCCGCTCTTTGCCGGCTGTAGCCGACGTTCCCCCTTGCGCGTCGCCGCTCATCTTTGGCCCGGCTACGAACCGCTCTTCCTCGCCCAGCGGGAAGGGTGGTTGTCCCGAGCCGACGTCGTATTTCTCGAGACTGCTTCGGCGACCATGTCGCTTGAGGAGTTGAAGGAAGGACGGGCGGACGCCGCCTGCCTGACCCTGGATGAAATGCTCCGTGGCAGAGGCTACGGGATTCCCCTTACCGCGGTTACGGTATTCGACGTCTCGGCCGGGGCAGACGCGGTACTGGCAGGGCCCGGCATTGGGGAGCTGAAGGACCTGGCGGGCCGGCGGGTCGCGGTGGAGGAAGGTGCGCTCGGGGCCTACGTCCTGGCGATGCTGCTCCAGCAATCCGGTTTGCGCCGGGAGCAGCTTCGCGTCATCTCCTGCCCAGGCGACACGCATCGGGACGCTTGGCAACGCCACGAGTTCGACGCCGTCATTACCTACGAACCTACAGCCACCCTGCTTGAGAATGCGGGAATGCACCGGATTTTCGACAGCCGCCGTCTTCCCGGAGCCATCGTGGACGTGCTCGCGGTCCGCAGTAACCTGCTGCACTCCCAAGCCGCCGCAATAAAGCACCTCCTCGTCGGATATTTCCGTGCCCAGTCCCACTTGAAGCACAATCCCCAGGACGCCGCCTACCGCATGGCAGGCCACCTGAAGCTCCCAGCCGAAGAGCTCCTCGCCAGCTTCAAGGGGCTGGAACTCCCCGGTCTGCAGGCGAACCGCCTGTACCTATCGGGCAAGGAACCGCTGTTGGCGGCCTCGGCACGGTCGATGATGAAGGTGATGCTGGCCGCGGGGCTGCTCAAAGTTGTGGACCCGCTGCAGCAGCTTGCCAGCAGCGCTTTTCTGCCATCGGAAGAGGTGTGGCCATGATCCGTATCCGGTCGACCGCCGCCGCACTGCTGTTTCTCGTGCTGGCAGGTATCGCTGAAGCTAGCGCCGCTCCGGCAAACGAACTCACCCTTGGCGTGCTCGCCATCCGCGAGAAATCCGGATTACAGCAACCCTGGCAGCCGCTGGCCGACCTCCTCACCGAAAAACTCCCGGGATACGCGGTGCGTTTGACCCTATTGGACCATCAGGAGATGATCACCGCCCTCCAGCGTCACGAACTCGATTTCGTACTCACCAACCCGTCGCAATACATCTTCTTCCGGGAGCGGTTCGGTTTTGCCGGGCTACTTGCCTCGGTGATCACCGTAGCGGGAGACCAGCGGCTAAGATCCTTCGGCGGGGTCATCTTCACCCGCGCTGATCGAACCGACATCAAGAGCCTCGCCGACATCAGCGGCAAGAAGATTGCCTGCGTCAACAGCCGGACCTCCGCCTTTGGCGGGTACCAGATGCAGCTTTTGGAGCTCCGGCATGCCGGGCTTCAGCCGCCGCCCCGTGAACTGCTGCTGGACACCGGGACACCGCATGATCGCGTGATCCAGGCGGTATTGGACCGACGCGCGGAGGTCGGCTTTGTCCGCACCGGCATCATCGAGCAGATGGCCCGGGAAGGAAAAGTCGATCCGAAGCGGCTGAAGGTCCTCAACCGCCAGGAGCTCATCGGGTACCCGTATCTGTGCTCCACGCGCCTTTACCCCGAGTGGGCCTTCATCGCCCTGCCCCACGTGGACGACCGACTCGCCGCCAAAGTCGCGGCGATCCTGCTCGGGATGGAGCACGGTCTCCCCAGGATGCGCGCCGCCGGTATCTACGGGTTCACCCCCCCCGCCGATTACGAGCCGGTAGAACGGCTGCTGCGGGAGCTGCGCCAGCCACCCTACGACGTGGTCCCCTCCTTCACCCTGGCCGACATCTGGACGCGCTTTCCCTGGTGGCTCGCCGGGATCGGCGCCGCCGCGCTGGTCATCCTCCTGCTCGCCCTGCAGCTTTTGTTCACCAACCGCAGGCTCCGAGGGGCCAAGGAGGAGTTGGCCGGCCGACTCGAGGAGCTGACCCGCTCCGAAGATGCGCTGCGGCGCTTGAACCGGGAGCTGCGCGCGATCAGCGACTGCAACCAGGTCCTGGTGCGGGCCCAGGACGAACAGACCCTGCTCGACGAGGTCTGCCGCATCATCTGCGCCGAGGCCGGGTACCGGATGGCCTGGGTCGGTTATGCGGAACACGACGAGTCGCGCTCGGTTCGCCCGGTGGCCTCGGGAGGCGGGGGAAACGGCTATCTCGCCACCGCCGCGATCACCTGGGGCGAAAGCGGACGCGGCCTCGGGCCGACCGGCACGGCAATCCGCACCGGAGAAAGCGTATGCGTCCAGGATTTCATCTCCGATCCGCGGGTGGGCCCTTGGCGGGAAGATGCGCTGCAGCGAGGCTTTCGGGCTTCGGTTTCCCTGCCGCTCAAGGGTGAGGAACAGCAGGTTTTCGGCGTCCTGGTCATCTATTCCCCCGAGCCCAACTCCTTCAACCCGGAAGAGGTGCGCCTTTTGGAGGAGCTCGCCGGCGATCTCGCCTTCGGCATCACAACGCTGCGCCTGCGCACCTCGCGCCGTCAGGCCGACGCTGACCTGCAGGCGAGCGAAGAGCGGTTTCGCAAGCTGAGCGAGTCCTCCCCGATCGGGATCTACGAGACCGACGCGGCGGGCCGGGCCCTCTACCTGAACGACAAGTGGTGCGAGATGGCCGGTCTCCCGCGCGAGGAGGCGCTCGGTACCGGATGGGCGAAGGCCTTGCACCCGGAGGACCGGGAACGGGTGCTTACCGAGTGGGGTGGCTGCGTCGAGCGCCGATCCGCCTTCGCCAGCGAGTTCCGGTTCGTCACGCCCGGGGGAGAGCTCCGCTACATCCTGTCCCACGGAGTTCCGGTCCGCTCCGCCCAAGGGGAGGTGGTCGGCTACGTCGGCGCCAACGAGGACATCACCGAGCTCAGGCGGTCGGAGGAGGCGCTGCGCTCCAGCGAGCGGCGGCTTTCGCTCGCCTTTTCCGCCACCGCCGATGCCATCTGGGAGTGGAACGTCCGGACCGGCGAAACCTACTACAGCCCCCGTTGGTACCAGATGCTCGGCTACGACCCGGGCGAGCTCCCCATGAAGTTTGATACCTGGAAGTCCCTTTGCCAGCCCGACGACCTCGACGTCGCCGTGGAAAAACTTGCGGCCACGCTCGCCACGCCGGACGGGACCGGCTACCACGCCGAGTTCCGGATGCGCCACAAATCCGGCGCCTGGCTCTGGATCATGGGTCGGGGCAACGTCGTGGAGCGTGACGAAAACGGGCAGCCGCTCACGGTCAGCGGGACCAACACCGACATCACCGAAAGGAAAAACCTCGAGGCACAGCTGCACCAGTCGCAGAAGATGGAGTCGATCGGGCGGCTGGCCGGCGGGGTGGCGCACGATTTCAACAACATGCTGACGGTCATCGCCGGCAGCGCCGAAATCGCCAAGCTCAAGGTGTCGCCCACCGATCCGGTCTGGGAAAACCTGGACCAGATCACCAAGGCGGCGGAACGCTCCAGCCAGATCACCCGACAACTCCTGGCATTTTCCCGCAAACAGGCGATTGCCCCGAAACGCACCGACATCAACTCTTTGATCAAGGATTCGGAGAAGAACCTGGGGCGGCTGATCGGCGAGGACGTAAAGCTGACCTTCAAGCCGGGGCACGACCTCTGGCCGGTTCTGATCGACCCGTCGCAGGTCGACCAGGTGCTGATGAACCTCTCGGTGAACGCCCGGGATGCCATGCCCAACGGCGGGTCCCTCACCATCGAAACCGGCAACGTCGCCATCAACGAAGGTTACAGCCAGCAGCACCTCGACGCCCGGCCCGGCGAGTACGTGCAGCTGATCGTGAGCGATACCGGCTGCGGCATGGACCGGGAGACCCGGGAGCATATCTTCGAACCCTTTTTCACCACCAAGGCGACCGGCCATGGCACCGGCCTCGGTCTGGCCACGGTGTACGGTGCCGTGACCCAAAACGGCGGGTTCATCAACTGCTACAGCGAGATCGGCCGCGGCACCGTCTTCCGGATCTACTTCCCCCGGCTTGTCGACGAGGCCGCGCCGCGGGAAGAGGTGCCGCAGCCGGCCCCGGTCTCCGGAACCGGCACCATCCTTTTGGTCGAGGACGAGGAGGCCCTGCTGCAGATGGCGGCCCAGATGCTCGAACAGATCGGCTACACGGTAATCCAGGCCCAGTCGCCGCAGGTGGCGATCACCCTGGTGCAGCAGGAGGAGCGGCCGATCGACCTGGTGCTGACCGACGTGGTGATGCCGGCGATGAACGGCAAGGAGATGGTGGACCGGATCCGGGAGCTGCGCCCCGGGATCCGGGTCCTGTTCATGTCCGGCTACACCTCCGACATCCTGGCCCAGCGCGGGATCTCCGAGGAGGGGGCGCAGTTCATCCAGAAACCCCTGGGGATGCAGCAGCTCAGCGAAAAGGTGAAGGCGATGCTGACCGCCTAGGGGAGGCTCCGCGGCAATGCAAAAGGGCCACGGCGTGATTGCCGTGGCCCTTTTCGAAATGACCGCCTACGTTTGATCTCCCCTTTGGCAAAGGGGGACTTCACCCCCGCCTCAGGAGACCCGGACTACCGTTCACCGGCTACTGATTCACGGAAACGGGCTGGCGCACCGGCAGGGTGACCGTCACCCGGGTCCCCTTCCCCACCGTGCTGCGCACGTCGATTTCCCCGTGGTGCCGCTTGATGATGCCGTAGCTCACGGTGAGCCCGAGCCCGGGCCCCTTCCCGGCCGGCTTGGTGGTGAAGAAGGGGTCGAAGATCTTGCCCAGGTTGTGGGCGGGGATGCCGCAGCCGTTGTCCCGGATCTCGATCGCGATCCGGGGGATGTCGGCATATTTCTTCAGCTTCCGGGTGGCGATCTCGATCTCGCCCCCTTCCGCAAGGGCGTTTTTGGCGTTTTGCAAGAGGTTCACGAACACCTCCAAAAGCTTCACGAAATCCGCCTCGACCGGGGGGAGCTCCGGTTCGATCTTCCACTGCACCTGGACCCCCATCTCGCGGTACTGCTCCCCCATGATCTCCAGGGTGTCCTTGAGCACCTGGTTCACGTCGGTGGGAGTGAAGTTGCACCGGGTCTGGGTGGTGAAGCGGCTCAAATCCTCCACCACCTTCTGGCAGCGCCGGGCCGCGCTCTCCATGCTCTCCAGGACGTCGACCTCCTCCATGAGCGACGGGACGATCGGCTGCGCCAGGGCGGAGCCCCGCAGCATCTGGATCGCGCCGAGGATGCCGGCGATCGGGTTGTTCAGCTCGTGCGAGGCTCCGGCGATGACCTCGGCCAGGGTGGTCATCTTCTCGGACTGGATCAGCTTCGCCTGCGCCTCTTTCAGGTGCCGCGTCTTCTCCTCCACCTTCTTCTCAAGCTTCAGGTTCCACTCGCG
Source organism: Geomesophilobacter sediminis (assembly GCF_016458275.1). Classification (GTDB taxonomy): domain Bacteria; phylum Desulfobacterota; class Desulfuromonadia; order Geobacterales; family Geobacteraceae; genus Geomesophilobacter; species Geomesophilobacter sediminis. The sequence goes on from NZ_JAEMHM010000009.1 coordinate 138,724, forward strand.
CCGCTCCGCTTCGACCCGCTTGCGCTCGGTGATGTCCCGGATGATGACCTGCGTGGCCGGTTTGCCGTGGAAGGTGATGCTGGTTCCGCTCGCCTCGACGTCGAGGACGGTGCCGTCGCAGCAGAGGATTTTCTGTTCCAGAAGCGGCGACGCGCAGCTGGTTTCCAGCACGGTCCGGATCCGCTGGGCCACCTGCTCCCGGTAATCGGGATGGATCAGCGATAGGACCTCGACCCCGATCAGATCCTCCGGGGTGCCGGCCCGGAACAGCTTGAGCGCCTGGGTATTGGCGTAGCGGTACGTTCCTTCGCTTTGCACCAGGATCGCCTCGGGGGCGTTTTCCACCAGCTTGCGGTAGCGTTCCTCGCTTTGCTGCAGCTCCCGCTCCATGGTCTTGCGCTCGGTGATGTCCCGGAAGATCCCCCGGGTCACCTGCGGCTCCCCGTCCACGACGCAACAGTTGATGCTCCCCTCGAGGTCGACGATCCGTCCGTCCTTGGCCACGAACTGCACCTCGACGCGCGGGATGTTTTCTCCGGAGAGGATGCGCTGGAACATCAGGCTGCACCGGTTGCGGCACCCCTCGCTGATCACGTCGAAGACCTTGAGCTTGACCACTTCCGCGTCGGAGTACCCGAGGGTCTCCTTCCAGGCCCGGTTGACGTAGAGATAACGCCCGTCGGGGGCCACGCTCTGGATCAGGTCGTTCGCGTTTTCCAACAGATCGCGGTACTGCTCCTGGCTTTCGCGCAGCGATTTCTCCACCGACTTGAGCCTCGAGATGTCGACGAAGCTCTCCACCAGGTGCAGCCGCCCCCGAAGAGTCGCCCGCGCCACGGTCTTCACGATGGGGACGCATTCGCCCCGGGCGTTGAGGAGCTTGCGCTCGGCGTTGTCCAGGGTCTGTCCCAGGTCGATGATGGGGCACGGCTCCGGGTCGTCCGGGCAGACGAACCTGCGGCAGAGTTCACCGACCACCCGCTCCCGGGGATGGCCGATCAATTCCAGTGCCTTCGGGTTCGCGTCGACGATGACATGCGTCTCCGCGTCGACGATGAAGATCCCCACCTGGGCAGTGGCGAAGACGGCCGCCAGACGCTCCCGGTTCTCTTCGAGCTCTCCCGCAACGTCGCCTATCGTTTCGATTCCGGCCACCTGGGCCTTCGCTATGGTGTTTTGCATCGCGGCTCCCGCTCTTTACTTTTTTCCCCCAGACAAAGGTACCGCTGGCGTAGTGGCAAAGCTCGATAGTCCCCCTTTGCGAAGGGGGATTTAGCGCTGTGGCAACCTGATCCCGAGGGGCACCGAATTCAAATCCCCCCTGCCCCCCCCTTCGCAAAGGGGGTAACTGAACGGTCTTTTGTTTGCGGGATGATCCGGCTGACGATCCGTTCTTTTCCACTGCCCGTAGTGTTTGGCGTCATGCACAGATCCTGCCAGCAACGGGGGATGGCGTCGGAGGAGTATTATCGATAAAAACGATATATATGCACACTGAGATCGGCGGCACGCATCATGCTTTGACGTCAACGGGAACTGGTTGCGCTGGGGCGACCAGTTCCCAGCGGGCAAAGTAGCCGTCGGCAGGGCTGGCGCGGACACGACACGCCAGCCGCCTGGAATCAGAAGGGTTTTCCGAAGTCCCCGGGGCGCGAAGCATTGAACGGAGCCGGACGGCTCCTCCCGGTGCCGATCGCACCAGTTGGGGCAAATCACCGAGTTACCTCCCCTCTGCTGCGACATTTGCCCCGGCTAACCTGCGACCCAGGGTTGCCGGCTTTTCGGGGACCGGAAGTGGGGCATATCACCCAATCGGGTGAAATCCCCCACCCGGTTTTCGGGGCGAGCCCCCCGCCGCCCCCCCTGCGTGAAATCCTCCCCGGGGACTCGTCCGGGTAATGCGGAAATTAACTAGACTTAAATATTGCTTTATATATATAATGCCACGGTCGAATACGGCTTCCGCCCCCCTCCCGCCGCGCCTGCGATCCGCGCCGTCCGCCGCACCACGCAACGCTGCACCGGCAGCACCACCTAAGTTGCACGGAAGGTTGTCCGATGAACAAGAACCGAGTCCTGGTCGTTGACGATGAAAAGCTGATCTCCTGGTCTCTCGCCGCCATGCTCAAGAAGGAAGGGTATGAGGTCGAGACCGCGGGTTCCGGTAGTGAGGCGGTGCAGAAGTTCGAGGTCTTCAAGCCGGAACTGGTGATGCTCGACATCTGTCTTCCCGACTCGAACGGGCTCGACCTGTTGAAGCGGTTCAAGGCCGGCAACGACGACCTCTACGTCATCATGATCACCGCCTACTCCAACGCCGACTCCGCAGTGCAGGCGCTGCAAAGCGGCGCCGAAGACTTCTTCGGCAAGCCCTTCAACGTGGACGCGGTAAAGCACGTGGTGAACAAGGCCTTCGAGAAAAGGCGCCTGAAGAAGGAAGTGGAGTTCTTCCGGGGCGAACTGCGGCGCAAGTCCGAAGAGGACAAACTGGTCGGCAACAGCCCGAAGATGATCGAGGTCTTCAAGATGATCAAGGTCTGCGCCGACGCCGACGCCAAGACGGTGCTGATCACCGGGGAGAGCGGCACCGGCAAGGAGCTCGTCGCCAAGGCGATCCACTACCACAGCGCCCGTGCCGACGCCCCCTTCATCGAGGTGAACTGCGCCGCCATCCCGGAAAACCTCCTGGAAAACGAGCTCTTCGGCCACGAAAAGGGGGCCTACACCGATGCCTCGAAAAGGCACAAGGGGGTCTTCGAGATGGCGGACGGCGGCTCGGTCTTTTTGGACGAGATCGGGGACATGCCCTTTGCCATGCAGGCGAAGATCCTCAAGGTGATCGAGACCAAGCGCTTCCGGCGCCTCGGGGGCGAGGAGGACGTCGCGGCGAACGTCCGGGTGATCACCGCGACCCACCAGAACCTGCCCGGCATGGTGCGCGACGGCAAGTTCCGCGGCGACCTCTTCTTCCGGCTCAACGTGATGAACATCTGCCTCCCCCCGCTGCGCGAGCGCAAGGAGGACATCGAGGCGCTGGTGCAGTACTTCATCGAGACCTTGAACGAGGAGTACGGCCGGAACATCCGGGGCGCCTCGCCGGAAACCATGCAGCACCTTTTGAGTTACGACTGGCCCGGCAACGTCCGCGAGCTGCGCAACAACATCGAGCGGCTCATGATGCTCGAACCGGAGAAGATCCTCACCGCCGAATTCCTCAGCCCCGAAATCCGGCAGGCTGCGCTCCCCCTGGCCCCCGCCCCCTCCGGGAAGGAAACCGAACCGGTCGGGATCCCCTTTTCGGGAGAGCACATCTACCTCCCCCCCACCGGCATCTCGCTGGAGGAGCTGGAAAAGCTCCTGATCCAGCTCGCCCTGCGCAAGTCCGGCGGCAACCAGACCCGCGCCGCCCGCTTCCTCAAGACCAGCCGCGACACGCTGCGCTACCGGATGAAGAAGTTCGGCCTTTCCGACCCCGGCAAGGAAGAATCCGAAAAGGATGAGCCTGACGCCAAGGCGCCCAAAGCTCGCTGGGCCTGACTCGTCCTACCTCACCCCTAGGAGCACCCGATGAAGCACCTCATTATCGGCACCGCCGGCCACATCGATCACGGCAAGACCTCGCTGGTCAAGGCCCTCACCGGAACCGACACCGACCGGCTCAAGGAGGAGAAGGAGCGGGGGATCACCATCGAGCTCGGCTTCGCCCACCTGGAACTTCCCGGCGACCTCCGCTTCGGGATCGTCGACGTCCCGGGCCACGAGCGCTTCGTGCGCACCATGGTGGCCGGGGTGGGGGGGATGGACCTCGTCCTTCTGGTTATCGCGGCCGACGAGGGGGTCATGCCCCAGACCCGGGAGCACCTGGAGATCTGCCAACTGCTGGGGGTGAAAAAGGGGGTGGTGGTACTCACCAAGTGCGACATGGTGGAGCCGGACTGGCTCGACCTGGTGAGCGAGGAGGTGCGGGAGTATCTGGCCGACAGCTTTCTGGCGGAGGCGCCGATGGTGCAGGTTTCTTCCCGGACCGGCACCGGCATCGAGAAGCTCAAAGGGGTCCTGGCGCAGCTCGCGCAGGAAACCTCCCAAAAGCGCGAGGATGCGCCCTTCCGGCTCCCGGTGGACCGGGTCTTCACCGTGACCGGCTTCGGCACCGTGGTGACCGGCACCCTCTTGTCCGGCTCCGTCAACGTCGGCGACGAAGTGGAGATCCTCCCGGCGGGGATCACCTGCCGGGTGCGGGGGGTGCAGTCCTTCGGCGCCAAGGTGGCCACCGGGGGGGCGGGGGAAAGGCTCGCGGTCAACCTGCAGGGGGTGGAGCACACCGAGGTAGCGCCGGGTGACGTGGTGGTCCCCCGCGGGCTCTACCGGACCACCCGCGCCGTCGACGTCCGCTTCAGCTTCCTCGCGTCCGCCCCCAAGGAACTCAGGCATCGCGCCACGCTCCGCTTCCATTCCGCCACCTACGAGGTCCCCGCCGAGGTGGTCCTCTTCGACCGGACTGAACTGCCCCCCGGCGAGGATTGCTATCTCCAGCTCCGCCTGGAGCGCCCGGTGCTCCTGCTGCCGGGGGATCCCTTCGTGGTGCGCGACTACTCTCCCCAAAGAACGCTCGGGGGTGGGACGGTGCTCGACCCCTCTCCCCCCCGCCGCCGGCGGCGCTGCGAAGATGCACTGAGCCTTTTGAGCGCCGTGGAGAACGGCGAGGAGCTGGAGCAGATCCGGCTGCTGGTGGAGTCGTCGCTTCTTTCCGGGATTTCGCTGCAGGAACTGGTGAACCGCACCGGGCTGTCGGCCAAGCGGATCGATGCCCTTTTGGCGACGCTTCTCTCCTCGGGTGCGCTTCTCCAGCCGGTAAAGGAGCCGCGCGTCTTCCTGGGAAAGACGGCCTTTACCGCTCTGAAGCAAAGGCTCGTCGACGAGCTCCACGGGTACCTCAGGGAGAATCCGATGCAGGAGGGGATCGGCAAGGAGGAGCTCAAGTCGCGGATACCGAAGCGGAGCGACCCCCGCTTCTTCGGTCCGTTGCTGGCGAGCCTGGAGAAGGAGGGGCGCGCCCTTTCGGACCGCGAACTGGTCCGGCTCCCGGGACGCCGGATCGAGGTGACCCGGGACCAGGCGGCGTTGCAGCAGGAGCTCGAGCAGGAGCTGGTGCGCTCTGCCCTGGAGCCCCCTTCCGTGAAGCAGCTGGGCGAGGCCCTCTGCCTCACGGAAAAGCAGCTCTTAGAGCACCTGCACCTCCTTTGCCGGGAAGGAAAGGCGGTGAAGGTGAAAAGCGACATGTACTACGCCGCGGGGGCGGTCGCCGGGATCCGGGCGAAGCTCACCGCGCATCTCAAGGAGCATGGCGAGATCTTCCCCCCCGACTTCAAGGAGCTGACCGGAATCTCACGCAAGTTCATGATTCCGCTTTTGGAGTACTTCGACCAGGAGCGGCTCACCATCAGGACCGGCGACAAGCGGGTGCTGCGCCGGGCGCAGTGACGGCCGCGCCGCCCGCGCCGGACTGATCGGACTGATCGGACTGATCCGGACTGGCCGAGCACGCCCCGCCGCCAGGACAAGGTGGCCGGAGGTTCCCCCCTGGCCCCTACCTAGCCCCTAGCTCCTACAGCAGCTCGATCTTCGCTTTGCCGCGTGCGGTCCCAACAAAGGCCTCCACGGCGGAGGTCGTCTTCTGCCCCTTGAGGTAATCCTCGATCTTCTGCCGCGCCGCGGCAAACGGTATCGTCTCCGACGGCTTCCGTTCCACGAGCTTGATCACGTGGTAGCCGAAGCGAGTCTCCACCACCTCGCTCAATTCCCCCGGCTTCAGGGCAAACGCCACCTTCTCGAAGCCCGGATCCATCCTCCCCTTCCCGAAAAAGCCCAGATCCCCCCCCTGCTTGCTGCTGGAGCAGGTCGACTTTTCCTTGGCTAAGGTGGCGAAGTCGGCCCCCTTCACGAGCTCGGCACGGATCTGCTCCGCCTTCAGGTGCGCGGCCTTCTTCGCTTCCATCCCACCCTTGGGATCGATCCCGATCAGGATGTGGCTCGCCCGCACCTGTTCCGGAGTACGGAACGTCGCCGGGTTCTCTTCGTAGAATTTCTTGATCTCCGCTTCGCTTACCGTGATCTTGTCGGCAATGGTGCTGTTGACCAGCCGGGCAATGGCCAGGTCCCGGCGCACCGATTTGACGAAAGCCGGCTCGTCCATGCCGATCTGGTCCAGACTCGCGGCAAAGTCCTCCGGTTTGGCGAATCCCTTCTTGATCTGGGACAGCTTCGCCTCGGCCTGCTGGTCCAAGTCCTTGAACTCCAACTTCTGGCTGGCCTGGAAGAGGAGCTCGGAGCTCACCAGTTGGTTCAGCACCTGCTGTTCGAACTCTTTCTGCAGCGTAGGCGGAATCTGCAGCCCGCGCTTGTTGGCCATCACGATCCTCTCGGCGCGGTTGAGTTCCGCGGCGGTGATCTCCTGGCCGTTCACCCGGGCGACGACCTTGGAATTGAGGGCTGCGGCGACGCGCTCGGCGTCGGATGACGCAGCCGTTTGAAGCGAGTGCGTACATGCCGCCAGCAGCGGCAAAAGGCTCAAAGCGGCGAGTGTTTTGGATAACGAACGTGCAAACTGCATGGAAACTCCTCCACGATGGTGTTAGTTGCCGGGAAACTCCTTGAGTATCTTCCGGGCTTCCCGATTCCCCTGGTCGGCCGCCCGGCGGAACCACCGTTCCGCCTCGGCCCGGTCCGACTCTCCCCCCAGTCCGTCCAGGAGCATGATCCCCAGATCGTACTGGGCGTTGGCAAGCCCGGCCTCGGCCGCCCTCTTGAACAACCGGCGCGCCTCGGTGTAGTCGGTTTTGAGCCCCCCCTCCCCTTTCACGTACATGAAGGCGAGGTTCCACTCCCCGAGCGGATTTCCCTGCTCGGCCGATTTGCGGTACCACTTGAGCGCTTCCTGCTTGTCCTGCTTCATTCCGATCCCCGAGGCGTACATCACCCCGAGTTTCGACTGGGCATCGGCATCTCCTTCCCGGGCCTTCTGCTCGATGCCGGCGACTTCCATGCCGTCGAAAGCATGAGCCGGAGCGCCCGTCGCAATGAAGGCGGCGAAACCCAGGGCTACCGCAATATGCTTGGCAATCTTCTTCATGTGCCTTCCTTCTTCTATCCAAAAGGCCGGGACGTCCCCGCTCTGGTCCGCGAGAAGCTCCCCATCCTCACCCTGTCCCTCTCCTTGAAGGAGAGGGGACGCGATGGCAACTTTCTTTGCTCACGAAGCTCCAGCTTCATTAACCTACATGCTGGCTCCCCCGGAATTCCCGGAAGAACCCAAACGCGGGAAAGGGAACGATGCCCGGTGGGGGAAATCCCCCACCGGGCAGATTGCATAACAGATGTACCAGTTACCCGTCCGGCCCTAAGGCCGTCTGGGGCTACGGCAAGGCGTTCGCCTTGTTCTGGATGGCCACCGGATCGGTCAGGTAATTGATCCAGGCGGCCCGGTTGGCGAAGGTCGTGGTCCCGGTGACGTCCTTGAAGAGCACGGTACCGTCGTCGACCGGGTACATCGCCTCGGAGCGCTCCAGGGGCAGAACCTTCTTGAACAGACCGTTACTGTTGGGAGTAAAGGTCTTGGTGGCCGGGTTCCAGTCGCCCAACTGATCGAACTTGATCTCGAGGGCGCCCCCCGCCTTGGTGGAGAGCTCGGCTCCGGTCTCGATGTCGTCCTTGGCACCTACCACCGTCCACTGCTCGGCCGGGGACTGCATGAAGTTGGCCCCCGCGGTTGCCTTGATGGCGGTACCGAGCATGTCGAAGGCGCCGGAGAAGATCGGGGCCTTCGGCGTTGCGGAGTGGCAGTCGGTGCAGCTCTTGCCCAGGACGTAGGTGGCCACCGGACGGATCCCGTGGGTCACCTTGTAGGGGCCGCCGATGAAGGCGAGCTGGGTGCCGCTCCAGCTCTTGCCGTCGACCAGGTCCTTGATCCCGTTGCGGTAGTTCTTGTAGTTGGTGATCTCCTCCGGAGTGGAGAAGAGGATGTTCCCGCCGTAGACCCCGACGTAGGACCAGGCGCCGGTGAAGGTACCGTCCTGGGCGTACGCGCTCATGTACTGGCCGTTGCCGAAGCCGACCGGGACCGGAGCGAAGCCGGAAGGTCCGAAGTTGATGCCGGCCTTCATGTCGCGGGCGATCCAGGGATCGTAGTTGGCGGTGAGGGCGCCGGGGTAGTCGCCGGTGTGGTGCATCGGCGGAGCGCCGGTGACGCCGTCGCCGTTGGCATCGACCGTAGGATCGACGTTGTTCCAGATGCCGGCGGTGATGATGTTGACCGCGTAGACCTTGCGGCGCCAATCGGCGTTCACGCTGCCGTCATCCTTGGTCTTGTAGTAGGTGCCGCCCTTCTGCCAGGTGTAGAGCGGGTCCCACTTTCTGAGGTTGGTGTTGGCAGGGATCATCCCCGGCGCCGGATCCGAGAACATGCCGAGCATGCCGCGCTCCGCCGCAAAGCCCAGCATGTTGGGATAGCGGTTGCCGGAGGTGGCGTCCAGTTCGCGGACCACCATCTGCTCGCGGGTGAGATGGCAGACGGTGCAGTCGATGACGTCGAGGTGGCTGCCGACGAAGGCGACTTCGTTGGAACCGGTCGTGGTCTTGATTGCCTGGGTGACGTTTTTCAGAAGGCCTGCGGCCTGGTGCGCGGCGGTCGGGTTGGGTGCGCCGAAGGTGTCGATGGCGATCCCCTGCTGGTTCTTGCCGGTCACGTGGCAGTTGTCGCACTTCTTGACGGTGTCCTGGCTGTTGACGCTGGCCCGCTTGGTGGCGTTACCCTCGACGCCGGCGGCGCTGTCGTACCCTTTGCCCGGGTCGCACAGCGACTTGCCGTCGAAGGTGGTGTTGGGGTTGGTCCCGGTGGGATCGACGAACTGGTCCACCTTGGTGGTGTTGGTCTGCATGTGGCAGCCGGAGCACTCGAGGTTCAGGTGGACGTCGTACCCCTCGGCCCACATGTCGCCGCGCTTGAACCACTCGGCCCGCGGGAAGGGAACCACCCCTTTCTTGAGCGCGTTTTGGTCCTGCATCCCGCCCGTGTTGGGGAGGGTGGCCTGGTAGAAGATCGGGCCGCTCTGGGTAAGGGACCCGGAGGGGTTGCCGCCGCCCAAGAAGCCCGGGGTGCTCATGGCGACCGACTGGTTGAACTCGGTCATCCCCATGGCGGCGGGCCAGCCGGCCGGAACTGCCGGGGCGCTTTTACCGGAGGCCATGGCCAGGCCGGTCTGGGTCATCAACACCACCGGGGAGGTCGGCATGGAGCTCTCCTGCCAATCCCAGGTATAGCCAAACGGTGCGTTGAAGTCGTAGGAGGGCATGGAAAGCCCGGTGAACGACGTGGTGAAGTTGCTGTTGTAGGCCATCGGTGCGCTGGAGAGGAAGTCGCGGAACATGTCCGGGAGGTCCTTGAGACCCGACGGCATGTGGCAGTTGCGGCAGTTCTGGCTCACCGGCTTTTTCGACATGATCTGGCTCAGGAAGGTCGGGGAGAGCGAGACGATCCCGTTCGCGTCCTTTTGCAGCATGCCGGTGGAGAAGTCGTAGGCCTGGGTGAACATGTTCATGAAGCCGGCGCCGAAGGAGGGGGTCGCGTTGTGGGCGCCGCTGTAAGCCATCACGGAGGACATCAGGTTGCTGTACCCCTGCTGGTGGCACATCAGGCAGTCGAACTCCTTGACGTTAGGCATCATCACCTGCCCGTTTTGGACCTGCATCGGGCTGCCGTCGGGCATGGTGACGGTCATCGCCTGACCCCAGCCACCCGGGGCGGTGATCGCGCTGCCGTTCATGTAGAGCGGGTAGGACCAGGGGGAAGAGATCACCTGGTGGTTGGGGAGGCCGGTGTTCTGGTCGTACTTGTCGAACACGGTCATGGTGTACGGGGTTTGGCCGTCCAGCGCCGGATTCATCATACTGAAGCGCTTGCCGTTTCGATCTTTCTCCACGAAGCCGCCGCCGGGGTGGCAGCTGCCGCAGGTGGTGGAAAGATCCCAGGCCGAAAGGTCGACCATGGTGTACTGGCTGCCGGTGTTGTTGGTAGTGCCCGGCACGACGACGTTGCTGCTGCCGGATTTGAAGTTGGTGAGGTTGTTGACGTAATCAAGGGCCGAAATGGAGGAGGTACCGGAGGTCTGGTTCATTAAGTTCGCCACCTGGCGAAGCGAGGGGCTTCACCACTTGCCAACCATGGCTGTTGACTGCGTCCATGGTTTGTTTTTGGTGGCGTCGAATTTGCCGTTCGCCGTATCGGTGTATTCGCTTCTGCCCTGGTTGGAGTGGAAGGCGTGGTCCGAGATCTTGTCGTAGCTGTAATCCACGCCGTTGATCACGTGGCAGCCGGAGGTGCCGCAGGTCTGCTTCGGAGAGTAGGGCATCCCCTTGCCGGAGGCGTCCACCTGGACCGGGACCTTCTGGCCGCCGGCCATCTGCATGCCGATCTCTTCGAAGGTGTAGAGGACGACCGGCGGGTGGGTCGCCGCCGCAACCTCGAACGGCTTGGTGGCAACGGTCGGGTTGTGCCCGTCATGGCAGTCGGTGCACCCCTTGGTTCCCATGGTGGCCGCGGTGTGGTCGTTCACCGTGGCATGGCACACCTGGCAGGTGGCGGAAACGACATGGGTCTCGTGGGCGCTGGCGTGGCAGGCGGAGCAGACCTTGTTCTGGTGCGTCGTCAGGGTCGGAATCGCTTGAGCGGCGTTGCCGGCGCTGTGGCACGAGGCGCAGAAATTGGTCCCCTGCGCCGCGGCAGTGCCGTTGCCGTTGGCGACGTTGTCGACGTTGACGGTAAAGCTGGCCGCGTTGACGGACCCGGCATTGACCGCGCCGGGGTGCCCGGCGTCGACGAAGTGGCAGGCCTGGCAGCTCGCGTGGCTGCTCGTGTCGGCTACGGTGCGGATATTGTTCGCCGTGTGGCAGCTCTGGCACTGGGTGCCGACATCCGAGGCGTGAGCCAGGACGTTGACGGTCGCGATCGAGTTATAGATCTTGTTGTCGGTGCCGGTTGCCCGGGCGAGGAACTTGTACTGACCGGCGGCGGCGCCGGCGGGGAAGCTCACCGTGACCGAGGAAGCGGTCGGGCCGGTGAACACCTTCTGGATGTTTCCACCCGCAACGCCGGTGTTGTTGGTGTCGTTCTGGTCGGTGAACCCGCTCACGGAAGGCGCGGGGGTCACCGTTGCGATGACCTTGCCGGCGACCGTATTGTAAGCGACGGCATTTTGCGGGCCGGAGACGTAGTACCAGGTGACGGCACCGACGTTCGCGGTGGTCGCGGTCAGGCTGACCCCCTGGCTGTTGCCGGCGGCAACGTTCTGCGGCGCGCCGGTGGACAGGGACGGCCGGTTGGCAGGAGCCGCCGCGGCGGCGGAAAGGGCGACCGGGCCGGTGAAGACATACCCTTTCTTGAAGGTCACCGTGGCGCGCTGGTCCGCTTTGCTGGCATTGGAGACGACCACCAGCGAGTCGGTGGGAGCGCCGCTGATCGCCCCCATGGTGTACCCGACCTTCGGCGTGAAGCTGAAGGTCAGGTCGCTCATGACCTTGTAGCCGTAGTAGAGGTTCCCGATGGAGCTCGGGGAAACCGAACCGTTGGTCACGCTGGCGCGTGCGGTCACGGGATCGACCTGGAAGTTCGCCCAAACGGTGAAGTTGTCGCCATCGGCCGGGTTGATGCTCACGCTGCTGCCGGTCTGGGTGTTGACGGTCTGGGTGCCGTCCTTGTCCACCTTGGTGATGGTGACCGACTTGATGGTGTTGTGGGTATCGGCGGCGACGCTCACGGTGGCGGCATTGTAGGCGTCGAAGCTCTTGGTTTTCGCCCCGGAGCTGTAGCTCTGGAAGGCGCTCGCGCCTTGATAGTCGTATCGGAGTGTACCGCCGACACTAGTGACTTTCGTGGTTAGAAACCACGCGCCACTTGCCATTGCTGGGACGGTACATACCAGCAAGGCAGATGCTAAGCTTTTTTTGAACATGCCCTAACTCCTTGATTAGATAGTCGAAAGGATGAAATCACATTCCGCTCGGCAAGCGGGCTCTCCCGGTGCGTCCTACTTGATGTGGCAGGAGAGGCAGATAGCAGAACCTTCTTCCTTGGCATAGAGGAAGTAGTTGTAGCTGTGGCCGCTGGCGGCGGTCGGTCCCTGGTTGACGGAGTTGTGAACGTCGTGGCAGGTCGCGCAGGTCATGAACCCGCCGTAGAGGGTGTCCTTGATCTTCTTGCCGGTTTCGGCAACCGCGGAATTGCCGGTACGGTTCTGGGTGTTCCAGACCGCGGCGTCCGGAAGGTCCCCGAGGATGAAGCCGTGGCTGCTTTCTACGATCTCGGCGACCGCCTGCCCTGCGGAGGCGATGTTGTTCCGCTTGGCGGCAGCTTCGTCGTACTGGAACCCGATCGGGTGGGTCACGGTGAGGTCGGTGATGTAACGCTTGGCGGTTGCGCCGAGGGCGTCGGTGTAAGAGGCAGTCATCTTGGTGTTGCCGGCCGGGAAGGAACCAGCGGAGCCGTGGGAGTCAACGGCGGTGGAACCGTCGTGGCAAGCCATGCAGAGGCGGCTCGGTCCGATCAGCGGGTCGCTGTTGATTGCGATCTTCTGGTTGGTCGGGGCGACCCAGCTGTAGGGAGCAAGGTTTTTCAGCACGTTGTCGGCATGGTTCCACAGCGGAACGAGAGCATCGGTGGTACGGGCGTTGTGCGGGGTGTGGCAAAAGACGCAGGTACGGCCGAGGGAGTCCCCGGTATAGCCGGCGGCGGCGTTGAGGTCATGCCAGGAACCGTTGATACCGGTTGCGGCCTGGGGACCCGCGAAGGCAACCGTGGCGGTAGCGGCGAGGCCGGCTACCGCGAGAGCTAAGGTCAGCTGCTTCATGTTTTCTTCTCCTTTTTGGTAGTTGCAATTGCACCACATGTCTTACGGTCAACTCGATGGCAAGTTGGCACTGCATACTGCTGGGACTTCTGCTCCTCCTTTCGTTGATTTCTTTCCCAAACTCATGATCAACCCCATCCTCCCCGTTCCCGGCGGAGCGGGATGCTCCCGTCGCTCCGCGGAGGGACTCCCCTCCTGCGGTTGGCTCACTCCATGCGGCAAGAGCGGAAGATAGTGGAGCTGGTTTCCTTGGCGCACCGGCGGCAGCTCAAAACATTAAGGGGTGTCAAGGTTCGACTGGCACTGAGCAAGCTTGATGCCAGCGGGCCGCTGGCGTCATAACCATGCTGATTTACTGCGACTTTGGAAAGTTGCGGTGGGAGGCGGTGCCGTAGATGATGGGTGAATTGCCCCCATGGCAGAGGGGATTGAGTGAGGGAACCCACCCGACGGTGGGCGCAGGCAAGGCGGGATTTCACAAAAAAAAACCCGCCAGAGCGGCGGGTTCGAAAACGGGACCAGGGGTCCCTGATTAGGTTTGGCGGAAGCACATGGGAATCGAACCCACCAGGGAGATTTCTCATCCCCCTCACCGGTTTTGAAGACCGGGCCACCCACCAGCGATGAAGGTGCTTCCAAAATGTCGGCGCCGCGGCAACCACCGCCCGGCATCACGCTCCTGAGGAGCAAAAGCCGGGCCAATGGGGGTGGCCGGCGCGCCCTTTGGAAAAAAAGGGGCAGCACCGGGTAGTTAGCGCCCGGCGGCGGCGATCCCGCAGCAGCCCGCGATGATACGCCCGGATGGGATTGGGTGATATGACCCGATCCTGGGGGGAGATATGCCCCACGGCTGCTTTTTCCCGCTTACCGACATAAAAAAGGGGGCGCGGCAGGTTGCCGGCCCCCTCAGCATGGGATCTATGGGTGACTACTCGCCAAGGTCGATATCGATCCCCTTCCCTTCGCCGTTTTTCCGATAGAAATCGCGGTAGTCGACGTCGGTTTTAAGAATGTGATCGGTGAGCCAGTTCTTCAGAAAGACGAGCATCTCCAGAGTAACGCTCTTTTTGCCGCTCAGGACGTCCTGCTGGATCTCGGCGATCCGCCGGATATACCTCTGATGTTCCTTGGCATGGTCCAGGCGGCCCGGATACCCGATCTTCACCATCCACCGCTCCTCACAGTTGAAGTGATAGGTGGCATAGTCGATCAGCTCATTGACGATCGTCTCCGCCTTGTCCGGACTTTGCCGTTCGATAAAACAGTCATAAGTACGATTCAGCAAGCCCACCAAGTGACGATGATGCTCATCGAACTCGGGTACTCCCAGCAAGAATCCGTCATCCCAGGCAATTAACGACATATCTCCTCCGCCAAGATCGGTGTGTCAGTGACACCAGTAATTTTTGTGTATGAGCACTCTGTTATCATGCCGTTTAACAGTCTTAAGTCAAGCATTACGTCAAAACGAACGAGGATTTCCTCAGTTCGTTTCGCGGGGAATTGTCTTCTGAAGTCATGGCTACTTGCGTTGAGGGGCGTCTTGCTCTACAAAAGGGGAGGATGTCAAAGCTGCACATCCGAGCACAGCGGTTTGCGATGCGCCACTTACTGCCGCCACATTCTTCTCTTATCGGAGGCACAATGGAAAACTCAAACAGATGGAAAATCATCTCGGTGATCGTCGCCCTTGTTCTGGGGTGGGTGGCGTTCAAGATCCTCATCGGCATCACCCGGCTTGCCGTCTGGTTCACCATATTGGGCATCAAGGTGGGGTTCTTCCTGATCCTGTTCGGGATCATCTTCGCGGTCGTTTACTTCAAGTTCCGGCCCCAAAACCGCAGATAACCTCGCATTAGAAGGTGCCGACCCGGTGGGAGCGCCCTTCCGGGCGCGGTCGACGTCGGCACCTCGCGTCGAAAGAAAGCGTAGGAAAGCCCCCTGCCCCCCGTACCTTCTGGATGCTCATTCTTGACAGCAGGAAGACTATCCTTAGAATCGTTTCATTTAACGCAGTACCCAACCCAAAACGTAGCAGGGGAGGACCTATGGAGCGTCTGATCGCAGCGAGGTACCTCAGAGTTGCAGCGGTGGCGGCAATCTTTTCGTTTGGTTTCTTTTGCGGGTCGCTCAGCAGGCAGGATGCCCAGGCGCAGTTGGGGAACGTCGGGGGGGACCTGTTGAAGCGGGCGGAACAGGGGGGCGGGACGATGGGGGGCGTGGCCCAGCTCGGCTCGACCATCAGCGACATGGAGAAAAACGTGAACGGTTTGCAGAAGAATCTGGACACCCTGAAGAAAGTGCGCGCGCTATTGGGGCGGTAGCCTCGGGGTTTTCCTGCAGGACCCAGGGCTGTGATGTTACGTCGCAGCCCTTTTTTTGTCGCAGGTCGCGTTGAGGCCTGAAATGCGACGTCCCCCTCTCTCTGAGAAAACCGGTTTGAATGCCGCGTTTGGTACCTCAACGCGACCTGCCGGTACCACTCGGCGCCCCCCCTTTCCCTTTTTATTCCTCATTGGCTGAAAACGGTGGCTGCATCGGATGATACTCGTGATCGCCCGGCATCGCGGCACGGCAGCGAGCCCCAAAGGGGTTGTATTGCCTATGCACAAGTGGCATAGTACGGCGCCGTGGGCAGTTCTACAGGTTAAGGGGGGAATGTCATGCAGAGAAGGTCGTTTCTGAAACTGGTCGGTCTCTCGGCTTTTTTTCACCAGTGGCTGCTGCGGGACCTTTCCGCCGCCCAAGGGCCGGTGGTAGCGGTCGCCGAAGCCAAAGACCACGCCCGGGCGACCCGCGCCGCCATCGCCGCGTTGGGCGGGATGCACCGCTTCGTGAAGAAAGGGGACGTGGTGGTGGTCAAGCCGAACATCGGCTGGGACCGCAACCCGGACCAGGCGGCCAATACCAATCCCGTCGTCGTGCGCGCCATCGTCGAGGAGGCGCTCGCCGCCGGAGCCAAGAAGGTGAAGGTCTTCGACCGCTCCTGCAACGACGAGCGGCGCTGCTACGTGAACAGCGGCATGACCGCGGCCCTCAAGGGGATGAAGAACGTCGAGCTCAAGTTCGTCGAGAACGAGCGATTCAAGAAGGTGGCGCTGCGCGGCAAGGCACTCAGCGAGTGGGAGCTCTACGACGAGGCGCTGCACGCCGACGTCTTCATCAACGTCCCGGTCGCCAAGCACCACCAGCTCACCAAGCTCACCCTCGGTCTCAAGAACGTGATGGGGATGATGGGGGGCAACCGCGGCGCCATCCACAAGAACATCGACGAGGCGCTCGCCGACGTGAACCAGGCGCTGAAGAGCCACCTGGTGGTGATCGATGCCACCCGCGTCCTGACCGCCCACGGCCCGCAGGGGGGGAACCTCGCCGACGTGAAGCACCTGCACAAGGTGATCGCCTCCACCGACATCGTCGCCGCGGACGCCTACGCCACCACCCTCTTCGGCCACAAGCCCGAGGATATCTCGGTGACCGTCGCCGCGCACCGCCGGGGGCTGGGCGAGATGAACCTGAAAAAGGTGCGGATCGTGAAGGCCTGATGCCATGAAGAAGATCACCGTCGCCCGGCTGTTCCAGCTCCTGTTCCTGCTCGCCTTCCTGGTCCTGTTCGTCCGGACCGAGTACCGCGGCAGCGATACCATCTCCGCCGCGGTGAACAGCCTCTTCCGGATGGATCCGCTGGTGGCGGCAAGCTACCTCGCCGCCACCCGGAGCTTTACCTGGCTGCTCGTCCCCGCGCTGGTCACCGTAGTCGCTACGCTCCTTTTGGGGCGTTTTTTCTGCGGCTGGATCTGCCCCTTGGGGACCGTCCTCGACCTCGTCACCGGCAAGATCGCCAAGACCGCTCCGATCCGCGCCCTGAAAGGAAACCTCAAGTACTGGCTTCTCCTCCCGGTGCTCGTTGCCGCGCTGGTGCGGATCAACCTCGCCGGGGTGCTCGATCCTTTCGGCATCCTGGTCCGGGCCCTCACCTTCTTCGTCCATCCGATCATCGGCGACGCGGCGCGCAGCGGTTGGGTTTCCCTCTATCGGCTGCTCGGCGAGCGGCGCGATCACCTCGCCCCGGCCTACGAACTTTTGCGGGACAACCTCCTCCCGTTCCGGGAGACCTTCTACCCCCTTGCCTTCATCTCGGTCGCCCTGTTCGGGCTGATCATCTTCCTGGAACGCTACGAGAGCCGCAACTGGTGCCGCAACCTCTGCCCCTTGGGGACGCTCCTGGGACTTTTGAGCCGCTACACCCCGTTCAAGAGGACCCCGGCGGCACTCTGCAGCGACTGCAAGGCCTGCCGGGCGCTTTGCCCCACTTCCTTCGACGAGGGGGTGCTCAAGCAGGAGGAATGCATCCTCTGCATGGAATGCCAAAAGGGGTGCCGCTTCGACCGGGTCCGCTTCCCGCTGGCCGGGATCTCCCGCGGCCCCACGCCGTATCTTCCGGAACGGCGCGTGCTTTTGGGCGGGGTGGTGGGAGGCTTTTTCCTCGCCGGCTCGTTCCGCTACCGTTCTCCCGAGTCGCAACCCCGCCTGCTCCGCCCCCCCGGCGTCCTGGGGGAGGACGACTTCCTCAAGAAATGCGTCCGCTGCGGCGAATGCATGAAGGTCTGCCTCAAGGGAGCCCTCTATCCGGCGGTAGCCCAGGCCGGGCTGGAAGGGATCTTCACCCCGGTGGTGGTGCCGCGCCTGGGCTACTGCGAATACAACTGCACCCTTTGCGGCCAGGTCTGTCCGACCGGGGCCATACCGGCGCTCCCGGTCGCGCAGAAAAAGCGCGCCGTGATCGGAAAGGCGGTGTTCGACAAGAACCACTGCCTTCCTTTCGCCAGGAAGACCAACTGCATCGTCTGCGAAGAGCATTGCCCGATGCAGCAGAAGGCGATCCGCTCCGAGAAAGTGGTCGAGATCGACCCGTCGGGGAAGCGGATCGAGCTCCAGAAGCCGTACGTGGTCGACGAGCTTTGCAACGGCTGCGGCATCTGCGAGAACGTCTGCCCCTTGGAAGGAAAGGCGGGGATCGAGGTTTTCGCCGTGAAGGAGAGAAAGCCGCTGGCAGCCGCGGCACTCACCCAATCACCAGGCAGCGGGGCGGCTCCGGGGGCGGATCCTTACCAGTAACATCTGGTGCCCCTCCAAGGTAACTATCCGAACTTACCGCTGTGGGGGCCATTCCTGGCGTGAAGCTTCTGCCGATCATTCGCGCCAGGAATGGCGCTCCCACAGAGTTGGTACTTTCCCCCTTAGCCGCTCTCACATCACTTCGACTTTTTTCTTCTGGTTCCCAAGGTCCACCTTGGGAACCCAGACCGATTCCGTGCCGCCTTCTCCTTCCCGGCCACGTCCTCCCTTGCTTTCGCTCACGATTTCCCTCAATTTTTCCGGCCGCTTTGCCGATACGATGCGCAGATCCCCACCCCGAAGCGCGAGGCAATGACGCATGCCGATACCCACGATCCTCGTCGTCGACGACGATTCCATCGTTTTGTTCCTAGTGGAGACCCACCTCAAGGAAGGGGGCTTCACCCCCATCACCGCGTCCAGCGGCGCCGAGGCCCTGAAGATCCTGGAGCAGCGTCCCGTCGACCTGGTGATCTCGGACCTGATCATGCCGGAGATGGACGGCCTGGAATTTCTGGACCGGATCCGCAAGCTCCACCCGAACCTCCCCGCCATCGTCATCACCGCCCACGGCAGCGTGGAGAGCGCGGTCGACGCCATGCGGCGCGGCGCCTTCGACTACCTGGAGAAACCTTACAATCCGGACGATCTACGGATGACGATCCAGCGTGCCCTGGATTATCACCACATGCGGCAGGAAAACGAGCAGATCGGGGAACTCCTCCGGGAGCGCTTTACCTTCCAAAGCATCGTCACCGCCAATGCCGCGATGAAGCAGGTCCTGGAAATGGCGGCGCGGGTCGCCGCCGTCCCCCGCACGACGGTCGCCATCTTCGGGGAGAGCGGCGCCGGCAAGGAGGTGCTCGCCCGGGCCATCCATTTTGCGGGGAAGGGGCTCCCTTCCAGCTTCGTCGCGGTGAACTGCGCCGCCATTCCGGAGCAGCTTTTGGAAAGCGAGCTCTTCGGTCACGTCCGGGGCGCTTTCACCGGCGCCGACCGCGACCGCGAGGGGAAATTCAGCCTGGCGCGCAAAGGGACCATCCTGCTCGATGAGATCGGCGACATGCCGGTCCCTCTGCAGGCAAAACTTTTGCGGGTCCTCCAGGAACGCGTTTTCGAGAAGATCGGCAGCAACACTCCGATCCCGGCGGAGTGCCGGGTGATCGTCGCCACCAACCGCAACCTCGCCGAAGAGGTGGCGAAGGGGCGTTTCCGGGAGGATCTCTACCACCGGATCAACGTCTTTCCCCTGGCGATCCCCCCTTTAAGGGAGCGGCGCGACGACATCCCGATCCTCTGCGATCACACCCTGGAACAGCTGCGCCAGCACCTGGGCAAGTCGCTCCCCGGCATCTCCCGCGAGGCGATGGAGGTGATGCTGCGCTACCCTTGGCCCGGCAACGTCCGGGAGCTGCGCAACTGCCTGGAGCGCGCCGCCATCCTCTCCGATGCCGGGATGATCATGCCGCGCCACCTGGCCATCGCGACCGGCCCCGGCACCGATCCGGGCGCGCCCCCCCTTCCCGTGGCGGAAGGTATGATCGAGTACCATCTCAGGCTGCCGCTGGACCAGGTTTCGCTGGAGGCCCTGGACCAGCAGATCCTGGAAATGACCCTGCAGCGCTGCGGCGGCAACAAGTCCAAGGCGGCGCAACTGCTGAAGATCGGTCGCAAAGCCTTCTACAAGTAACGGCGGCTTTCCCTTCCGTCCCTTTTCTGTGGGAGCGCCCTTCCGGGCGCGATCAATCGCGGCAGGAAGGGCGCTCCTACCAGGTGGGCCGGCCAACCGGCAACGACAACCGCTCCTCCGAGATCAACTCGCCATTACGGGGCCTCGGCGAAACCGCCTCCCCTCCCCGGGTGGGCCGGCACCTCGGCTATGGCCGCCCCCTCTAAAGCAACGCCCCACCTCCATCCGCAGCCCCTCTGTTCCCGCAGCGCCCAAACTGTACCCATCGGGTACACTCCTCCTCGTTTCCCGTTTGCTAACTAGTCGTAATTACGTCTATTATCGTTTTGGCATCCCCCCTGCTACCTAATAGGGCAAAGGGGCATCGGCTGTATCCGGAAGGAACACCTTCCGCGGCCCCGATCCGAGAGGCCACTCCTCTCAACCCGGCAGACAACACCGGCCGCAGACGGTGTTAGGACGATACAGACCCAGGAGGCATGTCATGAAATGGTTCGCCAATCTCAAAGTAGCAACGAAACTTCTCGCCGGATTTCTTTCCGTTGCGGTGATCGCCGGCGTCATCGGCGCCGTCGGAGTGCTGAAGATCCGGCAGATCGATGCGGCCGACACCAGGCTTTATGAGAAAATCACCGTCCCGCTGGGGACCATCGGGGACATCGCCGTTGCCTTCCAGCGGATCCGGATTAACGTCCGCGACGCTCTGGAGGCGACGGACCCGACCGAGGAACAGGCGCGCCTGGCCAATGTCCTTGAGCTGCGCGACTCGATGACCAAGAACATGGCGCTCTTCGAGAAGAGCCTCATCACCGAGGAGGGGCGCCGGCTTTTTGCCGAGTTTTCCCAAGCCCGCGAAGCCTACGTCGGGTATGTGAACCAGATGGTTGAACTGAAAAAGGCGCACCGAAGCAGCGAGGCGCTGGCCATCCTGCATGGACCGGCCAAGAAGGCCGCCATGACCGAACAGGCCCTCATCGAGAAACTGGTCGCGGCCAAGGAGCACCAGGGGAAACTCACCTCTGAGAACAACAGCGCCATCGCCCACGCGGCGACCTGGCTGATGACCGTCCTCGCGGTAGTCGGCACCCTCCTTGCCGTCGGGCTCGGCATCCTTATCTCCCGCGTCATCGTGGCTCCGCTAAACAAGGCGGTCTCCGCCGCCGATCGCCTGGCCACCGGCGACCTGACCGTGGAAATCGAGGCAACCACCACCGACGAGCCGGGGCAGCTGCTCGCCTCCATGCAGCACATGGTCGCGGGACTGCGCGACCTCGTCTCCCAGACCGTTTCCATCTCCGCATCCATCGCCTCGGCCTCGACCCAGCTCCAGGCAACCTCGGAGCAGATCGCCACCGGGGCGGAAGAAGTCGCCTCTCAGGCCCGGACCGTCGCCACCGCCAGCGAAGAGATGGCGGCCACCAGCAGCTCCATCGCCCAGAACTGCACCGTCGCCGCCGAGGCCTCGCAAAGCTCCACTCACTCGGCCAACGCCGGGGCCGACGTGGTCCAGCAGACCATCACCGGCATGGGCGCCATTGCCGACCGGGTGCGCCAGAGCTCGAAGACGGTCGAGGCGCTGGGCGCGCGTTCCGAGCAGATCGGCGACATCGTCGGGACCATCGAGGACATCGCCGACCAGACCAACCTCCTCGCCCTCAACGCGGCCATCGAAGCGGCCCGCGCCGGCGAACAGGGACGCGGTTTTGCCGTGGTCGCGGACGAGGTCCGCGCGCTGGCCGAACGTACCACCCGTGCCACCAAGGAAATCGGCGAGATGATCAAGGGGATCCAGCAGGAAACCCGGCACGCGGTACGTGCCATGGAAGAAGGGGTAAACGAAGTCGAGAAGGGTGCGGTGTCGGCCCAGAAATCGGGCGAGGCGCTCGAAGAAATCCTGGGCCGGATCCAGGAGGTATCGCTCCAGGTAAGCCAGATCGCCACCGCGGCGGAGCAGCAGACCGCAGCCACCGGCGAGGTGACCACCAATATCCAGCAGATCACCGAGGTGGTGCACGACACCGCGAAGGGTGCGGAAGAAACCGCCGAGGCCGCCGGCCAGCTCGCCCGGCAGGCCGACGACCTGCAAAGCCTGGTCGGCCGCTTCCGGCTTTCCTGAGGGCCCGCGAGAAGGAGGCTAGGCCATGAAAACGGAACTTAAGACCGAAACCATACTGATCGTGGACGACCTTCCCGCCAACATCGACATCCTGGTGCAGATCCTTCAGCCGCAGTACTCGCTGCGGGTGGCGCTGAACGGCCCAAGGGCCCTGGAGGTGGCGCAACAGGAGCCGGTGGACCTGATCCTCTTGGACGTGATGATGCCCGAGCTGAACGGGTTCGAGGTCTGCAGCCGTCTCAAAGCCGATCCCAGGACCTCCGCCATCCCGGTCATCTTCGTCTCCGCGCTGATCAACGTCGAGGACGAGGCTTTCGGTCTCGGCCTCGGCGCGGTCGACTACATAGCCAAACCGTTCTCCCCCGCCATCGTCCAGGCGCGGGTGCGCAGCCACCTGGCGCTGGCGAACCAGCAGCGCCACCTCGAGCGCTCGATCCGGGTACGGACAAGGCAACTGGAAGAGAGCCGGTTCGAGATCATCCGCCGGCTGGGACGGGCCGCGGAGTTCTCCGACAACGACACCGGGCTGCACGTGGTCCGGGTGAGCAACTACGCCTACCTGATCTCCAAAGCGGCCGGACTTGCCGAGGAAGAGGCACGGCTGATCCGCGACGTGGCACCGCTGCACGACGTCGGCAAGATCGGGGTCCCGGAGCATATTCTGCTCAAGCCGGGGGCTCTTGACGACGATGAATGGAAAATGGTCCGGGCCCACTGCGAAATCGGACGCCAGATCATCGGGGAGCACGGCGACCGGCTCTTACAGGAGGCGGCGCTTTGCGCCTACAGCCACCACGAACGCTGGAACGGTACCGGTTATCCCCGCGGACTGGCGGGAGTAGAGATCCCGATGGTAGCCCGGGTGGTGGCGATCGCCGATGTCTTCGATGCCCTCACCTGCAAACGCCCCTACAAGGATGCCTGGCCCGCCGATGCGGCGGTGGCGGAGATCATCCGCGGCTCCGGCACCCATTTCGACCCGTTCCTGGTGCAGGCCTTTTTGCGGGCTCTCCCCGGGATCCTGACGGAGATGACGCAAAACGCCGAAACGGTTGCGCCGGCCCCCATGCCGGCGGGAAACGATGAGATAACGCCATGTCCCACTCTCTCAGCCGCAGTCTGAAAGCGACCCTCGTCATCAGCGCGACGCTGCTCATCCTGCAGGGGGTGCTTTCCTACAGCATCATCGGGAACTTCCGCGCCGCCATCCGGGAGAACGTGGACAAGCAGCAGTTCGGCATGGTCCAGACCCTGGCCCGGGAAACGGATGAGAAGATCCGGACCCACCTGCGGCAGATGGCGCACTTCGCCTCCCTGGTCCCGGAAGGGGGGCTCTCCGACCCGCAGCAGGGGCGCAGTTTCCTGGAACAGCACGAGGAGACCACGGTCACCTTCGACCACGGTTTTTTCCTCTTCGGCGCCAAAGGGGAGGTGGTCACCGACCACCGGCTGGATCCCGCCACCGCGCAGCGGGTATGGCTCGCCTACCGTGCCGTCATCCAGGAGGTGACCGCTTCCCGTCTCCCCCGCGTTTCACCGCCGCTCCCCTCCCCCTTCGACGGGGAGCCGGTGGTGATGTTCTGTGCCCCGATCACCGCAAACGGCGAGCTGCGCGGGGTAATCGGCGGCGCCATCAGCCTGCTCCACGGCAACTTCTTGAGCAACATCGCCCAGGCCCGCATCGGCAAAAGCGGCTACCTCTACCTCTTCGGCACCGACCGCACCATCATCGTCCACCCGGAGAAGTCCCGGATCCTGCAGCGGGACGTCCCCGTCGGCAAGAACGGTCTTTTCGACAGCGCTATCAACGGTTTCGACGGCAGCGCCGAGACGATCAACTCGCGCGGCATCCCCTCAGTCTCCTCCTGCCAGCATCTCAGCACGGTCCCCTGGATCCTCGCCGCAAACTTCCCGGTCGCCGAGGCGTATGCCCCCCTGCGGCAGGCACGCAACAACCTCTTCCTCGCCTTGGGCTTCACCCTGGTCGGCTCGGTGGTCGCCCTGCTTTTGATCGGGGTGAGGATGAAGCGTGAAGTGCGCCAGCGGGCCGAGGCCGAGGCGAGCGCCGAACTGCTGTTGGGGTCGGTCGGCGAAGGGGTGATCGGAGTCAACCAGTCCGGGATGATCGAATTTGCCAACCCGGCCGCGGGAGCCCTGCTCGGCTATGAAACGCAGGAACTTCTGGGGCAGGAGGTGCACCAGATCCTGCACCACCGCGCCGGCAAGTGCCCGGACTGTCCCCGGGAGATGTGCCTGATCACCCCGGTCCTTACCGACGGGACCGAACGTCGCTGCGAAAACGAGATCCTGCTGCGCAAGGACGGCTCCGAGTTGCGCGCCGACTTCAGCTGCACCGCGGTGCGGGTCGGCGACGCGCTGCACGGCGCGGTGGTCACCTTCCGGGACGTCACCCGACGCCGCGAGGCGGAAGCCCGGCTGCGCCTGCAGGGTGCCGCGCTGGAGGCGGCGGCGAACAGCATCCTCATCACCGACGCCCAAAGCCGGATCCTCTGGGTCAACGACGCGTTCAGCAACTGCACCGGCTATTCCAAGGAGGAGGCGCTCGGCTGGGATCCGGTGGAGCTTCTTTCGGCCGAACAGGAGGAGGCGGTTCTGGCCGACCTGGGCGCAACGCTCGCCCGGCAGGAGCCCTGGCACGGGGAACTGCGGACCCGGCGCCGGGACGGCACCCACTATCCGGAGGAGGTCACCATCACCCCGGTCCGCAACGACCAGGGGGAGATCACCAATTTCGTCGGCATCATGCAGGACATCACCCAACGCAAGGAGGCGGAAGCGAAACTGCGCGAGGGGGCGGATGCTCTGCAGGAGGCCAACCGCAAGCTGGTGCAGGCGATGGAGCGGGCCGGTGAGCTCGCGGACCGGGCGGAGCGCGCCAACGCGGCGAAGAGCCGCTTTTTGGCCAACATGAGCCACGAAGTCCGCACCCCGCTGCACGCGATCATCGGGATGAACCACCTCCTCCTCGACACCCCGCTTTCCCAGCGCCAAGCGGAATACCTCCGGACCGTCGGCAAATCGGCCGAGTCCCTTTTGGCGATCGTGAACGACATCCTCGACTTTTCCAAGATCGAGGCCGGGAAGCTGGAGATCGAGAAGCTCAACTTCGCTCCGGAGGAGCTGGTGCGCGAGGTGCTGGCGCCGTTTAAGAGCCAGGCGCTGGAGAAATCGCTCGACCTGCGCCTGGCTCTGGACCCGGAGCTTCCCCGACTTCTGGTCGGGGACCCGCTGCGCCTTTCCCAGATCCTCAACAACGTGCTCAGCAATGCGGTTAAATTCACCGCCGCCGGCTCGGTGACCCTCGAGGTCCGTACCCTCGCCCGGTGCGAAGAGGAGGTCGAGCTGCTGTTCCGGGTCGTCGACACCGGCCCCGGCATCGCCCAGCACGATCAGGCCCTGCTTTTCCAACCGTTCCACCAGCTGGACAGTTCGGTCACCCGCACCTTCGGAGGAACCGGACTCGGCCTGGCCATCTGCCGCCAGCTGGCGACCCTCATGGGGGGGACCATCGGATGCGAAAGCACCCCCGGTACAGGAAGCACCTTCTTCTTCAAGCTTCCTTTCACCCCGGTGCAGGGGGCTGCCGAAAGCGTCGGCAGCACCGGCGGCGACCTCATCTCCATCGCCGGGACCCGGGTCCTGGTGGTCGAAGACAACGAGATCAACCAGATGGTCGCCCGGGAACTGCTGAAAAAAGCGGGCGTCGAGGCGGTGGTGGCCGAAAACGGGCAAATTGCCGTCGATCTGCTGCGGGAGCAGGATTTCGACCTCGTCCTTATGGACGTGCAGATGCCGGTGCTCGATGGTCTCAGCGCCACCCGCGCGATCCGGGCGCTGCCCAAACCGGGCATCGCGGAGCTCCCGATCCTCGCCATGACTGCCGACGCGATGGAGCATGAAGTCCGGGAATGCCAGGAGGCCGGGATGACCGGGCATCTGCCGAAACCGTTCACTCCGCAGAAGCTGTACGCCGCCATCGGCCATGCCATGCAGGGCCGGACTCCGACCGGGCTGGTTTCCGCCGCTGGGCCGACCGAACCGGCGCCGGAAATAGAGACCGCGGCCCTCGCCCCGGAAAAGGGGATCCGGCAGCTGGCCGGCAACGAGGATTTGTACCGGGACCTGGTGCGGCGTTTCTTGCGCGACTACCGGGAAAGCGAAGCGAAGATGCGCAGGCTTATCGCCTGCAGCGATACCAAGGGCGCGCTCCTGTTCGCCCACTCGGTGAAGGGGGTGGCGGGGGTGCTGGCTGCCGAGCCGCTGCGCCGGGCCGCGGAGACGTTGGAAGCCGCGCTGAAGGAAGGGAGGGAGGTTTCTGACCTTGCCCCGTTTGCGCGCGAGGTGGCTGCGGTGCTCCGGGAGGCCGAGGCCCTCGTGGCCGAGCCGGCCGGCCCCCGGCCGGTGCCTCCCCCGGGGACCGAGGTGTTGCGTCATGGCGATGTGGAACGGGTGGAGCAGGCGTTGCGGCGCTGCGACCCCAAAGCATCGGTCCTGGAGCTCCGTCTCCTCACCGCGCGGCTTTGGGAACCCGGTTCCGCCGAGCTGATCACCCGGCTGGACCGGATGATCAACGACTACCGCTACGACGAGGCGCTGCTGCTCCTCAAGGAGATCCCGGAGTAGGACATCTTTTGGACCGGCAACAAAGAAGGGGCGCAGCATACGGCTGCGCCCCTTCGCTTTTCTAAGCCAGGTTTTTAAGTCCCCCTTTGCCAAAGGGGGGAGCCCCAAGGAGTGGATGGTGGTGGGTCGCGTTTGGTTCCTCGCCGCGACCTACGCCCCCCTATACCGCGAGATCGACCTGCTGCACCGAGCCGACACTCCCGTTTTCCGCGACGAAGATCCCGCTGGAGCGGACCGCCCCGAGGGACGCGTTGTCGGCGCCTTTCAGCTGGAAGGCGGTATGCTGGCTGCCGAGGTAGATGGCCCCCACCCCGGCCTCCTTCAGGCTCGTCAAACCGGCTGCGCCGTCGGCCCCCCCGGTCCAGGTCTTGAGATCGTGGTAGACCGCGTCGTTTTCGTCGATCCACCCGTTGTGGTCGGTATCGTAGCCGGAAAGCTCGCCGAAGCCGTTGCCGGTCTTGGCGCCGAAAAGCTCGCTGCCGTTGTCGATCGTTCCGTTGCCGTTTTTATCCAGGGCCAGGTAGGCACTGTTTCCGGAGAGCCCCGCCACCTGCTCCGCGCTGCCGTCGCTGTCGAGGTCGAAGGAAAAACGCACGCTGGAGAGCTCCGCGGCGCTGCCGCCGAAGTTGATGACCAGCGGGTCCTTCATCACCGCATCGCCGGCGCGCACCGATACGCTGGTCTGGCTGGCGAACTCGCGGGTCATGTTCACGTTGAGGTTGAAATTGATCTCCTGGCCGTCGGCGGTCTTGATCACCCCGCTGGCCGAAAACGCGGTGCTTTCCATCTGGTAGCTCGACTCGCTCAGGTCGTATTCGACCCCGAAACCGGCCCGCTGGGGCTGCTGTCCCTGGGCTCCCGCCGTCGGCGGCTGGGCCGCCCCTTTCTGATCCGCCGTCTCGGGGGCCTGGACCCCCTTGATCTTCACGTGCAGCCAGCGCTCGATCAACTCCTTTAAGAGCCGGTACTTGGTTTCCAGACCGGCGGTGCCGTCGTCGGACTCTTTTCCCTGGCTTGCCTGGGCCCCTTTGTCATGGGCCGCCGAGCCGGCCGCCTTCTCCAGCTGTCCTTTGGAGAGGGTCACCCGGTCTCCGGTGCCCGTTTTCCCCGCCGTTTCCCCTTCAAAATCGGGACGACGGTCTCCCACCCACGCCTTGAGGGACTCCTTCCGTTGGTAACTTTCCAGGGAAAGGTGACTGCTCGCCAAACTCACACTCGATTCCGTTATGACCATACCTGCCTCCTCCATCCTTGAAGGAGCGTCCGGAGGGACGCGTCTGGTCCCGCGCCTTTGGAGAAACGATCCGGGTGAAACGGGTGGATTGGTTTCCACCGTTTCGGCCAACGGCCCGGGACAAATGAACCATCCGTGGTGGCATTTCCACCTGGGAAAACGTATCGGCTTTCTGTAGGGAAAACTTGAAAAGTATCCTCTAACTACTCAAATATAATCACTTTTCCAGTAAAGCAATCGCGCGGCCTGCCGATACCTCGAGTAGTGTCGGGGGCCAAGGCGGCCTTCGCGAAAACGGATCCTAAAACGAGGTGTCGTCGTGTCTATTTCGAAACGGTTGTTCCTTTTGTTGGCGGTGTGCGTAGTGGCGCTGGTCGCCTTGGAGGCGTTCAACGTAATCCAGATGGAACGGATGTACGATGCGGCAAACTTCGGGAACGCGAACAGCGTGCCGAGCATCACCGTGCTGGGCAACGCCTCCGAGTCGATGCACAGCCTGGAAAACCATGCCTACCTGCTGCTGCTCAATGACGACGCGGTCAAGCGGGCCGAGCTGGAAAAGCAGATGCAGGAAGATCGGGCAGCGGCGAGCAAATTGCTGAAAGACTACGAGGCGCTCATCTCCAACGACCGCGACAAGCAGCTTCTTGTCGACGACCGCTCCGCCCTGGCTGCGGTTGATTCCCTCTTCGACCGGGTCGTTGCCCTGGTGCGGGGCGGCAAGGCGGGCGAGGCGCACACCCTCCTGGTCTCCAACCGCCCCACCATCCACAAGGTCAACGAGGCGATCGACCTCCACCTGAAGTTCAACATCGAACTCTCCGAGAAGGGAAGCAAGGAAGCCGCGGCCACCAAGCGGAACTCCCTCATCCTGGCGAGCATCTTCAGCCTGCTGGCAATAGCAACGGTGATCGCGGTCGCCATCTTCATCATCCGCTCCATCCGCGCCGTGGTCACCGACGTCATGAGGGCGTCCGACAACGTCGCCGCCGGGAGCCAGCAGATGGCCTCGGGGGCCGAGGAGCTCTCGCAGGGGGCAACGGAGCAGGCGGCGGCCGCCGAGGAGGCGTCCTCGTCGATGGAGGAGATGTCGTCCAACATCCGGCAGAATGCGGACAACGCCCTGCAGACCGAGAAGATCGCCCTGAAGTCGGCCGCCGACGCCCATGAGAGCGGCAAGGCGGTCAACCAGACGGTACTGGCGATGCGCGAGATTGCCGGCAAGATTTCCATCATCGAGGAGATCGCCCGGCAGACCAACCTCCTTGCGCTCAACGCGGCGATCGAGGCCGCCCGGGCCGGCGAGCATGGCAAGGGCTTCGCCGTGGTTGCCAGCGAGGTCCGCAAGCTCGCCGAGCGCTCTCAAAAGGCCGCCGGGGAGATATCGGAGCTCTCCTCCACCAGCGTGGAGGTCGCCGAACAGGCGGGCCGGATGCTGACCGAGATGCTCCCCAACATCCAGAAGACCGCCGAACTGGTGCAGGAGATCACCGCCGCCTGCAAGGAGCAGGACGCCGGAGCCGAGCAGATCAACAAGGCGATCCAGCAGCTGGACCAGGTCATCCAGCAAAACGCCTCGGCCGCCGAGGAGATGTCCACCACCGCAGAGGAGCTTTCCACCCAGGCCGACCAGCTCCAGACGTCGATCAGCCTGCTGAACGCCGGAAACCGAGCGGCGGCCCCGTCGCACGTGCCGGCGGCCACCGCCCCGAAACTCACCCGGTCGGCCCCGAAAAAGACGGCGCGGCTTTCCGGGGCCAAGATCGCCGTGAACCATGCCGGACCGCGTGGAACGGCACTGAACCTTCACGACCCGGACGACGGCTTCGAGAGCTACTAACCCTGGTCAAAGCTTAACATTCCAAGATCACTCAAGAAATTCCGGAGCCCGCCGATACGTACCCAGGCGGGCTCCTTTTTCTTTTCATGCGGACCGCGGGGAGATGCAATGCGGGTTTGGTTGAAATTGCTGGTGAGCTATCTCGTTTTGATCGGCGGGATGCTGCTGATCTGCGTGCTCGGGATCCGGAGCGCCCAGGGGGTCAGGGACCATTTCCACGAGGTCAACCAGGAGTCGGTCCCCCTGCTTTTGCACCTGAAGGACCTTCGCGCGGCCGGGCTGCGCATCGTCTCCTCGACCATGGAATATTCCTTTCTGAGCAGCCTGGGCGGTGCCGAACCGGTCGCCCTGAAGCGCGAAAGGGAGGGAGAGCGGCAGCTTTTGCGCGAAGGTTTCTCCGAGTACCGCCGCGAGCTTTCCGCCTGCGGCCGCTACATGCTCCCGGTCCCCCAGGAAAAGGTCCTGTACGCCAGGATGGAGGCCGCCGGGACCCGGCTGCTTGCGGTCGGCAAGAACTTCATCCTCCTGCGCGACCTGCACGCCCCGGCACAGCGGCTTATCGAGGCCAAGGAACAGTTCGAAGCGGCGGAGCGCGCCTTTCTCGATGCGGTAAACACCGCCATCCAGTTCGAGCGCAGCGAACTGGACCAGCAGGAAGAGAGCGCCTTTGCGGTGGTAGGGCGGGCGGTCACCACCACCGGCTCCCTCGCCGGCTTCGCCTTTGCGGTTTCCCTCGCGGTGGCCGGGTTCATTTCCTTCTCGCTCTCGAACCGGCTGTCCGAGCTGCGCAAGGGGGCACAGGCCGTTGCCGCGGGGAGACTCGACGTCACCCTTCCGATCACCTCCTCCGACGAAATCGGCGAGCTCTTTGCCGGCTTCAACAGCATGGTTCAGGCGCTGCGGACTTCGAAACAGCAGCTCGCCTCCACCAACCGCTACCTGCAAAGCGTCATCGCCACCATGCCTGACGCGCTGATCGTCATCTCGGCGAAGGGGACCGTCCTCGACGTGAACCCGGCGGCGCAGGCGACGCTCGGGTATCCACGGGAAGAACTGCTCGGCCGTCCCTTTCTCCGTCTCTTTGCCGACCGCAGCGTCGGCCGCGAATTCATCCTCAGCGTGGACCGGGCCGGGCAGGTCGTGGAAACGGAGACCGTGTTTCTCGGCAGCGACGGCGCCGAACTCGCCGTGTCGCTCTCGGCATCGGCACTTTACTGCGGCCAGGAAGACGGCACCTTCCTTTGCATCTGCCACGACATTACCCAGCGCAAGAACTCCGCGCGAGAGATCCACCAGCTCGCCTATTTCGACGCGCTCACCGGTCTGCCGAACCGGACCCTGTTTCTGGACCGGTGCAACCAGGCCCTGGCCCGCGCCGCTCGCTGCGAACCGAGGGAACTGGCCCTCCTTTTCTTTGACCTGGACCACTTCAAGGACCTCAACGATTCCGTGGGGCACCACGCCGGCGATCAGCTGCTCCAAAAGGTCGCGGAGCGCCTGGGCGAGATGGTCCGTGCCAGCGACACCCTGGCCCGTTTCGGAGGGGACGAATTCGTCTTCCTCTGCACCTCCCTCGGCGATGCCGAAGGCGCCGCCATTGTCGCCCGCCGGGTGATCGAGTGCCTGGAGCGCCCCTTCATCATCGAGAACCGCGAGGTGTTCACCAGTGCCAGCATCGGGATCGCCATCTACCCCCAGGACGGCACCGATACCGAGACGCTTCTCAAGCATGCCGACATGGCGATGTACGCCGCCAAGGAGAAGGGGAGAAACGCCTTCGAGTTCTTCTCCCGGCAGCTCAAGCAGAAGGCGCAGGACCGGATCTTCCTGGAAGAAGGGCTGCGCCAGGCGCTCAGCCAGCAGGAACTCTCCCTCCATTACCAGCCGCAGGTCTCCCTGGAGTCCGGGGAAGTGGTAGGCGTCGAGGCGCTGGCGCGCTGGTTCCATGCCGAGCGGGGAAACATCGGACCGGACCGGTTCATTCCGGTAGCCGAGCAAAGCGGCCTGATCCGCGAACTCGGGGCGTGGGTGCTGCGGACCGCCTGCCTCCAATGCATCAAGTGGCATCGGCTGGGACACCGGATCACCATCGGCGTCAACGTCTCCATCATCCAGCTCGCCGATCCGTCCTTTCCCACCTTGGTGGCAAAGACGCTGGCGGAGGCCGGACTCGACCCGGCGTACCTGGAGCTGGAACTCACCGAGAGCTGCCTGATGGGGAACACCACCGACTCTGCCGCGGTCCTGAAAGAGCTGAAGTCGCTCGGGGTAAAGATCGCCATCGACGATTTCGGCACCGGCTATTCCTCGCTGAGCTACCTCAAGGATTTCGCCGTGGACCGGCTCAAGATCGACCGCTCCTTCGTGCGGGAAATCACCTCCCGCAGCGACGCCGCCGCGATCATCAAGGCGATCATCGCCATCGGCCATTCGCTGGGGCTCAGGGTGATCGCCGAAGGGATCGAGACCGCCCACGAGGAAGAGGTGCTGGTCCGGCACCGCTGCGACGACGCCCAAGGCTACTTCTACGCCAAACCGATGCCGGCTGCCGAGGTCGAGCGCTTTCTGACGGAGCGCTCGGCAACCGCCGCGATCGACACGAGCGGCATCGTCTTCCCGCAGCTGTAGCGACATTCCTGTCAGATCGAGTTCTTTTCCCCGAGTCGGCCTATAAATAAGCACGCTGGCAGCCTACCCGGTGGGAGCGCCTTTCCAGGCGCGAATATCAACCGCGGCCGTTCGCGCCAGGAATGGCGCTCCCACAGGTATTGCCGTTTCCTTGGCATCGCCATTCCCCTCTTCCCTTTCAGGGACTGCCGTCTCCTTCCTCAAAGACTCGAAGTTCCGCTGTTCCCTGCTCGCTCTCCCGGATCTCAAGCCAACGCTCGTCGGTTGACTGATTAGGTAACACATGTTATACAACATCTGTCTTTTATTCTATCCGCCGTCTCTCGCGGACTCGGAGTTCACGCCATGTCTCCTCCTCCCGTCACCGTTACCAAAGAAAAGGTGCTCGACGCCGCCCTGCAGATCGTGCGGGAGGCCGGGTACGCCGCCCTCACCGCGCGCGCCGTCGCCGCCCGGCTCGGCTGTTCCGTCGCCCCGATCTACCGCGTCTGCGGATCGATGGAGCAGCTCGCCACCGAAGTACTGGAAAAGATCCGCCAGCTCCTGGCGGGATACACCGCCCGCAGCTATACCGCGATGCCCTTCCGAAACGCCGGCGTCGGGATGGTCCTTTTCGCCCGCGACGAGCCCAACCTGTACCTCGCCCTGTTCGGCGAGCGGCACCACTTCAAAGGGGTGATCCAGGAGTTTTGCGCGGCGATGGCGGCGACGGTAGCCGAAGATCCCACCTTCGCCCCGCTCGGCGCCGCGGCCCGGCAGGAGCTGCTTGAGGAGATGTGGACCTACTCCCATGGGCTGGCCATGTTCGTGGTCACCGGAATGGTTGCCGACGTGAGCGAGGCAGCGATCAACCGCCGGATGGGAAGGATCGGCTTTGCCGTCATCACCGCCGCCTTCGGGGGCGATACCGGATGGGCCTGCGGCGGGCCGGACTGCGCCGGGGAGGAGATGGGAGGAGGGAAAACGACATGAACGTCATGATCGTCAACGGGAACCCGGATCCCGATTCGGGCTTCGACGCGCGGCTTTCCCGGCTGGCCGAGTCGGCGCGCGCCCGGGGGGACCGGGTGCAGGAATTCACCTTGAGGGAGCTCAGCATCGCCCAATGCGTCGGCTGCTTCGGCTGCTGGGTGAAGACGCCGGGGATCTGCGTCTTCCGGGACGACCAGGAGAACATCCTGCGGGGCTA
Source organism: Geomesophilobacter sediminis (assembly GCF_016458275.1). Taxonomy (GTDB): domain Bacteria; phylum Desulfobacterota; class Desulfuromonadia; order Geobacterales; family Geobacteraceae; genus Geomesophilobacter; species Geomesophilobacter sediminis. The sequence goes on from NZ_JAEMHM010000009.1 coordinate 172,079, forward strand.
CGTCGCCGCCGACCTCGTGGTCATGGCCTCCCCCCTGATCATGGGATTCACCTCGGCCCTGCTCAAGCGCTGCACCGACCGGATCATCCCGGTACTTCTCCCCTTCATCGACACCTCGACCGGCGAATGCCGGCATTTCCTGCGCTACGGCAAGGCCCCGCTTTTGGCCGTCGTTTATGCCCCCGAACCGGACACCGACCCCGAAGACGTCGAGATAGCCGCCAACCTGTGGCAACGCCTGGCCCGTAACGCCGGCAGCCGGATTGCCTGCTTCCGCTCCCTCGAGCAACCCCTGGAGGAGGTGTGGAATGAACTTGACCGCGATTAACGGTTCCCCCCGCGGGGCCAAAAGCAACACCGCCATCCTGCTGCAGCACTTCCTGGCCGGCTTTGCCGGGAGCAACGGCCACAGCCATCGTCTGATCCACCTCAAAACCGAGGGGGGAGCGGACCTGGCTGCCGACTGTTTCGACGGGTCCGATGTCGTCCTGCTCGGCTTCCCGCTCTACGCCGACGCCATGCCCGGCATCGTGAAGGAACTCATCGAGCGCTGGGGCAGGTACCGGGGAGCCGGCAACCACCCGATCCTGATCTTCCTGGTGCAGTCGGGCTTCCCGGAGGGGTCCCATACCCGGAACCTGGTGCCGTACCTCGAAAAGCTCAGCCGCCGGCTGGGGTGCGACTACCGCGGGACCATCAGGAAGGGGGGCGTGGAAGGGATCCGGGTGCAGCCTTCCTTCATGACCCGGAGGCTTTTTGACCGGATGCGTCAGCTGGGCGCCGGCTTCGGCCGCTGGAGAACCCTCGACGACGGCCTCCTCGAAGAACTCGCCGGGGCGGAATCGCAGAACCGTTTCGGGCGGCTCACGGTCAACAAGATGAGCGAACTTTTGTTCTGGAATCCCGCCCTGAAAAGAAACGGCGCGTACGAACTTCGCCATGCAAAGCCGTACGCGCCGCAAGAATCGCCCTAGCGCCGGGAAGTCCGGGGGGCGGCAAACCACGCCCCGTCCTTCCCGCGCCGGCTCCTCATCGCTCTGCCGTGTCGCTACCGCTCCTGCGGGGTGAAAAGCGCCAAGATCGCCCCCTGCGGGTCCTCGATGATGGCGAAACGCCCGATCCCCGGGATGTCGGCCGGCGCCTTGAGCACTTTTCCCTGCGCGTCGATCACCTTCCTGGCGGCGGCGTCACAGTCCCAGGTCAGATAGTAAACCAGCCACGCCGGTGACGGTTCCGGGCAGTCCGGGGGAAATCCCATCAGGCCACCGACCCCCTCCACCCCTTCTTGGCCGAAGATGGTGTAGGGGATGGGGCCTCCTTCCAGCCGCTGGGTGGTCCATCCGAAGAGCCCGGCGTAGAAGCGCGCCGCGTCCTCGGGGTCGCGGACCATCAACTCGCTCCAGCAGCGGGTCCCCTCCTCCCCGACCAGGGTGGCGCCGACGTGATCCCGGGGTTGCCAGAGGTGGAAGACCGCCCCCTGGGGGTCGCGGATGATGGCCATGCGGCCGTGGCTGAAGACATCGAAGGGCGGGGCGAGGATGGTCCCCCCCAACTCCTGCGCCTTGCCGGTCACAAGGTCCGCATCGGCAACCGCTACGTAGCTTTGCCAGCGCGGGCGTCCGCCCCCGTTGAGTTCCTCCTCCGGCATCCCGTACAGGGCTGCCACATCCTCCCCCTGCAGTTGGGCCATGGTGTAGGTCATCCCCGGCCCGACTTCGTTATCCACGAATTTCCACCCGAAAACGGCCGCATAGAACTGTTTTGCCCCCTGCGGGTCGGTTGTGGCCAGATCGGTCCAGCAAAACGTGCCGGGCGCGTGAGTCGTAATCTTGGGCATGAAGTGCCTCCTCTTCCATTTGGAGCAGCGGCTCGCAGCCGCCGGCTCTCATGGTGGCAACGCTCTCTTTCGCTTAATGGGAAAGAGCGTTGCGTCCGGAGCGGGAGTTTTCACCACGCGGTGGCCGGCAGGTGCCGCAGGCACCGGGCAGCGATCACAGCGGCCCGCTCGATGCCGTGTCGCGGCGCAGATACGCCGCGAGGGCCTTGTCCATCTTCATGAAGTGGTTCTTCAACCAGTCGCTCATCATCCGAATCGACTGAACCACCATCATAATGCTCGCGCCCTCCGCCGCGTAGCGCCCTTCCAGACGCTGTACCTCGCGATAAAACCAGTCATGCTGCATCTTGTGCTGCGGGTAGCCGGGATAGCCGCGTTCGCGCTGCAGTTTTTCCTCATCCCGGAAATGTTTTCTGACATAGCGCTTGAGAAACCAGAGCAACCGCGCTATCTCCTCCTGCCCTCGCAACTCTTTGCTCGCCTGGAGCAGGTCGTCGATCTTGCGTAACAGATCCCGATGCTGGTTGTCGATCTCTTCGATGCCGGTCTCGAGGTCTTCCCGCAACTCCGTGTGCATGGTTGGCTCCAGTTATTCCAATATCGGGCACCAATGAAATGCCCCCTTTGTGATAATCGAGCCTTACGCTCTTCTCTTTTTACTACGCCCGTGCGCTGCCAGTGTCAACAGGCTTGGCCACGATTGACAGCGCGCCGCTCCGGCAGCCGCTCCCTGCCAACTCCATCGCCATGGCAGCTGACGACGGCGATCCCCCCGCACCTTCACTCCCCTTGCCGAGCCTTCCGGCTCCCGCACTTCCCGTTGAAATGCGGTCAGTCCGGCCTATGATTTAATAAATTTTTTCAAATACACCTCTTTTCGTCGGATCCCTCATCCGCCCCGGAGCCACCCATGAAAGCCCTGGAAGCAAGCCATCCCCGGCCAGTGAACACGGCGCCGCAAACGCGGCGCGCTCGCTGGATGATCAAGCCCTTGATCCTTTTAGCCGCCCTGATCCTGTTCCCCGTTGCCGTGGGAGCCCTCTATCAGTACGTCCTGACCGCGCGTGACTTGTACCGGTACACCCCACCGGGACGCCTGGTCGAGGTGAACGGCCACCGGCTGCACCTGCTTGTCACCGGGCCGGCCGGAAAGGGGAGCGGGCCGACCGTGGTCCTGGAAACGGGGCTCGGTGGGATCGCCTGGTGCTGGTCCTGGATCCAACCCGAGGTGGCCAAGTTCGCCCGGGTGGTTTCGTACGACCGCCCCGGGCTCGGTTGGAGCGATCCCGACGGCGCCCCCTTCACCCCGGCACATTATGCCGTCAACCTGCACACCGCGCTTGCCGCGGCAGGAATCCCCGGCCCCTACCTCCTGGTAGGGCACTCGATGGGGGGGCTGCTGGTGCGGGTTTTCAACGATCTCTATCCCAACGAGGTGGCCGGAATGGTCCTCATCGAGCCGTGCCACCCGGAGCAGTCCCAGTGCAACCCTTTCGTCCGGCAGGCGACCGAGGCGCACATGAAGGGGCTCAAGATCCGGCAGATCCTGACCTACATCGGCTACGAGCGCGGATTCGGTGATTATTTCGACCAAAATGCGAAGGGGATGCCCAGGCAGGGGCTGGAGCAGGCGCGGACCGTGCTTTCCCTGTACCGCCACGTCAAATGGACCAACAGCGAGGCGTCGATGTGGGACGATCTCTGCGCCTACGTCCGTAATACCCGCGGCCTCGGGGACAAGCCGCTTCTCGTCGTGACCGGCGATCAGGGGCTCCCCCCCGGCTTCCTCGACCTCGAGGCGGATCTGACCCGGCTTTCCTCGCGGGGCGGGCTGCGCCTGATCCGGGGCGCAACGCACCTGAACCTGATCGGGGAGCGGGAGAACGCCCTGCAGGTGGTGCAGGCGATTCGCGACGTGTACCAGCAGGCAACGGTGGTGGGCCGGCAGCTGCCGCGATCCCCGGAACGGCACCCGCTTCCGGCGCTCAGAATATCGGTTCAAGGACACAACTGATCTGACGGCGTCCCCACCGAAAAAGAGCCGGTTGCCCCAGAGGCAACCGGCTCTTTTCTTTTTTAGGCACTCAGCACCTCCCTAGGAGGTACCCGCCTTGAAGATCCCCCACACTGCGAGATCGGCCAACGCAAAGCTCGCGGTCCCGCTGGCGCCGACCACGGCGCTCGGGCCGGCGAGCCACGTGCGGCTGCCGGCGTCGTAGCGGGAGGCGGTCACCGTCGTGCCGGCCAGGGCGCTCCCCACGTCGACCGTGACCGACGCCGCGGGAATCGCGGTTTGCGCGGTCGCAACCGAAAGATCCAGATAGCAGACGAAGCCGGACGGTACCGAGCTCTGGGCCGCGGTCGGCAAGGTAGTCGGGTCGACCGAAAAGCTGACGGTGCTCGGGAGCTCTCCGGACAGTGCCGTACGCGAGCCGTCCACCAGCAGGGACCGGCTGGCGAGCGTGATCACCGCCTGAGCCGGAGCGGCAACCGGCACCGGGGTCGACGCGGTGTACCCCCAGGAGTCGGTCGCCACGACGCCGCTTTTGACCGACACCGCGCTGCTGGAACCCGGATCGGTCCCTCCGCCGTAGTCATATCCGTCCCTCCGATTGCCGCAGCCGGCTCCCGCCAGCGCGACCAGCGCCAGCAAAACCAAGGCAAAACGCCTGTTCCTCTTCATGGGTAGCTCTCCTCCACCGGTATGCTGCCGGATCAAAACCGCAACCGAAGGCCGACGGTCGCGTTGTGGCTCGCCAGGCGGAATTCGGTCGAGTTGGGCCAGTCCTTGCGCATGCTGGCGCGGGTGGTGGCAAAGTAACGATAGCCGAGGTCAACCGAGAGGAGCCGGTTGAGGGCGACTTCGATTCCGGTTCCCAGCTGGTAGGCGATGACGTTGTCGTCATCTTCGCTGAAGATGTGGTTGTTAATGACCCCCTGCGTGGCGTCCACCCCCCTGGTGGTCCCCAGGCTCACGTTCGCGAAGCCGAGCCCGCCGCCGAGGTACGGAGTGATGGGGCTGTTGGTGTGCAGGTCGTAAAAGCCGTTGATCAGCATGGCGAAGGCGCCGACCCGCCCGTCCGTGTTCACGTACCTGGTCCCGTAGCTGCTGTCGGTGACGGAGGTGATTCCCCCCTCCTTGTAAGACATCTCCCCTTCCAGCCGGAAAGTCCCGAAATCATAGCCGAGGGTACCGCCGATGTTTTCCCCCGGATCGAACTGCACCTGGGCGCTTTTCGCCGCAACCGGGTTGAACTCGGTGATGGAGACCGTGGCATCGTTGGGGGCGCTGGTGCCGGCAAAAAACGAGACGTAGGCTCCCCCTGCCGGTGGGAAGGCAAAGGCAGCGGTGGGAAGGACCAAAGAAAAAGGCGTGGCAAGGGCAAGCAGATATTTGAGCTTCATATCGATTTTTTCCTCTGTGATGGGTAACCGACGGGCGGCCGGCCGATCCGGCCCCGAAAAGCGTGCGCATTATAGTGCCGGGGGGGGCCCAAGGGAAGGTTTTTATCTGGAGTTTCAGCACATTAGACGCACCCCCATTGAAGAAATGTTTTCCAGGCCGGAGACGGCCTGGGGCAAGGTGGTGCGCTTTTGAGTGCTCCGGCGGACCGCGTCGGGTCCGGAAGCCGGCGAAACCGTCATATCACCGCGGTGATGTCGAAATCCTTTACACCCTTTTTGAACTGCTTCGAACCGAGCAACTTTAACCATCTAGCATCATGAAGCTTTAACCCTGGGGCATCTGCAGCGCTCCAACCGCGGCAGCGGGGCGCTCGGTGAAATCACCGAAATACCAAGAAACCCTCTGCTGCCGCCGCCAGCGTCGGAGAACTTTACAGACCTGGGCTCGCCGCCCCCGCACCAGTCTCATAACCGTGCGAAACTCCGACACTACGATGTTTGGTACGCAAAGTGCTAGATGGGTACCGACGCCATCTTTGCCCGGCAGCGATGCCAGGAGAGATCCGTCGACCACCAAATTAGCCCGGTTACGCCCATAGGGCCAGAACCGAAAAGGGGCACCCGATGAACGCAAACCGGATGAGTAGCAGGCTTTGGACGGCAGTTCTCGTCATCACGGCAGTGATCTGCACCACGCAGGGTGCCTTCGCCACCACTATCAGCGCCACGTGGACCGGATGGGGTGGCGCCGTTTTGTCGGACGGTCATCGCTACGGCTATGCCAATGGTCAGATCAACCCCACCCCCAATGGCGGCCCGGGATGGGTCGGTTTGGGCGGTGACCAGTTTTACACCGCGAGCAGCGTCCCCTTTGCCGACAAGAACGGGAATTTCGATGGATGGTGCGTCGACATCCACCACTGGCTGGCCACCGACAGCAACTTCGTGGTCGGCGACAAGAACGACCTGGTAAACGTCTTTTCCCAGGACCGGGTCCACGATCTCCTTGCCCTGGCGAATGAACGGTACGCCACCCTGCACTCGCAGCAGGATTCCGCGGCTTTCCAGCAGGCGGTGTGGGCGATCATGTTCGGCACCAAGGCGTCGGGAGCCTACACCCTCCAGAGCACCGGTTTTTGGGCCGCTTCCGACAACTCCGGGTACGGCGAGGCCAACCAGTGGCTGCAGGATCTCAACAGCGCCGCCCTGACCGGCAACTTCGATCTCACCTATCTTTATCTGAACCCCGCCGGGACCTCGCAGGCCATGGTCGTCTTCACCCCGGCGACGGTACCGGAGCCTGCCACCTTCCTCCTGTTTGGCGCCGGCCTGGCCGGTGTCGCCTTGTGGCGGCGCAAACGGCAGTAAAGTTTTCCGACACCGGCAACGAAAAAGGCTTTCGGAACTCCGAAAGCCTTTTTTATCACCGCCGCGCAACCTAGAACCCATTTTGGCACCGGTTCCTGATTGCCCGGGCCTTGGTGCGAAAAATGGCAACCGCGCGGGGCGTTGAAACCATAAACGCTTTTTGATTTGACATCCCCCGTGCCGATACCGTATACAAAGTCACCCGCATCAGCCTCATTTCCGGTCGGTCCCTCTGAATTTCCCGGTTGGTCTGTCAACGTTGATCCCCACCCCGGTTCATTGGTCCTCTGTCCTGGCCTCCCCTGCTGCCCGAATGAGCCCCGCTGCGGGGCAATCCAATCCCTAAGAGAGTGCGATGATCAATCTTAAACCCGAAGTTGTCGCCCAGCTCGAGCGCGTGCTGGGTTCCGTCGAAATGCTCCTCCCCCGGGCGATCAAGCCGATCGACTGGTCCACCTGCCATGCCGCGAACTGGCGCCGGCATTCGTTTTCCGGCTACCTCGAGCCGGTCAAGGTCACCGACAATACGCGGCTCGAAGAACTCCTGGGGGTTGAGAAGCAAAAGGAGATCATGGTGAGCAACACCCGACAGTTCCTGAAGGGGCTGCCGGCGAACAACGCGCTGCTGTGGGGCTCCCGCGGCACCGGAAAATCCTCCCTGGTCAAGGCGCTTTTGAACAAGTTCGCCTGCGAGGGGCTGCGCGTGATCCAGGTCGAAAAAGAGGATCTCATCTATCTCTCCGAGATCTTCAGCTCCGTCGAGGATCAACCATACCGGTTCATCCTCCTGTGCGACGACCTCACCTTCGAGATCGGGGAACTGAGCTACAAGATGCTCAAGAGCGCCCTGGACGGTTCGGTCTACTCCGCACCGGAAAACGTGCTGATCTACGTCACGTCGAACCGGCGCCACCTCCTTCCGGAGTACGAGTCGGACAAGATCGGCGGCAAGTTCGTGAACGGTGAGTTGCAGCAGAGCGAGGCGATGGAGGAGAAGGTCTCCCTCTCCGACCGTTTCGGCCTGTGGGTCGCGTTCCATGTCTTCAGCCAGGACCGCTACCTGGATGCAGTGCGGCTTTGCGTGGAGCGGGAGGCGAAAAAGCGCGGGGTCGAGATCCCCTGGTCCAAGGACCTGGAGCTGGACGCGATCCAGTGGTCCCACGACAAGAGCAAGCGCTGCGGCCGGACCGCCTTCCAGTTTTCCAAGAACTGGGTCGGCCGCTACCTTCTGGCCCAGGCGGCATAACCATCCGCACCATCCCTGACGCACGAAGGGCTGGCAGCTTCGCTGTCAGCCCTTCTTTTTTCCTCGACCTTCCAAGCAGCGGACACCCTCCCCCTACCGCCGTTCGTGGCCGCGCATCTCACCGCCGGGCGCCCCCTTGAACCGGGTCTCCCGGGGCCAATGGCTCCGGGGGAGCTCCCGCCACGGGCCCCGCCGGTCCCTCGAGTAGTCCCAACGGTTGTCATGGTAGTAGTAATGGTAGCCGCGGTGGTAGTAGTACGGCTCCGGCCCCAATTCCACCACCGCCGGCAACGGCTGAACCACATCGGTCTCGTACTCCGGAGGCCCGGTGGCGACGATACAGCCGGTGCCGCAGCAAGCGAGCAACGAAGCCAAGATCACTACCCGGATCAGGTCCTTCATCACGTCCTCCTTCGCAACTTTGCTGGATGCCTTTTTCTGCTTTCGGCACCCGCTCGAAAAGCACCGGCCAAACGTACCGGAACTCCCCAGCATTGCAAGTCCCTATCGGGGGGCCGGATCAGCGGGTGAGCTGCAAGGCGTAATACAAAAGCGGCAGGGTACCGAAGCAGAGCAGGATCCCCACGCTGACCAGAGCCGCGGAAAGCTCCGCATCCATGCCGGCGATGACCGCCAGGGCCGCAGCGGTCACCATCGGCGGCATCCCGGCCTCCAGCACCGAAACCTCAACGGCAAGCCCCTGCTCGCCCAGAAGCCGGCAGATGGCCAACGCGAGCAGCGGAGCGACGACCAGCTTCACGGCGAGGCCGTACCCGAGGGGGCCGAGCACCGGGCGCGGCAGGCGGAGCCTGAGCTGGAACCCCACCGCGGTCATGACCAGCGGCACCAGCGACAGGGACAGGTTGTGGAGCGCCAACGCGAGCTTTTCCGGATACGGGAACGAGCGGAGGGCAAGGCCTGCGATCAGGGCCACCGTGGGGGGAAACAGGAGCATTTTGCGGGCGATGGCAGCGAAATCGGTCCGGCTCTCCTTCCCATAGGTGGCGAGGATGTAGGAGCCGTAGCTGGAAAAGATGGTCATGGTCCCGATCTGGTCGTACACGATGAGGTGCGGCAGCCCGGCCGGGCCGAAGAATGCCTGCACCATCGGAATCCCGAGGAAGGAGGTATTGCCGACCGGGACCACCAGCAGCAACACGCCAAGGATGTGTCGCGGCCATCGGAAGAGCCGTCCCCCCAGGAGCAGCAGCGCGACCGAGAGCAGAAGCATCCCCCAGGGAACGATTACCGGCAGGATGGCGGCCCGGGAGAAGACGATCTGGGGTGCCTTGAGGAGCACGAGGGCCGGCAGGGAGACGTAGAGGGCGAACATGTTGAGCACCTGCGGGGTCTCCCTGGGAAACCCCTTCAGGCGCCGGAACAGCATTCCCAACAAGACGAAGGCACCGATGATGACAAAATTTTCCATGCCTTCTACCTACCATCGTCATCGCTTTTTTTGAAGAAAAACCGGTCTAAGGCTCGATGCCCAACGAGGATAGCAGCCGGAAGCATCCGTACATGAGGGTGACCGCCGCCATGATGAAAAGTGCGTCCCACCAGGTGGAAAGGAGCCCCAGCGATACGATCAGGGTCGTCGCACAGGCGGGGGGATGTTCGCAGCGGAAAAGCCCCATCCCGGCGGTGGTGAGGACCACGGATAGGACTCCGCTGAGACCGACCCGCAAAAAGGAGATGGAGAGGGGTGAGGTAACCGCGGTAAGAGTGAGGCTGGCGGAAAGCACGTGGTAGGCAGCGAGGCCCGCCACAACTCCGGTGAAGTGTCCGCCAATCACCCGCCACGGGGTCTCCTGCCTCGGGGCCGTCACCAGCGAGTATGCCGAGGGGCCCAGACTGGGAAAGAGGAAGGGGCGGCCGGTGACCCAGGCGATCAGGGCGGGGATGGTGAGCAGGAGGCCGACCAGTGACGCCTCGCGGAGCGCTTTTCTCCACATCGGGGTTGCCCTCCGAATTCGGCTTGGATGTGAGATCTTGCCGGCGCTAGCCAAGCAGGCTGTATCCAATGCCGAGCAGGGTCGCGGCGGTGATGATGAAGGCAAGCAAGGCCAGCAAGCCGTCTCGGGCGATCAGCGACAAGCCGAACGCGGTGAGGGCAATCCCCGCCCCATGCACCGAGAACGGGACCAGTTCCATCATCGGCATGGTCGCGGCAATGACCAGGCAGAGGATGGCGATGGTACACCGGCTGGTGTGCCGGGTGAACACCAGCAGGCGCGGCCGCAGCCAGCGGTCGATCAGGCGGGCCGGTCGGTGGAGCCAGGCGACCGCCTTGAGCAGCATCGAGGCGGATACGGAGCGTTTCAGGATGAACTGAGGCAGCCAGAAGTGGTCCCGGCGCAGCAGGAGCTGCAGCGCGATCAGCAGCACCAGCGTGCCGAGCATGGTGGGCATTCCGGGAATGCCGCTGAAGGGGGAGGTCATGAGGACCCCGGCGATAACCAGCAGGGTTCCGAAGGAGCGCCCCCCCACCTCCTCGACGATGATGCCGAGGGAAACCCGGTCGGCAGTAGCGGTCGATTCCTCGATCCGCCGGAGGACCTGCTCGAGGTTGGTAAGGTCGTAGCGCATGGCTCCCTCGAAAATTTGATTAGAATTGACCAATTCTACCCCCGCGCCCCCTCCTTGTCCGTACCAGCTGCCAATGCGTTCGCATCGCTCCAGTCCCGCCGATCCTGGCGGGAGGAACAGGCTACCGCTGTTTCCTCATCCTTTTTCCGATTCCTTCCTCAGCCGATTCCGCGGTACCACGAGGGATATCGGAGCATTGACTTAGCCGCATCGCGATATAAAAGAAAAACACGCTACTTCGGCTAATTAGACCATCAACAACTGGAGGTGTGCATTCTGGAAGCGGCCCGTGGCCGCCGTTGCAGTTTTATGCAGTAGAGCGCTTGTGATGCCTTCGGTTGGAGCTCTTTCTTCGCGAGAAAAGGAGGAGAACCATGAAACGAAACGTCAGCGCAGCTCTTGCATTCACCGCAGTAGTCGGATGTGCGGCCTTGGCCGCAGCCAGCATGGCGCCGGGAACCGGTATCAACGGTTCCTGGCACGACCTCAACGTCCTCACAGGGTACCGGGGAGACCAGGTCGGGCGCACCTGCGTTTTCTGCCACACCCCCCACAACGCGCGCAAGACCGACAGTCTCGTTCCGCTCTGGAACCACGCCGAGACGTCGCTCGCCGTCATGACTCCCTACGCCTGGAGCGCACCGACCAACAGGGACATTGCCATTGCCAAGGATCCGTTGATCGGTCCGAGCCGGCTCTGCATGGCCTGCCACGACGGCTCGACAGCCGTCGATTCTCACGGCGCGGCACTCTCCAACAGCCCCGGTACCACCGTCATGACGGCCGCGTACACCGACGGCCTCAACGCCACGGCGAAACGGTACATCACCGACCTCACGGTCACCCACCCGATCGGCTTTCTGTACGACGATGCCATGCAGCGCCGCGGCACGACGGAGCTGGTCGACTCCACTCACGGATTCATTACCGCGGTCATCGATCCCAACACCTGGAATACCCAACAGCGCGGCTCCCTCACGGAAAGCAGCAAGAAGATCAAAGATACCCTCTACGGAGGTTATCTGACCTGCGCGAGCTGCCACGATGTTCACAACAGCGTCAACACCGCCTCCACGGGAAAAGGAACGTACAACTATTTCCTCTATGCGCCCGAGGAGGGCTCCGCCATCTGCCTTTCCTGCCACGTAAAATAAGCCACCGAAATGAAAGGGGGAGCGGTCGATGGCCACCCCCCCTTTCCATTCCCACCCAAGCCGGCCTATCTTTGGAAAAGCGATCCCTTCTCGATCTGGTCCTTGCGGATCTCGTACTCTTTCCGGTTCATTTTGCCCGCCCGGTAATCGGCGTCGAGCTGCTGCATCTGGCGGTGGGCGTTGTACTCGTAGGCTCCCACCCCGAGTGCGGCACCACCGACCGCGCCACCCGCCGCACTGCCCGGATGTTCGCAGCCCGCCGTAAGTCCTGCCGAGGCGGCAAGGGCAGCTATCAAGATCAACCGTTTCATTGCCTTCTCCTTTCTAACCCAGCGCAGATACTGAAAATTTCCTCATGCCTCAACTGCGAGGGTAGCACATCGCATTAAATATTTTCAATCTTTGCCGTGCGGGTCGTACGAGCGCGACGGTCCGGCAACCGAGCAAGAAAAAGGGGGCGCCAGCTTTTTGCTGGGCCCCCTGATCTTATTCGGCCACGTGCCGGTTTGGATACCGCAACTTCCCGAGAAACGGGTTTCCGGGATCACACCGGAGCTGCCGGTACCGATGCCCCCTCCCTTGGCGTTCCGTCACCGGGTCCGGCATTCGCTTGCGTCAGCGCGCCGGAACGCCTTCGCGCTTGCGATTCAGGAACATGCGCACCGCAAGGTAGACCACCGGCAGGATGCCCACAATGAAGAGCGCATCGCCCGGGAAGCGCAGCCACTCGAAAAGCCGGACCAGCGGGAGGCTGAAGAAATCCGGCTCCCGCCCGTGCCAATACGCGGTCGCGAGGATCTGGTTCATCTGGAGCAGCCCCACCGGAAACAGGTTAATGAACAGCATCCAGGCCAGCCCCAGATTGGTGCACCAAAAGGCGATCGCCATGGCGCGGTTGCTGGCCCGGTCCAGCGGGACGAAATACCGGGTGACGAACATGAAAAAGCCGAGGGACAGCATCCCGTACACCCCCATGAGGGCTGCGTGGCCGTGGTTTGCGGTCCACTGGGTCCCGATCTCGTAGTAGCTGACGATGGGGAGGTTGATCAGGAACCCGAATACCCCCGCACCCAGGAAGTTCCAGAACCCCACCGCGATCAGGAACATCACCGCCCACTTGTGCGGGAAAACGGTCCCGGCGGTACTGAGCATGGAGTTCCCCGCCGGGGCGCCGAGCCTCATGAAGCGCCACGCTTCATAGGTGAGCAGCAGCAGCGGGATCACCTCCATTGCCGAGAAGAAAGCCCCCCACGCCATGTGCATCTCCGGCGTCCCCGAGAAGTAGAGATGGTGCATGGTCCCGATCACGCCCCCCACCGAGTAGAGGATGATGTCCAGGTAGATGATGGTCGTGGCGACCCGCACCCGGACCACGCCGAGCAGCACGAAGACAAAGGCGACCATGATCGTGGTGAAAAGCTCCAGGAAATCCTCCACCCAGAGGTGAACCACCCAGAACCGCCAGAACTCGACCTGCGTGAAGTGGGTCGTCTCCCCGTACAACATCCCCGCGGCATAAAACAGCGGGATGGAAACCGCGCTGTAGATGAAGAGCCAGGGCATGTTCCCCGGATGCTCCCCTTTCAGCCGCTCCCGCATCCCCCGGACCAGGATGAAGAGCCAGATCAGCATCCCTGCGGTCAGGAGAATCTGCCAGAGCCGGCCCAGGTCCAGGTACTCCCAACCTTGGGAACCGATCCAGAACCAGGGCGCGCCTTCGGGGAGCTTGCCGCTGAGGCTCGCCGCCTCGCCGGAAAGGCTCCCCACCACCACGACGACCAGGGCAGCCAGGAGCACCAGGGAGAGTTTGTCCTGGTGGCGCGGCTCCTTGCCGGCGATCATCGGGGCGAGGAAGATCCCCATCGCCAGAAAGCTCGAGGCAACGAAGAAAAGGGACACCTGCACGTGCCACATCCTAGACAGGTTGTAGGGCAGCAGGCTCGCGATCGAAACGCCGTAAAAGCCGGCGCGCTCGACGTGGTAATGCGCGTTCACGCCACCGAGGAGGCCGAGGACCAGGAACAGGCCGGAGACCACCAGGAAGTACCAGGCAACGGTGCGCTGGGACGGAGTGAGCGGCAGGTCCTCGGGAGGGCGGATCGCCTCCGCCTGGTACTCCTCGGCGGCATGCCAGCCAAGCCACTCGTAGCGGCCGAAGAGGAAAAAGATGATCCCGGCCCCGCACAAAAGCGCCACCAGGCTGAGCACGCTCCACATCACCACGCCGGGGGTCGGCTTATTGTCAGCAAGGTCGTCGGGAGGCCAGTTGTTGGTGTAGGAGTGGCTGGTTCCCGGCCGTTGGGCAGCGCACAACCATGCCGCCCAGGAAAAATAGGAGGTGAGCTTGCGGATGTCCTCAGGGTCACGCAGATAGGGGCGTTGCAGCCCCTGCTGGGTGTTTGGGGGACCGAACCACTGCTGGTAGTAGCCGATCATGCTCCGGTACCCCGCGGTCTGCCCCGGGGAGAAGGTGAGGATCCCGCTTCCGGCCTGATAGTTGTTCATTTTCTGCTCGGCACGGACCCGCTGCTCGGCATCGGCGGGAGACATCTTCTGTGCCGCATAGAAAAGACGTGCCTGATCGCCCGCCAGGTGCAGGTACTGGGCCGTGAAATCGGGGCCCAGGTAGGCGCCGTGGCCGAAGATGGTGCCGTACTGCATCAGGCCGTATTTCTGGAAGAGGTTTTGCCCGGCGATGATGTCGTTACCGGTGTAGAGCCGGGAACCATCGGACGCCAGGACCTGCACGGGTACCGGGGCCTTGTCGGTCTTGTCCCGGAAGGCGAGGTAGCCAAGGACGGTAAATCCGAACACGAAGGTGACGATGGCAGTCACCAGCCAACCAGGTGAGAGGATCATGTCTTTGCGGCGTTCGTACATGGGGACCTCCGTAACAGTGGGTATCGGCCTGAGGAAGTGCCGGGGGGTGGAAAAACATCAGGAGAGTATGCAGGGTAATTAATATTTTCCAACCGCAAGTGGCAAGTTGTACGAATGCCCCCGGGAGGAGCAAGCTTCTTTCCTCGACGTACTCTCCCTGATCGCGGCAGCAATGCCGCTCCCAGCGCAGATTCACGGCACAAAAAAAAGGGGGCTCCTCCCGAACCGGGAAAGAGCCGCCCTTTGCTATCCATGCACCAATCGCTGCTTGTGCAGCGTCAGTAATCCTACTTGTAGAGGGCCACCCCCAGGGCGATCAGCGCGACCAAAGCACTGCTCGCGGTGAGCCATCCCCACCAGATCATGCGCACCCGGTTTGCTTCGATGCGACCGATGAGCTGGGCGTTTTGGTCGGCCAGGGCCTTGATCAGCCCCGCAGACTCCCGCATCTCTTTTTTCAATTCCAACACGGCCGTTTCCAGGCTTTCCACCCGCGCCTCCAAAGCGGCGACCGAATCGCTCGGGGAAGGCCCAGCCGCCGGGCCGGGCGCCGCATCCGGCGCATTGCTCTTCATCGCCGTCTTCCAGAGTTTCTTGGCCCCATCCACGACCTTGGGCGCATTCTCGATCACTTCAGCCCAGGGGACCGCTCGCAAAACCGTTAACAAACTGATGACCATGACTCCCTCCCGGGTACGAGATTTCCGTGAATGACCACCAATTGCCGCGCGGGCACGGCCGCTGGCAGTATAGATTCCTCCCGGTCCCGGCACAACCGAAATCGTGGCCCATCGCCCTGTCCCAAGGGTTAAAAGCTCAGCCCCTAGCAGCTTTTCTCGGGAAGTTTTAAAATAATACTAGCAAGTTAGGAGGCAGAAAATGAAACGCCTGCACCTGTTGGCAATGGTCGTGGCTTTCGCTGCCGGGGCGCTGGGGTACGGCACCGCCGCAGCGGCTGCGACGTCGGATATCAGCACGGTAGCCGCGGGCTCCCATGGGGGCGGCGGTGGCGGCTTCCATGGGGGAGGCGGCGGTGGATTCCACGGTGGCGGTGGCGGGTTCCACGGCAGCGGCGGCGGTTCTCGAGCCGGCGCCCCAGCTGGAGGCGCGATCCACGGCGGCCGGGGGGGCGCGCCGGGTGGTCCGAGCGGCACCTGGCATGGTGACGGAGGGTGGCGCGGCGAGCATGGCCGCGGCGATTTCCGGGGTCACGAAGGGCGCGAACACCACGAAGGGCACTTCGAGGGTGGCATCTTCGTGGGACCGGTCTTCGACCCGTGGGCTCCCTACTATTACCCGTATCCGTATCCCTACTACGAAGTCCCCGCCCAGCCCCAGATTTACGAAGAACCGGCTCCGGGAACTCCGGGCTATTGGTACTATTGCCCCAATCCGCCCGGGTATTACCCATACGTGAGAGATTGCCCAACCGGATGGCAGGAAGTTCCGGCGGGCCAGTAGCACCGGCGTCAAATGAATCGCAGGAGAGCCGGAGGCAAGCCCGGGCGGCTTTCGGCGGCGTCCGGGCAGTTGAGGAGGTGGCGCTTATGATGTGCAGTTTCAACGATGGGTTAAAGGTGAGTTACTGCGGTCCGTTGCGGATCAAAAAGGAGGGTGCGATCGACGTCTTTCTGGACGATCATGAAATTCCCGACGATATCCACGGCGAGCTCATTGAGGCAGTGCTGAGCAACAACTGCAGCGACATGAGAAGGATCGCCGACATCGTGACCGAGCAATGCGGGAAAAAGCTCCCCGAGTTGGAAACGCAGCTGCCGGAAACCTGGGTGGCTTGGGCTCACGACTGAGCGGCACCAGGAGGAGATGAGGAAATACGCGAAAAAGAGGCTCATCACTCGGAAGAGGATGGGCCTTTTTCATAACGTCAATGGAATCAACCGCGGCCGGATGCCGTTTCGGAGCGACGATGAAGGCTCGATTCCGCAATTACCAAAGCGTTCTCGGCTACATGCTCAAATGCCTGGCGGCGGCGGGGATTGTCTATTCCTTCGTCCGTTTTTTTCACTATACGGACGTCATCTGGTGTCTGATCTCCGCCGTCCTGGTCCTCTCCCCCAACGCCAACGAAGCGGTTCCGCTGGCGGAGTCGCGGATCGAGGCAAACATCGTCGGCAGCGTCTGCATCCTGTTGTGCCTGCTGGCGCGCGGCCTTCCCCCGCTGCTGATCGTCGGCATGGCGTACGTCCTTGCCATTGCAGTCTGTTTCCTGCTGGACCTCATGCCGGTCAGCCGCTCGGCCCTGGTTGCGGTAACCATCATCGGCTTTGCGCCGACCGCGGACCAGCACCTGTGGAACAAGCCGCTGGAGCGGGTCCTTTCGGTGACCTCCGGCTGCCTCGTGGGGCTCCTGATCACGGTCGTTTTCCACCGGGGGGTGCCCGGGCAGAAAAAGCACCGGTGGGACCTGGATCATTCGGAGTAATCGCGCCGCCGGCGCCGTATTTACATTCCCGGCAGCGAGGTTCACCATGAATACGAGCTGTCGCAACTGGTTCGTCGGTCGCTGCCGGGGCGAGAAGTGCTTTGCCACAGCAGGACCAAAGCAAGGAGAAATTCAGCATGAAAGGGATCAAGAGTCTCACCGCATCGGTAGTCCTGACCCTTGCGGTAGTGGCAGGTTCTTCGCTCGCGGTAGCCGCCGCGGTGCAGCATGAGCAACGCTTCCTGAATGTCGAGGACCTGATCTGGCAGCAGGCGCCCCCTGCACTTCCTCCGGGTGCGAAGGTCACCATCCTCTACGGCAATCCCTTCCATAGGGGGCCGTTCGTCATCAGGATGGAAACAACCGCGGGGTACGTAATACCGCCCCATTATCATTCGATGCCGGAAAACCTTACCGTGCTGTCCGGAACCCTCTACATCGGCGATGGCGATGTCGTCAATGAAGCCAAGGCACACGCACTCAAGGCAGGAGGGTACCACTACCTGCCGGCCCGAAGCCACCATTACGCTTTCAGCAAGGAACCGGCAGTGGTCCAGCTCCACGGCAACGGCCCCTTCGACATCATCTACCTCAACCCGAAGGACGACCCGCGCAAAAAAAGCATGCAGTAGCGGGCCGTTAGTCCCTGATCGCGTCGCCTGAACAAAAGGGGACCGGCCGCCTTTCCCGATGATTGCGGAAAAGATGCAGCCGGTCCCCTTTTGGACCTACCCCCCAAAAGAAGGTCCGTCCTTTGATCCCCATTTTGGCAAAGGGGGACAGGGGGATCTGGTTAGAGGTTCTTGGTTCCAACTCTCGTAAGCCTCATCCTTAGGGGTAATCCCTCTAGATCCCAGCGTCCACAATGGCGGTTACCGCCTACGGCGGATCGCGCCTGGAAAGGAAAGAGTTCCCTGGATGTTCCTGTTCCCAGGCATGACACGGGGACGGTTCTGTCAGAGACCGTGTCTCCCCTATGTCAGTACCTCCGCAAAATCGCAGCAGCAAGCATTTTGCTGTGAGATACAATGGAACCTGCCGGCTTTGTCAACGGCACGCAGTCACAGACGTTGTTGCAGGTAAGACTGTGGCACCATCAAATCCGCGCCACCCACAAAGGAGATGCTCAACCATGAAACTTCGCATACTGTTCTTTCTCGCCATTTTCGCCGCCTCCCTCGCCGGCACCAGCGCCTACGCGGACAGCATCAGCGGGCGACTCGGCCTCACCGGCCGGATAGGTTTCCTGGTTCCCGCCGATAACCGGGCGGAGGGGTTCCACAACAACACCGACAGCGGCTTCGTCGGAGGAGGCGGTTTCATCTACGGCCTCGACGACCACCTCGCCGCCGAATTCGAAGTCACCCGGACCAGCTTCGGCTCCGATACCGGCGATTTCGGCATCACCGATCTCGCGCTGGGGGGGCAGTACCGGTTTCAGCCCCGCGCCCGGCTGGTCCCCTACCTCGGCGCCGGGCTCGACATCCTGATCAACGACTACTCCCCGTACGGCGGCGCCCTCCGCGACGTCGACACCACCGTGGGCGCCCACGTCTCCGGCGGGGTCGACTACTTCATCCAGCGCCAGGTTGCCCTGACCGCCGAGGCCAAGGTGCTGCTCGCGCCCAACGCCAGCGTCAGCGACCGGTTCGGCGGCCACACCGGCAATTTCGACCCGAGCAGCTTTGCCGGCACCGTCGGGATCCGCTATTTCTTCAAGTAGCGCGAAAAGACCGAAACAGGAAAAGGGGACCTGGCGCTGCTGCCGGGTCCCCTTTTCTTTTCGGTAGAGCCACCGCCCCAGGGCCACCCCGGGAACGAGAAGCGGCCCCGCTATCCACGCGGGAACCGTTTCTTTTGCCTTGTCCGTTTCCTCAAAATATTTTAAAGTCGCGCCATCCGCCATCCCAAGAACCGATCCATCGGTAAAGGCAGGTGACGACGATGACACAGGCTCCCTTGAATCTCGACCGGTTCGCCTCGGATCTGACCGACCAGCTGGTTGCCGTGCTCTCGCAGTCCCGGGAGCCGGCACTGACCAGGGCGGTACAGAGATCGGCCGAGGCCGCCGAAGATTTCTGCCGGGAACGTCCGCTGGCCTGTGCCGCCGGATGTCCCCACTGCTGCGTCCTCAACGTCGCCGTCCTTTTGCCGGAGGCGATGATCATCGCGTCGTGGATACAGGCACAGTTCTCGCCCACGGTGTTCGGTGCGCTGCGCGAGCGGCTCAACTTTCATCTCAGCTGGTCGCGCTGGATGGACGACGAGGAGCGGATCGCCAAACGGATGCAATGCCCCATGCTCGACGAGACGGGGCGCTGCGCGATTCACCCGGTGCGTCCGTTGTCTTGCCGGGGCGTTGCCTCGCTCGACGCGGCAAGCTGCCACGAGGCCTTCCGCCCCATCATCACCGACGAGGCGCCACTGGTGGTTGCCGATCTGCTGCGCAAGGCGCTCTACAACGAGGCCTTCACCGCCCTGGCCCGTGCCCTGCGCCACCACCGTCTCGACGACCGCAGCATCGACCTCGGTCTGGGGGTGGTGGGGTTCCTGGACCGGCCGGAATGCCGCGAGCTGCTGCTCTGCGGCGCCCAGCTCCCCAGGGATTTCTGGGCATAAGTCTCAGGTGACGGCGCCCGCCACCACACCCAAATCATCCCCCTCTTCAAGCTCGGCCCAGGCGATCCCCCCGCCCCCGCTTTCCTTGGCGCGGTACATGGCATGGTCCGCCGCGGCCAGCAGCTCGTCGGTACGGAGGCTGCCGTCTCCGATCGCGATGCCGATGGAAGTCCCCAGCTGCCGCTCGATACCAAAGATCTCGAACGGCTCCGCCAGGCTTTCCAGGCACTTGTAGGCCACCCGCTCCGCCATTCTGCTTACCTGTTCCTGCTGGTCGGTCAGCAAGATGACGAACTCGTCCCCGCCGATCCGCGCCACCGTGTCCTCGCAACGGGTATGTCCGCCAAGCCGCGCAGCAACCTGGCGCAGCGCCTCGTCTCCCGCCGAATGCCCCATCTCGTCGTTGACGTTCTTGAATCCGTCCAGGTCCAGCATCAACAGCGCGACCCGAGTGCCGCTGCGCCGGGCGCGTCCCAATGCCTGTTGCATCCGGTCGTTCAAGAGCTTCCGGTTGGGGAGCCCGGTCAGCGAGTCGTGGTGGGCGAGATGCTCCAGCTGCGCCTGGCTCGCCAGGAGCTTATCCAGAATCCGGTTGAAGGCCTCGGTCAGCTCGCCGACCTCGTCTTGGCGTACCACCGGGAGCGGTTTGAGGGGGATCTCCTCCTGGCTCATCTTGTCCGCGTGCTCCGCCGCGTACTTGAGCGGCCCCATGAGATAGCGCAGCCCGACGATCATGACCAGGATGATCACCAGCACCAACACGACGAAGGCGCTCATGAAAATCTGGCGCAGGCTGTTCATGGGACTGAACACCTCCGAGGTCGGCAGGCGCGCCACCAGAAACCAGCCACTGCTCGGAATGGAAACCACCGCCGCCAGTTCCTCCTCGCCAAAGCTGTTCCGGTCCACCCCGACGCCGCGGAACCCTTCCATGGCCGAGTCGTGCTGCCGGTGCATTCCTTTTTTGGGGGTCGGGGTAAGCGCCGGGAACCCGCGGGAATCGCCGAGGAATAGCTGGTCTCTGGGCGACACCAGCACCAGGCCCCCCTTCCTGCCGATTCGGGTCGAGGAGAGGGCGTTGAGAAAGCTCGTGGAATCAAGCAGACTGGTCCCGACCACAACGCCGACCGGTTTACCTTGCCAGTCCAGGATGGCCGTCCCCATCGAAAGGACCGGCCTTTTGAGGACCGCATCGAGATAGGGCCTGCCGATGGCGAATTCTTCTTTCAGGGCCAGGTGGAAGACGTCGCGGTTCAGGTAGGAATCCCCGGCCTTGGAGCTGGTGGGGCAGCTGGCGACCACGCGGCCGGAGAGATCGATGACCACCAATCCACAGGTGAAAACGGGATGGAGGTCGTGGCGGTCCACCAGCCAGGTGTACAGGCGCTCCGGGTTATTCAACAAACCCGGAGGCACCTGCCGCGCCAGTTCCTGCAGCATTTCCCGCCGTTCCACGACGTGCCGGTCGATGTCCTGGGCAGCGTAATTGGCAAGTGCCAGCAGCTCGTCGGAGTGGGTCCTGATCAGGTCTTTGCGCAGGAAATGGTTGAGCAGCAGTACCAGGGCGACGGTACTGACCAGGAGGAGTCCGATCCAGAAGAGGGTGATACGGGTAACGATGCTTTGCAGGTTGGGGCGGAGTGGAAACACGTTATCACCTCAAAAGAAGACCCGGATGCGCAGACAGCCGACATCGCGAGTTCCAGGAGAGCTCTCCCATGGAAAGATTTCGGCAAAAATGTTGCAGCACCTTAGCATAAAAAATCATTATTTTGGAAACAACCAATCATCAGGCGGTTTATCGGTCAGACCTTCTGAGCGGAGAGCGCGCTGCTGCTGACAAGGCGGGCAGCAGTGCCAAGAAAAAAGACATGCCGGAAACGGAGGAAGTGGGATGAGAGAAAAGGTCACCGACCGCTACGTAACCTTCAAAGGAATCGACGGCGACGGCAATGCACAGAAACTGGTCGGGATGCTGCGGCGCTACATCGACGATCCGGAGCACACCAACCTCTTCTGGGAGCGGTTCAAGGATAAGCTTGCCGCCGGTGCCGATCCGGATCGAAACGGCGGGAGGCGCCTGGATGAGCTTTTCCTGGTGCATTCCTACATCAATAACATCCGGGAGCTGTTCGAGGCCCAGGATGACCAGGAAGCCCTGGAGCTTCTGGAGCAGGTCGAAGCGGAGTCGTGCTGAAACGCCTCCGGGGCACATTCCCAAATAAGAGAGGCTGCCGGCGGAAAACCGCAGGCAGCCTCTTTTTTATCTCAACCTGGCATGTGGCCTTTCCTGGTGGAGCGAAATTCGGGTCGCGATTCCGGCTGCTGATCGCGACAGGACTGTCGCTCCTACCAGAGCAGGTTCCCTCCCCCTAATCATCAGGCTTTGGTTCGCGCCGGAAATGTTACTCCCACCAGGGAAACCCGCCCCTCCTCATCCGGGAGGGGCGTCCTTATTTCAACCTCATGACTGCGCGATGAAGGCGTAGATCATCAGCAGGAGCAGGGTGATCCCGGTGAAAAGCGCCAGGAAGCCGAACCCCTTGAAGAAAAAGTCGTACACCACGCCGCTGGTTTTCTTCGCCCGGAACTGCTCGGTAATCCCCAGCTGCTCATAGCGCCGCCACTGGTCCCCGCGCTCCTCGATGAATTCGTGCTTGGAGAGCTGACCGTTGAAGATGACGAAGTCCATGGGGAACTTTTCCGGCCGTCCGTGGGTGTTGAAGAAGTGGACGGTGAATATGAAACCGGTCGCCAAAAGCGCCTCGTCGGAGTGGATGATGGTCGCCACGTTGAAGGCCCACCCGGGGAGGAAGCTCCCGAAGAACTGCGGGAACCAGAGCATGAGCCCCGAGCCGCCGATGGCGAACATACCCCAGAAGACGGCGATGAAGTCGAACTTCTCCCAGTAGGTCCAGCGCTCGAAGGTCGGCTTCGGCCCGCGGAAGATGAACCAGCGCACCATCCCCGCCACGTCGGATATGTCACGCAGGTTGGGGCAGAGCGAATCCGGACCGAACAGCCGCTGCAGGAAGTTCCCCGGGATGTCCTTCCTGATGAAGAGGAAGTGGATGCTCATGCCGATAGCGCCGGAGAAGTAAACGAAGGTGATCCCGGCGCAGATGCGGTGGATGATCCCCGCGTTGGTGGCCCCGCCGTAGATGTACATGAGGAGCTTCGCCCACTCCTGGTCGCTGAACTTGAGCGGCAGGCCGGTCAGGGCCAGGCCGAGGAAGCTCGTGATCACCAGCAAGTGCATGAGGACGTGGCGTCTGTTGAAGCGGCGGTACTGCCGGTTGCCGTCCGGGATCCGGTGCACCTCAGCCCCGGCCGCGATCGCCTCCTGCTGCTTCCGGTTGTCGACGAAGCCCCGGAACATCCAGAGGAAGGTGTGCACCCAGAAGACCGCAAAGGTGGATATGAGAAGACCGGTCATGGCCACGAAGGTCCAGTAGAGGATCGGGTAGTTTTTCCGGTCGGTATGCTCGCCATGCGGGTAGTACTTGGTGAACGGCTCGGTCGCCTTTTTGTGGCACTGGCCGCAGGTTGCCACCAGGTTTTTCGGGTTGACGCTGGAGGCCGGATCGCTCGCGGGAAGCACCGCGTGGGCGGTATGGCAGTCCGCGCAGCCGGCCACCTTCTCCGGGTACCCCAGGCGGAAGTTCTTGCCGTGGTAGCTCTCCATGTAGGTCTTGACCGCGACGTTGAAGACCCCGTTGCGCTGCATCATCTTCTCGTCGCTGTGGCACTTCATGCAGACCTTGGTGTGGAACTCGCGGTTTTCGTGGGTGGCCTGGTTCCCCACCGGCCTGATCGCATGGAGCTGATGGCAGTCGTTGCAGGCGGCGGAGTCCTGGTTGCCGGCGGCAACCGCCCTGCCGTGGATGGAGTTTCGGTACACCGATTCCTTGTCGTGACACTGGATGCATTTTGCCACCACCCGCCGCTTGTCCTTTTTCCAGTAGGTTATGGCATGGATGTCTTCGTGGCAGTTGGCGCATTTGATGTCATGCAGCATGTGCACGCTGGCATAGTGCTCGGCGGCCTCCTTTTTGTGGCAGCGCACGCAGGAGACCTTGGCCACCTTGGTCTGCCCGGTCATGTGCCGGGCCAATTCGACCACCTCGACGTGGCAGCCGGTGCAGGCGATCCGACCGTGCACCGAGGCCGAGAAAGCGGAGGCATGGATTTTGTTGCTGTGGCACCCAAGACAGGTGGTCGGGTCGATCGCCAGCCCCTGTTCGGCGCGGGAGGGGGATGCAGCTACGGATAAAACCGTAATGATGAGAAAAAATCCTAGCAAATGAAAACAACGCACACTTCATCTCCCGCGAAGGCAGTGCCTTCGCTTGTGAAATTGTCTAACCCCATCCTCACCCTGTCCGTCGCCAGCCGCGCGGGTCACGCGCGGCCTCGAGGGAGAGGGGACCTTGAAGGAAATGGAACGTCAAGGGCAGCTTTCCCAGCAGCTACTTTTTGACCGGATGGGCATACTCGGGCTTTTGGGCGAGCAGGAAGTAGGAAAACGAGCCGATGCCCGGAAGAAGGATGGCAAGAGCAGACCATTTGAACTTGTGGACCCCTTTGAGGGAGCGGTTCGACGAAATCTCATACAGCGTGTAGTAGATGACAAAGCAGAGGAAAATCGTCGCCAGTGCGCCGCCAGCCAGTAAGAGCCCAAACTTAATGTTCGCCAGTTGCATGTCTAATCCCCTTTCGTGGTGGTACCTCGTTGATGTTGGTTGCCATTTTCCGCATGGTTCCTGTTGATCCTCTTTCCCGCGCCACCTCCTTTTCCCGCCGATTTCGGCCCTTCCCTGCCAGCGATGCCTGCGGTGCATGACGAAAAAACCTCGGCGTGGTTCTCCTTGACACCGCACCCGTGGTTCATATATAGATATATGAGTTTCTGAATGTAAATCGAATTTTTTTCATGACCTGATGCGCGATGCGCATACCGGGGACCGAGGGCGGAAAATGGAATCACTGAATCTGAAGACGCTGGTCGAAGTGGTGCAGACGGGGAGCTTTTCCAAGGCGGCGGACAACCTGTTCGTCACTCAGTCCGCGGTGTCGCGCCGGATCAAGAATCTTGAGGAGGGATGCGGGCATCCCCTGCTGGATCGGTCGGGAACGGTCGTGAAACCGACCCGGGCGGGAAAGTTGGTGCTCGCCAAGGCGCGGGAGATCCTGGCCATCGAGGAGACTCTGGTCAGCCAATTGGAAGCCGCCGCGGACAAGCCGCGCCTGAACTTCGCGTGCACCCATCCCTTCGGGATCGCGCTCCTTCCGGAGGTTTTCAAGCGGTACATGCAGAAATACCGCGACTTGAGCGGCTTCAAGATCTCGTTCCACTCGCCGTTCAAGGCGCTGCAGGGGTTGCAGGAGGGGCTGTTCGACCTGATCGTGATCGAGCACCTGGAAATGCTCGATCTTTCCCGGTATCTCACGCTGCCGCTTCCCGAAGACGAGATGGTATTCGTGGCATCGCCGCGGCTCGGCCTCTCCGAGCCACACGTCCCGATTGACGAGCTGGTGCGCCAAAAGCTCTTCCGGCGCAAGGAGGATTGCTGTTCCTGGAAATACCTGGCGCTGAACCTGGAGATGATCGGCAGGGACGCGGGGGAATTCACCCAGACGGTGATCTACGACGACCTGCACGTCATCATCGATTCGCTGATCGAGGGGGAGGGGATCGCCCTGATGTCGAGGGACCTGGTGCGAAAGCACGTGGAAGCCGGGGAGCTCGGGGTATACCGGGTGGAGGGGTTCAACCACCGGAGGAAGCGGAGCCTGATCATCAGCGATGTGGCCCTTCCCAATGCGGCACTGGCCGACTTCGCCGAGTGCCTGTTCGAGTCGCTGGAGCTCCCCCCGCCGGAGTTGGCAGGGCTCTTTCCGAGGGAGAAGCCGGGGCTGCGCCTGGTGCGGGAGTGAAAGAGACGTGATGCCGGGGCAGGCCCGGCGCGGGGGAGGAAGGTATTGCTGTGGGAGCGCCTTTCCAGGCGCGAATGACCACAACCCTTGTCAACACCTCCGGCGGCTCGCGCAAGCCCCCCCATCCGCACCCGGTCCGTTTCAAGCCGCGCTGTTGCGCACGACCCTTGAAGGAGAGGGGACGCTGGAATTTTCTGTCCTAGCTGGATGGATGCCTGCGACGATAAAAAAAGACCGGCCCTTTTGCCAAGGTGCCGGTCTTTTTTCGTTTTTGCCGGTGTGCTTGTAGGCGGCGGGTCAGCGGGCCTTATCCCCGGCGATGCCGCCGGCATACTTCTCGCGCAGGGTCACCTTGCTGATTTTGCCGACGCTCGTCTTGTCGAGCTCTTCGACGAAGAGCACCTTCAAAAGAACGATCTGCTTGTTCACCAACCCTTTGTCCGCGTATTCCTTGATGTGGTGGCTCACGTCCTTCTTGGTCAGGCCGCTTCCCGCCTTGGGTACCACCAGCGCCAGCGGGCGCTCTCCCCATTTGTCGTCGGGGGTCCCGATCACCGCGACCTCGGCAACGCCCGGATGGTGGGCGATGATGTCTTCGAGCTCCAGCGAGGAGACCCACTCGCCGGCGACCTTGATGACGTCCTTGCTCCGGTCGGTGATCCGCACGTAGCCGAGCTCGTCGCGTACCGCCACGTCCCCGGTATGCAGCCACCCCCCTTCCCAGAGCCGCTCCGAGAACTTGTGATCCTTCAGATATCCCTGGGTCAGCCACGGGGCGCGCACCACGATCTCGCCGGCGCTGGCGTTGTCGCGCGGCCGCTCGTTGAGTTCGGAGTCGACCACCTTGAGGTTCACCAGCGGCGTGGTGCGCCCGGTCTTGCAGCGTACCGCGGCCTGCTCGTCGAGAGGGAGGTCGAGCATCTCGGGCGTGAGGTGGGAAAGGGTGACGATGGGGCAGGTCTCGGACATGCCGTACCCGGTGAAGGCGTCGATGCCGCGCTGGAGCGCCTCGATGCAAAGGGAGCGCGGGAAGGCGGCGCCGCCGATGATCAGCTTCCACCCGGTGAAGTCGATCTTCTGGGCCAGGGGGTGCTTCAAGAGCATGTGCAGGATGGTCGGGACGCAGTGGGAGAAGGTGACCTTTTCCCGATCGAACAGCTCCAGCAGCACCTCCGGGACGTAGCGCCCCGGGTAGACCTGTTTCACCCCGAGCATCGTGGCGATGTACGGGATTCCCCAGGCATGGACGTGGAACATCGGGGTGATCGGCATGTAGACGTCTTCGGTATGGAAGCGCCCCTGCCGCGAGGAGACCGCCAGCCCGGTCATGGTGCTCATGGTGTGCAGCACCAGCTGCCGGTGGCTGAAGTAGACCCCCTTGGGCATCCCCGTGGTACCGGTGCTGTAAAAAGTGGTGGCCCGGGTGTTTTCGTCGAAATCGGGGAAGTCGAACTCGCAGGAGGCAGCGGCCATCAGGCTTTCGTATTCGCCGTCGAAGGGGATGGTGGTGGCCGGAAGCGACGGCTCGTCGTTCAGCAACACGTAGTTGCGCACCGTATCGATACGGCCGCGGATCTGTTCCAGGATCGGGAGGAACTCCCGGTTGACCAGCAGGACATCGTCCTCGGCATGGTCGATGGTATAGAGGATCTGCTCCGGGGAGAGCCGGACGTTCACCGTGTGCAGCACCGCCCCGATCATCGGGACCGCGAAGAAGCATTCCAGGTAACGGTGGGAGTCCCAATCCATGACGGCGACGGTGTCCCCCGGTTTCACGCCGAGGTCCGTCAGCACGTTGGCCAGCCGATGGACGCGCTGGCGCAGTTCCCGGTAGCTGTAGCGAAGCTGTCGGTAGACGATTTCCTGCTCCGGGTTGTCGACCACGGGGCAGAAAAAGAGGTTTTTGATCAGCAGCGGATAGTCATACGCGGATGCGGTGCGTGGGATGGTAAATTCAGGCACGACAGCAGACTCCTTCCTCAATGTGCATTTGGACCAACGCTCCTGTGTAACACAAATGGCCGGATTTTTCCCGGAAAAATGCCGCGGATCGCTGCGGACCGGCCACCTTCCCGCTCACACCCCAACTTGAGCGCACTGCCACTAAGGAGCGACCTTGCGGTCGCAACCCGCTCCTTAATCGCGCCGGGAAAGGCGCTCCCACCGAGTCGGGCACCGCCACGGCCGGACCGGAAAACCGGTGTCTGTGCAGTACCAACCGCCCTGTTCAACATCTGAATGCGCCTAAATAGCATAAAAATGGTCCTTTTTATCCCTTGAGCCGTTTTCCTGTTTAGGTTCTGAACAATTGCCCCCGTTTCACCCGCCGCCTCGGTTGGCGAATATATCTCGCAATTTAGGGCACTTATCGGCTCGCGACACCACTTCTTCGGCTGGCACGGCTATTGATAACTACTTTCACAAACAGTTCGTATTTCATCACCACCGGAGTTCCGCCATGAGAACTTTAGCCATAGAAATAAAGAGCACCCTTTCCAAACTGACTTCCCGAACCTTGTTGATCGCGTTGAGCATGGCCCTGTTGAGCGGCTGCGCCGGCAACTTCCAGCTCATCGGTTACGGGCCGAATTACCACTGGAGAGCGGACGGTGGCGACCGGGGGTGGAAGGTGTACCAGGAGCCCCGCGAGCCGAGGACTCCGGTGGAAGAAGCCGTGGTGGAGGTGGCACAGAGCAGCCAGACCAAGGATTTGGGCAAGGAAGAGATCGTCTTCATCATGAAGGACCGCGCTTTCCGGTACGTTTACCTGGTGGAAAAGACTCAAGACGAAGGGTGGCTGAGTGATAAGAACGTGACCCGTTACGTGGTGGCGGGCGACAAAATCGCCGCGATGTCCGAACGGGCTCAGGAGCCGATGGGGGATGCCGATTTCGAGCGGGCCGTCCTGATCGATGCCTCGATGGTGAAAAGCATGGATACGGTGCTCATCTACAGCGACAAGGTCCACCCGGTTTCGATGTCCAGCGCGCCGATCGGCTCCTGCGCCGCCGAAGTCCGGATCTTCCCCGAAGGGGTGGTGGGCGGCAAACCGGTGGCCACCAAGATCGTGAACTACTGCTCGCTGCGCCACCTGGTAAACCCCAACGGCTAGATCAGCGGAAGCAACCCCGCATTACCAAAGAAGCCCCCGGCGGTCCGGGGGCTTCTTTCATTCATAAGCGGCAATTTCTGCGGGAGCCGGGCGCCGCCACGCCATCGAATTCCCTCAACTCGGCGACCAGAAGTGACGATAAGGAGCGGGTCAACGTCCTTATGCACAGGAGTCCTACATGAGTCTTTGGGAAAAGGCAGTTGCCGAGCTGGTCGACGTCATCGAATGGACCGACGATAGCAGCGACACCCTGGTCTGGAAGTTCCCCCGCTACGCCGACGAGATCAAGTACGGCGCCCAGCTGATCGTACGTCCGGCGCAGGCGGCGGTCTTCGTCAACCGCGGCACCATCGCCGACGTTTTCGCCCCGGGCCAGCACACCCTTTCCACCGCGAACCTCCCGGTCCTGACGACCCTGCAGGGCTGGAAATACGGCTTCCAGAGCCCGTTCAAGGCGGAAGTCTACTTCGTCAGCACCCGGAACTTCACCAACCTCAAGTGGGGGACCAAAAACCCGGTGATGGTGCGCGATCCCGAGTTCGGACCGGTCCGGCTCCGGTCCTTCGGCACCTACGTGGTCCGCATCGCCGATCCCGCCACATTCATCAGGGAAATCGCCGGCACCAACCCGCATTTCCGCGTCGAAGAGGTCTCGGAGCAGCTGAAAAATCTCATCGTCACCCGTTTTTCCGACATGCTCGGGGAAAGCAAGATCCCCCTGCTCGATCTGGCCGCCAACTATAACGACCTCTCCGCCTTCCTCACCGCCAAGATCGCCCCGGAGTTTCTCGAGTACGGCATCGAGGTCACCAAGATCCTGGTGGAAAACATCGCCCTCCCCCAGGAAGTCGAAGCGGCCCTGGACAAGAAAACCAGCATGGGGATCATCGGGAACCTCGACAACTTCCTGAAGTTCCAAAGCGCCAATGCCGTGGAGGCCGCCGCCAAGAATCCCGGAGGCGCAGCCGCCGCCGGGATCGGCATGGGAATGGGATTCGCCATGGCCAGCCAGCTGGGGAAACTGGCCGAGCCCGCGCCGGCTGCGGCTCCTGCCGATCCACCCGAGCTTCCGGAACGGGCGGTCCGGTACTTTGTCGGCAAAGACGGCAAGAAGGCGGGCCCCTTCGATCTTGAGGCGGTGCTCGGCTACATCCGGAAGGGGGCGATCACCCGGGAGACCTTGATGTGGAAGCACGGGATGGCCGAGTGGCAAAACGCGGCGAGCTTCACGGAGTTCACCCTGGAATTCGGAGCAGCTCCGCCCCCGCTGCCGAAGCAGTAACCTCGGGACCGTAGCGAAGGAATCTACCATGGCCAACTGCACGAACTGCTCCGCGCCGCTTCCCGCCAATTCCATCACCTGCGAGTATTGCGGCAGCCGAAACGACATCGACCTCAAAGGGGTCCATTACTATACGACCCACGCCGCCCAGTCCGACCGGATCTGCCCCCGGTGCGCCGTCCCGCTGCAGACGATCGATCTGCAGCTGCAGGGCACCTTCCTGATCGAGCGCTGCGGGGAATGCCTCGGCCTTTTCTTCGACCCCAATGAACTGGAAACGGTCCTGGACCAGTCGGTAACCAGCGCCTTTACCGTGAACACCGCCGAACTCGACCGCATCAACGCATCCGGCCCGGTCTCGCACGGCGCGGCCTACGTCAAGTGCCCGATCTGCGGCACCTTGATGAACCGGGTGAACTTCGGCGCGCGCAGCGGCGTCGTGGTGAACTCCTGCCGCGATCACGGGCTCTGGCTGGACGGCGGCGACCTCAGGAGACTGATGGAATGGTCCAAGGCGGGGGGCATGGTCCTGGAACGTCAACGCCAGGACGAACGGAAGAAAGAAGCGCTCCGGGATGAGGAAAAGCGGAAAAAGGAAGGGGAGACGACCTTTCCCAGCCAGGGTTCCGGCACCTCGGACGGGCTGTTCGACGGCTGGGGCTTCGGCCAGAGCCGGACTCCCGATCTGCTCGACGTGGTCTTCGCGGCGGTGCGTACCTTGGTTGACTGACCGCTGCGTCCCCCCCGGAAATGCCAGCCGGTTCCGGTTTGTTCTTGGTACCGCCCCTTGGGAAGCGCCCGTTTCTGCTTGACCTCGCATCCCTCCTGGGGCATGTTGGCCTTCGCCTCAGGGCGCCGCCCGCACGCTCCGCGCGGGCCGAGCCGTTGTCCGACTCACCGCCGGAAACCCCTGAGGATATTACTGACCGTCGAGGTGCGAAATGATTGAGCGCATGGACCATCTAAACGCCGTGGTCACCGATCTTGCCGAGGCCACGAGCTTTTTCAAGCTGCTTGGCTTTACCGAGGGGATCAGTTCCGAGTTGGATGCGGCCTTTCTCGCGAAGGTGACCGGGATCAAGGGGGCCAGCGGACGGTTCACCGCGCTGCATCACCCAGGCTCCGGGGTCGCGCTGGAGCTTTTGCAGTTTGATGCCGGAAGCGGCCCGGAGGAGGGGATCGGCCGTGCGAACCGCGTCGGTCTGCGCCACCTCGCCTTCGCGGTTACCGATATCGAGGCCGAGGTGGACAAACTCAAGAAGCGCGGCGTCCGCTTCATCAGCGACATCCAGGTGTGGGAGAAAACCGGGAAGAAGCTGGTTTACTTCCATGGGCCCGACGACATCTTGCTGGAACTGGCGCAATACCCGAAATAGAAATACAGGATCAACGCACCTCACACAGGGGGCAGAACTGGCATGAGGACTTATCAGTCCCGACTCCAGGTTCTGTCCCCTTTTTGCGTTACTCACATTGAGGCATGCCACCCGACTCCCCTTCAAGTCAACGCATCACTATGCCGATACACTTTATTGTGTTACCTGCTCCTGTCCTATTCTTCTGCCAGTGGTAACATGTTCCTGTGACTGTGATTGCAATGTAACGGAGGGACAATGGCTGTAAATTCCCACATCCTGAGCCAACTCAATACGTCGGAAGAGCAGCTTCTGGCACACCTCGACACCGACGTACAGGAGATATTTTCGACGATGGTGGGGGTGGAGGTCGCACCGGTCCCGGTCGAGGGGCTGGCTGCCGGGCAATTTCACTGCTGCGTCAGCGGCTTGATCTGCCTGAGTGGGGCCTGCATCGGAACCGTCGGGGTACATCTTCCCCCCGCCGTAGCCATGGAAGTCACCTCGATGATGCTCGGCATGGACGTCTCGTCGGTCGACAACGATGTGACCGACGCGGTTGGAGAGATTGCCAACATGGTGGCGGGATCGTTCAAGCATCACATCATCATGGACGGCCATGAACTGCGCATTACCCCGCCCACCGTCATCGCCTGCAATGAGCACCTGCGGACGCCCCATCCCGAAGAGGTGCTGGCCCTGTCTTACCAACTAGGTGCGGGGAATATCCTGGTGACGGTAAACCTGGAAGATTGGGAATAGTTGACCCAAGCTCGTACCACAACAACATGACGGAGCTCCGCGGCCGTTTCTGACCACGGTGCTGCCGTTTGCTGGTCTTCCCGTTCCGGTTCCGCTTTTCAGCCTCAAAGGGAGGTGCGAGATGAGACGGAGATTGACGGGTTCGGCGTGGATACTGGTTACGGTTCTCTGTCTCACCGCCTGCGACGGCGGTGGCGGCTCGGGCGGGGGGAGCCGCCCCTTCGTGACCTACAGCGGAGCGACTACCCAGGCCCGGCTCACCGCGGCCAACGCCAACGAGATCTTTTCCCAGTTCTGGAACGGGGGGAGTTCGACCGAGATTGCCTCCCAGCAACCCAAAGTTGCCGCCCGCGCTGCCTCCCGGAGTTCGGGACAGTTTTCCGCCCTGATCAAGACGCTCACCCATTCCTTTTCCGCGATCCAGGCCGGCTCCAGTGGCGCAACCAACGTCACTGGGGTTGGAGTTAATACCACCCGCTACGGGTCGGTAAGCGGAACCCTCACTATCTCCGGCGACATCAATACCAACACCATGACCGGCAACATCGTCATAACGTACAGCAATTACAACGACGGCACCGGGTACACCTATGACGGGGCCGCCAGCATGCGGGTCGCCAGCTACGACCTCAGTGCCGGCATGGTAACCGATGCAACGGTAACGACCGATCGGTTCTCGGTCCGCACCGCGAGCAGCGATTTTTCGACCAGCGGCAGC
Source organism: Geomesophilobacter sediminis (assembly GCF_016458275.1). Classification (GTDB taxonomy): domain Bacteria; phylum Desulfobacterota; class Desulfuromonadia; order Geobacterales; family Geobacteraceae; genus Geomesophilobacter; species Geomesophilobacter sediminis. The sequence continues at coordinate 204,786 of NZ_JAEMHM010000009.1, forward strand.
ATCCGAATCCAGGGGGAACCGCTCAGCAGACTGGAGATGTTGACCGTCAACATGGACGGCCGGGACAACCTGAGCCGGAAGACGATCCGCTACCAAAACTGCATCGAGACCCGGGTCTACGACAACCTGTACAGTCCCACCTCGGTCACCGAGAGCTTCGCGGGGAGGTTCTACGCCGCAGCCTACGGATACGTGGATATCAGCACCGCATCCCCTTGCAGCTACGACAGTCCCTCGGCCTCCTCACCCGGCGGCGGGGGCCCCATCGAGCTGAGCGGCGCCGGCGGCACCCGGGCCACAATTACTCCCATCTCTCACAACCACGTGACCGTGGCCGTCGACACCAATGGCGACGGAAGCTACGAAGCCAAGGGGGGCTATCCCTGGAACGACCTTTCCGGCGCTTCGGTGAAGATACTCACCGGCATCACCATCACCCCGGCCAACCCGACCCTTCCCAAGGGGCTCACCCGGCAACTCACCGCAACCGGCACCTTCTCCGACGACACCACCCAGGACCTCACCGCCACCGCGACCTGGGCGAGTTCCACGGCCAACGTCCAGCTAAGCGGCACCGGCCTGGCCGGCGGGGTAAATATCGGCTCGGCAACGGTTACGGCGACGTCGGGGGACATCACCGGCGCCACCGTGGTGACGGTAACGGATCCGATCCTGATGAAGCTCGATGTCTCGGTTGCGAACCCTGCCATGATAAAGGGCGCCACCCAGCAGCTTTCAGCCACGGCGACCTATTCGGACCACCAGGAACTCGCGACCGGGACGGTCTTTTGGAGCTCGTCCCCCCCTTCGGTGTTAACGGTGAGCAACGCCCCGGGCTCTCAGGGGCTCGTAACCAGTTTGAGCACCGGCACCGCGGCGATCACGGCCGGCCTGGGAGCAGTTACCAGCAGCGCCGCGAGCATCACCGTGGCGGACTGGAGCGCAAGAAGTGAGGGGAGTTGCTCCTATCTGGACACGGTGATTTGGTCCGGGAGCCGCTTCGTGGCGGTCGGAGGCGGCGTCTGCACCTCCCTGGACGGGCTGACCTGGACCCCGATCGACGTCAGCGCCGTTTCCGGCAGCGCCGAAATCTACGACGTGGCCTGGACCGGCACCCAATTCGTGGCAACTAATGGGATCAACAGCACCGACCTGACTTCGGCGGTCCTCACTTCTCCGGATGGTTTGACCTGGTCGCGCCATACCCTGGCATTCGCCGTCAATCTCATGGGGATCGGCTGTTCGCCCACCCTCTGCGTTGCCGTCGGACCCAACGGAGCCCTTTTCACCTCCGCAAACGGAGCGGACTGGACTTCCCGGGATTCCGCCGCTCCCAACGCGATCCTGACGGCGGTGGCCCGTTCCAACAACCTCTTCGTCGCCGTGGGCAACGGCGCGATCGTCACCTCACCGGACGGCATCACCTGGACCAGGCGCGCCGATATCCCCATCTACCTTACCGGTGTGGTATGGTCCGGGACCCAGTTCGTGGCGGTGGGAAATGGGATCTATATCTCGTCCGACGGGATCACCTGGACCCAGACCGATCCGAGCTGGGCCCACAGCGTGACCTGGACCGGCAGCCAGTTCGTTGCGGTGGGCGGAAACTGGCTGAACTGGGTCATCCTCGTCTCACCCGACGGAGTGACCTGGAGTTCCCAGACCTTTGCCGCCACCTCGCTTTTGAACGATGTCACCTGGGGCAACGGAATACTGGTCGGCGTCGGCTCCAACGGCACCGTGATCACTTCGCCGTGACCGGGTGCCCTTTTCCACCAGCCGCGGTGACCGGTCGGGTGGCCCGTTGACGCTGCGCGCAGGGCGACCATTGAAAAACGGGGAACGGCGCCCTTGCCATTCCCCGTTTCCTTTCGCCGATACCGATCTCGAAGCGCCCGCCCCGTAATCGGCAAGGGAGGCGCGGCAGCTTCGGTTGCGGTAACATTGGACTTTCCTTTGATCGCGCACTGCCGGCCCCGGCCGGCGAAGGAGAGGACCATGATCCCAAAGCAGCTCTTGTCCTTGGCAGGTTCGCTGTTGCTGGCGGCGGTTTTATCGGTCGGCCTCGCGTCAATGGCTGATGCCGCCGGCAAAAAAACGGCGCGGAGCGCCAAAGGGGGCGCCATCGCCCGGCCGCCGCTCATCCGCGCCACCGGGCGTTATTTTTCCTGGGCGGCACCGCAGGGGTGGCACCACAGCGAGTCCACCAACGGGGTGGATCTCACGTCCCCGGACAAGAAGCAGCAGGCCGGCTTTTACCTGCTGCTGCGCACCCCCGGATCGTCGACGCCGGAACAGTTTCTGAGCTGGCTCGGCAAGAGCATGAAACTGCGTGATTTCCGCATCATTTCGGTGAAGGAGGTGCCCAGCCAGTCCGGCGAGGTGACCCGGGAAATGGAATTCACCGGCGTCGATCCCACATACGGGCCGCGCCACGGCGGCGCCACCGTCGCCATCATGCAGGGGTACGGCCAGTTCGACACCTTCTGGCAGGCCTTTTCCACCACTCCCGGCCGCTGGGAGACCGACAAGCTCTGGCTCCCGGTCCTCGCCCGCAGCGTTACCATCATCAACAGCCGCGAGGTGGCCGGGAACAACACCATCATCCACCCCCGCAACAACCCGCTGGACAACTCCGGGCTGATCAACAGCTGGAAGGAGAAGAACCTCTCCGAGGACCGCATTTCGCAGGCGCGGCGCGAGGGGACCATGGGTTATGAGCGGATGAAGTCGCCGACCTCCGGCAGGATCTACGAGATGCCCCTGGAAACCTACGACGGGACCAAGGGGGGCTATCATAATCCGGACCACTACAACGAAATCCTGCAGCGTGCTCCGGCAGGAGAATAGCCGGCCACGGCAGGGAACTCCCGCCCCCCGTTCAGGACCGCACGGGGCGGGAGTTCCGATCCCAAAGCGCGGCCAAATGTTCCACGGTGCTGCGGCACATCCGCTCCACGGCATACTCCTGCTCGCCCCTCTGCTTCAGCCTCGCCCCCACCTTATGGCCCAACCCGCGGTCCCGGAAAAACCTCAGGATCGTCTCCGCCAGCCGATCATCCTCAGGGGTGCATCGCCTGCTCCATCGCCTCGCACAGGCCATCCACCTCCGCCTGCCCGACCGAGAGGATCTTGGCCTCTTCCTCTTCCAAAAGGTCGATCTCACCGTCGCAGGCGAGCCCGAACCCTTTCACCTTGCTCACGGTGTCCACCAGCCGGGTGATCGCCATCACCGAGTCGGTCGGGTCGAGCTTTTCGTCGTGGTGGCACTCCACGACGTTGCGGTAGATCCTGGGCATGTTCCAGTGTCCCATCACCCGTACCCCCATCTCCACGTGCAGCTCCCCGAAGATCTCCAGCAGGCTCTCCTTGTCCAACGAGGCCTGGCCGACCCCGACCTTGCTCAAACGCTCCATCGCCTTGAGCAGATACAGCTTCCCCACGTCGTGCAGCAGGCACGCCATGTAGGTCTGGTCGGCGTACTGGGCGTGCCCGATGTAGCGGGCGAGCCAGCGCCCCCCGACGGCACAGGCATGGCTGTGCATCCAGAGGTACTGCATGAATTCGTGGATGATGGGGTTCGCGGAAACGTGCAGGCTCGCTTGCGATGCGGCCATGGCGAGGTTGCAGACGTGCTGGGAGCCGAGCCGGATCACGGCGTCCTTGATGGTCTCGCTGCGCACCCGGCCGACGTAAATGGTGGAGTTGGCCATGTTGAGGATCTGCCCCGCCAGGGCCTGGTCCTCGTTGGCCAGATCCACGACATCCTGCATGGCATAGTCCGCCGTTTCCAGCAGATGCTGCATTTTGATGGCGATGGGATGAAAGACAGGAAGATCCACCGGTTGAATGGTGAGCAGACGCCGTATGGTCAGCGGGATGGCCATGGACGAAAAAATCTCCTTACAAGACAAGCGTGCCGCGGCCCCCGGTGCTGCCGGGCCGATACCAGGATAAATGTGCCAGTGTTTATCCTTTTTTCGGCCGGACATCAAGTATTTAAGTGTTAGAACGGCGTTAATATTCCGAACGTTACCCGGCCGCCCGTTGGGGCCCGGCAGGCAGACACCTCACCGTCCCGATCCGGCAGCCGGTCCGGCGCCGCGTGGGGCGCCGCGTGGGGCGCGAGCGTGCAGCGTCCGTCGGGCCGGCCACTCTCGCGCCCCAAACTACTCGGGCACTCCCACCGGTGCGGCAAGCTGCGTTGCCAGCCGGCGCAAGGCCACCCCCTCGGTCAGCCCCTCCACGAAACGCTCCGGAATCCCGGCCAGCCCGACCTGGGCGCCGACCAGGGCTCCGACCAGGATCGCGCGGGCCTGGTTCTGCCCGCCGCCGTTGACCGCGTGCAGCACCGCCGACTCGAAGTCGTCCCTAAACCGTGCCGCGAGGTAGTAGGCAGCGGGAAGCATGTGGTAGACCGCGCAGGGCATGCCATAGACGATGGATACCTTCCAGGCCGGCTCGATCCGGATTTCGGGGTCCGCCGCAGCCGCCGCCATGTACGACGGGGTGAGCAGGGCATCGGGCGAGGCAAATTTGCCGGCCCGGGGCGGGTCGAGGTCCCCGGCGCGCGGGGGCTTCAAATCCGCCGCGGTGACCGCGTGAAACGGGAGCGCACCGCTTTTGACGAGTTCCATGAGTTTTCCCGAGAGCTTGTCGTCCAGCGGTTGCCCCTGCACCAGCAGCCCGAGCACCGCGCAGTAGGCTACCGTCATCGACACGACGACGTTGTCGATCTGGGTCAGGACGGTGTTGTTGGTGACGGAAATCGCCAGCTGCGCGGGATCGAAGGCATAGCGCACCGCCAGAGCCAGGGTGCGCTCGATCGCCTCGGTGGTATCGGCATAGCCGCCGGTCCGTTCCCAAGGAAGCTTCTGCTGCACCCTTTGCCGCCAAAGCTCGCGGATCGACTGGCTGGTGTATCCCCCCGGGCCGTGCACCGGGGTGCCGTCCAGCAAAGGGAGCAGCTCCTCATCGAGCCGGCGGCAGAAATCCTCCTCGTCGTACCTGCCGCAGCCGATGAGCGACTCGACGAGCATTCGGAGGATGATCCCGGCTTGCGAGAGATCCCCCGCTTTCAGCCCCTCGTGATAACGCCCCGGCTTGGGTTCGGTATAGCCGCTGATCCACGGACCATGGTCGCGGCGCATCTCTTCCAGATCGTAATACCAGTGCGGCCCCACCCCGAGGGCATCGCCGATGAAGGCGCCCATTACGGCCCCGGCCGCCCGGTCTTGAGCAGTTTTTTCTTTCATATCGTTTCCTCCGGATAAAAAAAGGGCCAGGCTCGCACCTCCCCAAAGGGTCGAAGGTAGCGGCTTGGCCGCAGATCAGCCGTGTGGCTTGCTAGGCGTAAATCACACTTCCTCAACGAGCTCCAGTTTCCTGATGACATTGCCGAGCAGCCTTTCCCGTTCCGCCAGATGGGCATGGAACTCCCGGTTTTCCGTCCGCACCCGTTCCGTCTTCAGGTCGTCGAGCGCAGATTCGAGGATTTCTTGAAGCGTGGAGGCATCTGCTTTGTTGAGTTCGATGGAGACCATAGCGCTCACCTCTGTGTTGGGTTTCAGATTCATTATAATCCCTCCTCTCGAAAAATGGGAAAGCTAAGCTCCGGTTGCGCCTGCCTCCGTCGCCTCGCTTTCGCGGTTAAGGAACCCGTTTTCGTTTCCAAAGAAGCCGAACTACCTATTTCCACCGGCCAGGAGGCGGATGCCGGTAACAAGCTGGGTGTCTTTACTGGCCTTAAGCTGGGCCGCCGTGAGATCCCCCTCTTCGTCGGGGAGCAGCGGGGGGACCGTTTCCGGAAGGACCACCTCCACATCGGGGGCGATCCCCTTGTGCCAGATGGAGTGCCCTTTCGGGGTGAGCCACTCCTCGACCGCCAAAAGGAGCGCCGACCCGTCGGAGAGTTCGAAAGGCTGCAGCACCGTCCCGGTTCCGAAGGTCTTTTCCCCCACGAGCTTTCCTCTGCCGGCATCCTGAATGGCGCCCGCCATGATCTCAGCGGCGCTTCCGGTTCCTTCGTTCACCAGGACCACCACCGGCAGCCGGGTGGCGTGGGGTGCCCGGCGTACCGGCACCCGCCGGACCTGCCCCGCCGCATCCTTCACCAGGAGCGCATCGCCCTGGGTTACGAAGAGGCTGGTGCAGCCGATCGCCTCGTCGAGCACCCCGCCCGGGTCGTCCCTCAGGTCGAGGACGATCCCGGTCATCTGCTGCTGCCGGATCTGCTCCAGGGCCTCCCCGAGCGCCTTGGTGACGCCGTTGCTGACCGCGGCGATCCGCAGATGCGCCAGGGAGGTCCCGGGAAGCTGATGCCAGCGCACGTTGTTGATCCGGATCGCGGCGCGGGTGAGGGTGAACTCCTGCGTGCTGTTGCTTTTGGGATCGAAGACGGTGAGCCGGACCCGGGTGCCCTCCGGGCCGAGGATCATCTTGACGATCTGGACCACGTTGAGCCCGATCAGGCTCTTCCCGTCCACCTTGGTGATGACCCCGCCGGAACGTATGCCGGCCCTCTGGGCGGGGGAGCCGTCCAGGGGAGCCACGATAACCGCGTGCCCCTTTTCCATGCGCAGCTCCAGCCCCACTCCCTTGTACTGCCCGGTGGTGAATTCCTTCTCTTCCTCGATCATCTCCTTGGTCAGAAAGGTGCTGTGGCCGCTGTCCCCGAGGGCGTCGACCATGCCGCTGATCGCCCCGTGCGCCATGGTTTCGGGGTTCAGCGCCTTGCGGTCCACGTACACGCTGCGGATGGTGTTCCAGGCTTCGGCCATCAAGGCGAATTGGGGGGTAGCTTCGGGGGGGATTTCGTTGGAGGCGGTGAAGGTGCTGTAGCAGTTGTGCGCGAGGACCAGCACCACGGCCGACATGGCGACGGCGGCCAACGCGAAAACGAGCGGTCTCCACTTCCTCGGTCTCCGGTCCGGCATGGCATCCACCTTTGTTGGGTAGCGGGTTGGCATCGCGAACCACCCTAGTGTAACGCAGGGCGCAAAAAAGGGGAGACTGCAGCCGCCCCGGTGACTACTTTCTGTTGACAGTACACCGGGAAAAATAGTAGCAGTCTTATCGGTTTGTTTTCATCTGAGCAGCGGGTTGAGAAACGGAGGGTGAATGTACTCAAGGGCGAACAAGCACAGGCTCGCCATTTTCGGTTTGGCCCTGTTCGGCCTTGTGGGTTCCGCGGCGCGTTGCTGGGCGGATCCGATCGACACGGCCGGAAGGTTCCGGGTGGAAGGTGCGCTGGTGGCCGGCGAGGGGATCAACGACTCCCGACTGATCACGACCACGGACGGAACCCAGATCAAGCTGAGCGGCGGGGGGGGCTTGGGGGGGCGGTTTACCTTGGGCTACGGACTTACCTCGAAGTGGGACGTGGAGGTGGGGGCGGAATACAAGCAAAGCCACGGCGACCAGCAGTCCTCGAACGCCAACGCCACCTTCACCAGGTACCCGGTGCTGGTGGCGGCGAAATACAAGATACCGGTCGCCTCGGTGGGACAGGTCAAACTGGGCGCCGGCCCGGGGCTCTTTCTCGGCGGCAAGCTCGACTCGGATCTGACCAAGCTGGGGCTGCCGCACGAGGTGATCGACTACAAACCCGCGCTCGGCGCCCACGTCTCGGCCGAATGGGAAACCATCCACGAAGACTGGTCCTTCGTCTTCGGCATCAGATACTATTACGTCTCCTACCCGATCAGCTCCGCCACGCTCAACGGAAGCGCCCTCCCCACCAACCTGGTCGGGCCCCAGCTTCGGGACCTGGACGGGAGCGCCTTCGAATTCATCGTCGGACTCGGCAGGTACTTTTAAAAGCTATTGCACCTGCACCAGGTTCGAATAGGAGACCATCTGGTAGGCGCCCGGGTTGATTGCCTGGAATTGCGCTCCATCCAGGTAGACGATCCTTAGCAGCTTGACGGTGGAAAGGTCCAGGCTGGCATTGGAGGTCATGGCAGCGGCAAAGCTGATTTCTCCGTCGGTTCCCAAGAGTCCGGTACTGGTGTGGTCGGCTTTTTTGTACTGGAGGGACGACACCCCCAGGTACGCTCCGTTGGCATCGTAGAGCAGACAGTAGAAGTTGTAGGCGGTAGGCTGAGCCGCCAGGAAAGCAGCATTGGCTGCCGCAAAACCGCTGCTGGTAATCGTCCCGGTCCCGCTGGTGTCGGTGGAGTAGGTGAAAGAAACCCCGGTGGTGGGAAATCTCCCCAGCAGGGGGACGTAATCCGATTGGTTTGCCGTGGGAGGGGTCCAGTCTTCGGCAGCGTACAGGTAGCGATGAGTGGCAGCATTCAACGTGCCCGGCTCGTGGAACGGCCCCCAAAGTGCCGAAACCTCTCCGTTTTTCAGCCTCATCCGCACGGTCCAGGTCCCGCCGACCGGGAACGCGTGCGGGTTGGCACTGTTTATCAGGGGCAAGCTAACGGTTCCAGTACCAAAGGCACTGGGGTCTATCGCCGTGGCGGGTATGTTCCATGTCGCACCCGACCCGTCGTTGGATATGTTGATCCGGTCGATGTCGGTCGAGGCAATCGTGCTGCTGTAGCTGGGAATGAAATACATCCGGACCGCATCGCTGCCGGTATCGGAGGGGACATTTTCGTAGAGATACGTCGCCGATGTGATAAAGCGGCGGTCCAGACCGTCGCTGCTGTTATCCGGGCTGCCGCATCCGGCGACCAACGCGAGCAGGCCCGCCGTCAACAGCATCACCCACCCCATTGCATTTCTCTTCATAGCAAACAAGCCTCCGCAAGCCTCTATTCCCGAACCGCGACCAGCCCCGCCCGGGGAGCTACACCATACACGATTTGCCTCCCCTTTTGAGCAAAAAAATGAACGATACCGGACCTGCTGGTAAAACCTCAGATCTGGTATCCTATGCGTGCCTCACATCATGAACCGCCCGCACTCATGGGGATCATCAAGGAGGAGAACATGCAAACGGAACTGGCAGGAAAGGTCGCCCTGGTAACCGGCGGAAGCCGAGGCATCGGGAAAGCAATCGCGCTGGCGCTGGCCGAGGCCGGGGCGGACGTCGCGTTGAATTACCAAAACAATGACCGGATGGCGGAGGAGGTCTGCGGCGAGATCAGGAACCGGGGCCGGCGTGCCCTTGCGGTTAAAGGGGACGTTGCCGTCGCCGCCGAGGTCACCCGGATGGTGGAGGAAGTCAGGCAAGGCTTGGGTCCCATCGGCATCCTGGTGAACAACGCCGGCATCGGGCACATCGCATCGATCGACACGATCTCGGAGCAGGAATGGGACGCAACCCTGGCGGTGAACCTGAAGGGGGCGTTCCTGGTCACCCAGGCGGTGCTCCCGGACCTGCGCCGGGCAAGGTGGGGGAGGATCATCAACATCTCCTCGGTCGCCGCCCAGATGGGAGGGGTGGTCGGCCCGCACTACGCGGCCTCCAAGGCGGGCATCATCGGCCTCACCCATTACTACGCCGCCTACCTCGCCAAGGAGGGGATCACCGTCAACGCCATCGCTCCTGGCCCCATTGCGACCGATATGTCCGCGGCGCTCCCCCAGCTGAAGCCGGAGTCCCTTCCGGTCGGCCGCTTCGGGACGCCGGAGGAGATCGCCGCAGTCGCCCTCCTTCTGGCGGGCAACGGCTTCCTTACCGGCCAGACCGTCAACGTCAACGGTGGTCGCTACCTCGGTTGAAGGTTTGAGCCGGCTATCGAGGCACTGAGGTCGTCGTGTCCTTGGGGTTGGGCGGAGCGCGTAAAAATCGTTTTGAACCGCCGCGGTCCGAATACCTGGCTGGTTGACATGGTGCCTCGGTAGCTTCCTTCTCTGGGTCCCGACAGCCTTCCCCGTCGCTCTAATTCGCGTACTTAGGCACGACGAAACTCCGCCAATTGAAGCTGACGCCTCAGGCAAGACATCGAAATACCGTTTTGAAATAAATGACTTAAGCTCACGCCCCATAGCTCCGAAGAGATAAGGATAGCTTCGCGACCCGTGATTTGGCGGCGTCCGTCGCAACCGTCCCCTATCTACCCGGAGGTACCCACCATGAAAATCGGCTCTCGGCTCGGCGCAAGTTTCGCCGGAATCATCTGTCTCATCATGCTGCTCTCGATCTTCACCGTCAGCCGGCTGGCACTCATCAACAGCAAAGTGAAAATCATCACCGACGACCAGTACCCCAAGACCGTACTGCTCAACGAGGTGAACGAAAACATCAACATCATTGCCCGCGCGCTGCGCAATTCGGTGATCCTGGAAGACCCTGCGCAATCCCGCCAGGAATTGGACCGTATCCCCTTGACCAGCAAGGACTCGCTCCAGTGCTTCGAGAAGTTGAAGCAGACGGCCACCAGCCTTGAGGAAAAAAAGCTGCTTGAAGAGATCGACGCGATCCGGGGGCCGTACAAGACGCTCCAAAAGCAGGTCATCGGCCATATCGAGGAGAACCAAAAGCAAGAGGCCGGGCAGTTGCTGATGGGGGCGTACCGGGACAGCCAGCGGCAATACATAAGCGCGATCAAGAAGATGATCGAGCTGGAGAGCAAGGGGCTGCAGCAGGAAAGGCAGGATGTGGAACAGGCCTACAAATCCACGCGCAACCTCAGCATCGTTTTCTCCGCCCTCGCCGCGCTGATGGGAGCGATCTTCGGATACCTGGCCACCAAGAGCATCACCCGACCGGTTGCCGAGTTGGTGGAGATCAACGGGCGCCTCGCCGATGGCGACCTGACGGTGAACCCGACCCTGGAGGGGAACGACGAGATGGCCGCCCTGGCGGCCTCGTCCCGCAAGGTGGTGCACAACATGCGCGGGATCCTCGCCGAGGTCGCGGACGCCTCCCGTTCCGTGGCCGCGGCATCGCGGCAGATGCAGGCGACGGCGGCCCAGATCGCCGGGGGCGCGGAGGAGATGGTTTCCGAGTTCGGCACCGTTGCGGTCGCGACCGAGGAGATGGCGGCGACCAGTAACGACATCGCCTCCAACTGCCACCTGGCCGCGGAAAATTCCCAGCGGACCATCAGCTCCGCGGTGACCGGGAGCAGCGTGGTCCAGGAGACCATCGAGGGGATGGCCCGGATCACCGACCGGGTCCAGCAGTCGGCCCAGACCGTGGAAGGGCTCGGCATGCGCTCCGAGCAGATCGGCGAGATCGTGTCGACCATCGAGGACATTGCCGACCAGACCAACCTGCTCGCCTTGAATGCCGCCATCGAGGCGGCGCGGGCGGGCGAACAGGGGAGAGGGTTTGCCGTAGTTGCCGACGAGGTCCGCGCCCTTGCGGAACGGACCACCAAGGCGACCCGCGAGATCTCCACCATGATCCAGGGAATCCAGAAGGAGACCAGTACCGCGGTAGTGGCCATGGAAGAGGGCGTTACCGAGGTTGGCAAGGGAGCCGCCAGCTCGGAGAAATCGGGGCAGGCACTGGAGCAGATCCAGCAGCAGATCAACGAACTTTCCATGCAGATCAACCAGATTGCGACCGCTGCCGCGGAGCAGACCGCAACCACCGGGGAGATCAGCAGCAACGTGCAACGCGCCAACGGAGTCGCCATCGAAACGGCACGGGGGGCGAGCGAGACCGCAATCGCGGCGGACCAGCTCGCCGTCCAGGCGGAACAACTCCAGGCGATGGTGCACAAGTTCCGGCTCGCCTGACCCCGGGACCACCGGGAGTAGCAGTAAAACGGATAAAAAAAGCCCCCGGCAGTGCGCCGGGGGCTTTTTTTGTCTGCCGTCGAAAATATTCCTGTCCATCGAACCGGCGCAGGGTGCCCCTCCCGTCCCCACGCGGAAAGACGGTGGGCGGAGGGGGACAGGCAGCTGGCGGAGCCAGTCCCCTGCGCCCTCTCCCCATCCGACGACCGCCCCGCCCTCCCCCCCGGTAAACCTTTTGCCAGCTCAGGCGTTTACTCTGTCAGAAGCGGAAAATGCTCCACCCAAGGCACCCGGGGCAGATCCGCCTGCGTTTCGTTTTCTTGTTTCAAGGAGGTATGCGATGTCATCTGTCAAACCCATTTCCAAGCAGGATCTTCCTGCCCGCCTGGCCGCACTGATGGCCGATGAACCGTTAACGCCGCCCCCCGGCTCTCCCCCCGACGTCTGGATCAACTTCGACCGGGCGGTGCGCCACGCAAAAACGCGGGCCAAGGCCAAGAAGGCCGACCGGCCGTAAACCCACATTTTAAGACCAACACCCAAGGAGCCCTCTGATGAAACTTTTTTCCACGCTTACCCTGGCTGCTATTGCCGCTGCGACCATCACCCTTGCACCGGCCGTTTCCCGCGCCGAGGTCAACGTCAACATCAACGGATATCTCCCCGCCCCTCCGGGAGTCCACATCTACGTGTCGTCTGGACGTCCCTACTATGTCGAGAGGGGCCGCCGCGTATACCTGGAGAGGGACGAGAGGCACCATCCGCGCCGCCACCGCCACAACGGCTGGGAACGCGGCGAACACCGGGGGCACGACCGAGGCGAGCACCACGGCCACGGCCGCCACGAACGATAGGAAACCGGACGGTATCCCTGTGGAAGCCTTTCCTGAGTGATCAAACAGAAGCTTCCCGCCTGGAAAGGCGCTCCCACTGGATGCCCGCCGGCAACTTCTCCCCCAGAAGTGCTTCCCCGGAATAAAAAAAGGGACCACTGCCGCAAAAATGGCTGCAGGTCCCTTTTTCTATATGCAGAGCATCCCCGTCCCTAACTACCCAACCCGACCGCGAACCCAACGTCGAACGTTGAACGGCTTCTATCTCACCTGTGACCGCGCCTCGGCAGCCTCGCTTTCCGAGGAGAGCAGCACCACGTCCACCCGCCGGTTACGCGCCCGCCCGTCTTCCGTGTCGTTACTGGCGGCCGGTTGAAACTCCCCGTAACCGGTTGCCGAAATCCGGGCCGCTTCGATATCGTAGCGGCCGGTGAGCAGCTTGACCAGCCAGGTGGCCCGCGCCGTGGAAAGGTCCCAGTTGGAACTGAAACGGCTGTTGTGGATCGGCTGGTTGTCGGTATGCCCCTCGACGCGGCACCGGTTGGAAACCTTGTTCAACAGCTCCGCGACCGTCCCGACCAGTTCCGCCGATTCCGGAGTCAATTCGGCACGCCCGGATTCGAAGATTCCCGCCTCTTTCAGGGTGATTACCAGCCCCCGCTCCGACAAGGCAACCGCCACCTTGCCCTGGTTCCGGGATCTGATCAGATAGGCGTCCAGCGAAGCCTTCATGGCCCGGAACTCCTCTGGTCCTGCCTTGAGCCTCCCCGTTGCCGGCATCCGGGACGGTGACCGCACCGGGGGCGGCGTTACGGTCATTTCCGGGATCACCCCCGAGCGCCCCACATCGATTACCGCCAGCCGGGGTGCCGCCCCTTTGCTGTCCATCAAACCGAAGGATCTCCGCATCGAGGCCGAGACCTCCTCCGTCTTTTTCAGATCCGCCTGGGACATGGCGTACAGCGTCACAAAGACGGCAAAAAGCAGCGTCAGCAGGTCGCCGTACGAGACCAGCCACCGCTCGTGATTGGCCGGTTTTTCCGGCTCCTTCCTGCGCGCCATGGCGCCCCCCCCTGCCTGGTCTCAATCCGTTTCGGATTCGAGGTGATCCCTGGTCCGATGAACTCTGGTAGTCATGGCGCACAGGTCACGTAGTCGTAACTTAAGATCTGGTAGCGACCGCGGCATTGAGGTCGACCCGGGGCAATAGCGCCGAGCCCGCCACCTTGACGAAGGCACGCGCCACGTGCAGCCGAGGGAGGCGGCCATAAGGGCGGCGCCCAGGGACTTGGGAACCAACGGGAGAATCGGATGGTGCATGAGTTCGACCTTCCTTCTTATAACTGTACCGTACTGTACGGTTTTGATGTAGACAAGCTACAACATCTTCATGTAGAATGCAACCGGAATTTCGATCTTGGTGAGGGGGGGGAGAAGACGCGCGATGAAACTGAAGACCGAGGCCAAACGGCAGGCGATCATCGACACGGCGGCGCAGGTATTCCGTTCGGTGGGGTTCGAGCGGAGTTCGATGGCGGAAATCTGTGCCCGGGTGGGAGGGTCCAAGGCGACCATATACAACTACTTTTCGTCGAAGGAGGAGCTTTTCACCGAAGTGATGCTGCAGTCGACGGAGGCGGAATTTGAGGCGGTGCTCAGCTTCATCGACGCCTCGGCCGGGGACCTGGGTGCGATGCTGCGCAACTTCGGGGAGAGGTTTCTCGATCTTCTGTATTCGCCGGAAGTCCAGGCGGCCCGCCACCTGGCCATTGCCCAGGCCCGGCATTCGGATATCGGACGGCTGGTGTACGAGCGGGGGGTGCTCCGGAGCCAGAGCCTGATCGCCCAGTTTTTGGGGGAGTCGATGCGGGAAGGAAAGCTCCGGCAGGCCGACCCGACCGTTGCCACCCGGCATCTGGTCGCGCTTTTGGAGTCGGAGCTTTTGGACCGCTTTCTTTTCCAGCTTCCCGGCGCGATCACCCCGGCCGAGATCAGCGGCTGCACGGCACGCGCCGTAGACGCCTTCCTGGCGGCCTACGCCCCTCCGCCTCTCCAGGCGCCCTCACCCTCTTCCGGCGGCTAAGGCGGCCGATACCCGGTGAATCCACAACTCGCAGGCCGACAACCCTTTCCCCTGCCTCCAAAAAAAGATGAAGTTTCCTAAAGGTTTCCGTCGACGTACCGATAGTGGAAGCAATGAATGCAGTTTCACGACCGAAAAGTCGGAAATTTCTTTGGATTTTTGATCAGGAAGGAGAGAGCGTGGCACAGACCCGGATACTTATCGTGTCGGACGTAGAGGAGGCGAAGGAGGGTTACGGACTGGCAGTATCTCGTTTCAGTGTGCCTTATGACGTGGTCTTTTCGTTCAAAGACGGGCTCAGGCGGGCGATGGAAGAGAAGTTCACCGGGATCGTCGTCGACATCCTGACGCTGCTGCGAAGCGGACAGGAAGAGAAGCTGATTGCCAACGACTTCTTCTCGATCTATCCGACGCTGAAACTCTCCTGGGACAAGAGAAACCGGCAGATGAGCCTCGGGCTCCCCGGTCAGGCGTCGGCCAGCGATCCCGAAGCGGAACTGGCGTCGTTCATCAATGGGCGGTGCGCGATCTTCCCCCCGCGGTCCATGCGCCGGCACGAGCGGGTTCCGGTCTGCCTCAACGTGCTTCTGTCCGGAAAAAACGCCTACGCCGAAGCCGGGGCGACCAAAACCTTCACGGTAAACCTCTCCGAATCGGGGGCCTTCATCCATACCATCGAGCGGTACGCCCTGGGCGATGCCGCCTGGTTCGTGGTCAAGGATCTTTCCGATCCGGCGCCGATCCAGGCCCGGGTCTGCCGGACCGTGGAATGGGGCGGGACCAGCCGCCTGGTGCCCGGCATCGGCGTGGAATTCGAGCAGCTCTCCGGCAGTCAGCAGGAAGAGATCCGGCAGATCATAAAAACCACCCCGAAAACGGGGCGGTAGCGGCCCAGGGGATGGGTCTTCCTGATCTTGGGAAAGGCAAATCCCCCCCGCCCCCCCGTTGCTAATGGGGGGGATCAAGGCCGGCCCCTCTTCTCAGGAATAATTCCAAATATAAAAGAGCCCCCGGATCGTTCCGGGGGCTCTTTCGTTTCCTGCCCGTTGGTGCCCTACCGCCGGCACCCCCGGTACCTCTACTTCTTGTGGCCGCTTTCGCGGGTCAGGTTGGCGGCTTCGGTCCTGATTTCCACCAGGTCCTTCTGCAGCTCGGCCAGGCCGTACCAGGTGACGTAGTCGGGGTTCATGTGGAACGCCCCCTGGAAGGCACGCATGCGGTGCTCCAGGAACATCACGTAGAGGGTCTGCTCGATCGGGGTCCGGGAATCGTAGAAGGTGAGGAGGTCCGGATAGGCCGGCTGCCCCTTCTGCGGCTTGAGAATCCCCTTCTCGTAGAGGCCGGCCACGATGGTGATCGCCTCGGCCATCAGCTTGTCGGCCTCCTTGATCATCTGGTCGGCGTTGCCCAGCTGGGTCTTCGCGTAATTGGTGCTGTGGCACTTGGCGCAGATGCTGATCATCTTGTCGCGCGAAGCCTGCCACTCTTCCTTGGAAAGACGCGCCACCTTGCCCGCCTTGACCAGGTCGAGACGCGCGGTTGGCTTGCCGGCCGGGTCGAGAACCCCGAGTCCCTTCAGGATGGTCACGCGGTACCCCATCCACTGGGCGTCGTCTTCCGGGAGCCTCAGGGCGAGGAAGCCCCAGGAGGTCATCACATTGTGGTCGCCGTCCCCCATGTGGCAGGTCTGGCAGGTCGGCGCGCGGCCGGTGTCGCCTTCCATCTGGTAGATGGCGCCGTGCTTGGAGTTGGACCACATTTCCCACTGCGGGTGGTCAAAGCCCATGTGGCAGGTCATGCAGGCCTGCGGCTTCTTCGCCTCCGCCTTGCTGAACCGGTGGCGGGTGTGGCAGGAGTTGCAGGGGGTGCCGTACTGGGCATCGGCGCGGGACTTCTCGTCGCGGACCCCGACTTTGTGGCAGCCGCCGCACCCTTTCATCCCCTGGATGTAGGCGTGGGGCTGGATCCGGTTGGTCGGCATGGCGTCCATCGCCACCCAGGCGGCGGCGTGCTTGCCGGAGGCGTACTGGTCGTGCTGCTTGGTGTGACACTGCTTGCAGGTCTGCTCCGTCGGCATGGCCACTTTTTCCACGTCGGCCGCGCTCTGGTGCGCGGTGCCGTGGCAGCTGGAGCAGTCAACGCTGCCGCTTTTCCCCATCTCCCCCGCCAGGAAATCCTTGACGATGTTCGGGGTTACCTTCTCGTGGCAGGAAATGCAGTTGCTCTTCGCCAGCGCGGTGCCGGAGATGAGGAGGACCAGGGCCAATGCCCCCCCCAGCTTCTTCAAACCATGAATCATTACTTCCCTCCCGTGCATGTGGTGAAAATGAGTGGTCATCTAAACCACATGCCCGGGAGGAATTCTTTGATCCAGGTCAAAAAAGCGCCTTCCGGCGCACCGCTGAGTGGCGATTTACTTCCCCGTCACTGGAGCTCCCGCACCAGGTGGTTACCCGAACCGGAAACGATCCGGCGGGGCCCGTCGGTCGCGATACCGCATCACCCGCCGGAGGCTCCGTCACCCGGCGGGTCGTTGCAGCTCCACCCCGGGCGGAGCGGACCGGGGCAGCGTGGTATAATCGCCCGGTTGCCGCATCCCGGCCGGTTCACGATGCTCACGCATAACAGGAGGCTCGTCATGAACAGCAAAACCGGATGTAACCGCAGGGGATTTCTCGGCTCTCTGGCTGTGATCGGCTCGACGGCGTTGGTGGCGCGCCTGACCCCGACGGCATTGGCCGCAGCGTCCCAACCGGAACCCGAGGTTTCCGCGGTGGAAGACCTGATGCGCGAGCACGGTGCGCTGCACCGCATCTTGCTGATTTACGAGGAGGCCATCCGAAGAATCCGGGCCCAGGTGGTAATCGAACCGGACCTGGTGAAACAGGCGGCGACCCTGGTGCGGAACTTCATCGAAAGCTACCACGAGAAACTCGAGGAAGAGTACGTCTTCCCGAAACTGTCCCAAGCCGGTAAGCTGACCGGCACGGTCGCAACGCTTTTGGCCCAGCACCGCGCGGGGCGCAAGCTGACCGCGGGCATCATCGCCCGGTGCAGCGCGCCACACTTCCATCGCCCGGCCGAACTTCGGGCGCTGGCAACGGAGCTCTCCGAGTTCGTCACCATGTATCGGCCCCATGCGGCCCGGGAGGATACCGTCGTATTCCCGGAATTCAAGAAGGTAGTCCCGGCCAAGGAGTACGACCGTCTGGGGGACCGGTTCGAGGAGCGGGAACATGCCCAGCTCGGTGATAACGGGTTCGAAGGGGTACTGACACAAATCGCCGGGATCGAGACGAAGTTGAACATCCATGACCTCGCCCGGTTCACTCCGAAGGCCTAGAGTTTCTTTGAGCCGTTGATGAGCAAAACTGAAGGCTGACACCCAAAAGGAAAAGGGGGAGCGCAACTGCGGCTCCCCCTTTTTTTTGATACCGAACGGGTGACTTTGCCCTTGGTCCCTATCTCTATGTTGCACGCTGCAAAATCCCCTCGCAGGCTCCTCCCTACCAACCTGTTTCGACAGGGCGCCCGGCCGGGGGCGTCTTAAGGTTGACTTAAGCCCCCTTTGCTATGCTGTGCTAGCCGGAATATAAGCCTTACATAATATACTGTTATTATTTAACTTTTTCACCTCAGCCCCGTCATTTTTAACGCAACCGGTCCTCGCTTGTAACGTGATCGTCACGGAGACGGTCTACATTCGCGTCGACATAAGGACGTCGTGAGGAACGCCTCGGCGACCGGATCCAGAGCGGTAGATCGGTTACCGCCCAAACCCATGGAGGATGATGATGAAGAAAAGGATGTTATTGGCCGCAACCACCTCGTTGCTGATCGCGGCGCCGGTTTTCGCGGACACCGCCGTTGAGACGGGTGCCGCGCCGATGCAGGCAACGAAAAGCCCGACTGCGACCGAAGGAGGGATCAACTTCAACATGAAGGGGATCAGTGTGAACCTGGGAGGGTTCATCGAGGCCGCCGGGATGTACCGCAGCCGGAACCTCAACTCGGACCTTCCGTCCCCGTTTCAAAAGCTTCCCCTGGCCAATTCCGCCGGGTACTACCAGGATGAGACCCGATTCAGCGCCCGGCAATCTCGCCTCTCCCTGCTGGCAACCGGCGACGTCAACGAAAACACCCACCTCGCCGGCTACTACGAAATGGACTTCCTCGGTGCCGCCAGCACCGCCAACTCCAACGAGAGCAACTCGTACAACCCGCGCATCCGTCATCTCTACACCACCGTCGACTGGGACCGCGCCGGGCTGCACCTTTTGGCCGGCCAGACCTGGTCTTTGGTCACCATGAACGGTGAGGGGATCATCCCGCGCAAGGAGATCACACCGTTAGGGATCGATGCCCAGTACGTTCCGGGTTTCACCTGGGCGCGCCAGCCGCAGTTCCGCATCGTGAAGGATTGGGATAAGAAGTACTGGCTGGGTCTTTCCGTCGAAAACGGGCAGACCTTGGTGCAGGGTGGCCAGCCCAACGCCGTCGGCAACAACTTGGCCGACAACCAGGCTGGCGGCGGTGCCCTCACCAACGTGACCACTTCGGTCAACCCCTACCCCGATTTCGTCGTCAAGGCAGCGGCCGATCCCGGCTGGGGCCACTTCGAGGTCTACGACCTGATCCGCGTTTTCGAGACCAGCCTGAGCAGCAACGGCAAGGTTAACAACACCTTCCGCGCCACCAGCGCCGTGGGGGGCGGGATGATCCTGCCGATCATTCCCAAGCAGCTGAGCCTCCAGGTCAGCGGCATCTACGGCAAAGGGATCGGGCGCTACGGCTCGTCCCAGCTTCCGGACGTGACCCAGAACGCTGCCGGCGAAAACATGCCGCTGACCGGGTCGCAACTTCTGGCCGGCGCCACCTACGACCCGACCAAGGAGTGGAACTTCTACGCCTACTACGGCCAGGAACAGGTTGACCGTCAAAGCTACGACCAGAATGGCAAAGGGTACGGTTACGGCAGCGAGCTCTACGACAACTCCGGCGCCGGCACCTTCGGCGGGAAGGCTCAGGGGAACATCAGGAAGGTAGCGCAGGAGACGGTGGGAACCTGGTGGAAGTTCTACCAGGGACGCATGGGCAAGATGCAGGCCGGCCTGCAGTTCTCCCACACCGAGGACGACTACTTTAGCGTGGTCAACGGCGGGGCTCCCAAGGCGACCGACAACATGGTGTTCACCAGCCTGCGTTACTACTGGCAGTAACCTGGTCCGCCCTGGCGGGGGTCCGGTCACTCCCTCCCGACCGCCCCTCATCTCCTGAGCGGATACGCAAAAGCCCCCGGCACTGGCGCGCCGGGGGCTTTTGCTGCTTCAGGCAACCGTCAGGGGGCGGGTGCCGCTTGCCTCAACCCGCCTCGGGAACGGTATCAACCGGGACCGGCGGCACCTTCTTCCGGCTCTTGATCATCACCCCGGCCAGGGCCGCGAGACAGCCCAGCACCAGGTTGGAAACCAAGAAGGCGTGCCTGGCACCGAGGTGTTCGAGACTCCCCCACATCCCGCCGGCGATGACGCTCCCGAGCGCCTGGCCGGTAACCCGCGCCACCGACAGGAACCCGGAGGCGATCGCTTCGGTCTCCTCGGGAGCCTGCCCGAGGACGGCGGCGTTGTTGGCCGCCTGAAAGAGCCCCCGCCCCAAACCGACCCCCACCAGCCCGAGCGCCACCCGGCCGGTCACCCCCTGCACCAGGGAAGATAGCGCCAGCGTCACGCTCCCCAGCCAGCTGACCCGGTCGAACCCTTTCCGGTCCGAGAGTTTCCCGGCCCAGGGGCCGGTAAAGAGGAGCAGAATCGGGGGGACCGACATGAACAGGCCGACCTTGCTTGGAGTAAGCCCGGTGGCTTCGAGGTAGAAGGGCCAGATGATGTTGGTGCCGAAGGACTGCGCGTAGAAAAGCACCGTGGCCAAAAGGGCCAGCAGGAACGCCGGCGCCCCCAAGACCCGCCGCAGACTTTCCCGCAGCCCCACTCCGGGGAGCTCGCCCAGGTTTCCCGACAAAAGGAGCGCCAGTACCCCGAGCGGCAGGTTGATGTAGAAAATGCTCCGCCAGCCGAAGGCGTCCACCATGAAGCCCCCGATGGGGGGACCGGTCAGGGTCCCCGCGGCGACGGAGGCGGATACCATGCCGAGCGCCCACCCTTTTCGCTCCTTGAAGGTGGCCGCAGCCAGCCCGGGCACCAGGCCAATCACCCCGGCGCCGGCGATCCCCTGCACAAAGCGCAGGGTGAGCAGCGTCGCCAGGTTGGGGGACATGGCCAGCCAGAGGGAAACCACGCTGAAGGCAAGCAGCGATACCCGGTACACCTTAACCGTGCCGACCCGCCCGGCCAGGGCGGAGAGGGGGATGAAGGTCAGCGCGGAGCCGACGAGATAGAGAGAAGCGGCCCCCTGCACGGCCGCCGCGTTAGTATGGAAGCCGGCGGCAATGGAGGGAAGCGCCAGCTGCAGCGCGCTCGCGTCCAGGGTGGACAGGGTGATGCCGACCAGCAATGCGGCGAGACGGATGTCGAAATCGATCAATTGGCGAGGCATGTTACGGCACGTCCTGTATGAAACTCGGAAGTAAAAGCTCTTTCTTCAGGGCGGAGGCGCTCCCCCAGTAAAAAACGCCGGCCCTCCGTTATGCGGAGAGCGCATTTCATCGCAATTATCGCTTTCCGGTGAAGCTGTCCGCCACGGTATCATCGGCAAAGCCATAAGGGAAATAGATAAATCTTATCGGATCGATAACTCGAGATGATTATCCGACATATCCCCCGGAGCCCCACACCTAACCGCAAGCAGGTCCGCCGGAGGCGATGCATTTTTCTCTTTGTCTGGGGATGTGGGTGCTCTATGGTAGGTGGAGACGCTACGAACCGCTAAGGAGGCAGCTACGATGCAGCTGAAGAACCCGGCCCAGAAACACATCGCCCTGGTCGCCCACGACAACAAGAAGAAGGATCTGCTGGATTGGGTCAAGCTCAACCGTGAGGCACTGACCATGCATGTTCTTTATGCAACCGGGACCACCGGCCACCTTCTGGGTGACGCCTTGGGGCTGCCGGTCACTCGGTTTCAAAGCGGCCCGCTTGGCGGAGACCAGCAGATCGGGGCGAAGATTGCCGAGGGAGCGATCGACTGCATCGTCTTCTTCTGGGACCCGCTGGAGCCGCAGCCGCACGATCCCGACGTAAAGGCGCTCTTGCGGATCGCCGCGGTGTGGAACATACCGGTAGCCTGCAACTGGGCCACCGCCGACTTCATGATCACCTCGCCCTTGATGGCAGCCGAATACGTCCGCAACGTCCCCGACTTCAAGGAGCACCTGGAGCGCTTCGGCACCAAGGGGTGATCTCAACCATCCACTGCCCGCGAGGCAAGAAAGGCCAGGTCTCATGACATGGCCTTTCTTTTTTCGCGACGGGGCCCCCTCCTGCAGGAGTGCCCGCTTTCAACCCGTAGGGGCGCGGCATGCGGCGCCCGTCACTTCCGATCCTCAGGTCAATAACCCGCGGGCATCACCCCTCCCCTCCCTGCTCCTTCAGCTCCTTTAACTCTTCCATCATCCGCTTCTGGTACTCCTTGCCGCAGTCCGGACAGAAGCCGTGGCTGAACTGAGCGTCGGTGTTCATGGTGAGGTAGGTTTCCAACTGCTCCCAGGCATCCTCCTTGTTGTGTATCTTCTTGCAGTTCATGCAGATGGAGATGATCCCCTCCAGGCGTCGGGTCCGGGCGATGGTCTGTTTCAGCGAATGGTTTTTTGCGACCAGCAGCTTCTGCGCCTTTTGCCGCTTGTGAACCTCCTGCTCCGTTCTCAGCCATTCCCTCCGCATCGCCCAGGCCGCCCAGGTGGAAACCACCACAAAGAGCGCGATCAGGCAGGCGAAGGTTTTTGCCTCCTCACGCCAGGGGGTCAGGAACGCCTGCTCCGCACGTCCGACCACGATATAAAAGGGCTGAGAAACCGCCAGCTTCCGGAAGGAAAGAACCCTCTGCACTTGGTCGAGGATGCTCCTCCCCCGGTAGGTCCCGGAGACCCGTCCCGCTCCGATCAGCCGGTGCAGTTGCGGCGAACCGGTCTTCGATCCGATGCTCGCGCCCACGCTCCTTGCGTCTGGATAACGCGCTACCAGGTCGAAATCCCCATCCATCAGCGTGATGACCCCGTCGTCGCCGGTATTGATCCGGGCGAAGCTCCGCACGAGAAAATCGATTTCCAGCCCGCCGTACGCAAGTCCGGCGAAGCCTCCGGCCCGGTCATTGATCCGTCGCGCGAGCACCACCATCCATTTGCCAGAAATGCCGCCGACCACTGGCTTGGAAATCACCAGCTCTGCGGCGCGGTGTTCCTTGAGGCGCTTGAAATAGTCGCGGTGCGCCAGGCTCGTGGTCGTTTTGACCGCCATGTTTTGTTTGCCGTAAATGGCCTTGCCACCGGAGTCGGTGGCCCGCAGGGCGACCAGTTCCGGAAGCCGCGCATGCTGTCGGACGATGAAGGCATTCAGGCTCTCCGGTTGGATGCCGCCTGCCGCGAGTTCCCGTTCGGCCTCGTCCACTACCCCCTGCAGCGCCAGGTCCGCCTTGGCGATGCTTCGGGAAATGCTTTCGTCCAGCACCTGGGCCAGGTTTTCGGTAGAAATGGCAGCCCTTCTCTCATAGGCCTGGTAACTCCTCCAGAGGGCATAGCACATCCCTCCGGCAAACAGGAAGTTGAGCAGGACCACGCCGACAACCAGGTTCTTCACGAACGGTTTAACGGGCATACGTTCTCCGATCCGAAATCTTCAATCACGGTCATGCCAGCTTCGCACTGTCACATTCTACTTGATAAACGCGGTGAATGAAGTCGAACCACCTTAAATACAAGAGAATACGCCGCTCTGACAGTGTGAGGGCTGCCTGTGAAAGGAGATCGTACTTGTGGAATGGCGGGGGCACCCGGAAGGACGGGTACGGTGCAAGGTTGACACCCACTCCGTTTGTCATTGACATCAGGGAGAAGAAGGGATATTTAGAGCATATACTCTAATTTGGAGGACGCGATGAAAATTCTTCTGATCCAACCCTACAGTTCTTCCCCGCTCATGGACCAGGTCTACCTCTTCGAACCCCTGGCGTTGGAATACCTGGGGGCTGGGGCGAAGCTGGACGGCCACGAGGTAACCCTCATCGACGCCCGAATCGACCACGACATCGACGGGGCCATCAAGCGCTGCACTCCCGACGTGGTCGGCATCACCGGCTTCACCAGCCATGTCAACATCGTCAAGGAGATCGCCCGTCGGGCGAAGGAGCTCGCCCCCGCCGCCAAGGTCATCGTCGGCGGCCACCATGCCACGGTCCGGCCGGAGGACTTCAACGTCCCGGCGATCGACCTGGTGGTGATCGGGGAGGGGGTCTTCACCCTGCGCGAAGTCCTCGCCGCTCTTTCCGAAGGTCGGGAGCTTCTTTCCATCCGGGGGTTGGCGATCCCGGCACCCGGGGGGATGACCTGCACCGCCCCGCGGGAGTACACGTTGCTCGACGAGCTCCCGGTTCCCGACCGAACCCTCACGGCTGGCTACCGCGGCAACTACTTCAGCGAGTGGTTCAAGCCGCTCGCCTCGATCCGGACCTCGCTGGGATGCACCGCCCGCTGCAACTTCTGCGCGCTCTGGGCGATCACCGGCGGACGCTATCTGCGCCGGGAGGCCGAATCGGTCGTGGCCGAGCTGGCAACGATCGCCGAGGAGAACGTCTTTTTCTGCGACGACGAATCGATGTGCGACACCAAAAGGATGGATCGGCTGGCGGATCTGATCGAACAGGCGGGGATCCGGAAGAACTACTTCCTCTATGCACGGGTGGACACCATCGTGCGGCATCCCGACCTCTTCGCCAAGTGGGCCCGGATCGGGCTCTCCCAGGTATTTGTCGGGATGGAGGACTTCTCCGACGTGCGGCTGGAGGCGATGAAGAAGGGGGTGACCGTCGCCCAGCAGGAGGAAGCGACGAAAATACTGGACCGGATCGGCGTAATGATGTACGCATCGTTCATGGTCGATCCGGACTACGGCAAGGAGGATTTTCTCGCCCTCAAGCAGTACGTCCGGAAACTCAAGCTGAAGTACGCGACCTTCACCGTCAAGACCCCGCTGCCGGGGACCGAGCTGCACGAGTCGGTCAAGGACCGGCTTTTGTCCGAGACGCCGGAGCTGTACGACATGCTCCACGCGCTGGTGCCGACCCGGCTGCCGCTTCCCGAGTTTTACGAGGAGATGGCGCAGTTGTATGCCGGCGCGGTGCCGATCTACCGCTCCCTGCCGGTGCTGATCAAGTTCGGCCTGCACGGCATGCTGCTCAGGATCCGGCTCTTCGGCACCTTCCTGAAGCGGGTGCGGCAATTCCACCTGGAGTATTCATAACGGCATGACCAAAGCGGAAAAGACCAAGGGACGGATCATCGAGGCCGCCATCGAGCTCTTCAACGAAAAGGGGACCAAGGCGGTCACGACCAACCACATCGCGGCGCGGCTCGGCATCAGTCCGGGGAACCTCTATTACCATTTCCGGAACAAGGAGGAGATCATCCGGGCCATCTTCGCCCAGATGCACGAGGTGGGTCTCGAGGAGTACCAGGAGGTCAATGCCGACGGCCCCGGATCGGCCGCTTCCATGGAAGAGACCTTTCTGATGATCCAGCGCTTCAACTGGCGCTACCGCTTCTTCAAGCGGGAGCTGGCCGCCCTGGTGCAAAGCGACTCCGAGCTCAAGACGCTTTTCGTCGCCTCGCACCGGCTGAACCTGGCCGTGGTACGCGGGGCGCTGGACCTGAGCATCCAGCAGGGATTTTTGAAGGATCTTCCCGCCGAGCAGCGCGACCTCCTGGCGGAGCAGATCTGGATGACCGCGCTTTTCTGGCTGAACTACCTGGAAATCGGCGGTGAGGATGTTAACGAAGCCACCCTCCAGCGGGGAAGCGCCATCCTGAGAAACATGATGTTCCCCTACCTTTCGGACAGCGCGCTTGGTGGGATATCAACCCCATCCTCACCCTGTCCCTCCCCTTGAAGGGGAGGGGACGCCGGGCAGCTCTCTTATCCTCGAAGGGGCGTCCAGGCAGCTCTCGTATCCTTGAAGGGGAAGCGTCCGCAACTTTCTTCCCCCTGTAGGGGAGGGAACGTCCGGGCACCTGCCTACCCTGTAGGAGCCGTTGTTCCTGTCGCGAAGCAGCGTCGATCGCGGCAGGAATTCCCCTTCCTTCCGTATCGGCAATAATCTCTCTGCCCCCATACATTTATCCAAAACTGTCCCTACCTATGGTTCCAGAAATATCCTATCGTAGCACTATCACAGGATCGCCTCGGCAAGCAGGGCCATTCCCGCATCGAGCTCTCCAGGCGTCAGGGCGCCGAAGCCCAGGAGCAGGTTTCCGGTCTGCCGGTCACCCGAAGCGCAGGTGTCGGAGAAGGGGAAAAGGTGAATCCCTCGCTCCGCAGCGCGGCTGATGAGCGCCGTTTCGTCCCGGTGCGATGATTCCAGATGCAGTACCACGTGGAGCCCGGCCCCCTGCCCGATCACTCTTGCCGCGCCCCCGAAATGCCGCTCGATGCTCTGCAGCATGGCCTCGTGTTTTCTCCGGTAGATGTTGCGCATTCGGCGCACGTGGCGCTCCCAGTGTCCCAACTCCATGAACCGGGCAAGGCTCAACTGGTCCAGCACCGAAACCGGCGATACGTACTCCCGGAACCGCTCGGCGTAGCGAGCGCGGAGGGAGGGGGGCAGCACCAGGTAACTGATCCGCAGAGCCGGCGAGAGGATCTTGGAGAAGGTCCCCAGGTAAATGACGTTGGCTTCGGGCCGCAGCCCCTGCAGCGAGGTGATCGGCTTCCCCTGGTAGCGCAGCTCGCTGTCGTAGTCGTCTTCGATGATGAAGTTGCTCTTGCCCGCCCATTCGATCAGCTTCAGCCGGTTGCCGATCGGCATGACCTGTCCCATGGGGAGCTGGTGGGAAGGGGTGACATAGGCCAGGGTGCAGCTCGTGGCGCCGAGTCCTTCCACCTCGAGCCCCTGGGGCCCAACCGGTACCGGGATGACGTTGAAGGAGTGGTTCCGGAAGACCGCCCGGGCCAGGTGGAAACCGGGGTCTTCCACGGCCACCGACTGGTGATCGGCCCGGAGAACCTGGGCGACGATATCGAGAGCGTTCTGCAGGCCGCTGCAGATCACGATCTGCCCGGCGTCGCAGATCACTCCGCGGGAATGCTCCAGGTAGCGGCGCAGTTGGAGGCGCAGGCTCAACTCTCCTGCCGGGTCCGACGGATAGTGGGACAACTCCCGGGCGTGCCGGCTCAGGCATTCCACGAAGCACTGCCGCCACAGTCGGGCCGGAAAGGAATCCGGGTCGAGCCCGGCGGGATGGAAATCGTAACGGTAACGGGGCTCCGACACGGCCGTTTCCGGCACCGCCGCCGCGGGGCGCGCCGCTCCCGAGCCCGCCGCCTCGAAATCGAGCGGCGCCACGAAGTACCCGCTGCGCGGCCGGGTGTACAGGTAGCCTTCCGCATAGAGCTCCAGGTAAGCCCCTTCCACCGTGTTCCGGCTCACCGAAAGCTCGCCGGCCAACTCCCGCACCGAGGGGAGCTTGCCATGCGCCGGGAGTTTCCCCTGGAGCACCGCTTCGCGGATCTGATCGTAGAGTTGCTGGTAGAGGGGAACGGGAAGAGCGGGATTGAGTGAGAACATGCGGCCTCTCGGTAAAGGTTGGGGGTAGGGGGACAGGCACCTGCGGAGTTCGTGCCCCGGCATGCGGCAGGAAGTGTATGATCAGAGGGAAACGAGGTCAAACCAAAAGTAACACTGTCTGACACAGCGATATCCCAGACGGTAGATCACAAAACGGAGGAAAGATGATTCCGGAGAAACTCTTAGAAGTATTGAAGCACGATGGTGTCGTGGCGATCGCCACGCAGGGAACCGACGGACCGCACCTGGTGAACACCTGGAACAGCTACGTCCGGTTCACCGACGACGGGAGGATGCTCATCCCGGCTGGGTACATGAACCAGACCGAGGCCAACATCGCCGCCGACAACAAGGTGGTCATTACCTGCGGCAGCAGCAAGGTCGCCGGGAACCTTGGACCGGGAACCGGCTTTTTGATCAAGGGGACCGCCGAGTTCATCTCCACCGGCCCCGATTTCGAGAGCATGAAGACGAAATACCCGTGGGCGCGGGCAGCGTTGTCGGTTACCATCACCTCCGCCACCCAGACCCTTTAAATGGGGGTGGCGTAGCCGGTGTGAGTATCCCTGTGGGAGCGCCTTTCCAGGCGCGATTGCGGTCACCGCCTTTAAGGCAGTGGTTTGAAGTCCCCCTTTGTCAAAGGGGGGATCAAAGGACGGACCTCCTTGAAAAAAGGGGGGCCGGCATCTTGGTGAGCCGGCCCCCTTTTTTGCTCCTCTTGCCGCTGTAGCGGCCCTACTCCCTTACAAAGGTGTCCATGTCGGATTCGTCCACCATCGCCATGATCCGGGAATATTCCGATTCGATGGTGAGGTAGTGGTTGTGGGTCTCCCGCGCATTGATCTCGAAAACCTCGCGGATCTTGGCATCGGTGATCTTCGCGGCCGTCTCGGTGAGCGTCTTCTCCAGGTTGGCTTCCTTCTCCAGGGCCGCTTCCAGAGCCTTCTTCTCGGTGAAATCCGGGCCGATCACCTTCTTGATCGACTTGATCCAGACCGACTCGTGTTCCGGCGGCGCCGCCATGAACTGGTCGAAGGACTTGATGTCGTCACCGGTGTAGGCCTTGAAGAAATGCGATGCGTGCTCCCGTTCTTCCCGGGCGAGTTGCTCGAAAATCCGCTTGGCATCCTTATCTTTCATCTCTTTGGCACCAAGCTCGTAGAAATTCATGGCGTTTTTCTCAGTCTGAATGGCCTGCCTGATTGCTTCCTGGATGTCCTTCATACATACCTCCTTGTGCTGGCGCCGGTAGGAAAAGCTAATTTCATTATAAAAGTGGCGCCCCCCTTGTCAACAAGCCCCTCCTCCGGCCATTACTACTGACTCAGGCATGGTCCCTAAGACAGGAGGCGCTCAGCTAACAGTGTGCAGCGCCTGGAATCCGCCCCCAAAGAGTGATCCAACGAAGGCCAAACTGTCGAAATTCCGACACTTTTTTGTCTTGATTTGGTGCAGAACCTCTGGTAGCTTGGCGGCAATTTGCTCCATCAGGAGAGAGCCATGCGGTTGACGATAGCACTTGACGACAGCGAAGTGGAAATTGTCAGCGGGAGCCACATCTTCGTATCCAACGCGTACCTCGATGAGTATTACGAGTGGGACGAAGTCACCGAGCCCCTGTTAGCCGATGCCGTCCAGCGCGCCGAGGACCTCCTCATGACCTTCAAAGCCCGGCAACAGCAAGCGGCCTCCGGTACCGACGCCAACCGGGGCGACCGCCCCATCCTCCCCACCGTCACGGCCTGGTATTGATCAGCCCAACTTGCTGCAGAAAAAAAGGGGACCAGCTACTGCCAGTCAAGCGGAGCCGGTCCCCTTTTTCCGTTGCGGCGCAAAGGCGCCGGATCAGAGCGTTCAGTGGCGATGGTGCAGCCGGAGCCCAAAGATTCCCCGCTCTTCGGCAGCCGTCTCGGCGGTGGGCGCCTCTACCGGGGCCACACCGACGCCATGGACGTAGACCATCTCGCCGCCAAGCCATCCGGAGACAGCCAGAATAACCACGCTGCAGACCGACAGTATTACCGGCCCCATCGGGACCGGCCCGACGTTGCGCCGCCACAGGAAGTTCAGCACGTATGCCGTGACCAGGGCAAGGTTGATCGCCATGTGCCACAGACCGATCGTCTTGGCCCGGGACGGCGGCAGGGTGTACAGATCGATCAGGCCGGGAAGAGCGGCGAGCAGCGCTCCGATCACCCCTCCGCCTATGCTTATGAACGCGACGATGCTCCAGAGCGGGTTGCCGGTGCCGCGAAAAATGAAGTCACACACCAGGGAGAACACCCAAAGGCCTATCGGCAAGGGCACCAGCATGGGATGAATCGGGTGCCGTGCCACACTGACTTTACTGATCATTGACTCCTCCTTCCCTTCGTAAAATCTCCTCTTTCTGCCATGTTACACGTGCGACCCAGCATAAATCAATTCCAATAAAAACAGTTGAACCGGTTGGATAACAAGGTAGGTGCCCACCACCTGTGGGAGCGCCTTTCCCGGAGCGATCCGCCGGAGGCGGTGGCCGCGTTTGCGGTTAATCGCGCCAGGAACAGCGCTCTCCCGGAAAAACGGCACACGGCTTCCTACGAAAACGACACCCCATTCAATGATGGTGTGCTTTGGGTTTATACTTAGGATTAAACGTAGCAGTACCACCGGAGTCGTGGAAAAGGAAGGTCGCCATGGACACTCTGACCAAGAAGGAATTCGATAGTTATTCGCCGGACGAATTGAGCGAGTTGTATCGGACCGATCCCCGGCGTTTTCGTGAACTTGCCGATGAGGCGATAGACCAGGCATGTGTCGGCCGCACCGATGCAGAGTCGATCAAACTCCGTCAAATGCAATGGCGTGTGGAGGGGCTGCTCCGTAAAGGGAAAAGTCCGCTGGAGAGACTGCGCATCATGGAGGGCATCTTCTATTCCGAGGTGTTCGGGGACGAAGGAGACCTCTCGCAACTGGTCTACAACTGGGAGAAAGTGATGCGCATGTTCGAGGGCGCTCCAAAGCCCGCGAAGAGAGCCTGCCTCTACGCGGTAAAGTGAGGCTCACCTGCATCAGAACCAACGGCCGAACGGGGCTTTCCCCGCTCGGCCGTTTGCTTTCCTGCGCTACGTTTGGCCAATTCCAGGAACCTTCAGAACAGATTCGTTTCTGATCTAATAGAACCACTGCAGGATTTTTGTAGGACTTTTACTACAAAATTAATGATTGAACAATATATTCTCAGTGCCTATAATGCGCCATTCGAATAACAGTATGCTCCTTACTGTCATAAAAGTGTGACATTTACGGTATTACCATTCCGTTACTCTTTTATTTTTTGTACAAACAATTGATTTTTTCGGTATTTGCCTGAAAAGGCAAAATTTCACTGTAAGGAGTTGCGGATGTTCAAAAAGATTGTTGCATCATGTTGTGTAGCGTTGTTTATGTCTGGGTGTGCCAGTGGCATCAAACTGTCCAATTACAAGGAACTTGATTGCGACAAAAAAGAGTGCGAGGTCCAGCCCCCCGACTACATTCTCAACAAAAAGAAGCCGAAGGTTGCCATTCTTCAAATGGCCGACGTCACGGAATATCAGGGGAAGCTGTCCGAGCCGGGAACCGAGTCGCTCACCCAGTCGATCACCGGCGGAACCGGACTCGAGGTTGTTGAAAGGTCGCAGGTCAAAAGGCTTTTTGAGGAATACAAGTTCAAATCGGAGCTTTCCGGTGAGGTTGATCCCTCGGCATTCAGCAAACTGGTAAAGGATGTGGACTTCGTCATCCTGGGGTCCATCCCGACGGCGTCGGTAGGCGCCAAATTCTCTGAAGCGAGTTCCTACACGGACAAGAAAGGTAAATCCCACTACATCGCCCCTTCCTGCACGGTATCTGCTGAGGCGGTGGTCAATGTCCGGGCGGTATCCACCACCAACGGCACCATCTACAAAGTCTTTGAACCGTTCAAAGGAAGAGTGTCCGGCAGCTCCGAGGTCAGAAGCTCCTCCGAGTGCCGGGTGAAAGACCCCCTGCAGTTGGTGCTTCAGGCGGTGAATAACTCCATCGAGAAGGCAAAGGACAGCTTCATAGACGCCTTCCCCAACTTCGGCTACGCCGCCAAGACGATGACCAACCCGCAAAACCAGAAAGATCGTATCGCGGTGATCACCCTGGGGCGTAACGACGGGTTAAAGGCCGGCGACAAGGTTGTGCTGGCCAAGTACGTGAAAAGCTACGACCGGATCAAGAAATCCAACTCGCTCTCCATTCAGGACGTCGGCGAAGTTAAGATCAGCGAAACCGGGCTGGCCGATGAGCAGAGCTACGTTCAGATCCCGGAAGAAGTCGCCGATGACGTCACCGTGGGCTACATCGTCAAGACCAAGGCGGACCGCAGTCTTTTCAAGAAATTCGGCAACCTCCTGAAGTAATTCCGCGGCACCAGCAGCAACAGCCCCGGGGGCGGCTCCCTTTGCATTGCCAAAGGAGCCGCCCCTTTTGCTTTCCCCCGTCCCCGTCTCCCGCACCCGCCACCCCACCTTAGCGCCCGTTTCCTCGGCGCACCCAGCCCCGACCGTTCGTTTTTCTTGACAAAGATCCGGATTTCACCGAAAAGAAGGCCTCGTCAATCGACGCACCATGCGCAGGGGTGGGGGATCGGATGGAGAAACACTATCTGAAGCCGGACGAAGCGGTGCAGGCCATCGTGGAGAACGGACGCCGCGTCAGTACCCAGCGCCGTTCCGTCACGCTCATTCTCAGCCTGCTGGCCGGCTTTTACATCGCCTTCGGGGCCCAACTGGCGACCGTGGTGACCCAGGACGCCGCCGCCTTCGTCGGCCGCGGGGTCGCCAGTTTCCTCGGGGGGAGCGTCTTCTCGATCGGCCTGGTCCTCGTGGTCGTCTGCGGCGCGGAACTTTTCACCGGCAACAGCCTCCTGGCCAGCTGCGCGCTGGAGGGAGAGATCACCTGGGGGAAGCTCGGGGAGAACTGGGTGATCGTCATCCTGGGCAACCTGGCCGGCTCGCTGTTCTTCGCCTGGCTCATGTTCGAATCGCACCTTTGGGAAAACGGCAACCTGGCCGAGCATTCCATCGCCATCGCGGCCAGGAAGTGCCAGCTTCCCTTCGGGGTGGCGCTGATCCGCGGCATCCTCTGCAACTGGCTGGTCTGCCTGGCCGTCTTCATGGCGACCGCCGCGCGCGACATCGCGGGAAAGATCTTTTCCTGCTACCTCCCGATCATGGCCTTCGTCACCAGCGGCTTCGAACACTCGGTAGCCAACATGTACTTCATTCCCACCGGACTCCTCATCGCCGCCCAGACCGATAGGACGATCCCCGGACTCACCTGGAGCAACTTCTTTTTGGGCAACATCGTCCCGGTGACCTTGGGCAACATCCTGGGCGGGGTCGTGTTCGTCGCCTTCTCCTACTGGTTCGTGCACCTCAAATACCGGAGGGGAGCAACGCCTCGAGGATGAAACGACGCATGAAGCAGGCATGAACACAAAGCGGCCGATCAGAATGTTCCCGATCGGCCGCCGGCATTTAGGTACTTTTCCGCCCGGGTCCTGTCCCGTGCTGCCGCGATCTCCTTTGTCAGCCCCCCCCCGGCGGACGGGGGTCGGGAGATGCTGCCACGAGCTCAGGTTGGCAATCCACACCGCGGCGCTTGCCGATCGGCTTCGGTCAGCGCATCGCCCTGCCGATCGCCTCGTTGAGTGCGGCGGGGACCACCGGCTTGGCCACGAACTCGAAATGCTCCGGCAGTACCATCTTGCCGCTGATGACCTCCCGGGCGTACCCGCTCATGAAAAGTACCTTTACCGCCGGATCGACTTCCTTCAAAAGCACCAGCGTCTCACCACCGTTCAGCCCCGGCATGAGCGCATCGAGCAGCACCAGGTCCACGGCGGCCGGATCCTGGGCGTACCGCTCCACCGCGGCGCGACCGTTTTCCGCCTCCACGACCCGGTGCCCGAAGGTCTCCAGGATCTTGCGGGTCACCGTCCTTACCCCCTCGTCATCCTCAACCATCAGGATGTTCAGCTTCCGCGCCGGCGCGGGGAGCTCAGCTGCGGAGCACTGCGCCACCGCCGCATCGGCGTCGGTCAGGGGAAGATAGATGTTGAAGGTGGTCCCGGTTCCGGGTTCGGAGTAGCAGGTGATGCTGCCGTGGTGCTGGTTGATGATGCCATAGACGATCGCGAGCCCCAGCCCGGTCCCCTTGCCGTCCACCTTCGTGGTGAAAAACGGCTCGAAGATGTGCTGCAGGTGTTCCGCGGGGATCCCCTCGCCGGTATCGGAGACCCGGATCAAGGCATACGGTCCCGCTGCGCCGAAGTTGTGGGCGGCAATGAACCGCTCGTCGATCTCGATCCGCTCGACGGAGATGGAAAGGCACCCGCCATGGGGCATCGCGTCCCGTGCGTTCGAGGCGAGGTTTACGAAAACCTGCTGGATGTGTGCCTTGTCGATCACCGTCCGCACCGGGTCGGCGGTCTGGATGGTGAGCTCGATGTCCTCGCCGAGGATACGGATCAGGAATTTCTCGATGTTGTGCACCACCTGGTTGATGTCGGCCGTCTCAAGTTTCAGCACCTGCTTGCGGCTGTAGGAGAGGAGCCCGTTGGTGAGCTCGGCGGCGCGTTCCGCCGCCTTGGCGATCTCGTGGACCATCGGTTTCTGTTCCGGGCTGGCGCGAAAATCGAGCAGCGTGGCGTAGCCGACGATTACCTGGAGGATGTTGTTGAAGTCGTGGGCCACCCCTCCGGCTAACTGACCCAACGCCTCCATTTTCTGCGACTGGCGCAGCTGCTGTTCCAAAAGGCGCTGCTGGGTGAGATCGACCGCCGACGACAGGAGGTACTCCTTCCCGTCCACTTGGATCATCTGCCCCGAGTAGATCCAGGAGAGCTCCTTTCCCTCCCGGGTCCGGTAGGTGAGGTCGAGGTTGTATACCCGCCGGTCGCGCTGCATGGCATCGACGATCTTTTGCCGCTCCGACGGGGTGATCAGCCCGGCCTCGATGAAGGTTTTCCCGACGATCTCCTCCCGGGAGACGCCGGTGACTTCCAGGTAACGCTCGTTGGCATCGACGCAAACCCCATCCTTGAGGGTGCTGATAGCCATGGCGATCGGCGCGTTGTGGAAGGCGGAGAAAAAGCGTTCGTTGCTTTCCCGCAGCGCCTGTTCGGCCTGTTTGCGCTCGGTGATGTCCTCGTAGACCCCCAGGACCCCTTCGACGGCGCCGTCCTCCCCGCAGAGCGGGATCTTGGTCGTATCGATCCAGATCAGGTCGCCGTCGGCCTGGCGCTGGGTTTCCAGGATATGTTCCTTGGCCAGCCGCTGTTCCATGACTACCCGGTCGTCCGCCCGGTACCCTTCCGACTCCTCGCGGCTCCACGGGAGTTCGAAGTCCGTTTTCCCGAGGATTTCCCTCGGGCTGGCCAGGCCGGCGCGGCTGGCAAACACGCGGTTGCACCCCAGGTAGGCGCTGTTTCGGCCCTTCCAGAAGATGGATTGCGGCAGGGAATCGACGATCTGGTTCAAGATCCGGCGGCTTTGGCGCAGCCGCTGGTAGGGGCGCCGGACCGCCGCCACGAACACCCCCCGGTAGATGAGCAGGTAGGCGACCACCTTGTAGAGATGTCCCAGCATGTTGTAGCTGTCGAAGGCGCTCCGGTAGAGCGTGAAGGCAAGCTCGCAGTATATGCAGAGGACCAGGGCGGCCAGGTAGTACAGGAGCAGCCGGTCGCCGCTTTTCTGCCAGCGCCGCCCATAGGCGAAGGTGGCCCAGGCGAGGACCCCGATGATCAGGTACTCGGTCCCCACCTTGAACGGCGTCAGGCCCAATCCCGGGCGGTAGGCCTCCGGCAGCTGCTCCGGAAAAAAGATGACCCCGACGAAGGTGCCCCCCAGCAGGACGAAGGCGGCACCGAGCAGGGTCGCCCGGTTGATCCATCCCCTTTTGTCTTCGGGATAGATCCAGGCGCTGCCCCAAAAGACCGCCGCCCCGACCATCCGGGCCGCCAGCCAGAAAAGGGTCGCCTTGTTGGGCAGGTTTGCGGTAACCAGATCGGGCATGCCGCTGTAGCCCAGCGCATGAAAGCAATCGATCAGCCCGGTGGCCAGGAAACCGGCGCTCAGAAAAAGGGCGTGCTTGTCGGTATTTTGGGAGTAGGAACTCCAGCCCAAGGCAAAGATGGAGAGGGAGACGATGACGCTGAAGAGTTCGGCAAGATTGTGGAAAAGGAGGTAGGACGGGGTGGAAGCGACGAAATAGAAGGTACTTTTAAACAGCGCCACCACGGCAAAGGGGACCGCCGAAAGCGAGACGAACAGCGCCGCTTGAACGGCAAACGGCAAACGGCCGCTGGATTTCGCGCCCCCCCGAAGACACCTTTGGCTGGCGAGGTTCATGGCAATCCCTCCTGGTAGAGCCCTCAGTCCAACGTGCAGTTCCTGCTGAATAGCAGTTTTTCAAAGAATTTGCAATAGTTGGCGAACTTCCGCGCCCGGCGGGGCCGTGATGCCGGGCGGATGGCTCCCGATGCGGCTTCTACATTGACAACAATTGTAAAATGCTGTTATTTTATTCTTCCCAGAGCACAATCCCCCGAAGTTAGGTACAAGGAGCGCAACAATGGCTGCGGCGTTACAATGCAGGTTCTTTGGACACATCATCGATGTTGAGAAGGCGTTAGCGGTTCGAGCTGCGGCCTTGCCCAAGCACCGGCGCGACCTCCGGTTCGAGTGCGTGAAGTGCGGCAAGCCGGTCGGCCCGCGGGCCGCGGGTGAGAGACACTCGGCCCACTTCGTCCACCTGCAAGCCAATCCCGACTGCCCGATCACCGATCCGCGCCTGGATTTCTAGCCGATCGGGCGGCGCAGCACGACCTCTCCAGGCGATCTCCTCACCGGGGGTCACGATCATGTTCTGGAACGACCGTCAAAAGTTGAAGAAACACGGGCTGCTGCTGGACCACGCGATAGATGACGACGGCCGCTGCCGTGAGTGCGGCGGTGCCTGCTGCCGTTCCTTTCCCAGTGTCCCCCTCACCTTCGAGGAGTACCAAAGGCTGACCGTTTTAGGCTCCGGCCGGCTCCACTTTTCCCTTACCGGGCGGCACCTGCTCATCATCGAAAACGGCTGCGAGTTTTTGTCCGATGGGCACTGCAGCATCTACGAGCACCGCCCCGACGTCTGCCGCCGCTTCTTCTGCAGCGACTGACCCCACCCACCCTTCTCCCCGCTGCTGCCGCCACAACTCCCGCTCTTCTTTCTCCCGTCCCGTCCCCCGTCCCGTCCTCCGAACCGTTCTTCGTTTGCCCTGCGCCAGGCTGCGGATCTACAATGGGGTCAGGTAGTTATCTGGACCAGGAGGGAAGGAGGAGCACCATGATGAGGATGGACTTCATAAAAGTCGCGCCGGAGGCGCTGAACGCGATGCTGGCCCTGGAGCGCCAGGTGCACGCGAGCGGTCTGGAGGAATCACTGCTGGATTTGGTGAAACTCCGCGCTTCGCAGCTGAACGGATGCGCCTACTGCATCGACATGCATTCCAAAGACGCTCGCGCCCGCGGCGAAACCGAACAGCGGCTCTATGAACTGGATGCCTGGCGGGAGACCCCGTTTTATACCGCACGGGAGCGCGCCGCCCTGGCCTGGACGGAAGCGGTGACTCTCGTCACCGACGGGCACGTGCCGGATGAGGTTTACGAGAAAGCGCGGGAGGAATTCAGCGACCGGGAACTCGCCTTTCTGACCTTGGCGGTCGTGGCCATCAACGGCTGGAACCGACTCGGCATCGCCTTTAGGGCCGAGCCCGGGACCTACCAGCCGCAAAAGCATGAGGGGGTCCGCGCCAAGGCGGCCTGAACCGGCGCTTTGGCAAATAAGAAGGGCAGGGAAGATCGCTCCCCTGCCCTTTTGCTTTGCCGGTCTTCGGCTTCATGCCCGAGGCGGGCCGGCAACGTCTCTTTAAAGCCGGCGCGTCAGAACCGCTCGAAGTCGGAGTCGATGTACCCCTCCGGGTCCAGGACCAGGGTCGTCCCTTTGCTCTCCTGCCGTTTGGGGACCATCTCCGCATAGCTCGTCCCCTTGGGAGAGGCTGCTTTGCGTGGCTTGGCGGCAGGGCGGCGCACCGCGTACTGGTGGCTCCCGTCGTTTTCGGTCTTGAAAAAGCCGATGCTGGCCTGCAGCTGCTCGGCCTGGGCCGCCAGTTCCTCGGCGGTGGCGGCGATCTCCTCGGTGGCCGAGGCGTTTTGCTGGATGACCTGGTCGAGCTGCTGGATCGCCTTGTTGATCTGCTCGGCGCCGGTGTCCTGCTCACGGCTGGAGGCGCAGATCTCCTGGACCAGCCCCGCGGTCCGCTGGATGTCGGGGACCATCCGGGTAAGCATTTCCCCGGCGCGTTCCGCGACCTCAACGCTCGACACGGAAAGTTCGGAAATTTCCGCCGCCGACTCCTGGCTGCGCTCGGCAAGCTTTCGCACCTCGCTCGCCACGACGGCGAACCCCTTGCCGTGCTCCCCGGCGCGAGCCGCCTCGATGGCTGCATTCAGGGCGAGCATGTTGGTCTGGCGGGCGATCTCCTCGATGATGGAAATCTTGCCGGCGATCTGCTTCATGGCGGCGACGGTCTCCGTCACGGCCTTCCCCCCCTCGGCGGCGTCGGAGGCCGAGGCGACCGCGATCTTCTCGGTCTGCAGCGCGTTGTCGGCGTTTTGCTTGATGTTGGACGACATCTGCTCCATCGAGGAGGAGACCTCCTCCGCCGATGCCGACTGCTCGGTCGCCCCCTGCGACATCTGCTCGGAACTGGAGGAGAGCTCCTGGCTTCCCGAGGCCACATTCTCGGCGGCGGACTTCACCTGGGTGACGATCTGGGTGAGCCGCTCCACCATGGTATGGAGACTCTTGCCCAGGACATCCTCTTCCGACTTCACCTGGACCTGGACGGTGAGGTCCCCGCCGGCCACCTGCTCCGCCGCGAGTGCTGCAGCCTTGATGTTGGCGACCATGTTGGCGAAGGACTGGGCCAGCAGCCCGACCTCGTCGCGGCTGTCGGAGCGCACCGTGACGTTCACGTCCCCCAGGGCGAGTTTGTCGGCCGCCTCCTTCACTTCCCGCACCGGCCGGCTGATGATCCGGGCCATGAAGATCCCGAGCGCGATGGCGGCCACGACCCCGAGGATCGCGAAGATGGTGGTGACGTTCTCCGCCGACTTCCCGGAGGCCTGGTTCTGTGCCGCCACCTCCTTGGCGAGGGAGAGCTTTCGCGCCGAGATCTGTTCGATCAGGTTCTGCACCACCCGGCTCGCCTTGCCCATCTCGCCGTTCAAAAGCCCCTGGGCCTGTGCGGTCTTGCCGCTTTCGGCAAGCTGCACCGTCTGGTCCAATAGCGGCCAGTAGGCCTTGCGCGCCTCGACCATGTCCTGGAACATCTTCCGGGCCTCCTCGGTGATGATGGTCTTTTCGAAGGAGGCCTCGGTCTTCACCTCGATATCCTTGAGCTCCTTGATGCGGGCGGCCTTGGCGGCACGCTCCTCGGTGCTGCGGGCGAGGATGGCGTCCCGGACGTTGACCCGGATCCTCTGGAAGGTGGTGGATAAGGTGGCGAGTTCGGAGACCGGCACCGTGATCCGCTGGTACATCAGCTGGTCCTGCTTGGCGATGTCCCGGATATGGGTCACGCCGACGACGCCGATGGCGCCCGCCCACAGGGCCATCAGGATGAAGCCGGCCAGAAGTTTGGTGCCGATAGTGAGGTTGTAAAACCATTTCATGTTCGTTCTCCTTCCTTGTCGCATCAGGTAGATGCGTTTATCGAATGCGAAGTCGCTTTCTTGGTGGACGTGGGTCGGCCGACCCGCTCAGGGCGGTCAGGCGGCCTTTTCCTGGAGCTGCTCGGCCTGGTAGAGCTTGGAGGGGTCCAGGATCAGGGCCACGGTGCCGTCCCCGAGGATGGTTGCCCCGGAGACCCCCTCCACCTTGCGGTAGGCGGGGCCCAGCGACTTGATCACGCTCTGGTGGTGTCCCACCACGTGGTCGACCACGAATCCCACCTTCTCGCCGTCGATCTCGGTGATGACGAGCTGCTCCAGGGACGGGCGGCGCTCCGCCGGGGCGAAGCGGTCCCGAAGCCTGATGTACGGGACGATCTTGTCCCGCAACGAGACCACCTGGCGTCCGTGCGCGTTCGCCACCGTCTCGGAGGTCAGGAACATGCACTCGTGCACCGCGCCGAGCGGGAAGAGGTAGTGCTCCCGGGCCACCCGGACCAGGAGGCTTTCGATGATAGCCAGGGTGAGCGGGATCCGGACCGTGATCGTGGTCCCCTGCCCGCGCTCGCTCCGGATGTCGATGGTGCCCCGGAGATCCTCGATGTGCCGTTTGACGACGTCCATGCCGACCCCGCGCCCCGAGATGTTGGTGACCGCCTTGGCGGTGGAGAAGCCGGGGTGGAAGATGAGGGAGTAGATCTCCTT
Source organism: Geomesophilobacter sediminis (assembly GCF_016458275.1). Lineage (GTDB taxonomy): Bacteria > Desulfobacterota > Desulfuromonadia > Geobacterales > Geobacteraceae > Geomesophilobacter > Geomesophilobacter sediminis. Next base: position 244,547 of record NZ_JAEMHM010000009.1, read on the forward strand.
CTCGGAAAGCTGGGCGTTTTGCCCCACCAGTCCCTTTTCCTGCGCCTTGGCGAGGATCGCCGCGGTGTCGAGCCCGGCGCCGTCGTCGGTGATGGTGATGTGCACGCTGTCGCCGGAATGGGCGGCGGCAAGCAGGAGCCGGCCGCAGCGCGGTTTCCCCTGCGCCTCCCGGCGCTCCGGCGCCTCGATGCCGTGGTCCATGCTGTTGCGGATCAGGTGCACCAGCGGGTCGTTGAGTTTCTCCAGCACCGTCTTGTCCAGCTCGGTCTCCTCCCCCGAGGTGACCAGCTCGATCTCCTTGCCGAGCTCGCGCGACAGGTCGCGGACCAGCCGCTTGAAATTGCTGAAGGTGGAACCGATGCGGAGCATCCTGATCTTCAAGGAACTTTCGCGCAGCTCCCCGGTAAGCCGGGCCACCTCCTCGGAGATCGCGCTCAGGGCCGGTATCTTGAGGGAGAGCGCCAGCTGGGCAAGCCTTGCCTGCACCGTCACCTGCTCGCCCACCAGGTTCACCAGGTGGTCGAGCCGCTCGGACGGGACCCGAAGCGACCCTTGGGATTCGCGCTGCGAATGGTCGCGGGCGATCTCCTTCACCTGCTGCTGCTCGGCGAGCGCCGATTCCACCTTCTGGCGCGAGACGAGCCCCGACTCCATCAGGATCTCCCCCACCATCTTGCGCTCCCCGAGGAGCGCCTCCAGCTGGTTTTGATCCACGTCCCCCCGCTCGACCAGGATGTCGCCCAGCCGCTTCGCCGCCCCGTCCGGTTCGGTCTCGATCGGCTGGATGCGGACCTCGCTCTGGTCGTCCACGAACAGGAAGACGTCCTCGATCGCCTCCATCCCCCGGTCGGTGACCAGCACCATGTCCCAGGAAGTGGCGCACAGTTCCGGGTCGATCTCATCCAGGAGCCCGACCTGGTCGGTGTTGGCGGTGACGGTGAGCTTGCCGAGCTCCTCCAGTTCCTTAAGCAAAAGGACCGGATTGGTGCCGCTCAGGAAGAGCCCGGGGTGGGGAGCGAAGCGGATCCGGTAGGCGACCGGCTCGGTGCAGTGCTCGGGCGGGGCCTCCGCCACCGGCCCCCCCCTTTGGTCATCGCCCGGCAGGAGCCGGCGGAATCCCTCGACGAGCTGTCGGGTTTCCGGGTCCAGCGTCCCGGTCGGCTCCTCCTCGAGCAGGGAGCGGATCCGGTCCCGTGCCTTCAGGGTGAGATCGATCAGTTCGGCGCTGACCCGCATCCGCCCCCCCCGCACCAGGTCGAAGGCGGTCTCGATATCGTGGGTGAAGGCGGCGATCCGTTCGAAGCCGAACATGGCCCCGGACCCCTTGATGGTATGCAGCGCGCGGAAGATCGCTCCGACGAGCTCCAGGTTCTCCGGCTCGTCCTCCAGCTCCAGCAGGGCCGATTCCAAAAGTGCCAGGTTCTCGTACGCCTCCTCCCGGAATGTTTCCTGGAACTGGTCCATCATGGCTCCCTCCGGCAGATCGCCTCCGGGTTCCCCCAGAGGCAGAAGTGGTCGGGGTCGCCCTGGCAGGTACCCGGCAGGGTGCAGGTGAGCCCGACGTTGCGGATGGAGGCGGTGAACTCCTCACCCTGCGGGTTGGCGATGGTGACGTTCTTCCCCTGGTTAAGCGCGGTCTTGTGCGCCGAACAGAAGAGCTGGATGCAGCTTAAGTCGATCGCCTCCACCTCGGAGACGTCGATGGTGAGGTTGCGGCAGCCGGTCAGCGCAGCGCGCAGCGCGTCCCGGAATTCGGTGCAGGTTTCGATGGTTGCCCTCCCCTTGAGGTGCAGGGTCGCCTCCCCATCTCCTCTTTCCGGATCGGTTGGTGCAAAGGTGCATGTCAACATGGTGTTACTCCCCAAATCGTCTGGTCTGCCCCATACAGGACATTGCGGACCATTTTTATCCTTTACTTCGTCCTGTTTCAAAGGGCGTGCCACAATTAGCATAGAAAAAGTTGCCTCTTTTCGGTAGGATAACGGGTGGGCTTCGAGGCGGCGCTTGTGCCGGATTGAAACAGCTGTTCAAACCTCATACAGTTTGCGATCGGTAAAATCGGTTTCAACGATTAAACAGCTGATCTCTTCTCCGGATGATCCGATACCTCGGCCTTTGTTTTTCAGGCCAATGCCCCAAAATAAGGTCCGTCCTTTGATCCCCCCTTTGGCAAGGGGGGGCCTCTCACGGGCGAAGCTGGAGCTTCGCGAAACGTTGCCGTTCCCAAGCTGGAGCTTCGCGAAACGTTGTCGTTCCCAAGCTGGAGCTTGGGAACGAGAGGGCAGGGGTCCTTTGATCCCCCCTTTGACAAAGGGGGGGCGGGGGGGATTTGCTTCTGAGGTTTTCGGGGCTGGCCTCGCAAGGGCTGAACCCTACAGGCAAATCCGCCTAAATCCCCCTTTGCTAAAGGGGGACTTCAAACCCTGCCTTAACCCGGCAGGAGAAACGGCAGAAAAAATTGCTTGACCAAACTAGACCGATCGGTCTACTTTGTTGCCATGAGCAGACGTGACACGCGGACAGCATTGATTACCACCGGGATGCAGCTCTTCGCCACCCAGGGATACAACGCCACCGGCCTGGACGCCGTTCTCAAGCAGGCGGCTGTGCCGAAAGGCTCCTTCTACCACTTCTTCGGCAGCAAGGAGGAGTTCGGACTGGCGGTCATCGAGGAATTCTCCGGCCGCTTCCTGGCCCGGCTCGACGTTTTGCTGTCCGATCCCACCCTCACCCCGCTGGACCGGCTGCGCGGCTTTCTGGAACGGGGCGAGGCGCAGCTTGCCCAGCATCAATGCACCGTCGGCTGCCTGATCGGCGATCTGGGCCAGGAACTCGCCGCCAACAACGAACGCCTGCGGGCGCGCCTCGACGAGATCATGCGCTCCTGGCGCGGGCGCTTTGCCGCCTGCATTCAAGAGGCGCAGCAGGCCGGGGAACTTTCCGCCGCCTTCGATCCCGAGGTCATGGCCGGCTTCATCCTTTCGGGCTGGGAGGGCGCCGTGCTTACCGCCAAGGTAATGAAGTCCACCCAGCCGGTGCGGGATTTCCTCGCCACCCTTTTCGCCACCGTTCTTACCAAACCCTGAACCCCTGGCAGGCGCCTCAGTTTTCTCCGAGGCGGCAACGCCGCAGACAAGCAAGCACAAGAGGAGCAGCAACCGATGGCAGAGCACCAGATCAGCGACGAAATCCTCCGGAACTTCCATCTCTTCTACGACAACTTTCCCTTCCCGGCGATCCTGGTCCACAAGGACCGGACCATCCTCGATATGAACCGGAAGGCCGGGGAGGTCGGGTATCAGACCGGCATCCGCTGTGCCGACATGGGGCAGAAGGAGCACCACAAGGGGTGTCTGGCCAACAAGGCCCTCAGTGAACAGACCACCACGCGCGTGGTTGGCTATTTCGACTTCCTCGGCGCGGTGCTGGACTCCTACTGGATTCCGCTCGCCGGCAGCGACGAGCTTTACGTGCATTACGGCGCCGACATCACCGAGTGGGCCTCGGAACGGTTACTCCCCAAGCAGTGCGACCCGGCCGACTGTGCCGGCTGCAGCTGCGGGTGACGCCAAGGCACCAGCCGCGACCTTCCCGGGCCGGCAAGCGGTGAACGCGCGCCTGGCCGAGATGCAGCAGTGCCCCCCCTGAACAACGAAGGCCGATCCCGTTTCACGGATCGGCCTTTCCTTTCCCAACGCCCGCCCCCGACGGTGCCGACAGCTTTCTCAGGCTGCCGGTACCGGTGAGGCTTTCCCTGATTATTGTGTTGATTCCGGCTTGATGGTAATATGGCGCCCCTGACCGGAGTTGCTGCCGGTGATCAAAGTATCTGCAGGCGGATATCGCACCAAGAGGTTTTTGATGCAGGTTTCTTCTTTCAGTACCGAAAAGCGTACACCGTATCTGGTCCTCGTGGTGTTAGCCTTGATGACCCTCGTTGCGTCTTCACCTCTTTCCCCCGGCCAATGGTTCCAAGGTTCCGACAGCATCATCCATCTGTTGAGAAGCAACGATGTCTGTTACGAAATCGGCCTCGGCAACTACTATCCGCGCTGGTTGTCCCAGGCCTGTTTCGGCAAAGGGCTCCCCACCCTCAATTTCTACTCTCCCGCCTTTTATCTCATGGTCGGTTACCTCAATGCGGTCGGCCTCCCCATTGTTACCGCAATGACCTTGGTCTCGGTCGGCGCCTTCTTCATCAGCGGGTGGGGCGTTTACCTTTGGACCAGAAAGTACTGCGGCGATCCAGGAGCGGTTATTGCCGCCGGCCTGTACATGTTTGCCCCCTATCATTTGGTCGATATCTATTTGCGTGCGGCGCTGCCGGAATTCATCGTACTCGGGATCCTGCCATTTCTGTTCCACGGGATGGATCTCTCCTTTGGCGCCGAGAAGAGCCTGCGCGGCATTGTCGCTACGGGGCTGGCCTCTGCTGCCATTGTGCTGACCCACAATTTGACGACGGTGATGATACTGCCGTTTGCCCTTTGTTACTTCATCTGGTGCCGTTTTTATTACCACGCCTCGAAGCGCCGGTTCCTGGCAGCGTGTATCGGTCCCTTCCTCGGAGCGGGCCTTTCGTCCTTTTACTGGCTCCCGGTGCTCTTGGAGAAAAAACATCTCATCGGCACGGGGGTCGCGATCACCGGGAGCCTGCACTATTCCCGACACTTCCTCGCGTTGTCGGATTTTTTTGGCGCGCACCGGCATGACATCTTCACCTTCAATCCCGTCTACGCCCTGATCTTCGTCTGCGCAGCCGTATCGCTCACCGCCTTGGCCTTTACCGCGGACCCAAAAGCCCGGTTCGGGCGCCTCCTGCTCGCCTTCTTTCTGGTGAGCATGCTGATGACCCTTTCCATCGCCACCCCGCTCTACGAGGCGATCGCCCCCCTGCGTTATCTGCAATTCCCCTATCGGTTTCTCGGCCCGGCCAGCCTGTTCCTCTGCGCATTCTGTGGTTTCGTGCCCGCCTCGAGAATGCTGGCAGACCGGCGGCAGGTCGGTCTCGCCGTGGCCGGATTGATCCTGGTCTGCTGCCTGGCGCTCTCCCACGGCCTGCGCAGGGTGGACGGCACGATCTCCGATTTTCCGTCGACCCCGGTACCGTTCAGCCTCAAAACGTATCCGATCCTGATCTCCTCATCCGACAGCGATTTCATGCCGATCGATTCAATGCTCACCCGCGGGGACTACGTCAAGTACCCGGTTTTCCGGGATGGGGCCGGCGAGGAACCGTTGACCGTCTACCGGGCGGTCGGGTCTCGTTTCACCTGCCGCATCGCGCTGCCGCGGGAAGGTGAACTCGTCGGCCAGTGGCTCTATTTCCCGGGGTGGCAGGCTACCTGCGACGGGAAGGACGTCCCGGTCTATCCGGATCGGTACGGTTTGGTTGCGGTGAAGGTCCCGGCAGGGGTGCACGAGGTTGAAATCCGGTTCGGAACGACGGGACCAAGGGTGGCAGGATGGATCGTCTCCGGGACGACCCTGGTGACGCTGGCCACGTGGCTTTTGCGGGAGAGGCGCCGGAAAGGTGCGGGAAGGCCGGCGTAGGGCGGGCACGAGGGTGCCCACCCGGAAGGTTGCGAAACGTAACTTACATCTCCTGCGTCAGGCGCTCCTCTCCGGCGTAGACGAAACCGGAGCGGTCGTGGACGTAGCCCAAAAGGGTCACGTTGTATTCCCGGGCCAGGTTGACCGCCGCGGCGGTGGGGGTCGAGCGCGACACCAGGACCGGCACCCCCATCCGGATCACCTTGGTGATGATCTCCGAGGAGACCCGCCCGCTTAAAAACAGCATGCCGCTGCGCGTCAATCCCAGCTTTTCGTTTTTGAGCAGGATGCCGCCGATCTTGTCGAAGCAGTTATGCCGCCCGATGTCCTCGTTGAAGACGCAGTAGTCGCGGTGCCGGAACAGCACGCTGTGAACGCCTCCGAAGGCCCGGTAGACCTGCGATTGCCGCTCGAACTCGTCCATCGCCTCGAGGATGCCGCGCAGGGGAAAACGCTCTTCGTTGGCGAGGGGGAGGTATTTCTCGTGCTTGAGCGGGTTGATGTAGGTGAAGCATTTGCCGCACCCCGAGGTGACGCTGCGCAGGCTTTCGCACTTGGCCACCGACATTCCGGGTACCAGTTGCACCATTACCGCGAACAGCCGCTCGTTGTACGTGATGGACGCGATGTCCTCCATGCTGTCGATGACCCCTTCGCTGTAGAGAAAACCGAGCGCCAACTCCTCGGTCTTCTGGTTGAGGCACAAAAGCGAGGCGTATTCCGTCCCGTTGATGAAGATCTTCAGCGAGATCTCGCCGATGACGTCCTTCCCCTTGTGGCACAACCGGATCGTGTCGGTGCCGCAGACGATTTCCTTCATGTCGAAGCTGCAGTACAGCCGCTCATCCATGGGTTCCGGCGCTTCCGTTATTTCCGCTGGCATGGCGCGCTCTCCTTTTGGACCGGTAAACCAAATCGTGGTACACCAGTCCCCCCCTACCCGATGCTCAAAAGGGTGACCTCGTAGGTCAGATCCCTTCCCGCCAACGGATGGTTGGCGTCGAACGTGTACGCGGTATCGGTTACCTCCGTCACCACCGCCGGGACGCAGCTGCCGTCCGACAGGCTCAATTCCATCCGGTCCCCCGGCTTGGGGTCGGTGGGGCCGACCGACTTTTTGCTGTGGAAGTGATAGCGCCATTCCGGCAGCACCTCCTCTTCGATAATGAGATCGGCTCGGTTCACCGTGAACACCCATTCCTCGAATCGCGGGCCGAACGCCTCCTCGCAGGCCACCTTGATCTCGGTGCTTTGCCCCGGCTTCATGCCGACCAGCGCCTTCTGGACTTTCGGCGGCAGCTCATCGCATTCCTGGCCCAGGACCAACTCGAACGGTGCGAAGACGGTGTACCCTTTCCCCCCCGAGGTCTCGACCACGCTGCCGTCGTCGAGCTTGCCGGTGTAGTGGACCTGCAGCTTGTCGCCAACCTTTGCCTTTTTGGCCATGGTGATTCCTCCCTGAGATGGTGCGGCATGTCCGGGTTCCCGGTGGTGAGCTACGGGTTGTTGGCCCGCCCGACCTCCTCCCAATCCATCATCGCCCAGGCATGCTCCGCCGCGATGTAGCGCTCCGAATAGAGATGCACCGCGTTGGTGACGGGGTGGACAATCCTCTTGATATCCGCAAATTCCGGTTTGCCGAGCATGACCCGGATCACCGTTTCCAGCTCGTCCGGCGGTATCCCGTAAAGCTTGTAGTCGAGAAAGCAGGCGGCATTGGTCGTCCGCGGGTAGATCCTCGATTCCTCCCGGACCGTCTCGGCGATGGTTGCCCGGTGGTCTCCCGCCCGGGCCAGAAGCAACGTCGCCGCGTAGTTGTCGACCAGGTACCGGTCCGAGTGGAAGTAAACCTCGCCGGCGGCGGTCACCTGTTTTAGGTCCTGATAACGCCGGTCATGTGTCATGGCATCCAGCAGGGCATCGACAATGCCCGCCCCGGTGCCGGGAGCCAGGGCGTAGATGTCACCGATCGGGGTCAGCGCCACTTTCTCCAGCGAATCGGCCCGGATGGCGCCGGCGATGATACTTTTCGCCTCCTCCACCGTACCTTTCCGGGCGGCCTCCTCTTCGGTAAGGAAGGTTTGAGAGTAGAAGTAGACGAGGCCGGTGGCGGTAGTTAAGCACTTCAGGTCCTGGTAGTCGGCTTCACCCGCCATCTCCTCCAGCAGCGCCCGCACCTCGATCTGCCCGTAACGGAGGTAGTCATCCCATTCGGCGAGGTCTTCCACCGAGGACACCGTCCTACGCTCGCGGGCACTGTCCCGGATGGTCCGCGCCACCGCCGCCTTGACCTCCCCGAGCCCCTTTTGCCAGGACCCATCCTCCTCAAGAAAACTCACCCGCCGGGTCTCGATGCCATCGTCGACCGGCGCCTCGGAACCTACCTGCTCACGTTCGTTTGCCCTTCGTTCCGGGTTCTCTTCCGGCAGCATTTTCCTCCTCCCCCACTCCCTCACCCCGCCTCTCTCCCGGGGGGAGAGGGAGGTTCGGAGTTGTTAGGTATGCAGATTGACGCTCTGGGAAAGTTGGCTTCACGTCCCCTCCCCTTCAAGGGTCGCGCGCAAGAGCGTAAGCTTGCGATGAACCGGGTGAGGATGAGGTGATCACCACCCAAGACGCGCAAAAAATCACGCCACGATCAGCGCCGGTATCTTCCCCTTCACATAGCTGAGCCCCAGCTTCTTGAGCGTCGCCTCGGTCGGCATGCCGGTCTCCCGGTCCCAGCCGAGCTGTTCGTAGAGGAGCTCCTTCGCCTTTTCCATGTCCTCGCGGCTCATCAGCTGCGTGGTCCCCTGGAAGGCGACCTCCTTGGCCGGGTAGGCATCGGTGTTTCCCGATACCGCATTGGGGATCCCGGTGCCGGGGCCGCGCACCGGACCCGTGGTGGTGTCGCCGACCTTGTCGAACATCCAGTCGTTCATGTAGTCGTGATCGTGGCGCATGTTCACCTGGCCGGTCGGATTCTCCTTTTTCACGTGGTAATCCATGTGCCGCGCGGTGAGCGCCCTGAAGAGGGTGAGGAGCCGCAGCCCGATCAACTGGAACTGCTTGAGATCGACCTTGTCCCCGGTGACCGCGGCATAGAGGTCGGCATGCATGTTGATGTCGCCGCGGTACCCCCGGCTTTTGAGCGGCGACAGCCAGGCCGGCAGGGTCCAGTCGCACGAGATCATGGCGTTTTTCAGCTCCAGCTCCACCATGCAGGCCGCGGTGAAGGCCGCCATTCCGGCGGTCACCGGTTTATAACCGTCCACCGACGAGGTGTGGCAGATGTCGCTGCCATTGGGGTCGTTGAATATGCCCGGGGCGGCAGGTGATGCGAAAAGCTCCTTCATCAGCTGGTTCACCACGGCCAAGGGGGGCCCCACGGTGACGTTCTGGTGGGTATGGTTCATCGCGTCGCGGTTGTAGGTCATGTTGATCAGGCAGCCGATCTGGCCGAAGCTCTCGGCACCGTGGTGCTTGGCGTGGTTCATCTTGAAGCTTAAGGATTTGGTGCAGTGGTTGTTGAAATAGCCGATCTCCGGCCATTTCTCGGCCCAGTAGGCCGGCCCGTTGGCGACCACGTCGGCGAAAACCGGGGTCTTGGAATAGATCTTCCCCCCGTTGGGGATGATCAGCTTGATGAGGTCCTGCTGGGCGGAGGGATCGCCCGCGTTGGCTTTGCCCCACGGGGAAGCCGGGGCGTAGGGGGTGCTCCCGGTTGGGTTGCCGGACAGGATGGCGAGCTCGGCGGCGGGAAGGCGGTTTTGGAACGGGGTCTTGCCGACGAAGGAGGCAGGGAGCATGAGGGCCTTGCATTCGGCGGCGGACATCACGTGGCTTTGGGCCCAGTTGTAGCAGACCGCCCACTGCCCGTAGTCGTGCCAGAAGCCGTAATCGGAGGTCAAGTTGGTGCTCATCTGGGAGTTGATCAGGTTACTGTCCTGGCTCCCGGGGACGGTCTTCATGATTGAAGAGAGGATGGTGTTGCCGGTGCAGGTGTTCTCGTTGTAGCGGGAGACGCCGTACTGCTCCAGTTGCGGCACGTCGGTCGCGATGTGGCAGCGGACCGGGCAGTGCAGGCAGCCGTTCATCTTCACCGTGTGGTTGGCTCCCGGCAGCCCGAAATCCTTGTATCCCTTGTGGGTGCGCCGCCCCATCTTGTTCTGCGGCCTCGGGCAGTCCCCCGGCAGGGGATGCTCGAAATCGGTGCAGTAGCCGGTCTCCACCGGCGGTGAGGCCGCCCCCCAAAAGAGCCCCCTGTCCGCGGTCCAGCGCGAGGCGCTGTCGTAGTACTCGGCCCAGGGCTGCTTGTTCATCGGAACCACGTGGTTGTTGTTGGCCCCCATCAGGCTCAGCCAGTAGTAGTTCAGCTTCTTCCAGGTCTTGACGTCGGTGGCGATCCGGACCGAGCCGGTCCCTTTGACCCCGATCGCCTTGAGGTTCTTGGAACCCATGACGCTCCCCAGGCCGCCCCCTCCCGCCGAGTGATGCCGGTCGCTGATGATGCAGGAGAGCCGGCAGAGGTTTTCCCCCGCCTGCCCGATGGCGGCGACATGGGCGTCCGAGCCCATCTCCGTGCAGATCGCCGTGGCGGTGCGGTAGGTGCCGTTTCCCCAAAGCTCGGAGGCATCCTCGATGGAGACCTCGTCGTCGACGATCCTGATCCAGACCGGTGCGGCAGCTTTCCCCTGGATGATCAGGGAGTCCCATCCGGCGTACTTAAGCTCCGGGCCCCAGGCGCCCCCCATGTGCCCGGCCCCGGGAAGGTCGTTGATATGCACCGGCATCAGCGAGGTGACCACCATCCGGCCGGAAGAAGGGGCTCCGCAGCCGGTGAGCGGACCGACGCCGAAAACGATCCGGTTCTCCGGGTCCCACGCCTTGGTTCCCGGCGGCACCTCATCCCACAACACCTTCCAGCCGATGCCGGTTCCGCCCAGGTATTCCTTGTATTTCATCGTCTCTTCAGTGGTGATCGCACCGGTCGACAGATCGATGCGCAAGATCTTTCCCGTCCATCCGCCGTATCGCATCTTCAGCCTCCTTGTGGGTGACTGCAACGCCCGCTTCGGATACCAGGTCAGTGACACTCCTTGCAGCTTTCGGCGACCGCCGCCGTCAGCCGAACCGAGGCGGGAACCGTCTGGCGCGGCGGAATGGTTTTAGTCAGATCGGACCACTTGCGATAGGTGAGCGCGCCGGAGGGACAGGCCTGGACGCACTCGGGGTTCCCGTTGCACAGGGTACACTTGGTGGCCTTGCTCCCTTTGCCGTTGGCCGGACCGGTGAGCGAGATCATCCCCCAGGGGCAGGCCTGCACGCAGATGCCGCACCCCTCGCATTTCTTCACGTCGACCACCCGGGCGTTGACCGGGGCGAGCGCCTCGATCGCGTCGTGGGGGCAGGCCAGCTGGCAGGGAACCGGATGCGGGCACTGCCGGCAGGTGTCCTGGATGGTCCGGAAGTTGCCGAAGTCGCCGTTGCCGGTTTGATACCCGTTCATCCGCACCCCTTCCACGCCGAACTGCACGTTGCGGGCGACCTTCACCCGGGAAATCGAGGGCCGGGCGATCCCTTCGTGGTAGCCGGTGCAGGCGGCCTCGCAGCGCCGGCACCCCGTGCACAGGGTCGGATCGCCGACGACCATCCCCAGCGCGTTGGCGACGTAGATCTTGCGCGGCGCCGCCCCGGCTGCCGCAGAAGTCCCTCCCATGATGCAGAAGGCGGTCACCCCCAGGCTGAACGCACCGGTAGCGATCAGGAAGTCCCTCCTGCTGATGTACTTGTGGATCAGATCCGCAATTTCGCCGGATGACGCCTCTTTGCCCGGATCTTCGGAAACCGCATCACGTGGCTCTTTCATGTGCATCCTCCTTTGGCGCAGGATAAAAATCCGTCTGCCGTTGTCGCCGGCCGGCACCCCGTTTTTCCAAAAAAAGAAAAACAGCGATCCCTGCGGGGCGCCGGATGATGCCGCTTGCGGTGCAACTGGAATTTCTGCCGGGTGGTGTTTTGGTGGGGTAGTGGTGTGGGCTGCTAATGACAAACACTTAAGATAGTCGGATTTTCCGCGTTGTAAACTCCGGGGCGATATTTGGGACCATCACGATGTCGCAGCCCCATGGAAAGGACCACGTCCCGATCGGTACCGCTGCCACCATGTTACCAAAGGTACCAAGGCCCCCCGAGCCGTCACGGGCTCGGTTTTCCCTTCAGCGCCCGGAAGCTCACCATCTCGCGGCGCTTTTCATCGTAGAGGTTGAACCTGACGCATTCAAGACTGGAGGCGATGGTCAGCGGTGGCACGGTCTGCAGCTCCGGGACTTCTTCGTAACATTTCTGCAGGTAATAGTTGGGGATCCCCGGCCGGGCGTGGTGCACGTGATGGAACCCGATGTTGCCGCTCAGCCACTGGAGCATTTTAGGCAACTGGTAAAAGGACGCCCCCTCCAGCGCCGCCCGCCAGGGGTTCCACTCGTTGTGCCGTGCCCAATATACCCCCTGGAACTGGTGCTGGATGTAAAAGAGCCAGACCCCGAAGGTGGCGGCGATAAACAGAATGGGGAGCTGCACCAGGACGTAGGTCTTGAAGCCGATGGTCCAGCCTGCCAGCGCCATTATGACCGCGATGGAAAGGTCGGTGTAGATCACGCTGTGGACGTCCTGCTTGTGCGCTCCCGGGCTGGGCCAGCGGTTGCGCAGCAAAAAGTAGTAGAGCGGACCGATGGTGAACATGATCCACGGGCTTCGGTACACCCGGTACTTCAGCCGCTCCCAGGGCGAAGCGGCCAGGTATTCCTCGACGGTCAGCGTGGTGATGTCACCGAAGCCGCGCCGATCGAGATCGCCGGCGGAGATATGATGTCCGGCATGGCTGCGCCGCCAGTCGTGAAAAGCGGTGAAGGTGAGAACGCCGCAGATGTATCCGATGTTGCGGTTCCAATGGGGCGAGTGCACGAAGCATCCATGGGTGCAGTCATGAAAGAATATGAAGATGCGGACGAAGACCGCCGCAGCCCCCACGGCCAAGCCCAGCGTGATGCCGTACCCATAGCCGGCTTTCACGGTAAACACCATCAGGGTCAAGATGCAGAAATAGAGGATGAGCGTACTGAGGAGTTGCCAGGTAGCGATGCGGTTGTTCGGTTGGGCATACTTGCCGAGCGATTGGTACCAGGCCGGCTTTTCCACGTGCGTGGCGACCAGGACGGGATTGAAAACCATGCTGAGCCCCCTTGAAATCGAGTCGAAATCCGGTCTCCAAGGATAAATCAGAAATCGGTCTTGGAAAAGCCGCCGCCAGGGTCCACGACCACCCTCTCAGGGATCACTTAGGTCCTGTCCCGTCAGGGGTTCCCGGAACCGAGGGAGGTGCCGTCCCCAAGGCCTGTCGGACCGCGTCATCGAAAGCCGTGAGCGGAAACGGCATCAGCATCCTGATCCGGTCGTCCCGGCAGATCACGTCGTTTTTCAACCCCTCGACGAGCGGAACGGCAACGGCCGGGTCGACCGGGGTAACCAGAACCACCCAGTACGAAGAGAGCCATGGGGTCAGGACCGGCACCGGGATCATCAGGGGATCCTTTCCCTGCAGACGGGCAAACCGCTTGATCATGTCGCGGTAGCTCAGGATTTCGGGGCCACCGATGTCAAAGGTCTCACCCGCGGTGCGCTCGTCGCCCAGGCAGCCGAGGAGGTACCGGATGACGTCGTCAACCGCGATCGGCTGGCACCTGGTGTAGACCCACCGGGGCACCACCATGACCGGCAACCGCTCCACCAGCGCCTTGACCATCTCGTAGGAGGCGCTCCCGGGACCGATGATCACCGCCGCCCGCAGCCAGGTCGTCAGGAAACGTCCGCTCCCGAGGATGTTCGCGACTTCGGCACGGCTGGCCAGGTGCTCGGAGAGTCCCGATCCGACATCCCCCAGCCCCCCGAGGTAAATCACCCTGCGCACGCCGGCCCGTTCCGCAGCCGCGGTGAAATTCTCGGCCGATTCCCGATCGCGCCGTTCGAAACCCACCCCACCCGCCATCGAGTGCACCAGGTAATACGCGGTATCGATTCCCGCCACGGCCGCACCGAGAGTCTGTTTCTGCAGGAGATCCCCGGCAGCACGTTCGACCCCCTCCGGCAGTTTTGCCGCGGGGTGCCGGACCAGGCACCGCACCTGATGCCCCTCAGCCACCAAAGCCCGTACCAGTCTGCCCCCGATGAACCCCGTTGCCCCGGTCACCAGCACCTTTCCCGAACCGACCTCCATAGCGCCACCTCACGTGCATGGGCAGAAGCTCGCCCACGATAAATAGTGCCAAGTCTCGCATAAGATGTCACTGGAGCAAGCTCTCGTCCCCCGGCCCGTTCGACAGCCGGAGCAGCCCGAGGGGACATCGGTTACGTGCTGCATCCCCATCGGTCGCCCCCCTCTACAAAACCACACCATTGATGGTTGGGCTACCACGAGAGCAGTCATCCCGGACCGGTCCCCCGCGACCGAATAACTCACGATTTCTCGAGAAAAGAAAAGGGAACGGGCATTTTTCAGCCGGTTCCCTTTAATTCGCCTGGTCAATAAGGAGCGCCTTGGCTTACAGTTCCAGATCGGCCAGGAATCTCTCGAACTGCAGCACACGATTCTTCAGCTGGTCATAGGCAAAGGCATCGAGATTCACCAACTGGGCGGTCCCCCCCTCGGACGGGTCCAAGGCAAACGAGAGATCCCGTTCGGCCTTGGCGTAGGTAAGCCATTGCCTCTGGGCGTTTCTGAGTACCGCCTGCTTTTCCGGCGGCAGTTTCGAAAGCAGCTCCTGATAGACCGCATTGAGACGCTTGTCCATCTTCTTGCTGGCCTCGCCCGCACAATCCCTCAGCTCGAAGGTCACCTCACCCGCCCGCTCGATACAGCTGATGTATGCCGAATCAATGCGCTCGGTCTCCGACGGTTGCGGCGCAGCCTGAACCATCGTCGCCGCAGTGAGCAGAAAAAACGACGTCAGACACCAAACCACCAATGCACGCATGAAAGCCCCTCCCCCGGAGCAGGAATGAATCAAAGCCGATGGAAATGCCGGCAGAAGTCGAAACCGGTTCCGGTCAAGCGGTCCTGCATAGTGGCCGAGAAATATGCAAACAGTGTGGACGAGCTGAAGCTCACGGCAACAAAACGTGCCGACGGCCAGGCGGTGCTACCCGAAGATGCGGTGGGCCCTCTGCATGTTGGCCGCTATGTCCAGCCCCTTCGCGCAACGGGCGACGCATCCGGCGCAGTCCAGACAGGTCGAGGCGGAAGCGGTGCGGGGAAGCTCCCGGTAGGTAGCGGCAGCCAGGGCAGGTTCGCGGTACCCCTCGGCGTACATGAGGGCCCGGTTGACCGTGCCGATCTCCACACCCCGGGGACAGCCCCCTTCGCAGCTGCCGCACAGGCGGCAAAAGCGCGCTTCGACCGCGGCACCGTAGGCAGCGAGGGTTCTCCGATCCGCGGCGGTAAGCGGCAGCCCCATGACGGCGATGTCGTGCCTGAGCTCGGTGAGATCCCTCATGCCGGGAACCGCCAGGGCGACGTGGGGATCCTCGAGCGCCCATTTGAGCGCGGCCTGATGCGGGGAGAGGGAACCGAGCGCCGAGACCGCGTAGCCGCCGGCCTGGGTCTTCATGGCGACGACCCCCATGCCGGTCTGGGCGGCGCGGGCGATGGCCTTGCCGACCGCCGGGTCGCTCTTGAAGTTGTAGGCCACCAGCACCGTGTCGAAGAAGCGGGTCCGGTCATCGGCCAGGGCGTTCACCACGCCGGCGGGGTCCTTGTGCACCGCGGCCCCGAAGAAGCGTACCTTTCCCTGGCGCTTCAGGGTCTCGAACGCCTCGCGCGGTTCGGGGCGGAAGATCCGTTTCGGATCGGCATTGGCATCGAGTTGGATGACGTCGATGTAGTCGGTCTGCAGCGCCTTGAGGCTCGCCTCCACATCCCTCATGATCGCTTCCTTGGTATTTACCTCGGTCTGGATCTTGGTGGCAACGTACACCTTGTCGCGCAATCCCTTGAGCGCCCGCCCCACGATCTCCTCGTTCTTCCCCGACATGTATTTGCGCGAGGTGTTGACGTAGTTGACGCCGTGCTCGAAGGCGATCCGCATCACCTCCGGTTCCGGCGTGAGCATGGCGCCGAAGCCGACGATGCAGACCTTCATGCCGGTGCGCCCCAGGGTCCGGTAGACCGGAGCGGGAAAGGTGAACGCTTCCGGGCGCTCCTGTGCGTACGCCATGGCGGCGTCGGCGAGCACCCTGGTGGCGAGGACGGTGGACGTGGTGCCGACCAGCCCGAGTTTGAGAAATTTTCTCCGGTTCATGCCGCTCCCTTGTTCCCGACGGCTCATGCCACTCCCCCTTGCCGCAAATTGTCCGTTACGCCCCGGCTGCGCAACATACCATGCCCGGTTAGCGGGCATCAATGCAAATCAACCACCATTGCGGTGTCTGGGACATGGGTTTCCCATCCCCAGACGAGAGAAGATCCCTTTTTGCAAGCGGGCTAATTTTTGGTTAGAGCGGCATTCCGGTCGCTGTAGCTGCTTACCCTGTGGGAGCGCCTTTCCAGGCGCGATCGGCGCAGCCGTAAGGCAAAAAAAAAAATCGCGGCCGGAATGCCGCTCCTCCAGCATGAATTTACCCTCACCTGTAGGAGCGGCATTCCGGTCGCGATCAGTTCACCTTGAATGGGGAAGGTAACGGCGGCACTGCCATCCGTCAGCCCACGTCGAGGCTGCGCCCACCGCTGCGGTAGGTCTCCGAGTCCATGACGACGTAGCCGCTGGGGATCCGGCCGCTCGGGATGGCGTCGCCATCGAGACGGTCGGCATAAGAGCTCGCGCCGTTGCTGGCAAAGGTTGCGGAGCGGGTCATCCCTACGTGCCTGAGGGTGAATCGGCTTTTGCCAGCAGGGCCCCCACCGTTCTGGGCAAAATCACGTCGAGATCCTCGTCTTTGGCGATGATGGCATCCATGGAATATTCCAGGCGCAGCGGCGGCGAATCGTCGCCGGTCAAAAGAACGAACGGGACGCTGAAACCGCGCTCGCGCAGGGCGAGGAAAAGCTGAATGCCGTTGATGCTCGGCATATTCAGATCGGAGATGACGATGCGGACCTCGGGATCGGAGGCCAGGATTCCCAGAGCCTCCATGCCGCTGTTGGCCAGGATGATTTCGTACTCCGGCTCCTCCAGGATCATGCCGGTCATCTCGGCGGTAAACGGATCGTCGTCGACGACCAGGACATGGGTTGCGGATGCGCTCATAACACGACTCCCTGTTGTTAGTGAAAGGGCCAAGGACCTTTGTCGCCGGTCGGACCGGTGCTGCTCCGGGTTGCCGCACCGATCCGGAGCTTGGCAGCAGTACAAGGTATAAGGAGTCGGCAGGATTAATAAAAACTTTAGGAGAACCCCCGGGTTAATTGCTCCTTTGAAGTCGGTCCGTGGGATGCCGCAGTCGCCAGTATCTCCTGCCCCAATGACATCAAGCCGCCACCGCGGAAATCGCTTGATCAATGGTTAATTTTTGCTAATCTGTCCACCTTCACCGTGAGGTAGTGAATCTCATGAGACGGAGGGACAGAACATGAACTGGGAACAACATGTGAAAGCCGCGGAATGCCTGCTCTCCTCACCGCAGGTGCCGTCATCGCTGGAAATCATCTCCCTGATCAAGAAGGTCAATCCCACCAGGCTCCCCCTCTCCGAAAGCAAGCGAGAGCGGGGCTACCAGATCAAGAACAGGCTCCAAAACCTGCTCCTGGAGCAGTACGGCGAAGCCTTTTATCTGGTCCCCCACGCGGCAAGCTCAAACATCATCCTGATCAAGCACCGTGCGCTCCCTTCCATCGATGCCTGCCACGCCGAATTGAGCGCCCTTTCCAAAGAGGCGCTCGAAAGTGTCGAAGCTGCGCCACCGCTGCAGCTGGCAACCGAAAGGCCCAAACCGGCCCGCGAAAGGTTGCCCCGGGACACGGCAGCGGATCTTTCGCCCCAGGAGGTCCTCAAGAAGGCGCAGGCCCTCTTGGAAGAGTACGACTATCCTGCGGCGGAGGAGGTGCTGGCAGGGCTTGAGGCCCGCAGTCGCGCCGATCTGCAGGTTCTCGCGCGGGCTGCCTCCATCCTGCTGCACGAGATCGGCGCCTACCAGTGCTGCATCGACACGCTGCTGAGGCAACCCAACGCGCTCCTCAAGGACCGGGGGCTCCGGGAGCTGCTGGCGGTGGCATACCACCGAAACGGTTCCCTTGCCGAAGCGCGCGCCCTCCTGGATAACCTCTACCCGGTCGATCTCGGCCTCGATGCCCTGTGTGCCTATGCCGACATCGCCTTCAAGGACGGCAATATCTCTGCGGCTTGGGGATTGGTAAACATCGCCCGAGGCAAGGAAGGTTTCTGCTCGGAGCTGGTGAGTCTCCAAAAGGATATCGAGCAGGCCCTGTCGGCTCAGGCCGGCCCGGTGGTGCAAAAAGCGCTCGCGGCCTTCGAATCGGGGGATGTGGAACAGGCCAGGAGGCTCGCGGGCGAGGCCCTGGATCTCGACCCGCATTGCCAGGAGGCGCACGCATTGATCGTCTCCATCGAGGCGCGCAACGATGAGGCGCGACGGGTGGAGCTCTGGGCCAGATTGGAAAAAGAACCCGCCGGTGGGGAGCGCATCGTGCTCCTCAATACGCTGCTGGAGCTGGACAAGGACCGCAGTGACACCATCAGGAAGCTCATTGCCGATGAAAAGGTTCAGCAGAGGCGGATGCTCTTCGATGCGCGGCTGGACTCTCTGCGCGAATTGATCCTGAAGCAGTGCTGGTCGGAGGCCTTCGACGCGGTGACCTTCCTGATGCGCCAGCCGGAATTCCCCGAGCGAGCCGAAGAGATTGTCTCCCTCTGCCCGTATTTTTCCGTCCTCTACGGGAACAAGCGGCTTAACAGCACCTCCGACCGGAGTGCCAAAGATCTTTGGCTTCGGTTCGTCAAGGCCAAGCTGGCGCTTGCTGCCGGCAGGGACGAGGCGTGCCTGGAAACCTTCGACGAGCTCAGACCCTGGTTCGGATCCGCGCCGGAGTTCCAAGCCGATCACCTCATGCTGCAGCAACGCGAGCAAACCCGGGCAAGGGCAGAGATCGCCGCCCTCCTCGAACAAACTCGGGCTCCGGAGTGCTCGGAAACTGAGCTGCGCCAGATCCATAGCATCGTCAGGAAACGCATGGCGGTCCTTTCCATCGAGGAGCGCCGCGAGTTGGCGAGCACGATGGAAGAGCACCTCGACGCCCTGCACCGGGAGCAGGACGTCGACAAACTGCTCCGGGAACTCAGGGACGCATTGCAGATCGGCAACCGGGAGAAGGCGGCCTGCCTGCGCCGGGAGATCACCGACCTTCCCGCACTAAAAGCCCTCGATGCAGAATTCGCCCAGGCCTTTCACATCGGTTTCGAGCCTATCTCGCTGGAGATGGTGGACGATCTCCCGGTAGACCTGACCACGCCCCCACCGTTGGGACTTTGTTATGCCTCCGGAGAAACGGTGGTCCTGGAAGACGGCGACGAGGCCTATGTCCTGATCGATTTCGCCGGCGGTACCGCCTGCCGTATTGAATCGCCGGTCTTCGCCAAGGCCTGGCCCGCTGATCACACAAATGAGGAAACGTATCTCTTCGTGGAAGAAAAGGATGACGACCGGGTTGGGGACATGATGTGGCGGGCGGAGATAACCGCCAAGGGAGCGGCATTCACGGCCTGCATTGACATGAGGGAATCGTTTAATCTGGAGGCAGGCTGTTACGTAGAAAACATCAAGTTATCGAGCGAAAAGGATACCGATTATTACGTCTTGATCCAAGACGAAGCTCGGGAGGTTCCGGCAAGGTTGGTACGAAAAAGTCTGGCACCGAAAAAAACCGTCCTGACGCAGCAGATCGGCAACTGCACCGACTTGAAGTTGCAACGCTGGAGTTCCCCGCCGGATCGGTTTCTCGTCAAAAGCGAGGGGGGGCTCAGGCACTTGAACCGGAACCTCTCGACGAAGGCGATCCTGGAGCAGGCCTTGGATGTCTATCAGGTCGACGAGCCTAACTGCCAGGTCTATACCCTGGAAGGCGGTTGGCGCTTGACGCAAAGAGACCTGGACCTGGGGTTTGTACAAGGCTTCGAAAAAGCGCATTGCTTCGGCATGTTCGAGCCCGGCCGGGTTCACGGCATCTCGATTCAGACGGATACCGCCTTGATCGTTCTGGGGGATGGCCAGCAGTCCTTTTACAATCTCAGGACCAATAAATTTTCCAGCAAGGTGAGGGTGGGAAGGGTTATTCCCTCCCGCCGCGACGGCAAGTGGTACTGCTTCGACTACAGCAGAAACGAGGGGAAGCTCAGGTTGCGCGATATCAGCCGGGACATTCATACCAAGCTGCACTGGAAGGAGTTATTCCGTCTCAGGAACCGGGGGAAGGGTGAACTCAAGGGCATGCTTTGGTTCAACGAGCCCGACAATTTCGTCTATCGGCCGAGCCAATGGGAACCGGGCGGGGAGGCCGCCAGGTGGTAGGGCCGCAAGTTCACCACTCCAGGGGACGGTACCTGAGTCCTCAGCAAAGATTCTCTCAATCGGCGAGGACCGTACTGAGCGTATTGGTGTAGACAAGGCGAGCTGGTTTGACCTCGGGCACCAAGATATATTCGGCACAACAGCGGCGCAATCATTCGTTTATGACAGCATCAACAGCCTGGCAAGCGTTTATGTTCAGCAACACACGATCAATAAGTCTTAACAGGCAGGAGGTCTTTAGATGAAGCTAATTTCTGCTCCTATCCTTGTTGCCGTGCTTGTTTTGGGTGGCCTCTTTTTCTCATGTCAAAAGTTAGGTCAGAGCAACCCCAGCGCCAAGGGAGGTACCATTAAAATGAAACTTTATCCGATAGGCAGGTTCTCAATCGGACTGCCGGCTGAAATGAATCTAATAGGCATGTCACATCGAATGCGAGATATAGATATAGTTGCTGTAGAGCACGAAGACGGTAAGAGTCATAGTGAAACACGAACGGACGCTTGGAATTCGAAAGTTGCAGAAATCAAAAAGATCAGACCGATAGCCGGTCATAAATCGCCGATAATAGAGCAGCGTGAGTTCCATAGATTAGGGCAATGGGCAAAAGGTATTCTCTACCATGATTATTGGGACTGTGACAACGAAGCGATGTGGGTGCTATTGGTGGATTACGGCTCCTCGATGGTTTGGTTCAACACTGACGGTGCAATTCTCGAGGAAGAGAACATGGGGAAGGTTGTCCGCAATTTAAATGAAGTGGCGGGGGCATATCACTCAATGCCTGTCGGCTCGAATCCGCAATGGGAAGACTCGTTCTATGTGACAAACGGTGCGATACATCTACCGTATGAATGGGATGAGCATAGTAGCGCCCGTTTCGAGGGACATCCTCTCGATCTGGAAGTCGAGGTCGAAATGAAGACGACCTACATCGATGAGCCCAAAGGTGAAGGTCTCTTCGGCCGCACCGCCGCCGCTATCGCGTCCGGATATATGGCCGGATGGGGAGTGAACGTAAAAAAGATCCGCGCCCAGGAACGTGTGGTCGCTGGACTCAAAGGTGAGGACCAGGTGATCAGGCTCTCCAGTAGATCCGGAAAAGACTATGATTTTACCTGGCGCTTCGCAGGCAGGAAAAATTCCGGCGAGTATCCCGAGATCATGATCAGCATGCGATCCCCCGAAGGAAACCTCGAAGAGAAACTGAAAATCTGGGACGCGATCCTGGACTCGGTCAAGCCCCTCTATAAGGTCAGTCCCTGACCTTCGCACCACCCCACAGCACGATTCTCCCCTCTTTTAACCCTTCCCTTATGGCAGGAGATTTTCGAATAATTCATTCACCGTTTTCGCTCAAATTACCCACACAACAATGCGGAGGTCCACATGAAGCGGCTATCGATTCTTCTCGTGTTTTTCGTTATGGGGTGTGCACAGGGTGCAGCCTCCGAAATGGCAGCTTCGCCCATTCAACGGAGCACCGACCAGACCCGGCTTATGACTTTGCCAAACGACTCCAATCTCGACTCTTCCCCAGTTTTCAAACCTGACGGCAGCGGTTCTGCAGCAGCCGTCACCCGGAAAGGTAAGCACTACGTCCTGTTCCAGGGGGCTGACGCAGCACCGTATGACAAAGTGCGAGATCTCTTTTTCGGTTCCAACTCGTTCAATTTTTTTGCCGAGCGCAACCGGCGTTGGCAGTTGGTTACCGGCAACGTTGCGGGGAAGTCTTTCCTCCGTGCCGAAACCCTCTTTCTTTCCGCCGATGGCAATGACATCTATTGGCTCGGGAGATCCGACGGCAATAACGGTAGCGTCTTGATGCGGAACCAGGATGAATTACTCAGAGGGTTCTGGCTTAACAAGGTGGTCTGGAGCTTCGATAGGCAACATGTAGCCATTGCCGGTTTTATTGAAGGGAAACCGGTACTGGTGGTGGATGGGCATACCGAAAAACTGCCAGCGCCCTCGAACGACTCGGTCTATTTCAGGGAACGCGAACCGTATGTGGATCAAGAAGCGAAGCTTCACTTTATAGCTCGGCACTTCCAGGACGACCGCCACTCAATCGAATTCAACCAGCAAGTAGGCAAATATTACCAGACAACCGGCAATCTGGTTATCAGCCCAGATGGCAGACATATCGCCTACGTTGGCTATAACGAACCAGAGAAGGGTATGGCATTTGTCCGTGACGGGAAAGAAGAAGGAAAAAGCTATGTCGCAGACAATTCCTTCAGGTACACCATCAAGAGTCCAAAATTCAGCGCCGACAGCAAAAGGCTCGCGTACATTTTGCAGTTGGAACGGAACTCCGCCGGAGAATCGACCGGCTCAGAAAGAGGTAATCAGACTTCCTACATGGTGGTCATGGATGGCAAGAAGGGACGGGAATATGGGGAAGTAAACCAAGTAACCTTCAGCCCCGACAGTTCAAAAATCGCTTTTATCGCTACAGACAAAAAGCGCGGTCAATTTGTCGTCATAGATGGCCGGGAGGGCAAACCCTACTCCAGTGTCGCGGACCTTGTCTTCAGCCCGGATAGTAAGCATTTCGCCTACCGCGCCGTCGCTGGCCCATCCTCTTTCATCGTCATAGACGGCGACGTAGGGAAGTCGTTTCACTGGGTAGGGCGGCCGGCCTTCACTTCCGACAGCCGCAGAGTGGTCTATGGTGCACGCGGAGGCATCACCCTTCACGTGGATAAGCAAGGCCTCCCCCTAGGGTACCCGATCACCACCGAGGACGGTGAGCGGGTTCTCAACCTGCAAGTAGATAAACGAGGCCTCACCTACCAGGGCCATGACAAAAGAGAGGAGGTATGGACCAATTCCTCCGGCCTGATCTACACCAAAGGTAACGAGGATGACCTGTTCTGGGTGCGTGAGACGATCAGCCCTGCCACATCAGCGGGCCAAGGCAGCGTTGCGGCGCACAAGAATAAGCCTTCGGAAACCGGAATAGTCACCGTCGGCCAAGCTGCTGATTCAAAGCCTATGCAGCTCAGCTTGGCATTTGCCCAACCGAACGTCGTCACAGGAAACTATGATCAGGTGAATATGACCGTTCTTTTCACCATCAGGCGAAAAGATGGACCCGGGGCGGCCTCTTCAGGAAGAAAAACCGGCGGTGAATATTCAATGTTCTACGAGAAATTCGACCTTCGCAATTCGTTTGACATGGGGTCGATGGAAGATGCCAGGGAATAACCGATGACTAAAGCGGTGAGGCCTGCTCGGTAAGCCCCTTAAGGTGTTCACCCATTAAAGGCTGTCCGTCAAGAGGCAAAAAGGCTCCCTGAAGCTGGAAAAGAGACTTTTCAAGCCCTTCTGTTTTCAGTTATCGCCGTCAGTACCATTGCCGTTATTTCTTTCTTTGCGATGTCAGCCTTCGCTGCATCCAGTCACCCATCAGGATCAAGGCCAGTTGCGGTGATAGAAGTGGCCCCTTCCGCATTTCGCGGTCCAGAAAACCTTCGGTACCATGCCGGGTCCAAATGTTTGTTTCAGGTCTTGTGGTTATTAACCAGCCCCTTGGTGGCTCTCGGCATGGGCAGTAAAGACGAAATAACTGTTATGTAGTGGGTGGAGCGGCTGCCAATCAGGCCTTGTGGTTTTACCAACCCCTATACTGGTTCACCGCTCCAGCCACACTGTTATGTGAATGTCTTGTCTGAGACAAAGATCACTTGGTCTCGCATGACATAGTACGCGGCCCTCGCTAATTTATGTGCCAGCGCTGCATGGGCGACCATGAAATTACTCTTCTTCAATTTGCGATTGTAATAAGCTCTTGCTTTGTCGTCGAAGCGCCTTGCGAATTCTGCAGCTTCCGAGAAAGCCCAGGAGAGGTACTTGTTGCCATTTTTCTTGTTTCCTTTCCCCTTTGTTTTGTCGTTGCTGGTCCATTTCGATGAGACGGCGCGGCAGTATGAGGCATAATTTCCGACTTTCTCAAACCGCTGAATAGGACCAGTCTCCAGCATGATGGTGAGGCCAAGAATTTGTCCTACGCCAGGGACCGTAAGCAGCGTCTTATAGTCTTCTCTCAGTTCCAGCTTCCTTTCGACGAATCTCTCGATGGAGTGAATCTGTCGGGTCAGAAAGTCGATGGATTCTTTGCTGACGCGTCCTGCAAGGGCAAGATCCTCGTTATAGGCAAGTAAAGGATGAACTCGATCCTCTCGTAGCCGTTTAATATCGTTCGTTTTCATCTTCAACCCGCAGTTGCGGGTGATGATGTTCTGAAGACTGATCAGCAGCGACGATCTTAGAGCAACAAGGTGACTCCGTTTCCTGAGCAGGTCACGAATTGGGCGCACCTCTTTCGGGTATACGTAGCCTTCCGGGAGTATGTTGAGCCGTAACATCTCAGCCAGCCAGAAAGCGTCGGACTGATCATCAGCATGTTTAAGGCCCTTGTATTTCTGCATGGCAGAAGGATTCGCCAGGTGTACGGCGTATCCTTCTGCCATCAAGCCGTCGACGAGCCAGTACCAGTTGTAGGTGGACTCGACCACAACGCCCTGAAGCGATCCGCTATAAAGATCAAGGCGCTGAACGATCGTTGCCATGTCGTTGGGCAACTTCTCCTTGAAGATACGCTTGCCTTTGGTATCGATGATTGCCAAATAGCTGTTGGTTGAATGAAGATCGATTCCCGAGTACAGTTTCATTGGGCACCTCCTGAGGTTAAGAGATTGGGGTCTCTTTAACAGCATATCAGGAAGTCATTTGCCTTCCGCCTATGCCAGGAGGTGCCTTTATATGATTATCAGGTCTGGACATGGACAATGACCTGTCAATGTCCAGACCTGACACACAGGACTTGATGGCGATTGTTTTACCGACCTCAAACTTCTGTATCCGCAAACAGCCGTTGCTAAGCAGCAGAAGACCAATCTTTCCTCGGAAAACTTTTCCGCGCCCATCCCGGCAAACAGTTCTGCCGCCTGCACTACAACCGGATCCAAAGGCACATTACGAGATTCCAGGCGACCAGGGTCACCACCAGAATCAGGGCCAGCAAGACTTGGGGCCACTCGAGCAGATACGGTACCCGAAATCGATCGATGGTGCCGTTGGTAACGGATCGCAAAATGAAATAGGCAAACTTCCGGATGTGCGATTTGGTCCAGTTCGCCGTTTTGGTCATTTTGAAATCAAACTCGTAGTAATTTCCCGATGGATACCCGGTTTTAACACCACCACCAACACTGTAGAACTCCACCGCAACTCCCGCCTGCAAGTCCTCAAGACCAATTGGGTTTCTCCGAGCATCAGTGTAGTAAAGCCCGTAAACAGGATCTACAATCAGCCGTCGGTCCTGGAGGTTGACTTCGACCAGACAGTGCTGGGCTCGGCCGGTCTGATGATGCAGCGTTATCTGATAAGCGGGGATACCGAACCTCCTGAGGGCCAGAATGAACAGCCGGGAGGTTCCGGAACAACATCCCCCCTTTTGGATGATGCTGCTGGCCGTCGCCCCGAGCGGACCGAGCAGAGCGGTCAGATAAGGAACATCAGGGGGATGAGGTCTTCTCGCCAATTGATCGGCCAACGCCAAAACCAGTGCGCACGGATCATGAGGCAATGGACCCAAGGTTTCAATGAACCGCCGCAATCGGGCCTGCTCCAGCATCCAGTCGATTCCCAGACCGGCGATTGCCACTCCAACCGCAAGGTGAACGCAGGTATCCGCTGTCATAGGGCGCCTCCTTTCCGGATAAGTCCGTGCTAGATGGTCCAACGATATTTTCCCGGCACATTTAGGGGGACGCCCATGCAATTATGCGTTGCTTTCCCATGGTGATATGGCAATTTTAAGCACATGCCCCGTCAAGCTCGCATAGACACTCCCGGAGCTCTACATCACATCATCTGCCGAGGCATCGAGCGACGAAACATCTTTCTCGCCGATGCCGACCGCGATGCCTTCCTCTTGCGACTGTCCCGGTTACTGGAACGGACGACAACCCGGTGCTTCGCTTGGGCGCTCATCCCCAATCATTTCCACCTCTTGCTGCAAACCGGCACCGTTCCAATCGCGACCATAATGTGCCGGCTTCTGACGGGGTATGCAGTCGATTTTAATCGGCGCCACAATCGTATCGGCCATCTGTTCAATAACCGGTACAAGTCGATTCTTTGTCAAAAAGACGCTTATCTCCTGGAACTGGTTCGATACATCCACCTTAACCCATTGCGAGCCCGCATTGTCCGGAATATGGCCGAATTGAGGGAGTTCCCCTACTGTGGACATGGTGCGCTGGCCTTCGACGTCGCCACCAAGTGGCAAGACACAGAGGAGGTTATGGCAATGTTCAGCGATTTCGAGAGGGACGCCAGGGAGAAATATGAACGTTTCGTTGCCGACGGCATTGCTGCCGGCAAGCAACCTGATCTCATTGGAGGAGGGTTGGTTCGCAGTGCCGGTGGTTGGCATGTTGTGGAAGATGCCCGACGCTGCAACACGTTCTTAAAGAGCGACGAGCGTATTCTTGGTGATAGCGACTTCGTTGAAGCCGTCCTGAAAGTAGCAAATGAACAAATGGAAAGGAGGGCTGCCTACAAAGACAGCCATATTGAACTGGAGCAGATCGCCTACAGGGTGGCGGAGATATTTAAAGTCGACGCCGATCGCGTAATGAAGGCGGGAAAGCATCCAGATATCGTCCAGGCAAGGAGCGTGTTGTGTTTCTGGGCAACTCGTGAACTCGGAATGACGACTACCGCGTTAGGGAAGAGGATCGGTATGAGTCAGCCCGCCGTTAGTCGCGCTGCCGAGCGAGGAGACGAGTTAGTGAAAGAAAACGGCTGGCAGCTTACGGAGTAGCTGAAACGCATAATTGCATGGGCGTCCCCCTGATTTGCCCTTCGGTCTGCTCAGACCGGAAATGCTTCCCCATGGCCTCGTTTGCCATCCGTTGCAGCTCGAATGCCAGGATGTCCTCTTCTCGGATCCCCATAGGCCCACCCCCGAAAGAAAAATTAGACACAAACAATATTATTCAGCGCTCTTCTGTCAAGGCGCGATGGTGGGGGGAGATTACGTTGGCAGGTCCAAGTCCGTTTCTGAACCCCATCGGTACTACTCCGATTCCCTAAGGCAACCGTGAGAAAACCGTCGGGAGCACAACAAGAAAGCCGTACTGGGTGTTGGTCCCAGTACGGCCTTTCTTTCAGATCATCCGGGGTCTTCTGAATGTGAAGCCGCGCCCCAAGGAGTTCCCTGGTCTAGTCGAAGACGGGATGGTACCCATTGCGGCAACTAAATCGTCCTGGATCAATTCTAACGGTTGAAAATGCCTGGTACGAAATCATACTTATCTAAAAGGAGGTGAATTAGCACAGCAGTAGCAATACTTTAATGTATTGATGTAAGCAAAATGGCAATTAAATACACAACACGATGCTCTAATCGATCAGGAGAACGGCATGTACTACTTTAAAAAATCATTGGCAAAAATATCCGTATCTATTATGGGAACGCTGGCACTGCTGATGTTCAGCGTCGCGGCTCGCGCCAGCGCACCGACAGGCGCGATATTCACCACGATTTCTGACGGAACGGAGGTGAACTTCAACCAGTACTTGGACAAAAACGATGTTTATCTCGATGGCGGGCCTGGCCCTGGAGCTCCCGTCACTGCTGCCGGCCTGGACAATGGCACCTACGTTTTCCAGGTGACCGACCCGTCGGGCAAAACGCTTCTCTCCACGGACATTGCCGCTTGCCGTGAATTTGTGGTCACGGGGGGCATTATTACCTCCGTGGTACCTACCGGCTGCCAGCACCTTACCGGAGTCGACCTTAGCAACTCCGCAGTCACCGTGCAGTTGATGCCCTTCCTGGACACGCCGAACAAAGGAGGGGTGTACAAGGTATGGGTAACGAAGGTCGCTGATTTTCTCACCGGTTGTGCCGACCTTGGCGTTGCAGATGGTTTAAGCGTCGTCAACTGCGGCAAAGCCTCGGGTAATTTTCACGGCTTCGTCCCTTCCGATTCAAAGACCGACAACTTCAAGATTCACGTGAAGAGGATCCGCGAGATCGATACCCGTTTTTTCAGTGACCAGGATAACAACGGCATTAAAAGCCCTGGTGAAAACTGGATCGACGGGCTGACGATCACCTGGATCGACCCGCTGCTTGCCAGCAACGTGAAGTATTCCTATGAAAACCTCAGCATCGATGTTCACCACGAAGCCCACGTCGAAGCGGTAGAAGATGGTGTTCACAATATCCAGATCAGCGATCAGCCTGGATGTAACGTCGGGGCGGTGTACGTCGACGGCGTACGGACCCTGGTAGATGGACCGCAGCTGGTCCAGGTTCCGATCAGGGAGAGCTTCAAAGAGGGCACCGTCTTCATCGATGTTGCCTGCCAGCCGTAAACACCCCCCCTTTCCAATGAGATCTGAATCGTACCTGATATAGCCGGAATATGGACCTGGCAAGCCCGAGCATATGATGTTCTCGGGCTTTTCTCAGGTCAAAGGTCTCGGGGAAGCCAGGAGAGCCGAAAGCTTCCCTATCAAGCAAACGATCCCCCCAAACAGCAACGGCAAGGCACTGAAGGTGGCCTTGCCGCTGCTGTTTGGTCCTTCTTTCGCACGGGTGGCTTTGCTCCCCTGAATTCCACCCAGGTTTGGCCCCTGCTGACGTGCGATGGGAAAACTACTCTACAACTGGGACTTCACGACCGGATATCCCGCCTTTTTCCACTCGTCGAAGATCGCCTGGTATATCTTAGGATACGCCAGCTTCATCAGCTTGCGGTACGCCATGTAACTCCTGCCGCCGCTGTTGCAGTAGACGATGATTCCCTTCTCTTTGGGGAGCCCCCCCGATTTAACCGCAAACGACTCGGCAGGAATGTTGATGGCGCCTTCCACGTGCCCCTCGGCAAATTCGAATTCGTCCCGCACATCCACCAGCACGTATTCTCCCTTCTTCTGGGAGAGAACCTCTTTTAAAGTGGCCGCGGACATCATGTTCGTCTGGATCTTCTTTGCGTAATCCGGGCCGGCGACAATCGGCATTCCCTTCTCTTCCCAAACCGGGAACCCCTCGCTGTACAGGAGAATGTTGGTGTAACCCGCCCTCCTGGCCTTCTCGGCGACCTTCTTGCTTTTGCCGCATTTGACCCCGTTACAGTAGAAAACGAGAAGAGCACCCTTGCCCGCGGGAAGGGTCGAGACCACGGCATCGAAATCCTTCTCGCTGATATTCACCGCCTTCCCGATGTGCGCTTCCTGGTACTCCTCCTTGGTCCTGGCATCGATCAGCGTGAATGCCTGCTTCTCATCCAGCATGTCCTTGAGCGCCTGGGTGGACACCGTCCGGAATTCCGCATCTGCGGCCCAAACGGGAACCAAAACTGTCATTACCAGAAATAGGGCGGCGAGGGATGCTGCCAACCTGCCAAAGGGACGGAAAGTGTTCTGCATGGGGCCTCCTGCGTAGGTAGTGAAATCGGCAAAAACGGAAGCCAGATTAGTCCTTATCTTTAGGGCAGTCCAATTGTTATATTTTATAAGAGCAGGCAGAGCTATCGCTATTGATGATACCTCCACCACAGAGGTAGTTTACGATGCCCCGTATCAACGCTTCCAGGTTACGGGAGGCCCACCGGCGTTGCCTCACCCTAACGCTTGTCCCCTCGAGTCAAAAAAGAGGGCGACAAGCCGTAGTTACCGCCCCGTTTCCCGATGCGTGAGTCTCAGCGAGTCGCCTCGACGGCGCCGATATCCCCCTTGGAACCGATGGGGCGGCGGGCACCAAGTTGGTCGAAACTCACCGGGATGACCGTCGTACTCTGTGGCAGGACACCGATGGTGACGTTGCCAAACGGGCCGTTGCTGACGGAGCTCCAGAAATTATCTGCGAGCGAAGCCGTGCCCAGCCGGCCGACACCAGGTGGCGTGCCGGCACGGCCGTATGGAGTTGGGAAGGGTTTTGAGGTGAATACGAGGACGGGGAAATTTTGCCGAGAACAGGGCACGAGATGGTTGCCCGCCACCCAGCAAGCCTTTGAAGGGAAATGTCCTAAAAACAAGAGCGGCAAGGCACCGTGGATGGCCTTGCCGCTTCTGTTTTGGTCTCTCTCTTCGAAAGGTGCAGACCCGTACGGACCAAGTTCTGGAAAAAACCGGATGGAAACCGAGTCACCGGCAAGGAGGGGGAGGATTTCTAATGAGCTGATGCGCCTGTTGTGATTTCAGCAGGTTACCAAAAAAATCCGACCGATTTTTGCAAAATCCGACGGATTTTTGAAAAATTTGATTGATTTTGCATGAAATCCGTCGGATTCGGAGCCGAATCTGTTCAATTTGAAGGCAAATCCGTCGTTTTTTACCGGTTTTGACTGGTCATTTAATTAAAATAGCGCGATCTAAGGGTGAAATTCGATTGATTTTGGAAAAAATCCGACGGATTTGAAGCAAAATCGATCGGATTCGATCTCAAATCCATCGGATTCGCATTGAGATCGATCGGATTCGGATCGAAATCGGTTGGATTGGGAGGGAGATTTTACGGGTTTGCGTATTCCGTGGCAAGTCGGCCACTGATTCCCGTGACACCGGTACCAGGTCTACACGGCCTGTTACCCAAAAGGCGTCCGTCAGCAAATCCGGTAGAAACCTGCACTCGACGACGGTTGCTCCCGCGGTACTTCGTGAGTTGCACTCGTGCCAGGATTGTGGAATTTGGATTGAGCAACAGTCTGTGTAGACCCGGTATAAGGAAAATTCCGTTCGGCCGTTTATGCTATTTAACGCACGAACAACCAGATGGAGAGGACTCCGCCCACGATGACCACGAACGTCCGCAGCCCCTTCTCCGATACGCGGTGCATCAGGTAACCGCCGATGACCCCGCCGCCGATCCCTCCCGCCCCCAGGGCCAAGACGGCCCACCAGTTGATCTGACTCGAGAAGGCGAAGATGGCGACCGCCGAGGCATTCATTGCCATGGCCAGGAAATTCTTGTTGGCCGCCGCGCCGCGGATGGCAACTCCGGCCATGGTCAGGGCTGCCAGCATCAAAAAGCCGATCCCGCCGCCGAAGTACCCGCCATAGACCGCGATCAGCGCCTGGGCGCCGAGCAGTATCCAGGGAGGAGTGTGACCGGTGGCCTGCAGCGGTTTCTTTCGAAAGCTCCCCCAGGCGAAGACGGAGGTGGCGAACAGCACCAGCCAGGGAACCAGGTGGGCGAAGACGCTCACCGGCGTGTTGAGCAGCAGGAAGGCCCCGCCGATGCCTCCGATGATGCTGACGATGAAGATGTGCCGAAACCTTACCGGGCCAACGTCGGTTAAGAGGGAGCGGCCGGCAAGGGCCGCGGTGATCTGCATCGGGAAAAGGGCGATGGTCGAGGTCATGTTCGCCGCCAGCGGGTTGAGCCCCACGAGTAGCAGCGCGGGAAAAGTGATGAAGGAACCGCCGCCCGCCAGGGTGTTTTGCGTACCCGCCCAAAGACCGGCAGCGAATATGATGAGCATGGAGTTTAAATCGATGGGTGCGACGTGCATGCGGCCTTCCTTCTCATTAATGAAGAGCGCACACCCTAGCAGAATTGCCGCATCGGTTCAAGCGGTGAGACGGAAAAGCGAAAGCGGCAAGACACCTTAGGCCCTTGCCGCTTCCGTTTTAGTCCCGTTTGTCGAGGCCTTCCTCGTGTTCCAACCCTCTTTGATGTCAAGATTCAAGACCCCGAGGACTTCGAAACGGTTTGATAATGGCTGATTTATAGTATCCCCTTCGACTTCAGCGCCTCCATGACGATCTTCTGCCGCAACCCGGCATCCGCCGGTTTGGAGATATCCATGTTCAGTGCAAAGAGCCAGACGTTTCCCTTTGTCTCCAGATAGCCCACGTACCAGCCGATCTGTGGCGCGGTGGTCGCGCCGAAATTGGCCCAACCGGTCTTGACGTGCACGGTGTACGTCGGTGTCTGCTCGACGATCATGATCCGCTTGAGGACATCATAGGATGCGGGTTTGAAGGGGAATTCCCTGCGGTAGAGCCTTTTTAGGAAGGCGATCTGTTCCAGGGCGCTGATCCGGAGGTCTCCCTCCAGCCAGAAGGTGGTGAGGACCGGCGTCGGTCGGGCGTTGCCATAGCCGATCCGGGTGAGATAGCTTTCATACCTGGCAGTGCCGATGCGCTGGGCCAGTTCCTGGTAAACCCAGACGCATGAGGATTTGAAGGCGCTTTCCACGGTCTGATCCTTGTTCCAGACCGCTATGCTTCTCACTTTGCCATCCCATTTCAGTACCTGTGTCTCATCGGCAATGGCACCTTCTTCAAGCGCAATCAGGGTATTGGGGATCTTGAAGGTGGAGGCGGGGAGCATCCGGGTGGCGGCGCGGGTGTCATTGTGGCTGTAAGTGGTTGTGCCGTCTAACGATGAGATGACAATCGTTCCCTGAATGTTCTTCTCGTTAAACAGTCGGGCCATGCCTGCGTCTTCGGCGAATGCGGGGGATGTAAGGGTGAACAGGAAGAGTGCCAGCATTAAGAGTATATTTGGCATCGTGAGCCTCTTTTGTCAGGTTCGAGTATTGGTTGAATCAGTCTGCCCGGCAGTTTTTCCTCTTCAACATCTCCGCCGACCATTTCTCCGCGACACATTCCTCCCCCAGGTAGTAATCGACTTTTGCATCGCTTTTGAACACCTCAAGGGAAGGGAGAATGGCTATCTTCCCCGAATCCGGGTACTCGCAGACGTCGATGCCGGTTGTCGTTCGGATATCGAGATAGATACAGGGAGTATCCCCATGGTTATAGAGCTGGTGGGCACCGGTGGCCCCTTCTTCGAAAAAAACGAGATCTCCTTGACCGACCTTTTGGAACCCCTCCGGGGTACGGAGGGTCGCCTCGCCGGAGATGATCTGGAACAATTCTTCCGCAGCGCGGTGGAAATGGTACGGAAACGAGAATTTTCCCGGTTCCAGCGACCTTATGTCGAACTGGAGATGCTTCGAACCCGCGATTTTGCCCAGGTGCGGGCTGGTCTGCCAGGAAAATGCTGATAGCCCGGCCTCCTTGGTCTCAAACGGGATGTCGTCCATCTTGAATGTTCTGGGCATGATCTTTCTCCTTATCTCCCGTAGTAGGCGGTCAAAGATGCGGAAGCCAGTTTGTCCGCGTTTAGAAAGAAACCGACCATTGCAGCCGAGGCGTCACTGTCCAGCGGGATCATGTCCGTCTTCAGGGCAAAAACGGTATAGATATAGCGGTGGGGGCTGTTCCCGACCGGGGGGCATGCCCCTCCGTAGCCGGGCTTGCCGAAATCGGTGCGGCTCTGGATGCTTCCGTTCGGCGCCTTGCCGCTCGAAGGATTGCCGGCGTCTTTCGCCAGGCCCGCAGCAGTTGATGGAATGTTGAAGATCACCCAGTGCCACCAGCCGCTGCCGGTGGGGGCATCGGGATCATAGACAGTGACGGCGAAGCTCTTCGTTCCCGCAGGCGCCGAGCGCCACACCAGCGCCGGGGATTTGTTTCCCCCGTTGCACCCGAAACCGGCAAACACCTGCTCTTCGGCCATGCTGCCGCCGTCTTTCACCTGCGGGCTGGTCAGCAAAAACTCCTCCGCATGTACGGCACCCGTCATCACCAGAACTGTCATAAGCAAAATCATCACTGTTTTCATCGGCATCTTCTTTCTCCCGTGTTCATCAATGAGTGACCGAATATTGCTCAGTCCATGGGAGTATCTTAGCAAATCAGAACAAAGACGAATGTCCGCAAACGGCCAGATTTTGACCCGTTTCATTCATACTGCACGAATGTCGGTGGGGGTCAGGCCGAACCGCTTCTTGAAATTGGCGGTGAAACGTGACGTGGACTGGTATCCGCAATCGGATGCAATCCGGTTCACCGGCTGGCCGGTTCCCAGCAATCGTGACAAGGCGGCGCTCAGGCGCACATCCTGAAGGAGTTCCCTGAAGCCGGTATGCTCCTGAACGAGGTGGCGTCTCAGGCTGCTTTCGCTCGTGCCAAGCCGCTGACAGACCTCATCCAACGCCCACTCGCGGCAGAGATCGGAGGAGAGGATGGCGCGAACCTTTTGACTCCACATCTCCTGCGTCAGCAGAAACGAGAAAAGTCGCGGATCCTGTTCGAGCAACACGAGCAGGATTTCCATCAGGCGATGCTCCACAAGACGCGGGCTCGAAGGCGTCTCAAGGTAGTGCATAACCGTTGTCAGCAGGGTCTTCTCCACATCGAATCTGAGGACTCCCACCTGTTCGATACGGGGTGGTACGGTGATCGCGTGGGCGTTGCCCAGGGTGGCGAGGTGCTCGTGGCGAAACGGGATGACGAGCGCGAAGTAGCGGCGCAGCTGCGGATCCGGTTCGTTGCGCAGGTCGAAGCTTGCCGGAGCCGGAACGGCAATAAGCTGGCCGGCGTCGCAGGTGACCGTGCCGCCGGGGTCCAAGATGACCTTTCTCCCGCTCAGAACAAGGATCAGGCAGGGGGTATAAAAGGGTACATGCCTGATGGAAAGTGCTCTTTTGCAGGAAACAAAGCAGATCTCCTTCAGATCGGCCAAGCCGGCGTCGTCCACCGACCTCAAGCGAAGGGAATCGACGAGTTGCAGTAAATCGTTCATCATTCAGGGCTCCATGACACCCACTCCTGCAGTCCTGCAGTACCAGGCCTACACATTTTACAGGGCTAGGGCTAACCGTCTCTCTACCAGCTCAACCTTCTCCCGCAAAATCATTTCTCTCTCGACCCTCATCCTAAACCGTTTGCTAGACTGAGTCACTCCTGACAGCGAAAGTTCGAAATATGCACCTATTTCCTTAAGCGACAAGCCGGAATAGCAATGACTGATAAAGATTGCTGCCTTCCTCGCCGTCCCAGGCTCCGATGAGAACACCTCGGCCGCTACCGAGTGAATCAACTCAGGTGACAGATTTCGATCCCCACCCCGGACCGTCGGTAAGTCTCGATCCATTTTCCTCTCCCAGACATGCTCCTCGAGAATTTCCTGAACGAACTTTTCCCGCCCCAAGATCCCGAAATGATCCGCATTGCCAAGCGGGGACGCTACTTTCTTCTCCATCATCTCGTGGACAAACTTTCGGTAAGCAGCTCGATCGCAGAAGTAGCCCAGAATGAAGCTGGTCGTCAGCCACGCAGGACAGTCTGCAGGGTCAAGGTACCCGTGGAAGCTACTCCAGGGGTAATCTTCCGGCAAAGCAACCATATCAGCGCGAACCGGGTTGAGATGGATGTAACGTGACAGCTCCGTGGCATAGGAGTCTGCCTCGACCAGGACAGCCTGAAACCGGCCTTGGAACAGATGGCCAACCCGTTTCCGTTTCACGTTGAAATAATTGGCGTAAGCCTGGTTGATGTGATGCATTACCTGGGAGAGGTTGCCGAGAGGTGTCTGTAGAAGCAGATGGTAGTGGTTTGTCATCAGGCAGTAAGCGTGGATGACAGCGAGGTACCTTTCATTGCTGGATTGTAGGCAGGAAAGGAATTTGCGGCGGTCGCCGACATTTCTGAAAATGTCATGACGCTCATTGCCGCGACCGGTGACATGATAGAAAGCATCAGGATACTCGATGCGAAGCGGACGGGCCACACCCTCACCTCCGCCAAAGGGAATAACGGCGGAGGCAAGGTTACCAGCGTTTTGTCAAATGTGTAGGCCTGGTACAGGGGAAGTCGGTTTCACCCTGCCCTCCCAAATCAAACCGGACGTGCAGTTTTCCCGCATCCGCCTTTCCGATGTTCTTCACCGTGAAGCATGGGGGCAAGGGGAGGGTTTTTGCCGGGGATGGATCTTAAAATCTTAACAGCGTTACTCGGGAGTCCCGTGGGTTACCCCCCCGGAAGCGAGTCAGTAGGAAGGTGGAATTACGAACTCGCCGCTGATCCACCGATTGCGGCGTTCGTTGTTCCCTAACCGCCTGATGATTGTCTTTATAATACGTATCCGCGCCAGCGATATTATCATCATCTTGCGATCATTTTTTGCACGCGCTTCCTCAAGAAGCGAGTACTGCAGTTGAAGGCAATCATCGGATGCATCAACGAAATCGCTTTCTTCGCAATCCTCACTTTCCATGAGGGATTCGATCACTTGCGAGCAGAACACGAGTTGAGCCGTGGCAAAAAGACTTTTGTCATCGTCCTTGTTTTCCCACTGAAAGTGCTTCTTCATTGCCTCGCTCGTGAGCAGCTGCAGTTCCATTAAAAAGATATTCTCCTCACTGATCCCCATAAGACCACCTCCCGGAAAACGACTGGAATGCGCATCTGGGAAACCTTGGATCGTCTCTGATCTGCCTACCATCGTAGCAAGCCGGGCAAGAATACCCGCCATCACCTTATTGTCAAATAGGACTGTGCCTGATCCCAAGTTTAGCCAAAGCCTTGCTGCTCTCGACGCATCACCTGAGGAACGGATAGGGGAACAAAGGCAGGAACACAAAGGCCGGCGTCAGGCTGGCAACGTTGCAATCTCCGAAAGGGCTCGTTTCAACCCCTCGAGCTTTTCCGCCAAAGAGGCCTCCGATTTGATTCGCCACAGCATCCTGTGGGATAACGGCAACACAAAGGCCGGGGTCAGGCTTGCAACGTTTCAATCTCCGAAAGGGCTCGTTTCAACCCCGCCAGCTTTTCGGCCAAAGAGGCATCCAATTTAACTCGTCGCAGCAACCTGTTGACCGCTGAGCTAAGAGTTGAAACATCACGACCAACCTTTTTTCCTAAGTCCGTTAGGGTTTCATTGCTCATTTCGAGCACGGCCCAAGCTGCCAGGCTTCTGGCCTCGCCAGACCGGA
The DNA here is from genome assembly GCF_016458275.1 of Geomesophilobacter sediminis. Lineage (GTDB taxonomy): Bacteria > Desulfobacterota > Desulfuromonadia > Geobacterales > Geobacteraceae > Geomesophilobacter > Geomesophilobacter sediminis. Next base: position 281,465 of record NZ_JAEMHM010000009.1, read on the forward strand.
AATCCCTCCCTCCTGCGTTCAATTCGCCCGCTTCAAGATTACAAATCTGTTCAACAGTCTCGATTATGGTTTGGAGATCAGGCGTCG